>NZ_CABPVR010000031.1:0-709 GCF_902460875.1 Campylobacter concisus | reverse complement strand
ATATATCTATCTTTTATCTGAAAAAAGCTGCTATCTTTTATATAAGTTTCTTTTAGATCTTCATAAGTTTTTATAAGCTTTGATATAGCATTATCCGCACTTGTCTCTTTTGATGATAGGATATAGTTTGATATGTATTTTGACTTATCGATAAGCACCTTTAAAAATTTCAACCTAGCAGAAATACCAAGCAAAGACAAAATGAGCAAGCCACAAAGCAAAAACTCAAAAAAGGTCTTTATGCCAAAGCTTATTTTCTCGCTCTCGGTAAGTTCTAGTAGCTCATTTTTTATATTTATGGCACTATCTAATAAAAGTATAAATTTATCATCTTCATACTGTTTTATTAAGATTATATCTTCGATATTTAGCTTCTCAGAAAATGCGATCTTGGCTTTAGCTTCTCTTATCTTTTTAGCTTGATAGTTGGCTTCAAACTGGTTAAAGTCTTTATAAATATTCTCTTTTAGCTCACTTTTTGGAAGCATATCAAGATTTGGCGTGCTGTCTTTTACGGAATATATATTTTCCCTCAAATTATTGTTTATTGAAAATAAAGGGCCATTTATAAAGATATTTTTTACGTAGTATTTGGTGTTGTTTGCTAAAGAGAGTTGATTATAAATTGTACTTAAAGTTGCAGCATAAGCTTTTATTATAAGCGGAAAGTCTCGGTCTAAATCTTGTTTAAAATCGCTATCTATTTCTC
>NZ_CABPVR010000030.1:0-746 GCF_902460875.1 Campylobacter concisus | reverse complement strand
GTATTACCTCTGTATCACTATTAGAATTAAATTTGATACCATCACCTAAGAGTTCTTCGTAAAATTCTTTAAAATTATATATTTCACCATTATAAATAATAACATATTGACCAGTTTGATCAAACATTGGTTGGTGTCCATGTTTTGATAGATCCTGTATCGATAGTCTGCGATGGCCTAGGCCTAAATTAAAATTTTCATTTTCAAAAAATTCGTACCCACTATCATTTGGACCTCTATGCCGCAAAACATCTGTCATGCTTATTAAATTATCCATATCCTGTTTTTTATTAAAATCGCAAAATCCAGCCAATCCACACATACTATCTTTTCCTTGTCATGCTATAAATTCTTATTATAAATTCATTCCTTAACAAAACTAATATTACATAGTTAAAGACAAAAAACAAAAAACTACTTATAAAAAATGGCAAACCAAGCATTCTAATCATAGCAAAAGAGGCGCCCGCTACCAACAAATACTTCATAAACTCAAAAAGTATATTTTTATAGCTTAAATGCAAATTCTCTTTATAATGAATTATCGGCAGATTTAGGGCTATAATAACACCAGTTGAAACAAGAGTTGCCAAAGCTATACCTACTATACCATACTTACTTATCCAAAGATAATTTAAGATAAAATTTATTAGCACCCCTATTAATGATAAACAAATAACATAAGTATATTTTTCCAAAGACTGATATAAACTTTGAAATAGACCATTAACAAGACTTAAAAATAA
>NZ_CABPVR010000029.1:0-779 GCF_902460875.1 Campylobacter concisus | reverse complement strand
CTATTAAATTTTGTCCATTTATGACGATATTGCACTTCATGAGATACCTTTGTGAATTTTAAAATTTTTGGGAAATTATAACCAAAAGCAAAGTCAATTTTTGTATAATTTGGACTATTTCTTAGGAGAGGGACACTATTTTTTTAATATCAAAATCATCTATAACTGGCATGCGAAAATGGATCTTAGTTGCAGTTGTAGCGCTATTCGTATTTGCACTATTAGCATCTTTACTAGACTATAATCTAATTGGAAAAATATCTATTTTGCTTGGTTTCTTTATGATAACTTTTGGTATTTATACTTCAATGGATAAAGTAAAAACCAAAATAACGCATTGGCTTGCAATATGTTTTGGTGTTTTTTTGTGGTCTATTTGCGATGCATTAATGGTGTTAAACCAAGATGTATTATTGCGTGCTCATAGTTCTTATGCGTATCTTGATGTGTTTTTTATGTTGCCGATGATATCTATTTTAGCTGGCGTTAGTATATTTTTGTATTCAAAATTTGCAGCCAGTCAAGAAAAGCTAGCCATCATTATGGATAGCATAAGTGTCTTTTTTTTAATAGTAATTTTAATATATGGTATTTTTGATGAAGTAGATATCTTATCGATGATAAATAATAGATCAAATATCGTTTTTCTCTCTATTGTAGTCATAAATTTTCTTATACTTTTTATTACTTTAAGTGAGATTTTTACAAGCAGCTTGCTTCATATAAAAATTAGCGGCTTTTACCTTATATCAGCTAGCATTTTATTTACGATGCTAAAT
>NZ_CABPVR010000028.1:0-807 GCF_902460875.1 Campylobacter concisus | reverse complement strand
TGCATTAAATAATGTATTAGACAAGCTTAATAATTTAAATAATGAAGAAAATTATAATGTTTTGGCTGGATTAAATTTTGATGAGAAAATAGATCAAATATTAGAAAAAAATCCAAGTATAAAAATAGATACATTAAGTTTTAAAAAAGGAGATAAGACTTTAAAGCTAAATTTGGATGCAGCAGTAAATGGCTTTAAAAAGGGAACAAATCAGTCAGAAATTTTTGATAAATTATCTCTTAGTGGAAAAATAAGCGTCGATGAAAGTCTGGCGAATTTTTTTGATACACTAGTTCCAGAAGTAGCTTTTGTTGAGCCTACTTTGATATCTGCTGGATATTTTAAAGAAGAGGGCAAAAAAGTGCTAAGCGAATTTAAATATGATCCAAACAAAAAAGATATTATATTTAATGAAAAAGTTGGACTTCAAAATTTCTTTATGGGTTTTTAAAAAATTAGCCTGATTTTTATCTGCATTTAAGCATCACTTCTATATACTTCACTTTCTGTTTTGCAAAACGCAGAGCAGAAAGTTCTTTTAACTTACAATTGTTAAACTATTAGTCAATCTTTGAAATCTAAACAAGTGATCGATTGAGCCAGTCTATTATTTTATAATTTATAATAGATTAGACAAACTAATAAATAAAACTAAAAGTTTTTTGATTAAAAACTTCATAATAAAATCCTATCAAATAAATTTTGCTAGGTAATTAATATGGAGAGTTTGATCCTGGCTCAGAGTGAACGCTGGCGGCGTGCCTAATACATGCAAGTCGAACGGACAAGTAAGAGCTTGCTCTTATG
>NZ_CABPVR010000027.1:0-869 GCF_902460875.1 Campylobacter concisus | reverse complement strand
GTATATCTCTATAGGGTAGTAGGTATATTCACTTGTTTTATTTGAATAAGGTTCATAAGATATATTCTTAACAGCATAAGTTTCATCAAATTTATTTGTGAAATACTTATGAAGTATTAGTTCATAAGATCTTTTTTGGTGTTCGTAAGATGAGCTATAGGCACTATCTACTAAAAATTTAAGTCCAGCTCTTGTTATATTAGATACTGTTGCCTTTCCAGCATTTTTTACAAATTCTGTACCTATTCTTAATGTTATAAGTTTTTTTGTGACATCCTTATAATCTTTTGCTAATTTTTCTTGATGCTTTAGTTGATCTCTACCTTTTGCTTTTGCTTTTCGATCAAAATATGAAAAAAGGTAATCATTGCTTATTAGCTTTTGCATCCTAAAAAATTCACGTCTACTTAGAAGGTTAAAATTTTTTTTATCACTTGCACTAATTAACTTAAAAATAGGCTTTTCTTTTATTAGCGTGGCCAATCTAAGCTCTCCACCTGTTGCCATAAATATACCTTTGGCAACATTAAGAGGAGTAGCGTCTTTGCCTACATAAAACATTGTCCTTATGACGCTTTTCCATACAGTCTCACCGCATTTGTCTATAAAAAAACCATAAAATGGAAATATATCGGATAATATATCGTTCATTATAGACTTTAATGAAAAATCTATCATATCCTTATACTCATCGTCATTTATCTGCTTTATATATTTTTTAAATTTCTCATCCTCTATACTACTCGTATCTATATTATTAGGATTACTAAGTATCTTTTCAAGTTCTTTATATTCTTCGTCACTTAAAGAATTTTCTTTTTTGAATTTACTTGCAAATTTCTCATAGCTCATATCATATATGTCTAGAG
>NZ_CABPVR010000026.1:0-898 GCF_902460875.1 Campylobacter concisus | reverse complement strand
CGCTAAAGCGGAAAGTGTTTTTAAAATTTCAAGTCAGTATTTTTTAAAGGAAGATGTCGCAAAATTCATAAAAAATTATAGCTCTGAGTACAAAACATCTTATAATAAATTTGGATGTGTAAATGGAGATTACTTCGACGAGTCAATGTGTGTAGACTTTCAAACATATATGTACCAAATTTTGATGAAAGTAGATAGGGCTAGCATGGCTGTATCATTGGAGTCTAGAGAGCCATTTTTAGATCAGCGGATAATAGAATATTTAGCACAAGTTCCATCTAGTCTAAAGCTAAAAAATGGCCCCAAGGGGATATTAAAAGATATTGTTCATGATTTTATCCCAAAAAATTTACTAGACCGTCCAAAGCAGGGCTTCGTTCCACCTTTTGAGGATTGGTTAAATGGTGATCTAAAAAATTTTGTTGATGATTGCTCTAATAAAGATTTTATTGAAGACCAAGGTATTTTTTGCCATGCAGAGGTAGTTAAGCTAAAAAAAGAATTTTATGAAGAAAAAAAACCTGGATATAAATTATGGCTTTTTTTGATATTTCAGCTATGGTACAAGCAGTGGATGATAAATGAAAGATAAAATTAGGCTAATATTATTAAACGACTGGTTGTATGGTGGCGGAGCCGAGAGATCTATGGCGGTTTTAGCCAATGAATTGGTTAAAGACCCTAGATATGAAATATATTTGGTTTTATTAGAAGACAAGATCTCGTTTGAGCTAAATTCTGGTATAAAATGTATCTCTTTTAGAAATAGCTATAATTTTGGCGTTTTCCAAAAGCTTATAACAATTTTATTAGATGTTTTTAGGCTAATAGGCTTAATTAAAAATTTAAATATAGATGTTGTTTTGTCATTTCAACACCGCTCAAACATAATAAATTG
>NZ_CABPVR010000025.1:0-923 GCF_902460875.1 Campylobacter concisus | reverse complement strand
ATTTTTATATCTAGCAATAACAAAAACGACTTAGCTACTTTTTTAACAAAAGAGTGAACTTTTGATGATAAACGATATACCTTGTTCCCAATAAAATACTTTGGATAACCACCAAAAATTTCATCCCCACCATCGCCAGACAAAACAACCGATACATGCTCTTTTGCAAATTTTGAAACAAAATAAGTCGGTATAGAAGAGACATCACCCATTGGCTCATCATTTATAACACAAAGCTGATCCACCAAATCCAAACAATCTTTTTGAGTAACATAATACTCGTAATGCTCTGTGTTTAAAAAATTTGCTATATCTTTAGCATATGGAGCTTCATCAAAATTTTTATTATCAAAACCTATACTAAATGTTTTTAGCTTGGCACTAGAATTTGACTGCAATATCGCTGCAACAGCAGAGCTATCATATCCTCCGCTTAAAAATATCCCAACTGGCACATCAGATACCAACCTATATTTAAAAGCAGATAATAGCAATTCAGAGACTTCTTTTTTTATAACCTCATACTCTTTGTCTGTCTTTTCTTTATTATAGTATTCCTCTACGCTCCAATACTGCTTCTGGGTATACGACATCGATCTTAAATCAAATTCCAGCATATTACCAGCTGGGAGTTTATGGGTATTTTCAAAAATAGAGTATGGTGCCGGTATATAAGAATACTGAAAATATAATCCTAGAGCATTTGGATCAATTTTTTTATCTATTTCTTTAATACAAAAAAAAGATTTTAGCTCTGAGGCAAAGGCAAATAAGTCATTTTTAAAATAATAATAAAATGGTTTGACACCAGCCCTATCTATAAAAACTTTTATTTTTTGATCTTTAACATCATAGATAACTATAGAAAACATACCAATTAGTTTCTTGATAAAATCGTCGCTGTATTTGATATATAAGTATAG
>NZ_CABPVR010000024.1:2583-3827 GCF_902460875.1 Campylobacter concisus | reverse complement strand
CATTTATCTCGGGCTTATTTTTATTTTTATTATATTCTTCTAATGCACGCAATGCGTCATCTTTTTGCTTTAGCATATATTTTGCCTTAGCAAACATGATCCAAGACTCCTCAATGCTACTATCTAAATTATTTGCCGATAGTGCCCATTTTATAGTGTCGCTATATCTTTTGTCTTGATAGCATTTTCTTGCTATTTTAAGGGCAATTTCTGGATTTTTATTTTTATTAAAATCTTCTTTTAGCATAGAAATTTCATTGTTTTCACTTGAAATTTGAATATCAATTTTTGGCTTTGTCTTTGGTTCTAGTTCTATTATCTCTTCATTTGGTAGAGGCTGTTCATTTTGTATATTTTCATTTTCAGTTGGTAAATTTAGCTTTAGCCAACCGCCACCACTTCTTTGTTTTTTATCTGATGCCTGCTCTTTATTATCTTCATTTAGCTTTATAGATTGTTCTAGCTTTTTAGCTATTTTCTCAGCAAGCTCATCTTGTTTTTTATCTGATTCAAACCTCTCTTTTGCTTGCTCGCTTTTTTGTTTGCCATCTTCTAAAATATTTTTGCTGACATTAGTTTCAGCAAAGGTTATATTTTTTTCTTTTATATCTGTTTGTATTGTCAAATTTTTCTCAACTAAAGCTGGAGTACTAGTTGTCTCTTTTTTGTTTTTAGCATTTGAGAAAAATAAAAAAGCACCAAAGATAAAAGCAATTAGCAAGATTGTAATTATTAAAAGACCTAGCTTTTTATGTGATAACAATTTTAAAAGGCTATTTTTATTCTTTTTTTCGTAATCTTCATAAAGCTTTTCTAGCCTTTGAATTTCTTGTAATTCAAGCATGAATTATTCCTGTATCAAGTGCAGACATTATCAAAATTTTAATATTTGCGTCCTCGCTACTTAATTTTGATGGCTGATTTTGTTCGTAATATTCACAAATTTCATAAAATTTATACATAATTTTATTTAGTGTGCGTAAATTTCCGCAACAAAGCTCATAGGCCTTGTCATAGTCTTTTTTCTGAAAATTTAGGTATTTATCATAGCCTTTTTGTCCTATTTTTCTTTGCAAATAGACTATGATTTCATTCGTGTTTGCACTTCCAAGCTCTATACTTTCCCAAATTCTAGTTTGAAAATAGTCTTTTGCTAACACATCTTCATTTTCAGTTTTATGAATCGTAAATAGAAATTTAAATAATCTTGAATCGGCCATCAGCCTTATTTTTTCGATCAATTC
>NZ_CABPVR010000024.1:0-2495 GCF_902460875.1 Campylobacter concisus | reverse complement strand
GTGCAACAAAACTTTCAAAATTATTTATATTATCAATTTTATTTCCGTATATATCTTCACAAAGAGCTTCTATAAATGTAGCTTCGCTAAAAAAAGGATGTGGGAAAAAAATTAATTTTTTATCCTTTTGAAGATCAGAGGCTATCTTGTTTAGCAAAAAGGTCTTTCCACTGCCAGGCTTGCCATAAAAAAGTATAAGTTTTAATGGCTTTTTTAGAGCCGAGACGATCTTATTGTAACAAGTGATTGAGTTATCTAGATTAACAAAATCAGCTACTTCGTCTTCGTTGATAAAGATATCTTTTATATCTGTATAAATATTCTTGTTATTCATAGATCGTTTTAGAAAAACCTAAGTCTTTTAGTGATTGATTAAGTGGCTTTTTTTTGTCAAAATCAACTACATGAGGAGTGATGACAAAGATAAGCTCTGTTGTTTTTATATTGTCTCTTGTGCTTTTAAAGACACCACCTATAAGTGGGATATCAGAAAGAAGAGGTACAGAAGTATTATTTTTACCCTTTGTCTGGCCTATTAATCCACCAAGAATAATAGTATCGCCGCTATCAACTTGAACAACAGTTGAAAGCTTCTTTTGTACTGTATCTGGAGCAATCTCTCTTAACGCATTTTGTCTTGTGTCGTCTTCTGCGTATTTAAAGTTACTAAGTGATGGATTGATTCGAAGCATGATTTTATTATTATCAGAAACTTCTGGTAATAAATTTAATAATATACCTATAAAAACAGAGTATTGTTTATAAGTAGTTGTTAACCTATCACTATTGCTGTTTCCATTGTCAGTCTTTTGTTGAACACGGTAGTTTATGTTATCGCCAACCGAGATTAGTGCTTGCTGATTATTAAGTGTTGTTACTTTTGGGCTTGATATAACCTTTGTCTTTCCATTTGTCTCAAGAAAATTTATCATTCCATCAAGGCTAAAATTTAAATTAGCTGCGATATTTAATGTGCGTCCAAATCCATCACTTAGGCTATTTCCTTTATTTGTCCAAGTTGCACTTGAGCTCGGATTGTTTCTTGAATTACCAATGTATGTATTAAATCCAAGTTCAAATTTACTCCAATCAACGCCTTGCTTGTATTCATTATTTAACTCAACTGAAATAATAGAAACATCAATAATTACTTGTTTTTTTAGTCTTTTTTGCATTTCATCTATATATTTCTCAACTCGCTTAAGTTGAGAAGGAGTGGCCGTAACAGTGATAAGGCCCGCATTTTGATTTATGATAGGATCAGGCGCTGTAATATGTTCGCTACTATTATTTAAAATAGCTTTGAGCTCAGCATCTAGTTTTTCCCAAAAGTCAAACCTTTCAGTAGTTTTTATAAGGTTGCTTGAGCCTTGAGAACTATCATCTTGGGAATTATCGCTACTACTTGAACCACTAGAAATTTCAGATGGAGTAGCATCCACTGAAGCTTGGGTGACAGCAGTTCCTTCTCTAATAGAAGTTATATAATCTAGTTTAAAAATTTGAGTTTTTAAAGATGAAATTTTTAATACATTATTTGAAAACTCGTAGCTTAAATTTTTCTCACTTAAAAGTAGGTCAAAAACTTCGCTAAGACTCATATTTCTGATATTAACGCCAAAAACTTTATCTTTTAGCTCTGTTTTGCTGTAAGTGTCCTTTGCAACAATACTGAAGTTACACATCTCTGAAAGCTGATTTAACACATCTACTAGTGCAACGTCATCTGAAATTTTCATATTAAAATTCTTGCTTAAACAACTACTTTCGTTGGCACTAGCATAATTCATATTCAAGCAAATAAGTGCACCTATTATTAATATTTTATTTAATTTTAATCTCAACATTTTTACTTCCATTTTTTAAAATTAGCTCTTGTTTTTCATCGCCTTTTACTAAAAAAACACTATTTCTAGTAATGTTGGCTATTTTGTAACCATCAACAATATCACCGACAGCATACCACTTGGAATCAATATTTGCTTTGTTTAATAAAATTGCTTTTAAACTAAGCCCTTTTGAAGCTTGAGTGATAATTGATAAATTTTGATCTGTTATCGTCTTGATAGGTTCTTGCTTAAAAGGATTTTTTATGCTCGAAAGCTCAATATCGCTAAGACCGCTTCTTTTTTCCTTTATTTTTTCAAAAATTTTATCATAAGAGTCCATTTCCTCTTGAAGCTGATTAGCAAAAGCAATATTTAAAAATAAAAAAGCCAATAAAATTTTTATTTTCATTAGTATTTCATCCCCCAAACAGATATTGATATCTTAGCGCCAAGCTCTTTTTGGGTAGAATTTACATCCATTTTATGAAGATCAACTACTAGCTTTGATTCTTCAAGTCCATTTATATATGAAAGCATATCTTTAAAACCTCCCAAAAATGTCAAGTCAATATTTAAAATTTGCTCAATCTTTTGGAAATTTGGCTCTTTTATATCACTTTTTAACTCTAAAATTTTTATATTATTTTGCTTTGCTAAATATACGAT
>NZ_CABPVR010000023.1:0-1360 GCF_902460875.1 Campylobacter concisus | reverse complement strand
AACATATAGTCTTTTAATCAATTTGTCTATTTGATCTTTTATTTCATTGGATTTATTTCTTTTCTCCATATTATCAGAAAAGTATTTTGCAACATAAAAATAATATATATAATTATGCCCAAATGAATATAGATCATTATTCTCCCTTATTAGTTTTGCATAAACTAACTTGTCATATACAGTTGAAAAATTTTTTTTATGATATTCAGTAGAATACTGATTGTGTATTTTTTCTATTTCTGCCCTTTCTAATTCTCTCTTTCTATTGATAAAAAAGTAATATGCTATGCAAGATAAGTACGTATGATAAAAATCCAGTTCGTCTGATTTTATTCCAACGTTACCCATTGCTTGAACAATTAGATAGTTATAAAATTCCGCATAAGCGCTTCCACCTAAATTACTATTAGTGCCGGCTTCTATTTGTTGCAACAAAGTAATGATATACAGTGGATATTTAGGAATAAATTTATTTCCAATAACAGTTTCCAATTTTTTAGAAAAATCGTCTTTTCTTTCCATAAGTTCATTATCGTGAATTAATTCTTCTTGGCCTATAGAAATCCATTTTTCTGCCATTTTATCTCTTAATTCATACCCATATTCTTTTATTTTAAAAAATTTAAACCCATCTAAATTTCCTCTAAAATCCTCTTTTATCATTAGTTCCATTTCGGCAGAATCGTCAGAAAATATTAGCGTATTACTGAAATTATTATTAATCATTTTTAAAAATGACGATTTATAATTTATTTTTTTTATTGGCAATGATTCAAAATTATCTATCAGTATGATCATTTTATTATATTGTTTTTTAAACATATCATGTTTTATTTCAATATACTGTTTAGTAAAATTTTTATATAGCTGACTCTCAAATTTGGTTAAATCAGATGACTTTATATCTTTTGCGTCAACAAAAACTGGAGTTAGCCCGATTTGATTAAATTCTTTTTGCAAAGTCTTTATTAAGGCTGTTTTACCAGAGACTTCTTCGCCAAAAATAACACATTTTGGGTATTCTTTTATGTTTAAAAGCTTTTGAGAACTAATTTTTATTTTTGCATTATCCTCAATATCTTGTAAGTCTTGATACACAAAAATGTCTGATAAAATTAGTTCACTTTTATTTGGGTGGGTTAGCTTTATACCGATATCATTTAGTATTTTTACATACGATTCGTTTAATATCAAAGTATCTTCTTGTGGGATAGTAATTAATTTGCTGACATTATTGGAATCAGGATTATTGATTAAAAAATTTATATTGCCTTCAAACGAAAAATTTTTGTAGGGACTATCTGTTTCTTTAAGTTTTTTTAACAGCTCCCTATCCTCAACAATACATCCGTTGTTGGCA
>NZ_CABPVR010000022.1:0-1515 GCF_902460875.1 Campylobacter concisus | reverse complement strand
ATAATAATCGCTGCCAAAACTAAAGAAAAGACAAATATAGAACCACTTAGCTTTTTAAATGCTGTAAAAGATTTTTTTCTAGATTTTACCAGCATAGGTATCCCAACTACAGAAAAAACATGTCCTAATACAAACATAGATACATCAAGTATCGTTAAAGCCATATTGTAAGCATCCATTTGCATGCTTGTACCAAACAAAAATGCAAACAAGAGGTATTTTCCGTACCCTATACCTTTTGAAAATATCTGGTACAACAAAGTATTGATCAAACTCTTTTCTATAGAAGAAGTAAACATTATATTAGTTCACCTTTAGAGATGCCTTTTATATAAAAAGAGATAGCTTTTAGTGTATTATCTAAATTTGCGTCCATCAATGCAACCGGTCTTGGCTGATAGTAGTATTGAGCTGGCTGCTCTATATAAAAATCAAATAGCACACTATATAAATCTGCAATAACTAAATCTATATTATTTTCTCTATCGTTGTTTATAATGGCCTTTAAATCACTTGACATGCTTCTAAAAGAGTCAAATCCAAACTGATCTTGATAAAAAAATGTTTTTCCAAACTGAAAGACTGGTTTATTGCGCAGCATTGCCTCTAGTAGTGCTGTGCCGGTCACAGAGCATACTATTATAGAGCTATCTATCAAGTCGTTACTTGATATGGCTAACGAAGAGATCTCTACACCTGGTTTACAAGAAAGAATTTTATAGAATTTTTCACTTCTCTCTCCAGCAAAAATCGGGTGCTCTTTGACAACAACCTTAATATCTGGTGTTATATTCATAAGTAATAGATCTATGACTCGCATCTGATCTACAAAGTATGGCTCTAAATTATTGATTGAAGATTCTGGGGTTACTTGTAACGGGAAATATATAAACTTCTTTGGCAACATCTCTATAGTTTTTACTGTTACATATTTTTCATAAATGTACTTTCTTGAGCGCCTATATTTATTTAGTAGGCCCAAAAACCGCATTCTAAACCTAACTATAAAAGACATATCTTCTTTTAAATAGTGTTTTTCGTAAATAAATTTATTTTTTAAAAATGATATTAGCTTTTCTAGGTTAGTTCTACCATATTTTGATATTTTATGGTCATATTCCGCTTGGTTAAATTCAAGTGTAACCTCATAGGCTTTTTTATTAGAATTTTTTATTTTTGCGATAAAGTCACTAACCCCGTCATTGTTTGTAGCGGTACTTTTATAGTACTCTTCATTAATATTTTTTGCAAAAAAAGATCCACCAATGCTTCTTGCATTGACATAGTAAAGTACCTTTATGTTTAGCTCTTTACACAAGGCAAGAAGTATCATTCCCTCCACAAATTCAACATCAGGAAATACAATGTAATCGATATCATTATTTATCAAATACTCTTTCCAAATTTTATAAATTACTGACACATTTTTCATCTGATAAGAAGATGGCTTGGTAAAATAAGCATGCTTATCTGTCAATATATCTCTATATAAGCTGCCGCAATAGCCATCAAGGT
>NZ_CABPVR010000021.1:0-2303 GCF_902460875.1 Campylobacter concisus | reverse complement strand
AAATCCTTAGATGAACTTCTTGACTTCATTATATGAAATTATTAGATTTTTGATTAATTATTTTAAAAATTTATTTATGAGATTTACCGCATTTATATTACTACTTCTAACAAGTATATTTTTAATAGCTTGCTCAGCTAATCAAGCAAATAAAAAGATAAGTAACTCTGAATTAGAAAACTTAGCTAAACAATATGGTGGAGTATATATTTGATGAGAAATTTGAGAAAGAGATAGAAATTAAAGAAAAGTTAAGAAGAGAAGCAGAACTAAAAATAATAAATGCTTCTACGACCGATGCTGAAATGAGAAAGAATTTAAAAGGCTTTGATGAGAAATATCCTCAAATCCTCTCAAATGGTAAAAGATACTACACTCGTTGGATAGATTATGAAAGAGATACTGGTAAAAAAGCAGAAGTACCAGAATTTTATATAAATAAGATAAAAGAATTTATTGGAGATGATTTTTTAAAAGAAGAACCTAGAATTTATCCTAAATATATATATTTTGATGGAAAAGAGATGAGAGTTATAAAAATATATCTTTCATATACTTATATTGAAACCAAATATGGACTATTTGGTGATGAAGGTAGAGGTGTATCATTTACCAAAGAGTCTTTTGGTACAAAATCAGGAGATAATATTTTTTACTTAACAAACAACAAATTCATAAAAGCAAACAAGGACAAGTAAGTGCAAACTAAAAAATCAAATAAAGAGCTAATAAATTGCTTTAAAGACTATATTGATATAGCTGATGCAAGTTATGCAATGCTTCATAATGTATTTGAGAATGAAAGAAATGGACTTGATGAGCTTTATGATAAATTCGGCAAAGATAATGTCCCTGAAAACATTGTAAATTCTTATAGAGAAGATGAAAAGAAAAAGCCTATTTGGAGATATGCGGATGATATTACTTTAGGTGATAAGATTGACAAAAATAATGAAACAGATACATCACAAGCAAATAATAGAAATTTTGGTGAACCTACTGCTTATGCTCTTTGTATTGAAGCTAGATTTATGGCAGATAAAATAGTAAAAAAACCAATAGAAGAAGGAGATGAAAAAGAAGAAATTGTTGAGTTGTCAAATAATGTTAAAAATTTTATAAAAACATCTAAAACCAAGCCACCAAGAATTTTTTACATTCCTAAATCTCTCTCCCCTCGCACAAAACTTTTTGTTAATCGCTATGAGCTAGTAAAGCACATACCTAATCAAAAATCAGGTTTTAGCTCAACTATATTTTATGACACTCTTAAGTCAAACTATATAATAGGCTTTAGAGGAACAGAGATGAAAATAAACGATCTCTTAGATGATGCCTTTATGGCTATCACATCAAGAGCGCTTATGCAAATATCTGCTTTAAAATCACTTCAGTCCTCTATGCAAGAAGCTATAAATTCTCATAGTCAAAACTTAAGTGGCTTAGATAACACCGCCAAAGACATCATCCTATCAGGTCACTCATTAGGAGGTCATCTAGCTCAAATATATGCAGTAACCTTTAAAGATAGCGGAGTAAAAGAACTTTATACTTATAACGCTCCAGGAATTTATGGTGGTATATTAGCTTCAGCTTTTACTTGGAGCTTAAGGCTTCTTAGCTTTGTGGCTAAAGCCATAGCAAAAGGTGCAAGATGGATAGCAAGAGTCATAGACAAAGATGGCTTTATAGGAAAGATGGTAGGCTCAGTCTTTAACAAGATAAAAGGTATGTTTGGCTTTAAAGATGATAAGAGCAGCGTAGATGAATATGTAGATGTAGTTAAAAATAATGAACAAGCTCAAAAGACTCTTGCAGATAAAAAGGTGAGCTCTAATATAAATAAAGCTAGCAAAGAAAAAGATATAGACATAGAGATACATCACGTAGAGAGCGTTAAACAAATTATCAATAGAGATGAAGATAGCTTTTCAAAAGATGTGGCTGTTTTGATAGAACCTACCTTTTCAGTAATATCTGATCTAGGCTATAAGCTAGGCATAGATACAACTGGCGAAGTAAAGTATGAAAATACTGAGAATAGACACTTGGTGAATATATTAATTAGATCTCACTTTTTAAAAGAGAGTGTTTTGGTTTTATATATGCTGTGCTATCTCTTGGAAAACAAAGAAAATGAAGCCAAGATAGAGGGTAAAGATATAGCTGAAGCACTTGATTATCTAAATGAATATATCCAGTCGCTTAAATTTAAACTAAAATGCATAAGATCGAAGTTAAATTTGGATGTAAATATAGATGATATAAGTGATGCTTCTATGCTAGATACACCTTTATATATC
>NZ_CABPVR010000020.1:0-3280 GCF_902460875.1 Campylobacter concisus | reverse complement strand
ATATAAAGGCTCTATTTATTTGATAGACGAACCGGAGCTTCATATAAATACATGTATACAAAGAAATCTTATGAAAGAGATAAATAATCTAATCGATGATGAAGGTCAAATTTGGATAACAACGCACAGCATAGGTTTTTTAAGGGCTTTACAAAACGATTTTATAGGCAATAGTCAAATTATTAAATTTCATAAAAACATTAATCTATCCGATAAAATAGAACTAAAACCCATTGATAAAAACTATAATGAATGGAAAGAAATTTTTGAAACTGCCTTAGACGATTTAACAGGCTTAATTGCACCCAAAAGAATAATTTATTGCGAAGGGAGAGCAGAATCAAAAGATAGCTACGAAAAAGGATTGGATGCAAAGGTATTAAATAATATTTTCAATAAAAAATATCCAGATACTTTATTTGTATCAAGTGGTGGGAATACTGAGCTAGACTATAGAAGTAGAATAGCGATAGCCATACTGGGAAAAGTATTTAATGACTTGGAAATTTGGGTATTTAAAGATAAGGATATAGCCTCAGGCGGCAATGTGAGTGAATTTGATAGGCAAGAATACCTTAATGGTCAAGAAAATAGCTTTAGAGTTATGAAAAGATGGGAAATAGAAAATTATTTATTTGATAAAGAGATTTTAAAGGCTTATTGCGACAAAAATGGGCACCAATTTGATGAGAGTAGGTATGATGCTGTAGTAACAGATGTAGTAAATAACAATGTGAAGGATAATGGTGGAGAAATTAAAAAGTGTTGTGGCATAACGACGCCTATTAATATTGAAATCTTTAAAGAAAATTTATCAAATTTTATTTTATCAGACACTTTGGTTTACAAAGAGCTTGAAGATTGCATATTTAATAGAAAATAAAAGATGGTAAAGAATTTTACCATCTTGTTAGAATATTTCCTACCTTACCTCATACCTCTCGCCTGGCTTCATCTCTATCATCTCCCACGGCAAGCCCTGCTTATTTAGCTCGTCCATGAAAGGCTTGGCGTCAAAATTTTCCATGTTAAAGACGCCCTTGCCGCTCCAAATGCCTTTTGCGACCATCATCGAGCCGATCATCGCAGGCACGCCCGTCGTGTAGCTCACCGCCTGTGCGCCTGTCTCGGCGTAGCAAGTCTCGTGGTCGCAGACGTTGTAGATATAGACCTGGCGCTCTTTGCCGTCTTTGAGCCCGCGGATCACGCAGCCGATGTTGGTTTTGCCCTTCGTGCGAGGGCCGAGACTCGCAGGATCAGGCAGTAGAGTTTTTAGAAACTGTATCGGCACGATTTTTACGCCGTTATGCTCGACCTCGTCGATGCGCAGCATGCCGACGTTTTCTAGACACTTCATGTGAGTTAGATAGCTCTGTCCGAACGTCATAAAAAAGCGGATTCGCTTTAGCCCCTTGATGTTTTTAACTAAGCTTTCTAGCTCCTCGTGGTAGAGCAGGTAGCTGTCCTTGACGCCGACTTTCGGATAGTCCCATTTGAACATTATCTCCATCGGCTCGGTCTCTTTCCACTCGCCGCGCTCCCAGTAGCGACCCTTTGCGCTCACTTCGCGCAGATTGATTTCTGGGTTGAAATTCGTAGCAAACGGATAGCCGTGATCTCCTGCGTTGCAGTCTAGGATGTCGATCTCGTTGATCTCGTCAAAGAGATTTTGCTGCGCGTAGGCACAAAATACGTTCGTCACGCCCGGATCAAAGCCGCTTCCTAGCAGCGCCATCGTGTTTGCGGCTTTAAACTCGCCGTCCTTCGCCCACTGTAGCTTGTATTCAAATTTGGCGGTATCGGGGTGCTCGTAGTTTGCGGTATCGATGTATGGGATGCCGGCGCGAGAGCACGCGTCCATGAGGGTTAGGTCTTGATACGGCAGCGCCACATTTAAAAGCAAATCGGCACCCGTTTTTTTGATGAGCGCGACCACGGCATCGGTATCGTCCGCATCGATCTGAGCGGTGTCGATAGCGACGCCTAGACGGTCTTTGATAAACTTAGCGATCGCGTCGCACTTGCTTTTTGTGCGGCTTGCAAGGGTGATATTTGTAAAAACGTCCGCGTTCATCGCGCATTTTACGGTTGCGACTTGGCTCACGCCACCTGCTCCGATGATTAAGATATTTGACATTTTTGGCTCCTTAAAATTTTAGTGATTTTAGCAAAGTTAATATAAATTTCTCGCTTTAAAAGGTAAAATAAGGCAAAAATTTAAAGGTAAAAAGATGAAGAAAATTTTACCATTTTTAGCGCCTATTTGCCTCTTTGCAAGTAGCTGTGACGAGCTAATACAAGAGAGTGTGAGGGAGTTTTATAAAAGCGATAGAAATTTGGAGAGAGCCATAAATTTAGCCGAGCAAGCGACTGATGTCTGCTTAAAAGAGGGCAACACCGAGCAGGCGATCACTTCGCTCATAAATAGCGCTAGCATTTGCATGGTAAATAAAGAGCCACAAAAGGCGTTAGAGCTCTCACAAAGAGCCCTAGAGTTGCGGCAAACGTTAGCGACAAGCTGCTACTAGCTCGCTCTTATCATAGCCTAGGTGCGGCACAAAAGGCGCTAGGCAGATACGACGAAGCACTTGCTAATTTTCAAGAAGCTCTAAAAATTTATGACAACGCGCCAAATGCCCCAATGAACGACGAACTCATCTGTATAAAAGGCATCGCTAGCGCCTACTACCTAAAAAACGACTTTGACAAAGCCCACGAAAACCACCTTTTAGCGCTAAATTTACTTGATATCACGCCGGAGTTAAGCGGCAACGAGCTTGTGCGATCAGAGCTTTTAGTAGAGCTGGCTAACGACCTAGCAAAGCTTAATCAAAAGGACGAAGCTACCCAAAACTACAAAAAAGTGCTTGAAATTTTAAATGGAAAAGAGCAAAATCCTCGCGCACGGGATCTTTTAGAGAGAGCTAACAAAGGGCTAAAGGAGCTTAACTAAGGCTCTATCGTTAGCGTACCATTTTATTACCATCTTGACCGATATGTTTTTAAAAACTATATATTTAGTTTATTTTAAAATCTGTATTTGACACGTATTTGAGTTTTCAAATCATATTATTTTTTATTATTTTCAAAGTATGCACGGTTTTTTCAAAATGATCCATATAATCAGCCAATCTTATGTCAGTATCCTTGCAATGTGCGACATTATGTCTTGTTTTAACAATTTCATCTAACGAGATCCATTGACGCTCATTAATATTCTTTATCCAATTTGCATTAAATTTTTTAAATAACGATTTGATATTTTCAGATTTCATATTGG
>NZ_CABPVR010000019.1:0-3282 GCF_902460875.1 Campylobacter concisus | reverse complement strand
CAATAACGAAACAGTAGCTGATATCTCAGCTTTACAACAAGCCATCTTAAAAGGAACAGATCTTAATGCTCTAGAAGAAACTGCTGCAGGTGGTCCACAAGCAGGTGGTAATGGTGGAGATGGCGTAAGCTTATCTTCTACTAGCTTTGCAGAAGGAGGCCACATTAGTAACATAAATGCTAATGTAGGAAGCATAGATGCTTTATCTCTAGCAGCAGGTGGAGATAATAGCTTTGGTGTAAGTGGAGGAAGTGCTGTTGGGGCTGGAGCTGGAACTGGGGCAACTACGCCCAAAGTTGGCATAAATATAAGCTCTGCTGGCTCTAACGAAGGCGGAGTTATGACTTATGACCTATCTTTACCTACTACCTTGACAGCTAGACCTACTACGTTAAATTTAAATTTTAGCGGCGGAGTAGCTGGAAAAGATTATGATGCAAACTCTATAGAGTATTCTACTGATGGCGGTAGTACTTGGACACGCGGTACTATCGTAAATCTTACCGACGCAAATCAAATCAATAGCGTTAAAGTAAGAGTAAAAACAATAGACAATTACGGACTTGATGGTGTCGATCTAGCTCATAATCCTACCGCAATGGGTGCTAATCAAAACCAAGGCGAACAAGATGGAAGTAAGTATTCTAATCTAAACGGAGTAGAATACGGCGTATATAAAAGAAATTTAACCCTAAACGTAACTACCGATAACGATGAGATCGCTAAATCTCAAGCTAACGGTAAAATTACCGATAATGACGATTATGTAAATATCAACCAAGGACTTAATGGGGATAACATTGCTACTGAAGATGGCGAAGACACACTAAATATGAATACTGGTGCATATGCAAATTCTAGAATTAATTTAGGAGCAGGCGATGATGCGCTAAATATCAAAGGCGGAACATTTAGCAAGGTAGGTATCGATTTAGGTAGCGGTAATAATACGGTAACTATCGAAGGTTCATTTGGCGATGCTGACAATAATTCGTTTAATAATACATATATAACGAATTGGCAGAGTGGAAACGATACCGTAACTATAAAATCAGGCGCTACCGTTAAAAATGCTGAGATAGGAGTTCATAACGGAGAGGATATTGTAACTCTAGAAAAAGATGCAACGCTTGAACACTCTAGAGTCATTATGGGAGATGGCAACGATAAGCTAAATATAAATGGTACCGTTACTAGAGAGTCTCATATAAATTTAGACAACGGCGAGGATACTTTAAATGTAAGCGAGGGTGCTAAAATATCTGATTCTGATATTCAGACGGACGATAGCGGTAACGGATATAAGGATACAGTAAATATTGCAAATAAAGTTACACTTGAAAACTGGGCTGATATACAAGCTGGCGGTGGTAACGATGAGATTACAGCTGGCGATAATCTAACCCTTAGCAATCACTCAGGTATACACGGCGACTGGGGAAATAACGGAAGCGCTGGAACTGGTAGCGACGATGGTGACGATATCATCAAAGTTGGCAAGAATTTAACTATGAGCGGAGGCTCTATAATAAGCGGCGGCGGCGGTAAGGATGAGATTACTATCGGTGAAAATGCTAATATCAGCGGTAACTCGACTATCGACGGCGGGGCCGGTAACGATAAAATTTCTATGACCAATGGAACTAAAATTACTGATAGTAAAATACTTATGGGTAACGGAGAAAACACTCTAAATATTACTAGAGACTCAAGCAAAGAGGGTAGTGATATAACTTTGGATTCTGCTATCATCCAAGGCGGTGCTGATAAAGACATCGTAAATATCTCCAATACTACGAAAGGATCGGTAGCTGACCCTAAAGTAAAATTAGAAAATGATACTTCTATAAATTTAGGTGATGGAGATAACGAAGTAACAGTGGACGGAAGCGTACTACTAGGAAAAATAGAAAATGGTACGCCTACTAAAAAGATCATAATGACCGGAAGCGGTAAAGATAATATCACTCTACAAAATGGAGCTGGTATCGAAGAAAGAGTGATAGAAACCGGAGAAGGCGCAGATCAAGTCAATGTATACGACGGAGCATATTTAAATTTCGCAAAAATAGAAACTGGTAAGGGCGACGACGTAGTAAGATTTGAGCATTTAACTAGAAACCCACTTCAAGGTTATAGCTACTCTGCGGCAACGGATACTAAGATAAATATGGGCGACGGTGACGATAGCTTATTGCTAACCGGCATGGGTAATAGTGGCAATTACACAGGTGAAAATAGAAGACCGGACTTCCAGCTAGTAAAGATAGATATGGGAGATAATGGTATCAAGCGCGTACAGATAAACGGTGGCAACGTTGAAGCTACTGATATAAAGACCGGTAGCGGAAATGATTTGGTGCAAATACAAGACGATTCTTTAATGGAAGGTAGAAATAGCATATATACTGGTGCGGGCGAAGACAAAGTAGAAATTAGAGGTTCTAAACTTAATGGTACTACCGCTACCGTAAAAACAGATATAAATACCGGTGCCGATACAGATCGCGTAGTGATTAACAATTCTACTTTAACGCATGCGGTAGTTGATACGGATAAAGGCGACGATTTCGTCGATATCGAAGAAGGAACAACACTTAACTATAGCACTATAAATACTTCAGAAGGTAAGGATACTATAACTATTAACCGCGACCCTAGCGATGCTCGCATAACCTTTCAGAGCTCTGCTTTAAATACTGGAGATGGTGTCGATACGGTAGAAGTTACAAATACTACGTTCTTAAAACTTGCCAATGGTAACTACTCTGCTATAGATACTGGTGATGGTGATGACAAAATCACTATAAATGGCGGCACTATATTCCAAGATGCGTCTTATATAGTTGCTGGAACTGGTGCAGATAAAATATATTTAAATAGTGGCTCTACATTTAATTTCTCTAGGGTATACGGTGACTATGCGGATGGTAATATTAATGGAGGAAATGATGAAATATATGTAAATGGAGCCGTATTTAATGCCAATGGACATGGCGGTATCTATGGTGGAGGCGGAAATGATAAAATTTTTGTTAACTCTGGAACATTTAATGATGCTAATATAGAAGGTGGAGCTGGTAACGATACAATTGTCATCGGAAAAGGCAATAACATGTCTAGTACAACAATCAATGGCGGAGCTGGCAAAGATACATTGGTAGTTAATGATGATAGTACTATTAATTTTAGTAAGGTTAGTGGTATTGAAAAGATTCAGCTAGGTGGTCATGCCGATGAAAATGGAAATATAATCAACGATAATGCTACACTTAGTCTAAC
>NZ_CABPVR010000018.1:7972-10105 GCF_902460875.1 Campylobacter concisus | reverse complement strand
AAATAATAATGATAATTTATTAATTATTATTAATTATGCATTCTTGTATAAAGTTTATTTAAAATAGTGCTATAATCAAGGCAAAAATTTTTATAAAAAGGAGACAAAATGAATTTACGAAGCATTTTGGTAAAAGTTTCAGCAACGATTGCTGCGGTTCTGGCGGTATCTATGATATGTTTTGTCGTGTATACATCAAATATTTTAGAGCGTGAGATAAAAGATGGTGTGCTTACTACGGTAGAGCAAAATGTAGAGCTTGCTATGAATACGGTTAAATTATTTGAAAAAGATAATGTAAGTAGTGCAGAGCTGATAATGAGTGTTTTTAAAGAGATGATTGGAAAAATTTCAACTAATCACCAGATGAGCAAGACTGACAAATACGAAGCGATAGAACTAATATCTCAAAATGGTATTTTAAACAATAACTACGATATTCTAGATAAATTTAATAACGCTACAAAAGGCGGAATTTCAACCATTTTTGCAAAATCAGGTGATAATTTTTTAAGAGTTAGTACATCGGTGACGAAGGCTGATGGTAGTAGAGCTGTTGGTACGATGATTGACAAAAACGGTCAAGCCTATAAAAATATCATGAATAAAGAGAGGTATGTAGGTGTTGTAAATTTATTTGGACGCAACTATATGAGTATTTATGATCCTATTATTGAAAATAACGAGGTAATAGGAATTTTATTTGTTGGTTATGATCCTACCGAGGGATTAAACAATATGAAAAAGACTTTTTCTGAGATGAAACTTGGTAAGCATGGATATTTTTCTCTTTACAATACTAAAACTGGTAAATTTGACTTTCATCCAACCAAGGCAAATCAAGAGCTAAGTAGTGAATTACAAACTACTATGGATAATATTGTTAAAAAAGGAAAGGGTATTGAGCCTATTATAATTGATGGGGTTGACTGCATAGTTGCTTTTGAGTCATTTGATAAACTAGACTGGATGGTTTTAGGTTCAGCTGTTACTGATGATTTTTTAACACCACTAAAAGTAGTTAGTAAAAATTTCATCATAGCAAGCACCATAGTTACCTTACTTTTGATAGCTGTTTCTATGTTCTTGCTTAAGAAGATGGTTGCAAATCCTATTGATAGACTAGGAACAAATTTAAACGCGATAACATCTGATTTTACAATTAAAATTCCTATTTATGGTAAAGACGAGATAGCTAAGATAAGTAAAGATATAAATGATTTTATTGAAAGAATAAGGGTATTAATAAGTGATACAAAGCACCTTTCAAGTGAAAATAGCTCCGTTGCGAATGAGCTTAGTTCCACATCTCTTCAGACAGGCAAACGTGTAGAAAAATCAACTGAAATAGTAGAAGAGACAAATCAAAGATGTAAAGTAATGCAAGAAAATATGAAAGAATCTTTAGCAGTAGCTCAAGCTGGCAAAGATGACCTTCAAAAAGCAAGCACACATATAAAAACGGCAACTGAAGCCATAAGATCACTATCAGCGCAGATTATTGACTCTGCTAATGTAGAAAATCAAATGGCTGATAAGATCGATCAGCTTAGCCGTGATGCCGAGCAGGTAAAATCGGTCCTTGTTGTTATCAATGATATAGCTGATCAGACAAATTTGCTTGCACTTAATGCCGCTATCGAGGCTGCAAGAGCAGGTGAGCATGGACGCGGTTTTGCCGTTGTTGCTGATGAAGTTAGACAGCTAGCTGAGAGAACTCAAAAGAGTTTAACTGAGATAAATGCTACTATTAACGTCATTGTCCAAGCGATCAATGATAGTAGCGAGCAAATGGGTATCAACTCTAAACAGATCCAAGAGCTAACTCACGTGGCAAGCGACGTTGAAAAAACTATAAATGTTATGAGTGAGACGATGAATAACGCCATAGCAATGTCTGATAAGACTATGCAAGACTACATCGCAACTGGCAAAAATGTAAATGAAATCATGGAAGGCATCTCAAATATCAACCAAATTTCATCAGAAAATGCTAGAAGTGTCGAAGAGATAGCTTCAGCGGCAGAACATCTAAATAAGATGACAGATGCATTAAATTCAAAACTTAGTGTCTTTAGGACTTAAGAACCTACCTCTAAAACCAATATTTTTTAGGTCTAGCTCTTGCTAGAC
>NZ_CABPVR010000018.1:1703-5606 GCF_902460875.1 Campylobacter concisus | reverse complement strand
AAGCAAATTTTTGAAATTATATAAATTTTTTGGCTTAAAAGCTATAATCAAAACATGAGATGTCTTGGCCTAACAAATTTTCTTTTAGAAAATATTAACTTATTTGTAAATACCTTTGCTGTGATATTTGCGCTAATTTTTTGTTTTGTTTCTGGTGTTGGAATCGTCTTTATATTTATCGCATTTCCACTTGGTTATATAATGGGCGCACTCTTATCAATCCCATTTTTGATATTTTTATTTTTCTTATTTGTATCTATTGATATCTTTTTATGCCTTTTGGCGCCTATTTGTATTCTTTTTTAATAAATTTAGAAGTAAGTTTGGGGCTTTTACAGCCCCTTTGCTACTTTATAGCAGCCATTTTTCTACGCATATAAGCTATGCGGCTTTGAAGTGGTAAGTGTTTAGGGCAGTTGTCTTCACAGCCTAGCAAAGTCATACAGCCAAATACGCCGTCATCGTCGCCGATAAGCTCGTAAAAGTCCTCATCGGTTCGTTTATCAAGCGCGTCGATTTTAAATCTTGCTACGCGGTTAAGTCCGACCGCGCCGATGAAATCAGGCCTCATGATAGCTGTACCGCACGCAGCTACGCAGATACCGCACTCGATGCAGCGGTCAAGCTCAAATACTTCCTGCGCCACTTCAGGCTCAACCTTTTCCTCAAGCTTAGAGATATCTGTCTCGTGGTCTGTATGTATCCAGCTCTCCACACGCCTACTCATCGCATTCATCCAGTTGCCCGTATCTACGCTTAAGTCTTTTAGTAACTTAAATACCGGCAAAGGCATAAGCTCAATTACTCCGCTTTCAAAATCTTTAGTAAGAGTTCTACAAGCTAATCTTGGCTTGCCATTTACAAGCATGCCACAACTTCCACAAATTCCAGCACGACAAACGAAGTCAAAGCTAAGATCTGGGTCAAATTTCTCGCGAATCATATTTAACGCGATAAACAATGTCATACCATCAGTCTCTTCTAGCTCGTAGGTCGCGAAATGCGGCTTTGAAATTTTGCTTAATGGATTATATTTAAATGCTTTTATGGTTATTTTTCTACTCATATCCTATTCCTGCTCTTTCGTTTGGTGCTTTATATTTTGGTTGAAGATCATAGTGCATTAAAGCCTCTTGAATTTCTTGTCTGCTCTTACCTTCAGCTTGCATTTTCTCACGAATTTCATCAACCTCTTTTTGGCGGATGGCACTATCTGGATGCTCAATAATATTACCTTTCGCACCATAGCCTCTAAATGCTGGTGGCATCTCCATTTTCATAATATCAAGTGGCTCATACACGATAGTCGGTAGCGTATCGCCCTCTTTCCAGCTAGTTAGAGTTCTGTTTAGCCAGTTTAGGTCGTCGCGTTTCGGATAGTCTTCGCGGCAGTGCGCTCCGCGGCTCTCGGTGCGATCAAGCGCGCCTTTTGCGATACAAAGGGCAAGCTTTAGCATCTTTGGTACGCGGTAGGCTTCCTCAAGCTCAGGATTACCAAATAGCGCCTTGTTGGTGACTTTAACGTCCAAAGATTGCTTATAAAGCTCTTCTAGCTCTTTTACCGCTATGGCTAGACCTTCGCCTGTTCTAAAGATCGCCACGTGCTCCCACATGATATCTTTCATCTTGTTTTTGATCTCAAATACGTTAAATTTGCCCTCTTTTTCGACTAGGCTCTTTAGATAGTCTTCCTCTTTTTTAACGAATTTTTCGATATCTGCGGTATTTATATCGATCTCATGGCTACCGCAGTAGTCGGCAAAATAGTCCCCAACGATCATGCCCGCGACGACCGTTTCAGAAACGGAGTTGCCGCCTAGGCGGTTAAATCCGTGCATATCCCAACACGCAGCCTCACCGGCGCTAAATAGACCCGCTAGCGTCGGACTCTCGCCAGTTGGCTTTGTCTTGATGCCACCCATAGAGTAGTGCTGCATAGGCAGGATCGGCGCCCAGCCTTTACCACGCTGGCGACCGTTTTCGTCGGTATATACTTCGGTGTCGGCAGGATCGATGCCGTTAAAGATTTCGCAAATTTCTTGAACGTCGCGTAAGTTTTTCTCGATATGCTCGCGTCCTAGGATCGAGATATCTAGCCAAACGTGATAGCCATAAGGGCTAGGTACGCCTTTACCTGCGCGGATATGCTCCATGATGCGGCGGCTTACGACGTCGCGGCTAGCTAGTTCTTTTTTCTCAGGCTCATAGTCGGGCATAAAGCGATATCCGTCTACGTCGCGTAAAATTCCGCCGTCGCCGCGGCAACCTTCTGTTAAAAGAATGCCCGATGGAACGATCGGAGTTGGGTGAAACTGCACCGCTTCCATATTTCCAAGCTGAGCTACGCCCGTCTCAAGAGCGATGGCTGCGCCGATACCTTCGCAAACTACGGCATTTGTAGTGTGTTTATAAACCCTACCGTAGCCGCCCGTAGCGATTAGCGTACCTTTTGCGACGTATGCCGTGATCTCGCCGTTAACTAGATCGCGAACGATCGCGCCGTAACAGCGGTTGTTTGTGTGGATTAGCGCAATAGCTTCTTTTCTGTCATGAATTTCGACGTTATGTTTTAGAGCTTCGTTTGCTACGGCAAAAAGCATAGTGTGACCGGTGGCGTCCGCCGTAAAGCATGTTCTCCATTTTTTAGTTCCGCCAAAGTCGCGAGAGTGGATGAGTCCGTGGACTTCTTCTTTTTCCACGATAGTCGTTTTTTGAGCGTTGATAATAGCGCTTCTTTCGCCTTTTGTTATACGAGTCCAAGGCACGCCCCAAGCCGCTAGCTCGCGAATCGCCTTAGGCGCGGTTTGACAAAACATACGCGCAACTTGCTGATCGCAGCCCCAGTCGCTACCTTTTACCGTGTCGGCAAAGTGCACATCCTCGTTGTCGCCTTCGCTCATTTTTGAATTTCCCAAAGAGGCTTGCATACCGCCTTGCGCAGCCGCAGAGTGCGAGCGCTTAACGGGAATTAGGCTTAAAACTACCGTACTTAGCCCCTTTTCTCCAGCAGCCACAGCAGCTCTAAGACCAGCTAGACCACCACCAATTACCAATGCATCATAATATTTTACATTCATCTTCTAGCTCCTTTTTAATGGCTGATCCACACGAAATCGGCGATTAGCGCAATTATAGCAAGTATGCCATAAACGGCAAATACAATTGTTTTTGCCTTATTTCTTTTGACAAACATTTCGTGCTTATTTGCACCATCAATGCTTATCCATTTGACATACAAGCGGTACATACCGATACTAGCGTGAACGACCATAAAAACAAGTAGTGCGAAGTAGAAAATTTCTAGTTGATGAAATGCAGCCGCTGATTTGTCGGCAGTAATATGTCCGCCAAAGACTATATCCACTAGGTGCGCGCTGGCTGCGAAAAATAGAGCAAAACCGGTTAAAAACTGAAACCACCAAAGCGTAGTGTCAAGGTGCTTCATACGGTCTTTGTGGCCTCTAAACATTAAATATTGTCTGTAGTTTGCTGGAAATTTTCTCATAGCTAAAAATGCATGAGCGATAAAAATGGCAAATATTACCGCAGCTATGACGTTAGTGATCCACCAAGTAGCTTCTCCAAATAAAAATTTAGCCTCCGCAAACCCTACGACAGCGTTAAATGCGTCTTTGCCAAGTAGTATAGTAGAAGTAAAAACCATATGGCACAATATAAAACAGGCCAAAATAAACCCTGTAATACTTTGCCATCTATCCCAAGCGGCTGGAGTGCGACTTTTTTTGTCGTCCGACCGTTTCCCCAAAAAACCTTCTATAAGCCCGGTCATGAGCCCTCCTAAGAAATTTGAAATAAATTATCATTTCTTAATACTAATTTAAATATTAGTATTAATTGATAAAGCTAATGCTAGCAGATTTTTACTTTAATATTTTTTAAACA
>NZ_CABPVR010000018.1:0-1657 GCF_902460875.1 Campylobacter concisus | reverse complement strand
AAATAAAAATTCCAAAACCACACATGATAAGTGATAATATTTGACCCATTGAAAGATTAAAAATAATAAATCCAAGCCCTGAATCAGGCTCTCTAAAAAACTCGCAAATGAATCTTGCAAAAGTGTATAAAATAGCATAAAGCGCGATCAGCTCACCATTAAATTTCTTAAATTTTCTATATAAAAATAAAATAATAAAAATAACTAAACCTTCTAAGAATGCCTCATAAAGTTGGCTAGGATGTCTTGGTTGCCCAAAAACATTTATCGCCCAAGGCACATCTGCAACTCGTCCAAAAAGCTCTTGATTTAAGAAATTTCCGATCCTGCCAAATGTATAGCCAAAAGGTATGCAAACCGCACAAAGATCAAGTAGCTGCCATAAATTTTGTTTATACCTTTTGCAAAATAGATATGTCGCAAGCAAAAAGCCAACTACAGCACCGTGATAGCTCATACCGCGAATTCCTATAAATTCGCCGTTATGAAATGGATTAAAAATTTGCCAAGGTTGTGTCAAGTAGTAGCTTACTTCGCCTGAATAGACTAAAACCCAGCCAAGTCTAGCACCTAAAATAACGCCGATCTCGACCCAAAAAAAGTAGTTGTCCAAAAGCTGGTCCGAGATAGAAATTTTATCTTTTTTGACTAGGTATTTTGCTACGACTAGTGCTGAAACAAGGGCAAAGATGTACATGAGCCCATACCAGTGCACACTAAAGCCAAAGATACTAAAGGCGACTGGGTTAAAGTGGTTATAAATATCGTTCCAAATTTCCATAGAATCTCACTTTATTTTTTTATGGATTTTATAATGGAAAGGCTTAAACTATAAATGTCTATTTAAAATTTCATTATATTTGCCTTGCAAATTTGCTAACTTTTGCTCTCTTTGCGAGATTTCGCTTTCTAAAACTTCAAAATCTATTACGATTTGCTTTTGTATAGAAAGCGGCAGAAGTGGGATTTTTATCAAATTTAAGTCTTTTAAATTTAAGCTTTGACCAAAAGCATTCGATCCATTTTTTTGTAATTTTATAAACTTTGTATCAAATAAGCAAAAGATAAATTTATCCAAAATTTTGTCCTTAAACTCTTTCTTGACAACAAAGGCGGCTATTGCTTCATTTGTATATAAATCAGTTCCTGCAATGGCGGTTTTTCCTATACTTAGTTTAAAGCTAACAAGAGTTGTACCTTCTGGTATAAGTTTAACGTTTGAGTTCTTTACCCCTAAATTTGTAATTTTTTCTTTAGTGTTGGTTATTAAGTTTGAATTCATCTCTGAAATACTTAGCCATAAATTTTCTCCGCCATAATATGCGGAATTACCTCTTTTGGGTGTTCCTCCTATTAAAATATCGCAAAATTTAGAAATTAGCTCATACCCCCCCCCATTTGTTTCAAAACTTATGCCAAACTTAGAGAAAATTTTACTCATTTTAGCTCTTAACTCGTCAATCTCCATTCTAATAGTTTTAAACTCGTTATCTACTTTTTCGCATTCGGCTACGATTTTTTGAAACACTTTTTTATTTTCTTTATTATTACTAAAAGGAATTCTTATGTTTTTTAAATTTGTAGAATTTAGCCCTCCTTGTGCTGCACCGGTAGTATTTTGTTTTAAAATTTGTTGACCCAACGGAGAATATAAAAA
>NZ_CABPVR010000017.1:0-4223 GCF_902460875.1 Campylobacter concisus | reverse complement strand
TCATATATGTCTAGAGTTGTTGGTTCTTCAAGTATCTTTTTTAACTCACTATATGTATCATCATCTAATATATGATCGTCATCAGCCACATGACTTTTTTCTATTGAGTCCACTATCTCCTCTATGCAGATGGCATCCTTTTGTCCTGCTTTCGCCTCTTTTTCTTTTTTAAAGAAATATATGGGTATTTTTGTTTCATCTTCTTTTAGATAATAGGTGTTTTTGGATAAAACTAGAAATGTTTCGCCATATAAATTTATGGCCTCACTCCCAAGATAAGACTCTGGTTTGATTAAGGAATTATCAAATATTTGTCTTAATATAAAATATCCCATCACTAATAAGAATACTTTTGTGGCTGGATAATAGTATTCTGTTTCTATTATAAATGCGCCATTAGACTCCTCTGACAATAATTGCATCATGCCTCTATCATCGATTGGTATTGAAGTTGGCTTACCTAAAGCATAAATAATACGATCTTGTTCCGTATTTGAATTCAAATTTAAAAAGAAGATTTTGAATTCCTCTATGTTTGCCTCTAAAAATTCTTCTTCTCTTTTAATTATCTCTTCCATGTCTTTGGCATTTTTAAAGTACTTATCTATATGACTTAAATAGGTATTGGCTTGCGTAAATTTAATGAAACGTTCCGAGCCATTAAAAATTTCTTTGCCCATTGGTTTGTTAAATATAAAATTGTCTGAAATATAACTTTCAAATTTCTTGATTTTCTCTCTGCTAACCCTTGTAAATGGGCTTAGACTTAATAAATATAGGTCTTCATCATTTTGAGCATCTACTTGTATGGAGTACTGACTATAGTCTTTCGTGGCTTTTAGCTGCTTAGGGTCAGTCACTTTCTTGTTATCCACCCTATTTAGACTGTCCATTATCTTATAGTTTAATACGTTTTGCAAAAGGTGCTCATTTAGTTTTGCATTTTCTCTCATAGGGGCATTTGAAATAATGAGATAGTTTTTAGAGGTGCCGCTACTGTTATTTGTATTGTGAGTATCGTCCTTGGTAGTTAAGGATTTATCCCTTAAAAGATTCGCAAATTTTAAAGAATTGAAAAATGGATACTGCATATAGACAAAATTTGCTCTATTTGCGATCACACACTCTTCTATCCTATTAAGCAGACTCTCTTCGGCATTGTCCTTATCATTTTTACATATTGATATATTATTTTTTTTATCTATATTTTCATATTTACTTATCTTTGCTTCAAATAGGCTTTTTTCATCAACCTCTAATGAAAAATTAGAGCAAACTCCAATATACTCATCGTAATTACTTTTCGTCTTAGTGGCTGTTATATCAAACCCTGAAAAATCTATAAATGCTCCACTATTTTGATCATCATTTGTAAAAACTAAAATATTGTTAAACGATACTGTATTTAATAACCCTAATGTAAAACCAAACTTAGTAGCTAGTAGGCTCATAACCGGACTAGAAAAGGCATAAAATCCTCTTTTTTGAAGAAATTCACCTATATTTTTAGTGGCAGAAAGTGCATCTGGTACGGCAAGCAGTAGTGTTAGTGGCTTAAATGTAGCCCTTAAATCAGTTATATCAAGAAGACTAAAAAAGAATTTAACTATCTCTTTTGCCATATAAATCTTGCCATCCTCTGAAGCCTTTTTAAGATTCTCTTTGATTTCCTCAAAACCGTCTTTGATTGCTTCTATACTCTCTTCTTCTTTATCAAAATTTTCATGATTTAATATTATGGTTGCTTTTTTTATTAGCTCATCCCTTAGCCTATCCAATAAGGAGTTAATATTTCGATCTATTTTTTTATAGTTGCTAACTAATTCGCTAGATGCTTCTTCAAAATTTTTAACCATATTGCCTTGTTCCCTAAAAATATTTGCAAGTTTTACTAGTTCTTTAGTAAACTCTTCAATAATATCCTTTTCTTGACTAAGTACCTCCAATTTCATACTACTGTTTGCGACTTTTATTTCATCGGTTCTTTCAAAACCACGCTCATTCTTAAATAAACTAAACTTATCAAAATATTTATATGTCTTTATGCTAACATTTTTGCCCGCCTTTTTTTGATCATATAGCCTTGTAAATATCTTATTATATAAGGCATCTCCGTTTAATATATTTGTATTATAAAAATGGTTTAAATCACGGCAATAAAAGGTTATATTTTTATATCCTTCTCCATTTACGCCGACCTCAAAAAGTAGTTCTTCTATACTTCTAATAATTTTTGTATTATCTAATCTCAAGAACGATCCCTCTCTTTAAATTTATCAACTAACAAGCATTACAAAGCTAGTTGTGTTTATATCATTTGTATAGCCACTATCTAGCCCTTTAGCTATCTCAAGCTCTATGCTTTTAGCTCCAGTTGGAGACATAAAAACATAAGTGTAAGTATGTCTATTCTTTTCTATATTAGAACTATTAAATTCATCTAAACTGGCAAAAAAGCCTACTCCGCTTTCCGGGCTATTTGCCTTTTTGTAGTTCTCTTTATCAAGAGAGCTAAAATTCTTTGGAACTACAAATATCAAATTCAGCTTATCCACTCCATATCTTAGTTTAAATTCTTTGATATCATAACGCTTATCGTCATAATTATCCGCTAAAAGAGCCTTTAAATTCTTATCCTCTACGTCTCTTCCCTCGTCTAAATTGAGTTTGATCTTGCTGAAGCCATTTTTATCTTCAAATTTTTTATCAAATAGATAATAGGTAGTTACCAAAAGATTATCTATTTGAGAAGCAAAAGCTTTTATATGAAGTCTGATCAATGGCTTATTTAAATTTGGATTTTGTACGGCAAGGTTATTATTCTCAAACATAGGATTACTTAAACTATGCTCTAGTTTAAGTTTATTCTCTTTTTTTATGCACCTTAGCGAAGAGCCGGTGTTGCTTAGGCAGTTTGGCACTAGATCTTGCATTACAGCGTAGTGATCATTCATGCTTTTTAGACTAAGTGCCGATCTTGGCACATAAGCTACTATGACGCATGGGATCCTAGCTGAGCAACCTACTATCGGCGAGTTTATAAAATCAACGTCAAGTATCACACCTTGATCGTCTGATCTTATACTCCTGCCTGCCCTACTTTTTAAGATCACATGACCACCATGTGGGCAAATGATAGTGTCGTCCTCTATGACAGGGCATGAAGTAGCAGTGGATGAAATTTCTTTAGATTGATTATCTTTTTGTAAATTTTGCCTTTGATTTAAATTTGAAAGAGCCTCTTTAGTCTTTTTACTCATTGGTTTTAGATCGATATTTAGACTCTTATTTAATAGTGAATAATTTAATATATTTGCTTGAGAATTTCTATAAGCAACATTTAGCCTTCCTATATCTTTATCCTCATCTCTTGGCTGATGAGTAAAATTTAGAGGTATATTCTCATCACTATTATATTTTTCATCTTTAAAATAAAGTGGACAATCCTCCTCTTCATTGGCTTTAGACAAAAGGGCAGAGTTTAGATATATTCTTTGATTCATATTTTTGCTATCTAGCTTAAATATCTCCTTTAATACCTCAACATCGACTATACTTTTATCTACTGCACTTACACTAAGGGTATCGTTATTTTTATAAAAGATACTTCCCACGCTCTCATTCATAAGAGCTTTTATATCATCGGTTGCTACTTTATTATTGTAAGCTACATCATCATTATTTTGAGCGGATTTATTATTAGCTATTACTATGGCTTCATCGCTAGAACTTATATCCTTAGAGTCTATGCTAGCCAAGAAATTTTCATTTTCTTTTAGCTTTACTAGATCCGTATATTTTAGATTTATTATGCTCTTTAGCATATCTATTCTGTCCTTTACAAAGATGCTAGCCTCTGCTATATCCACTCTATTATCTCGTAGTATCGTTATATTTTTATAGATGTTTTTGCTATAAGAGAAGTATTTATTAAGCTCATTTACATCTATCTTTTTTTCAAATACAAATAAATTCAAAGCACAAATAGCCACTAGCATATCTATATCGCCAGCTCTAGCATCACTTACTATCTTTGCTGCATCTAGTTTATCTAGATCATCTATATCTAGTATCTTTACTAGATGTGCCTCTTTGTTGCTATTTTTATCTATGTTGCTGCCTAAATTTTCTATTATATACCCGACCATATCTTGCTTAAAATTTTCATCACTAAATTTGCCATATTCGTAAAAGAGATTTAAATAAGCATAAAAGATATATAA
>NZ_CABPVR010000016.1:0-7458 GCF_902460875.1 Campylobacter concisus | reverse complement strand
TAGTATAAAAGCCTTGTAAATACGAAATTTAATAGAACCAAGAGAAAAATGATTGATGTTTAAGGAAAGGTTAATGGTGGTTAGAGGCAGAATCGAACTGCCGACACGCAGATTTTCAGTCTGCTGCTCTACCGACTGAGCTATCCAACCACTCGTTAAAGAAAGTCAGATTATACATGTTTAATATTTAAAGCAAGTTTAAAATACACACTTTTTTAAATAAAATAAGTTATGTTTTTCTATTTTGGCTTGAAATATAAAAGAAATTCTACAAAGCAGATAATAAATTACGAGCTTAAATAAGCTTGTAATTTATTTTAGTGTATATGAAATAGGAAAGCGCAGATAGCGATCTTGTTTAGGCTTTGGAAACTCAGAACTTGCTCTTTGAATATTTTCTAAAGCACCATTATCAAGCGACTCAAAACCAGAGCTTTTACTAACTTTAAGTTCATCTATACTGCCGTCTTGCTTGAGTAAAAACCTAACTTCTACAACACCTTGATGCTTCATACGCCTTGCATTATTTGGGTAACTTTTATGCCTCTTAACTGCAATTATAACCTTTGTAAAATCTTCATCACCTTGTGAATTTGATAAATTTAGCTCAGGTGTTACATTTTGAACTGGAGCTGCAGCGATAGACTTGTTATTGGCTGGTAAATTTGTATTTACACTAGCTGGCGGTACAATAGGCTGCACTGGCTGAGCAATTACCGGTTCAGGCTTGGGCTCTATTTTTTTCTCTTTTTTAGGCTCTACCTTTTTTATTTCACGCTTTGGTTTCTCCAACTTTTTAGGTTCAGGTTTTGGTTCTGGCTTTGGCTCAGGTTTTGGTGGCTCTGGCGGTGGTGGTGGAGCTGGTGGAGTTGGCTCTGGGGTAAGCATTTGCTCCGCTATTTGAGGTGCTGAGACTTGTGGCACTGGAGTAAATGAATTAAGAGCTATTTTTATCGGTTTTTGCTCACCTATTTTTATTTCGTTAAAATCATGTGAAAGCAAAAAATATACTGCTGCTCCATGCACTATAAGCGAAACAGCTAAGCCACTGTAATTTGAAATTTTATTCAGAGATTGTTTGGATTGCAAAATTTTCGTGGCCCTTCTCTTTTAATATATCAATTACTTTGACGAAGCTATCAAATTTCGAATTTTTATCGCTTTTTAGTTCGATCAATGTCTTTATATCAACTGCATTTAACTTATCTTTAAGTTCGTTCTCAGAAATTTCTACATCATCTATAAAAAATTTATTATCCTTATCAATTACTACACTTACTTTTTTATCGTCCTCTTTGCTTTGCTCAGCACTGTTTGCACTTGGAAGATCAATAGCTATCTTACCTTGAGCAATAAAAGTCGAAATACTAAGCACGATAGCAAGCAAAACAAGCATAATATCAATAAATGGGACAATATTTAACCCATCTTTTTTATTTAGACGCATTTTCAGCCTTGTATCTATTTAGCATTACATCTACTTTTCTGACAAAACCATTGTAAATCATCAAAGTTGGTATCGCCACAAGTAGTCCAAAAGCAGTTGCTTTTAGCGCAAGAGAGAGGCCGACCATTATGCTTTTAGTATCGATCCCGCCTGCCATACCCATATCATAAAATGTGATCATAATTCCAGCAACTGTACCAAGAAGTCCTACATATGGTGCATTTGAGTAGATAATGTAAAGCGTGGTTAAATTTTTGGTTAGTGCCTCTTCAAGCGCTTCGATACTTTTGTAACCTTTTATATCAACACGTGAATAAAAAATAATGCGCTCAATCGTATACCAAAGTACAAAAAAACTCATAATGCCTAAAATCGCAATAATTACATGATCAATGTGATGTTTAATTAGCTCCATAATACCTTCTTAGTAAAAATTTTTGCGTGATTATAGCTATATTGATAACCAATGTCAAATATTTAGTAAAAATGTAATCAAATAAAAACTAAAATTTTTAATTTTGTATGTATATATTTAATATTTTTAGAATTTCAAAAATTTAATTTCTTTCTTAATAGCTCTATTTCAGTGATGACCATTTTTGGCGTAAGCTCCTTCATGCAGGCATGTGTTTTTATGGGACACACTCGCTTCATGCATGGCATACACTCTAAATTTAAGTGCACTATCTTTGCACTTTCATCTCGCCATGGGCTAGTCTCATTAAATTTAGTCGGTCCAAAAAGAGCCACAAGTGGCACTTTATAGGCAGCTGCGATATGCATAGGACCACTATCATTTGTCAAAAAGATACCATTTTTTATAGAGCCTATTAGTTCACAAAGCTCTTTTATGCTAGTTTTTCCAGCCAAATTTTCACATTTCATACCATTTTGTAAGAGTATTTGCTCGATTTCATTGCAAATTTCAAGCTCGGCTTTTGAGCCAGTGATCTTTACATCAAATTCATCTTTAAAGTGCAATGCAACCTCTGCAAAATAGTGCGGATACCACCTTTTGGCACTTCCGTAGCTAGCACCTGGATTTAGCACGAGGAGCTTTTGCTCACTTTTTTTAGCTTCATAGTAAATTTTTAGTTCGTTTGAAATTTCTTTTAAATTTAGGCATTGCTTTATGAAATTTAGGTATTTCTGCACCTGATGCAAGCTCTCGCTACTCTTTTTAAAGCAAAATTTTTGCGTTGCTTTTAGAAAAAATAGCAAAAATTTACTAGCAAATGAGCTTCTAAAGCTAATAGCGATATCAAATTTTCCAAGCTTTCTAGCTGTTTTTATAAGGCTTAAATATCTTGAGCTTTGCTTTTTACTATCGTCAATAACTACTTTTTCGCACTTTGGATGTGATTTGTAAAGCTCACAGGCCACATAAGAGCCAAAAAATACAATATTTTTAGCATTTTTACTTAAATTTTCTATCGCCGCACTCGCCATCACAGCGTCTCCAAGCCAAGTTGGAAGCTCTATAAACACTCTCACTTTTGCTCCAAATTTAGCACTTCGTTTATGATTTCAAGAGTTTTGCTTGCATTTTCTTCTATACTAAATTTTTGTGAAAGTAAAAATGACTTCTCTTGCAGCTCTCTCATCATCTCATTATCATTAAGCACCTGCTCCACTAGCTCCAGTATACTTTCATCATTTGGTTCACTCATGACAAAACGATTTTCTAAAATTTCAGCTGCCCCATTTTGAGCCGTTGTAAAGACAATATTTTTAAAGCTAAGTGCCTCTAGAACGACATTTGAAAATGGTTCGTAGTGTGTTGGAAATATAAAAATATCACTTGCTTCATAAAATTTTGCAGTCATTTTTTGCTCACCTGTAAAAAATGCCTTTATCTTTAGCTTTTTTGCTAGTTTCTTATATGAATTTAAATTTTTATCTTTGCCTACTATTAGCGCATTTACTGGCGTTTTTAGCTTTGAGACAAGAAGCAAAAAGTCCTTTGCTCCTTTTCTTTTAAAGCCATTTCCGACAAAAAGCACAATTGGTAAATTGTAATCGAGTCCAAATTCTTCGCATACGCTAAGTTTTGCTTCGCCCTTTTCCACTTTTTGCGGTAAATTTATACCGTTGTAAATGGTAACAATTTTTGACTCGTCGATACCGTAGGCCGAAATGATTTGCTCTCTTATGTAGTTTGAATTTGCGATTATCTTTTTAGAATTTTTAAAGCAACGTTTTTCTAGATACGGATAGACAAAATTTAGAGGATTAACCCACCAAAATGGCTTTGTGGCACGATAAATTTTATGCACGCCGTCCCCTGCTCTGTAAATATCTGCACAGCTTACTCGCTCCAAACTAAAATATACCTCATCGCTTTGTTTCTGGCGTTTTACCTGTGCGTTAAATCTCAAAGCCTTTTTCCATGATGAGATCCTAGCCTCTCCTAGATATGAGCGTATAGATGTGTCTATACCTACGTCTTTTAGGGCTTTAGTAAGCCTTCTTAAATAGCGTTCGGCACCACCGACTGCATTTGGATTGATACGTAAAAAAACTATTTTTTTCATGACCTCAAAGCTTTTTTTTGTGATTTTTTATTTGTAATGTCCGCCATAATATCAAAAATTTTTATAAATCAGCCTATTTTTTGCCTAAATTTCATAAAATTACGCAAAGGATAAAAATGAAAACACTTACGATTATTGACACTTTTGGTTTCTTTTTTAGGCTCTACTACGCCATGAGCGGACTTAAAAACCGCGAGGGCAAGCCAAGTGGAATGATAAGTGGCTTTGCAAATTTTATAGCAAGCCTTAAGGATGAATACCAAAGCGACTATCTCATCTTTGCACTTGACAGCAAAGGCAAGACCTTACGTCACGAAATTTTAGGTGATTACAAAGCAAATAGGAACGAGCCGCCAGCTCAGCTAAAAGAACAGCTTCCAGTCTGCATAGATATGATAGAAAAAATGGGGCTTTACAGCCTTAGCCGCGAGGGCTATGAGGCCGATGACATCATCGCAAGTGCAGTTAAATTTTGCAAAGACAAAGATATATTTGTGCGAATAGTCACCCACGATAAAGACCTCTATCAGCTCATAGAAGATGGCAAAGTGAGCATCTACAGCCCACAAAGCAAGATCGATCATGATAGTGCAAGCTGCTTTGAAAAGTATGGCATCTATCCAGCTCAAGTAAGGGACTTTCTAGCGATTGCAGGCGATAGCTCAGACAACATCCCAGGTGTCAAAGGTATCGGCGCAGTGGGAGCTAAGAAGCTTTTGGCCGAGTATGGAAGCTTAGAGGGAATTTATGAAAATTTAGCTCTTCTTAGAAACGAGCGCACTAAAAATATGCTTGCTGCCGCAAAAGAAGAAGCATTTTTGAGCAAAAAACTAGCCACTTTATTTGATGATGCAGTTAGTTCGCTTGATCTTGAGCACTCAAAATTTCCAGAGCAAAATCCTCTGATAAATATCTCAGAAATTTTAAAAGAGTACGATCTAAATAGGCTTCTTAAGAGCTTGCAAAAAGAGGAAAATGCCGAATTTAAGCTTGGCTTTAGAGCAAATTTACTCCTTGATGAGGCTAGCATTGAAAAGCTACTTGCTGACATCACGCCTGAAACTATCGTCGCATTTGACACGGAGACGACCGGCGTTGATAGCAAGAGTGCAAAGATCGTTGGCTTTAGCTTTTGCTTTAACGACGAGGACGCCTACTACGTGCCGGTTGCTCACAACTACCTTGGTGCGCCGCAGCAAATTAGCCTAAAATTTGCCAATTGGGCGATAGGTCAAATTTACAAAGGCTGCGTGATCGGACAAAATTTAAAATATGACTTTGAGATTGTGAAAAACAACCTAGGTCTAAATCCTCCAGCAAATTTTAAAGACACAATGATCCTTGCTTGGCTTAGCGATCCAAACTCAAGCGTTGGCATGGATGCACTGGCAAAGAGGCTCTACGACTACGACACGATAAAATTTGAAGATATGGTCAAAAAGGGGCAGACCTTTGGCGATGTGCCGCTAGAAAATGCAGCCAAATACGCGAGCGAGGACGCTTGGATAACGCTTAAATTTTATAAAACTTTTTTAAACACGCTTGATAAAAATTTACTAGCCCTTGCCGATACGCACGAGTTTCCTTTTATCCTCACGCTCTTTGACATGGAGCAAAACGGTATCAAGATAAATGAATCCAAAATGCAAAAGCTTATCCTTGAAAACGACACCAAACTAAAGGCACTAACAAGTGAAATTTACGAGCTAAGCGGCGAAAATTTCAACATAAACTCAGTAAAACAGCTTGGCGTCATACTTTTTGAGCACTTAAAGCTTCCAACCAAAAAGAAGACAAAAACTGGCTATAGCACCGATGAGAGCGTGCTAGCTGAGCTCATAGACGCTCACCCAGTGATTGAGAAAATTTTAGCTTACAGAGAGCTTTACAAACTGCAAAGCACCTACTGCGAGCCACTTTTAGCGCTTGCGAAAAAGGATGAGGGCTCACGAATTTACACAAGCTTTTTGCAAACTGGCACAAGCACTGGCAGGCTTTCAAGTAAAAATCCAAATTTGCAAAATATCCCAGCTCGTGGCAGCCTCGCAAAGGACGTCAGAGAGTGCTTTGAGGCGCGCGATGGGTATAGCTTTGTGGGGCTTGACTACAGCCAGATCGAGCTTAGACTGCTAGCTCACTTTAGCCGTGATCCTGCACTTCTTGAGGCGTTTAAAAATGATGAGGATATCCACGCAAGGACGGCTATTAGCATATTTGGTAGCAGCGACGGGCAAAATAGAGCCGTGGCAAAGAGTATAAATTTTGGCCTCATTTATGGCATGGGCTCAAGCAAACTAGCAAATCAAGTAAATATCACAAGAGCAGAGGCAAAAGAGTATATAGAGCGCTATTTTAAGGCGTTTGAGACGATAAAAGAGTTTTTAGAGAGCATAAAAATTTCAGCTAAAAATGATGGCTTTGTGCAGACACTACTTGGCAGGAGGCGCTACTTTGACTTTAAAAGTGCCACACCTATGCAAATAGCAATGTTTGAGCGCGAAGCGGTAAATACAGTCTTTCAAGGCTCTGCGGCAGATTTAGTTAAGATGGCGATGGTAAAAGTTAGAGCAAATTTAGATGAAAATGCAAAAATGTTACTTCAGATCCACGACGAGCTTATCTTTGAAGTAAAAGACGAGGTTGCACAGGAATTTGGCAGGGCAACACAAAAGACGATGGAGGAAATTTACACGCTAAATGTGCCACTTAAAACATCGCTAAATATCGCCAAAAACTGGGGTGAGCTAAAATAAACGGATAAATTTGCTGGAGTTTTTAATATGATTAGCTCCTTCTTTATACTTAAAAATAAAGTTGTAATTTATCACTATATCTTTGGACTTTTATACTTTTGCAGAAAGCAAATGACATCAATCAAATAAGCCAGTAAGCAGCCCAACGCGTAACATACGATGTCGCTAACGTCAAAAGTTCCGCCAAAGACTATGCGTATTATTAAATTATGAATATCTAAAATTTCAAGTACTTTAAAGTATTGTAAAATTTCTATAAATAGTGAGAAAGCAAATATTTCAAATGCTAAAATTTTTGGTGTAGTTTTAAACATGGCTCGTCCAAATGCATAAAGCATCACCGTAACTAGCACATCACCCAAGTAATGGCGCACGAAGCCACCTTTGACAAAAACTGCTATATAAATTTCGATTGCCAAAATCACGACTGCTACGACTAAAAAGAACAATCTAGCTCGCAAGCTATGTCTCATTTTCTCGTATTGAAAAGATTTGTATATTTTTCGTTTTACTTGCATTTTTTTATTTATTTGAAATTTTACTTTTTTTACAAATTAGAAATGATATCCATACCATCTTTAAAGCCAGGATTGTGCTGGATATATTTTTCGCCCACAAATGTATTTACAACTTCTGCCTTATGCTCGTTAAAAAGAGCATTCCATTAGGCTTTACTTGAAATGGCCAAAACCCAGCTATTTCATGAATTGTAACAGATAATAGC
>NZ_CABPVR010000015.1:0-9014 GCF_902460875.1 Campylobacter concisus | reverse complement strand
ACTATATCCAGTTGGTGCATGTACCAAATATAAAGAGTACGATATATTACCAAAAAATATCAATATACGATTTGTGCAATTAAAATAAAAACAAAAAGCAAAAATTAGAGTACACATAACAGCACTAAGAAAGGAGCTTAAGTCTCTAAAAATATATACTGAGACCAAAATAGCAAAATAACAAACCAATAAAATACCGATCTTTATTTTATTTGTCACATACTTATAAAAAAGAATACCTATAAAAAAAAGCAAAAGCCAAGTAACAAACCAGCTCCCGCTACCAGTAAAAAACAACTTAGTATAGTTGACCAGCAGCAAAAGTAGTAGCAAATACTCTATCTTTAAAAATTTAAAATACCTAGAAAGAAGAAAAAAAACAAAAATAATAAAATAAAATCTAACCTCAACCAGTAAAGACCAATAGACATTATTCATATAGGGAGCATTTAAAAAATCTTTGATAAAAAAAATATTTGCAAATATATCACGCATACCGTAAACTGGATAGAAATTAAAAAAAAATGCTATGTTTTTTCCACGATCTATAGATGCGTAGATCAAATAGCCACTTAGATAAAAAAATAAAATTACTCCAGTATTTCCAAAAAAAGAGAAATTTAAAGATGTATTTCCTAGCATGGTAGTTGAATAATCATCAAAAACAACACTATTTGTTAAAAAATGAGCTGCCAAAACAAATAAGATCGCCATTCCTCTCATGGTATCAAATGATAAATTTCTATTCACCAACAATACTCACAAATTTATTTACAACGTCATTAATGTCGTATACATTACCATACTCTTGGCTAAGACCCCAATCACTACATAGATAATCAGCTATCTTATCAGTTTCGTTTAATTCAAAATAAGCAAGTCCATTTTCTTCAGCCACTCTTTTGCTTGCTCCATCTGGGGATATGACCATAATGGGTGTTTTAGAACCAATGTAATCTACAAGCTTTGATGGAAAAAATATGCTCTTATGCTCGCTTGGAGCATCTATCAAAACCAACAAATCAGCGCCAACCATCAACTCTAAACTTTTAAGGTAACATACGCTTCCTTTAAATGATATGTACTCCGATATGTCATATTTTTTTAATAAATTTGTTATAGATCTACCAAAACCATATATCTCAAAAATAAAATCTATATTCTTTCCGTCTTCTTTTAGCTTATACATTGCCTTATATAGCGGCTCTGGTGTTCTGGCACCATAAAAACCACCGATATATCGCACTATCTTTTTACTACCAGATACATTGTCTTTTCTTGGAAATAGACTAGGATCATTTGAATGCTCCAAAAGATAGAATTTGCTAGATAGATATGGGTATTTGCTAGTATAAAATTCTCGTGTCTCTATGGAAGTAAATATGATCTTATCGGCAGCATAAAAACATTCTTTTTCTAAAGCAACATTTTTTTGATTTATGCCTTTGCTGTAGCCATTATAAATATTATCAGTCCATGGATCAGACTGATGTGCCACCCACTTACATTTAAAATATTCTTTTAATTGCCTGCCAAGTATATTTGTGGACAGAGGAAAAGAAAATGTTAGTATTAGGTCAAAATCACCACTTTTAAATTTATAAGACAAGCTTTGATATGCTTTTTTATGCCATTTTTTATATTCATCTGGTGTCTTATAGATACTTGGAATGACTTTGCTAATAAAATATTTGACGTATTTATTTTTTACCACGTCATCTACGTATATGACCTCTTTTATTTTATCAAAAATATCTGGGTATAAACTATTATCTATCAAGGCGTTCTTTAAATTTGCAGTTACTACAGTTATTTCATATTGCTCTGATAACGAAAAATACCTCAGTAATCTTCCTATTTGTATGGCTTGCGGAGAATTAAATGGGGGCAAGAAATAAGATATAAAAAGTACTTTTTTCACAAAAGAGACTCAATGATTTCATAAATTTTATTAGATGTTTTTCCGTCACCGTAAGGATTTTTTAAATTTTTAAATTTGTTATATTCATCAACATTTTCTACAAGCTTACAAACCTCATCTGTGATCCCAGTGGTGCCAACAAGCCTCACAGTTCCGGCCTCTACAGCCTCTGGTCTTTCTGTATTGTTACGCATAACTAAAACAGGCTTGCCAAAACTTGGCGCCTCCTCTTGTATGCCACCGCTATCAGTCAAAATAATATATGCCTTTGACATGAGATATACGAAGCTTTCGTATTTAAGTGGCTCTATTAAATAAACATTTTTTATATCTGATAATATTTTTTTAGCTGGCTCGCATATATTTGGATTAAGATGCAACGGATAAACAAAATCCATATCACTACTATATTTAATAGCTAATTCTTTTATTGAATTGCATATATTCAAAAAATTATCACCAAAATTTTCTCTACGATGGCCAGTTATAAGAATAAATTTTCTTTCACTTGGCGTGTAATCTAAGCAAGGAGTTGTCTTTTTTAGCTTATCTAGTGTAAAAAATAGTGCGTCTATTACACTATTGCCTACTACAAAAACATTATCCTCATCTATATTTTCTCTTAATAAATTTTGCTTAGCCAGCAAAGTCGGTGCAAAATGATACTTTGCTATTTTGGACGTTAGCTGTCTGTTGACCTCTTCAGGAAATGGAGAATAAATATCATAAGTTCTAAGTCCAGCCTCTACATGAGCCACGTCTATCTTTTTATAAAATGACGCCAACGATGCAGCAAAAGAAGTAGTTGTATCACCATGAACAAATACTAAATTTGGCATAAATTCATCTAGTATACTTGATACTCCTAGTAAAATTTTTGATGTTAGCTCGTCTAGTATTTGATTTTGCCGCATAAGGTCTAGGTCATAGTCTGCTTTAACCCCAAAAAAGGACATTACATCGTCAAGCATTTTTCTATGTTGTGCAGTTATGCATATTTTTATATCAAATTTATTATATTTCTTAAAAAAAATATATATTGGTAAGATCTTAATGGCTTCTGGTCTAGTACCAATAATAAATAATATTTTTTTCATTTTTATAATTCTCTTACCACTATTTCTCTGAAGCTATCTATATCTTTTAAGAGTAAATTTTTATCAAAGTACATTACACCTCGAAATAGTGGCACCATTTTTGTACCCATACCCCTTTTAAAATGTGCTATATTTATCTGTTTTTCGTCTAAATAGTCTAAAAATCCATCCACTAAGTTATACCCTGCAGGCTGAGAGTACTCCATATGCTTAAAACCCATATCATGAAAATACTCAGTAGCTTTTTGCAAAATGGCGTGATATATAGGAATTTTCATATTTGTAAATTCTGGATCATCCGTACCGCTCATATATACAACAACTTCGCTCGTATGTAAAAAATAGCAAAGACCTATAAATTGGCCTTTGTATCTTAATCCTATAATAGTAGCATTGCCATTTTGTAGCATTTCATACTGCTTATCAAAGGTTGTTTTAGGTCTTGTTTCTCTGCCAGCAGCCTTTTTGTGAAGCTCTCTATATACCTCATGGATTTCGTAGCTTGGATTTTCTTTAGATACTACAACAAAGTCATATTCACTATTTTTAAAAATTGCATTTATGGATGACTTGTATCGTTTTCTTAGCCTTGACCACAAAGTGCTTTTTTCACCACAAAGATCAAGCACGCAGTTGCTGCCCGTAGCATCTATAAAGCCATATTTGATAAGATAGTTATATTTGTTAAAAAACTCCATAACCAAAGAGTCTAAATAAAACATTATCTTGCCAGCATTATAGTTTTTACTTATCTCAAAAATTTCTTTAAAAACTATGTCATAAACCCTATCGCTTATCGCAAGCGGAGCAACTGTAAAATATCCAGACAAAGATATAGAGACGACACCATTTGCTTGCTCAACTGGCAAAAAACAAATTCCAACACACTTGTTGCTCTCAACAACCACAAAGCTTTCATCACTAAGTATATCTTTGGAATAAAATTTCATATAGTCTAAGTATGAGCTTAAATATCTTGGGCTGTGAATATTTTCTAAGATATATTCCTGCCATCTAGCTTCAAAATTCTCACGATCCTCTTTATAGCGCACTATCATATGCTAAACCCATCATCAACTACGATATTTTGACCATTTACATACCTACTCATATCACTCAGCAGATAGACCAAGGTGCCTTTTAAGTCACTATTGTTTAACATGCCCTTGTTTAGGCACTGATCTTTATATTTTTTCAAAAACGGCTCTGGCTGGTTATCAAATATACCGCCAGGACTTAGAGCATTTACCTTTATATTCATCCCTTTAAAATACTTTGCCATATATTTAGTAAGGTGTATAAGGCCTGATTTTATGGCAGCATATTCAACTGGCATAGTCATTGTTGTGTTGTTATATATTTCAAATTTTGGAGCAACCACACCATAGATCGAGCATATATTTACGATATTTCCATATCCTTGCTCTTTAAAATATCTTGCAAACTGCTGAGATGCGGCAAAATAACCACCCAAATTTAGTCCCAAATTTTCTATAAAGTCACTATACTCAACATCAAAAAAGTGCCTTCCATAGTGTTTGTTTCGAGGGTATGCATTATTTACTAGTGCATCTATCCTTTTATACTTATTATGCAAATATTTTATACAAGCCTCTAAAGAGTCTTTAGAGGTGATGTCAAGCTTCACAAAGTCTATATTTTTTGAATTTAGCTCTTTAGATAGTGTCTCTTTTGCCTCTTGCCCTATTTTTTCATTTATATCAGCGATAATAGCTATGCCGTTGTTTTCAACAATGGCTTTTATAAATTCTTTACCAATAAGTCCAGCTCCACCAGTAACTACAACTACTTTATCTTTTAACACTGCTGTTCCTTATATAAATTTTACTTTTAGTTAAATTTTCTAAACACTGGCTTGATAGGGTTACCTACTAAATATTTTTCATAGCCCTCATCAACTGCTTTTTTGTAAACTTCAAAAGTTTTTTCTAGTGCATTTTTTGTCTTTTCAAGTTCATTTTCTCCATGGGCATATGAAAGTGCCACCCAAGGAATAAGCACACCATTTTTGATCATTTCTTGAGAAAAAAGAGTTCTTAGCCCTAAAGAATTTTGACCATTTTTATCAAAGGTCAAATAGTACGGGCTGCACTCGATCCCGCCTGCTACGAAATTTCTTTCGATTTCATATTTTTTTGCAAGCTCATTTATCATCGAGATTAGTTTTGTGCCATAGTTCCAAGTATACTCAACCACATTATGCTCTTTCATAAATTTCATAGCCGCAACAAAAGCACCTAAGCCACTCATCTCTGCACCATGTGTTGTTGATAGCAAAAAGACTCTCTCTCTGCCTTCAAATTCTATACTGCCAAGCTGCATTATCTCTCTTTTTCCAGCAATAGCCGCAACTGAAAATCCATTTGCCATTGCCTTTCCAAAAGTGCACAAGTCTGGCTTAATGTCGTAATAATATTGAGCCCCTTTTAAATGCCATCTAAAGCCAGTTATCATCTCATCAAGTATAAATACTGCTCCATTTTTATGGCACAGATCTCTTACTTTATGTAAAAAGTTATCTTTTGGATGCTCTGTTGCCGCTGGCTCTAAAATCACACAAGCTATTTGATTAGGAAATTCATCAAAAAGCTTCTCTAGGCTTTCAATGTTGTTGTAGCCAAACGTCTTTGTGCCTTCAGTATCCTTTTGCGGTATACCCTTGGTAAGTTGCGTAGAGCCAATAAACCAGTCATCATAGCTAAAAAATGGATGCTCTGCGCATCTTGCAACCAGCTCCCTTCCAGTGTATGCTCTACTAAGTTTGATAGCTGCTGTTGTTGCTGTTGAGCCATTTTTAGTAAATTTAACCATATCAACACTATCTATCATATCTATTAATAATTCAGCAGCCTCTAGCTCGATCATGCTAGGCTTAGTTAGATTGTTTCCAAATTCTATTTGCTCGATCGCGGCTTTGTTTATTTCTTCATTCGCGTAGCCTAAATTTACAGCCCTAAGCGCCATTCCATAGTCCAAAAATTCTCTACCATTTTCGTCATATACATATGCGCCTTTGCCTCTTTTTAAAATTTGTGGAGCATTGGCTGGATACTGATCAAACCCTCTGCTATAAGTATGCGCGCCACCTGGTATTGCTTTTAATAATCTATCTTGATAAGTCATTTTTTATAACCTTTATAATTCATTATTGCTTCAATCATTACAAAATCATCAATATCATCTATCTCTAGCGATTTGTATTTTGGAACTTCATAACCTATGGTATTGCTATGATAAAATGTTTTTTTATTAAGCAAAACATCTACCTTAGAGACATAGATCGTTCCTTCAAAGAAATAAACATCTTTTATCTCTTGTCTTCTTAGAACTCTCATGTCTTTATTTTCATATCCAGAAATTAAGCCGTTTTCATTTTTTGAGACTAAAAAAGCTGGATTCTGACTCTCTGTTTTGCAAATTCCAACAATCGAATCAGCTTTTGACTCTAGTAAAATTTCAATAGCCCTATCTATATCGCAAACTTCTCTCAAAGGTGATGTAGGCTCTAATAAAACGATATAGTCAAACTCTGTTTTTAATTCATTTTTATAATAATCTATAGTGTGTTTTATGGCATCAAAGGTTGTGGCGGTATCACTTGCCAAGTCGCTTGGTCTTAAAAAAGGGACATTTGCGCCATACTTTTTTGAAATTTCTGCAATTTTCTCATCGTCAGTGCTAACCATGACCTCATCTACATATTTACTTTTTAGTCCAGCCTCTATGCTCCACGCAACAAGTGGCTTTCCGCATAATTCTTTAATGTTTTTTCCAGGCAAACCCTTGCTGCCTCCTCTCGCCGGTACAATCGCTAAAAAACTATTATTTTTATACATTAAAAAACTTCTTTATATTCTTCATTTGCTCTTTGATATTCTTCCATACGTCCGATATCAAGCCAATACTCTCTGATCGGGAATGATATAACATTTTTACTTAATTTTATAAGCTTTTCAAATAGCGCAGGCATGTCGTAAAACTCATTTTTAGGGATCAGATCTAAAATTTCAGGTGAGAGCATATATATCCCAGCACTTACAAAAAATTTCTGCACTGGTTTTTCTGCGATAGCAGTTATTTTATTATCATTCATCTTTACCACGCCGTAAGGTACCTCATAGTCGTACTCTCTGACGCACATTGTGGCTGTGGCTTTATTTATCATGTGGTAGTTGAAAATGTGCTCGAAATTTACATTTGTAAGAAGATCACCATTCATAACAAAAAATGGCTCGCTTGGACGCTCTTTTAGTAAGCTTAACGCCCCTGCTGTGCCCATCCTTTTTTCCTCCACAACATAGTCGATATTTACGCCAAATTCTTTTCCGTCGCCAAAATAGTCTCTAATGATACTGGCATTAAAATTTACACACATTGTGATATTTACAAATCCATACTCTGCAAATCTCTCGACTATCGTCTGAAGGATCGGCTTGTTTCCAACCTTTAGCATCGGCTTTGGCGTATCTTGCGTGAGTGGTCTAAGTCTAGTGCCAAGGCCTCCTACCATTAGGATAACTCTATTTGTCTTGATCTTTGGCTCAACAAGCTCTTCTATCTCTTTTAAGTCTAAAACTATTCCATTATCATCTACTATTGGTATCTGGTGAAGTTTTTTAGATAATGCTATCTTTAAAATTTCCTCTTTTGTACTAGAAATTTTTGCAATAGCCGGCTCTTTAAAAACTATCGTCTCTATAGGACTATCAAGGTCCAGTCCTCTTAATATACCCCTTCTTATATCGCCATCTGTTAGTGTCCCAAGAAGCTTATCATTGTCATCAACAACTAAAGCTATCTGCATAGCTCCGCTATCTATAATCCCCAAAGCTTCCTTTATGGTAGCATTTTGTCTTAGCTTTATGTTTTCTATGTTTTTCATAAAATTTCCTTTAAAAGCATAAAACTTTCAGCATACTCACATCCACAAGTTGCCCCCCTTAAGGTGGCTAATGCTCTTAAATTTCTTTCACTTCTTGGAAATGGATGTTCCCCTATTTCACTTTTAAAAATTTTCATTATTTCTATTTTTTTATCAAGATAATTGCTTATATCCACAAATAAATTTGGCATAAAAGCATCCTCTTTAACACCTGGGGCAAATTCTGTTTCACTTAAAATTTCCATCATATATATCTTTTTGATAAATGGATATCTAAATGCCTTTGTGCAGCTATAGCTCGCTTCAAAAATTTTCCTATGGTCGCTATGCACGTCACTTTTAAATGGAAGGTATATGATGTTTGGCTTTACCTCACTTATTACCTTTGAGACTTTGCCTATAAGCTCGCTCATACTATACTCATCTACTCGCATTGTATTAAGTCCCAAACTAAAAACACCATCAAATTTATAAGCATCCGAAGCTTGTTTTATCTCATTTTCTCTAGTAGTATAATAATCGCTATTCTCATCCGTTTTTGTGCAAATAAGCCAGTAAATTTTATCTCCATCATGCTTATGCTTAAGTAGCGTCCCTCCACAGCCCAATGTCTCATCGTCTGGATGAACAGCCACCACAAGAATTTTGTTTTTCATATTAATATCCTAATTGTAATGGGTCTTCGATTTTTTCTATCATAGATTCAAATTTTAATGTTTTAATTATTTTATATGCCCTTATAGAGCTTTTTCCATCGCCATAAGAATTTTCTAAGTTTTTTAGCGTTTCTAAAAACTCTTTTGATAGTGCTTTATCCAGACTATCTCCAATGCTTTTGAAATTTGTATCACAGAAAATTACATTCTTATCAGCATACCTTCCAGTTTGCCTAAGGCCAACATTTATTGCTGGTATCTTTAAGCTAGCAGCTTCGCAAATTCCAGATGAAGAATTTCCAATAATAAGCTTTGAATGCTTATATATGGACATAAAAATATCTCGCTCTAAATTTTTATAAAAAATAAAATTAGGATTTCTACTATATCTATCTATGACTTTCAAAAGCTTTTGATTGCCTGGATCTACATTAGGA
>NZ_CABPVR010000014.1:7535-18219 GCF_902460875.1 Campylobacter concisus | reverse complement strand
GACAGGAACACCGCACACAGCGTGTGATAAATGGACTAGATAAGAGCAAATTTAAGGTTTTTTATGGGCTAAATCCTGGCTCAAAAAGCTTTGAGAAGCAAATAGAGTGTGAATTCGTTGAGTTTAATCTCAAAAAGTCTTTCAATATCTTTGAAATTTTAAAAATTTGCAAATTTGTAAAGCAAAATAATATAAAAATCATCTCAACTCACTCGGGCAAAGACGGCACAATAGGCGCTATAGTGGGCAAAATTTGTGGCGTTAGCGTGGTTCGCACTAGGCATTTGCAGCTGCCCATAACATCGCCTTTGCCTTATAATCTAAGTACAAAAGTAGTCGGCGTGTGTGACTCAGTTTGCGCTGATCTTATCAAAAGAGGCGTGAAAAAAGAGAAGGTGCTAAAAATTTACACTGGCATTGATACGCAAAAGTACACACCAGAATTTAAGATAAATATGAAAAAAGAATTTGGCCTAAGTGACGATGTAGTGGGTGTTTGTATCGTGGCAGTGCTAAGGGCAGCTAAAAATCATAAGCTCTTAATCGATGCATTTGATGAGCTAAATTTAGAAAAGTCAGCTCTCTTTATCGTAGGTGACGGTCCTCAAAATGAGAATCTAAAAGAGTATATAAAAGATAAAAAAAATATCTTTATGCTCGGCAATAGAACCGATGTGAGTGATTTTTTGGGCTCACTTGATATCTGTGTGCTACCTTCAGACATGGAGGCGATCGGTGGGGCGCTGCTTGAGGCGTCTTCGTGTAAGCTAGCTACAATCGGAAGCGACGTGGGTGGTCTTGGCGAGGCAGTAAGCGACGGAAAGAGTGGATTTTTATTTCAAAATGGCGATAAAGAGGGGCTAAAAAAGGTACTTGAAAGGCTCATTTTGGATGAAAATTTAAGAAAACAGATGGGCGAGTTTGGCAGAGAGTATGTAAAAGAGACATTTAGTATCGAAAAAATGATAGAGAACACACAAAATTTATATATGGAGCTTGTAAAATGAGCGTACCAGTTTTGATGTATCACCACGTGCTTAAAAAGAGCGGATTTATCGCTAGTAGCGTGGATGAGTTTAAATCGCATATGAAATTTCTAGCTGAAAATGACTATAAAACGCTAAGTATAAATGAGTTTATCGCTTATAAAAAAGGCGAGCTCGAGGTGCCAAAAAAGAGCGTTTGTATAACATTTGATGATGGTTGGATGGATAACTACATTTATGCCTATCCTATTGTGAAGGAATTTGGGCTAAAGGCAAATATTTTTATAATTACTGGCTGGATAGAAGCGGCACAAAAGGCACACGAGATGAGGCCTGCTAGCTTTTTAAATGTCGATCACAACGAGTGCAAGAGGCTTGCTCCAAGTAGGCCGCAAGATGTGATATTAAATTTAGAGCAGATCGAGAAGATGAGGGAATGCTTTTATTTTCACTCGCATACGCATGGACATTTTGATGGCTACTTTGGGCAGCTTAGTCTGGACGAGGAATTTGGCCTTTGCCGTGAATTTATGAAGAAAAATTTTGGCTTTGATGACGACGCACTTTGCTGGCCGCGTGGCAAATATAACGAAGAGTATCTAAGCACTGCTAAAAAGCACGGTTACAACGCGTTTTTCACTACAAAACGTGGCATTAATAAAGCTGATGGCAATCTTGAAGAGATAAAGCGCATTGTTACAAAACGTGATGAAAAGTGGCTAAAAAAGACTATGTTTATATATCAAAATGATATTTTAGGCTCGATCTACGCGGCTATAAGGTCTTAGTGGTTTAAATCATTTGGTAAAAATTTTCTCATTTTTGGCTATATGCTTCTCGTAGAATCTTGAAACCTTGTATGAAAAATTTTTATTATATTTTTTAAAAAGAGAATTTATCTTCTCTTTTTGCTTTCTTTGCATCTCTAAAGTAGAGTTGTTAAGCTCGTCTGGATGAGAAAAGATATTGCTAAAGTACATTTTAAGTTCAGTATTTCTTAAAATAGCCTCCCATTTATCGGCCCCATAAAGACCATCTTTATAAAAATCAAGTAGAGATTTTGCACTTTTTCTTGTTAAGATATAGGCTGCTGTCCTATAAATACTACTATATGAGTATGGTGAGATAAGATATAAATTTTCTTTTATTTTTTTACCAAAAGCACGAAACCTACTATTTAAACCATCTTGCACACCGCATATCAAAATACTATACCTACCTATATCTTTGCATAGCAAAAAGGCCTCATTTATTAGTTCGTCATTTCCAATAACATCATCCTCTAATATTAAAGTAAATTCCGCGTCGCTTTGTAAAAAATCCTCATAGGCTTTTATATGTGACATTGTGCAGGCTAGCTCACCCGGAGTTGCTACTAATGGTGGTATTTTAAATTTATACTTTTCGTCGCATGATTTTAGTAGGCAATCTATCATGGCTTTGTAGTACTCATTGACGCTAAAATTTTTAGCATCAACTGCGTCTATTATTTTAAATTCATCATATCTGTTAAATTGTTTTTGTAAATTTTGCCTACGCTCTTCATCTCTTTTTAGTGATATAACATAGATAGGATAGTTCACTTTTTACTCCAGTGATTTTATAAATATTTCGCTTTATTGGCGATTTTAACTCTAATTTAAATTTATACTCAAGACCTGCTAGATCAAGCTCATTTGTGTATATATGCTTTTGAGTGTTGTCTGGATCTTCACCGGAGTTTCTCTTATAAATTCCGGCTATTCGAGCTTCTTCATCAGCATTTAAAACACAAAGTATATCGCATTTGCTGATGCGTGCAAGAGGGTTGGCACTTGCGTAGATCACAACCTTTACAAATGGCATGATAAATTTAAAAAATGGCTTTAACTCATCTTGATGATCACTTTTGATTTTTATCTTTGGACGAGCTATAAATAAATTTAGACTCATTACATCATCATCGATTACAGCGATTTGATAAGGTTTAAAGTTTTTAAATCCATTTTTTCTAATTTGTTTTGCAAGTGTGCTTTTGCCACTGCCGTGAAGCCCAGTAAGAGCGATTAAGACTTGTTTTTTATCTTTTAAAATTTCTTTACAAGCCTCGTTTAATGCTTCAAGCATTATTTATAGCCTCTATTTCTAAAATTTGAATATAAATTTCCTAGCACTGGCGTAGAATAGATAAAAAGTTTCTTTTTAACTCTAAAAATGTAATCACTCTCGCTTTTTGCATTGTTTGATATATCTATGCGTCTTATCTTAAATTTATCATCTCCTACGCAAAATCCACCATCTATCACACTAAAAGCAAAGTCATAATACTCTCTTACAACTTTTAGTGAAAGCTCGTTAAAGTGCCCTTTTGGAAAGCAAAAGCCAAATTCTTGTTTTTCAGGAAATAGCTCTTTTATTTTAGTAAGCGAGCTTGAAAATTCCTCTCTTAACTTTGTTTCATCGTTACTTTTGCAAGAAAAGTGGCTCGCTGTATGGCTATCAAACTCAAAAAGCCCGCTCTCTTGCATCTGCCTGATCTCGTCTAAATTTAAAAAATACTCCGCGTCTTTATCATAATTGATCTCTTTATGTTTTTTAAATGCAAAGTCGTAGTCTTGCCTTTTAAAATCTTTGATCTTATCTGTTATCAAAAAGCAAACAGCTGGAATTTTTAACTCTTTTAGGATGGGAAATGCAAATTTATAATTATCAAAATATCCATCATCAAAAGTTAGTAAAATATTCTTTTTAGAGGCTTTTGCTCGGCCACTAGCTATATCTTTAAACTGAGCATAATTTATAAATTTATAGCCCTCATCTAACGCCATCAAAAGCGCCTTTTTAAATAGCTCTGGTTTAATGGCAAAGTCATTTTCATTGTTATTACAGTGGTGCATCGTTAGCACGCAAACTGGGTAGTTCATTTTTGCTCCAGTAAATTTTTAATAGCTTCTTTTAGCACCTTATGGCTAAAGTTTTCATCCACAAATTTAAAGGCGTTTTGTGAGTAAATTTTGGCTTTTTCAGGCTCGCCTATCAGCTCTAAAATACACTCTTTTAGTGAAACTTTATCTAAATTTTTAGCACAAAGCCCACGCTCTTTATCTTTAACTAGTACGTTCATCGGCGCATTATCATAGACCACTATAGGTACTTTTGAGCTCATCGCCTCAAGTAAGACCGTACCAAGCCCCTCAGAGTGCGAGGCAAATACATAGGTATCAAAGCCTTTTATGATATTTGCCGCATCTTTTCTAAAACCAGTAAATATAATCTTATCTTTATTGCTAAAAATCGAGGCAATCGCATTTTTTATGCTTTCACTGATATTTCCTGAAAAAACTATTGTGGCGTCCTTCTCTTTTAAAATCTCTTTTGCTGCATTTGCGAAGTCGTAGACACCTTTCTTGCGGTAAAGCGAGGTAAAAGTGCCGATGACTAGCTCGTTTTTGGCGATATGAAACTCATCTCTAAAAGTGCTTGTTGTAGCATCTATCGCCTCCACATCGACTGTACTTGGCATAAAAACTAGCTCATCTTCTCTAACGCCAATACTTAGCAGATACTCTTTGACGCTATCTGAGATGTATAAAATTTTATCAAATAGTCTTTTGTGCATTAGTTTTGAAAGAAAGCCTTTTATAGGAAAAAGATTATGCCTTTCCTTGTAAAATTTAACGCCCCTTTTGCGGTAAAAAAGCCCAGCTATGGCCCCAACCCAGCTATCAGTCGAGCCATGTGTGATCACGATATCTATCTTGTTCGAGCTTACCGCTTCGCAAAGTACTGGTACGCTTTTATGAAAATTTTTCTTATTCATCTCTTGTGCTATAACACTAAAGCCTTCTTCTTTTGCAATGCTTTCTATCTGAGAATTTGGGTTGCAAAAAAGTATGACATTGTGACCCATCTCACGCATAAAACGCATCTCGTTTAGTGTCTTATTTTGCTCGCCACCCCAGTTAAAAAGTGTCTGCGTGTGGAGGATATTCATTGCGCTAGCTCCAAATTTGATCTTATCTTTGCTTTTATCTGCCCCATCTCATCGCTAAAGTCCATTAAAGTATTCTCAACACCGTGCTCTTTTATACCTTCTTTGTCGCAAGGCACAAAGTCCCAGTCTTTTTGATAGACGATGTGCTTGCCCATGCTTTGGATGCCATTTTGCGCTGTGTATCCATTTTCCATGAGTGAGTTATCCCAAGGCCCCCACTCAAAAGCATTACTTGGACCAAAAAAGGCTATGACTGGTACATCATTTGCAGCGGCAATGTGCATGATGGCGGTATCAACACCGATAAAAAGGCTTGAATGCTTTGATAGGGCGATCGTTTGTTTCAAATTTAGCTTACCACCTAAATTTATGGGCTCACTCTTGCAAATTTTTAGTACGCTTGCTAGCTTTTCAAGTTCATTTTCTTTATTGTCGCTTGTTAGCACGACCTTTACACCAAGCTCATTTTCGCAGTAGTCAATGAGCTCTGCCATGCTCTCATCATTTGCGCATTTAAACATCCAGCGGCTTGTAAGATGCATATGAACAAAGCGTTTTGGTAAATTTAGATGCTCCACACTCTCATCTGAAAATACACTCACCTTTTTGCTAACCGGTTTAAATCCCAAAGCCCTTAAAGCGTTTAGATTATGATCGATCGTATGTGAAAAATTTTCATAGTATTTTGCTTTAACATTTAGAAGTTTATTTATTGATTGATTTTTGCCAAGAAAGCCTACTATTTTTTTGATCTTTGCGTATTTTGAGATGATGACGCCGCGGTCTCCAGTGGTCGTTTGCACCGCCATATCGTACTTCTCTTTTTTGATCGCTCTTATAAATTTTAGCTCGGTAATTAGCTTTTTAAAAAAGCCAGAATTTGCACTTTGCCTATCGTAAATGTGGATTTTATTTATATAAGGATTGCCTTCTATCATCGCTTCTGTACCTTTATTTAGGGCGAAGTCGATGGTTGCATCTGGGTAATAATGGTGCAAATTTTCAATAAGAGGCGTGGTTAAAAGCACGTCGCCGATGTTTCTAAATTTAATTACAAGTATTTTCATTTTATATATTTCCAAAATGTGTACTGAGCGTAAAGTCTAGCGATAACATAGCCCGCAAAGCCCTCTTTAAAGCCACCTTTTAGCACGTAAAGCTTAAAAAATGTCCAAGCTGGGCTTGTAAGCGCCTTTAGTAAATTTCTTTTTGCGCCCATGCTTGAGTAGCGATTTTGCTTGGAGATAAACTGCTCGATACTCTCATACGCGTAGTGTAAAAAGTGATTTTTAAGCATTCCAAGCTTTTGTGAGCCGTCATTGAAAATGACCTTTTCATGCACGGCTCTGCCATCAAATTTGGCAAAATTTTTATTAAAAAGTCTTATTGTGTAGTCTGGATAGAGCCCCATATTTTTGATCGCTTTGCCAAAGAAAAAATTTAGCCTAGCTACGTTGTAAGCCATAAATTTTGGCTCTTTTAGTGTATATATGATCTCGTTTTTAAGTTCGTCCGTGATTACCTCATCACTATCAAGCACAAAGATCCACTCATTTTTAGCTAGATCCACGCCCTTTTGCTTTTGCGCGCCAAATCCCAGCCAAGCTTGCTCGTGAAATCTCACGTTGCTAAAGCCATCACAAATTTGCCTTGTGCTATCTTTTGAGCCGCTATCAACCACGATGACCTCATCAGCAAAATTTGTACTTTCTAGCACTTCTTGTAGATATTTTTGGCTGTTGAAAGTTAAGATGACGATACTTAGCATTTATACTCATTTTCGTAAAATCTCTTAAACCTTTGGTGAAACCAAAAGTACTCCTCAGGTCTTGCTCTAACCATCTCTTCGCACGCGCTGCACTGCATTTGCGTTACTTTTTGCACTGCCTCTTCTTTGTCAAATTTATTTATATCAATGGCTGGCGAAAAACAAATTTCGCTTATACTTTCATCTTTTTGATAGATAAATGCATTAATTATTAGTGCGTTTGTCTTTTGCGCTAGCACGCTCGCAGCTGGTGTGTGAAGCACATCTTTTTCAAAGAATTTCACCTTTATGCCATCTTTTGGAGCGGTATTTTGATCGACTAAAATTCCCACTATTCGCCTAGCTTTTAGCGCTTTTAAAATATCTTTTGCGCCGCCATCTTTGTCAATGAGCTCCACATCAAACTGCGATCTATTTGCACTTAAAATTTTATCCATACTTTTACTATCAAGCTTTCTGCCAAGCACTGAGACTGCACCAAAGCGAGCTGCCATCGCTAGACTAAAAAGCTCCCACTGCCCAAAATGCGCAGTTGCAACGATAATAGGGCGGTCAAGCTTAAGCGCTTCAAGTAGATGATACTCGTTTTTAAAGCCTACCTTTTCAAGTACCTTTTGTTTTGTTGTGTTTTGATTTAGAATGAAATTTATACCAAGATATTTTGCAAAGTTGTAGTAGCATTTTTTGGCGATCACAAGCTTCTCTTCCTTGGTTTTTGACTCACCAAATGCAAGATTTAAATTTGTCATAACGATATGAAATCTCTTTTTTTTAAGTTTCATAAACGCAAACGCTAAAAATTTAGCGAGCAAATCTCTAAGTGAGCTAGGCAGTAAAAATATAAAAAATTTTAAAATATAAAAGCCAGCCAGATAGAGCCTATCCATTTAGTAGCCTTTTTGCAAAATTTGCAACCGTTTCTGGGAAAATTTCTCTTATGCAAAAGTCGTTTTTATCGATACTTCTCGCGTCTATTTGCTTGCCCATATCTATAACTAAATTTTTATCCGTGATGTAAGCATTTCTGTGGCTTGGACGGTTGCCAAAAAGCGTGATAGAAGGCCTATTCATCGCCCAAGCAAGGTGCGTTAGACCACTATCGTTGCCAATTACTAAATCACAGCTTGCAATGAAGCTTATCATCTCTTTTATGCTAAGTTTTTCAAGTAGCTTTGCTGAGGTGCCTGAGATGATCGCCTCAGCTCTTACTTTTTCGCTCTCACTTCCGTAGCAAAGGTAAATTTCACACTCTTCAAGTAGCCTAATCACGTCTTTAAATTTGTTATAAATTTTGCTCTCTTCGCTTGCGAATGCAGCGATTAAAACACGTTTTTTACCACTTTCGTTTTTATAAATTTCACTTGCTTCAAAGCAAGGCGCTTTTTCTAAAATTTCACTTGCTTCAAAGCTAAAATTTAGAGCAAAAGCCACAAGTGCCAAATTTCTAATGATTATATTTTCGTTGTAATCAATTTTAAATTTATGTCTATAAAGCCTGGCTGCGATCTTTTCTTTTACACTTTCTCTGCTAAAGCCATAAGTTTGCTTGCCTATTATTTTTGCGACGACGGCTGATTTAAAAAGCCCTTGCAGATCGATCACTTTGTCAAATTTACCAAGCGTTTTTAGTATCTTGTAGCTTTGTTTAAAGCTTTGTTTAAGCGGTAAAACGACTAGCTCGTCGATAAGCGGATGATCTTTTAAAAGGCTTGCAAAACGAGCATCAACTAGCCATGTGATGTGAGCATTTGGGCAGTGCTTTTTGATAAACTGAAGCACTATCGCCGCATGGACAATGTCACCAAGTGCTGATAGCTTTACAATGGCTATTTTTAGTTGATTTTTGTTTTGCATTGATCACTTTAGATATAAATTTTTGGTATGATTTTAAGAAAAAATGCTTAAAAAAGGGCTAAAATGGCAAAAAGCTACATCTGTGTCTTTGACTGCGAGACTATACCCGATGCAAATTTGATAAGAAAAATTTATGGCATTGACGGAAGTGATGAAGATGTGAGTATCCAGGCGATGGCTTTACAAAAAGAGGCTAGTGGAAGTGAGTTTTTACCTGTGATGTTTCATAGGGTCGTGGCGATCTCTGCGGTAATTGCTGATGAGTACGGCAAATTTTTAAAAGTTAGCACGATGGAGGGCAGGGACGAGCGCGAGATCATCGCTAAATTTTTAAAATTTATAAATGACTACAATCCAAGGCTTGTTAGCTTTAATGGAAGGGGTTTTGACCTACCGATGCTAATGGTGCATGCGATGCGCTACAACCTAAACGCGGCAGCGTATTACGAGAGCGAAAACAAAGAGCTAAACAAAAACAAATGGGAAAATTATAGAGCAAGGTATTCGCCTAAATTTCACCTTGATTTGCTTGATTTTATAAGCGATTTTGGAAGTGTGAGAGGACTAAAGCTCGATACTCTTTGTGCTAGTTTAAATTTACCTGGCAAGTACGACGTGCACGGCGATCAAGTGCTTGAGCTCTACTATGCAGGTGAGCTTGATAAGATCAACGAATACTGCGAAAGTGACGTGCTTAATACCTACTGGCTCTTTTTAAAATTTGAGCTTTTACAAGCAAATATCTTGCAAGATGACTACATAAATCATCTAAGCGTGATGAGTGAATTTTTGGCTAAAAACTGCTCACATAGGGGATATACCGAAGTCTTTTGCGAAGCCATAAAAGATGAGCTAGCTAGACTTAATGGCAAGCTTGATTATGAGATCAAGGTTCAAAAAGAAAGTGAGGATTACGATGAATTTGATGATTTTAGTGATCTTGACGGCACAAAAGATACGCCAGAGCAGCTAAACGAGCGTTTGGCAAGACAAGGACTTGATGGGCTTTTAAAAAAAGCTAGTGAGGTTGCGTCAGCTGTCAAAAAAGATAAGAGCTTTATCGAAGAGAAACTACCTGAAATAAATTTGGACGAAGAGTAGAAATTCTACGCTTTTAGGCTGTAAAATATCTTTTGCTACTTTATGGAATTAATATCCTGATCCGCGGAATATCACGGATATTCAAATCCAAATTCATACTCTTTTAAAACTCCATTAGAAAAGATGAATTTCTCGTAGTAGAGTGGCATATCAAATTCTTGCAAGAGTTTGCTTTCATTTTGCTCAGTGATGTAGGTGACGATAGAGGTGGCATTTTCTTCTTGTAGATCGTTTGGTTTACCTAGCTTCTTTAAAATTTGCTCTTGTTTGTCGCCAAGTTTGATACCAGAATTTGTAGTAAAATCTTTTATTATATTTGCTTTTCGCAAAATATTTCTGATGATAATTGGGTCACCTATGACTGCTAAGTTACCGTTACCCCACTATTTTCTGTTTGTTCAAATTTTTAGTTCAATGTTTTATAGTAGCTTTGCTAGACATTAAGAGCTCAAAAACATATAAATTTTGTCCTATAAATATATTTACTTTTTAATATGTTACTCAAATTACCTAGTTACTGCTTATTTTTTCATAAAATTTTTTCTCATGTCATTAAGAATTTTTGGAGTGATTTGATTTATATAAAGTCTATTCTTTTTACCATGATCTACGTAGTAATTTTCTACTTTATTAATTTTTTCATCGTTTGTAGTTTCATCTATATATCCAAATTTCCAAGTGTACTCATACAAATAAAATTCCGAGGCTAATTTTTTAAAAAGTATATAAAAGTCCACTATATTTCCGTCTCTGTCTTGAGTTCCGCCTTTAAACTCAATTATATTACCACTAGCCGTAACGCTCCACATAGACATATCGTCATAACAAAAACTCCATTTTTTTGTCTTGTTTTTGTAAATAATCGCGCACTCTTTTATATCTATCGCGCGACCTAGATTGTCGTCGTTATAATTACGTAAAATTTTTACAGAATAGCTATCACTACCTATTTTAAAATAATAGTTAGATGCGTCTTTGTATTTAAAATTTAGTATTTCATCT
>NZ_CABPVR010000014.1:2546-4348 GCF_902460875.1 Campylobacter concisus | reverse complement strand
GCTGTATATGAGTTTTTAATATCTGAGTCTTCATTTTTTACTAAAGATATACTCTCATATATACTTTTATCAAAGCAGTGATGAAGATATATCTTATCTATATCTTCACTTACCTTACCATCTTCGTTTTCAATGATGAGATTGTTTATTGTAAGAGTAAGACCTGAACTTGATGCTGATGTAGGCACTACATTGTTGCCATGAGCTAGACGAAGCTTTATATCAAACATAGCTGAGTCTTTATCATCTCTTAGGGTAAAGTTGTTCTCTTTAGCAAAATTTAATAAAGAGAAATTTAGGTGTTTGTTTTTGGACGTTTGGTCTTCAAAGTACTTCATGCTTATAATGCCATCTTCTAGTTTATACTCTATATCATCACTATTTTGCTTTATACTAGTAAAGGTGGCACCATTTATCTTATCTTCCTCATTTTTGTTTTCTTGATAGAGTATTACCGTATCTTTGCTCTTTGCATTTTTAAATTTTATCTCTTCATTTTTACTATCTTCGTAAGAGTCAAATTTAAAGTCAGTAAGTATTAGCTCACATAAATTTACCTTGCCATAGTTTGGCCTACTAGAATTTAGCTCTTTTGGGTTTAGTTCACTGCAATCAAATGGAGTCTGACTAGCTAGCACGACGGTAAATTCGCTCTTTTTAGGCTGAAAGACTCTAATAGGAGTTGTCATTTTCCTTGGACATAGCAAGAGTATATTTTCTTGTTTGTAAAATTCCTCCTCTCTTTGCCTTAAGAGCTTATTTATTCTTGAAGTGTTTGAAGCATTTGAGCTGATTAAATTTACGCAGTATATGTTTTCAAGGCTAAAGGTCTTTGTACTTTGAGTGCTTAATAAAGAATTTATCTTATTAACAAATGGCTGAAATAAAGCCTCACACTTTGATACATCTGATGCATTTAAATTTGATCCATTTTCTTGAAGCTTCATAAATTCTAAATGAGTGACGTTTTGGATGATCTCTTTATTGTTTTGATTTTTTGATTTATATTTTGCTTTGGATATATTTAAATGGCTAAAAATATCTATACACTCGGCAAAATTAATATTTTGTTCATCACTCTCATAAAGCCCAAACTGAGTTGAAATTTTTTCTCGTAAAAGAGATATTTTATTGCTCGCTTCATCACTAAAGCTCTCATATGCTAGCCAAAACCAGGCCTTAAAACGATTTTTGCTTTTGATATAGCTTGCTAGGGATGGATCAATATTACTTTTTTTGCTGATATAAAGAAGTGCTAAAAGTGCGACATGCTCTCTTGAAATTTGGCTGTTTTGTGTATCTGAAGTAAGTGAAACGGCTTGTAAATTTTTAAGCGGAGAGTTGTTTAATTTTTGATTTATCTCTTGGATTAGCGGCGTAAACTTTTGCTCCAAGATGGCATTTAGCTGATCTTCTGAGCTAAATTCAAACTCAGGTAAAGTATCGGCACCTCCAGACTTTGCATAAGCCTCTTTTGCGGCGTCATTTATCTTTTTAAAAAGTTCATCCGTATTTATCTTTTCTATGGTGGTCGCACTCGTGGTGTTAGCGATAGCTCGCTTGACATCTTTTATGACTTTATCTTTGTTGTTTTTATAAATTTGAGCACAAATAAGTTCTATATCATCTTTTAGGCTAAAGCCATATCCAATAAGTAACTTGCTGTTAGATATAAATGGTCTGCTTATGTCATTGTCATATGAAAATTTTATGATATCTATTAAATTTCTTTTAAAATTTACATCATTTCTGGGCGTTAGAGGCATTAAACTTCCTTGGAAATTTTTGCTAAATATTAGCAC
>NZ_CABPVR010000014.1:0-1117 GCF_902460875.1 Campylobacter concisus | reverse complement strand
GCCATTTTTATCGCTATAAACATAGTTAGCTATGGCTTTAGGTCTATCCTCTTCTTCAATAGCAATAAGTTCGTCCGCTTTATTTGGATTTTCTTTAAATTTGCTTCTAAAAACAGCTCTCATCTGCTATTTTGTGCAAATTGTTGGAAAGCCAAAACCAAGCAGCACTCATTATCGCGTACTTTCCATATTCGGCTACTAAAGTTGGATTTTCCACTATATTATCTTCAGTATTAAAGTTTTTATTAATATAGTTATTGAAATTTGAGTAGCCGCTTCTCCCAGTTAAATGAAAAAAGCCCCTGCCTATGAAATTCCAACCATCATCTCCGCCTTGATTGCCATTTTTATCGCTATAAACATAGTTAGCTATGGCTTTAGGTCTATCCTCTTCTTCAATAGCAATAAGTTCGTCCGCTTTATTTGGATTTTCTTTAAATTTGCTTCTAAAAACAGCTCTAAGTCTATCTGCGTTTTTATATAATATATTCTCGCTTAATTGAAGTCTATTTCCTCCAACCTCCTTATAGGCTTGCCCAAAAAAATGTTCCAATCTATTTCTAGTATCAAGCTTATATTTTACATACATTTGAATTCCGTCATCATCATCTTTTCTATTTAGCTCATCCACCATCTCTTGCAAGATATATTCTTGATTTGTTTTTATATTGGTAAATACCTGCTTTAGCATACTTAGCGTAAAAGGATAGTCTTTGATCTCTATTAAAACATTTACTCCCTCATCTCCATCTTTCCACATACCTTTATCTACCCTAGTTAAACTCTTTGATTCATTAAAAGAGTTAATAAATTTATCCATATTCTCTTTACTTAATAAATTTATACCAAGCTTATCATATTTATCTGCATTAGACTGATTATTACTAGAGATCTCTTCTTTTGCATAAATTTGATAGCTCTTATTTGTCTTCTCATCACTTTTTAGCTCTTTGCTTAGCTTATCATCTTCATAGATACTTATCTCATTTGATGAGATATTTTTATTTATATATAAGTAATTATCATTTTTTATTAAAGCATCGTCTTTATTATCACTAAGCTTTAATTTAGCATCAAATGTCTTCTCTTTTATAGCATGCTCAAACTCATATATAAC
>NZ_CABPVR010000013.1:46878-49495 GCF_902460875.1 Campylobacter concisus | reverse complement strand
ATATATATATTATTAGGCCTTACTTGCTGGGTAGCATCAGACACTATGTGGATGCTATATGATAAGGTTGATTTTCTTAAACAATTTCTCCCTAAAGTCAATTTTATACAAATCTCATACTTGGTCTCATATTTTATGTTTGCATTTTCTGCTTTTTATATTTTGATCAAAAATTTGAAAAATTTATTTTTAATGCAAGTATTTGTGGACTCAGTCTCTATTTCCGCAATATATTTTAGTTTTATGTGGTTTATGATTTTTGATAGAAATTTAACTCAAGCATTAAGTCAAAAAGATTTTTTTAATCTAAGTTACATCGCCATAGATTTATTTATGTTTTGTACTTCATTTATTGCATTTTTTTTACTCAAATTTTCAAAAAGAAGACTATCTATACTTTTATGCTTGATAGCACTTATTGTAATAAGCACTTATGATGTTTTTACCACTACAATGGATTTTTGGATAGATGAAATATCCTTTTCTGGATACGACATTGTATTTAAGAGTTCATTTTTTATGTTGTTTGTTGCTACGCTTCATTTAAGAGAGGGTGAGGCAAATCTAAAATTTAGGGCGCTCAGAAACGATTTTGATAAAATTTTAATACAAAAGCTATTTGTTTTTGCTGTATTTTTGACGATCATGATCTTGTACTCTTGGAAGATAAATTTGACATGGTTATTTTCTATTTTAGTTACTTTGCTTGCATACGGGGCATTATCTTATACATTTTCTAATGTTAGAAAGATGGATATTTTAATTAAACGTGAAATACATATCAAAAAAGTATTAAATAATCAGATAGAAAGTAAAGTAAAAGAGCTTGAAGAGACAAATAGGCACCTACAAAGGATCAGTAAATATGATTATCTAACGAATGCTCTAAATCGCCAGTATTTTATCGCAAGGCTTGAAGAGATGATAAAGTCAAAGGCACTTGGCGAAAAGATAGATATTTATAGTATTGACATAAACCATTTTAAAGCGATAAATGACTCGTATGGGCATTATATAGGCGATGATGTAATAGCAAAGTTTGCTTCAAATATTGAGTCAATATTGCCACCAAACGATTCTTTATTTGCAAGGTCTGGTGGAGATGACTTTATCGTTGTTGTCAAGCAAAATGAAAATATGCATTGCAGAGAATTTTTACATTATCTACTAAAAGCTATTTCAGAGCCAATCGTTATAGATGATTATAAAATTGTACTTGATGCAAAAATAGGGATTAGCTCGACACAAACTAGTGAAATTTTGGCTGATGATTTTATCATGCAATCAGAAGCAGCACTAGAAGCAGCAAAGAAAGATGCATCTGAAAAGTACGTTTTTTATAGTGATATAAAAAGCATGATTCAGGATAGAAACTATATAGAAATATTGCTAAATAGCATAAGCTTTGATGAAGAATTTGAGCTAAAGTTTCAGCCCCAATATCTAATAGAAGGTAAAAAAATAGTAGGAGCAGAGGCTCTTGTTAGGTGGAACTCTCCTATAAAAGGTCCGGTAGATCAATCAAAATTTATCCCAATAGCCGAACAAAGCTCGATTATCAATGCGATAGGAAAATGGGTGGCAAAAAATGCTATAAAACAAATGGCCTTTTGGAATGAGAAATATAATACAAACCTAAAAATAGGCATAAATATCTCACCAAAACAGATTGATAATATAAATTTTGCATCTAAATTTTTAAGCTATATAGATAGATACGGCATCGATCCATCTTGTGTAGATGTTGAGATTACTGAGGCTAGCCTTGTAAATGCAGAAGAGATGATGCAAAGTGCGTTATCTGAGCTTTCAAATAGAGGAATTTGCATCTCCATAGATGATTTTGGTACCGGATTTTCATCAATGAACTACATCAAAAAATATCCTATGAGTCGCCTAAAGATCGCTAAAGAGCTGATAGATAATATTGCTAAAAATGATATAGATAAAGACGTGGTAAAAAGCGTTATAGCTTTGGCTAAAAATGTGGAGCTAAAGACTATTGCTGAAGGCGTCGAAGATGAAACCCAGCTTGAAATTTTAAGAGAGCTTGGATGCGATGAGGTGCAAGGGTATCTTTGGGGCAAGCCAATGAGTGCAGAGGATTTTGAAAAGCTTATAATAAGCGCTATTTAAGCACACTCTTTGCACTAAAATTTTCAAATTTCAAAATATCTTTATGGCAAAGTTTAGCCAGCTCATTTATCATTTTTGAGCTAGCTTCATCTTTTGGGATTATTAGATGAATCTTTTCTTCTAAAAAAACGATAAAGATATTTTTTAGCTCATAAATTTCACTAACTTCATTTAGGTCAAATTTTTCATTTTCTTTGGGTTCGCTTTCATAATAAGCCAGAAATTTCTCATTTACTTCAAAATTCATTTGCTTTTGAACATCTGAAATTTCAATTCTTTTTAATGCAGCTATGCGACTTCTTTTTAAAAAAATAGGATAAAAAATGATCCAAAATATAGCAAAAACAGCTCCGATGACAGTAAAAATTTTACTTTTTAATAGCATATCAGCAACAAAACCAGCTATGATGGCTTCAGTAAATATCATAAATGTGTTTATAAAATACTGCTTTCTTGCCGCCTTTGAGAAAAATAAGATAAA
>NZ_CABPVR010000013.1:30465-46032 GCF_902460875.1 Campylobacter concisus | reverse complement strand
GCATTTTATTTACGATGCTAAATTTATTTATTTTTTATAGCCAGATCTCAAATGTAAATTTTGGCCATAAAATAGATTTTTTGTATATCGTTCCTTTCTTTTTTTTGATGATAGGAGCCTTTCATTTAAAAGCCCAAAATGAATATGTTACAAATACCAATAAAGATATCTCAATAGGATCAAAATGGCTACCAATAATAATAGTTTTGCCTTTGCTGTTACAGGAAGATCTAACATCTTTTAGCACACTTATCTCGCTATTTATCTTGGTTGTAAACGCTATTGTTAATTACTACGTTAAAAGCTCTATCGCAAGTAGAAAAATATTAGATTATGAGAGAAATCTTCATAGAGAGATGGAAAAGTCGATGCATGAGCGAACCAATGAACTTATGCTCGCAAATTTAAGACTTCAAGATATGTCTGAGAAAGACTATCTAACAGATCTTGGTAATAGAAATTTTATAGTAAATGAGCTTGAAAGAATGTGTAAAAGCATTTCTGAAGATGAGGAAACCGCAGTTTATTATATAAATTTAAGCCGTTTTAAAAGTATAAATACATCTTATGGGCATGAAATAGGCGATAGAATTTTAAAATTAGTTGCAAAAAGGATACTTGAAGTTTGCAATAGACAAGAGGCCATAGCAAGGATTAGTGCGGACGAATTTATCGTACTAGCAAAAATGGAGATAAATAGTCATACAAAACGCTTAAATCTTGGTATTGCCTTAAAAGACGCTATTGAAAAGCCAATTCAAATAGATAGATATCACTTTGGGCTTAAGTGCATAATAGGCATAGACGTAGCAACAAAAAATAGCACGGCAAATCCAAGAAATATTATAAAAAATGCAGATATGGCAATGTATTACGCCAAGAAAAATCCAGCTTTAAATCCTATGGTTTATAGCGATAAAATTAGCAATGAAATGCACCTAAGCTCAAGTATCGAGATCGCGCTTAAAAAAGCTAATTTGCAAGAAGACCTTCATGTATATTTTCAACCAATATTTGATCTAAAAATCGAAAAAATGATCTACGCAGAGGTTTTTTTATATTGGAAATCAGAAAAATTTGGCTTGATGGAAGCAAGCAAATTTATGAAAGAGGTCAATGTAAATAGTGATATTTTAAACGATATTTGCTCACTTTTAGTTTCAAAGACCATAGAGTATGTAGATAGATGGCAAAAAGAAAAACTCTTGATACCGAAAATAAGTATAAATGTTGCACAGATTCAAAGTAAATCAGAAAAATTTGTTTTAGATTTTGTTTCTAGCTTACGCTCTCACCATATAAATCCAGGGCTTTTTGAAATAGAATTTGGCGAAGAAATATGGACAAATAATTCTAAGACGCTTGATAAAATTTTTTCTATTCTCAAAGAAAATAATATAGATGTTTGTATAGATAATTTTGGCTCTGGATATACTTCATTTATTTATATTAGAAAATACGGTGTTAAGCATATAAAAATAGCAAGTGAATTTGTTGCTCAAGCATCAAATAGCAAAATAGATGCACAAATCGTATCTGCAATTATCGATTTAGCAAAGGCAATGAAGATAAAAGTTGGTGCAAAAGGCATAGAAAAAGAAGAAGACATTCGTTTCTTAAAAGAGCTTGATTGTAACGAAGTGCAAGGACTTTTTTTATCTCGTCCTATGAGTGCAGAAGAATTTGAAGACCTTGTAAGACAAGATCCTCAAATGATAGCTAAAGTTTAAATTTCAGCCTTTATCTCTTCGTTTGATTTTACGACCATGCCTGAGCCATGGATCACGCTTGGAACACAACTGGTGCAGATATCAACTTCTTCACCATTTTTATGAGCGTGGATAAAAACTGCATTTGTATCATCACTGCTTTTTAGTCCGCAAACATTGCAAACCACTAGATCTTTTTCTCTCATTTTTTCTCCTTTGAAATTTTTGCCTATTGTAGCTCTTAAATTTTATACATAAAATGATTTAAGTCAAGCTTACCTCGTGGCATTTAATAATTTTTTGTTATAATCCTTTAAAATTTTAAAAGGCCTAAAATGAATGAAAGAACGATTATTTTAGAGATGTTAAAGATGCAGCAAAGCCTAAATGATGAGACGAATGGGCTTGGCTGGGAAAATGGTTATACTAATAAAAATAAACTAATCAGCTGGAAACGTTGCATTTATATGGAGTGTGCTGAACTCATAGATAGCTTTGCATGGAAACACTGGAAGAGCATTGATGCCAAAACAGATGAGCAAAATTTACGCATAGAAGTTGTCGATATTTGGCACTTTATTATGAGCCTGGCTTTGCAAATTTATAAATCAAAACAGCTTGGGGATATAGAAACTTTAGCTGATGATATTTGCCAATCAAGTGGTTTTAGTGAGTTTTGCAAAGAGCCCTTAAGGATTGAAGACGAGAGTATTTATGAGATAATGAATGATGTTGAAATGCTCATACATGAGTGTAGTGGGTTTGACTACGATATATTTGATATTTTAAAAATTTACTTCTCTATGTCTTTAAAATGTGGCGTAAATTTATACTCACTTTATGAGTGCTACATCGCTAAAAACGTGCTAAATCGCTTCCGTCAAAATAATGGCTACAAAGAAGGCAGCTATAAGAAAAATTGGAACGGACGCGAAGATAATGAAGTGATGAGTGAAATTTTGTTAAATGGCGTTAGCAGGATCGATGAAATTTACGCCGCACTTGAGCATGAATATAAAAAGGTGAAATGATAAACCTTCTTCGCCTTGGCTTTAAAGATTTTTTTACAGCCAAATTTATAGCGCTATCCATCTTGCCACTTTGTCTTAGCATTTTTAGTCTTGCGTGGCTTACGATCTGGGGCGGCAGTGAGATATTTGATCTTTTAAGTGATAGCGCCAAAAATGAAAATTTTGCATTTTTAGAGCCAAACTCGGTGCTCTCTTTTATCGCTATTAAAATTTTAAGCTTTAGCGCCACAAAATGGATAGTTAGCATACTTTTTTATATTTTGAGCACCTTTTTAACGATAATTATTAGCATAATAATCGCTCTAGTCGTAGCTGGCTTTTTAACGCCGGTTGTAGCCAAAGAGATAAACAAAAGGCACTACAACTACGTGCTTAAAAACGAGGTTAGCACGGCTAGAGTGCTAAAGGTGATGATGGTTGAGATCATGAAATTTCTTGGGATCTTACTCGTTTGTTTGCCACTTTTATTTGTGCCGATCTTAAATTTCTTCATCATCAATGTGCCATTTTTTTACATCTACTATAAACTTTTGCTAATAGACGTTGGCTCAAATACGCTTGATAGTGATAAATTCGAACTTGCTCTTCTAGAGGGTGGTGGGATAAAATTTATAGTTTTTACATTTTTGTTTTATCTAATATCGCTTGTACCGCTTGTTGGGCTATTTTTTCAGCTTTATTTTGTGATAGTCTTGTCGCATCTTTTTTATCAAAGAGAAGCAGTCTTAAAAATTTAGAGCCAAATGGCTCTAAATTTATGCGTAGTAAGATAGCTTGTTGCTCTCATCAAGCAAGGTATCAAATAGCCTTTTTGTCGCACTTAGTAAATTTTTGTTCGCATTATTTTGAGTTAGAAGCTCGTCAAACATTTTTAGCATATTGTCATTTATGAAATTTTTGTGATTTAGATCTTTTGGCTCAGGCAACATCTGCTTGATCTTGTTTGAAAGATCACTTATGCTTTGACTGCTACCTGCGATCTTGTCGCCCTCTTTGACATTTTTCATAAATTCATTTACTTGCGGACGAATTTGCTTCATCGCCTCTTCTATCTCTTTCATATCCTGCTCGTCTATGCCATTTCCTTTATATAAAAACTCATAGCCGTATTCGTGAGTTAGAGTTAGACTTCTTTGGCTTGAAGTGCCATTTTTCTGGCTCGAAAACTCCAAGCTTTTGTTATCATACATCGAAAAGCTTATCTCATCGCCTGAGCTAGTTTTCATCGAAAAGCTCATGTTGTTGTAGCTTCCTTGAGAGTAAAAATTTGTTTGCATTATTAAATCCTTTTGGAGCTAAATCGGCAAAATTTTAATTTCATAAAGCAAAATTTTGTAAAATGCGTCAAAAAAGGACGGGCGATGTGTTGTTTTGGGACTAGGATCTTTTTGCTGATGCTTATCACTGTTTTAAGCTTCGTTTTTGCTAAGCTTTGCCCTGTTTTGCCAGTCGTTGGCTACTACTTGATACTTGCAAATTTGCTTGCCATTTTGATGTTTTCACTATTTTTTAAAGGGCTTTTGCCAAGCTTTGTAAAGGTAAATGCGATCCACTATTTTTCGCTAATTGGTGGCTTTTTAGGAGCATTTTTAATGATGCTTGTTTTTAAAAAAGTTGCAAAAGATAATTTTACTCTAATAGAGCTTATTATTTTTACGCTTTGGGTGCTGATAATCGCCGTAGTCATCTTTAAATTTCAAGCCATTCTTGACATTTTTAGAGGAATTTAGATGGATGAGAGGATAGTTAAATTTTTAAAAAAGATGCATCTTGCAAGTGTTTGCGCCATCGATGATGATGGGCAGCCTTACGCTTTTAGTGCATTTTACGCCTTTGATGAGGTGAATTTTTACCTTTTGCTAGCTAGCTCTGATGAGAGTTCTCATATCAAATTTTTAAAAAACTCAAAGCTTGTTGCTGGCACGGTCGCTCTTGATACAAAGATCGTTGGTAAGATAGAGGGCGTACAGTTTCAAGGAGTGATGAGCGAGGCTAGCGCAAATGAACGAGAAATTTACTTTAAAAGATTTTTTTATGCAAAAGCAATGGATCCAAAAATTTGGTGCATAAATCTTGAAAAACTAAAATTTACGAGTAATGTCCTTGGTTTTGGTAAAAAGATAAAGTGGGAAAGAAGCGATAAAATTTAGACGTTAAGCTTATATAAGCTACAATCATTGAAAAATTAGAAAAAAATAAGGAGAATTTATGAAATTTAGCGGAAAAAACGTGCTAATAACAGGTGCAAGCAGAGGTATCGGTGCACAAATCGCAAAGACGCTTGCAAATATGGGCTTAAAAGTATGGATAAACTACCGCTCAAAACCTGAGATAGCAGACGCTTTACAAGCTGAGATCGAGCAAAATGGTGGCAAGGCTGCAGTGATAAAATTTGACGCGACAGACGAAGATGAGTTTATAAAAGGTATAAATTTGATAGTCGATAGCGACGGCGAGCTAAGCTATCTTGTAAATAACGCCGGCATTACAAACGACAAACTAGCACTTCGCATGAAAACTAGCGAATTTACAGATGTGATAAATGCAAATTTAACTTCAGCTTTTATAGGATGCAGAGAGGCTTTGAAAGTGATGAGCAAAAAGCGCTTTGGAGCGGTCGTAAACGTTGCTTCTATCGTTGGTGAGATGGGAAATGCAGGACAGGTAAACTATTCAGCCAGCAAGGGCGGACTGATTGCTATGAGTAAGAGCTTTGCAAAAGAGGGTGCAAGCAGAAATATACGCTTTAACAGCGTAACTCCGGGCTTTATCGAGACTGATATGACGCATGGGCTAAGTGATGAGGTGAAAAAAACTTATAGCGATAATATCCCGTTAAAACGTTTCGGCAGTGCTAGTGAAGTAGCTGAGGCAGTAGCGTTTTTACTAAGTGATCACGCAAGCTACGTAACTGGCGAGACGCTAAAAATAAATGGCGGACTTTATATGTAATGAAATTTCAACAAGTTTTGAAATTTAAAATAAATAAAAGCGTAAATATTATAAGATAACAGACATTTTTTATAAGGAGACCTTAAAATGGCAGTATTTGAAGACGTAAGAGACGTAGTTGTAGAGCAACTAAGTGTAGATCCACAAGCAGTAAAATTAGAGTCTAAAATCATTGAGGATTTAGGCGCTGATTCACTTGACGTTGTAGAGCTAGTTATGGCTTTAGAAGAGAAATTTGAAGTAGAAATTCCTGATAGCGAAGCAGAGAAATTAATAAGCATTCAAGACGTTGTAAATTATATAGAAAAACTAGGTAAATAATTAAATTTACACAGTTTGATTTAAGGAGATGTATTGAAACGAGTCGTTGTAACTGGTATAGGCATGATAAACGCACTTGGCCTTGACAAAGAGAGTTCTTTTAAGGCTATTTGCGAGGGTAAAACAGGTGTGAAAGAGATCACGAGCTTTGATGTAAGTGACTTTCCTGTTAAAATTGCTGCCGAGATAACTGATTTTGATCCAAATAGCATTTTAGACGGCAAAGAGGTGAAAAAAGTAGATCGTTTCATACAGCTTGGCATAAAAGCATCTAATGAAGCTATGGCTGATGCGAATTTTAAAGAGTTTGATGCTCATAAATTTGGCGTTAGCTCGGCAGCTGGCATAGGTGGTTTGCCAAATATTGAGAAAAACTCAATTACATACTTTGAAAAAGGCGTAAAGAGAATTTCGCCATTTTTTATTCCATCGGCACTTGTAAATATGCTAGGTGGCATAGTTTCTATAAATCACGGGCTTAAGGGTCCAAATTTATCTAGTGTAACGGCATGTGCAGCAAGCACTCATGCGATATCACAAGCTGCAAAATGCATTATGATTGGTCAAGCTACAAATATGCTAGTTATCGGCGCTGAGTCTACTATTTGTGGTGTAGGTATAGGTGGCTTTGCAGCAATGAAAGCTCTCTCAACTAGAAATGATGAGCCAAGTAAGGCATCAAGGCCATTTGATGCAAATCGTGATGGTTTTGTAATGGGTGAAGGAGCCGGTGCACTTGTGCTTGAAGAGTATGAGTCAGCTATTGCAAGAGGTGCTAAAATTTACGCTGAAGTAGTTGGATTTGGTGAGAGCGGAGATGCTCATCATATCACATCACCAACACTTGAAGGGCCACTAAGTGCAATGAAGCAGGCTTTAGAAATGGCAAAAGGTATAAAGATAGATTATGTCAATGCGCATGGTACTTCAACGCCTGTAAATGATAAGAATGAAACAGCGGCATTAAAAGCAGTTTTTGGTGATAAATGTCCACCAGTTAGCTCAACAAAAGGTCAAACTGGACACTGTCTAGGTGGTGCTGGTGCGATTGAGGCTGTTATATCTATAATGGCAATGAGAGACGGCATCATCCCTCCAACAATAAACTACGAAACTCCTGATCCAGAGTGCGATCTAGACTACGTTCCAAATAAAGCTAGAAAAGCTGATATAAAAGCTGTTATGAGCAACTCATTTGGCTTTGGTGGCACGAATGGCGTCGTAATATTTAAAAAGTTGGATTAAGATGTCAAATTATTTAGATTTTGAAAAAAGCATAAAGCAAATTGATGAAGATATAGCAAATGCTAAGATCAGAGGCGATGAACATGCTGTTGAAATTTTAAATAAGAATTTATCCAAAGAGATATCAAAAGTATATAAAAATTTAAACGAATATCAACGTTTGCAACTTGCTCGTCATCCAGATAGACCATATTCTATTGATTATATTAATGCGTTTTTGATTGATGGATATGAGATTCATGGAGATAGAGCATTTAGAGATGATCCAGCAATAGTTTGCTACATCGGCTATATCGGAGGCAAAAAGACTATTGTTATAGGCGAGCAAAAGGGCCGTGGCACTAAAAATAAATTAAGAAGAAATTTTGGTATGCCTCATCCTGAGGGTTATCGAAAGGCTCTTAGAGTTGCAAAAATGGCTGAAAAATTTAATTTACCCATTTTATTTCTCATAGACACTCCAGGAGCATACCCAGGTGTTGGAGCTGAAGAGCGAGGACAAAGTGAAGCTATAGCTAGAAATTTATTTGAGTTTGCAAATTTAAAAACTCCAATAATTGCTGTTGTTATCGGCGAAGGTGGAAGTGGCGGTGCTTTAGCTATTGGTGTGGCTGATAGACTTGCTATGATGAAAAATTCTGTGTTTTCGGTTATTTCGCCAGAAGGCTGTGCGGCAATACTTTGGAATGATCCAGCTAAACAAGAACAAGCCACAAAATCTATGAAAATAACAGCTGATGATTTAAAAAGTCTATCACTGATTGATGCTGTTATAGATGAGCCGATAAATGGAGCTCATAGAGACAAAGAAGGTGCTGCAAAAGCACTTGCAAATTATTTTATCTCAGAGTTAGCTGTGCTTGAAAAGTTTGATATAAATGATCTTGTAGCAAAAAGAATAGAAAAAATCCTTTCTATCGGAGCATTTGAAGAATAAATTTATAGTCACAACAATTTTATAAGAATACTTATCAAATTTGTTTGTGGCATCATCTACCAAAATACTAAAATAATTTAAAAATCGATATAAATTTAATCGCTTTAACAGCCATAATTTTTATACTAGCTTTTATATCTTTAAGATTTAAACACTAAAATTGTTAATGTTAAATCCACATAAAGAGTATTAATGAATAAATTTCAAGAAAAATATATCACTCTTTCAAAAGAATATTATAAAAATAATGGCAATGTTTCTAGTATTGAGGCACTCTATCAGTTTAAAGAAGAGTTGGAAAATTGTGATGACATTTGCGCAAAGTATGTTTTAGTCGATATTTATCAGCTTTTATCTATGAGAAAGAGTGCTTACGACTTACTTTTAAAAATACATGACAAAAGTGATAAAAAGCAGCTAAAGGCACTTGGCTATCTAGTGCAATTCATTGACGAAAATGATAAATGTGCGCTGCCTCGCCCAAAAAGTAGAGGTCAAATTTTGGCTCAAAAAGATAAAGCCTCCACACTACCAAAATTTATCTATCATCCCAATCCTTTAAGAGCCGGCGCATTTAAAGATGATATGAATATAGTGTGTGAGTGCTGCGGCAAAGATACTGAAGTTTATTATAACGGTAGCATTTATTGCGAGCAAGATATTTCGTATCTTTGTCCTACTTGTATTTCTAGCGGTATGGCTGCTAAGAAATTTGACGCTACATTTGTGCAAGATGCTGATAAGCTATCTGCAAGTGATGCTAAAAAGGATGACGAACTCTTTAGAAGAACCCCGGGCTACGAGAGCTGGCAGGGCGAGCATTGGATAGCTTGTTGTGATGATTACTGCGAATTTTTAGGTGACGTTGGCACAAAAGAGCTTGAAGAAATGGGTATAGCAGACTAGGTCTTTGAGGACTATGCAAAAAGAGCCGAATATAACGATAAAATGCTACGCGAACATCTTGTTAAAGCTGGCGATATTGCCGGATATTTGTTTCGTTGTCTGCATTGTAAGAAGTATCATATATACGTTGATGCTTGTTAAAGAGGAAAATATGGATATTTCAAAAATTTCTAAAGGTTGTAAAGAACGTGGACTGGATGAACTTTTTAAACTTTTATCGCCACTAGCAAGAAATGCCATAAGGATAGATGCGCAAGCTAAAAATGACGATGATATCGCCATTGGAGCGTCTAAATTTGGCGGCTCGCCAGATCTGCCAGATAGTTTAGCATGGCCTTCAAATGAAAATGGTGCTTTAAGTTTTGTGGCACAGATAAATTTTGCTGAAGCTAGCAAATTTGACATTGACTCACTACTGCTAAAAAGCGGAATGCTCTATCTCTTTTATGATAGAAATTTGCGTATTTGGGGCTATGATCCTACCGATAAAAATGGCTTTGCAGTGATCTTTTCTGATGTAAATCATGGGCCACTTTCTCGCAGGAGAGCGGAGAGCTTAGAGGGAGAAAATTCTACGTTTAACGCACGCTTGCTTAGCTTTGAAAATGAGATAAATTTGCCAAATTTACAAAGCTCGATTGTGCCATTTAGTAAAATTAGTGAGGCTGAGTGGGAGGCCTATCATGAGGTTATTGAGCCAAGCTGGCAGGTTAAAGAAAATAAGCTCCTTGGGCACTCTGATAATGTCCAAGATGGTATGGAGCCAGAGTGTGAGCTAGTTACAAATGGGCTTAGCTGTGGTGATGGTAGCGCTTATCACCACCCAAGAATAGCAGAATTTGAGAAAAATTCTGCCCAGTGGCAACTACTTTTACAGATAGATAGTGATGATGAGGGCGATATGGACTGGGACGGAGAGGGCAGAATTTATCTGTGGATAAAAAGGGATGATCTTTTAGCACGCGATTTTAGCAAGACGTGGCTAATTTTGCAAACGAGTTAAGACTGCTAAATTCATAAAAGATAAAAATTAAAATTTATAGAGAAATTTTATACTAGGGTTACACAATAAATTTTATTAGCATTTTTGGTGCGATTGCCAAAATTTCACTGCCATTTATGCCACTATCTACTTAAATATATAAAATAACCAAAGATGCTAATGCCCAAATTTAGGCAAAATTTAGTAAAATCCTTAAAAATTTTAAAGGCAAAATTATGTTTAATGGCTTGATTCGTGAGATCGCACAGGTTGTTAGTTATTCACAAAATATTTTAAGGCTAAAGGCAAATTTTCGTCCAAATTTAGGCGATAGCATTGCTGTAAATGGTGCTTGCCTGAGCGTAATAAAACTGCATGAAGATGGCTTTAGTGTGGAGCTAAGCGCGGAGAGTAGAGCAAATATCGCGGTTGAAAATTTAAAAGAAAGAGTGCATATCGAGCCAGCGATGAAGCTAGGAGACCGAGTAGATGGGCATTTGATGCAAGGACATATCGATTTTATCGGTAAAATTTCAAATATTAAAAAGAATGAGAATGGGGTTGATTTTTACATCGACTTGCCGCACGATGCTATGAGCTTGATGTCAAATAAAGGCTCAGTGGGCGTCGAGGGCGTGAGCCTAACGATAAATGAAATTTTGCCAAAGGGTATAAGGCTCACAATCATACCAATCACTTTTAGAGATAGCCTTTTTGGTACTTTTAAGGTCGGCAGGCGCGTAAATATCGAGAGCGACTTGCTGGCTCGCTACGTGGCTAGGATGCTTGAGACTAAGCAAAATAGCGGCCTTAGCTGGGACGAGGTCGAGAGAATTTCAAGCCTCTACTAAGCGAGCGAAGATGCGTGAAAATTTAGAGATCGTCTTTGATAAAAATGGCGTATTAGCTGGCTTTACAAATAGATTTGGCGGTGTGAGTGAGGGTGCTTATGAGAGCTTAAATTTAGCAGATCATGTTGGCGATGATCCGCTAATGGTCGCACAAAATCGTAAAATTTTAGCAACAGCACTTGGCATTATGCCTGTTAATTTAAAATTTATGAGCCAAATCCACTCAAATAAAGTGGAAATTTTGCAAGATTTTAACGACGATCTACCTCCATGCGATGGTGTGATAACATCACTAAAAGGCGTGGCGCTTTGCGTCTTAGTCGCTGACTGTGCGCCTGTTTTGATAATAGATGAACATCTTGGCGTAGTCGCAGCTGTGCATGCGGGACGCGCAGGCGTTACTAGTAAAATTTGCACAAATGCAGTGGGACTGATGACGAGTGAGTTTGGTTGTCGTGCTAGTAATTTACGCGTATTTATAGGCGCAAATATCAAAGTGCAAAACTACGAAGTAGGCAAGCTAGATCTTGGTGAATTTAACCGATATAAAAATGATGGAAAATTTGATATAAACGCAGCTTTATTAGACGAATTTGCTAAGCTCGGGGTAGAGCAAATATCGCTAGATCCTCGTTGCACTTTTGAGAGAGATGAATTATTCTCATACCGCAAACAGAGTAGGACTGGGCGTTTTTGCGGATTTGTGATGAATAGAGCCATATCGGTAAATAGTAAAAAATAAAAGTAAATTTTTAGCTTCATTGCTTGCCTATTAAAATTTGCCAGCTAAATTGTATTGAACGTTTTGATATTTAATTTGATCTAAAAAATGGCTAAATATAATAATTTTTAGCTACAATTTGACATCAAATCTCAAAAATAACAACAAGGAAAATCATGAAAATAGGTAAAATTTTGACCGCCATTATGTTAACAGGAGCCTTTTATATGGCGCAAGCACACATGTTTTGGGTAGATGGAGCTAATGATGAAAAGCTAGGAAAATTTATCGCAAATATGGGTTATAGCGACGATTTTCCAAAGCTAGAGCCTATTATGGCCGAACGCGTCCATCTTTTTGCGCCAATTACTGTAATAAGTAAAGATGGTAGCAAAAAGAAGCTTACACAAAGTGGCGAGAACTACCGCTACGAGGGCGAAAGATTAGATAAAGGCACATATATCTTACTAGCACAGCAAAATCCTATGTATTCGCTTAAAAAACGTAGTGATGGCAAGTGGCTAATAGACAAAACAAAGCTTGATCTAAAGGATCTAAGCGATATACAGATTTGCCGGCTGATGACGATAACATCTAAAAGAGTCTTAAATTTAGGTGAAATAGATGGCTTCGTAACTAAACCTGTTGGAGTTAAAATCGAGATCGTGCCACTACAAAATCCTGCGGAATTTAGAGTAGATAAGCCTTTTAAATTGCAGGTTTTTACTGATGGAAAGCCGCTAGAGCGAGCTAAGCTAACTGGTACTTTTGCTGGATTTTTAGACCATAAGCACGCGTTTTATGGTGTGACTGATGAGCAAGGCATCACTGAAGTATTAGCTCTAAGACCAGGATTTTGGGTATTTGAAGTTATTTATGAAAGACCTTATCCAGATGCTACGAAGTGTGACAAAGAGACGTTAAAAACGACGCTTAGTTTTGAGATAAAAGAATAAAAGTTTGATATAAATTTGAGTCCAAATTTATTATAAATTTTTTATAACCACTTTGTAATTTTGAAAGTAGAGAAAGAATGCCTTACGAAAACTTTAAATCAAAAAATCCTCTTGTGCTAAAAATTACTACAAACGCAAGAAAATTTGGCGTAGAAACACTACAAAACGAGGAGTTTGTAAGCATTCTTTTAAATGTTAAGAAGCTTGAAATTTCATCCGAACAAAGGCAAGCAATGGCAGAAATTTTTGCTAAATTAATAAAAATCGAAGAAGACTCACAATTAAGTAAATAAACTTTAGTTTAAATTCATATTATTTTAAGTATAATCCCCCTTTATTTCACACACGGCAATCCTAAATTTGGTTGTGCGAAAGCATTAATGGTCGTGGAGGATAAAACTAAATTCAAGGCAAAATGCCTAAAACAAGGAGAAACTCATGGTAACTATGAGAGATTTATTAGAGTGTGGCGTACATTTTGGTCACCAAACACGCCGCTGGAACCCAAAGATGAAAAAATTTATCTTTGGTGAGAGAAAAGGTATCTATATTATAGATCTACAAAAGACTATCCGCTACTTCCGCTATACTTATAACATCGTTCGTGACGCAGCTGCTGAAGGTAAGTCAGTGCTATTTGTTGGTACTAAAAAACAAGCTATCGATGCTATCAAAGAGTACGCTGAAAAATGTGGAATGCCTTATGTAAATCACCGCTGGTTAGGTGGTATGATGACAAACTTTGGCACTATCCGCCAATCTATCCGCAAACTAGAAGTTATCGAAACTATGGAAGAAGATGGTTCGATAAATTTGTTAACTAAAAAAGAGGCTTTAATGCTTCGCCGCAAAAAAGAGAAGCTTATCGCAACTCTTGGTGGTATCCGCAATATGAAAAGCCTACCTGATATGATATTTGTCGTTGATACAGTTAAAGAAAAGATCGCTGTTCAAGAGGCTAACCGTTTAAAAATCCCAGTTGTAGCACCGATCGATACAAACTGCGATCCTGACGTTGTCGACTATCCGATCCCAGGAAACGACGATGCGATCCGTTCTGTTCAGCTTTTCTGCCAAGAGATGGCTGAGGCTATCAACGAAGGCAAATCACTTCTTGAGCAAGATGGTGGCGAGCAAGCTGCTGGCGAAGAAGTAAGCCAAGACGAGAAAGACGCGGTTGTAGCTGAAGCTATGAGCGAAGAAGACTTTGGCGAGGACGAAGAATAATGGAAATAACTGCACAAATGGTAAAAGAGCTCCGCGAATCAACCGGAGCTGGCATGATGGACTGCAAAAAGGCACTTGGCGAAGCAAATGGCGATATGGAAAAAGCTGTTGATATACTTCGTGAAAAGGGTCTTGGTCAAGCTGCTAAAAAGGCTGACCGCCTTGCAAGCGAGGGCTTAGTAAGTGTTGAAGTTTGCTCAAAATGCAAAAAAGCAACTATTAGCGAGATCAACTCTGAAACTGACTTCGTTGCTAGAAATCCACAGTTTCAAGCACTTGCAAAAGATGCAACAGCTCATATCCAATCAAGTGGCATAACAACAGTTGAAGAGCTAAACGCAAGCACTTTAAATGGTGTTAATTTTGAAGATTACTTCAAAACTCAGATCGCAACTATCGGTGAAAACCTTGTAGTTCGTCGCTTTGAGACTATTAGCGCTGATGATAAGGGCGTGGTAAATGGCTATGTTCACTCAAATGGCCGCGTTGGCGTACTTATCGGTGCAGCTTGCGAAAGTGCTGAAGTTGCAAACAAAGCAGCTGAATTTATAAGAAATTTATGTATGCACGCAGCTGCTATGAAGCCAAGCGTTATAAGCTACAAAGACCTTGATAAAGAGTTTGTTGAGAAAGAATTTATCGCACTTCGCGCTGAACTTGAAAAAGAAAATGAAGAGCTAAAACGCCTAGGTAAGCCACTTCACCACATCCCTGAGTATGCTAGCCGCTGCCAGATAGGTGAGGCAGAGCTTGCAAAAGCTACAAAAGCGATCGAAGAAGAGCTAAAAGCTGAGGGCAAACCTGAGAAAATTTGGGACAAGATCATCCCTGGCAAGATCGAGAGATTTTACGCTGATAACACAGTGCTTGACCAACGCCTTACACTTTTAGGCCAGTTTTATGTAATGGACGATAAAAAGACTATCGAACAAGTTATCGAAGAGAAGAGCAAAGAGCTTGGCGGCAAGATCGAGATCGTAAAATACGTTCGTTTCGAGCTTGGCGAAGGCTTAGAGAAAAAAGTAGATGACTTTGCTGCAGAAGTTGCTGCTCAAATAGGCTAATGGAAATTTTAAGAGCGTCTAATCTAGGCTTTGCGTATGATTATACGCTCTTTAACAATATAAATTTAACCCTCAATCAAAAACAAAGCATCGCGATAACTGGCGTTAGCGGTTGTGGCAAATCAACGCTTTTACACATACTTTCAACACTTTTAAAACCAAATTTTGGTGAGGTCATCTATCAAGATAGATCGATCTATGAGCTTTCTCAAAACGAGCTTTTGGCCATTAGAAGGCTTCATTTCGGCATTATTTTCCAGTCGCACTATCTTTTTAAAGGATTTAGTGCTTATGAAAATATTGAGCTTGCTAGTATTTTATCTGGTGAAAAGATAGAAAAAAATGATCTTGAAGCGCTTAAAATTTCAAGTGTGATAAATCAAAAAGTTGGCGAGCTAAGTGGCGGCCAGCAGCAGCGCGTCAGCATTGCTAGAGTGCTTACTAAAAAGCCAAAGATCATCTTTGCAGACGAGCCAACGGGTAACCTTGACAAGCAAACAGCGAATGAAGTGATGCAAGTTTTATTTGACTATATAAATGAAAATAACGCTGCCCTTGTTCTAGTCACTCATGACAACGAACTAGCAGCTAAATGCGACAACTCATACAAGCTTGAGAACAAAGAACTTGTGCAAATTTCTTAAATTTTAAAAACTAAAATTTAT
>NZ_CABPVR010000013.1:17497-28381 GCF_902460875.1 Campylobacter concisus | reverse complement strand
CGCTCAAACATAATAAATTGTTTGTCTAAGTTGCTATTTAAAAAATTTAAAAGCATCATAAGTGAAAGAATATATACAAAAGATTTTTTTGAGCATGATTTTAAAAAAAATTTCTTTAATAACGCCATAAAAGTACTTTATAATAAGGCTGATGCCATTACTTGCAATTCTGTAGATATTAAAGAAGGGCTTGTTCAATTTTATAATTGTGATAGAGATAAAATTACAGTTATAGAAAATGCTTATGATGCTAAAATTATTACTAGGCTTGGAAAAGAGGAGATAGAAGTAGAGTTGCTTCCTCTTTTTGCTGAAAAGGAGGTTATTGTTAATGTTGGTAGACTGGATAAACAAAAAGGACAAGAGTATCTTATTAGGGCATTTGCAATGTTACCAAGTAGATCAAACTACTGTCTTTTGATAATTGGAGAAGGGGCCTTGCGTGAGTATTTGGAGAGGCTGATTTCTGAGCTGGGGTTATGTGGTTTTGTTTTTTTATTGGGATATAGGAAAAATCCATATAAATATCTATCAAGAGCCAATATTTTTGCTTTTACATCACTATACGAAGGATATCCAAATGCGCTAGCTGAAGCTATGGTCTTTGATAATCTTAAAATCATATCTTTTGATTTTAAGGCCGGATCAAAAGAGTTGATAGGTAATGATGAGTATGGTAAAATCGTTAGAAAGTGTGATATAGTTGGATTGTCTCAAGCGATCCTGGATGCTAAAAACAGTAAAAATGTAAAGCATAAAACTTTAAATAGTATAGAGGATTTGGTCCATGATTACAAAAAAATTATTGAGTAAATATTTGTTATTATTTTTATGTTCGCTTGTTGTTTTTGTTGGCATAAATTCATTGAGTAATTTTGCTTTTTTTAATATTATGGATGTGCTGTATCAACCGCATGGACCTAAGGGGTTGCTAAAAGTATCAATATATGTTGCATCTTACTTGTTTGTATTTGCTAATCTTATATTTATCTTATTTATGAAAAATGGTGTGATATTTAAAATTTTGATATTTGCATTATTTATTTTACTTAATGTGGATATCGTATATTATCTTATTGATAAGAATGGTACTGGAATTTCTATGCACCAGATAGTACTTGCCTATCATGAAACATCTCATATATTAGGTGCTTTTTGGGCTTATTCTGGGGCAATAATAATTTCACTGCTAATATCTGTAACTGTCTTGTTTACAATAAAAATTATACGAAAATTTATAGATATTAAATTTTTCTACATTCCAATTATTATGCTGCCACTTTCATTGGTTGGGTCATATATGGTCTTTAATAAGTCAGCGTATGCAGCATATGAGTATCCATTTTTTACAAAAATACCTATGTATATATACGCAGCTAAACATAATGGCTATTTTGATATCAAATTTAAAGCAAGGGATGCTTTAACTATCCGTCCAGACGGTGCTGCAAAATATAAGAATATTATTTTAATTGTTGATGAAAGTGTAAGGGGAGATTATCTATCTATCAATGGATTTAACATGCAGACCACTCCTTTTCTTGATACATATGATAATGTCGTTAGTTTGGGCATAGCTTCTTCTGGTGGCAATAACTCTGCGCCATCTCAATACATAATAAGAAATGGTGTCCAGATGCGAGATTTGCCAGATAATAAATTTGCTACATTGGCAATCCCTAATATATTTCAATATGCAAAAAATGCAAATTTCCACACATACTATCTAGATAGTCAGGTGGAGTATCAGCAACTACAAAATTTTATGTCTAGCTACGATCTAGAATACATAGATGAGTATTTTACTATTAAAGATAGAAAACCATTTTATTATTTGGATAGAAAGTTGATACCAAAAATAAAGACAATACTATCATCAAATGACCATAATTTTATTTATATCGTGAAATATGGCTCTCATGTTCCATGGAAGATGAACTATCCAGAAAATTCAGCCACCTTTTCACCCGTCCTTGAAAACATGGAGTCGGTTGAATTTAGCAATAGGGATAGAGCTATAAACACATATGTAAATAGCCTAAGATGGAGTATGGATGGGTTCTTTAAAGAATTATTAAGCAATATATCTTTGGATGATACGATTATTATTTATACTTCTGATCATGGGATCAATATAGCAGAGAGCGGCACTACTATGCACTATGGAATGGAGCTAAATCCGCCAAAGACAACGGCAACTGTTCCTATATTGCTTTTTGCAAAAGACATCACTAGTAAATATAAATTTGATAAAAATATATATAGCCATTTTATGATTTTTCCATCTATATTGGACTTGATGGGGTATGACAAAGATGTTTATCATAAATACAACTATAGTTTTTTCAGTGATAGTGTCAGCGGAGAACAAGTCAGATCTTTTTATTCTGGTAATGTCTTTGGTAATGGATACAAAAATGCATTTGACGACAAGGGTGCGCAATGAGCGTTACTATTATTATGCCGTCATATGACTCTGAAAAATTTATTATAGAGTCAATAGAGTCCGTTCTGGCGCAAACATATTCTAACTGGGAGCTAATAATTGTAGATGATTGTTCGCCAGATGATTCAAATAAGATAATAACAAAGTATGTTGATAGCGATGGCCGTATAAAATTAATAAAATTACAAAAAAATAGCGGTCCAGCTGTGGCTAGAAATACGGCTATAGAAGCTGCAAGTGGTAGATATATAGCTTTTTTAGACTCTGATGATGTGTGGCTGCCAAACAAACTTGAAACTCAAATAAATTTTATGCATGATAATGATCTGGCTTTTACATATAGTTCGTATAGGCTTGTTGGAGAGGATAATGAACACTTAGGTGTTTTTATCACAAAAGATAAAATTTCATATTTTGATATGTTAAAAACATGCAGTGTGGGATGCTTAACTGCAATATATGACACAAAAAAAATAGGTAAACAATATATGCCACTGATCTTGAAAAGACAAGATTATGGGTTATGGTTGAAAATATTAAAGCTTATTGGCGAGACTAAGGGTATTTCGGAGCCACTGGCTACCTATAGAATTCGTAAAAATTCAGTATCTTCAAACAAGGTAAAAGCAGCCAAATACCAGTGGAAAATTTATAGAGATATAGAGAAGCTAAGCTTTTTAAAAAGCTTATATTATTTTGTATTTTACGCCTACAATGGGGTAACTAAATACAAAAAATAAATAGGCTAAACTCCCCTTTTCTCAAATACAATTGCAATGGTTTTTACTATGATCTTTATATCCAGCCAAAGTGACCAGTGTTTGATGTAATAAAGATCATACATGAGTTTTTGTTTGGCGTCGTTTGTATTTGAGCCATAAGGGTAGTTTACCTGCGCCCAGCCAGTTATCCCTGGGCGAACGATATGACGTTCGTTGTAGTAAGGGATCTCTTTTTCAAAGAAATTTATCCAGTACCTTCGCTCTGGTCTTGGACCTATTAGATGCATCTGCCCGCGAAGCACATTTAGGCACTGCGGCACCTCGTCGATGCGAGTTTTACGCATAAATTCGCCAAACTCAAACACTCTCTCATCATTTTCACTAGCAAATTTTGCTCCATCTTTCTCGGCATCTTCCATCATCGAACGAAATTTTATGCACTCAAATTCTCTATTGTCCAGCCCAACTCTACTTTGTAAAAAGTAAAGACTTCCAGGCGATTGCTCATCTATCTTTCTTTTTACATAAAATTTTAGGCCAAAAAGCAAGATGAAAAGTATTAAGCAGCCAGCATAATCGATCATTCGCTTCAGTGCGTAATCAAAGGCACTATAAGGCCTTATCTCATCTAAAAAATTAAGATTTTCGCCATTTTCTGGGATATAACATTTGTGCAGATAAATTTCTAAAAAATTCTCTACGTTTAGAAATTTTATCTTTTTATACTTCGTCTTAAACTGTAAAAGCGTGAGAAATCTCACCAATTTGTTATCAACGGGCTTTTGGGTGTTTAGCACTATTAGCCTCTGATTGCCTGATTTTATGAGATTTTCTAGCGCACTTCGCAAAGCTTTAGCGTCGCTATTTTCAGGGGATAAAAAATTCACCTGGCCAAATTTCTTCCCAAGCTTCTCTAGCTCGAGTTTGGTGAAAGTATATTTTTCGCCAAGGATGATCATAGGCCTATCCCTTTATCTTTATTTTAAATTTGCATTATAAAATTCGTCTAATTATACCCAAACGTGCTAATTGCATTTTTAAAAAAAGAGTTAAGGTTAAAATATGTCTCATAAATTTCTCGCTGTGCTTGTTTTAGCGCTGATTTGTGCTATTTCTTTTGCACTCTCAAACACTGTCTTGGCTAAATTTCACACCAGCCCGCTCATCATCTCTATCATTTTAGGTGCCATTTTTGCAAATCTTTTCACCAAACAAACTCAAATTTTAAAAAGTAGTGGCGTCGTAGCAATCGCTGGGAAGCAAATTTTAAGGCTAGGCATCATACTTTTTGGCTTTAACATAAGCCTTGGCGAGATTGCAAGTGTCGGCACCATTGGTGTGATATATGCAGCGTTTATGGTATTTGCGACCTTTTGCTTTGCACTTTTTGCCGCTAAAGCCTTGGGACTTAGCAAAGATAGCGCCGTGCTCATTGGCTCAGGGGCAAGTATATGCGGCGCAGCTGCTGTTATGGCTACTCAAAATGAGATAAAAGCAGACGCAAATAAGCTTGCTATCGCCATTTGCACGGTGGTGCTCTTTGGGACTATTGGCATGTTTATCTATCCATTTATCGCTAAATTTCTAGCTCTCACGCCACACCAAACTGGCTTTTTTATCGGTGGCTCACTTCACGAAGTAGCCCACGTAGTTGCAGCCTCGGCGGCATTTGATAGCACAGCAAGCAGCACCGCCGTCATCATAAAAATGCTTCGCGTCATCATGCTAGTACCATTTTTGTTTTTGTTAAATTTCTTAAATTTAAGCCAAAATAGTGTTGGCTCGAAGCTAAAGAGCATACCATGGTTTGCGCTATTTTTCTTAGTGGCGATATGCGTTAGATCTTTGCCATTTTTCCCTGAAAATTTGGTGCAAATTTTAAAGCTAGCCGCTAGTATCTGCCTTTGCGTCGCGATGTGTGCTTTGGGGTTTGGGATAGATAGAAGCATTTTTAAAGCGACGGGCAAAAAGCCATTTTTGCTAGCATTTTTTATATTTTTATGGCTTATTTGCTCATCGCTTGTCTTTGTTAAGACTCTTTGCTAGTTTTTAGTTTTTGCAAAAACTCTTCGATGTTGTATTTTGCCCTGTAGGCTGGGCTTAAAAGATGTATCAAAATGTCGCCAAGGTCCATCACGATCCAGTCAGGCGAGCTCTCCGTACCTATAAATTTCTCCCCAAGAGGCTTAAGCTCCTCTTTTAGATCTTCAGCCAGCGAGTAAGCGTGCCTCTCGCCAAGCGTAGTAGCGATAAATACGGCCTTTACAAAATAATCATCCCCGCTCATATCAAACACTTGTATCTCTTCAGCCTTTTTTGCGTCTAAAACCTTAACTATACTTTCGGTGCGCTCTTGCATCGATCTTTCCTGCATCTTTAATCCTTGGTAAAAATTTATAATCTCATCTTTTATCTCGCTAGGCAGCTCATCAAGCCCCTTTTGATGCCTGATCTGCGACGAGCTAACATCCACGTGCACGTCCATTTTTTGTAAATTTTGCGGAATTTCTATGTGATTGCGCTTAGCGATCACAAACTGCACTAAATTTTTTAACTCCTCATAGCCGTGCCACTTATCAAGCGTAGCTAGGTGGTCAGCGCCTATTATGAGATAAAATTTCTCTATCTTAAATTTCTCATACAAATACTTAACCGTCTCTATGGTAGGCACTGGGCGAGCTAAATTTATCTCATAGTCTGAGATCTCGACCTTCTCTAGGCCGCCCCAAATTTCTCTTATCCACTTTAGGCGAAGCTCTGGCGGAGCTGAAAATTCGCTCTTAAAGGGACTTATAAAAGTTGGCATGATGATGAGCTTGTCGATATCTAGGCCACTTAGTGCCATTTTCACAATGCTATCGTGTCCTAAATGAACCGGATCAAAGCTCCCGCCAAAAAGTGCTAACTTCATCTATTAAAGTGCCTTGTTTATATTTGTTTTAAAATTCTTTTTTGTAGAATTAGGCGTAATTATATCAAAAGGAGCTAAGATGTCAGTTAAAGTAGCAATAAACGGCTTCGGGCGTATCGGCAGGTGCGCTGCTCGTATTATTTTAGAGCGAGACGACGTTGAGCTTGTCGCTATCAACGACACGGCGACGCGCGACATGACGCGCTATCTGCTCAAATACGACAGCGTGCACGGCGAATTTAAGCAAGACGTTAAGGTGATAAGCGACGATTTTATAGAAGTAAACGGCAAAAAGATAAGAGTTTTTTCAACAAGAGATCTAAACGAGCTTAGCTACGCAGACTACGGCGCAGACGTGGTTTTGGAGTGTACGGGCAAGTTTTTAACCACTGAAAAATGTGAGCCCTATCTAGCTCGCGGCATCAAAAAAGTCGTCATGAGCGCTCCGGCAAAAGACGACACGGCGACGTTTGTAGTCGGCGTAAACGATGATAAATACGCAGGCGAAGCGATCGTCTCAAACGCAAGCTGCACCACAAACGGCCTAGCTCCAGTGGCAAAGGTGCTAAACGATAAATTCGGCATCGTAAAGGGGCTCATGACCACGATCCACGCATATACGAACGGACAGAGCCTAGTAGACGTAAAGGCCAAAGACTTCCGCCGCTCGCGCGCTGCAGCCCTAAATATCGGGCCTACGACCACCGGAGCGGCAAAAGCGATCGCAAAAGTACTTCCCGAGCTAAACGGCAAGATGCACGGACAAAGCGTGCGCGTACCGGTCGCTAACGTCTCGATGGTCGATCTAACGGCGGTTTTAAAAAGACCTGCTAGCAAAGAGGAGATAAACGAGGCGTTTAGGGCGGCTGCTGAGTCAAATTTAAGGGGAATTTTATTCGTCGATGACGATTATAGGGTTAGCAGCGACTTTTGCACGAGCGCATACAGCAGCATCGTAGCGAGCGACACTACGCAGGTAATCGCAGACGATATGGTGAAGGTCTTTGCATGGTACGACAACGAGTGGGGCTACTCGACAAGGCTTGTGGATCTAGCTAAGATCGTGGCTACGAAATAAATTTAAAGGGCTAAAAATGAGTGAAATTTTATCGATCAACGACCTTGAGCTCGGCGGCGCGAAGGTATTTGTCAGGTGCGATTTTAACGTGCCGATGGACGAGTTTTTAAACATCACCGACGACCGCCGTATCCGCTCGGCGATCCCTACTATCCGCTACTGTCTGGATAACGGCTGCAGCGTGGTTTTAGCTAGTCACTTGGGGCGACCTAAAAACGGCTTTGAGGAGAAATTTTCGCTGCGAGGCGTGGCAAAGAGGCTTTCAAGGCTGCTTGATAGAGACGTGATATTTGCTGAGGACGTCGTCGGCGCGGACGCCAAAGCCAAAGTCGCCACACTAAAACCGGGCGAAATTTTACTTCTTGAAAATTTGCGCTTTGAAAAGGGCGAAACCAAAAACGACGAAGCTTTGGCAAAAGAGCTTTCAGAATTTGGCGAATTTTACATAAACGACGCATTTGGCGTCTGCCACAGGGCTCACGCATCGGTCGAGGCGATCACTAAATTTTACGACGAGAAGCACAAGGCGGCGGGATTTTTGCTACAAAAAGAGATAAATTTCGCTCAAAATCTCATCAAACACCCTGCGCGTCCATTCGTGGCGGTCGTGGGCGGCAGCAAGGTAAGCGGCAAACTGCAAGCCTTGCATAACCTTCTGCCACGCGTAGATAAGCTCATAATTGGCGGTGGCATGGCATTTACGTTTCTAAAATCTCTCGGCGAAAATATCGGAAATTCGCTTCTTGAAGAAGACCTCATCGAGGATGCGCGCGAAATTTTGCGCAAGGGCAGGGAGCTTGGCGTTAAGATTTACCTGCCAGTAGACGTTGTTGCGGCTCAGACGTTTTCTGCCGAAAGTGCGGTGAAATTCGTCCCAGCGCAAGAAATACCTAGCGGCTGGATGGGGTTAGATATCGGACCGGCGTCGATTAGGCTCTTTAAAGAGGTCATCGCCGACGCGCAAACCATCTGGTGGAACGGGCCGATGGGCGTTTTTGAGATGGATAAATTTAGCAAAGGCAGTATCAAAATGAGCCACGCTATCATCGACACACACGCGACTACGGTCGTTGGCGGCGGCGATACGGCCGACGTCGTCGAGCGCGCGGGAGATGCCGACGAGATGACCTTTATCTCGACCGGAGGCGGCGCGAGCTTGGAGCTTATCGAGGGCAAGGAGCTGCCAGGCATAAAACCGCTTAGAAAGGCTGTGGAGTGAGGTTTTTAGCAAATTTAAAATGCAATCACACGAGAGCGAGCTTTGCTAAATACGCTGAAATTTTAGACGCAAATTTAAGCGCAAATGACGACGTGACGGTATTTCCTCCGTTTAGCGCGCTTGATCTTACGGCTCATAAATTTAAACTCGGCGCGCAAAATTTCTACCCTTGCGAAAGTGGCGCTCACACCGGCGAGATCGGCAAGGCGATGCTGGACGAGTTTGGCGTAAAAAGTGTGCTGATCGGGCACTCCGAACGGCGCGAGCTTGGCGAGAGCGAGGAGCTTTTGCGAGCTAAATTTGATTTCGCAGTAAAGGCGGGCTGGCAGATTGTCTACTGCATCGGCGAAAATTTGAGCGTAAACGAAGCAGGTCACACAAAGGAGTTTCTAGCGAATCAGCTAAAAAATATCGACCTTGGTTACGAGCAGCTGTTGATCGCCTACGAGCCAATTTGGGCGATAGGCACGGGCAAGAGCGCGAGCGCAGAGCAGATAGAGGAGATTTTAAATTTCATCCGCGAGCAGACGAGCACGCCGCTGCTTTACGGAGGTAGCGTAAATGCCGCAAATATCGGCGGGATTGCTGGGATAGCAAACTGCGACGGAGTGTTAGTAGGTACGGCGAGCTGGGACGCAACGAAGTTTTTGGAGCTTATACGCGTCGTCTCGTGAGCGTCTTTTAATGAGTTGGAAATTTTAAGTCTGCGACAGGCTACTTGCCTAGTCTCGGGACGAAATTTACTGCGAAACATTTAAATCCGCCTAGCGATATTTCCGCTTATCGATTTATGTTTAGAATTTGACGTTTTGTTAAATTTGAATTGCAAAATTTTTAAGTCAAATTGCGAAGGATTTTTGAGATGATTTTTGGCGATTTTGCTAAAAAGCACTCAAAAGCCAAGCAAATTTTAAAGGAGAAATAATGATTTTAAAAGGTAAAAAAGGCCTCATCGTCGGCGTCGCTAACGCTAAATCCATCGCTTACGGCATCGCCGAAGCTTGTCACGCCCAGGGTGCGCAGATGGCGTTTACCTACCTAAACGATGCGCTAAAAAAACGTGTAGAGCCAATCGCAGAGGAGTTTGGTAGCAAATTTGTTTACGAACTTGATGTGAATAATCAGGCACATTTAGATGGGCTTGCGGGTCAAATCAAAAAAGATCTTGGCGAGATCGATTTTATCGTGCATGCAGTGGCTTATGCACCAAAAGAAGCGCTAGAAGGCGAGTTTGTAAACACGACAAAAGAGGCATTTGATATAGCGATGGGAACTAGTGTGTACTCGCTACTAAGCCTTACTCGTGCGGTCCTACCGGTGCTAAAAGAGGGTGGCTCAGTGCTTACTCTTACATACCTTGGTGGACCAAAATTTGTGCCACACTACAACGTCATGGGCGTTGCCAAAGCGGCACTTGAAAGCTCAGTTCGCTACCTAGCACACGACCTTGGTGCTAAAAATATCCGTGTAAATGCGATCAGCGCAGGCCCAATTAAAACGCTTGCCGCAAGCGGAATAGGCGACTTTAGGATGATACTTCGTTACAACGAAGTAAATAGCCCGCTAAAACGCAACGTCACAACTGAAGATGTCGGCAACAGCGCTATGTATCTGCTTAGCGACCTAGCTAGTGGCGTAACAGGCGAAGTTCACTACGTAGACTGCGGCTATAACATCATGGGCATGGGTGACGTGGCTACCGACGCCGAGGGCAACACGATCCTAGCTTGGGACGCAAAATAATCTACTGATACAAATTTGGCGGGGCGGCTCGCCAAACTCTTCTTTAAAATTTCACTAAATTTACCGCAAGGGCAGACAATATGAGCTTTAGATGAGCTTATAGACGCAATAGGCCAGGCTGGGCACTGATAAAAGAGTGGCTAAAAGAGGACAAAAACGATTATGAAATTTTGCCTCGCGATGAGGGCAGGGCGCAAAGAGCGATTTTTTTGGGCTTCAAGTAGCCACTCGATCGCCGATGGGTGCGCTTGTTTATGGGTGTGGTGGTATCGTGGTAGATGGCGGTTGGTTGCGCCTGCTTGGTTCAGGATGCGAGCAGATGAAGTGCAAAATTTACAGCTTTAACCTTGGCAAAAGCTTTAGCGAGGTAGACAGATGTCTAGCTATTTGTCCGTGACAAACGATGTTTTGTATAAATTTTTCGTGATAAACGGCGGTGCCTTTGGTGGCAAAGCCGGCAATATCTTTTACTGTTCGCTAGATAGCGGCAAATGGGAAGATGCACAGCTTGGCTACTCGTAGTTTTTACTGGGTGCTTTGCGGCGATATATCTAAATTTTACAAGCTTTGTCACTAGGATGGCTGGCCTGAGGATGTAAGAAATTTTAGCCTTGATAAGGTGATGTTTGCATTGCTGCCGATACTTTGGCAAGATACCAACGTAAGTCTAAGACTAAAAAATATGAAAAAGGATGATATTTGCATGAATGAATTTTTCAATTTTGCCTTCAAGAGCGTCTAATAAATTTGCATGATGCTTCCATT
>NZ_CABPVR010000013.1:0-15268 GCF_902460875.1 Campylobacter concisus | reverse complement strand
TTTTCTATTTTCTAAATTTTTTAGAATATTTTCAAAATATTCATCGACATTATCTAGTTCTTTTGTCACAGGGTGAAAAATCATCAAAGCAAAATCATCAAAATTATTTTTTATATTAAAGTATTGTTTTATATTGGCTTTAGTGAGTGGCTCAAAAGATATAAATTTATCTAAAGAAGGATTTCCTATTACAAAAATTCTTTTGGGATCTTCACCCATGCGAATTAATCTAGCCCTATGCTCTTCTATTGTTACAAAATGTACAGTGGCCAGCTTAGAGGCTGCATGACGAACAGGATTATCTATATAGCCATCTTTGACATGGTCTCCAGCAAATACATGTATAGTAGGAATTCCTAAATATCCTCCTATCATTGCATAGATCAAAGTGTCTTCTCTGTCTCCAGCAAATATAATTAGATTTGGATTAAATTTTGCAATCGTTTCTAAACTGTTTTGAAGTAGCAAACTAGCACTTTTCACTCTTGAAAGTGGAGTATCTGAACTTAATAGAGTTTCTATTTCCAGCAATATATTAAGCTCATCTTTCCTAATTTGCTCTACACTATAGCCGAAACTATGAGATAGATGGGCACCACTAACTATGATTCTAAAATCAATTTCTTCGTCATTATTAAGTAGCTTATATAAATTTGACATTAAGTCATAATCAGAGCGGATTGAACTAAAAGCTAATATTTTTTTCATCAGAATATATCCGACATAATTAAATCTTTTTTAAAATCAACACTATTTAAAGAATAATCAAATAACTTATATCCAAAAATATAATCAAACTCTTTATTCCCAATAGTCAAACCACTAGGCAACAATAAGTTATATCTCCCATTACGATCTAGTGTTGAAAAGTTTGTACCGCTAAAAACGATATCAACTTTATCATCAAATTTTTTTAATATGCTGCAATTATTTCTAAAATAGCTACAACCTGGCTTATTTAATCGCCAATGCAAATTATCCTCATCTTCAATGTCAAATGATATTAAGTTTGAGTGCTCTTTTGTTTTTATTTGTTGTAAATCATCATAAGATAAACTAGACACACACAAGCCATCATCAATTATCCATTCTAGCCTTTTTTTAAAGCCAGGAGCCGACTTTTTATTTGGAAAACCATATACAAATTTATAGCCTAGTTTGGTTGCTTTATCGTAAACATCATTTGCCTGTTCCACAAAAATGCCATATTTTCTATAGCTAGCATCAACCATTGTTGTCATAGAAAGAACCGCATCTATTTTTTTTTGATTATACGTAAATTTGATAGGTATCACAGCATAATGCCCAACAAGTTTACTATTGTCAAAATAAAGAGAAACTATTGGATTACCATTTGGATTATCCATATAAGCCCAATTCCAAAGATTTTCGTCTATCTCATGACCAAAAGAGTGTAAAAATAACTCTAAAATCTGTTCTTTATATTTCAATAATTCATTTTTATCATTAATAAGAATCTTACTAAATTCAACTGGGATATAAAGCTCTGCTTCCCCATCAATCGCAATCTTGCCATCAACTTTACAAATGGTCTCAAAAACAACTCTTCTTTTTTCTAAATCAATACTACTTACAGTAACTACGGCTTCAACTGTGTCATTTATATATATAGGTCTTTTAAAATTCAATGACTGTCTGGTATACACGCAACCCTCTCCTGGGATTTTGGTACCAAATAGTGCAGAGAAAAAAGAAGCGCTTATCATACCATGTGCTATTCTTTTTTTAAATCTAGATTTTTTTGCATAATCTTCGTCCATATGAACAGGATTCCTATCACCAGAAAGGCCTGCAAAAAATTTAACGTCTGCATCAGTTATAGTTTGTGCATAGGTAGCACTCATTCCGATTTTTATTTCTTCAATTGGTAATTTATTAAAACTCATATCAACTCATCTTGTTTATAGTCTTTTTGTGAAATTTGCCCGATTACCTCATCCCACCTCATAGGATTTATGCCGTCTCCTGGGCGTTTTACGCAGATATTTTGCTCGCTAAAAATTTCACCTTTTTTTATATCTCGTTTTGCCACGATCGACTTTCTAGCTATTTTGATATTTTCGCTCTCGCTTTTGCTAAAATGCTTTAGTCCGTCTCCAAGCGCTAGCTCGATATTTCTAATAGCCCTAACCATAGCCGTTAGCTCGTCTGGCTCAAGGCTAGCCTTGTGATCAGGTCCAGGAAGACTCTTATCAAGCGTAAAGTGCTTTTCTATGATCTTTGCGCCCATGGCAACCGCTGCGATATCAACCTCGATGCCAAGCGTATGATCACTATATCCGACCTCAAGCACAAAGGCATTTTTAAGAGTTATCATCGCCTTTAAATTTACATCCTCCATTGGTGTTGGATACTGCGTATTTGCATGAAGAAGGCTTATGTTTTCACGTTTCGTACCGCTTTTTACAAGCGCTTCTATCGCAGCCTCCACCTCGCCTAAATTTGCCATGCCAGTCGAGAGAATGATCTTTTTATTAAGCCCACCTATCTGCCTAAGATAAGGTAAATTTGTTATCTCGCCACTTGGGATCTTAAATGTGCTAAGCCCTAGCTCATTAAGAAGCTTTATGCTGTCACTATCAAAAGGAGTTGAGAGGAAAGTGATATCTTTTTGTTTGCAATAGGCTATGAGCTCTTTATGCGTGTTCTCATCTAGTTCAAGCTTTTTTATCATCTCAAACTGGCTTTCATTTTTATCGGTAGTTTCTTTTTGATAGCTAGCCTTTTGCGCGTTTTTTGAAACAAGATTTTGAGCCTTAAAGGTTTGAAATTTCACTGCATCAGCGCCAGCTTTGGCTGCCACGTCGATCAGTTTTTTAGCTAAATTTATATCGCCATTGTGATTAACCCCAGCCTCAGCTATGATAAAAACCCTATTTGACATCAAATTTCCTTTAAAATGCTAGTTTTACGCCTTTACAAAAGCGTTTTTCTCCAAGTTTCTCATCACGCTAGTTCCGCCACCTATGATAGAATTTTCGCCTATCACGATATACTCTTTGCTGATTGCATTGCTGCCAAAGAATGCCCCATCTTGCACAACAACGCCGCCATTTACCACACTTGCTGTTGAGATATGGCAATGATCGCCGATAGTTGCATCATGCTCCACAAGCGCCTTTGTATTTATGATGCAGTTTTTGCCGACACTTGCACCAGCGTTGATCAAGGCATGATGCATCACCACGCTTCCCTCAGCTACACATGCATGCTTTGAGATATACGCAAGTGGTGAGATGATGGTTGGAAGTATGAAACCTATTTCTTTTAGCAGTGCAAACAGTCTTTTTCTAGGCTCACTACTTTTTATCTGCCCAACCGTCACCACAGCATTTTTGCATGATTTAAAAACCTCAGCCAGATCATCATCGCTACCTATAATCTCATAGCCAAGCAACTTTTTACCAATATTTTCTGCTGTATCTATGATACCAATTATATTAAATTTAGCTTCGCTCTCGATGACATCTATCACACTTTTGCAGTGTCCGCCACCACCTACTAAAACTATATCTTGCACGGCTAAACTCTTGCGCTGCTTGGGATATTTACTACCCTATCACTTAGACATTTAGCATTTTTTAGCTCATCTCTTTGGCAGTCTTTAAACATATCAAGCTCATTCATAAGCTGCCAGATAGGGCGCGTAAAAACGCCATTTTCATTACTAAATTTCAAAAACTCATCTCGCTTTTCACGGCTTTCAAAAAGCACTGCATTTAGCCAAAAATTTGACCTAGCATCCGCTGGCTCATCTATAAATTTCACATCATCAAATTTAGAAAAATACTCTTTATAGATCATCGCAAGCTCGCGTTTGCTCTTTAAAAATAGCTCCAAATTTTCAAGCTGAGCCACAAGCAGAGCTGCATTTAAATTTGGCAAGCGGTAATTATAGCCGATCTCGCTGTGACGATACTCAAAAGGATGTGGCACCTTGGCCGTTGTGGTGATAAATTTAGCGTGCTTTGCTATCTCCTCGTCGTTTGTGATGATAGCTCCGCCACCTCCGCTTGTGACTATCTTATTGCCATTAAAGCTCATCGCTGCAAGCTTGCCAAAATTCCCTGTATGAGTGCCTTTATAGTAGCTACCAAGGCTCTCGGCGCAGTCTTCTACTAAAGCGATGTTCCAACGCTTGCAAATTTCAGCTATCTCATCTATCTTGCAAGGCAGTCCAAAAGTGTGCATAGGCACGCAGGCTCGCACTATCCTACCGCTAGTTTTATTTACACATTTTCCCTCTTTTGGCTCGCAGTTTTTCTCTAAAAATGCACTAAGTGACGCTGGCGACATGCCAAGTGTATCAAGATCAACATCCACAAAAACCGGCTTTGCAAAAAGGTAGCTAATGGCGTTACAAGTGGCTATAAAAGTAACTGGCTGGGTGATCACTTCGTCATTTTGCTCTACGCCAGCTAGTTTTAGGCAGATGTGAAGCGCAGAGGTGCCATTTGTCGTGGCAACTGCGAATTTAGCACCGACCATTTGAGCTAGCTTGCTCTCAAACTCATCGACAAATTTGCCGACACTTGAGACAAAGCTAGAGTCGATGCACTCAAGTAGATATTTTTTCTCATTGCCTATAAATTTAGGCTCGTGAAGCGGGACTTTGTCCTTGCCAAAAGTGCTTTTTATAAATTTCAAAACCTCGTCAAAATCACATTTTTTCATCGAGATATTTTCCTGTTTCTTTATGCATAAAATTTGGTATGAGCTCGAAAACTTCGCGCAAAACGTCCTCTTTGCTCCATGTCAAGCTTGATTTTAAATTTAAGATATTGTTTTTGAAAATTTCTAACTTTTTGCTGTCAAAATTTGCATCATTTTTAACTATGCCGATATTTTGAAGTCTTTGCATGTCAAGTCTCTCGCCATCAACGAAAAACTCCTCATAATCCTTCTCTCCAGTCGTGTCGCTAGGCGCAAAAAGACAAGGGTAAAAGCCATCTTTTGGAAGTACTTTGGCTAGCTTTCTAGCCTCCTCCTCATTTTCACACAAAAATGGCTCATAGCCTAAATTTGCTAAGTATCGCTTGGCTATCTCGCTAAATGTTATGAGGTCTAAATTTTCATCTAATTTTGGGAAAAATATATCTCTATTTTCGCCAAAAATGGTGCTTAAAAGGCAGAGCTCGCCGCTCTCTTTTGGTGTTAAAAAGTAGCGTCTGACGTCGTTTGGAGCGACTATGGGCTGAGCCTTTTCTATGCGTTTTTGAAAGCCAAAAAGAAGTGAGCCGTCACTAAATGCCACGTTTGCAAACCTGGCCATCGAGACGTCAATATTTAAAGAGTGCCTAAACGCAAACATCTCCATGATGCGCTTGCTAGCTCCCATTAAATTTACAGGGTTTGCGGCCTTGTCGGTGCTAACGCAGAAATATTTTTTTGACTTCATATCCGAAGCTTGAGCCAGCGTTTTATCGGTGTTAAAGATATTTGTTTCAAGCATTCTCATGAGTGTAAATGGGTCTTTTTCGCTTCTAACGTGCTTTAGCGCTGATAAATTTAAAACGTAGTCAAATCCACCACTTTGCGCTAAAAGTGCATCAAACTCAGCGCTTGCAACATCTATGGCAAAAGTTTTAAAGTCACCATTTATATATCCAAACTCACTTCTTATGTCACGCACTAGCTCAACAAGGTTGTTTTCAGAGATATCAACGACGTATAGTTTTTTGGGGTCTCTTATAAAGATCTCTTTTGTCACGGCAGAGCCTATAGATCCTGCCCCACCGATAACTAGAAAGCTTGAACTTGAAACTATCTCTTTTAGGTCTTTATCAAGTGCATTTATGTCATCTTCAAAGAGATTTTTCGTGCGTCCTATTAGGCTTAAGATATCCATTATTGCTTCACTATCAGAATGTCTTCTCTTGTATTATTAATAGGAAGACCACTAAGTTGCTCAAGTAAATAAGACTCACAACCCATAGAACGATACCTTTGAAGTATGGAAAAAACTACACTATCATCTATACAAAGTGGTTCTAGCTTATTCCAACAAACATTTGGAAAAGTTTTAGATAATGACCACTTCATATGAAAGTTGCGACCAGCCTCTGATGATAAAAAACGTTTCTTTTTGCTTATATTAGGAATATCACCAATCAATAGTCTCCCCCCCCCACTCTTTAAGAGCTCTACGCAAGTATCTAAAAATTTTAAATAGTTAGCATGATATACGACATGATGCAAAACAGAGTAAACAATAATATAGTCCACTTTTGAATATAAGCCTTCGTAATCGTAATCACATGGAAATTCATGAGTAATTTTAATAATAAATGGCTCATTTGGCAAATTATCCAACATCTCTTTTGAGTCAATTAAATATAAAGTAAAATTATTTTGTCTAGCATATTCTATAAGTGATTTTACAGGACCGGAGCAACCACACCCTATATCCATTATAATTTTAGTTTTTTCATTGTCTGGTTTAATGTTTAACTTTTTTAAAATATCTGGAAATATATTTTCTTCAGTTCCTTTTCTATATATATCAGGAAAGCCAACCTTTTCATTATCATTTAATGAATTGTCCAAAGCCATATTCTTAAAATCCTCAAAACTAAGCATTTTACATCCTATCTTTAGCTGTGATTCCCATTATATTAAATGCTGTTTTTATCGAGATAGCAACAACTGCAAAGACTTTTAGTAAGCTATCTTCGTTTTCGTTTCCAACCACACGGTTTTCGTTATAAAATTTATGAAAGCTAGCAGCCAGCGACTTTAGATAGTCTGGGATCTTTTGAAGTTGCCTTGAGATAAAAGCATCTTCTAAAATTTCTGGCAATATCAGCGCCTCAAAAAGTAAATTCTTAGCATTTTCATCTAGGCATTCAAAGTCAGCATTGATTACATCTTGAACATTTTTCCCAGCCTTTGCAAAAACTTGATTTATCCTAGCGTGAGCGTAGTTTATATAAAAGATAGGATTTGAGCTGTCCTCTTTTTTAAGCTCATCTACGTCAAATTCCAAACTACTCGTATTTGCCTTGCTTATAAAGATAAATCTAAGCGCCTCAGCACCGATCTCACTTACGATATCGCTCATCAGCACGGCATTACCAGCGCGCTTGCTCATCTTGTACGGCTTACCATCTTTTAGCAGACTAACCATCTGCATAAGTATTACTTCAAGCTTATTTTCATCGTATCCAAGGAAATTTATCGCAGCCTTTAGCCTTGCGATATATCCGTGGTGGTCAGCACCCCAAATGTTTATATAATGATCAAAATTTTTCTCAAATTTAGCGTTATGATAGATGATGTCGCCAGCTAGATATGTTGGTCTGCCGTCATTTCTAACCACAACCCTATCGTTATCATCACCAAGTGTGGTCGAAGCGATATAAGTAGCGCCCTCTTTTTCATACATTTGATTTGAACGTTTTAGCTTGTTTATAGTTGGCTCTAGGCCATCATAAAGAGCTTTCTCGCTAGCCCAGCTCTCTATAAATATCCCAACGTCCGCTAAATCTTTTTTGATAATCTCAAGCACGATATCCTTGCCAAACTCGGCAAGCTCGAGATTTCTACTCTCATCATAAAAAATTTCCTTGCCAAATTTCTCATTTGCAAGCCTAGCAATATCTAAAATATAATCTCCGCGGTAGTATTTCTCTGGATAGACGATGCTTTCATTAAAAAGCTGCTCTTTTGCCGCAAGCGATATCGAAGTACCAAGCAGATCTATTTGATTACCAGCATCGTTTATATAGTATTCTGTTGAGATAGCATAGCCAAGTCTTTTGCCAAGTCTTGCCAAAGTATCACCGTAAACTGCGCCTCTAACATGCCCGATGTGAAGCGGTCCAGTTGGATTTGCACTGATGTATTCTATTAAATAGCTATCTTTTTTCGCATCTTCTTTTGCAAAATTTTCGCTATCTAACAAAATTTGCTTTGAAATTTCATCTAAAAACTCGCTTTTTAGCTTGAAATTTAAGTAGCCATTTACCGCACTGGCTTCGACTATCTTGCTATCACTAAATTTATCAGCAAACTCGCTAGCTATCATGGCCGGCGACTTTCTTAGCTCCTTTGCAAGGCCAAAAAGTGGCGTTGCATAGTGGGCTAAATTTTTATCCTTTGGCTTTTCAAGCACAAATTCACGCTCTAAAACCTTTGAAATTTCAGCTTTTATTTTATTTTTCAACTCTAAAACCTATGCGTTTTTAGTTGTTTCTTCTATTTTTTGACTAGCAGCACTCTCTTCTTTATGTTCGACTTTCTCACTTTTTTCAGGTGTTGCATCTTCCATCTCAGCTTTAAAAGTCTTTATGCCTTTGCCTAGTCCTTTTGCAAGTTCTGGGATCTTCTTTGCTCCAAAAAGTAAAACAATAATCGCTAAAACAACTAGCCAGTGACCAATACTAAAAGAACCCATTTTTTCTCCTCAATAAATTTTTCAAAATGTTATCATAAATTCCTGAATTTCTAGCAATCTATCCACTCATCAATAACGCGCCTTAAGTCTATTTTCGTACTTTTTAGCCTCATCGCTCTAAGAATTGATTTTAGGCCTTTATAACTCTTTTCAATGTCATCATTTACCAAAAAATAATCATATTCTAAGATGTGCTCCATCTCACCAACTGCGTTCATTAGGCGATTTTCTATCGTCTCGTCGCTATCTGTTCCGCGGTTTTTCAAGCGCCTTTTGAGCTCTTTTTTATTCGCAGTTGTTATAAAGACTGAAGTGATGTAGCTTTTAAATTTTTCAAGTGCGATGTGAAAGCCTTGCACATCAATGTCAAATATAACTATCTTACCAGCCTCAAGCGCTGCCAAAACAGGCTTTAGGCTCGTTCCATAATAGTTTTTATGTACCTGCGCCCATTCTAAAAATTCGCCCTTTTCTATGCCGCTTTTAAACTCATCTTCTTTTATAAAATAGTAATCCACTCCATCGACTTCGCCTTCTCTTTTTGCCCTTGTCGTGCTTGAAATAGAAAAATAAAGATCCTTCTCTTCCTTTAAAAGACGGCCCAAAAGCGTACTTTTCCCACTTCCGCTAGGCCCAGAAACTACTAAAATTTGTCCTTGCAACTACTTTTCCTCGAAACTTATATTTATCTTTATGTTCATATCTTTTAGCACATCTCTTAGCGAGCTTTCATTTAACGACTCATGGACATGTTTTGTGATCTTTTTGGTTAGCTCTTCTTTATAGTCAGCATCGATTTTTGTTTCATCGCATGAGCTAGTTTGTGGTGCAATATTTAATCCAAATGCTGCTTGCATCGTATTTTCATCTATTTCTTCAATAGACGCTACATCAAAATTTGGGCTACCCAACGTCTCTTCTTTAAAATTTTCTTCCTCAAATACCTCATCTACCATGCCTAGATCTTCTTGAGCAAGGACTTCTTCAGAAATTTCTTCATAATCTTCTTTAGCTGGCTCTTTTTCAAGATCTATATCTTCGTCTAAAGAAATCTCCTCTGCTTCTTTAGTAGATTCTCTATCTATATCTTCCTCTAAATTTTGACTAGCTTCATCTATTAAATTTGCCTCGCTGCTTTCAGGCTCAAAATTTTCATCATTACCAAAATCAGTCTCTAGCTCATCAAAATTTTCACTAGCCTCACTAGCTTCTTCGTTTAGCTCTTTATCCAAAGACTCGATCTCGCTGAGCTCTTTTTTACTTTGGCTTATATCATCTACAAAGTCTTCATTAAGCTCGGTAGTTTCTAAATTTTGAGAATTTTGCTCGACCATTTTATCAAGCTCGTTTTTAGCCTCTTCATCCGCCAAGTCGCTCTCACCCATATCATCTATCTCATCTACAAGCGAACTAAGCTCATCAAAGTCATCGCTATGCTCTTCTTTTGTCATAGGTGGCTCATTATTTTGTTCTAAGGATTTGTCTATATCTTCTGAATCAGCCATATATTTGCTAGCTATGTCATTTATAATATCATCATCTATGAGTTCAGTGTCTGTTTCATCAAAACTGATATCTTTATCCTTTAAATCCTCGGCCTCTAGTTCACTTAGTTCCTCTTTTAAAAACTCGTCATCTAAAGCCTCGTTATCAAATTTATCTGCCTTATCATCTTCTTTTGCTAAATTTTCAAGACCCATATCAATTTCTGGAAGCTCAAAATTTTCTAAATCATCAAAGTTTTTATTACTTTCGTCAAAGTCATTAAAATTTGTAGGCTCATCTAGTCCAAGCTCAAGTTCTTTATCATTGTCAGTATCTTTGTTTTGTTCAAACAAACTAATAAATTCTGTTGGTAAAAAGGGCTTTTCAAGCATAACATCAGCAAAATCTGGCTTTTCACCGCCTCTAGGTGCTAGATACATTATCTTTTGATTTAAATTAACATCACTGCTATCCATATCACTATCGATGATAATATAATCAAATTGATCGCCAACACTATTAACATCGTCAAATTCGCTATATTCTATGCCTAGCTTATTTAAACTTAACGTTATAAGGCGAGAAACTGCGGGGTTTTTGTTTACAAGTGCAACTTTCATGATCCCTCCTTGAAGAGCTTGAGGCTGTATTCTATGATAAATTTCATTGCTATTTACTTAAAAAAATAGTGCTGGCATATCGTTTAAAATCTGTACCATCATATCAGTTATGATTTTTACAATACCGGCTAAAATAGCTATCAAAACCGAAAAGCCGATACTTACCTTAATAGGATAACCAACGACTAATAGGTTAAATTGTGGCATGGTTTTCATAAGCATGCCAAAAATAGCATCTGAAAGTATAGAAAGCGCGATAATAGGAAAAGCCAGAACAAATCCAAACATAAAAAGATTACCAAAGAGCTTTAGAGCATAGCTCATCACACCACTTCTTGGATAAAAATCTCCAAGCGGTATAGCAGAAAGTGAAGTGGAATAAAACTGTAATATTAAATGGTGCCCATCAAGCATCAAAAATGCAAGAAGAGCGATAAAATTTAGAATATTTGCGATCACTGGCGAATTTGTACCAGTTTGCGGATCAAGCACTGAAGCCATCGAAAAACCCATGATCATAGAGATCTGCTCGCCAGCCATTTGAAGTATGGCAAAAACGATATTTAGCAAAAGTCCAGCACAAAGTCCGAGCATGGCCTCACTTAAAATTTCCATGATCAAAAAATTTATAGCATGCTCATGGGTGTGTGAGAGCGGAAAAAGCACAATACAAAGAGCAAAAACTAGCAAAGTTTTTACGCTAAGCGGGATTTGATTGTGAGAAAAAAATGGAAAAAACACAATAAGCCCACTAAGGCGTGCAAAAAGAAGCATAAAGGTTATGACTTTATCCGCTCCGAAAAACTCGACTAGCTCCATTATTTTATATTAACGCCTCGTCCATCTCAGCTGGAATTTCAAGCCCCATGATCTTTAAAACACTAGGGGCGATATTGTTTAGACCGCCATTTTTTACTTTTTTTACGCCATCAGCCATCACAAAACAAAAGACATCATAAGTCGTGTGGTTTGTCAGTAGCTCACCGCTGCTATCGCGCATCTCTTCGCAGTTTCCGTGATCGCTCGTGATGATCATCGCGTAGTTTTTCTCTTTTGCTTTAGCGTAAATTTCTCCAAGAGCCGTATCTACTGCCTCTACTGCTTTTATAGCGGCCTCGTAATTTCCAGTGTGCCCTACCATATCGCCATTTGCGAAATTTACCACGATGAAGTCTTGCTCATCATCCATACCTTTTAGCACGGCTTTGCAAACCTCTGCTGCACTCATCTCTGGCCTTTCGTCATAGGTCTTTACCTTTGGACTAGGGATAAGTACTCTTGTTTCGTTGCTCGCTAGCTCTTCTATGCCGCCGTTAAAGAAAAATGTTACGTGGGCATATTTTTCAGTCTCAGCCGTGTGAAGCTGCCTTAGTCCAGCCGCTGCTATGACCTCGCTTAGAGTGTTTTTTATCTTTTCATTTTTAAAGAGCACTTCAAATTTAAAATTTACGTCGTATTCGGTCATGGTGATTAAATTTTTGATAGCAAAAGGTCGCTCAAACTCGCTAAATTTCTCTTCGCCAAGAGCCTCGCAAATTTCTCTTGCTCTATCATTTCTAAAATTTATAAAGATCACACCATCGTCTTCACTCATACCCTTAAAACCATTAAAGCTTGCTGGCTTTACAAACTCATCAGTCACGCCCTCATCGTAGCTTTTTTGCAGATACTCGCTTGGCGTAAGCTTGCTTAAATTTGCCCCATTTACTAGGCTATCATAGGCCTCTTTTACGCGCTCCCAGCGCTTGTCTCTATCCATCGCGTAAAATCTCCCACAAACGGTCGCTACTTTAAATTTAGCCTCCAAGCTTTTCATGAAATTTATACCGCTATTTGGGCTAACGTCGCGTCCGTCGGTGATAGCGTGAGCAAAAACTTCGCAGCCATTTTTACTAGCAAGCTCACACATACCATCAAAATGCTCTAAGTGAGAGTGCACGCCGCCGTCGCTATAAAGCCCTATAACGTGGATCTTTTTGCACTTTTTAAAAAGAGTTTTTAGCACTTCATTTTCTGCTATAGAGCCATCAGCGAAGCTGCGTGAAATTTTGACTAAATTTTGATACAAAACTCGCCCGCTTCCTATGCACATGTGCCCTACTTCGCTGTTTCCCATCTGCCCTTCAGGTAGTCCTACAGCGTTTCCAGAGGTTTTTATGAGCGAGTTTGGAATTTCTTTAAAAAATTTCTCGTAATTTGGCTTTTTAGCCGCCTCAAATGCGTTAAATTTACCGCTTTTATTAAATCCAATACCATCAGTTATTATTAAAATAGTTTTTTGACTCATTTTGAAAATTTATCCTTAATTTTAGATAATTTTTAAGGCCATTATACTAAAATTGCTTTTTTTAAAAATAAAGGCTCTCATGTTTTACTATATATATGAAATTTTAAATTTTAATATCTTTCAATACATCACCGTTCGTGCTGGTATCGCTTTTTTCATCGCTTTTGCACTCACAACTTATTTGATGCCCAAATTTATCGCTTGGGCAAAGGCAAAAAACGCCGCCCAGCCTATCTACGAGCTTGCCCCGCAAACTCACCAAAAAAAGGCCAAAACGCCGACCATGGGCGGACTTGTCTTTGTCTTTACAGCCGTACTTTCCACGATAATTTGCGCAAGGCTTGATAACGTATTTGTCTTAACATCGCTCTTTTGCCTAGTTTGCTTTACACTGCTTGGCTACAAGGACGATTACAGTAAAATTTTAGGAGCAAAAAACCACGCCGGCCTAAGCCCAAAAGCAAAGCTTTTTTTTCAGTTTTTAATAGCCTTTGTAATTTCTGTTTTTTTATATGCAAGTCACGAGCTTAGCACCGAGTTTTATCTACCTTTTTTTAAGCAACCTATTTTAGATTTAAAAATTTTTGCCATTTTCTTTTGGACACTAGTCATTGTCGCTGCTTCAAATTCAGTAAATTTAACAGACGGGCTTGACGGGCTAGCTACTGTGCCATCGATATTTTCACTTTTAACACTTGGCGTTTTTGCTTACATCTGCGGACACGCTGTCTTTAGCTCATATTTGCTCTTGCCAAAGATCATAGGCGTTGGCGAAAGCGTTGTTGTTTCTTCAGCTCTAATTGGCTCATTAATGGGCTTTTTATGGTTTAACTGCCATCCGGCCGAAGTCTTTATGGGTGATAGCGGTAGCTTAAGCGTTGGAGCATATATTGGTTTTATGGGTGTTGCGACAAAAAACGAAATTTTACTCATCATCATCGGTCTTATCTTTGTCGTTGAGACCCTAAGCGTCATCTTGCAAGTGGGAAGCTTTAAAATTTTCAAACGCAGGATTTTTCTCATGGCGCCTATACATCACCATTTTGAGATAAAAGGCTGGGCGGAAAATAAGATCATCGTGCGCTTTTGGATCATCGCACTTTTAGCGAACCTAATCGCACTAACTGCGCTAAAGATCAGATAAGGAAAGCCATGAAAAAATCACTATTTGGCTACGGTGGCACGATAAAGGCGATCGCTAAAAATTTCACAAAAGACGGTCTTTGGGATATCTATGATGATAAATTTAGTGAAATCTCAAAAGATGAGTTTGGCAACACCCTTTTGCCAGTTAGCGAATTTGATCCAGCAAAAAGCGGCCTAGAGATACCAAGCCCAGGTATCCCGCCTCATCACGAGCTTATTAAAAAAGCTAGAAATTTAGTTAGCGAGTATGACTATTTTTATGAAATTTATAAAGAAAATCTGCCATTTAATATCTGGATAAGCGGCACAAACGGCAAGACGACGACCACAAAAATGATGCAGCATTTGCTAGAGAGCAAAGGCTCAGTCATGGGTGGAAACGTTGGCATTGCACTGGCAAATTTAGACTCAAACGCTAAAATTTGGATACTTGAGACTAGCTCATTCACTCTTCACTACACAAATCACGCCACACCGGGCATCTACGTGCTTTTGCCGATCACTCCAGATCATCTAAGCTGGCATGGCGACATGAGCGAGTACGAAAAGGCTAAGCTAAAGCCGCTTGCTAGCATGAGCGAAAGTAGCGTGGCGATCGTGCCTGAAATTTACGCCAACACGCCAACAAGGGCAAAAGTGATCGTTTACAAAGACGAGAGTGATCTGGCTAAATTTTGTGGTGTAAGCATAGATGATATAAATTTTAAAACGCCATTTTTGCTTGATGCACTGCTTGCATTAGCGGTAGAGAAAATTTTATTTGACCGATGCGATGTCGCGCTTTTAAATACCTTTGTTATTGAAGCAAACAAGCTCGAAGAATTTAATGATAAAAATGGCAGAATCTGGGTCAATGACACAAAAGCGACTAACATAGACGCGAGCATACAGGCCGTAAAGCGCTACAAAGATCATTTCATACATCTAATACTTGGTGGCGATGATAAGGGTGTTGATATGACGCCACTTTTTGAAGACTTAAAGAGCTTAAGAGTAAAAATTTACGCCATTGGCTCAAATAGTGACAAACTCATGAAATTAGCGACTAAATTTGGCATACCGGCTTTAAAATGCGATTTTTTACAAAATGCTGTCAATGAGATAAATAAAGAGCTAAAGACCAGCGAGATAGCGCTTCTAAGCCCGGCAGCTGCGAGTCTTGATCAGTTTAGGAGTTATGCCGAGCGAGGTGATAAATTTAAAGAGTTTATAAAGGCACTTTAAAATTTACAAGCCATTTTAAGTAGTCTAACCAAAAACAAAAATATGCAAATTTATTTTTTTGACATAAATTTTTACTATAAAGTTTTATTG
>NZ_CABPVR010000012.1:78925-89939 GCF_902460875.1 Campylobacter concisus | reverse complement strand
TTTATATATCTTTTTAAAATGAAAGTCGTATTTGATTTTTTGAAAACTTACACACATTTAGAAGTAAGTTTTCGAAAACTAGAAGTTTTATAAGATTGTAGATTTTAAGCCAAAAGCTCTTTTGCGATCATACTTATGCGTTTTGCTTCAGCACTTGCTCCGATCTCATCTTTTGCCATTTTCATTACAGCACCTAAATTTTTACCAGCTCTTTCAATAATCTTTTTTATTTTTTCTTTAAGCTCTTCATCACTTAGCTGTGCTGGCAAATATGCCTTAATAAGCTCAATCTCGCCCTGCTCTTTTTTAGCCAAATCCTCTCTAGCACCTTTTATATAAAGCTCAACCGAGTCAGCCCTCTTTTTGATCTCCTTTTGAAGCAGTGGGAGTACCACTTCATCAGTCATTTCAATCCTTTGATCGACTTCAACTTGCTTAAGTGCTGCATTTAGCGTTCTTAAAGTATCTCTTTTAAACTCATCTTTTGCCTTCATAGCCTCTTTTATATCAGCTAAAATTTGCTCTCTTATGCTCATTTTCTCTCCTTTAAATTTTTGAAATATTAACTAAAAATTTGTGATAATTTCTTGAAATTTTCCTTGCAGATAGGCCACACCTACACCCTCTCTAAGCCCATCATCGATAACTAAAAATTTTGCTTCTTGCCCACTTAAAAGCTCCTCTAAAAGCAAGGTCCCAGCGATGAGCGGATACTTTCTATTTCTTCCAACCGCCAGATCAGCGCTCTTATCATCCATCTTTAAAAGTTCACCTATAAACCAAGCAAGATCATCATCTCTAAGCTCATATCCGCTTACTTTTTTTGGATCATAGTTCTCGTAGTTAAGTCCAAGTCGTAACGCTACGATAGTAGTTGGTACGCCAGAAGTCAGCACGATAAATCTATTTTTTAAGCTATTTAAAAATTCTCTTGCGTCTTTTGTATAAAATTTTGCATTTTCTTGCATTAAATCAAGTGTTTTAAATTTTTCAAAAAATGTAATAATGCCAAATTTAAAACTCATAAAATTTCCATCTTCACCGATCTCTGAGCTTGCTCCACCGATGTCAATGACGCTAAAATTTTCATTTATTCCAAGCTTTTTAAAAGCATTTTGAACACCCAAAAATGTAAGCTTTGCTTCTGCTTTGCCACTGATGATATGAAAATTTATGCCAAATTTCTCTCGTATCTCGCTAAAAATTTCCTCGCTATTTGACGCTACCCTAAAAGCCTCAGTCGCGACTGCTACGCATTTAAATTTATCAAAGTCAAATTTACTTTTAGCCTCCGCTATCGCTTCAAAGAGCCTATTTTTGGACTCATCTGCTATCTTGCCACTTTCATTTAGTCCTCTAGCAGCTCCTACTATCTTTTCATAAATTTGCTCATTACTAAAGCCATTTTGCTCTTTTTTGACAAGTGCTACACGAAATGTGTTTGAGCCAAGATCGATCGCTATAACCAAAATTTGTCCTTAAAAATTTTTGTAGATTCTAACATATGATAATTTAGTATCATTTAAAGTTGAAAAATTCTAAAAACTTTAATATTTTTCAAGATATAATCCCTATCAAAAACCTTATAAGGGGGCTTGATTGCTTCGAGATAACTTATTAGCATTTGTTATTTTTGCAATTTGTAGCGTTGGATTTTTCGTTTGGGGCTATCAGTACATCCCGACAAATAACTACTTTTTATTCTTGATCGCTGGTATGTTTGGTCTTTTTATGGCCTTTAATATCGGTGGAAATGACGTTGCAAACAGCTTTGGCACAAGCGTTGGCGCTAAGACTCTTACGCTTAAGCAAGCTCTCATCATCGCAGCCATTTTTGAGCTTAGCGGTGCGATATTTGCAGGATCAGAGGTTACAAATACGATTAGAAACGAGATCGTGAAATTTCCAAGCGATCTAAATCCGATGAAATTTGTCATCATCATGATCTCAGCCCTTCTTAGCTCTGGTCTTTGGCTCTTTTATGCGTCTAAAAAAGGTCTACCAGTCTCAACCACTCACTCGATCGTTGGCGGCATCGTTGGTGCAGGACTTGCTATGGGTTTTATGATAAAAGATCCAGAACCATTTAGCATGGTCTCATGGAGTGAGATCGGTAGAATTGCCGTAAGTTGGGTCATTTCGCCACTGCTTGGCGGCGTGATGTCTTACGTTATATTTGGCTACGTAAAAAGTAAGATTATTGAGCCAACACATGAGCTTAAAATGAATCTAAAAGCTCTAAAAGCTGAGCGAAAAGCATATAAAGAAAGCTTCATAAAAGCACTAAAAACAAAGCCGGCCGAGGAGCAGATAGCTACTCTTTCAAAGATCGCAGTTATCGATGAGGATGAGATCGAAACCACTGAATACAGCGAGTACCGCTCAAAAATTCGTATCATGAAAGATAGCGAAAAAGAGATAGATACTTTTAAAGCAATGAAAAAGCATATCCCAATTATCGCTGGATTTGCAGCAATGGTCATCTCATCAATGATGCTTTTTAAAGGGCTTGAGCATATAAATTTAGCCTTTAGCATCATCCAAACTATCTGGATTATCTTCGTCATCGGAGCTCTAGCATATCTTGCAAGCCTTGCTATCATAAATGTCATGAGCAAAAACGATAGCGAAAAAAGCATCAATAGAATTTTCTCATGGTTTCAAATTTTTACCGCTTCATCTTTTGCATTTTCACACGGCGCAAACGACATCGCAAATGCAGTTGGACCATTTGCAGCCGTGCTTGATGTGCTAAAGACTGGATCTATAAACGAAAGTTCGCCCATACCAAGCATCGCAATGGTAACCTTTGGAATTTCACTTGTCGTTGGACTTTGGTTTTTAGGCAAAGAGGTGATCACCACTATCGGCTCAAAACTAGCTGAAATTTTGCCAACAACTGGCTTTAGCGCCGAGCTTGCCTCAAGTATCGTCATACTTCTAGCCACAAAGCTTGGCATACCAGTAAGCTCGACGCATATCCTAATAGGCGCAGTTTTAGGCATCGGCATCGTAAATAAAAATGCAAACTGGAAAATGGTAAGACCAATCATTCTTGCTTGGCTCATCACGCTTCCAGCAGCTGCTATCTCATCAGCTATATTTTATTTTGCCCTTGCTAAATTTTTAGGCGTTTAGTCGTATTTTTAAATAGCAAAACCGCCCTATTTTTAGATATTTTTTGTATAAAATTTATATGAGAGCTTGGCAAGTTAATACAACCTGCCAAGTAAATTTGAAGTTATTTTTTCTTAATGATAATCTTCTCGCCATCGCTATCAATAGTGATCTCATCGCCACTTTCAAGCTCATCTTTTAAGATCATATCAGCGATCTTATCTTCAACTAGCTCATAAAGCGCTCTTCTAAGAGGTCTTGCGCCATAAACTATGTCAAAGCCAGCTTTTGCGATAAATTTCTTAGCCTCTTCGCTTAAAACTGCCTTGATACCGCGGTTATGAAGGGTCTTTTCAAGCTCTTTAAACATGATCTCAACGATAGAGATTAGGCCTTGCTCGTTTAGAGGATTAAAGATGATAGTATCATCAAGCCTATTTAAAAACTCAGGTTTAAAGTAGTTTTTAAGCTCGTTTTTAACAGCCACATCACGATCTTCGCCCTTTAGCTCCATTATGAAATTTGAAGCAATGTTTGAGGTTAAAATGATGATCGTATTTTTAAAATCAACCGTTACACCTTTGTTATCAGTCGCACGTCCATCATCTAAAATTCCCAAGAGTATGTTAAATACATCTTTGTGGGCCTTTTCAACCTCGTCAAAAAGTATGACTGAGTAAGGTCTTCTGCGAACTGCCTCTGTTAGCTGACCGCCTTCATCGTAGCCTACATATCCTGGAGGCGCACCAAGAAGCCTGCTCACGCTATGTTTTTCCATATATTCGCTCATATCAAAGCGAATAAGCGCCTTCTCATCATCAAATAAGAACTTAGCCAAAGCCTTAGCAGACTGAGTTTTACCAACGCCTGTTGGACCAAGAAATAAAAATGAACCAATCGGCCTTTGACCCTCATTTAGACCAGCTTTGTTTCTCTTAACAGCACGTGCAAGTGCGTGTAGTGCGTCATCTTGACCGACAACGCTCTCTCTTAGATGCTCTTCGATGCGCAGATATTTCTCTTTTTCGCTTGTTAGCATCTTTTTAACTGAAATTCCAGTCCATTTGCTCAAAATTTCAGCCACAAGCTCTTCATCGACTTGATTTTTAAGAAGCACGCCCTCTTTTTTCATGTGCTCCCATTTTTCTTCAAGCTCATGTTTGTGCTTTTTAGCGTCTGCTATCTTGCCGTATTCTATCTCGGCAGCTTTTTGAAGATCGCCATTTCTTTTTGCTATCTCAGCTTGTGATTTTAAGCTATCGATCTCTTTTGTAGCTTTTGAGATTCCACCAAAAACGGCCTTTTCATTTTCAAATTTAGTATCAAGCGCTAGCTTTTTCTCATTTAGATCAGCTATCTCTTTTTCGATCTCGCCAAGTCTCTCTTTATTTTTATCCGCATCCTCCATCTTTAGCGCTTCTTTTTCTACTTGAAGCGTTACGATCTCGCGTTTTATCTTTGAAAGCTCGTATGGCTCGCTCTCTATTTGCATCTTAAGCTCAGCTGCAGCCTCGTCTATAAGATCTATCGCCTTATCTGGCAAGAAGCGGTTTGCGATGTAGCGGTCGCTTAGTCTTGCTGCGGCAACTAGCGCGCTATCTGTTATCGTGATGCCGTGGTGAACTTCAAGACGTTCTTTTATACCACGTAAAATTTGAAGTGCCTCATTTACGCTTGGCTCTTTGACGTCTATAGGCTGAAAACGTCTTTGAAGTGCTGCATCTTTTTCAAAGTACTTTCTATACTCTTTTAGTGTTGTCGCACCAACAGCGTGAAGCTCTCCACGTGCAAGAGCTGGTTTTAGGATATTTGCAGCATCCATTCCACCCTCGCTCGCACCAGCTCCAACTATGGTGTGAATTTCATCTATAAAAAGTATGATGTTACCAGCTTTTTTGACCTCGTCGATGACAGCTTTTAATCTATCTTCAAACTCGCCTCTATACTTTGCACCAGCTACGACTGCACTCATATCAAGCGCGATGACACGCTTGTTTGCAAGGCTTGTTGGCACGTCGCGAGCCACTATCTTTTGAGCCAAGCCCTCAACGATGGCTGTTTTACCAACGCCTGGCTCACCGAGCAAGATAGGGTTGTTTTTGCTCTTTCTTATTAAAATTTGCATCATTCTAGTGATCTCTTCATCACGGCCAATGACTGGATCAAGCTCTTTATTTAGCGCTTTTTGCGTTAGATCGATACCAAATTTCTCTAAGCTATCAAGAGTATCATCGCCAGTTTGGCTATCTATCTTTTTACCGCCTCTTATGCTCTCAAGGTTCTTTTTGATCTCTAAGATGTCGCAAAATTTGCTTAAAATTTGTTTGATCTCACTAAGCTCAAGAGATGAGATGATCCATGTATCAACAGCTATGTAGCTATCTCCCATGCTTACCATCAACGCTTTTGCATTTTCAAGAGAATTTATAAGCTCTCTTGAAACTGAAACGTTATCTTTTGTAACGTTTGAGCTACTTGGAAGTGAAGAAATTTTACTTTTTACTTCAAGCTCGACGGCGTCTTTACTTACATTCATTTTATTAAACACTTGGTTTAAAATAGAATTGCTATCTGCAAGCAAAGCCCAAAAAATATGAAGCGGAACAACTTGCGGATTTTTAGAAAATATCGCTAAACTAATACCTTTCTCAAGAGTTTCTTGCATCTGAGCTGTTAAATTTTCTGTTATATCAGCCATTAAATCTCCTTGGATTATTTTATATGGTCGCCATTATATAACTTTAGTCTTATATTGTCAAGTATTTTTATAATGCTTGTCACTCTTTTTATTTAATTGCTAAAATTTGCTGTTATAAATTTGTATCAAAAACTATCTAAAAGCAAAAATATAAGCTTAAATTTATACTTTTTTTAGCCAAAAGCTAATAGAATTGAACCAAAAATTATAGGAGAAATTTTGAATAAATTTAGTAGATTTTTTGTACTAAAAATTACAGGTGCTTTGCTTATCTCAAGCGTAGCAGTGAATGCACTTTTTGCAAAGAGTGAAGACGAAGCAAGTGCGAAGCTTGAAGCACTTTCAAAGCTTACAAAAACAATTTCAACCGTTGAAAAATACTATGTTGATGACATTAAATTTAAAGAGATCATTGATAAAGCCATAGCAGGGTTAATGCAAAATTTAGATGCTCACTCAAGCTTTTTAAACGAAAAAGCTTACAAAGATATGCAAGTGCAAACAAGTGGAGAATTTGGTGGACTTGGTATAACTGTTGGCATGAAAGATAGTGCACTAACCGTTATCTCACCGATCGAAGATACCCCAGCCGATAAAGCAGGCATAAAATCAGGTGACATTATTTTAAGGATAGATGGCAACTCAACGATTGGCACAACGATAGACGAAGCCGTAAATAAAATGCGCGGCAAGCCAAAAACTCCGATAACTATTACAATTTTGCGAAAAGGCGAACAAAAGCCGTTTGATGTAAAGATCATAAGAGATCTTATAAAGGTTGAGTCTGTCTATGCAAAAATGATAGAAAATGACAACATTCTTTACGTGCGTGTCACAAATTTTGACAAAAATGTTGTTACAAAGGTAAAAGAAGCGATCAAAGAATATCCAAAAGCAAGTGGCATCATACTTGATCTTAGAAATAATCCTGGCGGACTTTTAAATCAAGCTGTCGATCTAGTTGATCTTTTTGTAGATAACGGCGTCATCGTCTCTCAAAAAGGTCGCGACGCATCTGAAAATGTAGAGTATAAAGCAAGTGCTAGTAAAACTCTTTCAAAACTACCACTTGTTGCACTAGTAAATGGCGGAAGTGCTAGTGCTAGCGAGATTGTAAGTGGCTCACTTCAAGATCATAAACGTGCTGTAATAATCGGCGAAAATACCTTTGGTAAAGGAAGCGTTCAAGTAATCCTTCCAATAGATGACACCGAAGCATTAAGGCTAACCATCGCAAGATATTACTTACCAAGTGGCAGAACTATCCAAGCAGTTGGCGTAACACCTGATGTAGTCGTACATCCTGGCAAAGTGCCACAAAGTGACGATAGTGCGTTTAGCATCAAAGAAAGTGAGCTAAAAGCGCACCTAAAAAGCGAGCTAAACAAGATAAATCCTACAAGCGAGGGCAATAAAACTGAAGCAAAAGATGATAAAAAGATAATCACGCAAAAAAAAGTTGATGAAGATATTCAATTAAAAACAGCAATTGATACGATCAAAATTTTAAAAATAAAACAATAAATTAGAAGGAGATCTCCATGCAAAAAAGAGAGCTTATTTACGAGGGAAAAGGTAAAAAAATGTATGCCACAGACGATGCAAATTTACTTGTGGCTGAATTTAAAGACGATCTAACAGCATTTGATGCTCAAAAAAGAGGCAACGAAGCTGGTAAAGGCGCATTAAATAATAAAATTTCAACACAGCTTTTTAAGCTTTTGGAGAGTAAAGGCATCGTGACTGATTTAGTTGAGACTATAAGCGACACTGAGCAAGTGGTCAAAAAATGCGAGATCATACCTCTTGAAGTTGTTGTGAGAAATATCGCAACTGGTTCACTTAGCAAAAGACTTGGCATAAAAGAAGGCACAGTTTTACCTTTTACTCTTGTTGAGTTTTACTACAAAAACGATGATTTGCACGATCCATTAGTAACAGATGAGCACTGTATCATTATGGGATTAGTAAAGAGCGAAAAAGATCTTCAAACTCTAAGACACACAACAAGAGAGATCAACTCTATATTATTTAAATTTTTTGCCGAAAGAGACCTAAAACTAGTTGATTTTAAAATAGAATTTGGTATCGACAAAGACGGCAATATCATTCTAGCTGATGAAATAAGCCCTGATAGTTGTAGATTCTGGGATGCTAAAACTAATGAAAAACTTGACAAAGATAGATTTAGACAAGACCTTGGTAGCGTAAAAGTCGCTTACGAAGAAGTTTTAAGAAGAATTTTATCGTAAGGACAAAAATGAAAGCTGTTGTAAATATAGCATTAAGAAGTGGGGTCCTTGACCCTGCTGGCAAAGCAGTGGAGCATGCTTTAAATTCTCTTGGATTTAGCGGTGTATCAAATGTCAGAATAGGCAAACAAATCGTTTTAGATATCGACGAGAGTGATAAAACTAAAGCAAATGAGCAGCTAAAAGTGATGTGCGAAGAGCTTTTAGCAAATACCGTCATCGAAGACTATGAGATCGTGCTATGAAAGTAGCGATAATACTTTTTCCTGGCACAAACTGCGAAGAAGATACAGCTCACGCATTTAAATTACTTGGATGCCAAACACAGATCATTTGGCACAAAGAAGATAAAATAGATGCTGATCTAGTCGTACTTCCAGGTGGTTTTAGCTATGGAGACTATCTAAGAACAGCTGCAATAGCCAAATTTAGTCCAGCTATGCAAGCTGTAAAAGAGCATGCAAAAAAAGGTGGCTATATCTTAGGAATTTGCAATGGTTTTCAGATGCTACTTGAGCTTGGACTCTTAAAGGGTGCGATGAGAAGAAATGAAAATTTAAATTTCGTCTCAAAATACCACCACCTAAAGGTAATCTCAAATAACAATAAATTCTTAGCAAATTTAGCCAAAAATGAAGTGGTTAATATCCCTATCGCTCACGGCGAGGGCAACTATTATACTGATGAAAATACTCTAAAAAGCCTTTATGACAACGATCAAGTATTACTAAAATACTGTGATGCTAAAGGCAACGAAATAAATCCAAACGGCTCAGTCGACAATATAGCTGGAATCTGCGATGAGGGCAAAAAGATTTTTGGTCTCATGCCTCATCCTGAGCGTGCTTGTGAGAAAATTTTAGGTACAGATGATGGCATGAAGATGTTAAAAGGTCTAGTTTGGTAAAAAATTTTCTTTTTATCTCCCTACTCGTACTAAATTTATTTGCTGCAAATACCGATGAAGTAAGCGTTTTTGATATGATGGACGAAGCTAGGGAGGATAAATTTGTAAATAGCCCTACTTCAAATCCAAAAACTCAAAAACCGCCAAAAGAACAAGATTTTTCAAGAAAATTTGTGTCACCACAGCCAGAGCGTATCACTCCAGAGCAGATGCGAAACATCGTGCCAACAAACGAGCCAGATATTAGCGTCCCAGACAATCAAGTATATGACAAGATCAAAGTAAAAGAGCTTCTTTTAAAAGCCACAAACGTACCCAAAAATGTTGTTATAGGAGAAATTTTTAGTGTTGAGATAGTGGCTGATACACAAAATGACTTTGAGTTTGAGCTTGAGACACAGCTTGATGAAACAAATATCAAATGGCTAAATAAGAAAAATTTTCAATGGGTAAAAAGTGAAGACAACAAATATATAGGTACTTTTTATCTTGAGACAACAAGCATTGACGCAAAGACTTTAAAAGTTAGCTTAACCCTAAAAAGAAATGGCGAAAACTATCAAAGCTCAAGTATAAATATCTTTTTACCAAAGCTAAAAGAGCTTAGAAGTGACGAAAACTACAACCATATCGTGGCCGATAATCTTGAAGTTAAGAAATTTAAGACAACAAAATTTGATGATATAAACAATATCATGGTCGTTGAAATTTACGGCAACAATGTCGATCTAAGCGCCTTTAATATTGAAAATAAAACGATATTAAAGCAAGGCGTAGATACGATAAATGGCGACTTTAACTCACAAAGTGCATATTATTTTGCAGTATTTAAGCCAAATAAAAAATCGCTTGACTTTAATTATTACAACCTAAAAAAGGCTAAATTTGAAAGCTTTTCTTTGCCAGTGAGTGTCGAAGATGACGATGTCAGCACACAGATCGGACTAAATCCAAAACAAAGTGAGTTTAGCACCTATAAAGATGTCACGATCTACTCTTGTGCGGTAATTTTTATATTATTAGCTATTTGGCGCAGAAGGCTTAGCTACTTTTTCGTAGCAGCCATTTTTATAGCACTTGGAATTTATACCTACAACCCTTTTGGCAAGGCCGTTCTAAAACCAGATATTAGCGTTTCAATCTTGCCTACAAAAAACTCAACCATCTTTTACACATCCCGTAAAAACGAAAATGTAGAAATTTTAGACACAAAAGGTGACTACTCTAAAATTTTATTTGCTGATGGTAAGATTGGCTGGGTAAAAAAGGATAATCTTGTCAAAAATTAGAGCTTTATTTTTTGCTATTGAGTTTGTTATTAGCGTTATTCTTGTCGTCTTTTTTATGTGGCTATTTAATGATAAAAATAGAGCCATAAGAAAATTTTGGGGAAGATCACAAAGATTTTTTGGTGGCTATAAACTTGAAGTGATAGGCAATTTTAGTGATGAAGCAAATATCTTACTTATAAACCACCAAAGCATGCTTGATATCATCGTCATCGAAGAACTTCACCCAAAAAATGTATGCTGGATCGCAAAGGCGCAGATTGGCAAAATTCCTATAATTGGTAAAATTTTAAGCTTGCCAAAAATGATAGCGGTTGAACGTGAAAATAAACACTCACTTATAAAGCTTTTAAGCGAAGCAAAAGATAGAGTTGAAAATGGCCGCGTTTTAGCGATATTTCCTGAAGGAACTAGATCTCAAACCAATAAACTTTTGCCTTTTAAGGGTGGTGCAAAATTATTAGTTGAAAAACTAAATTTAAAAGTCCAGCCTATCGTTATCGTAGGAAGCGATGCGATGAAAGTAAAAGAATTTAGCTTTAAAAAAGCAGATATCAAGCTCTTTTGTCTTGATTTAGTCGATACTTCAAAAGAAAACTGGCTAGAGGCAACTAGAGAGAGTATGCAAAAAGTCCTAGACGAAAATAGAAAATAAATTTGGCTTTTCAAATTTACAAAGCCTCTCCTACTCTATATCATTATCTATAAAATTTTGATTTTGTACTAGAAATTTTTATCAATAAATTTAAAA
>NZ_CABPVR010000012.1:45955-74043 GCF_902460875.1 Campylobacter concisus | reverse complement strand
ATCAAAAATATTAATTAATACTTCGCCAAATACTTAATTTTTTACACACGCAAGCTTTTTATACTTCTCTATTTTACTACCTAGCTATAAAGTATGTCCTTTATTTCACGGATTTTTAAGTAGCTTGACACGAATATTTTACACTGATATTACAACAAAACAAACATCGATCTACTATCTATTATGCATTTTATGCTTATCAAAATTTTACCTTCAAATTTCAACAGATTTATCTTTTCGGGCTAAAATTTTTTGATTAACATTTTATCCATCATGTCATTAGCTTTTTCATCATCGTAAAAATATTATTTAGCTAACACTTTCTTTTTAGCATAAATATTTATACTTTCCACTGCCAATGAAAATGCCATCGCAAAATAGATATACCCCTTTGGAATATGAAATCTTAATCCTTCAGCAACGAGCGTCATGCCCACAAGCACCAAAAATGCAAGTGCTAAAATTTTTATAGTCGGGTTATTATCTACGAAATTAGAAATACCTTTTGACGCTATCATCATTACGCTAACTGCTAAAATAACAGCTATGATCATTATCTCTATATGCTCAGCCATTCCGACAGCTGTGATAACACTATCAAGTGAAAAAACAATATCCAAAACAGCTATCTCACTTACGATAACCAAGAAATTTGCATGTGATTTTTTGCTATTTTTATGCTCTTCGCTTTCGCCAGAAACACTAGAATGTATTTCAAGGGTTGATTTTACAAGTAAAAATAGACCGCCTAGTATAAGCACCAAATCTCGGCCGCTTATGCTAAATTCTGCGATAGTAAAGAGTGGCTTTGTTAGCTTCATAATCCAAAACAATGAAAGCAAAAGTAAAATTCTAGTCACCATAGCTAGCCCTAAGCCAACAATCCTACCACTGCCGCGCTGCTCTGGAGGTAGTTTGCCTACCAAAATAGCGATAAATATAATGTTATCTATGCCTAAAACTATCTCTAAGCCAGTTAACGTAAGTAGTGATATCCACGCTTCTGGCGAACTAAACCATTCAAACATTTGCTTCCTTTGTTAAAATTTTTATTATGCTATCAGGCAAAATTTCATGCTCTATCGCATGGATTTTGCTCTCCCAATCCTCCAAGCTCATACCATCTTCTCTTTCAAACGCCCTTTGTGCGATGAGTTTACCTCCGTCAAGCTCCTCGCTCACGTAGTGCACGCTAACTCCGCCAAGCATCATTTCGCTCTCAAAGCTCTCTTTTATCGCATGAGCGCCTTTAAAAAGTGGCAATATGGAAGGATGTAAATTTATGGCTTTTATCTTTGATGTAAAAACAGGAGTTAATATCCTCATAAATCCAGCAAGCACTGTTAGTTCAGCGCCGCTTTTTAAAATTTGCTCCACAACTGCAGCGTCAAATTCTTCTCTATTTGCAAATTTGGCACTCTCTATTATCGTCGTATCAAGCCCAAATTTCTTAGCTCGCTCGATGCCATATGCTCCTGGCTTGTTGCAAATACAAAGGCAAACTTCGATCTTTACGCCGTTAAAAATTTGATTATGAACTTTTTTAAGTATCGCTTCTAAATTTGAGCCACTACCACTAAAAAGTACGGCTATCTTTTTCGTAAGCATTTTACTCCTTTTATAATGTCTGTTGGGCTAAGCGCATAGCTATTTTTTTTGAAATTTTTAAGGCTTAGTGCATGAGCTAGTGTAGCCGAGATAGCAGCATCCAGTGGCTCGTAGCCTTGAGCTAAAAGAGCAAGCACAAGTCCGCTTAGCACATCACCACTGCCACCTTTTGCAAGCGTGTTTTTGCCATAAGGCATAATATAAATTTGTCCGTCTTTAGCGATTATCGTATTTGCGCCTTTAAGTACTAGCACGGCCTTAAATTTCTCGCTCCAAGACTTAGCATAAGCAAATCTACTTTCTTGTAATATTTTTACGTCGATATCTGCTATATTACAAAGCCTTAAAAGTGAGCAAAACTCCTTTGGATGAGGTGTCAAGACGCAGTTCTCATCTAGTAGATCAAGCACTTTTGCGCTGTAAAAGATATCAGCGTCAAGCACTAGCTTTTTGCCCTTTAAAATTTGCGTATCAAGCTTTTCTATACCCTTTTTGCCAAGCCCCATGCCAACGGCTCCGGCATTCATTTTATCGCTTATCTTGCTAACTTGCATGATCTGCGTTGGCAAATTTAGACTCTCATTGCTTATCACGCTAACTAGCCCAGTCCCAAAGGCAAATGCTGCCTTTGCGCAAAGCATGCTAGCTCCTATGTGCTCGCCAGATACAATAAATGCGTGGCCAAAGTCGCCCTTATTTACACACTGATTTTTTCTATTTGGAAGTATAAGGTCGCATTTTTCAAGCAGGTGATAGTCACTCTCGCATTCGTAGTTTTGCGCGCTTATGCCAAGATCAGCGACCTTTATCTTGCCAACAAAGTCTTTTGCTGCGTCACTATAAAGAGCTAGCTTTCTAGCTCCCATCGTGATCGTAGTATCTGCTTTTACGCAAGCGCCAAGCACCTTGCCCTCGCTACTTAGTCCACTTGACATATCGCAAGCGATGGTATAGGCAGTGCTGGCGTTTATTTTTGAGATGAGCTCTATTTGCTTTTCGTCTAAATTTCTATTTAGCCCTGAGCCAAAAAGCCCGTCTATGAGGCATTTTGCGCTATTTAGGCTATTTTCTACGTCTTTACTCTCACGCACTCCAGCAAATTTAGCTCGCTCAAGCTGTTTGGCGGCTAGTGACTTTAAATTTTTACTAGCTAGGATAAATTCGCACTCAAACTCGCCATCTAGCATCCTTAAAGCACAAAGCACGTCAGCACCGTTATTCCCACCACCGCAAATACCTAGTACCCTCATACCTTTTTTAAATTTCTTACGGATGAAATTTGCTATGCCAGCGGCAGCGTTTTCCATTAAAAGCTCTTCACTAAGGCCAAATTTCTTGCTCGCTCGCTCGTCTAAAATTCTTGTATCTAAATATAAATTTTTCATCTTTATGCCCTAAAACTAAGCGCCTCTAAGATGTGGGGCTTTAAAATTTGCTCGCTATCATCAAGGTCAGCGATACTTCTAGCCACTCTAAGTGTCCTTTTTATGCCTCTTTGAGAAAGATTGTACCTCGAGGCTGCCTTTTGTAAAATTTCTCTTGCTTCATTATCCAGTAGACAAAATTTTTCTACTTGTGCATCATTTAGCTTGCCGTTTAGCTCATCTTGATCGCGCTTTTTTTGAAACATAAACGCCTTTAAAACCATATCGCTCATCTGTTGTGAGCTCAAACTCGCCTTGTCACCTGGCGAACTCTCGTCCATAGCAACTTTTAAATCAATGCGGTCGAGCACTGGAGCTGAAATTCTTGATTTATAGTTTTTTATCTCATTTTCGCTGCATTTGCAGTTTAGATTGCGAGAGAATAAATTTCCACAAGGACATGGATTTTGAGCTGCTACGAAGATAAATTTCGTTTCATAAGTCACTTTTGAATTTACCCTTGCGATGTGGATTTGATTGTCTTCAAGTGGCTCTCTAAGGCTCTCGATCACTTGTTTAGAAAAGTGAGGAAACTCATCAAAAAAAAGTACTCCACCATTTGCAAGCGCGATCTCACCGATCTTTGCGACATTTGAGCCACCACCAAAGATAGAGCTTTTAGTCGAGGTGTGGTGCGGCGAGCGAAAAGCTCTAATACTTGTAAATTCGCTATCTTGCAAATTTAGCGATCGGTAGGCGGCAGACTTTAACACCTCTTCTAGGCTTTGTGGTGCCATGATATAAACGAGGCGTTTTGCACACATGCTTTTGCCGCTACCTGGGCTACCTTCAAATAAAATATTGTGCATACCAACAGCTGCGATGACGCAGGCTCTTTTAGCTCTTTCTTGACCCAAAACATCCTTAAAATCAAGCTCGAAGTTTAAATTTGGAACGTATCTTTTGCCAGAAATTTCTATAACGTTTGAAAATAGCTCATGTGTAGCGTTAAAACGTATGCTTTTTGCAAATTCTGCGTCATTAAAAAATCTAATCGCTTCCTCTAGAGTACTAACCGCATAAATCTCTAAATTTGGGATCATAGAAGCTTTTTGCGCTATCTCTTTTGGCACCAAGACTTTTAAGTTTTTTACCTGCGTGCTTAAAAAAAGAAGGATCGAGAATAAATTTGCTGTGCTTTTTACGCTTCCATCAAGTCCAAGCTCGCCAAAGACAAAAATTTTCTCTAAGCTTTTTGCCTTTTGAAGAGCTATAAGAAGGGCGATAGCTAGGTCAAAATGTGAGCCACTTTTTGGCAGATCTGAAGGGGATAAATTTATGGTTATCTTTTGTGCCGGGAAGGAAAAGTCAAGTGCCAGAAGTGCTGCCTTTACACGTTCTGTGCTCTCTTTTATACTTGTGCTTGCAAGCCCAACGATGCTAAAACCAGGAAGCCCACGAGAGAAGATAGACTCAACGTCAATTATCTTTAGCCCATCGCCGTAAGTAGCACATCTTAAAGACTTCATGAAGCTTTTTCTTTTTTTTGCTTTTTGTATTCCTTATCAAATTTTTTACGTTTATTAAAGCCGATTTTTTCTATAAAAAGATGTCCATCTAAATGATCATTTTCATGCTGGATAGCGATAGCCAAAAGCCCATCAGCCTTTAAACTTTGCTCTTTGCCAAAGCGGTCTTGATATTTGATAGCCACAACCTCATTTCTTTTTACATCTTCATAATATCCAGGCACACTAAGGCAACCCTCTTGATATATGCATTCTCCTTCGCGTAGTTCAAATTTTGGATTTATGATCTCGATTAAATTTTCTTTATCTTGTACACCCTCGTCATTGGCTAGATTTATAATAAAAATTCTTTTTGCAACACCTATCTGAATAGCAGCAAGGCCGATGCCTTCTTTTGCAATCATCGTATCATACATATCATCAAGTAGTTTGTGAAGTTCCTCGTCAAAAATTTTAACCTCTTTTGAGACTTCATAAAGCTTTTTATTTGGATAAGATAAAACCTCTAAGATCAAGCCCAAACTCCTACTTATTCACCCAAAAATATAGGCTGCTCATCATCTTGTGTTAGCATTAGTTGATCTAACGAGTAAGAGATTAATTCTTCAGCACTTCTTGTCTTTGTTATCATGCTTGAAACCACTTGGATGTCAAGCTTGCACTCTTCACCATCTATCTTCCAAGGTATAGATGAAAGCATATTTAAAATTCTACTACCGGCTTGTTTTGTACCATTTTCATCAGTATATTTCATAACCATAGCAAAACAGCCATCTCCGTAATGAGCTACTATATCGCTTCTTCTAGAAGTTCTTAAAAGAAGCTGTGATATAGCTTTATACATATTGTTTCGCTCTTTTAAATTTTTAACACGATTTGTAAATCTATCTTTTGCTCTTACTAGTAAAAACGATGCGTTATAGCCATATCTTTTAACAGCTTCTACTTCACTTTGCACTGTGGCTACTAAAAATTTTTTATTATAGACGTCATATGTCGTATCATAAATCGACTGCTCTTCAATAGATTTAAGCATCTTGGCTACTTCGTCATAGCTTACTTTAATGACATCAAGATGCTTATCCATAAGGCTGTTTAATTTTATTAAGTCATGGTTAAATGCGCTTAAAACATTTTGAAGAGCTAGGATATTTGTATTGTTTTTGAGTGCATCCATGCGCTTTTGCACTAGGCCTCTCATGATGCCTAAGTTTTTATAGATTAGCACCACGGCTTGAAGCATGCTTTTTATCTGGATAAATCCTTGCTTTATCTCTTTTTCAATAGAGATATTACCATTTGTAGGCACTGAGATTTCAGAATTTGCGACTATAATATCACCGATCTCTTTTCTAAATTCATCAGGCTGTCCATCAAGCATTTTCTCAAAATAAATAGAGTAATTGTTTGGCGTAGATGGAACATTATCGTCGCTTAATTCATGCAAAACATTTTCTGAAAATCTGTAGATATCTACCTTTTCTTTTTCTAGAATATGTTTTACCTCAACCGCTTTTTTCTTAGGATCTGGTGCATTATCTATCTTTATCACTTTGGGCCTTATTTAAAACTTTTCTCCAAAATTTTATCAACAAGTCCGTACTCTTTGGCTTCGGCCGAACTCATAAAGAAGTCACGTTCAGTATCTTTTACGATCTTACTTAGCTTCTGACCTGTATTTTTGGCCAAAATTCCGTTTAAAATCTCTTTCATACGCAAAATTTCACGAGCTTGTATCTCGATATCAGTCGCTTGTCCTCTAGCGCCGCCAAGTGGTTGGTGTATCATGATGCGAGAATTTGGCAATGCATATCTTTTACCTGGTGCGCCACAGCTTAGCAAAAATGCACCCATGCTAGCCGCTTGACCGATGCATATCGTGCAAACATCTGGCTTTATGTAGTTCATCGTGTCATAGATACTAAAGCCACTTGTTATCACGCCACCTGGTGAGTTTATATATAGATAGATATCTTTATCTGGATCCTCAGCCTCTAAAAATAGCAGCTGAGCGACGATAGAAGCAGCCATGCCGTCCTCTATCTCGCCACTTAGCATAACGATCCTGTCTTTTAAAAGACGGGAGTATATATCATAGCTTCGCTCACCTCTACTAGTTCTTTCAACTACGACAGGAACGTAATAGCTCATTACTCGGCCTTCTCTTTTTTACTTGCTTTTTTCTCGTCTTTTTCTTTGTTAAAGAGCTCACCAAATAGCTTCTCTTCGATCATCGACATTTTTATAGCTGGAAGCATGCCTTGGTTGCGGTACATCTCAAGGTGTGCTTTTGGATCTTGACCGCTTCTATACGCCTCAAAATAGATCGCTTGAACGACCTCTTGATCGCTTACTTTTACGCCTCTTACACGAGCTAGTTCATCGATGATGAAAGTTAAACGAACGCTATTTTCAGCGTCTTTTCTAAACTCGTCACGTTTTTTAGAAAGAGCATCTTTGTCCTCTCTAAATTTTTTCATATCATCTGGAGTAAATGAGCTCCATGCGTTTCTAAACTGCATATCAATCTCTTGCTCGACAATATTTTTTGGCACGTCAAATTTAAATTTCTCGACCGCAGCTTCAGCAAATTTTGGCTTAAGCTCATCATTTATAAGTTTATAAATTTTCTCTTGACGGATTTGCTCTTTTATACGCTCATCAAGTAACTCTTCAGTTGGTTTTTCTTCATTTGGAAGTAAAGTTTTTAGCATCTCTTCATCTAGTTTTTCAGGAATTTTTCTCTCTTGAATTTCATGAAGTTTGACTTTAAAAACAGCATCTTTGCCAGCTAAATGTGCAGCGCCGTAGTTTTCTGGGAATTTAACCTCGATATCTTTTTCGCCACCAGCTTTTATGCCTACCATGCCATCTTCAAAGCCTGGAATGAATTGATTTGAGCCGATCTCAAGCACATAGTTTTCAGCCTTGCCACCATCAAATGCAACGCCATCAACAAAGCCTTCAAAGTCAAATTTAGCAAAGTCACCAACTTTTAGGCCTCTTTTGCCATCAATTTTCTCAAGTGGAGCTATCATTTTTAAAAGTTCAGTTTTTTTCTCATCGATATCTTTTTTCAAAACACGTGGGTTTGAAAACTCAGGTATCAAGCTCTCATAGCCGCTCACATCGACACTTGGTTTAAATGAAACTGTTAGCTCAACGTCGATCTTGCCATCTTTTCTGTCAAATTTTGAAACAATAGGCTCGCCAATAAGATCATCATTTTTCTTGCCTGCTTGTTTGATAGCCTCTTCGACTACATCTCTTAAGACATCTTGCTCAGCGTCGTTTGTTAGCTCTTTTTCGTAGCGTTTTAGCACAACAGCAACCGGGATGTGACCTTGTCTAAAGCCATCTACTTTCATAGTTTTTGCTGCTTTTTTTGCTAGCTTTTCTACGCTAGACTTTATAGCATCTGCACTTATAGTCGTGCTTGCTAGAGTATTTACGCTATCTAGAGCTTTTGTTTTGATTTCCATCTAATTCCTTTATGAATACAAATTTTTAGCCCAAAATATAGCAGAATTTTCCTTATTTCATTGTAAATTTGTAAATTTTTATAGATATAAAAGGCGTTTTAACGTAGAATCTAGCAATAAAATTATGGAGAAAATTTATGCAAGAGAGTTTTGAAAATTCGGTTAAAAATATGCTAACTATTATCGGTGAGGATCCAAACAGAGAGGGGCTTATTAAAACCCCTGAGCGCGTTTATAAAGCTTTTAAATTCCTTACCAGTGGGTACGAGCAAGACCCAAAAGAAGTCCTTGGTGACGCACTATTTACTAGCTCAAATAACGAAATGGTTCTTATGCGAAATATTGAGTTTTACAGTCTTTGCGAGCACCATTTGTTGCCTATTATCGGCCGAGTGCATGTGGCTTACATCCCAAATGGCAAGGTCGTTGGCCTTAGTAAAATTCCACGCATGGTAAATATCTACGCAAGACGCCTTCAAATCCAAGAGCAGATGACCGAGCAGATCGCAAAGGCACTCGAGGATGTAATCGCTCCAAAAGGCGTTGGTGTCGTGGTTGAGGCTAGACATATGTGCGTCGAGATGAGAGGTGTACAAAAGATAAACTCAACAACTACCACCTCAGCTCTTAGGGGTTGTTTTATCAAAAACGCAGATACGAGACGAGAATTTTTCTCGCTTATAAATTCTCCTAGGGAAACCCATTTTTGAGCTTAGAGCATATAAATTTAAAGCTTAAGGAGGGTGTGAAACTCTCAAACACCTTTGGCATCATAACTAAAATCACAGCTACGACTATCGAGATCACTGGACTTCGTCCAAGCATCGGCGATATCGTGCGTATAGTTGCAAAAGATAAGAGTAAAAATGGCCTTGGCATGGTTACGCAGATAAAGACAGATGGCGCTTATATCAGCCCATTTGGATTTGTTGAGGGATTTAGGATAGGTGACTTTGTCTATGAAAGTGATCAAGGTATGAATATACCAGTGGGGCCAAATTTGCTTGGGCGCGTGGTTGATCCGTTTATGAAGCCCATAGACGGTAAAGGGGCGATCGATACGACCGAGTACATGCCGATCATGAGAGCGCCGATAGATGCGATGAAAAGGGGGCTTATAAATGAGCCATTTAGCGTCGGCATAAAGACGATAGATGGGTTGCTTACATGTGGTAAAGGGCAAAAGCTGGGAATTTTCGCAGGTTCAGGCGTGGGCAAATCAACCCTCATGGGCATGATCGTAAAAAACACGCTTGCGCCAATAAAAGTGGTCGCACTAATAGGCGAACGTGGTCGCGAGGTCCCAGAATTTATCGAAAAAAACCTAGGCGGCGACCTGGAGGGCACGGTCATCATCGTAGCGACCAGTGATGATAGCTCGCTCATGCGAAAGTACGGCGCATTTTGTGCGATGAGCGTGGCTGAGTACTTCAAGCAGCAGGGCAATGATGTGCTTTTTATCATGGATAGCGTGACACGTTTTGCGATGGCACAGCGTGAGATAGGCCTTGCACTTGGCGAGCCACCGACCTCAAAAGGCTATCCACCAAGCTCGCTCACACTTTTACCTCAGCTAATGGAGCGCGCTGGCAAAGAGGAAGGCAAGGGTAGCATTACAGCCTTTTTCACCGTGCTTGTCGAGGGCGATGATATGAGCGATCCGATAGCTGACCAAAGCCGCTCTATCCTGGATGGGCACATCGTGCTAAGCCGCGAGCTAACGGACTTTGGCATCTACCCACCTATCAATATCCAAAACTCGGCCTCTCGTGTAATGGGCGATGTCATCGGCAAGGAGCACAAGCAAAATGCGATGAAATTTAAGCGTCTTTACTCGCTTTTAAAAGAAAATGAGGTCCTGCTTCGCATCGGAGCCTATCAAAAGGGCAGCGACAAGGAGCTTGATCTTGCAATCTCAAAAAAAGAATTTATGGAAAATTTCTTAAAACAAAGCTCAGAAGAAGCCTTTGCGCTCGAAGAGGTCGAAGAACTGCTTGATAAGATCAATCAGTAAATTTCTAAAATTTGCAAGCCTTTTTGTCATTTTTTTGACTACTGAATCTTTATAGTGGCTTTAGTTAGGATGTCAAAATTTCAGTCAAAAAATCAATAATTCTACCTTTTCTTATCTCTTTTTTGTTCAGAAAAGTGCTGCTACAAAAAGTGCGAAGAAGTGAGAAGCGGTAAACCTTTTTAAGATAGCAAGCAATACATATGCCAGTGGTTCTTTTTGTAGCTTATGATAGCTATATTCTATTCAATATTTTTAGCAATGAAAAACTACTTTACCTTTGCGATTTTATATTTTGCAATAAAGGTAGTAACAAAATTTCAAAATTTTGGGGCTTTTTTGATAAAAAATTGCTTGTTTGTAAATGCTGTGGTAGTGAATTTGAGATAAATGAGCGAGCTAAATTTATACTAAACGATTATGAGTGGATGTCTATCCTACTTTGGCTTTGAGTAGTGACACTCGTACAAATTTTAATAGATGAAAAAGAAAATTTGTCGGTACTTTGGTTTTTGTCGTGTCGCAAAGCATCATCTTACTGCTGATCCCATACAAAATGACTAGGATCAGGAGAGAGAAGGCCTAAGAGCCAAATCCCATCTTTTTATCCTCGCCAAAGCTAGAGTTTAGCTCGCGCTCTATCGTCGTTTTGAAGTCCTCAAAGGTAAAAATCCCATCATCTTTTATGGCAACTTTTAAGGCGGTATTTTTTAGCGCAAGGACGATCTGAGCACCACTTAGGCTAAACTCGGCCAGCCTTTCTACGCTAAAGCCATCTTCAAAGCTCGCATTTTCAGGTAAAATTTTACGCCAAATGGCAAGGCGGCCGTTAAAATCAGGCTTTTTAAATTCGATCTTGTAGTCAAACCTTCTAGAAAACGCCACGTCAAGGCTTTGTAAGAAATTTGTCGTAGCGATCAGCACACCCTCAAAGCGTTCAATCTGCTCTAAAAAGATATTTTGCATTTGGTTATGCATCTTCTCAGCGCCACTTGAGCTCTCCACTCTCGTGCTTAAAAACTGATCGGCTTCATTTAGTAAAAGCACTGGCTCACTGCCGCTTTTTTTGCAAATTTCTTTGTAAGTATCAAAAATTTTCCTTACATTTTGCTCGCTCTCGCCGACATATTTGCTCAAAATTTTTGAGCAGTCAAAGCTTAGAATTTGCTTCTTTAGGCTCTTTGCAAGCCCAACGGCGCTCATGGTTTTACCAGTGCCAGGCTCGCCGTAAAAGATGATCTTGGCGTCTATATTTTTCCTAGTTTTTATCCCCCAGTTGCTAAGTCTAGCCAGCACTTTTTTATCTACTTGCTTTAATATCGTGCTTAAAAGCTGCTTTGTCTTTTCGTTTAGCACGACGTCTTCTAGGCTAGTTACTGGCTCGATGAGCTCAAAAATTTCTTGCTCTTTTACCAGGCTTTCGATCTTGATTTTCTTGCTGTTTTTATCATTTTTTGGGTGCATTATGCTTTGCAAAATTTCTTCATTTATGAAAAAGCTCTTGCTTACATTGCCGTAAGCGTTTAAAACCTCATCATAATCAATCAGCGCACCTTCAATGAGCCTTGAGCCATCCTCTAAAAGAGTGCGATTTTTGATGCGCTCAAGCTCGTCTTTGCTTATTAGCCCAACTAGCGTGTTTAGATCGCGGCCATTTTCAAAATCTCCCGCATATTCCTCTTTTAAAAGGGCTAAAAATATGATCTGCTCTTTTTCGTCAAGCAAATTTTCTTTAAAAATTTTCTCTATCTTTAGGCTGATCTTGCTTAGTTTTACGCGCTTGTTTATGCGTTTTGTAAGCTCAGAAATTTGCTCATTAATTCGCTTTTTGGCATCACTTGAGCCATCGCCAAAAATGGCAGCCTTTGAGTAAAGCTCCACCTTTAAAAACTGATCTTTTAAATACTCCAAATGATCCTCATATGGCGTAAGCTCTGGTAGATTTATATCAGCGTTGCCATCTTCAAGAATTTTTAAAAATGTGGCTGATAGAGAAATTTCAGAATGAAGCAAAGAAAGAAGCCCTTGAGCTGAAGCCCTTTGCGTGCTCTCAGGTATTTTAAAAAGACTATAATTTTGTACAATCCAACCGCTATCAAGCAAATTTTTTATAAATTTTAGATACAAAAGCTGCTTATCATTTTGCGTGCCAAAGACTGCTCCAAGTAGCTCAAAAACACTCATATTAGCTGTTCCTTGCACATAAGCTTTACTTAGATATTTTAGGATTTCTCCCTCTTCGTCGCCGCACTTTATCAGCTCATAAATTTTGCTTTTTTTAAGGTCCTGGTTTAAAAAATCAAGCAAGTATTTCACTAAAATTTATCCTTCATCTGCTCTATTTGCTCTTTTAATACACGTTTTAACACCTTACCAGTAGCATTTCTAGGCAACTCTTCGGCAAAATAGATACTCTTTGGTATCTTGAAATTTGCTAAATTTTTCTTCAAATGCTCCCTTACCGTCTTTTCATCAAGATCCATGCCCTCTTTTACCTGAATAAATGCCACAACCTCTTCATCGGCATGTATGTCTTTTACGCCGATGACTGCTGTTGCTTCGACTGCTTCAAGTTTGTAAATAACCTCTTCGATCTCGCGCGGATAGATGTTAATGCCCTTTGATATGATAAGGTCTTTTTTACGATCAACGATATAGATAAAGCCCTCTTCATCGACTTTTCCAAGATCTCCGGTCTTTAACCAGCCGTTTATTATGGTCTCATCAGTGATGCTTGGCATACCATAGTAGCCTTGCATGACGCAGTCGCCCTTTACAATGATCTCACCGATCTGGCCAACTGGAAGCTCCATCATCTCATCATTTACGATCTTTACCTCATAACCATCAAGCACAGGCCCTACGCTTAAAAGCTTTTGTTTATCATATAAATTTGCAGCTACAACTGGCGAGCATTCACTAAGGCCATATCCCTCAACAAGTGTTGCGCGTGGAAATTTCACTCTAAAGTCATCTATCGTCTGCTTTGCAAGCGGAGCAGCACCGCTTACAAATAATCTAATGCGGTTAAACCATCTAAAATACCAAGGAATTTTTGCCTTGCCGATAGCTGTATAGATAGCTGGAATTCCTAAGAATACAGTTACACGCTTTAGCAAGGTTTGTTTTAGTACATTTGAAAATGGAAATACCGACTTTACAAGAACCATCGAAGCACTCGCAAATATTGGGAGCAAAACCATTGCAGTTAGCGTAAAACTATGAAACATCGGTAAAAATACGATAAACCTATCGCTTTTTTTCACTATAAAACGATCATGAGCTCCAATTAAATTTGAAAAGATATTTTTATAGCTTATCATCGCACCTTTTGGCTTACCAGTAGTGCCTGAAGTGTAAATTATGTGCATTAAATCATCTATTACCGGATGCTTTGCGATACTAAGAGCATATTTGTGATTTAAAGCTTCAGTGAAATTTACATTTTTAATGACACCATTATTTTCATAGCCCTTGCTCATATCCTCTTTTGAAATTTGAGGCGTTGAAGTGAGATACGCACTTTCTCCATACTCTTCGTCAATACTTGCGTATTCGTCCTTTGAGGCACTTTGAAGTTTTTTTGGTGTTGGTCCGATCCAGATTATCTTTCTTAAAATTTCAAGATCATTTAGGGCGATAAGCTCTTTAGCTAGCGAGCTAGAGGCAAAAAGCACCTTTGCACCGCAATCATTTATGATATATTCAAACTCGTTTGCTTTTAAAAAAGTATTCATAGGCACTGCGATACCGCCTATTGCTGTTATCGCAAGGTATGAGATGATAAATTCTTTTGAGTTTGTAACCGCCATAGCTACTTTATCACCAAATTTTACTCCAGCAAGTTGCAAATAAGCTGCCACTTTATCGACATTTTCTTTTAGTTCACGATATTTTAGCTTCTCTTTTTCTTCAAAAAGAACTACTTGATTTGGATTTTCCTTTGCTACTTTGGTTAAAATTTCATAAAAATTATTATAAGAGTATCGCATTATAGACCCTAACTAAAATGTATATTTAAAAGTCGTACCAAGGATTTGGATCGTACCAGTATCAAATTCCCCTGACATTTTTGTAGCAATACTGTTGGTAATACCTGTCGCACGCTTCTTATCACGGTGTTGATAAACATATCCAAGTGCCATTTCAAGATTTGGTGTAAATTTATAATTTACACCAAAAGAATATACCTTAGACGTAGTATTTGGAAGCTCTAAACCAGTATGCTTACTGCTTGTAATATCCTCATCATAAGCAAAGCCAGCCATTAATCTAAGCTTTTCATTGACATCATAGGCAAGACCCAATCTATACGTATTTGTATCTTTTGCATTTTTAATAACTGGATCATCCATGAATCTTGCAAAAGCTGGATGCGAGTGAGCTGGACCTTTATCCATGTATTCAAAGTCATAGCCTTTAAATTTAGACCAATACGTCCTCTCAAAAGCTAGCAAAAGAGTAAAGTCGCTAAATTTATATCCAGTTGCAAGTACAAGCTGTGCAGGAAGTGGGATCTCGACTTTTGTTTTGCCATGGTAGCTTATAGGTAGGTTATAAAAGTCAGCATCTGTATGGCCTTTAAGTTCTAAATTTACATTTGAGCGATAAGTAACGGCAAAACTTAAATCCTCAATAGGTCTATAAGTAAGTGCAACATTATAGCCATAGCCCATACCATCGCCTTTTATCTCTCTGTAGCCTATTCGTCCAAAGTCACTTGCTATCTTACCTTTGGTGTAAACGCCTCTAGCACCAAGAGCAACGGCAAGTTTATCGTTTATGCGGTAAGCCACGGTTGGATTTAGCTCAACAACTTGCAGCTTAAACCTTTTAGCGGTAAATGCGGTAGCTGGATCCTCCCATGATACACCAACAGCAGCAGGAACGGCAAGAGCTAAACCAAATTTCCAGTTTTCATAAATTTCTGGCGTTACAAAACTAAATGTACCAGCTAGCGAGTCAAATTTTTCTGACCTGTAGCTTTTGCCACTATCACTTTTAAACTCGAGCTTATTTATATGAAACCAGCCGAAGGTACTTTCTATGTGATGGCGTCCATCTAAAAACATCATATTTGCTGGGTTAAAATATGCCGCATCAGCCCCAAAACTAAAGGCTACGTTACTAGCAGCAAGACCTAAAGAATCAGCACTTTGCTCAGGAACCTTATAACCTCCAGCATTTAGCAAAGTAGATGCTATAATAATGCTTAATAGCACTTTTTTCATAGTTTTTCCTTTTCGAAATTTCTTAAAATTTTTATCTCGTCTTCCCAAATACTCTCGTCAATCGTCTCTAATATTAAAGGAATTTCGCCTATTTTATCATCATTTATTATATTTCTAAAAGCACTAAATCCAAGCTCGCCCTTGCCAAGGCTCTCGTGCCTATCTTTTTTTGAGCCAAGTCCAAATTTTGCATCATTTAAATGCATGCCAGATAAAAATTTATAGCCAATGATCGCATCAAATTCCCCCATCGTCTTATCGTAGTCTTCTTTACTTCTTAGATCATATCCAGCAGCAAATGCGTGACAGGTATCAAAGCAAACACCAACCCTACTCTCATCGTCTACTCGTTCTATTAAATAAGCAATCTGCTTAAAACTAAAGCCTAAATTTGAGCCTTGCGCAGCTGTATTTTCGATGACTAGCTTTACACCGCTTGTGCGTTTAAGTGCCACGTTCATGCAGCTTGCGATATTATCTAAGCACTCTTTTTCACTTATTTGTTTTAGGTGCGAGCCTGGATGAAAATTTAAAAGCTCTAGCCCAAGCTTACTGGCGCGATCTATCTCATCCACAAAGGCCTCAAGCGACTTTGCTCTTGCCTCCTCATCTGGATGGCCTAAATTTATCAAGTAACTGCTGTGTGGCAAAACATGCTTTGTGTTTATGCCAGAAATTTTTAGATTTTCTTTAAACTGCTCTATTTCACTAGCACTTAGCTCTTTTGCATTCCACTGGCGTTGATTTTTTGTAAAAAGCGCAAAGGCATTTGCTCCTATTTTTGCAGCATTTAAAGGTGCATTAAACACGCCTCCAGCCGCACTTACGTGAGCTCCTATGTATCTCATTTTAACTCTTTTATTATCACTCTTATTTTATTTTTGCTATCTACAAATTTGACGTAGTTGTCGCAAACCTCGTATTTTATAAAATATGAACTTAGATCTTGACTAAAACCACACTCCGTATTTATCAAGCCTTTGCCATCATAAATCTTTTCTTTTTGCAAAATTTCTTCAAAAAGGCTCTCATAGTGCGGGGCTAGAAAAAATTTCTCATTAAACTCAGTCTTGTTAAAGCAAGCATTATTTATGCAAATTTTATCTCTTATGCTTATATTTGCGGTGTTTACGCCAGAACTATAAATTTGCAAATTTAGCTCATTTTTATATTTATGGAAAAATCCAACGTCATTTATCTTGATCATCGGAGAAAATAAAGTAACTTGAAAAGCTTGCGAATTTTGCGGCGTTTTAGTAGCCACGCAACCTGTAAAAATAAAAACAGACAACAAAGTAAATAAAAAATTTTTCAAAAATTTTTCCTTATTAATCTAAAATTAAGTATAAAAGAAATATAATCCCAACTTCATAACCGACATGTGGCCCATTCGTCTAGCGGTTAGGACATCGCCCTTTCACGGCGGTAACACGAGTTCGAGTCTCGTATGGGTCACCACTTCTAAAAATTAAAATCTTATCCATATAAGCTTTAAAATATAGTTAATCTTAAATATTATTTTTAATTTTTATTTTAAATTTTACTGGACTGTGCCGCTTTCAATTAAATGCGTTATTAAAATTTTAAAACCTAGAAAAATTAATATCGCTCCTCCCAAAAAGAGCGCCTTTTTTTCTAAAATTTCACCCATAAATTTACCTATATAAAAAGCAATCAAACTTAATGCAAAGCAGACTACGCCGATGATGAGCGAGCTTTGAAAGATGTTTATCTCTTCAAAGCTAAGTGTGACACCAACGGCAAGAGCATCCACACTAGTAGCAAATGCTCCATACAAAATAGTCTTAAATCCTATCTTAAGATACTCGCACTCCCCTTTGCTACAGGCCTCTTTAAACATTCTAAAACCAAGAAAACAGAGTATAAAAAATGCGATAAAATGATCGATTGAGCTTATAAATTTTGCAAAACTAACACCTAAAAGATAGCCAAGAAGTGGCATGAGAAACTGAAAAAAGCCAAGCATAAAAGCGATAAATAAAATTTTATTAAGAGCTAAATTTTTATACCTTGCGCCATTTGCCATATTTAGTGCCGCGCTATCCATACTAAGAGCGAAGCTAAGAAGTAAAAGTTGCATAGTCTTCCTTTAAAAAAGGGTAAATTCTAGTGCAAAAAGATTAAATTTATTTTAAGTGTTTAGATATTTTTTGTATGATTTTGCTTTAAATTTAAAAAAGGAGAGAAGATGAAAAGATCTCTTGTTATTCTTTATGGCGCGCTTGCTTTAAATTTACAAGCCACAAATATGGACGATATGATAAACAAAGGCGTTAAAATCGCCACTCACGCATCAAGTGGAGATTACAAAAGCCTAGTTAGCGAGGCGCTAAATGCCGCTGTTAGCGAGCTTTCAAAAGAGGGCTTTATAAACAATGCCACAGCTAAAATTCCACTTCCAAAAAGCCTTGAGATGGCGTCAAATTTAGCCAAAAAAGTAGGTGGTGAGAAGTGGGCGCAGGACCTTAGCAAGTCGATAAACAACGCTGCGACCACAGCCGTGCCAAAGGCTGCTGAAATTTTTAGCGAAAGCATAAAAAATATGAGCGAAGCAGATGTCAAAAAGCTCTTTAACGGTGGCAGTGACAGCGTTACGAAGTATTTAGAGAAAAGCTCAAGCCAAAAGCTAAAGGCAGCTTTTACTCCGATAATTGAAAAAATGATGAGCGAAAATAGCTTCGCGACTGCCTATAATGGGCTAAATTCTTTCATCGTCGGCTCAGCAAAAAATAATGAAACGATAAAATCAGTAAAGAGCCTAGCTAAAAATTTAGGTGCAAGCGAGTATGTACCAGATGACGGCGAGGACCTAAATGCATATATCACAAGAAAGACGCTAGATGGGCTATTTAACGTGATGAGCGAGAAAGAGAAGGGGCTAAGAAGTGGCTTTAACCTAGATAGTGGCAAAAAGGTACTTGACTCGATCTTTAAATGAAAAATTCAAGCGCGCAAAATAGAGCCGACATCGCACTCATTGTAGTTGCCATCGTTTGGGGCGCTACGTTTTTACCTATGGCAAACGCACTAAAAACAAACAGTGTCTTTGTCATGCTCTTTTGTAGATTTTTTATTTCCGCTATCTTTATGGGGCTTATAGCATTTAAATTTTCTAAAATTTTTGATAAAAAAAGTGTAGTTTATGGCACTATCCTTGGCGTAGTTCTCTTTGGCTCATTTGTTGCTCAAACTTACGCTCTAAAACTTACTTTTAGCTCAAGTGTTGCCTTTATTACAGGGCTTGAGTGTGTGATCGTGCCTTTTATGACAGCACTCATTTTTAAAAATAAAATAACTATTTTTGCTATTTTGGGGGCGCTTGTTGCCATTTTTGGGCTTTGGCTCTTAAGTGGCGCCACGCTAGCACTTGGGAGCGGCGAGGCACTTGCCCTACTTTGTGCCATATTTTACGCACTTTACACGAGCTTAAATGGCCACTTTGTAAGAAAATGTGAGCTTTATCTACTCGTATTTGTGGTATTTCTTACAGTCTCTTTACTCTCATTTGTCTTTGCATTTATTGAAGGTAGTGTGGTGCCAAATTACGATAGGGAATTTTTTATAGCAATTTTTATCACTACATTTATTGGCACCATTTTTTGCTACTTTGTACAAACCATTGCTCAAAGATATACAACAGCCAGCAAAGCAGCTTTATTTTTCTGTCTTGAACCAGTTTCTGCTGGCTTTATTGGCTATTTTTTCGCTGGTGAAAAGCTAACACTCATACAAATTTTTGGCGCAATCTTAATAATCTTTGGAGTTATCTTTAGCGAATTTGGTAAAAATTTTTTCTCTAGATCAAAACTAGTTTAAAAGACAAAAAACTTCATCTGCGACTCTATTTTCTCATCTATAAACTCGCCGTCAAATCTCTCTTTTAACATCGCTAAAACCACCTTTTCATCGTAGTTTTTAGCTCCGTTTATCTCAAGGTGCCAGCAGATGTTCTCAGCAGCTTCTTGCACACTTCGTCTTGCGATCCTTGTCTCGTTTAAAATTTCACTCTTATAAGAAATACTCTGCTCATTTAGCCACGCTTCAAGCCTGTTTACGACGTTTTTTTGAGATAGCGTGCGGCCAAATTTTTCAAAAAATGGCTCAAGCAGATCAGAGCTTCTAGGCTTATCCCAGCCAAGATAGAGCTTTTGCTTGGCACAGTTTTGAAATTTCAAAAAATCCTCGTCGCTCGCAATGGCTGGGCTCATCGTACAAATAGCGATATCAAAGCGCTTTGTGGGCTTAAATTCTCTCCACGAACAAACCTCGCTGGTTAAATTTGTCACGCCAAATCTTTTTGCGTCCTCATTTAAAATTTCTATCATCTTCTCCGAGCTATCAATGCCAGTTACGCTTTTGGCGGTTTTTGATAAAAATATGCTCCAAACACCGGTACCACAGCCTATATCAAGAATTTCTTTGCCGCTAAAGTCCATCCCCCAAGCTAAGGCTTTGCCATAAATTTGCTGCTGGATAGTGCTGATCTTGCCATCAAACCTTTGGTAGTTTGACGCCTTTTTATCCCATAAATTTTGCATTTTAGCTCCTTATTTTTGGTTATAATTCTAGCAAAAAAGGCCAGAAATGAAAGATTTTATCTACAAAGTAATAATCCCGCCACAAGCCATAGATATGCACGGACACATGAATAATGTCTATTATTTCACTCTTATGCAAGAGGCTGCATTCGCACACTCTGCAGCGGTTGGCGACACGGTCGAGGCGCAGTATAAAAGAGGCGAGATCTGGCTCATTAGAAAAAATGAAGCCAAATATATAAAAAGCGTAAAATTAATGGATGAGATAGAAATTCATACTTACACACAAGCTGAAGGCAAGGCGACTTCGTGTAGATATTTTGAGTTTAAAAAAGATGACGAGCTAATAGCAACTGGCAAGACCGAGTTTGTTTACGTTGATATAAAAACAAATCGCCCAAAAGCCATTCCAGCTGAGATCATCGCTCTTTACTCGTGACCACACTCATCACAAACGCCTTTTATCACGGCACTTTTTATATTTTTAGCGACGTTTAGATGGGGCATATCGATGTTTGTGACTTTATGACAGATATCGCAGATAAAGTACGCTTTTGCCTCATTTGCTAGTTCGTAGTAGCTTTTATGATTATTTTCGGTTTTTATGACAAGGCCTTTTTTTTCAAAAATTTCTATGCTTCTATAAAAAGTAGTTTTATTTGCATTAAGGCTTTCTAAAATTTCATCATAGCTTAATGGAGTTTTGGCATTTTGCAAAATTTCAACGAGCTTTATGCGAAAAGTAGTTGCCTTAATACTATGCTCTTCTAAGAAATTTCTTACATTCATCCTTGCCCTTTTTATTTTTTGTATATTAACGCTAAAAGTTTTAAATTTCATTTAAAAAGCACTATATTTAGGCTTTTGTTCTTTAAGTTGCAACCAAGTTGCAATTTGCTAAACTTCCGCAATATTTTTTCAAACAAAGGAGAGATGGTGAGAAAGATTTTTGTTTTTTTAGTAGTTTGCGCTTTGTCGCTTTTTGCAAAGCCAATTGTTACGACTAGTATATTGCCTACAAAATTTTTTGTTGAGCAGATCGCTGGTGATACACTAAGCGTAAATACAATGGTTGGCAAAGGTGCTGATCCGCACACTTATGAGCCAAAGCCAAAACAGATGAAGGAGCTTGAAAAGAGCGAGCTTTACTTTGCTATTGGCATTGAGTTTGAAGATACTTGGCTAGAGCGTTTTTCAAAATCTTTTAAAAATTTACACATTGTAAAAACACAAGAAGGCATCGAAAAGATCGCTATGAGCGATGAACACGAGCATCATGAACACCATGAACATCACGAGCACAAGCATGAGGGCGAGCATAAACATGAACATCACGAGCATCATGACCATGACCACGAAGCTGGCGAACATCATCACCATCATCATGACGGCCTTGATCCGCACATTTGGCTTGATCCAGTTTTAGTAAAAACTCAAGCTGATAATATAGCTAAGGCATTAATAGAGAAATTCCCGCAAAATGCAAAGCTCTATGAGGAAAATTTAGCTAAATTTAAAGCTAATCTTGACGAGCTTGATAGCTTTATCAAAAATACTCTAAAAGATGTTAAAACTCGCGAATTTATCGTATACCACCCATCTTGGGGATATTTTGCAAAACGCTATAACTTAGAGCAAATCGCTATCGAGATAGAGGGCAAAGAGCCAAAACCAGCTGAGCTAAAAGAGCTCATCGAAGAGGCTAAAGAGCACGGCGTAAAGGTTATTTTCGTAGCTCCACAGTTTCCAACAAAGGCTGCAAATTTAGTAGCAAAAGAGACTGGCTCAAAGGTTATAAGCATTGATCAGCTCCCAGAAAATTGGCTAGATGAGATGAAAAAAACAGCAGAAATTTTTGCTAAGAGTCTATAAAAGATGTTAGCACGCCTGATTGTCATTTGCTTATTTGCTATAAATGCCTTCGGGTGTGCTCTTTGCTCGCTTTATAGTCCAACCGCTCACGTGAGTGTAAAATTTGACTCAAACGAAAACAATATCACTACAATTGCTTTTTCATGGACATTTTCGCAAAATTTCTCAGAGCTTATGAGGCAAAATTTTGACATAAATCAGGATGAAAAGATAGATGAAAGCGAGATCAAAAAGATCCGCTTAAATTTACTTGATTATCTTGTGCCAAGGCACTATTTAACGAATATTGAGTACTTTTACAAAGATGAAAATGCTACAAAGCTTGAGCTAAATTTAAAAAAGTATAAACTCTATTTTGATGAGGGCAGATTAAAATTTGATGTTAGTTTTAAGACAAATTTGCTTATCAAAGATGGCTTTGTGGTGTCTGTTGAAATGGACGATAAAGAGGGATATTTTAATTTTAAATTTACACAAAATAACGCATTTTTGGTATCAGATCAGTTTTGGACGATACCAAATCCAAATGCAAATTTAATATTTTTTACATTTTCAAGTAAAGCTGCAGCCAAAGCTCATAACGAAAAACCTGCATTAAAAGAGCTTCTAAAAGAGCCAAACTCAGTAAATTTTGAAGATGAAAATTTAAGCCAGATCGATAAGATCGATGAAGCTAAGTTTGATCTTGTTTCAAAAACAAGTCTAAGCATGCTTGATAGATTAAAGCAAATTCTAAGAAATTTTGATCAAAAAAGTCCGCTAACTCTGCTATTTTTAGCGCTCATATCATTTGGTTATGGCTTTTTGCATGCTGCATCTGCGGGACATGGCAAGGTGCTTACAAGCTCCTATTTTGCCGCAACCGGCGGAAGCTACGCCAAAGCCTTTTTCTTCTCTTTAAAGATCGGATTTTTACATGTTGTGGGCGCGTTTATTTTTGTGCTTGCTAGTTTTATGATATTGCGTGAGATCAGTAGCGATCTGACAAAAGATACAGCAAGCGTTACGACAGCATTTTCTGGCGTTATTATCTTTTTTGTAGCGATTTTTATGCTTTATAAAAAGGTCAAAATTTATCTTTCAAGTAAAAAAGAGTTAAATAAATTTTATATTTTTAGCTCAAGCTTAAGCCAAAATTTGAGTAAAAATACAAAATTTACTAGCGACTGTGGCTGTAATATATGTACTACAAAAAAACCAAAAAGCAAAGAAGAATGGCTAGTTGCAGCTGCTGCGGCACTTATTCCTTGTCCTGGCACGATACTTGTCTTTGTGCTAGCAAATGAGTTAGGCAGCTACTTTGCAGGCATTATAAGCGGCCTATTTATGGCGCTTGGCATGAGCGCAGTGATATTTTTAGCGGCTGTTTTTGGAGCCAAGATAAATGAGAGCACAAACATTAAGTTAAAAAAGTTTAAAATCTATGCCGAATTTATGGCTCTTAGCGTTATGCTTTGGCTTGGACTTTTTATTTTTACTACGACATTTACGCAAAAGAGTCTATTTTGAAAGAAATTATAAAAATTAGAAATTTAAACTTTAGCTACGATAAGCAAGTGGTTTTAGAGGGTATCAATTTAGATTATAGTAGCGATGAATTTTTAGCTATCATCGGTCCAAATGGTGGCGGTAAAAGTACGCTTTTAAAGCTTATTTTAGGGCTACTTAAGCCTCAAAGTGGCGAGATAAAGCTCTTTGGAAAAGAGCCAAGCGAAGTCAGTAAATTTATAGGTTATGTGCCTCAAAATTTTCTCTCAAATCAAAGCTTTCCAATGATGGTTTTAGAAGTAGTTTTAATGGGGCTAATCGATAAAAAAATTTTTGGTTTTTACTCGCGAGCTGAGAAACAAATGGCTCTTGCAGCCCTTGAGAAAGTTGGCATGAAAGAATTTGCAAGCGCTAGAATTGGTGAGCTAAGCGGTGGCCAAAGACAGCGTGTATATATCGCAAGAGCGCTTTGTGCAAATGCAAAGGTTCTCGTTTTAGACGAGCCAACAGCTAGTATCGACACAAAGGGCCAGGCTGAAATTTATGAAATTTTAAAAAATATAAATGCAAGTGGTGTTGGTGTAGTTTTAGTAAGTCATGATCTAAATATCGTGCTAAATTATGCTACAAAAATCGCCTATGTGAGTAAAAATTTACATATTCATAAAACTCATGAAGATACCGCAAAAAGAGAATTTATAGAGCATTTAGCAAAATCTCATAGCCATTTTTGTGATGTTGAGATCGCACTTGGCGAATGTGAGTGCAAAATCAAAAGTAATGTTTTTAAGCTAAAGAGATAAAATGAGTGAAATTTTAGAGTTAAATTTTATGCAAAATGCCTTTATTGCTGGCATTTTAGTTAGTATCATTTGTGGGCTCATAGGCTCGCTCGTTGTTATAAATAAAATGACTTTTATCGCTGGCGGCATCGCGCACGGAGCGTATGGCGGCATCGGACTTGCCTTTTTCTTCTCGCTTGAACCACTTCTTGGCGCTAGTATATTTTCACTCTTTTTAGCCCTTATAATCGCCACTATCACGTTAAAAGATAAAACCAATATCGACTCAGTTATCGGTGCTATTTGGGCATTTGGCATGGCTATTGGCATCATTTTTATCGATTTAACTCCGGGATACAATGCCGATCTCATGAGCTATCTTTTTGGCTCTATTTTAGCAGTAAGCGGGCAAGATATAACATTTATGAGTATTTTAGATATCTTATTTTTAGCACTCATTGCCCTTTTTTACCGTCAATTTGTAGCTATTAGCTTTGACGCAGAGTTTGCAAAGTTGCGCGGTGTAAATACAACATTTTTTCACTATTTATTAGTGTGCATGATGGCACTTTGTGTGGTGGCTACGATTCGTGTTGTTGGGCTGATTCTAGTCATCGCTCTTCTTACTATACCGCCATATTTAGCACAAATTTTTGCCAAAAGACTTGGACTGATGATGCTAATCTCCACTATCTTTTCGGTCGTTTTTTGCTTTAGTGGCCTATTTATTAGCTTTTATTTTAACCTAACAGGCGGAGCTAGCATAATCTTAGTTGCTTCACTTTGCTTTTTTGCATTTTGTTTTAAATTTAAAAGCTTACGTCAGTAGCCATTCTTAACTGATAAAGCGTCCAAAAGACGAAGCAAATGGCTGTAAGATAGATGCTAAAAAATAGAGCCAGCCATATAAATTTTATCTCAAGACCAAAATAGAAGACTACCGCATAAAAAAGTGATCCTTGAAGCACAAATTGCCTAAATCCATTTAGCAAAAAGATAGCCACTGGACGTTTTATGGCCTGAAGAGTGCTGCCTGAGACATTTATTGTGCCATAAGCTACGTAAGCAAGAGAATTTATACCAAGATAAAGCCCTGCTATCTCCAAAACTGCCGGCGTATCATCAAAAATTCTTATCATATCTTCACCAAAAAATCTAATAAAAACACAAGCAAATGCACAATAAATAAGTAAAAAAAGAAGCGAAATTTTATAGCATTGTTTAGCTCTTTTAAAATTTTTAGCGCCATAGTTTCTTGAAACGATACTTAAAACTGCTGCAGCCATACCAATGGTCGGCAATACCAAAATTTGCTCTATCCTTAAAGCTATACCATATCCTGCTACGGCATTTACACCATAGTAGCTTATAAATTTTAAAAGTACAAGTGAGCCAAGTGACATCGATAGATAGTTTAAACAAGCTGGTAGAGCTTGCTTTGTAATCTTTGCCCAAATGCTAAAATTTGGCACAAAATAGCTTAAATTTCTTGGCTCAATCATCTTAGCTTTTTTAACTTTTACAAAAAGGTAGATCATGCCCAAAAGCTGAACACTAGCTGTTGCTAGAGCAAGTCCTTTTACACCAAGGCCCAAAATGAATGCAAAAAGGTAGCAAAAAAATGCGTTGATAAAAAGACCATAAAATAGCCAATTGCGATAACTTTTTGTATCTCCAAGTGCCACGAGCACGCCATTTAGAGATTTGATAATCAAGAAAAATGGTGCAGCAAGAAAGATAACACCTGCGTAATCAAGCGCCTCTTTTAAATAGTGATGATCAGCTCCTAAAAAAGTGAGTAAATTTGGTGCTAAAAAATAGCCACAAAACCCCATAAAAATAGCAAATACTAATACAAAGATAATTCCATTTGCCGCATAAAATTTAGCCATTTTTACTTTTCCTGCTCCAAGACTATTGCCTATTAGCGCAGTTAGTGCTGAGCCAAAACCAAGCCCAATGCCTACAATACTTAGATAAAGCAAAAAGCTCATAGCCATACCAGCTACGGCAAGGGTAGAAATTTTTGCTGCAAAAAATGTGCCAGTAACGTTATAAAGAGTATTAAACATCATTGCGGTGCCAGCTGGAAGCGAGAGCGAGATGATGAGCTTATTTAACGGGTCTTTTAGTAAATCCATGGCTTGATTTTACGTTTTTTATCTTTAAAATTTGTAAAGGATAAAATCAATTAAATTTAATAAAAGGCCATTACCTATTAGCATAAGTTAGGATTGATATCTTTTGGTAATGTATTAAATCTTAGAAAGCTTATTTTTATGTATATAAATTATTTGTGTAAAAAATTTATATTTCTATTAGTCTTTGCTGTATTAAAAATTTAGTAAGCCAAAAATCATAAAAAGCAAGGAAATACCTTGCTAAAATTTTATTTATATTTTATGCCCATGCCGCCAAATTTAAGCGTTCCAGCTGTCTTATTATCGCTACTTTCGATTAGAGCTTTAACATCTGCCAAGCCAGGTAATTCCCAAACTTGTTTGCAAAGGCCATCTGTTTTTATGGTGATGCCTATCTCTCCATTAGTATTATTTCCAGTACCTACTTCTAGGCATTTATCATTTTTTGCATTTACTGGATTTTTAACATTTGACATTTTTTTGACAGCTTTGTTAATATCCGAATCAGTAGCAAATTCACCTTGTGAAGTGTAGTAAGAACCCAAGTCCGAAATAAGTGTTTGTATATTTGAAGCAGTTTTTGATATCTCTGCATCATCCCTTGTTGCAGCTAGTTTTGGTATAGCAACCGCAGCTAATATACCCAATATAACGATCACGAAGATCAACTCAATCATCGTAAAGCCTTTTTTCATGACTTCTTCTCCCTGAAATATAAATATTTTCTAAATCGAGCGAATTGTATCATAAATTTCAAAAAACAATAAAATAACGTACTATATAAAAAATCAAAAATTTGCCGATATAAAATTTGCCGATATAAAAAAGAAAATTAAAAATTAGGGGCGTTATGAAGGGCGTTATAATTTGTCTATTTATCATCACGATTTCATTTTGTAAATATGAATCTTATAAACCTCTCATGGTAATAAAATATAATGAAGAAAAGGCTCTGCTTGGTAAAAAACTCTTTTTTGACAAAAGACTAAGCCCAAATGAAAACTACTCTTGCCAAACTTGTCACAACTTGTACTGGAATTTAAGTGGAAGCAACCAAGATAGCATGGAAAAAGGCACTTTAAATCCTCCAACCATATTAAATGCTGCAGCAAACTATCTATTTTATAGCGACGCAAGGATTAGCAATTTAAAAGATCAAGTAAAAGAGTCCATAACCTCTAGAATAGAACTAAACTCAGATAACGACAAGATAGTAGATTCTGTAAATAATATCTCTGAGTACAAAATTTTATTTAAAAAAATTTATAATGACGGTATTAATTTTGATAATATTGCAGATGCAATAGCTGAGTTTGAAAAGGCTGTCTTAAGTGTTGATTCGCCATTTGATCGTTTTATATCAGGTGATAACAATGCCATAGATGATAGTGCAAAGAAAGGATTTGAGATATTTAATAATATAGGCTGTGCCGCTTGTCACAATGGTAGAAATTTAGGAGGAAATTTGACACAAGATATTGGCCGAGAAAGAATTTCTGCCTTAGATACAAGCAAAAGATTAAGAAGAGTGCCATCACTAAGAAATATTACAAAAACTGCCCCATATTTATCTCATGGAGAGATAAACGATCTAAAAGAGGCTATAAGCTTTATTGGTAACTATCAGCTAGGACATGAGCTTAGCAAAGATGAAATTGATGCTTTATACTCATTTTTTCTGACATTAAATGGTAAAAAGCCTAGGATACTAAATGAGTACTAAACGAACAAGAACCGTACTTAGCTTCTTAGTAGCTATATTTTTCATTAGTGCATTTTTTATATATAAAGCAAATATAGCCATTGATACGGCTCATAAATTTGATGACGGGATTTTAAATCTAAAATTTATAGACAATGAGATAACTTTTTCTTTAAATAATATTTATGATGTCTCAAACTACGACAAACTCAATGCTGACATAAATTCTTTTGATACAAATTTAAGCAACCTTTCAATGCTTAGTGATGAGATGTTGTTATTTCATCAAAATGAAATAAAAAAAGACCTACAAAGCATA
>NZ_CABPVR010000012.1:44750-45875 GCF_902460875.1 Campylobacter concisus | reverse complement strand
GATTCTTATATCCAAATAAGTCAATATGAAATACAAAATCTCGCACTTCTAAATAAGCTTGAGCCTATATTTTATGCGATAAAAGGTGCTTTGATGCTTAGTCCTGAAGCAATAGATGATATTTCAAAGCAAATAAAAATGTATAAAAACGAGTATAAAGATAACAAAAAAGCTCAAAATGTATTAGACAAAATACTCTATGCAATTCAAGCTACAAAAACTTTACATACAATCTCAAATAGTGCAAAAGAGCTACATCTTGATAATATGCTAGAAAATTTTAGAGATAAAATCCTAGAATTTCACTCTGATGCGGTAGATAACACAAAAATAGCTCAGTCAATTTGCTTACTTACATTTATAATATTTTGTACATTTGGCCTCTATCAAATCAAAATGGCCTCAGAGCGTTTAAGACAGATAAAACTCCTAAGTTCTACAATTGAAAACGATCATAGCTCTATTATCTATTGCGATAAATACAATAGAATTTCATACGTAAATAAAACCTTTGAAGAAAAAACTGGCTACAAACTAAAGGATGTAATCGGTAAAAATCCTAGAATACTAAAATCATATATGCATCCTCAAAGCTTTTATGAATCCATAAAAGAGGCTGTGCAAAAATCTCTACCTTGGGAGAGCGATGAGCTTATAAGCAGAACAAAAAGTGGTGATTTTTTATATGAAAAGGTAAAATTTTCGCCATTTTTCTTTAAAAATAAATTTGAGGGCTATATAGCCATAAAGCTTGATAGGACCAAAGAGACGCTGATACTAAACGAGCTAACTCAAAAAAATGAACAAATAAAGATACAATCTTCGATCGATAAGCTAACAGGCTTTGGCAACTACTTTGCTTTAACTGAAATTTTAGACGCACAAAAAGATGGAGTGCTCATTTGCTTAAGCATTAAGAATTTTAAAATTTTAAGATTCTTTTATCAAACTAAGATTATCGATGCAATGCTAAAAGCAGTAGCTGATACACTAAAGCTTTGCATAGATACTTCTGAGATAAAAGCAAAGCTATTTAGATTTCAAGATGACGCATTTTATATATGGTATGAAGGCGATAATATCGTAAGAGATATTGAATATATTAGAGAATATTTTAGTTCAAAT
>NZ_CABPVR010000012.1:28677-44704 GCF_902460875.1 Campylobacter concisus | reverse complement strand
CGCTATTGATGAAAAATTTGAAAATTTACCAGGCATAAAGATGGTGTTTGGTGTTTCATTGCCAAACGATACCCCACAAACTAACCGCCTAATGCAATCAGTCCTTGCAAATCAGCTCGCAATAGAAAATGGTAGCAATATTTACTACTATCTAGAAAATGACGCCATTGAGATGAAATATCACAAAAACCAGCTGGCAGTTCAGCTAATCGAAGATGCGTTAGAAAACGATAGAGTCATCGTAGAAGCACAAGGCATCTTTAACTTAGAAGAAAATGAAACCGAAGCAAAATATTATGAAGTTTTAGTTCGTATAATTGATCAAAATGGCAAGATACACTATCCGGGCGAATTTTTAGATATTGCTATGAAAACTCAGCTATATCCGCAAATAACCAAAAAGGTGATAAGTCTTGCGTTTGATCTTGCTAAAAGATATCCAGATTATATGTTTTCTATAAATTTATCTAATACAGACATAGCTGACGCTAGTATGAGAGAGCTTATAGAAAATAAACTAATCGAGTGCAAAGATCCTAATAAAATTTGCTTTGAAATGCTAGAGAGCGAAGAGCTTAGCGACTATGTTGCGGTAAATTCTTTTATAAAACGTGTCAAGGGCTATGGATGTAAAATTTCAATTGATGACTTTGGCTCAGGATACTCAAACTATTACCGAATTTTGGAGCTTGATATAGACACCATAAAGATAGATGGCTCGATAATAAAAAAGCTTCCATTTGACGAAAATGCTAGAGTTCTAGTAGAAACCATCGTAAGCTTTGCAAAAAAACAAGGCTACAAAATAGTAGCCGAGTTCGCAAGCTCAGAAGAAATTTTAAACCAAATCAAAAATTTTGGAATACCTTACGCACAAGGTTTCTTATTAGGCAAGCCCCGCAGAATGGAATAGTGGCTAAATTTCTATATCTATCCCAACTGGGCAGTGATCGCTGCCTGTGACCTCTGGCAAGATAAATGCGTCTTTTAGCCTATCTTTTAATCCTTGTGAAATAAAGAAATAATCAATTCTCCAGCCGACTTTTTTTGCCCTTGCGTTAAAGCGGTAACTCCACCACGAATAAGCGTCCGTAATATCGCCATTTATAGATCTAAAGGTATCTATAAAGCCACTTTTTAGCACCTCATCTATCCATGCTCGTTCGATAGGCAAAAAGCCTGAAGTTTTAGAGTTTGCCTTTGGGTTTTTAAGGTCGATCTCGCGGTGAGCGGTATTTACATCGCCACAAAATATCACCTCTTTACCGCTTTTTACAAGTTCTTTGCAGTAAGCTAGAAATTTCTCGTAAAAGTCCATTTTATAGGCTAGGCGCTCGTCATCCTTTTGTCCGTTTGGAAAATAGATATTAAAAAGTACAATATCGCCAAATCTATGCTCCAAAACACGCCCCTCCGTGTCATCAAAGAAGGCTGCCTTTTGTGTAGAAATGTCAAAATTTGCTAGGCTCATCACACCAGAGTATCCGGCCCTCTCGCCTGAGTTTACGCTTATATCTTTAAAGCCAAGGTTATAAATTTCTTTTGGCACATCACTTTCTTTAACTTTAATCTCTTGAAGTGCCAGGAAATCAGGCTTTTGCTCCGTAAGCCATGCAAAACCATCTTTTGTTACAAGTGCTCTAAGGCCATTTACATTCCAGCTAATAAGTTTCAAATTTCATCCTTTTTTTAATTATAATTATGCCAAAAATCGCAAAAAGGAAAATTATGAGAAACCAGCCAGAGTATAAATTTTTTAAAAATTTTGGCTACGCAAGAGAGGGCTTGGCTGAAATTTTTAAAAATGAAAAGAGCTTTCGAATAGAAATTTATATATTTTTGGTAACTACGATCTCGCTATTTTTTTGGAATTTTGACCTTGTTTTTAATCTATTTTTGATCTTTAGCATGGCATTTGTGCTAGTTTGCGAGTGCCTAAACTCTGGCTTAGAGCGAGTAACTGATCTTGCAAGCCCAGACTATCACGCCCTAGCAAAGGCGGCAAAAGATGCAGGAAGTGCAGCTGTGATGATCGCAAATTTCTTATGTGGCGCGCTTTGGTGCGTGGCAATAGGATATAAAATTTGGAGCTAGTATGAATGAAGAAATTTATAAGGCAATCATTGGCGAGAAAAAGGTAGAAATTATAAAATTGCTAGTTAAAAGCTGTGATGAAAATGGCTTTATTGTAGTAAAAATTTCAGAAATTTGTGAAAAGCTAGATGTCAGCAAACCAACCGTAATAAATACCTTTAAGCTGCTTGAAGAGAAGAAAATTTTCGAGCGAGTGAAAAACGGAGTTTATAGATTTAAAAATTTATAGTGGTGAGCAAACGCCTGCCACATCTTTTTAACTGATACTCTCAGCAGTAATCATGCTAAATGTCAAGCGGTCAGTTATCACGACGACCCTAGACGGCTGTGGCTCATGAACGCCACCTGTGATCTCACCAGCTACATATAGATTTGGTATAGGCATAGCCCGTTTGAGAGCTTATGACTTGGGCTTTTGTATTGATATTTAGGCCGCTTTGTGTGGTAAACTTTTGACGTGCTACGCTCTGCTTAAAATGGCAGATAGACTATAAAAGTAAAAAAATAATATAAATTTTAGCTATAAAATTTTTAAGTAAATAGCTTTAAAAATATTCACTACGACTTCTTTAAATTTATAACTTGGCTGATAATTTTTAGAGTATTTTAGATTTTAGCTTAAGAATGAAATTTTGTTTAGAAGAACGGAGCAAAATTGCTCCGTAAATTATTTAACACCAACTATGATTTGAGTTGCTTTGATAATTGCAGTTACTTTATCTCCTGCTTTTAATGCTAGGCTGCTAACTGACTCTCTTGTGATGATAGCAGAAATTTTACTTCCATTTACATCGATAATAACTTCAGCATTTACAGCTCCGTCTTTTATCTCGCTAACAACACCTTTGATTTGGTTTGTTGCACTAAGCTTGATGCTGTCATCTTTTGAAACGATAACGCTTGAAGCTTTGAATAAAAATATAGCTTTTTTACCAACTTTAAGATCAAGAGCTTTCTCGCTATCAACTGTTACAGTTGCTTTTAGGACTTCACCACCTGCAAGCTTAGCAGATATTAGCGAATTTACCGCACCTGTTCTTACTTCTGTGATCTCAACATTTAGTTGATTTCTTGCACTTATTGACATTTTGTCTCCTTGTTTTGAATTAAATTATGGTGAAATTGTAAGGTAGAATTATTAAGCAAAACTTAAAAGCTATTTATACAAAATTATAATATCAAAAATAAAAATTTTATACTTTTAAATGCCCTATAAATCGCTATTTGAGAAATAAAATCTAAAAATTTAATTTATATTATTTTAAAAAAAACGAGAAAAAATATTACTAACTACTACTTCTAAATATCTATTTTTGTAAAATTCTTGTAAATTTGGCTTTAAAGCTGGATAAATTTAAAGATATTTTTAAGTTAAAGTAATGTTTTTAGATAAAGAAAAAATATAAAATTTGAAGTGTAAATTTAAAAACTTAAATGCCAGCTTCAAGCATCGCTTCTGCTTGATAGTGAGTGATAAGCGGCTCAATGATCTCGTCAAATAGCCCTGCAGCCATGATCGCATCAAGGCGATAAAGTGTTAAATTTATGCGGTGATCGCTTATGCGGTTTTGCGGATAGTTATAAGTTCTTATCCTACCTGAGCGGTCTCCAGTGCCGACCTGACTCTTGCGCTCGCTAGTCTCTTTAGCAAGTCTCTCTTGCTCTTGCATCTCGTAAAGTCTAGCTTTTAGCACCTTCATCGCAGCTTCTTTATTTTTGTGCTGGCTCTTGCCATCTTGGTTTGTGACAACAAGTCCAGTTGGTATGTGCGTGATCCTAACGGCACTATCAGTTGTATTTACTGACTGACCGCCGTGACCTGAGCTTCTCATCACATCGACTCTTATATCATTTGGATTGATCTCGATCTCACTATCCTCGACCTCTGGCATAATAGCCACAGTCACAGCCGAAGTATGCACCCTGCCCTGGCTCTCAGTCTCTGGTACACGCTGAACCCTATGCGTGCCGCCTTCAAATTTTAGTCTTGAGTAAGCACCTTTGCCTTTTATAAGTACGATGATCTCTTTAAAGCCGCCAGTATTGCCTTCGCTTTGGCTAACGATCTCAAATTTATATCCACGAAGCTCTGCGTATCTGATGTAAGCGTTAAAAAGATCTCCAACAAATAGTGCAGCCTCATCGCCGCCAGTGCCTGCGCGAATTTCTAAAAATATATTTTTATCATCGTTTGGATCTTTTGGAAGAAGTAAAATTTTGATCTCTTCTTCAAGCTTCTCTCTTGAAATTTCTAAATTTTTAAGCTCGTCTTTTGCAAGCTCACCAAGTTCAGAGTCCTCAAGTAGGGCTTTATTCTCTTCGATGTCGTTTAGAATTTGTAGATATTTTTTTGCAGCAGTTGCGACTAGTTCGATAGATGATTGCTCTTTTGAGAGCTTTGTCATCTTTTCGATATCGTTTGCTATATTTGGATCGCTAAGAAGCGTAGAAATTTCATTATAGCGATCCAAAAATGGATGAAGTTTATCAGCAAACATTAAATTTTATAGATTAGGCAGCTTTTAGAGTATTTACTAATTGTGCAAGACGACTAACACGGCGAGCAGCAGTTTGTTTCTTCAAAAAGCCCCTACTTACGAAGCTGTGGATACTTTTATTAGCAACTTTTAAAGCTTCATTTGCAGCATTTAGATCTTTAGCTTCTACAGCTACACGCACTGCTTTTGTTATATTTTTAAGTCTTGTGCGGTAAAATCTATTTCTTTCTGTTCTTTTTATAGTTTGTCTAGCTCTTTTTTCAGCAGATTTATGGTTTGCCATAATATACCTTTTTGAATAATTTTAGTCGGTGATTATATTAAAGATATAATAAATTTAACCTTAATTTAAGTCATCCTTAATGAAAGTAAAATTTTAGATTTTAAATTAGGTAAATTCTGATAAAATAGCACAATTTTATAATAAAAAGGATAAATTGATGAAACTTTTTGGAACAGACGGAGTTCGTGGTAAGGCTGGCGAAAAGCTTTCAGCTCAAACATCTATGCGCCTTGCAATGGCTGCTGGAATTTATTTTAGAAAGACTTCAGCGACAAATGTGATTTTAGTTGGAAAAGATACTAGAAAAAGTGGCTATATGATCGAAACTGCCATCGTTGCAGGGCTAACTGCAGTTGGCTACAACGTCCTTCAAATAGGCCCTATGCCAACGCCTGCGATCGCATTTTTAACAGAAAATATGCGCTGTGACGCTGGTATAATGATAAGCGCCTCACACAACCCATACTACGATAACGGCATCAAATTTTTTGATAGCTTTGGCAACAAGCTTGATGAGACGATAGAGGCCGAGATAGAAAAAATCTTCTACGACGATGAGCTCATCGCAAACGCCCAAAAAACGATGACAGAGATCGGTGCAAACAAGAGGATCGACGATGTTATCGGCAGATATATCGTCCAGATCAAAAATTCATTCCCAAAAGAGCTAAATTTAAAGAATTTAAGAGTAGTTTTAGACGTGGCAAACGGAGCTGCTTACAAGGTCGCACCAACTGTATTTAGCGAGCTTGGAGCTGATGTCATCGTCATAAACAACGAGCCAAATGGTAGCAATATCAACCAAAACTGCGGTGCGCTTCACCCAGAAGATCTAGCAAGCGAGGTAAAAAGGCTTCGTGCTGACATCGGCTTTGCATTTGACGGCGATGCTGATAGGCTTGTCGTTGTCGATGAAAACGGCGAAGTTGTGCATGGCGACGCGATACTTGGCTCACTTGCAGCATTTTTACACGAGCAAAAGGCGCTAAAAGGTGGAGCTATCGTGGCTACAGTAATGAGTAACGCCGCGCTTGATGACTATCTAAAAGCTCACAAGATCAAGCTACTTCGCTCAAATGTAGGCGATAAATACGTGCTTGAGATGATGAAAGAAAATGGCATAAATTTTGGCGGAGAGCAAAGCGGTCATGTCATATTTAACGACTACGCCAAGACTGGCGACGGCCTTGTTACCTCGATGCAAGTTGTCGCGATGATGCTTAAAAAAGGTAAAAAAGCTAGCGAAATTTTTGGAGAGCTAAAGCCGTATCCACAAATTTTGCTAAATTTAAAGATCACAGAGAAAAAGCCGCTTGATAAGATAGAGGGGCTAAAAGAGCTTGAGGCTAGCCTTGCAAAAGAAGGCATAAGATCGCTCTTTAGATACTCTGGCACTGAAAATTTGATCAGACTTTTGCTTGAGGGTAAAAATCAAACTTTAGTTGAAAAACGCATGGATGAAGTTGAGAAATTTTTCATAAAAGCCTTAAATGCGTAAAAACTTAGTCAAATTTTTCATCGCGTTTTTTGTCATTTTTATCGTTGATCAAGCGATAAAGATGATATTTATAGATGGTTTTTCGTGGGACGGCGAGTTTTTTTCGCTAGTTCTTACATATAATAAGGGCGTTGCATTTTCGATGTTTGCCTTTTTAGATGAGTGGCTGAAATTTATCCAGATAGCCCTCATTTTAGGCGTTTTTGTCTATCTAGTTGTTGAGAAAAAACTGCTTTGCTCGCATGCCATTTGGCTTGGAGCTTTGCTAGGAGCTGGCAGCTCAAATATCACAGATAGATTTATCCATGGTGGCGTCGTGGATTATGTCTTTTGGCATAAGTGGTTTAACTTTGCGGTCTTTAACTTCGCTGATGTGATGATCGACCTTTGCGTGGTGATAATACTTTGGCAAAGTTTTAGAAAAAGGAGAGAGAGTGGGAAATAACATCTATGTTGCCTACGCACTTTGGCTATTTACTGGCTGGCTTGGAGCGCATAGAATTTACCTTGGTAAATTTATCACTGGTTTTTTGATGATGGGACTATTTTTTATCGGTTACTCTTTACAAATCATCCTCGTTGGTTATTTATTCTTGGCTATTTGGGGCATTTGGTGGCTAATCGATGCATTTTTGGTTGGCGCTTATGTCGAGAAAAATTTACAAAAGGCCGAGCTAAAAGAGAGGCTAAAGCTAAAAGATAAGGAAGAAGACTTGAAAAGGCTATACGAGCTTTTTGAGAGTGGTGCCATTAGCAAGGCTGAATTTGAAGCTAGAAAAGAGATACTTTTTAGATAAGGAGACGTTATGGCAGAATATTATCTTTACTTAAAATACCTCCACTATTTGTTTTTCATCTCGTGGATGGCAGTGCTGTTTTATCAGCCAAGGCTCTACGTTTATCACGTAGAAAATATGGACAAACCTGACTTTGTAAAAGTGGTCGAGGTGATGGAGTATAAGATGTATCACTACATCGGTTGGGTCGCACTCATTGGCTCATTTGTCACTGGCATTTTGATACTTATCGCGATGCCTGATCTTATAAAAACTGGTCACATCCACGTCAAAATTTTAGTTGTCATCTTAATGGCTATCTATCACCTAGACCTTGGACGCTACATGAAGCAGCTCAAAGAAAAACGCTGTAACAAAAGTGGCATCTTCTTTAGAGCTTACAACGAAGTGCCAACTATTGCGATGCTTATCATTATCTGGGTAATGATAGTAAATCCATTTTAAGGGAATTTGATGAAGAAACTTTTAGTATTTATCGCTTTGCCAGCACTCTTGCTTGCAGCGACTCAGTACTTTGAGCCAGTGCAGATAAAATTTGACAACAGACTATATTCACTAGCATATTCAGCCAAGCCTGTGCCAAATTTATTCACACAGGAGTATTTGCTCCCTGGCGAAAAGCTAGAGAGTTTTAGCTACATGCTCTCGCTAAATACGCTTAAATTTGACGCTACAGTCGAGCAAGCAGTCGAGCAAAAGATAAATGATCTAAAAGAGCTAAAGGCAAAAGGGCTAAAAGTGGCTTATAAAAAGGGCTCGCTCGCAAATGAAATTTATCTTGATATCACGATATTTTCAAACCTAAATGGCGTGCCAACAGCCGAGCACTCGATATATCGCTACACCAAGCAAGGCGGAAATTTAGTCCTTTTTACCATCCAAAGGCGCGCTTATAAAAAAGAGGGCATTCAAAGATTTGCTACAAATTTCACGATCGAGTCGCAAGATTTTAGCAAAAAAGCCCTAGCTACACCTTTTCCACAAATCATCAATAGATAGAAAAATTTGAGTGTAAATTTAGCCTTTGCACTCAAATTTTAAAACCAGACTTAATAAATTTATCTAAAAATAAAACGAATAGTTATATGATAGGAAAAACTCAAAAAGGATAGCCTATGATACATAAAATTCTTATTGCAAATCGTGGTGAGATCGCAGTTAGGATAGTCAGAGCTTGTAGGGATTTACACATCCAAAGCGTAGGAATTTACACAGCGCCAGATAGCGAGTGCTTGCATGTAAGGATCGCTGATGAGGCCTATCAAGTGGGCGAAGATCCGATCAAAGGTTATCTTGACGCCAAAGCTATCGTAAAGCTTGCTAAAGAGTGCGGGGCTGACGCGATACACCCAGGATACGGCTTTTTAAGCGAAAACTACGAATTTGCAAAGGCGGTTGAGGATGCTGGGCTTATCTTTATCGGTCCAAAGGCTGAAGTGATAAGAAAAATGGGTGATAAAAACATCGCAAGATACCTAATGAAGAGAAACGGCATACCAATCGTTCCAGGCACAGAAAAGCTAAATGACGAGAGTATGGATGCCATAAAAGAGCACGCTAGACGCATCGGCTATCCAGTCATCTTAAAAGCAAGTGGTGGCGGTGGCGGACGTGGTATCAGAGAAGTTTGGCAAGAAGAAGATATGCAAGATGCCTTTGAGTCGTGCACCAGAGAGGCAAAGACCTACTTTAACAACGATGAAGTTTTTATGGAGAAGCTTGTCGTAAATCCTCGTCACATCGAGTTTCAAATTTTAGGTGACAACTACGGCAATATCATCCACCTTTGCGAGCGTGACTGCTCTATCCAAAGGCGCCACCAAAAGATCATCGAGATCGCACCTTGCCCATCAATTAGCGAAAATTTAAGAAAGATCATGGGCGTGACCGCAGTGGCTGCTGCAAAGGCTGTGGGCTACTCAAACGTAGGAACGATCGAGTTTTTGCTAGATGACTACAATAACTTTTACTTCATGGAGATGAACACTCGTATCCAAGTGGAGCATGGCATCACTGAAGAGATCACCGGCCACGACTTAGTCGTTAGGCAAATAAGGATCGCAGCTGGCGAGATACTAGAGATCGAGCAAAGCGATATCAAACCACGCGGCTACGCGATAGAGGCGAGGATCACGGCTGAAAATGTCTGGGAGAATTTCATCCCAGCACCAGGCACGATCGAGGGCTACTACCCAGCTCTTGGCCCATCTGTACGTGTCGATAGCCACGTCTATAAAGACTACACCATACCACCATTTTATGACTCACTAATCGCAAAGCTGATCGTAAAGGCAACCGATTACGACCTAGCGGTAAATAAGCTTGAAAGAGCACTTGAAGAATTTACCATCGAAGGCGTGCGAACGATCATCCCATTTTTGCTAACGATTAGCAAAAGCAAGGAGTTTAGACGAGGATTTTTCGATACTAGCTACGTTGAGAAAAACTTAAAAACTATCCTTGAAAACACCTATGATGATATGAATAAAGAGCCAAACGACGACCTAGAAGAAGTCATCGTAGAGGCGATAAAAAGATATAAAAAGAAGAGATAAATTTATCTCACACTACGGCTTTGGCGATAAATTTCGCCAAAGCTAAATTCTCGCGCAAACTGCGTGCGTCTTAGTTTTATCATTTACCACAGCGTAGAGCCTGCTAGCATGATCTGATCTGCACTAAGTCTAAATTTCTCAAACTCTATCTCTTTTAAAAGCAAGCCATTTGTAGCACTTATCAAAACTGGCTTATTTTTTATGATTTGCGAACAAAATTTGACCATTAGTCCAAGTAAAATGCTCCGCGCCACTTGTTTTAAATTTAAATATCACTTCACCATTTTTTACCTCAACAGCGTATAGATCTCCGCCCTTGCCAGCGGTACCAAAGTAAAGCACCCCATCATTCAGACAAACTGGCGTGTAGAGATATGCGCCAAGCTTTAGCCGCCAGATGGTCTTGCCTATCCTTGCGCCCTGCTCTTTGGGCGGCAAATTAGCGTTTAAATTTTCATCTTTTGCTTCGCTTTTGAGCTCTGCTCCGCCCAAAATTTCTTTACACTCCATCATAAATGGCGAGCTCATTCGCACGCAAAAGCCCTCAATTTCGTATGTTTTAGCGTCGTTATAAATCTCTTTTATGGGCTACGCGGCTTTACCAAGCTAATTTACCTTATCATTAATCCTTTATAACATCTCACATTTAGTGATTGCTAGTTTTCTTAGTTATCTCTGCCAGCTTTTTAAATTTATGAAGATCGTGGTCTAAGTTTGGCGGCAAATGGTGGCAAGGTAAAGCTCGCCCTTTAAATTTGATAGTTTTTGCTGCGGGTGATCCGTGGATATTTTTGCTTGATTGCACGAGTGGCGCGGTCTATGCATGGCTCTTTGGAGATGAGGAGCTTTGCGGTAGATGCATCGCAAGCGACTTTGAGAAATTTTTCATAGCACTTGCTAGCATCGATATAGCAAGGTTAAATGAAGAAACACTGCCATCAACCCAGCATATCCTAAATTTTGTCCGAGCAGACGACACAGCACGTCCTTTCTGGCAAGAGATGGCGCAAATTTAGTAAATTTAGACTCACTCTAGCCAAATCCTCTTTTATAAATTTATCCTAGTGATCGAAACAAAAATCACATTTCATAAATTTAGTTTCGATATGTAACGCTCATCGCCTAAAATAAAAATATAAAAATAAATTTAAATAAAAATTTTTTCTAGGAGAGTTAATATTCAACTACGAAAATTTGACGAATAGGAGCCAAAATGAGCGAGTACATCGAAAAAACGATGGAGTGGATAAAAAAGACCAATCCGGGTCAAGGCGTCTTTGTCCAGGCTGCGACCGAGGTTTTAAACAGCCTCGAGCCGCTTATAAAAAGAGAGAGCAAGTACCAAAAACACGCGATCCTAGAACGCATCGTCATACCTGAACGCACGGTGATCTTTCGCGTCACGTACACGGGTGACGACGGCAGACCGCAGGTAAATAACGGCTACCGCGTGCAGTTTAACTCGGCTGTGGGCCCCTATAAAGGCGGCATCAGACTGCATCCTAGCGTCGATCTTGGCGTGCTAAAATTTCTTGGATTTGAGCAAATTTTTAAAAACTCTCTCACGGGCGTAAATATCGGCGGCGCAAAAGGCGGCAGCACCTTTGATCCAAAAGGCAAAAGCGAGGGCGAGATAATGCGCTTTTGCCAAGCGTTTATGAGCGAGCTATACCGCCACATCGGCAACACCGTGGACGTGCCCGCAGGCGACATCGGCGTGGGAGCGCGCGAGATAGGCTATATGTTTGGGCAGTATAAAAAGCTCACGGGTAGATTTGACGGCATACTAACGGGCAAGGGCCTAAACTGGGGCGGTAGCCTAGCGCGCACGGAGGCGACCGGATACGGGCTGGTATATTTCACGCAAAACATGCTGCAAAAAGCGGGCCTTGGGCTAGAGGGCAAAAAGTGCAGCATAAGCGGTAGCGGAAACGTCGCCATATACACGGCAGAAAAGCTCTATCAAGTAGGTGCACTGCCTATCACGGTTTCTGATTCAAACGGATACGTTTACGACGCTGAAGGCATCGATCTAGCGGTGCTTAAAGAGCTAAAAGAAGTAAAACGCGCGCGCCTTAGCGAATACGTCAAATTTAGACCGAACGCAAAATACGTAAGCGTAAGCGAGTATAAAGAGGGCAGAAACGGTGTGTGGGACGTGCCGTGCGACGGGGCGTTTCCGTGCGCGACGCAAAACGAGCTTCACCTAGCCGATATCAAGACGCTTTATGCTAACGGCTGTCGCTTCGTGGCTGAGGGCGCAAATATGCCAAGCACGCTTGATGCGATAAATTTCATGCTCGCGCAAAAGGATTTTTACTTCGCTCCGGCAAAGGCGGCAAACGCAGGCGGCGTGGGCACAAGTGGCCTTGAGATGATGCAAAACGCCGGCATGACCGCGTGGAGCTTTGAAAAGGTAGATCACAGACTTCATGGCATCATGAATCATATCTTTGAGCTTAGCTACGAGACTAGCAAGGAGTTTGGCGACGAGGGAAATTTGGTGCTTGGCTCAAATATCGCTGGCTTTAGAAAGGTTGCCGACGCGATGATAGATCAGGGATACGTGTAGGGCTGATTTTGCTCTTAGCTCTATAAATTTGCGTCCAAGTTAAATTTGGATGCAAATCAATATGAAATAGTTTTAGGCTTTTAGTTAAAAAAGAATTTGCCTTTTGTATGGCAAATTTTACTGACAAACTATCAAATTTACGCTAGTTTGAAGTATTATTTTATGCAGCGTTCGTTTTGACAAATTCGCGGTGGTGTGATATATGTGGATTTGAAGCTCACCTAAATTTAAAATATTGATACTAAGGTGGCGAGCAGATCACTATTTTTAGAGCATTTAATAGAAATTTTGTCAAAAAAGCTGGCGTGGTGGCAAATGGTGGAGTGGCGAGGTTGTGCAACAAATTTGAAAGTTTTTGCCATGTATGCTTTTGCTTGATTGTACGAGAGGTATGTTTATGTGTAGCTGTTTAAAGATGAAGAAATTTGTAGCAGGCGCGTTGCGATCGAGAAATTCTTATAGTGTTAGCTGGCATCGATATAGCAAGGCAAAATGAAGAAGTTCTGGTAGAGAATGAGCAAACACTAAATTTTATACAAGCAGATTATAGGGTATTTGATTTTTGCCAAGAAATGGCTTATAAAATTTAGTAAATTTATGCTCACCCAGCCTAAAATTCTCTTTTATAAATTTAAACTACAAACAAGCGATTTTTTAGCAAATTTATACAGCTACTAGGCGAAATTTAGCTTATAACACTCGCACAGGCACCATGAATTTACAACTCGAAAGAAGTTATCAAATTTACTCTTTCAGGCGAGCTCTTGCCTAGTCGAATTTCAGCAAAGTGCCCATGTAATGGTTGGCGGAAAAAGGATGGAACAAATTCTAGTAAGTAAAAATTAAAATTTGCTACATTTAATCCACGAACAAGCAAATTTATCGTCAAATTTGGTCGCCACATAAAACCAAGAGTAGTCAAAGCTTTTTGTAAAAAGCATTATTAAAGCTATATCCCATTACCAAATTTAGCTAAATATTAGGCAAAATTTAGCTTAAAAATACTCACGCAAGTACTAAAAATTTATAAACTCGCAAGAAAGTCGATTTGCCTAGATTTTTTTCAGCACAACACCTATGCGAGCGATAACAAAGCGGGTAAATTCCAGCAAGTAAAGACCAAAATTTACTAAATTTAAACCACATCCAAATTTTGCCTATCAAATTTAACCATAAGGTATATCAACCCTGCAAACGCCTTTGCGTAAATTTAACAGATATAAAAATGATAGGATTTTTGAAAATAGTTATTTATGAGTTTTTGTATTAAAAATTTAATGAAAAAAGAGCAAGCCCTAGCCTGCTCTTTGTGAAAATTTAACCCTTTTTTGGAGTTACAAGCATATTTACATAACGACCTTCTATTATAGGCTCTTTGTCGCGATCAGCCTCATCTTTGATCATCTCCCAGACCTTCTCAAGCATGGCTACGCCAGCCTCTGGAGTGCTCATCTCGCGACCCTTTAAAAATACACGAAATTTAACGTGTTTGCCATCTTGCAAAAACTCGCTTGCGTGTTTAACCTTGTAGTTTATATCGTTTTGGGCGATCTTGACAGAGAGTTTTATCTCTTTTATCTCGATGGTTTTTTGCTTTTTCTTAGCCTCTTTTTGCTTTTTCTCTTGCTGATAGCGGAATTTGCCGTAGTCCATTATCTTGCAAACTGGCGGCTTCGCATCTGGCGCTATAAGCACTAGATCAAGCCCAAGCTTATTTGAGATCTCCAAAGCCTCTTCTCTTGAGATGACACCGTATGCCGTGCCATCATCCCCTACACATCTTACCTCTCTCGCCCTTATGTCCTCATTGAGCAATACTTCATTTTCCTTACTCAAAAATGTACCTCACTAAGTTTCTCCTTCGTTAAATTTATAAATTCCGCCAAGCTCATATCACTCTGCGTCCTAGCCTGTCTGTCGCGTAGCGCAATGCTCTTGTTCGCTACTTCGTTGTCACCTAGCACGACTATCATAGGCACCCTTTGTTTTTCAGCCGTTCTTATTCTTTTATTTAAACTCTCATTTTTACTTGCAATCTCGCTATCGATGTTGATATTTCTTAGCTCGCGTGAAATTTCTTTTGCGTAGTCTAAATGTGCGTCGCTAATAGGCACGATGACGACTTGCGTAGGAGCTATGAAAAATGGTAGCTCACCAGCAGTGTGCTCAAGTAAAATTCCTATAAATCTCTCAAAACTGCCAAGTAAGGCTCTATGTAGCATTACGGGGCGTTGTCTTTCGTTGTTTGCGTCGATGTAGCCTAGATCAAAGCGCTCTGGCAAGTTAAAATCGACCTGGATCGTGCCGCACTGCCACTTTCTCTTAAGCGCGTCGGTGATTTTGATGTCGATTTTTGGTCCATAAAATGCGCCACCGCCCTCGTCGATACCGTATCTAAAACCGTTTTCATCAAGCGCTTCTTTTAGCGCTTTTGTAGCAGTTTCCCAAATTTCGTCCCCGCCGATCGCTTTTGCAGGTTTGGTTGAAATTTCCATCTCGTAATGAAAGCCAAAATTTTCCATTATCTTGCCAGCAAATTTTAAAATTTCTAGGATATTTTCTTTGATTTGACTTGGCATACAAAAGATATGTGAGTCATCTTGTGCAAATTCTCGAACTCTAAAAAGTCCATGTAAAACGCCGCTTTTTTCGTGGCGATGCACGACGCCGTATTCAAAAAATTTAAGTGGCAAATCGCGGTACGAGCGGATGTCGCTTTGATATACCTTGATGTGGCCGACGCAGTTCATCGGCTTTATGCCGTATTCTGCCTCGTCGATCGTCGTAAAGTACATATTTTCTTTATAGTTTGCGTAGTGGCCGCTTCTTCTCCACACGTCGGCCTTTAAAAGCTCAGGCCCACGCACTGGCTCGTAGCCGCGGTCGCGGTGAGCTTTGTATAAAATTTGCTCTAGTTTTGATCTCAAGCGTCCGCCGTTTGGTAGCCAGATCGGTAAGCCACCACCCACTTCTTCATCAAAAGTAAATAGCTTCATCTCTGTACCAAGTTTTCTATGGTCACGCTTTTTAGCCTCTTCGATTATGCGGATATGCTCTTTTAAACTCTCTTTATCTGCATAAGCTGTGCCATAAATTCTAGTTAGCATCTCACGGCTCTCATCGCCACCAAGATAAGCTCCAGCCACGCGTGTTAGTTTGAAAAATTTTAAAAATTTGGTATTTGGTACGTGTGGTCCGCGGCAAAGATCTTCAAAATCACCTTGTGAGTAGCTGCTCACTTCGCCATCTGGGATTCTTTTTAAGACCTCTTGTTTTAGGTCGTCATCTTTAAATTTATCGCTCATATTAGCTTTGGTTGAGCAGGTTTTTACGATGTCAAATTTCTTCTCAGCAAGCTCTTTCATTTTTTCTTCGATCGCAGCTAGATCGCTCTCGCCTAGCTTTGTGCCCTCATCATCAACTCTAAAATCATAATAAAACCCATCTTCTACGTTTGGTCCGACAAAGAATTTCGCCTTTGGATAGAGTGACTTGATAGCTTGTGCCATGAGGTGCGCACAGGAGTGTCTGATAACGTGTAGTGCTTCTTTTGAGTTGTCAAAATAGATAGGCTCAGCACCACTCTCACGCCCTGCGATACTTTGTGTATCGACTATTTCGCCATTTAGTTTGTATGCGATGATATCGCTCATTGTTTTTCCTTATATCAAATTGTCTTTTTTACGATAAAAGAACGATTAAGGATTTTATCTAAATGGGCTTTAAGCTA
>NZ_CABPVR010000012.1:0-28477 GCF_902460875.1 Campylobacter concisus | reverse complement strand
TAAAGCTTTTTATTTATATAATTTATTATATTTTAAGATTATGCCTGATAATATTTGTTCTTGAAATGAATTTAGCAATTTCTCGTCTTTGCATTATTTAAATTCATTTTTCTCCCGACAATATTTAGTGCTAGGAAGTGGTTAGCCTAGCACTTTTTATTCTGCAAAATTTATTAGCGTTGGTCGTACTATCTTTGTATAATCTTTTGTATTTAAAATGATCGATCTATCAAGTAGTCCTGCATTAAAGGCGATCTCCTCATTTCGCTCCAGCAAACTCTCATCCACGACAAGATGTAAATTTTTATGAAAACTAAATGGCGGAACCGAGCCAAATACGCAGTCAGCCAAGGCTGTAACCTCATCTGGACTAGCTAGGCTTGCTCTTTTGCCGTCAAATTTTTGTGTCAAGCTATCAAGATTTGCCTGCATATTAGCCGGCAAAATAGCCAAGATATAAATTTTACCAGCCTTCATCGCTGGCTTTTCATCGCTTAGCAAATAATCATTTAGCACATTTTCATCTTTAAAAATTTGCCTAAATTTTTCCTTATCTACCCCTTTAATAGAGCAAACTAGAGCCTTTGCGCCTTGGCTCATCTTTGTTCCCCTAAGTTTTGCCACCTCTTCTGAAGTGGTCGCACTCTCATGATTTAGAACTTTAAATTTGGCTTCATTCTTGCTAAGAAGCTCATATATCTTATTAAAAATTTGCTCAGACACAACTCTTTCCTTTAGATAAATTTTAGTTAAAATTATACCGCTAAAACTTACAAAAGGCAGGAAAATGCAGATAAATTTAGATGATATAAAGATTGAGCCAAGTTGGAAAGAGGTGCTAAAAGATGAGTTTTTGAGTGAAAATTTCGCGCATATCAAAGAAAATTTCTTAAAAGCAAAGAGTGCTGGCGTCGTCTATCCACCAAGTGCACTTATTTTTAATGCATTTAATCTAACGCCTTTTCACTCTGTCAAAGTCGTCATCCTAGGCCAAGATCCATACCACGGTGCAAATCAAGCCATGGGGCTAAGCTTTTCGGTACCAAATGGCGTAAAAGTCCCGCCAAGTCTTATAAATATCTATAAAGAGATTTACGCTGATCTTGGCATAAAAGAGCCAAATAGCGGCGATCTAACAAAATGGGCAAAGCAAGGCGTGCTGCTTCTAAACTCGACTTTAAGCGTTAGCGCTGGAGTGGCAAATTCTCACGCTAGCTTTGGCTGGCAGGGCTTTACTGACGCTGTAATAAAAAAAATTAGCCAAAATTTACAAAACGTAGTTTTCATGCTTTGGGGCAATCCAGCCAGAGCCAAAGCACCGCTCATTGACGCCAGCAAGCACCTCATCTTAGAGGCAGCACATCCAAGCCCACTGGCTCGTGGAGCATTTTTTGGCTGCCGTCACTTCTCAAAAGCAAATATTTATCTAGCAAACCACGGCAAAACGCCAATAGACTGGGATCTAAACGTAAAAATTTGATCTACTTTTTTAGATCATTTAAAAGTTTGTTTGTCTCTTCAAGCTTTCTTTTGCAAAATTTCTCATCTTTGTTTTGCAAAATTATGGCTTCTTGACCGCTTTGTCTTTGTTTAAACTCATCAAATTTAAGCTCAAAAAGCCTTAACGCCTTTTCATCATTTGCGAGTCGTTTGCTCTCTTTGGCATAGAGCTCGTCAAGATAGAGCCTACTTTGTTTGATATATTCATTGCAAACATCGTTTGCATGGACTAAATTTACGCCAAGCAAAATGGCAAAAATAGCTATTTTTTTCATGTTTTTCCTTGAAATTTTTGCGTTATACTAGCCTTTAAGCACTTAAATTTTAAAATGCTCTTTCAAAAAAAGGATAAAAAATGAGACGAAAAGATAGAGAGCTAAGCCGTGAAGATGGCTTAAAAATCATAGATGAATGCGAATATGCGGTAATTTCATGCGTGGATGATGAGGGAGAAATTTTTAGCGTACCGATCTCGCCTGTTAGAGTTGGTGAAAGCATTTTTATACACGGAGCTACCGCTGGCTGTAAGGCAAAACTACTTCAAGATGGACGAAAAGTAGAGTTTGTCTGCGTTAGTTTTAACAAAGTCCCGTATCTAAGCGAAAGCGAGCTAGATGCGATAAAAGACGATGGCAAGGCACTTGGAGGCAAGGTTTTTACGACTGAATACAAAAGCGCCATCGCAAAAACTAGAGTTTATGAGATCACAGACGAAGCTAAAAAATATGAAATTTTAAAAATTCTCAGCCTAAAGTACACAGCTTATGCGATGAATACCTTTGAAACAGCGGCGCAGTATGGGCTAAAAATCATAAAAATTTACGAGCTAAAGATAGAAAGCCTTAGTGCAAAGGCTAAAATTTTGCCAAAATCTACAAAGTAAAAGGAATAAATTTGGGCTCACTTGCACTGATGTTTAGACCAAAAAACTTGGATGAAATTTGTGGTCAAAAGGCAGTTAAAGCGGCCTTTTTAAAATTTATAACCACCGGGAAGATCCCACACTCCATATTTTATGGTCCAGCAGGCTGTGGCAAGACGAGCTTTGCAAGAGCCGTAGCGAGCGGAGCAAACTACGACTTTTACGAGTTTGACGGCGGAAATTTAAAGATAGATGACTTTCGCAAAATTTTAAAAAACTACGAAAACGCCCTAAACAAACCACTCTTTTTCATAGATGAGATCCACAGACTTAGCAAAACCCAACAAGAAGCGCTACTAATCCCCATGGAAAACTACAAAGCCCTAGTCATCGGCGCAAGTACTGAAAATCCCTTTTTTACCCTAAGCTCAGGCATCAGAAGCCGCTCAATGCTCTTTGAGTTTAAGTCACTTAACAGTAGCGACTTTGAAGAGCTACTTGGCAAGATCAGGGAGCAAATTTCTTTTAGCATAGACGATGAAGCCAAAGAATATTTATTTAAAAGTAGCGGCGGTGACGCAAGAGCCATGTTAAATTTACTAGAATTTGCCGTCACGCTTGATGAAAATGTGAGCATAGAAAATTTAAAAACACTCCGCCAAAACGCTCTAAAAGAGGGGGCAAAAGAGGACGACACGCACTACGAACTAGCAAGTGCTTTTATAAAAAGCCTGCGTGGAAGTGACGAAAACGCCGTTATCTACTATCTCGCAAGGCTCATAGACTCTGGCGAGAGTGCTGATTTTATCGCTAGAAGGATGGCGATATTTGCCAGTGAAGACATCGGCAACGCAAACCCAAATGCGCTAAATTTAGCCGCCAACACGCTAAGCGCGGTAAAAGAGATAGGCTTTCCAGAGGCTAGGATCATACTGGCTCAGTGCGCCATCTATCTAGCCAGCTCGCCAAAGTCAAACTCCAGCTACAACGCGATAAATGCTGCCCTAAAATACGTGCAAAGCGAAGAAATTTTAAAGATCCCGCCATATCTAAAAAACCACACAAAAGAGAGTAAAGACTACCTTTATCCGCATGATTTTGGCGGCTGGGTCGAGCAAAAATATCTAGAAAAACCGCTTGTTTTTTATAAAAGCAAGGGCATAGGCTTTGAAAAAACGCTAAATGAGTGGCTAGAAAAGATAAAGTCAAAAGGCTAAATTTAGGCTTTGCTCTGTCAGATTTATGGAGTAAATTTTAAAAGAAATGTAGATGAACTAGCAAAATTTAGCGTACATCGCAAATTTAAAGATAGAATACGTGCCTTGGGGTAGATTAACGACGGCTTACGGCAGAGTAAGCGAGTTTCCAGAAATTTTTAAACAACTTTAGGCAGCGATCGGCAAGAAAAATTTGACGCAAAGTTTGGCTACCAGCAAGTCAAACAGCGGACAAAATATGGCAAATCAGCAAATAACAATGAAGTAAAATTTAGCGTCAAAGCCTTTTAAACGCCTTTGATAAAATTTTTAGCAAAACCAATAGCCAAATACGTTTTACCAAGTTATATCCACGCAAGAAAGATTGCGAATTTCTCACAAAAGCCATCTAAAACACGCTTACCATGAGTAAGCCGAAACTAGCACGAAATTTTAAGCCAAGCTAAAAAATTTTTCTTATTTATTCTAATTTTATATTTTTTTAAATATACTCGCTCTCTAAACTACACCAATGAAAGTCAAGAAAATGCCTACAAATTTTGCTGAAATTTTAAATAATTGTGTTGAAAGTATAAATTCATTTCTTTGGGGTCCATACTTCCTTATTACCCTACTTTGCGGCACTGGACTATTTTTTACTATTAGGCTTGGGTTTGTTCAAATTTTTAAGTTTAAAATGGGTCTAAGAGAGCTTTTTGGGAATTTCTCACTTCACGGCGAAGCTGCTGGCAAGGCTGGCATGAGCCAGTTTCAAGCAGTTGCAACTGCGATCGCAGCACAAGTTGGCACTGGCAATCTAGTAGGTGCGACAACAGCTCTTATCATGGGTGGTCCTGGAGCGATATTTTGGATGTGGTGCGCTGCATTTTTAGGCATGGCTACAAATTTTGCTGAAATTTGCCTAGCTCAAATTTACCGCACAAAAGACGATAGCGGGCACACAATAGGCGGTCCGGCATTTTATATAAGTCGTGGATTAAAGGGAAAATGGGCAAAAATTTTAGCTGGATTTTTCGCTATCGCTATCATTATCGCACTTGGCTTTATCGGCAATATGGTGCAAGCAAACTCGATCTCAGACGGCTTTAAAGGTGCCTTTGGTATACCTCAGTGGATAACTGGAGCTTTTTTAGCAATCGTCTGCGCGGTCATCTTTATAGGTGGCGTAAAGGCGATTGCAAGAGTAGCTGAAAAGATCGTGCCTTTGATGGCTTTACTTTATGTAGGTGTTGGACTAATCATTATCGCTTTAAATTTTCACGAAATTCCAGATGCAGTTTTGCTTATCTATAAAGCAGCGTTTGATCCTTCAGCTGCGTGGGGTGGAGCTACTGGAGCTAGCATAGCAGCTGCAATGAGATACGGCATAGCAAGAGGGCTTTTTAGCAATGAAGCTGGCATGGGCTCAACTCCGCACGCACACGCCGCAGCTAATGTCAAACACCCAGTCGATCAAGCAGTACTTGGCATAATGAGTGTATTTGTAGATACTTTTATCGTTTTAAATATCACCGTTTTTGTAGTGCTCACTGCAAATGTTATTAGCTTTGAAAACGGCAAGGCGGTCTTTACAGGCATAACATTGGTACAAGAAGCCTTCTCATCGCATATCTTTGGCAAGGTTGGCGGATATAGCTTCGTAGCTGTTTGCCTATTTTTCTTTGCGTTCACAACGATTCTTGGATGGTACTATTTTGCTGAGATCAATGTAAGATACCTTCTTGGGGCAAAGGCGGTCAGGGCTTTTCAAATTTTAGTAGTCATTTTTGTATTTTTGGGAAGCTTGCAAAAGGTTGATTTTGTCTGGAGCCTAGCAGATATGTTTAATGGCTTGATGGTCGTACCAAATTTAATTGCCATCATCATTTTAAGCCCTATCGTGGCAAAGCTTTTAAAAGATCACGATGCTGGCAAAGAGTATGATGTGAAAGATTATTTGAAATAAATCTTTACCGCATCTTTAGAAAATTTACTAACAATTAATTTTTAAATCTCTTGTTTAGGATGTTTTATTAGAAGTGGTGGCCCCGAATGGACTCGAACCATCGACCACTACCATGTCAAGGTAGTGCTCTACCAACTGAGCTACGGGACCAAAGATTTGGGATTATATTTTATTTTCTATTTTATTTAGCTTAATTCTTTAGTAATTAAATTTATTTATAAGCAGTAAAAGTAATGAATAAATTTAGAATTAGCTAACGCTTGCTTTGCAGTTATCGGTAAAGATGAAAACTATCCGGTCAATATCTGCAACTCATACGTCGTCATAAAAACTCCTTGATAGCGATAAAGAGCCAAAATGTGCAAGCTATCACTATTATGTAGGATATAGCACTAGCTTTAGAAATTATCTTGAATGCTAAAAGCCGATATATAAAAATTTATGAAAATAAGATACTGGAGCAAAAAATTATAATGCTGAGAAAAAATTTTTCAAAGATAAGTATAACTCTACAAAAGATGAAGAGGAATTTTTAAAACAAAAGGCTGATAAGAATAATACAAAACCTGTTGGTGGGTTGACAGATTGATAAAAAGAGTCTTGCTACTCTCAAGCAACCTTGAGCGAAATATCATCATAAAACGCATCGCTTTACTACTAGGATTTAGATGATCTAGCCAAAAAGCGTCAACGAGATTATCGGCGTCTTTGAGAGTAGTAATAGATATGAAAAATTAAACCTAGATCTAGTTAAATTTATAAGAAATAGTCAAAATATCTCCCTCATTACGCTTTTGCAGAGCAAAAACACCACTAGCGTTTTTAAGGAGATTTACTACGCTAGGAAATTTTAGATCAATGCAAAAGCAAGAATGGATTAGACCACTCGTACGAGATATAAGAGAAATTCCTACCATTTACTTATACTTAGAAATCATACTAGTCACTGGATGTAAGATATAGCGAAACTTTAAGCCAGTTAAACTTTAACAGCTCTTAATAGGTCAAAACACCTCTCTCATCTTATGTGTTAGCTCCAAGCTCGCTTCTATCTCGGCTCTTTTTGCCATTACACTTTCAACATTGACACCGATATTTATACCAAGCTTTTTAGCAAATTCATAAAGCTCTGCGAAATTTTCAAGGCAAATTTGCGATGCCGTGGCTAAAAAATTATTACTCTGAAGCATCCTTTTCTCGCTCTTTTCATCAACGCTTATGCCAAGCCACTTGATAAACTCTAGCGTTTTTGGCGTGCCACAAGTCGTAAATGTCAAAACAATAGGCAAATTTAACCCGCTTTTTGCCACGCTTTCTAGTAAATTTTTAGCCAAATTTATATCAAAAACTGCCTGCGAGATAAAAAATTTCGCCCCCATTTTGGCCTTTTGGCTCATCCTTTGCTCTTCATCGCCTTTTTTAGCATGCCTCTCAGCTATGCAAACACCGCCCACTACAAGCTCTTTAAACTCATCTCTAGCGATCTCATAAGCACGCTCTAAGCTCATTTTAGGCTCTACCTTGCCAGAAGCAACGCCAACAAAAACATTTATATCGCTACTACTTTTGGCTAAATTTGCTCTAAATTCACTCTCATTATATTTGTTCGCGACCCTATAAAAGATGCTTGGTGTCTTTAAATTTAGGTATTTTGAGTAGTAAATTTCAGGGCTTAATGTATCGCTAAATTCAAAAGTTCGCTCGCTTTTTATGCGGCTACTTTCATCTTGGATCTCGTAAAGCACCAAGCCATCAGCCTGCACATCTGTAATCCTCTTGTCCCATTTTGCAGCGATCTCTTTAAGCTTCACCTCGTCAAATTCAGCCTTTGGAGGCGTTAGGCCATAAAGCACTATGCCACTTTCATTGTTTATGATCTTATCTTTTAACATTTTCTAACTTTTTTTGAAATTTAAACGGAGTTTAGCGCCTAGGCTTGCTAGACGCTAAAATTTGTATTATAGACCTCTTACGATCTTGACGGCTTCTACCATGTTTTTAAGGCTTGGCTCGACCTCTTCCCATTTTCTAGTTTTTAGGCCACAATCTGGGTTGATCCAGAGTTGCTCTTTTGGCAAGACTTCAAGTAGAGCTTTGATCTGAGCGACAATCTCCTCGACACTTGGCACACGTGGGCTGTGGATGTCGTAAACGCCAGGTCCGACCTCTTGTTTGTAGCCAACGGCTTTGAAAATTTTAAGTAGTTCGTTGCCACTTCTTGCAGTCTCGATACTAATAACATCAGCGTCCATAGCCTCGATAGTCTTGATGATGTCGTTAAATTCAGAGTAGCACATATGCGTGTGGATCTGAGTTTTTGCTTCAGCCGAGCTTACTGAAAGCTTGAAGCAATCAACCGCAAATTTCTCATAAGCTGGGATGTTTTCAGCTCTTAGCGGATAGCCCTCTTTAAATGCTGCTTCATCGACTTGGATCACTCTGATGCCTGCATTTTGAAGGTCTGCGATCTCGTCATAGATACAAAGCGCGAGCTGTTTTGCCACCTCACTTCTTGGAAGATCATCACGCACAAAGCTCCAGTTTAGCATAGTCACAGGACCTGTTAGCATGCCCTTCATTACGTGTTTTGTGATGCTTTGAGCGTATTTCATCCACTTAACAGTCATCGGCTCTGGGCGGCTTACGTCACCAAAGAGAAGTGGTGGTTTGACGCAGCGGCTGCCGTAGCTTTGTACCCAGCCATTTTGGCTAAATGCATATCCGCTGATCTGCTCGCCAAAATATTCAACCATGTCGTTTCTCTCTGGCTCGCCGTGTACTAGCACGTCTAGGCCGATATCTTCTTGAAATTTTACGCAGTGATCAATATATTTTTTGATGCCAGCTTCATAAGCAGCCGCGTCGATCTCGCCTTTTTTGAAATTTTGGCGAAGTACACGAAGATCAACCGTTTGAGGGAAGCTACCTATCGTTGTTGTTGGTAAGATGCCGTATTTTAGCGTTTCACGTTGAATTTTGATGCGGTCTTCAAATTTCTCATCACGCTCAAATTTACTTAAATTTTTAATGCGGTTTTGAACGCTTTCAGAGTGGATGAGCTTTGAAGTAGCGCGGGTTTTAACAGCATTTTTGTTCTCTTCATAAATTTTAGCCTCAGCCTCATTTAGTTTCTCACCATTTGCTAGTTTTGTGATGATCTTGATCTCATCAAGCTTCTCAACCGCAAAGCTTAGCCAGCTTTTGATCTCTGGGTTTAAATTCTCTTCATATTTTAATGTATAAGGCACGTGAAGAAGCGAGCACGAAGTGCCGATGTAAAAGTCTTTGCCACCTATTTTTTCTGAAATTTCACCTACAAGTTTTACCTTATCATCGATGTTGCTTTTCCAGATATTTCTGCCGTCGATCACACCTGCAAATAGCGTCAAATGGCTATTTTTGATAGTCTCAAGTGCTTCAAAATTTCTCTTGCCGTGGATGAAGTCAAGCGCGATACCGTAAATTTTAGTTTTAGCCACTTCGCTAACTGCCTTGATCGCATGCTCAAAATATGTCGCAAATATGATTTTGATGTTGTTTGCAACGCCTGTTAGCTCGTTATAAACCTTTGTGATAAGTGGCAAAAGGTCGCTTTCATTCTTGTCAGTTGCAAAGATCGGCTCGTCAAACTGCACTAAAATTTCATCATCAAGATTAGAAATTTGCTCAAGTAGCTTTTTGTACTCGCCTACAAGTGCGTCAAGGTGCTTAAATGGGCAGCTGCCATCAGTAGTCTTTGAAAGAGCCAAAAATGTGATAGGGCCGATCAAATTTACCTTGCCTTTTATGCCGTTAGCCTTCGCCTCTTTGTATTCATTTAAAATTTTGTCCGCTTTTAGGCTAAATTTACTCTCGCTGCTAAGCTCTGGCACGATGTAGTGGTAGTTTGTGTTAAACCACTTTGTCATCTCCATCGCAACGCCACTTTTGTTGCCTCTTGAGCAAGCAAAATATTGCTCCAAGCCGCTTAAATTTGTAAATCTTGGAGGCGTAGCGCCAAAAGCGATGATGTTATCGAGCATTAGGTCGTAAAATGAAAAATCATTAACGCTAATAGCCGAAATGCCAGCATCTTGTTGATATTTCCAGTGTCTTTGGCGAAGTGTCTTTGCGGTCTCTTGCAAATTTTCTTCACTAAAGCCCTCTTTACCAGCCCAAAAGCCCTCTAATGCGCGCTTTAACTCTCTTTTTTCTCCTATTCTTGGAAAACCTAAAACATAACTTTTTATCATTTTTATCCTTTTTAAATTTCTAATTTTTTAAATTAAATCTGTACCCTGCATAGCAATCTTGAATATTTTTATGCTGGTACAAGGGGGCTAGAATTACGAAACCGCCCCCTTATCCCTGCGACCCAAACCCCCAGCATGTTCAATGTTGTTGCGCTGCACACAAGTCTGGGTCACCCCACACGCGGTGGATGACACCCACTTCTTCTTAAACTAAAGTAAAATTTATAAAAAACCCTACTGAAAAGATCCTTGCCAAATTTCAAACACTGCTTAGCTTTGCTATTAAAGATGCAATTACAATGCAACGGACCTGCTAGCAAAAATGGATTTATTTCAATGTAAAAAAATGTGAAATTGTTTAAAAATTTGCGTGTTTTTTGAAAATCGCTGATATGTTTTTTGCCGAGATTAACGAGCTTTATGCATGGGACAAGGCATCAGCGTTTTTCCTTTGTAGTGAATTTTTGTCGCATTATAAACGCTATTTGCCAAATTTTTGTTTAAAATTTGGGCGCTACTAAATTTCACGCCCAGAATTTTTAGTCTTTTTTGCCTTTATTTAGGGATTTTAGCTTAGCGTCCATATCAGCTGTAAGCATAGTAAAGACTTTGTTTGTAAGCTCCTGTGTTAGATCCTTTGCCTCTTGCATAGTCTTTTTACTAAATTCATTTAAAAGTTTGTCTGCTTTTTTCTTATCTTTTTTATAAAGTTTGACGTACTCATCTTCAAATTTAGCCTGTTTTACCGCCAACTCTTTTTCAAATTGAGCGTAAGCCTCTTTTACCACTGGCGAATATTTCTCATAATCAGTCATCACAAGGGTTTGAAGCTTTCTATAAACCCAGTAAATCGAAGTGTCATCAGCGTCATATGAGCCATCAGAGTAGCCTTTTATAAAGCCATCAAGCCCCTCGTAATACGGCAAATAAACGCTAAGATCAGCCATACCAAGAGCGACGTAAGTCACGCGGCCGATCTCTTTTGGTAGCCAAGGGCGCACCTGCATGACGTGAGACTCGTATGTTCTAAAGACGCTTATGGCGCGGTAGATGTTTTTTTTATCTTCATCTTTGCTGGCATAGTTATCAAACGTAGTGCCGTTGTAGTGGGCTCTCATCGCAGCTTTTAGGTCTTCAACACTTAGTTTTTTCTCTGGTTTTAAAAATACTGGAAATTTCTGACCATCGGCGAAGTCTTGTTTTAGACTTGGGTTAAACATGCTTTGAACCCAGCAAACGCGTGGGTAGTTGTAGGTCACATCCCTCTCATCGTCCCTTGTATAGGCCTTTGTGAAGTTAAATTCGCCATCTTTTGCAGGGTCATAGGTTTTATTATCGATCGCAAATTTGATCACATCTTTTGCTCCCATGAAATTTGGATCATTCTCTTTATAGTTTTGAAGTCTGCCTTGGTTTGCAGTGACAAAATAGTCTTCTTGCGGGATCTTTGTGGCGATCCACTTGTGGCCTGTGCCTGTTTCAAAGTACCAAAGCTCATTTGCGTCGATAAATACCACGCCAAAGCCCTCACCAGCTCCTTTGGTCTCTACTATCTCACCAAGAAGCTTAACGCCCTCTTTTGCACTCTTCATACGTGGCAAAAGTACGTCTGGGATGTCATCTTCTGTGATGCCGGTCTCTTCGTTGTATGGATCAACTTTTAAAAGCTCATCTTTTGCGTAGATAGTCTCAGTGCCACTTAGTCCAACGCCAGCCTCGTTGTAGCCAACTGCTCCATGAAGCTTTGTGTGTGAGTTTGCGATAGTTGTGTATCTCATGCCATCTTTTGGGAGCGGATATGTAAAGTCATTTGCGCCGTCATGTGCCTTTGAGCTGTGCATACCAGTTTGGTTTTTCTTTGCTGGATGGATCAAAAAGACTTGTGCCTTTATGGCCTTACTATCTGCACTTCTGGCAACCAGCATGGAGCCGTCATTTGAAGCTTTATCTCCTACTAAAATGGTAGTGCATGCCAAGCTACTTGTGCCTAAGATCACACTCATAGCAACGATTGATGCAAGAATTTTGCCTTTCATTTTTACTCCTTTAGTAAAATAAAATTTCTTTATGTGATTATACGCCAAATTTAATAAATTAGTTCCATATTTTAAAATTTTTTTAAGTTAAATGTAAATTTATTGCTAATTTTGTCTAAGTGAAATTTAAATTTTCTAAAGGATTTTTCGCTATAATCCAAAACTTACGCGATTGCGTATAAAATTTCAAATAAGGATTAGCATGCCAAAGATGAAAACCGTTCGCGGTGCTGCTAAGCGCTTTAAAGTAGGTAAAAATAAGATAAAAAGAGGCTCTGCCTTTAGAAGCCATATCTTAACAAAAAAACCTAGTAAGCGTATGAGAGACCTTCGTGGCCCACACTACGTGGACAGCACAAATGTCTCAGCCGTTCGCAAAATGCTCGGCGTATAAAGCAGCTGTAGATTTAAGTTTTTGACAAAAAGTCATTCAAACTCCCCCAAATTTAGGGGCAAGACTCACTTCGTGAGCGCCAATTTGTAAAAGGATAAATATGGCAAGAGTAAAAACAGGCGTAGTTAGAAGAAGACGCCATAAGAAGGTTTTAAAGCTAGCACGTGGCTTTTTCAGTGCTAGACATAAACACTTTAGAAAAGCTAAAGAGCAACTAGAGAGAAGTTTAGTTTATGCATACCGCGACAGACGCCAGAAAAAACGTGATTTTAGACGTTTATGGATCGTTCGTATCAACGCAGCTTGCAGACTAAACGACATTAGCTATTCAAGATTTATCAACGGCTTAAACAAAGCTAAGATCGAACTTGATAGAAAAATTTTAGCTGATCTAGCTATGAATGACGCGAAGGCATTTGCGGCACTTGCAAAACAAGCAAAAGATGCTTTGAAATAACACCTTTTCTCCGCTTCGGCGGAGATCTTCTTTTTTTTAAATTTCTATTCAAATTTTTATTAAAATTTATTTTTTGAGATTTTAACTTAGTTATTTTGTATTCAAATTTTAAATTAATACCACTATAAATTTAGCTCAGCTCTTGAGCACAAATTTAGTGATATAAATTTGAAAATTTGCTTACCATTACTAGCCAAACTAGCCGAGAGTAAGTATAAAACTCGCTCTAAATAGCTAAATTTCGATACTCGTATCAAAGCAGTGTTTCACCGCTCCGCTAAATAAGATTTTAGCGTTTTCTAGCCTAAGTCCAAGCTCTTCGCCGCTTTTTGGATAGACTTTTAGACATTGCGCTGCGTTTAAATTTAAAGTAGCGCCGTAAAAGCAAGCCGCCATGCCAGTGCCACAAGCTAGCGTCTCGTCCTCCACGCCCCTTTCGTAGGTTCTCACCTTTAAAACTCCACCCTCAAATTTGGCTAAATTTACATTTGCATTGTATTTTTGACGAAGCGCCCTGCACTCTTTGACATCAAATTCACCTAAATTTTGCGTGAAATTTACAAGATGAGGTACGCCAGTATCGTAAAAGTACCAAGTTTTGCCACCTTCATTTAGTGGTTCGCTTAAAATTTTTGGACTTGTTAGCACGACCTCGACGCACTCCTCTTTCACGCTTGCCATCACCTCGCCGCTACCAGTTAGCAGAGCAAATTCGCTTGAACTAACAAGGCCGTTTAGATAGGCATATCTAGCAGCCGCACGCGAGCCGTTGCCACACATCGCAGCATAGCTTCCGTCGCTGTTGTAAAACTCCCATTTCACGCCCTTTTCGTAAGGCAAAAGCACGATGAGCCCATCAGCTCCCACGCCATTCGTTCTGCTGCAAATTTGCCTTGCTAGCTCGCTTCTATCTTTGTTCAAAAATGTATGAAATATTACAAAATCGTTGCCACTAGCGTTGTACTTTGAAACTTGCATTATTTTTCCTTTAAAATTGCTCTACTTTTTGCCAAATTTGTATAAACTCAGCCGCAAATTTGCCTTAGAAATTTATCTAGTTCTTGCTCTAAATTTTCTTTATCACCACTGTTATCTATGATGAAATTTGCCTTTTTTCGCTTTTGCTCGATATCCATCTGAAGCTCCACTTTTACTTTTGCTTCTTCTAAACTTAGGCCATTTCGGTTCATTAAGCGGCTTAGCAAAAGCTCTTTTGGTGCGTAAATCACTGCAACATTTTTAAACTCAGCGTAGCGATCCTCTTTTTCAAAAAATAAAGGGATATCGACAAAATAAACCTGCCCCAAGCACTCAAGCTTCGTAGCACGAGATAAAATTTCTTCCTTTATCTTTGGATGCAAAATTTGCTCTAAAATTTTTAATTTTTTTGGATCATTAAAAACAATGGCACCAAGTTTTTGACGATCGATCTTGCCAGCTTCGTCTAAAATTTGCTCTCCAAAAAATTCCACTATCTCACATTTACAAATTTCAAGCTGCTCATGAGCGATCACGTCCGCATCAATCACGCTAAAGCCTCGTTCTTTTAGCAAATTTATAGCCGTGCTTTTACCGCTAGCGATCGAGCCCGTGATAACATAAGCGTTTGGAAATTTCTGCAAACTCGCTCCATTTTTGAAAATTGATGACAATTTTAGCAACTTTTGGCTAAAGTTTTAGAAAATTACAAAAAAGGGCAAAGATGATAAGCTATAAAGATGCTGGAGTGGATATAGATGCTGGAAATAGCTTTGTTGAGGCGATAAAGCCTTTCGTAAAATCTACGCAAACACCAAATGTTATAGGTGGTATTGGGTCATTTTCAGGAGCGGTCAGGTTACCGAGCGGATATAAAAATCCTGCCATTTTAGGTGCGACTGATGGCGTCGGCACAAAGCTTCGCTTAGCTATTGATGCTAAGGAATTTGACGGCGTTGGCGAGGATCTAGTCGCAATGTGCGTAAATGACCTCATCTGTAACTTCGCTACACCACTCTTTTTCCTAGATTACTACGCGACAGCAAAGCTTGAGATAGAAAGCGCCAAAGAGGTGGTGAAAAGCATCGCAAATGGCTGCAAAAAGGCACAATGCGCACTTATTGGCGGTGAGACGGCCGAGATGCCATCGATGTATGAAAAAGGCGACTTCGATCTTGCTGGATTTGCCGTGGGTATCGCTGAGGCTGACGAGATCGATAGAAGCAAATTTGTAAAAGCAGGTGACGTTTTAGTCGCGCTTCCTAGCAGTGGTCTACACTCAAATGGCTTTTCACTTGCAAGAAAAGTAGTAAGCGAGCTTGGGCTAAAATTTGACGAAAAAGTGGGCGATAGAGCGCTCATCGACGTGCTTCTTGAGCCAACAAGAATTTATGTGAGCGACTTTTTAAGTTTAAAAGACAAGATCACAGCAATGGCGCATATAACAGGTGGTGGCATAGTTGAAAACTTGCCTCGCGTATTCCCTGCTGGACTTGGTGCAAAAGTACAAAAAAGCGTTATAAAAACGCCTGAAATTTTTAAAATCATCGCTCAAAAAGTAGAAGATAGCGAGATGATGAGAACCTTTAACATGGGCGTTGGCATGATATTAGTTGTGCCTAAAGAAAACGTTGACGCTGTCCTAGCTAGTAGCGATGGCTACGTGATCGGCGAAGTAGTAAATGGCAAAGGCGTAGAGCTAATTTAATGCAAGAAAATAGCAAAAAATGCTTGCTAAGGGCCGAAAATAAGAGCTTTTTTGATCTTAGCATTTATGAATATATAGGCTGTTTTGGTGTACTAGAAAGCGATATCAAAAAACTTGATTTCTATAATCACTGGTGCAAGGTCTCACGTGCCTCTACTATGCTCTGCGTCACGCATGATAGCGGCGAGAGTGACAACCTAGTCTATCTATATGACTGGGAGAAATTTAGCCGTATCTACATAAATACAGGAAATTGAGTTGGCAAAGCAAAAGGCAAAAATCGCACCTATTTGGGCTAGAGCAAAGGCCTTTATCATCGATCTTTTTATCATCGGTATGCCGATATTTTATGCGACAACATATCTTGTGCTTAATGGCAAAGAGGCATTTTTGCACAACCAAATTGCCATTTTTGGTGCAAATAGCCTAATCTCACTTATAATGTGCTTTTTTTTTAGCATAAAAGCACAAACCCCAGGCTACAAAGCACAAGAAATTTATCTGATAAACCTAAAAACTGGCAGAAAACTAAGCTTTTTTCACACCATCTTGCGCCAAATTTGCTTTGCCTTTGCTGGCTTTAGCATACTTGGACTTTGCCTTTGTTTCTTTAGAAAAGATAAACTAAATCTGCACGACATCATCACTCACTCAGCTGCCGTGCAAAGATTAGAGAGGTAAATTTTACTTCGCTCCATGCCAAAGTAGGCGATTTTTACCAAGTTTTGTATCTATGCTCTCTTTTATAATAGAGCAAATATACTCTTTTGAAAGTTGTATAGACTCCTCTAAGCTCTTGCCCTTTGCTAAAAAGCAAGCAAGTGCAGTTGAGAAGCTACAACCAGTTCCACTCATTACAAGCGGATTAACAAGTGGGGTCTTAAAATTTCTTAGCGAGCCATCCTTTTTATAAAGTGTGTCTATGCTGCTATCTTCGCTGATATGTTTTTTTACGATGACGTCACAAGGCAAATCTTTATAATCATCACCAAAAAGCACATTTGCCTCATCTAAATTTGGAGTAGTTACCGTTGCTAAGCTCATTAGCTCTTTTAGTTTTGCCACCGCACTATCTTTTATAAGCTTGTGTCCGCTTTTTGAGACACAAACTGGATCAAGCACTACTTTGGTGTTTTGAGTTAGTAAAAACTCACGCACCACATCCATAATCTCTTCACTAAATAACATGCCTATCTTAATCGCATCAAAGCTAAATTCTTCTGCAAGCGTACAAAGCTGATCTTTGACAAAACTAGGCTCTAAGCAAACTACACTCTTTACAGCGTCCGTAGTCTCAGCGACCAAAGAAGTTACCGCTGTTGCACTATAACAATTAAGCCTAGCACATGTTTTTATATCTGCTTGAAGCCCAGCTGTGCCACTATTACAAGAGCCTGCGATGATTAGAATTTTTTTCATCGTTTTCCTTTGAAGTTTTTGGCTTATTATAGAGGATATTAGATAAATTTGAGTTTTTTAAAACAGAAGAAATTTGAGCAAAAAGCTCAAATTTATGAAAGTTTATTTAAGTCGTTATCAATATCTATATATATCGTAGTTGCATTAAGATTTGTATGCTCAAAGCCAGGATCTATCTGCTTATCACTCTCTTTATGTTCATTCATTTTAGCTAAAAGATCATCTTCTCTTAATCCATGCTCATTTATTAAATTTGGATCTATTTCATTAAAACTAATATTTACGCTAGCCTCATCACTTAGCTCTTCTTGTTCTAAATTGGTTGCACTAAGAATATCATCTACTTTTTCATTTATATGATCTAAAATCGATACATAATCATTGCCAAGAAGTGCTTTAAACAATGCGTCAGTATCTATACTAGACTCACCAATATCATCGCTTACTACGCTACTGTCTAGCCAAAGAGTATCGTATCCGTTTATTGATATATCTTGTCCATCATTTGCAGTGATTGTAATGCTTGAGCTTTCGCTCTCGCCCTTTATAGCCTCTCCGATATATACTTTATCATTTACGTCTAAAACTCTTACATGATCATTTTGGTCTATCGCTATAACATCAGATGAAACACTTTTAACTATACCAGCTACTGCTGCCATCTTTATTCCTTATTTTTATTTGTCGGTATTTTAGTATATTTAATTACTTTTGTATATTGTACTATGGTACAAGGTGGCGATAATTCCAAATCATTCAGATTTTGTGATTAAAATATATCCACTCTCGCTGATATTTTTAAATTTCACACCAAGCTCACGCTTTAGACGAAGTATCACATTTTGGATGGCCGCCTTGCTAACATCGCTCTCATAGACAAATTCTTCTATCATCTCATAAGTAACTAGCTTATTTAGATTATAAGCAAAGAGCCAAAATATCTTATTTTGCAAAAAGCTAAGATAAATTTCAATGCCGTTTTTATAAATTTTCTCTCTTTTTAAATTTATACTCACCTCATCGCTTAAATAAACTAGCTTTTCATCTCGTTCAAAACTTAAACTAATAAGCATTGCCCTAAGATCCTTCATATCAATAGGCTTTTTCAAAAAGAGCATCGCCCCTTCTTCCATGCTTTTTATCAAATTTTCATCGCTATCATAAGAGGTAAAGACGATAAATTTTTGATGCGGTTTTGTGCGCTTCATCTCATTCATCATCTCAAAGCCATTAAGCACTGGCATGTGAATATCGCTCATCACGATATCAAAACCTTGCTTTTTAAATTTCTCCACACCATCTTGTCCATTGCAAGCACCGATTACCTGCTCGCAATAAGGTTTAAGCCCACTAATAATAAGCTCTCTTGCCATATCGTCATCTTCAACTACCAAGACGGACGTCTTTTTTAAAATTTCTAAGACTTCTTGCATTTTAGTCCTTTAAATTTATATCAAAACTTAGCTCAAATACCGTTGGCTTTGCGTTATTTACGAGTCTTACATCACCATTTAGCTTTTCTTGCGCTAGCTTTTTAGCAAAATAAAGTCCTATGCCATTTCCTTGCTTTTTGGTGGTATTTAGCCATGTAAAAATTTTCTCGCTCATTTGCTCGCTTACGCCATTTCCATTGTCATAAACTCCGATGTAGCACTTATCTTCAAAGCTTCTAAATTTTATCTCGATGATACGCTTTAGTGGCTCATCTTTGTAGCTTTCGACAAGTGAGTCTTTTGCGTTGTGTATTAGGATTAGTAAAATTTGTTGGATTATGTTTTCTATCTGACGAACTTTTTGTTCGTTAAAGCCGCTAAATTTTACACTAACATTTGCACGACTTAGCTCTGTGTGCATGAGAGTTATTAGGTTTTTAACGCTTGTTTGCACCTCAAATTCGCTCACATTTTCAGCGCTTTTGTAAAAATTTCTAAAAATTTCAATAGTACTTGAAAGAAGTTTGACCGAGCTTTGCCCTTTTTCAAGTAAATTTATTAGCTCCTCATCGCTTAATTTACCTTCCTTTTTTAACATTATGCAAGAGCTTAGCATTAGTTTTAGCGAATTTACAGGTTGAATGAATTGATGATTGATACCACTTATTAGCTCGCCAGCCTCACTCATTTTGGCTCTATGAGTTAGCAATGTTTCATACTCATCTTGTATCTTTTTTATCTTGTTATACATAAAATTATGAAGGATATTTGCCAAAAATGTGAGCGCAACGAAGGCAAAGAGCAAGCTTAGAGCATTCTTTAAAGCTTCTTTTGTTAAAGCTGAAATTTCTTCTTCGTTATTTGTGCCAGCTCCTATGAACCAATTTATCGTTGGTATCTCAGCTACTTGGATTAAATTTTGTCCTATTTTTAAGCTTGTAATGTCTTCATCTTTTAAAAACAACTCTTTAAATTTCTCCTCGATCTCTTTTTTTAAAGTAAGATCAGGTATCGATGTTAAAATTTCACCGCTATGAGTCACCAAAAATGAGTAAGAATTTGGCGCAAGGCTAAAGTTTTTAATGCTGTTAAAGATATTTTCTATACGCACGACGCCACAAAGTGCTGCTTTAAATTTCGATTGTTTTGTGACTGGAACGCATAAATTTAGAGTTGAGCCTTTTAAAATTTTATGTTTTTGCATGAAATTTACGCTTGGGGCATTTGTATTTTTTGTCTCAACATACCAGATAAGCCCTGCTCTTTCACTCTTTGGCATAACTTCTTCTAAAATTTTCTCTCCGTCTACAAAAATTTCTCCATCATCCCTTAAAAGCTGCATTAGATCAAATTCTTTCGCGTTTTGCTTAAAGAGCTTTATAAAGCCGGCTATCTTTTCATCGTCATCTACGATGCCTGCATTTTGTATAAATTTTGACGCACGAATGAGTGAATTTATACGTTCATCAAGCCAAATTTGAAAGTTATTTACGATATTTTTGCTAACTGCTATGTTATTTTTATCAGATAGCTCTATGATTTTCTCTTTTGCATTGCTGTAAATATTTAGCCCAAGAAGTATCACAAAAAGGCTAGCAAGCAAGATGATGGCGTAGATTTTAATATTTTGTGATTTTAAATTAATACCCATGCGTGCAGTATATCCTAAGTTAGCCCAAATTTGGGCTAACTAAATTCATTTTAAAAAGGATAAAAACTTTGAAACGAGCATAAGCGCAAGCACTACAAAACAAACACTAAATCCAAGTAGCGTACAATCAGCCATCGACATAAATTTAGATGATGGCACAAGATACCAGCCGTCCGCATAAAGATCAACTATGCTCTTTTGCAAATCACTTAGCACCACGCCATCAGGCACCATAGGACTGTCATATCCGCAGTCACCTGTTGGCATAAACCACTCAGGCACCCACTTCTCAAGCGGCAAACCAATTGGATAGTGTGGCTCGGTCGAGCAGCCCTGCACGCCAAAAGGATCATCACCATGCACCGCATCGTGGATTTTGGCTAGCTTTACGCTATACATTATGCCCTGTACCGCTCCCCAAAAGGCAAAGACGTAGCCAATTAGAGCAAATAGTAAATTTTTAGGATTTATCATAGCGATCACGCCGCCAAGTGCCATACATAAAAATGCAAAACGTATATAGACACACTGCTCGCAAGGAGGCATATAGGCGTAGTTTTGAAAGAGCGAGTGCGCGATAACGACAAGTGCAACGCTTACAAATACTAAGATCGCCCAAGAGATGCGTGAGTCTTGAAATTTAGCCATTTTTTTAAAAAAGCTCATGTGACGCCTTATTTTTTAAGAAGCTCTTCGATGAGTGCTGCCATGCCGTCAAGCGAGCTGATTGATTTTGTCATGATGAGATATTTGCCATTTACGACAAATGCTGGCACGCCTTGAATTTTAGCCACGTCATAGCTCTCATCCCACTTTTTAAGTAGCTCAGTCACTTTTGGATTAGCTAGCTCTTTTTCATAATCAGCCTTACTAACGCCAGCAGCCTCAAGTCCAGTCTTTAAAAAACCCTCAGCGTCTTTGCCATCGCTCCAGCGCTCTTTTTTGTCGTGATAAGCCTTGTAGTAGGCAAATTTAGCCTTTTTAAATAGCGAATTTTCATCAAATAAGTTAACACCTTTTGCCTCGTCCATAACGATAAGCACGGCAAAAACCTTGCTCGCAACCTCGCCGTAATCGCCCTTTGTCTTTAGGTGAAATGGCTCATATTTTAGTCCAGGGATTTTCTCAACTACCTTTGGAGTGACGCTCTTGTCGTACTTGTAACAAAATGGGCAAGCGTAGCTAAAAATTTTAACTAGCGTATTTTGTCCCACACTTAGTGGCTTTTCAAGCTTGACGTAGTCCTCGCCCTCGCTAAATGCACTAGCACTGATCGCTCCAGCCACCGCAACGGCAAAGATGGCCTTGCTAAATTTAGATAGAAAACTCATAATAATCTCCTTTAGATGATTTATTTTGAGTTATTCTACAACCAAGCTCAACCGCAAATTTAACGCTAGAATAAATTTTGGCTGAAATTTATAAGATATTGCATTGATTAAAAATTTAATTTTTACTAGAACTTATCTCATTTATTGCTGATAATGCGTTTAAAGCACTTGGATAGCCTATAAATGGTATAAGTGTCGTAACAACGCTTATTAGCTTAGCTCTATCGTTGCCGATGCCAAAATTTGCAGCAATATGCCCTAAAAGCTGTGGCTTTGCAAAGCCAAGAGTCGTGATGTAGACAAATGTCAAAAGCTCCCTAAGCTCTAAACTAAGCCCATCTCTTGCATAAAAATCGCCAAAGCAGTTTTGTGATAAAAACTCCATTATATGTTTTTGATCATTTGGCATTGATGCGATAAATTTATCAACCGCTGGGAAAAGTTTTCTTTGTATCTCGAGGCCTCGTTCACCTCTGCCTTCTCTTGATTTTTTAGGCATATTTTCAAGCTCTATGTAGCGCTCATTAAAAATTTCATAAGCTAAAAATATATAATCTTCTACTTTGCCAAGCCCAGCATAAGGTACTGCTTGATATAAAATTTCTCTTATCTCTTTTGCTGATATGCCTACATTTAAAGCTGCCCTAACGAAGCTTTTAAATGAGCTTTTCGCACCTTTACTCACGCAAAGAGAGGCGATGATAACCGAAAGTCTTGTTTTTTCATCAATATTTATCACTTCACTAATATCGCCTAAAAAATTTAAATAATCCTCTAAAAAGCTAGCATTGCTCTCTTCAAGCTCACTTTTTGATTCAAACCAAATTTCATAAATTTTCTTTGCATTGTAAGTTAGTGTCATAATTTTTGCTCCATTGTTTGGGGCTGATTATAAGTGCTAAAGCGTAAATGCTAGCTTAATGTCCAAAAAGGCAAAAATTTTTAATATAAATTTAGATTTTAAGCCATTATAAAGTTTATCGTGATTTTTATGTTATAAGGTTTTATTACAATTACGAAGGACGCAATATTTTTTATTACTCCTTTTACCTATTTTAAGCCTTGGGCGTTCCAAGGCTTTTTCTAAATTTTATAAGCTTTATGAGTAGAGTTTATAAAATTTATCCAAAGGAGATGTTATGAAAAAGACTTTGAGTTGTGTTGCGCTAGCTTCTGTACTTTGCTCAAGCGCTTTTGCGATAGGCGGTCCAAGTGGGGCTAAACTAGACTATGCTATCACTGGGCAAATAGGCGAAGTAGTGGTAAATCCATATGATACTGCCCCACTTACAGCAGTCATCAAAAATGGCGGCTACACACTAAGCAACGCTAAGGTCACTATCGTGCCAAAACAAGGCGGTCAGGTGATAAGCTACAAAGTGGCTGATAAGCATCTTCGCACACATGGCGGAATACCTGTTTTTGGCATGTATCCTTACTATCAAAACACCGTTGAAGTCGAGTACGACAAGAGCTACAAAGGCAAGACCGAACACATAAAAGAGAGCTATAAAATTTACGCCCCGGCTATCTACCTAGAAAGCTCAGGCACGCCAAATCAAAAGGGCGCACTATTTGACAAGATCGAGGTTACTAAGCCTGCGAGCGCTAAATTTGCTAACCGCCTCTACTACGTAAATAACTTTGTAAATAAAACTGGCAAGGGCACGAAAGTCGTTTGGAACAACCCAGCTGGCGGTGCGATCGAGTGGAACTACAGCCCAAATAACTTCATCCTTGACACAAAAGGTGAGGTTAGATGGTACCTTGAGCCAAGCAAAATTTATGATCTAAAACAGCCATTTCACGCTGGCGTCATGATGGGCTTTAAGCAAAATGATGACGGCGCGATGACTTGGGGATATGGACAAAGATACGCAAAATACGACATCATGGGTAGAGAAATTTTTAACCGCGAGCTACCAGCTAGCTACAACGACTTCTCTCACTCGATGGACGTAGCACAAAACGGACACTACTTCTTGCGCGTGGCAAATGCCGACTACAAAAGGGCTGATGGCAAAAACGTAAGAACAGTGCGCGACGTCATCGTCGAGGTCGATAGGGACGGCAACGTAGTTGATGACTTTAGACTTTATGAAATTCTTGATCCTTACCGCGATATCGTGCTAAAAACGCTTGATCAAGGCGCAGTTTGCTTAAACATAGACGCTAAAAAAGCAGGCCACACAGCAAGCTCTGATGAGCTTCAGTCTATGGATAAGCATGATAAATGGGGCGATATAGTTGGAGCAGGTCCTGGACGCAACTGGGCGCACGTAAATAGCGTGGATTATGACCCAAGCGATGATAGTATCATCATCTCAAGCCGCCACCAAGACGCAGTCATCAAGATCGGCCGCGATAAACAAGTAAAATGGATCATGGGTGCTCACAAGGGCTGGAGCGATAAATTTAAAGACAAACTTCTTCAGCCAGTTGATAGCAAGGGCAATAAGATCGTCTGCGAAGATGAGTACTCAAAATGCCCAGGATACGAGAACGACAAAGGTGGCTTTGACTGGCAATGGACGCAACACACAGCATTTAGGATAGATAGCAAGTCTAAAAAAGGCGAAATTTATCTAAGCGTCTTTGACAACGGCGACACAAGGGGCATGGAGCAACCAGCCATCGCTGGCATGAAGTACTCTCGCGCGGTCGTTTATAAGATCGATGAAAAGAAAAAGACTGTTGAGCAAATTTGGGAGTACGGCAAAGAGCGTGGCAAAGAGTGGTATAGCTCGGTTACTAGCCTTACGCAGTATCAAGATGACCTTGATAGCGTGATGGTCTATTCAGCCGTTGCTGGCATGCAGTTTGACATCGCAAAAGGTCGCCCAGTAGGACTTCCTAGCCCACACATCGATGAGTTTGAGTGGGGCGCAAAAGAGCCTAGCATCGAGATAAAGATGACAAATGCTATGGGCTATCAAGCATTTCCATTTAGCTTGCAAAAAGCTTTTGAGAAATAATCTCTCTTTTCTCCCTTTTTTGCCCAGTGCAAGAAGGGGAGCCATTACTACAAATTTAATCTATCAATAATAGACAAAAATCCACATTCGCTCATAAATTTTAAAGCTCTAAATTAGAAATTTATATTGTAAGGATATTGTTTATTAAGGCGATAACATATAGCATTAGCACTTATATATAAAAATATATATTTAACACAAGGAGAAAAAATGAAAAATTTTTTCATGGCTTTAGTGGTGCTGTTTGCAAGCCTTTTGCTTAATGCAGCTGAGCTTAGAGAGGTCAAAGACATATCTGGCAATATAGTCAAAGTCCCTCAAAATGTTGAAAAGATCGCCACGCTTTGGTATGCGAACAATCAAATCATATTAATGCTAGGCGGCGCGGACAAGATAGTAGCGACTACCGATCTTATCAAAAACAACAAATGGTTTGCGCACGTTTATCCTAGAATTTCAAGCATCCCAAACGGCGTAAGCGGCAAAGATTTACAGGTAGAAGAGCTAATCAAACTAAGCCCGGACATCGTCATAGCCGCCGATAAAAAGAACAAAGAAGAACTAACTAAAAACGGCTTTACCGTGCTTTATCCGTCATTTACCAATCATGCAGATATGAAAAAGAGCGTATCTATAATGGCTGAGGTCATAGGAGGCGACGCACCGAAGATCGCGGAGAAATTTAACGAGTATTTTGACGGCAACCTTAAAAGAGTACAAAACGAAATAGGCAAGATCGCGCCATCATACAATAAACCAAAAGTACTTCACATAGCCGACGGCAAAAATTTATTCAAGGTTGATGGCACAAATACGATCATAGACGAGTGGATAAGAGTCGCAGGCGGAGTAAATGCAGTACAAAAAGCTGGAAATATGCTTGAACTAAACGCAGAAGAGATCCCAAATATAAATCCAGATGTTATCATCATAGGCAGAGCCAAAGCTCCAGAAATTTTGAAAAAAATATATGAAAACCCTATCTACGCAGATACTAACGCTGTAAAAAATAAAAAAGTTTACGTAAATCCTACCGGCGTTTTTAGCTGGGATAGATACGGAGCCGAGGGAGCTTTGCAAATTTTATGGGTGGCTAAGACCCTGCATCCTGAGCTTTTTAAAGATATCGACATAGCTACTGAAACAAAGAAATTTTATAAAGAATTTTTGCACTATGATTTAAATGACAATGAAGTTAACTATATCCTAAACGGTCTAGATCCAGAGGGAAAATAGAAATTTTATAGCGAGTGTGGGTTTTAAAAAGCTCTTGCTCGCTAATTTTAAATCACTTGGCTTTTATTTATCTCCGAATTTTTATCAAACTTATCTCTAACGGCACTATCTTAGCAACTCTTTTGGCTTGATAGATTTATTTCCTGATCTTATTTTGGTTTTAAGTCTAGAGTAATTATAAATTTTAGCGAGATAAAGGATATCCCAAAGGAAAATTCCTTTGGGATTAGTTAGCTAAACATTAAAATACGTGTACTTGGTCTTGAACTTCAATTGTGGTTGTGCCATTGCTATAAATGGTATAACCATCGTTAGAGCTTGGATGACCACCACTCCATCCACCACCAGTAAGGTTAAGTCTATCTCCACTATCACCGTCTATTTTTAGGATACTATCATCGCTATTGCGTAAAATATCCTTAACATTATCTGCCGTTAGACTAAGTGTAGCATTATCGTTGATTATATTTCCATTTTCATCGGCATGACCACCTAGCTGAATCTTTTCAATACCACTAACCTTACTAAAATTAATAGTACTATCATCATTAACTACCAATGTATCTTTGCCAGCTCCGCCATTGATTGTTGTACTAGACATGTTATTGCCTTTTCCGATGACAATTGTATCGTTACCAGCTCCACCTTCTATACTAGCGTTATCAAATTTTCCAGAGTTAACGAAAATTCTATCGTCTCCTGCTCCACCATGTATGCCGGCATCTTTAAATTCTGCTCCGTTAACATTTATTATATCGTCGCCAGCATCTGCATATACATTAGCTTGATTAAATTTAGCTCCACTTTCTAGAGTTATAGTATCCGCACCATTTCCAGCAGCTATATGAGAAAAATCTTGGAATATAGTGCCATCTTTTATTTTAATTATATCGTCACCGTCACCAGTATTTAGATTAGACAGATCACTGTTACTAGCCTTCTTGAACATAGTATTTGTGATTTCTACTATATCTCTATCAGCTCCGGTATCCAAAGAAGATCCTTCAAATGTTATACGATCTGCAACATCTGTTTTACCATCATTAATCTTTATAATATCTTCTCCGGCACCAGCGTTTATAGAAGCCTTTTCTAATTTTGCTCCAGAATTTATGTTTATCTTGTCGGTACCATTATACATATCAACAACAGAATCTTTAAGCATAGCATTTTCTATTGTTAAAGTGTCAACACCCTCACCCATATTAACAGTAGAATTTTTAAGTGTGGCATTGTTTACTGTTAAAGTATCGTTTCCATTACCCATATTTGCTTTAAATTTTGCTGTGGCTCCATCATGTATATTTATCTCATCATTTCCACCGTTGCCATCTATTGTTTCAGCCACAGTCAAATTTCCAGCAATGTCTATAACATCTTTATTATTGCTGCCAGCAATTTGTCTAACTTTTGCTTCACCATTTTGGTGGAAATTCATAACCTGCTTACCCAAAGACTCACCAGACAAGATAGTTACACCATCTATCACAGCGTCTTCGGTCACATTTAGGGTAGTTTTATCAGTTGTTTTACCGTTGTTATACGAAGAAGCACCTAGTTTTAAAAACGCACTGCTTACTTCGGCATTACCACTTATGTTTATTTTATCATCAGTTCCAGCACCTGCACCAATGAAGCCACCTTGAACTTTTGCATTGCCATTGATATTTATAGTATCGTTATCTAGATCTCCAGTAACGTAGCCTTCTACTCTAGCGCCGTTTCTAACGTAAATTTTATCATCGCCGTGTCCACCCTCGATCTTTTCGGCCACAGTGGCGTTATCTACCATTATAGTATCGACACCTTTATCACCGTGCACAGATTTTACCTTAGCCTTATCGGTGACCATTATCGTAGAATCGCCCGAGCTCACATCGCCGACTCGAGATACCTCGGTATTTTTTCCTGTGACTACTATAGTGTTTTTTCCAGTTTCGTTATACATGTCGGCGGTTTTAGCATTTGCGCCGTAAACCCAGCCAGCTACTTTAGAGCCACTCTCTACAGTAATAGTATTGCTACCTTGATCTCCAGAAATATTACCTCTTACGTTAGATTGGTTTTGTACAGAGATCGTATCATCGCCCTCGCCGCCTACGATAGCCTCTTTGATATCATTACCCTTATAATCTTTAGCAGCTCGTCCACTTACCGTAGAGTTATTTACGGTTATACCATCATTTCCAGAACCACCAAAAATTTCTACTAATTCAGCCCCATTCTTAGCATCAATATTATCTTTTCCAACTCCACTATGTACAGATGTTATCTTTGTATTGTCTACTGTTATGTTGTTAGGAGTGTCTGAGCCAAATACTTTTAAATTTTGGCTAGGATCTACTATCTTAGCTACAGAGTTATCATCTGGATAGTCTGAAGATTTATTTGTACTAGTTACCGCTAGGTCTTTAGCATTATCTTGACCGATAGCAAGGTTGCCATCGTTACTTACATACCAACCGTCTTTGTGTTGGAATGCACTAGGAGTAGTAGGATCATCAGGAGTTAGATAATCTCTACCATCAGTATGTCTATATACATGATATCCATGAGGTATAGAAGAGTGGAATGAAGTTAATAATCCTGATGATATATCTTCTCCTGTATACGCCGACAATGGAATTTTTATACTTCCTGCTGGTAAAGCAGGTCCTGTTGTTCCATCCCCAGCCCCAACAGCACTTCCACCACTTACACCAAAAGTGTTATCACTAGCTGATGCGGCCCCTACTGAAGTTGCAACATTTCTGCTTGCTATATGAGCATTTATATTACAAATATGCCCTCCCTCAGCAAAACCAACAGGAGATAAGCTTACACCATCTCCGCTTACAATTCCCGCATCTCTGCCACCTACGAATGAAATATTTGCCACTGTTTGGCTATTACTGTTAGTGACTTGATCTATAGCTATGGTATCTTTATGATTGGTTTTAGTTATTGCTACTTGAGAGTCAGTACTATCTGTAACTATCTTTTCGTTTTGATCGATATCTTCTACGCTAAGATCTTTTACTTCTCCAGTTGCATCAGCTAGTGATAACACTTTTGGTGTAAGTGGTGGAAGTGCTGTTGGGGCTGGGGATGGAACAACAGGACC
>NZ_CABPVR010000011.1:31062-49760 GCF_902460875.1 Campylobacter concisus | reverse complement strand
TCTCTATTTGGCTCATTTTTCATCATATAAAAATTTATAGTTTTTAAAATTTTTATATATTTTGCCTTATTTAGTCTATATTCTGCTTCATATTCTCCGCTAGTTGCTTTTACCTCTATGAAGTGTAAAATTTTATCACTACTTAGTGCGATAATGTCGATCTCACCAAATTTAGAGTGAAAATTTCTCTCTAAAATGACAAAACCAAGCTTTTGTAAAAATTCACACGCCCTATCTTCGGAGCTTTTGCCAAAGAGATACTCTTTTAGCCCCAAGCTACTCCTCGATTCTCATCATAAATGGCTCTTCTTTTATATACTCTTGTTCTTTTAAAATTTCAATTGTTCTTCTTACATCAGCCTCAAGACTCGTATGTGTCGTAAAAAACAATACCGCAAATTCGCTCTCATCTTTTGGTTTTTGAAGTATGCTATCGATCGACAAGTTATTTTCGCTCATTAAATTTGTGATCTTTGCTAGCACACCCATTTTATCTTCGACTTTTAATCTAAAGTAATACTTTGTCTTTATCCTATCGCGGTCAAGTAGCTCAAGCGTATTTAATTCAAACGGCGCTTTATATCCAAGCATCGGCGACTTACTATCTCTTGCGATGTCGATAAGATCACTAATGACCGCACTTGCTGTTGCGTCACCGCCAGCTCCAGGACCATAGTACATCGTCTCGCCAACGACCTCGCCAACGACGCTGATCGCATTTGTCACACCGCTTGCCTTTGCTATCATTTTATTTTGCGGCACAAGTGCTGGATGTACACGTAGTTCGATTTTACCCTCACTTTTTTTGGCGATAGCTAGAAGTTTTATTGAGTATTCGAAATCTTTTGCGAAAAATATATCCTCAGGTGTGATATTTTGAATACCTTCTATCAAGATATCCTCTGGATCGCCATGCACACCGTATGCGATACTAGCGAGGATGAGAAGCTTATGAGCCGTATCAAAGCCACCCACATCAAAAGTAGGATCAGCCTCAGCGTATCCAAGCTCTTGCGCCTTTTTAAGTGCGTCTTTAAAATTTGAGCCCTCATCCATCATCGAGGTTAGGATAAAGTTACTAGTTCCGTTTAGTATGCCATTTATGCTAACGATATGGTTTGCGCTCAAGCCTTCCCTTAAGGCTCTAATGATCGGCACCCCACCAGCTACACTTGCTTCAAAGCCAAATGGTGTATTTTTGGCTAAATTTTGCAAGGCGTATCTATGATAGGCTAAAAGTGCTTTGTTTGCAGTCACAACAGGTTTTTTTCGTTTTAAAATTTCACTCACAACCCTAAAAGGCTCTTCCACACCACCCATAAGTTCGACAAAAACATCGACATCATCGCGGTTTATAACGCTATTTATATCGTCAGTCAAAGGGATGCCAGCATTTCTTTTTTTATTTAAATTTCTGACCACTCCAACGACTGGTACGATCTCCTCACCACTTCTTGCTGCGATTAGCTTTTTGTTTTTTAGTAAAATTTTAGCAACTGACTCGCCAACGGTTCCAACGCCTAGTATCGCTACATTCATTCAAATTCTTTCAAATATTTTTTTATATTTCTAGCTGCTTGTCTTATTCTATTTTCGTTTTCGATAAGAGCTAGACGCACATAGTCGTTTCCGCCCTCGCCAAAACCAATACCCGGACTAACTGCGACTGATGCCTTTGTAAGAAGCTGCTTTGAAAACTCAAGACTACCTAAATGGCTAACTTTTGGTGGTAGTTTCGCCCAAATAAACATACTAGAGCTTGGTTTTTTAAGCTCCCAACCAGCCTGAGCAAAGGCCTCTATCATCACATCTCTTCTTTTTTCATAAATTTGGCGTATCTCTTCAACACAGCTCTGATCGCCGTCAAGTGCGACTGTGGCAGCCACTTGTATCGGCGTAAACATACCGTAATCAACCCATGATTTTATCTTTTTAAGTGCAGCACAAAGCCTTTTATTTCCGCACATAAAGCCAACTCTCCAGCCAGCCATATTGTAGCTTTTTGAAAGTGTATAGCACTCGACTGCGACATCTTTTGCACCATCGACCTCAAAGATACTTGGCGTTTTGTAGCCATCAAATGTAAGATCAGCGTAGGCGATGTCAGATATGACGTAAAATCTCTCTTGTTTTGCGATGCTTACAAGGCGCTCGTAAAAGCTCTTTTGCACTGTCACGGTCGTTGGATTGTGAGGGAAATTTACGACTACGTATTTTGGTTTTGGCGAGCTTGCGTGTATGGTTTGGATCAAATTTTCAAAAAATTTATTCTCATCTAACTCAAATTTATCATTATAGTGAAGTGGCATCTTTGCGACACTTCCGCCAGCAAATAAAAACGCTTGCGTGTGTATCGGATAAGCAGGATCAGGCACGATAGCCACATCGCCTGGGTTTATCACGGCTTGAGCTAGGTGAACAAAACCCTCTTTACTACCCATCGTGGCGACTGCTTCGGTATCTGGGTCTAAATTTACGCCGTATTTTCTCTTATACCAGTTGCAAATGGCAAGGCGGAGCTTGTAAATTCCAGCACTGGCTGAGTAGCCGTGAGTCTTGTCCTTTTGCGCGCTTTCACATAGTTTATCGACAATGTGCTGTGGCGTTCTGCCCTCAGGATTACCCATAGAAAAGTCGATGATGTCCTCGCCAGCTCTTCGTGCAGCCATTTTTATTGCATTTACTTCGGCAAAAACGTAGTTTGGCAAACGCTCAATTGTATTAAATCTTATCTCATCAAACACTGCTTACTCCTATTTTATAAGCTTGATAATTATCTCATTTTTTATATTATTTATATCAACATTGTCACTAATTAATGCATATTTTGCGCCTATTGCTAAATTTATAGAAACGGCGGTTTTTGCTTGCTCCTCTTTTATGGAGTCGATCTGATTTAAATTTTTATCATAAATTCTAACAAGTGGCATCCATCTATTTGACTCTTTTGATACGATATCCAGACTACTTGCACCCTCAACATCAATAAAATAAGTACCACCGCTTTTTAAAAGTGGTGTCTCTTCATCAAAATTTACCTTTGTAGCCTTAAGAATCATATTCTGAGCATCTAAAAATATCTCCAAATTCCCATCAACTCTATCAAATCCTAAAATTTTAAAACCGCTTTGACTAAGTGCTAAGCTTAATAAATTTGGATCTATTCCACCATTTTTTATGGCTGAAATTCCATAAGAAATTTGATCTCCATTTTTTAAAGAATTTATCCTTGAAATACTTATGTTGGCATCGTCTAGAGTTGAATTTATTGATTTTACAAATAATGTAGAAGGAACCTTTTGCTCGCTTATAAATTTTAAATTCAAACTATTTGAACTAAATGAAATGCTATCGTAACTCGAGTTTTGTTTTAATCTTGATACTAGCTCATTGACATTGAGTGAGCCATTTTGATCTAAATTTTCTAAAGAAATTTGCACATTTTCAACATTGCTTAAAGCACTTGCACTAGTTTGTAAGCTAAAAGCATATGCAAATACACTAAAAGCGGTAAAAATTGCTATTTTTCTTACCAAGATTTACCCTTGTTAAGTTCTACAAACTCATCATAACTCACAAATTTTATCTCTCCATTTTCTACTAAAAACCTAGCCGGGCGACTTGGATTGTATTTTGTCACCTTATCGCCGATCTTTAGCTCAATGTTGCCATTTCCGCAAACTACGAGCTGCCTTTGGTCTAAATTTATATTTATGCTTTTACTTGTGTCGCTTGATGTTTTTTGACCATTTTCAAGGTTGATGATGCCTATCCAAACGCGTTGTTTTGGTGTGATGACCGCCTCATTTAGTGGCTTTGTCACGTTTTGCTCTATCTTAGGAGCTGGCTGAGCTGCCATGCTTGGCTTTACAGCATTTTGCTCCATGTTCGCAGGACTTGTTGTCACATTTTGCTCAACTGGAGCTGAAATTTTTATGCTTGACACGTTTGCCTCTATTTTAGGGCTATTTTGAGAGATGGTGATATTTGTATCGATGATATTTTTCTTCACCTCATTTACTATGCTTGACTGCGAATAGCTCACGCTTTTATTCTCGTCATTTAAAAACGATAAAAAATTCTCAATATATTTGTAAGCATCAAAATGATATGCCCCACCAGCGATAATAGCTAAAATGATAAGCCAAAATAAAAATCCAATGCCGCCACTACCGCTTTGTTTTTGTATGGTAATATCTTTTGGAGTATAAGAAGAAATTTTTGGAGTAACTTTAGTTTTGTGACTCTCATCAGGGGTGTTTTCTTGCATAAAGGCATCATATTCAGCTAGCAACTCGCCCAAATCAACATCATATTCACGTTGTAAAATTTTGGCATAGCCTCTAATGTTTAAACGTGATAATTTTTCAAAATTTTTATCAAAAATATACTGTAAAAATGTGGGCTCAATATGCGTTTTGCGTGAAATTTCCTTTATGCCTATCTCTTTTAAATTCTCTAATTCATTCATCTATCATCCTGTCACAAATTATTGCAAAAGCTGCACTTACATTTAAGGAGTCCCAGCCCTCTTTTAACTTTATACCAATACACTCATCGCACTTTGCTAGAGCTTTTTGCGGTATGCCTTCGCCCTCTGAGCCCATCACCAAAGCTCTTTTACCGGCAAACTTCATCTCTTTTACATTTTTGCCATTACTTGCTGTTGCATAAATTTTAAAACCAAATTGCTTTAGTTCATTTAGCAAACTAAGCCCGTCTTCAAAAATCGCTATTGGTATCTCATAAGCAGCACCACTACTTGATCTTAAAACGCCTTGCATATTTACACTTTTTGCCACTATCACAAGGCCTTCGCAGCCTAGAGCATAGGCACTTCTAGCGATAGCACCGATATTGCCAACGTCGCTTATGCCGTAAAGAATGGCGATAAAATTTAGCTTTTTAAGCTCAGCAATGTCTAAAAATTCAAACTCACTAACATTCGCTAAAAAACCTTGATGGTTTCCACCGCGAGCTAAAGACTGTGCTTTTTGATTATCCACGCGGATGATTTTTTTGCCTGTGCCACAAATTTTAGAGAAGAGTTTTTTGTCACACTCTTTTGAGAGATATATCTCTTCTAGTATCTGTGGTCGCTTGTTCAAAATATGTAAAAATAGTTGTTTTCCGTATATTATCATGGTAACTTATGGTAGCTAAAGTCAATTAAAATTTAACTTATTTTTGTATGTAGCTAGAGTAAATTTTGCACTTTCGTTTTAGTATCACTTATTAGTTTTATAGCCTATAATTTAAGCTTTTATAAGCTCATCATATATCTTTTTTACATCTTCTCCAGTTATTTTGTTAAGCAATTTTGCTTTTACTTTTGGAGCAAGATCAAGCGAAAGTATCTCATCTTTTGTGATATTTTGAGTGGCTGTTTTGTCACTTTTTGAGATGACAATCGCCCACTCTCCACTTAAATTTGCTTTTTCTAAAATTTGGACTAAATTTTTGGCTCTATCCTTAAATTTAGTCTCAAATTTTTTTGTAGCCTCTTTTATGGCAAAAATTTCTCTCTCAGGTTCTAGATTTGTGATACTTTGTACTAAGCCTAGTATGCGTTTTGGGCTTTCGTAAATAACGGCTGGATAAGCTAAATTTAGAGCATTTTGGATAGCGAGGGCTCTATCTCTACCAGTGTTTGGCAAAAAGCCCAAAAAGACAAATTCCTTATCACAAAGTCCACTTGCGACTACACTTAAAAGTGCGGCATTTGCTCCACTTAAAATCTCATATTCAATGTTATTTTTTTGAGCGTATCTTACTAGGCTAACGCCTGGATCGCTGATACCTGGCATACCAGCATCGCTCATGTAGGCTACATTTTTGCTAAAAAAGTCATCACTTAAATTTACAAAAAAATCATTTTCGTTGTGAGTGTGAAGTGGAATAAATTTTGAAATATTTATACTTGCGTTAAAGCGTTCATTTAGCAAGTTTATAAGACTTTTGCAGACTCTTGTATCTTCGCAGATAGCTATCTCGCATTCACGCAAAATTCTAATCGCACGAAGCGAGATATCTTCTAAGTTTCCTATTGGAGTAGGAATAAAGTAGAGCAAGGCTTATTTTTGAGCGTATTTTTTCTTAAATTTCTCAACACGGCCAGCACTATCAACTATCTTTTCGCTGCCTGTGAAAAATGGGTGGCACTTATCGCAAATGTCAATTCTGATCTCGCTTTTGTTTGACTTTGTTTTAAAAGTGTTTCCGCAAGCACAAGTTACAGTGCAATCTACGTATTCTGGATGGATATCTTTTTTCATCATTTTTCCTTTATTATTTTTGGGCTAATTATCTACATTAAAAGTTGCTGATTATATAAAAAGAAATCTAAAAATCAAATAAATTAAGCTAGGAATTTTGCAGCCACTGAGATAACCGCAGTCTGTGATCTTAAAATATTTTTTGTATTTAGGCCGTAACTATTTTTAAATTTAGCCGTCTCTTCCTCACTAAATCCACCCTCTGGACCGATTATTAAAAACTCATCATCTTTTTTCTCATTTAAGTTTTTGCCACCGAAATTTATAGCTGAGACATTTTTATAAACACTCATTAGCTCGTCCAAATTTTTATAAATTTCAAACTCCATTAGTGAAGTTCGTCCGCACTGCTCGCAAGATAAAGCATTTATATAGTTTAGCCTTTCAATATCTATCTTAAAATTTGCTTGAGAAAATTTAGTATAGACAAAAGCTATTTTACCAACGCCAAGTTCATTTAAAAATGGCAATGTCTTTTCTATCGTCTTTGGATCGACGATAGCCCAAGCGATCGTAAAGTCGAATTTTTGCTCGCCATTTGAGCTGGCAAAGACAAGACTTAAGCTCGCACTTCGCCTATCAATCTCATCAATTTCATAAATATACTCTTTAAAGTCTCGTAAATTTCTAACACTTATTCGCTCACCAGCTTGCATTCTTCTAGCTTTTAGGTGCAAAAAAGCTTCATTTACTATCTTTAAGCTTTCATTACCTGCATTTTTATCATATAAAAATTTCATCTAAATCCCTGCAACTACAACTAAAACAAGATCACAAAATCCCTTAATAAGGGCGAATTTTTTAAATTTTTCTAAGTCGCCATTAGCTGCATAAATTTTTAGCCTTTTAAAACCTATAGCACTAAGTGCGATTAAAATTATTAAGATAATTAACATTTTTATGGCATTAAATTTAAACTCATATCCGTAATACGCCCATAAAATAAGTCCGGTTAGCACAAGAAAACTAAGTAGCATATGATAAATCGGTAAAAAATATCTTATACGAAGCACATAGTTTTTACTATTGCTACCAAACTGAGTAAGTATTAAATAAAGCACATTACAGGCAACTAGTGCATAAAAAAATATCACATGAAAAGGCAAAGTGTATGCAAAAAGTGAGGAGAGATGTTCGTTCATTTCTTCTCTTTAGAAGGCTCGTTCTCTTCGACGACTGGCTCAGGCGGGAGTTGTTCATCGATTGTGACATTTGCGTCTGGTTGAGCTATGGTCACATCACTAGGCACTGGCTCGCTAATATCATTTTTAGTCTCATCTTTATCTCCACAACCCGCAAATAGACCAGCTATAAATAAAAAAGAAGTTATAATTTTTTTCATCAAACGTCCTTTGGAATTTCTATTTTTAACCTATTTTTCATTTTCTCGAATAAATTTTTATCTTCCCACTCTTCTATGATAGCATCTGAAAATTTTATCTCATCTAGCTTTATCTCGCCCATTTGCGCATTTATGGCGTCCTCTTTAAAGCACTGTGCATAGCCTGTATCAGTCTCATGCACGATAATGCTATGAAGCTTCACTTCACGCTCACCGTTGTTCATCACACTAAGCTCAAGTAGTCTTTCTATGAGTACAAAAAATATGCGGCAAAACTGCTCTGCACTTGGATTTAGTGGGATCTCGATCCATCTTGCCGAGTGCTTTTTTAGATCATTTTTATACTCGTCATTATCGCCTGAAAATATTGTTGTAGCGTGATCAAAACTATCGATGATCGTTTTGATATTTTGCTTCATCAAGCCAAAATCATAAACCATGCCGGCGTTATCAAGAAAATTTGAGCTAAGTAAAATTTCAGCCACATAGCTGTGCCCGTGGACGCTAGTCCTACAACGCTTTGAGCTACAAAATCTCACAATATGTGCATTTTCAAATCTAAAAAGCTTTCTAATAATCATCAAACACCTTCTTTATCGCCCCAAAGCCTGATGTGGATACGCTCTGAATAATTAAATCCATGCTTTATGGCAAATTCTGCTGTTTTTAAAGCATTTTCGTTTAGCTCAGCTCTATTTGCTCCTATTGCCATACACCAAACTGGCAAATCCACTCTATTTTTTATATTTATAATCTCGTCCAACTCGCTTTTGTCAAAGTGCGAGAGGACAAATTTTAAAAAGCTGCTTCTTGCATTATTTTTAATAGCCAAAATAGCATCTAAATTTATGCGTTTTTGCTCGCTAACTCCGCTATTTACTAGCTTTACACCAAGTGCAAAGTGGCATTTTTTATAAATTTCATATTTAGCAAAATTAATTAAGATAGTGCCATTTGTCTCAAAATGCACTTCATAATCTTCAAGCAATTTCTTTACCAAATTTATAAAATTTTCATTTTCATGCCAGATGAGCGGCTCGCCACCGGTTAAAACAATGATCGGTTTTTGCATTAAGCCTTTGCATAGGTTGTCAACTATGCCTAAAATTTCATCTACACTGTAAATTTTATAATTAAAATGCCCTTTAAAAACAGCCCTTATGCTATCACATCCTAGTAAGCTTTCGCCAGTTTTTAAAGATTTTGTTTGCACGCCAAAGCCAGAGCAGTTTAAGTTGCAACCTAAAAAGCGTAAAAATATGGCGAGTCTGCCTTGGTAAGCTCCCTCGCCTTGAATACTTAAAAACGCTTCAACTAGCTCTAGCTCTTTGCTCATCAACCACCAGTTTGATAAAAGGCACGCGAAGAGGTTTCATTGTTAGCACCTATCGCCCATTTGTTCTCTTTTGGCTTGTTTGCTAGTACTTGCCTTAAAACTTCACTTGCAGCTACGATATCACCTTTTTCAACTGCTTTTTTGATACTAAGAGCCTCTTCAAAGTAAAGGCAAGGTATCAAAAGTCCCTCAGCACTTAGCCTGATACGGTTGCAACTCTCGCAAAAGTCGTGCTTGTGTGGATCTATGATGCCAAATTTATAACCATCATCAAGTCTATAAATAGACGCAGGCGCATTTGGTAGTTTTCCATCTTTTGTAACATTATATTTTTGTGAGATGATTTTTAAAATTTCGTCGCTGCTTAGCCCTTTTAGATCATCTTTTGCGTGTGAATTTTCCATATACTCAATAAATCTGATCTGAGAATCTCTAAATTTAGCAAACTCGAGCAAATTTACAAGCTCATCATCATTTACACCTTTTAGTGCAACAGTGTTGATTTTTACCTTTAATCCAGCATCATGAGCTGCTTCAAAGCCAGCTAAAACTTCGTGCAAGACGCTTTTTTGTGCGATAAATTTAGCCTTTTGCTCATTTAGTGTATCAAGCGACATATTTATGCGTTTTAGTCCGGCGTCTTTTAGCCTTTTGGCAAAGTGTGAAAGCATATAACCATTTGTAGTAAGCGCTAGATCAATGTTTGGATTATAATCACTTATCATCTTTATAAAAACGTCCAAATCCTTACGTACAAGCGGTTCGCCGCCAGTGATTCTTATCTTTTTTATACCTTCATCGATAGCCACTTTTACAAATAAAAATAGCTCTTCAAAGGTTAATAAATTCTCTCTTGGCGTCCAGCTAAATGGCGTTGTAGGCATACAATACCTACACCTAAAGTTGCAACGCTGAGTTACAGAAATCCTTAAATAATCAACAACCCGACCATATTTATCGATTAGCATAAAGCACCTTCTTAAGCTTGGTTAGAGCTTTTTATAATTTTTTCAATTATATGTTAAAAGATTTAAATCAAAATAAAAATTTAAGCCAATTTTTGTAGTTTAAGAGTAGATTAGTCTTTTTAAAATTAGCCTGTAAATTTAGGCTAATTTATGAAATTTAAGCACAAACTCGACTCGCCCCATTCCAACATGAAGGTCCTTTGCGATCATCGCTGCACTTTTTCCATCTTTAAACATTTTTAAAATTTGCTCTTCTTCATTGATGACGCTTGGTGCGATTTTATTAATATCTCTTGTTCGCTCTTCAAGACTAACTATCCTATCTTTTTGCTCTGTTGCAAAATCATCAATTACTCGCTCAATGCTCTTAATCGCACGAATTATTGGCACAATTTTCTCATTTATTTGCAAATCAATATTTTCTTTTATCTGTTTTTTAAGTGGCTCATATTGTTCACTATTTTTAAACGCCTCGCCCTCAAGCATTGAAATTTGCTTTTTTAGATTGAAATTTTCTTGCATAACGCTTTCTATCGCTCGCTCAAATCTCGCAAATTTTTTATTTGTCTCACTATCTTTTATAAACATCAAAGCTACTATTATCGCCAAAACGATACCAAAGCCTAAAAAAATATAAATTTCCATATTTTTCCTTTACGAATTCGCTCTCATTTCTCTTATCATTACACGCTCTCTAGCTGTTACGTAAGCGTTCCAGTCGGCTTCATCCTCTTCGTGCATATTTTCTATCTTTGCTAAATTTTTACTAATAGCTCTTAAATAAAGACTCAAATTTCTCTTTGGAAAGATAGGCATAGCAATCCTTGCGTAGTAAATTTCATCTTTTATAAATTTTTCTTCGCTTATTTTGATGTGTGTAAAGCCTATTTCTTCAATACTCGCTCTCTCTTTTAGTGGCAAATATTGCTTATGTTCATTTTTAATATAATCACTCAGCGCATCAACTTTTCTATGAAGTTCGATTAATAAAGTTAATAAAACTTGATCGCTCTCTTTGGTTTCGCCACGTGATTTAGCTCGTTTTAGCCAAGCCCCAAGCGCATCCTCTTCGCCCGGCAAGATGGAGTCAAACTCTCTTTTAAATTTCTCGCTCCCATCTTTATCAGACTCAAATTCCATATCAAGAGGTGCTTTAAACAGCTTAATCTCACTCATAATACGCTAATCCAAACAAAGATAAAAAATAAAATTCCCAAATAGCCATTTAACGTAAAAAATGCTCTATCTATCTTGCTAAAGTCGCGTCTTACGATTCTATGCTCAAAAAATAAGATCACACCACTTACTAAAATTCCAAAAAATGCCATCGCTCCAAGCCCAGCCGCCCAAGCAAAAAGTAGCCAAAATATAAAAGCTAAAGCGTGAAAAATAGCCGATAAAAAAAGTGTGGCCTTGTCGCCGTAAATAGCTGGTATGCTAAAGAGCTTGTTTTCTTTATCAAATTTCATATCCTGAAGTGAGTAAAGCAAGTCAAATCCAGCTACCCAAAATGTCACACCAAGGCAAAGTAGCACACTCCAAAGCGGTATAGCAGCGCTCACTGCGACCACGCCAGCGATTGGAGCAAGACCTAGGCTAAGGCCAAGCACTAGGTGCGCTAGCTCACTAAAGCGTTTAAATAGCGAATACCCACCAAGAATAGCTAAAATAGGAAAACTTAGCCAAAATGCGAGCGAATTTATAAAATAAGCGCATGCGATAAAAATAAAAGCATTTGCCACTATAAAAAGCTGCATATTGCTCCTACCGATACGACCATCAACGCTTGGACGGCTTGCAGTTCGCGGATTTAGCTTATCGATATCTTCATCTTTGTATCTATTAAAAGCCATAGCAAAATTTCTAGCACTAACAGCGCAAAAAGTACCTAGAATAAGTAGTTTAAAGCCAAACCAAGCTGAGCCACTTTCTATCTTGCTAGCAACTATCATCGCAACAAAAATAAAAGGCAAAGCAAAAACAGAATGCTTAAAAACGATAAGTTCAGCGATAATTTTTAATTTTTCTATCATTTGATAAATTTCCATTTTCTTTAAAAATGGTTGATTTTACACCATTTTGCTTTAAATTTGAATTTATATTATCATTACAAGATTAATTTAAAACAAAGGGTTATTATGGGCAAAGTAGCGATTATTGGAGATAGTTTTAGTGCGTTATTTACGGCTTACGAATTAGCTAAAAAGGGTGAAGAAATTTTAATTATTAGCAACCAAAAAGATGATTTTACAAATGGAATTTTAACGCCTTTTGGCACACACGCTCTTGCAAAAGATGGAGCGATATCTAGCTCATTTATGGGGCTAGTTAGCAAAAAAAGCGAGCTTGATATAAGTATTTGCTTAAATGAAAATTTTAGAGCTTGGATGACAAATTTTACACTTAAATCAACCAAAGCTCACGACAAAAAGATGCAAATTTTGTTTTCAAAATTTGGTAAGAAAAACTTTGAAATTTTAAGAGATTTAAACAACAAATATCCGCAGATAAATTTCGATGAGAGCGGTGTTTATCTACTTTTTAGCGATGATGAAAGCTTTAAAAAAAGGCTTGATGAGATAAAGGTTGCCCATAGCGAGCAAGAAATTTTAAGCGTAGATAAAGAGCTTGCAAATTTTGGGCTAATAAATAAAAACATAAAAGGCGCTATAAATTTAGCCAACAACGCAAGCATTGATACAAATGAGCTCAAAAAAGCTTTGATAAACGAGCTAAATTCTCTTGGGGTAAAATTTATAAATGATGAAATTTATGAGCTAAAAACGCAAGGACAAATAGTGCAAAAAGCTATTGGTAATAACGGCGAATATGAGGCTGATAACTTTGTGATCGCTTCAAAAAATTTAGAGCTTTCAAATAAGCTAGGCACGAGCTTAAATGCGATTTTGGCTAAATTTTACACCATTGATCTTAGCCTAAACGAAGGGCAAATCCCTAAAAAACCAATCATTTTAAATGATCTATTTGCCAAAATTTATCCAACTAAAAATGGCGTTATGATTATTACAAATTTACAAGTCGGCGCTATCGATACGCTTGTTAAAACTGAAAAGATTAATGCATTTTTAAATGAACTAAAGATACATCTTGGTATAAGCGAGCTAAAAGAGCCTAGCTTTAGGGCAAACTACGTACTTCTTAGCTCAAACGATAAACCAGCTCTTGGACGCGATAACATATATAGTAACTTGATCTATAACCAAGCTTATGGACTAAATGAACTTAGTTTTGCTCCGTATTTTGCCGGTGTTTTGGCTAGTCTTATAAAAGATAGCAAAAATAACGAGGAAAATGATGAAATTTTACTCTTTAGCTCGTTTTACGAGGGCTAGACTTGTTTAAAGAATTTGCAATAATTGGCACCACGGCAAGTGGCAAAAGCGATCTTGCATTTGAGCTTGCAAAGAAGCTTAATGGCATCATCTTGAGTCTTGATTCACTTGCACTTTATAAAGAGATAGATATCGCCAGTGCAAAGCCAAATAAAGAGCAGCTTGAAGCCATAAAACACTTTGGTGTAGATGAAATTTATCCTGATGAAGAATTTAGCGTTGGGGCATTTTTTGAAATTTATAAAAATGCAAAGGAATTTGCGCGCTTACAAGACTGTCCACTCATCATCACAGGAGGCAGCGGCTTTTATCTAAAATCAATGCTTAGCGGACTTGCGCCAGATGTGCCAAAATGTGAGCCAAATTTAAGCAATGAAGAAATTTACGAGCTAGCTGTAAAAATCGATCCTGAGTTTGCAAGCAAATTTAGCCAAAACGACTCTTATCGCCTCGAAAAGTGGTATCAAATTTATAAATTTAGTAACCAAATCCCAAGCATTTGGCTAAGAGAAAATACTAAAGAGAGCATCATAAAAGAGCTAGCGATATTTGAAATTTTATGGGATAAAGATGAGCTTAGAGAACGTATCAAAAAGAGAACAAAAGGTATGCTTGAAGCTGGGCTCATAGATGAGGCAAAATTTTTGTTTAATAAATACAAAAGTGAGCCAAAACCACTAAAATCAATAGGCTTAAAAGAGTGCAAGCAATTTTTAGATAAAGAAATTTCTCAAAACGAGCTTGAAGAGCTCATAGCTACGCACACGGCTCAGTTAGCAAAACGTCAGCGAACCTTTAATCGCTCACAGTTTGAAAAAAAATTTGTAGGTGATTTGAACCAAATTAGAAGTGAAATTTTAAAATTTTTAAGAGAATAAAAACTAGCCCACAAGGGCTAGTTAATAAAATCAAATAGGCATAACCCTAATTTTTGGACTTAAGCTCTCTTGCAAGACATTTTCAATCGCATAAAGAGTACCAGTTGAGCCACTTGCACAGCCTGAGCAAGCACCAAGATAGCGGATGTAAATATCAGTATTTTCGCCGTTATCATTTCTGATATCTAAAATTTCTAAATTTCCACCATCCATCTCGAGCATTGGGCGAATTTCTTTATCTATGACAGACTCTACCGCTTTTAACTGCCCTACCATCGTCATATTTTCAAAGCTAATGTCGCCTAAAGTATGATTTGCTTGGGCATTTGCCTGAGCTTCGATCTTCTCACGCTCCATTTCAGCCCTAGTATCACGCAAAATATCCACCAAATAATATTCTCTTTTTTCATGGCCACCAGGCTTTACGCAAGACTTGCAAAACGCACCAGCTTTGGTGTATTGCGTGATCTCCTCTACTGTGTGAAGGTCATTTAGTCTTATCACTTCTTTAATCGTACCAAGGCTTACCCTAGCGCACTCGCAAACGATGATCTCATCTTCAAAATGCTCTGGGTCTATGCCTTTATAGCTTGCGGCTGCTGCTTTTATAACATCATACGCCATAACTGAGCAGTGCATCTTTTGAGGCGGGACAGCCGGTGTTTCTGGGTTGTCACGCATAGCTCTTTCAACATCTAAATTTGTTATCTTGACAGCTTCATCGACCGTTTTGCCAATACAAAGCTCAGCCATCGTATCAGAGCTAGCTATCGCTGTGCCACAGCCAAAGCTTTTAAATTTAGCATCTATTATTTTGTCTGTCTTTTCATCAACAAGCCAGTATAGCCTAACCGCATCACCGCAGCTTTCTGCACCGAAGTCAGCCACAATAAGCTTTGCGTTTGCCTTTTTAGCATCTTCTTCAGTTATCTCTCCCATAAATTTAGGATTATTCATCCTATCTTGCACTACCTTAGAATACTCATCCCAGATAGAGCCTCCGATCAAATTATTCTTTGCCATGTTATTTTCCTTTAAATTTTATAATCCACTCTTATGCCATTCTGGGGCGTAGGCAAATGTACTAGAGATACCTCTTAGTCTATTTACTGCTTTTGTTATGTGCTCGATCGCATAATCAATCTCTTCTTCTGTATTAAATCTAGAAAGAGATAGTCTAAGTGCGGTGTGAGCTAGCTCTTTATCTGCCCCTATAGCCTCCATTATTGGGTTACTCTCTAATGTTTCACTTGCACATGCTGAGCCAGTTGAAGCTGCGATGCCAGCTTTGTTTAGATCCCAAAGCATAGCTTCACCTTCAACGCCTTTTATAGAAGCCAAAATGGTATTTGGCACACGTTGTTCTTTTTTTCCTACAACGCTAACGTCAGGAATTTTTAAAATTGCATCTTCAAGCTTATCACGCAAACGGCGAACATGAGAGTGCTCATAATCCATAAATTTATTTGCCAGTTCAAGTGCTTTACCCATGCCGATGATGCCAGGAACATCAAGCGTGCCGCTTCTGCGTCCGCCCATATGCTCGCCGCCATGAAGCAAGCTACTTAGTGGCATACTATTTTTTATAAATAGTGCTCCAACACCCTTTGGTCCGTGAAATTTATGCGCAGAAAAGCTTAAAAAATCAACGTCAAGGTCTTGAACATTTATCTTTATCTTTCCAACTGCTTGAACGGCATCCGTATGAAATAAAGCCCCATATTCATGAGCGATACTGGCAAGCTCTTTTACAGGAAAGATCATGCCAGTTTCGTTATTTGCACTCATTATAGAAACAAGTGCTACATTCTCATCCATTACAGCTCTTAGTTGTTCTGGTGTGACTATGCCGTCGTTATTTACATCTAAAATAGTAAGCTCTACGCCATATTTTTCTAAAAATTTACAAGTCGCCAAAATAGCTGGATGCTCAACTGCGGTTGTTACGATACGCTTTTTCTCGCCAGTTGCTATTTTGTCAAAGTAGATGCCTTTTACTACCCAGTTGTTGCTCTCAGTTGCACATGAGGTAACGACGATGTCATCGCTATCTTTTGCGTTTAGTCCGGTGTAGAGTTGATCTAGCGCTGTTCTTAAAGCTGGATGTGTTTCAGAGCCAAATTTATGAAGTGAATTTGGATTGCCGTATTTTTCACAAAAATATGGTTTCATAAGCTCAAAAGATTCAGGATCAACCATTGTTGTAGCGTTATTGTCTAAATATACTCTCAAATTTAAAACCTTAATTAGGATAAAAAATATCCTTTTTATTTTTGATGGGATATTATAACAAAAAAGTTAAAAGCAAGTTTAAAAATATGCTTTAATTTTTTCAAAATTTAGCTCATTTTGATATTAAAATATATTGAAATTCTTTATCAAAATTTGTATAGAACGCTATTTGCGATTTTTCTTATAAAAAGGTCTAATTATCTCTTAAAATTAATTTATTTTTTTAAGTTAATAGTACGATAAATATATTGCTTACATACATTATCTCTTTATAGTTTTCTTCTAGTTTTTCATATGAGGTTTTATAAAGTTCTATTAGGCCGGTTATCATGGAGATGCCTATGTCTTTTATTTATATTTGGCTCCGTTTGGAGCCATAGATATTAAATTTATCCTTTAATCCTTTATATTATGCTCTTTGGCATAGCTTAGTATCTTAGCTCTAAGATCTTCAGGAAAACTTTCTCTATACATTACTGGTGTTAGTGGATTTAGCTTTTTGTCTAATTTACCTGCTTCATATAGTCTTGTTAGCTCTTCAGGTGTGTTATAGTATGGTGCATTAGGATAGCCCTCAGGTGGAGTTAGGGACATTATTTTTGATTCTAGGATGGTGGAGTCGATATAGAGATCTATGTCTCTATCTGTCATTTTGTTTGGAAACCCTTTTTTATCAAATCTAGTTGTAAAATGAGGCATTTCAGCTTTTAAGTAAGACATAAATTCTTCTCTTGTAGTCTCGTTTGCATCAAGGTCTCTAGGGTCTAGTAATTTACCTTTATCTTCTACGAGTTCTCTTAAAAATTTATGTGTTGTTCCTTCTGGATCAAATGCTACTCCGTCCCTATTAAAATCCATCACAAAGTAATTACCTACTATTTCATCTAGATAAGGCATCATGCCATATTCATCTAGTGGAGGGTTTTTAAACAATTTTTCAAATTTTATTTTTGTTTGTAAGTCTTTATTTGAGCCTGATATATAAGATGAAGAAGAAAAGTATCTAGCTAGCACTTTTAAAGCATCTAATTCTCCTAGTTGGGCCGCTAAAAATACTGCTTGTCTAGCTCTTGTCTTAAATCCAGAGTTATTTAATACAGTAGCCGAAGAAAATGATCGTCTATCTCCTAACATACCTGCACAAATTCTCCACTCGCCACTAAATAATCTTGATTTTAATGTATTTTTATTTCTATCTACTTCATCATAAATTTCGGCATATTCTGGTTTAGTTAGTTTGCCTATACTATCTACTCTAGCTATTGCATCTTCAGGAATATCTATCATAGTGCATTTTAGATTACTTCTTTTTACTAGATAGATATATCTATCTCTTTTATCTTTTAAGCTTTCATAGTAAGCTTTTTCTGATTTAGTCCAAGGTGATAGTTTAGTTGAGCTTGGTTTATAGCTAATATCTAGCCATGGTTTAAATGATAGATAGTCTGTTTGACCTAAAGAGTTTGGTTTAGGGTTATAGTATAGTGGTTTATAGTTTTTATATGGAGATGAGTCTAGGATGGAGCGAGCTTGAAGAAGCATTTGGGAGTGCTCTTTTACACCTATAGTCTCACTCCCATAATCAAGAGGTGAGACTGATAAATTTGTATTTTTATCAAATGGTATTTCCATTCCATTTGGAGCTATAACCATATATGTATTATTGTTATCCATTAAATTTCCTTTATTCATTCTTTTATTTATTGCTATTAGTGATATGGCTATTACTAAGACAGCTAAAGCTGTAAATATAATCTTCTTCATCTTTTATCCTATATACAAGCCATCTTCCATGACTATGGTGGTGGCTAAACGACCGATTAGGCGAGGAGGGATATTTTCTTTAGCCTTATCTTTTAAATCGACCTTACACCCCACATACATACCCTTTACATTATTATTGCCTATAACGTCTAATGCTTTTAGTAGTCTTCTTGATTTATTATCCACTTCTGATCCATTAGTGTTTAAATTTCCATTTTTAAAGTCTTCTAGTATCTCCATAGCTTCGTTGTATTTGTCTATTGGCAGGTCAGTACCCTCTTCGACGCCCTGACTATATAAATCATAAATTTTTTCTCTTTGTTTTATATCTATTGAGTTTGATGGGCTTATATCTAGTTCTCTTTTAACCCCTTGCAGCATAAGCTCTTTTGGTGCATATGCTAGTTTCTTGTTTCTTTTGTTTAGGTTGTTAAAGAACTCTTCATCAGTTTTATTGTCTGTTCTTAGCTCATCTAGGCATAGATAAGATATCATAGTATCTAGACTTATATCTTTTGATAGATTAGAGTCTAGTTTGTTTGTAGTGGTA
>NZ_CABPVR010000011.1:0-30965 GCF_902460875.1 Campylobacter concisus | reverse complement strand
CTTCCTTTTTGGTTATATTTATCAAACATCATAAATTTTGGCGCAACTAACAATTATTTCTCTTATTTTTCTATCTTAAGCATTTGCTCTATATCCTAAAAATGATAGATAAATTCCATTTATTATCATTATGCTAGCCGAAATCTTAAACATTATGTCTTTAAATTTTTCATTTAAAATCCCAAATACAAAGCTAGCTAAAAGCATAGCTGGCAATGTACAAAGACCAAATACAAGCATTATAAAAGCCGAATCAATAAAATTTGCACTTAAAATCCCAAGTGCCAAAAAATAATAAACCACACCACAAGGCAAAAAGCCATTTAAAAAACCAAGTAATAAAAAATTTGTTAAATTTTTCTTTTGAATCCTTGTTTTTGCAAGTCTTACTACAAAATTAAGTGCCTTTTGATTCTCTACAAATTTTAAAAGCTCGCCCCTAAGAAGCAAGGCAATGCCGATAAACGTGATCACTAAGCCAACTATAAAAAATATCACACCTCTTGCTTGCATACTAAAGCTAATAACAGCTCCAAAGGCGCCAAACAAAGCTCCTAAAACTACATAAGCAAAAATTCTAGCTAGACTATAAAGTGTGCTTAGCATTAAAATTTCTCTCTTGCTTTTGCCTTTAAAAAATAGAGTCTGTAAGCTCAAAAATCCGCTGCACATACCTACACAATGACTAAAGCTACTTAAAAATGCAACTGAGATAATCATGTAAAGGTTTATATTTTGCATCTTATAAAATTTCTAAAAACTGCTTAAATATATATTTACTCTCACTTGGACCACCACTTGCTTCTGGGTGGTGCTGAACTGAAAAGATCGGATAGTCTTTGTATCTCACACCCTCAATTGTGTTGTCAAATAAATTTCTATGAGTCACAACCGCTATTTCAGCGATGCTCTCTGGCACGTTGTAGTTGTGATTTTGTGTTGTTATCTCAATTGCTTTTGTCTCTAAATTTAGCACTGGGTGATTTGCTCCGTGCTGACCAAATTTAAGCTTATATGTCTCGTACCCAAAGGCGTTTGAGAGTAACTGATGTCCAAGGCAAATGCCAAATATAGGTATCTTAGCCTCAATCATCTTTTTGATCTCGCCTATTTCAGCCTTTAAATTTTTTGGCTCACCAGGACCATTTGATAAAAACACCCCATTTATCTCGCCATTTTTAAATTTTTCTATCAAAATTTCAGCCTTAGTGTCGTGTGGCACTACGATGACTTCAAGACCAGTTTCACATAGCTCGTTTAGGATATTTCTCTTTACACCAAAGTCAAAAACAGCTATCTTTTTACCAATACTTTTTAGCGGCTTATATGACTTTAAATTTCTATCCCAAGCGCCTTTTTTGTGCTCATACTCGTCCATCGCGCTAACTGTTTTCACGTAGTTTATATTTTCAATACGCCCGCTACTTTCAAGCCTGCGTTTTAGCTCATCTTTATCACTTATCTGCGTTGAGATATAGGCCATAAGCGCACCCTCGTCACGTAGCATCTTTGTTAAATACCTAGTATCAACGTCATAAACGCCAAATTTACCTTGCTCTTCAAAAAATTTTCCCAAAGATTTTTGCGAGCGGTAGTTTGATGGAATTTCATTGTAGCTTCTCATTATAACGCCACTTGCATGAATTCTAAGACTCTCCATATCGTCTTCGTTTATACCTACTATGCCTATTTCTGGCATGGTAAAGACGATAAACTGACCAGCATAGCTTGGATCGCTCATGATCTCTTCATAGCCAGTCATCGAGGTATTAAAAACGAGCTCGCCTGCACACTCACCATGAGCACCAAAAGCTTTTGCTTCTAAAAAAACACCATTTTCAATATAAATGTAAGCTTTCATTAAAGCATACCTCTTTTTTTAAGCTCATCTTGATACAAACGCTCAAAGACAAGATCATATTCATCAGTTCCTGGGATTAGCTTATGTTTATAATTTTGTATCATTTCATAGACATCATCTTCTATCTTCTCATAGCTTTTTAAGTACTCGTCTATTGAGTTATAAATCACATTTTTTACACGATTTTCAGATACATTATAATCAACAAGACCGCTCTTCCAAATAGCTTCAAGCACTTTATGAGCGATATTGCTAAATCTATCTTCGTGGGTTAAGATTACATCAAATTCGCCTGCGAGCTTCTTTTTAACGAGCCAAAACATATTTTTGCGGTCAATTTGCATAGTTTGCATCTCGTCTTCATTTTTCTCCAAAAGCTCATTTACTCGCTCATCTAAAGCTCTTTCTTTTTGAATATCGACTGTTAAAATTTCACTTGTTTTTGCTGCGATTGGCTCAATGCCTTTATTTAGTCTTACGAAACCACAATTTAGAAGATCTATTGCTATTTTATGTGAAATATACGGAACGTGTGGGAGTTTTAAACGCATTTTAAACCTTTAAATTTTTATGCCATTTTAACTAAATAAAGGTAAAACTTTACTTTGAAATTTTAACGACTTTATTATTATCGCTTCTTAAAAAATAAATTTCTCTTCGTCCATCATAAAGTATCTTTCCATCAGTCTTTTGCTCATTTTCTAAATTTGATGAGATATCTAAAGATAGCGATTTACTCATAAAATAATTCTCTCCTAAAGTGCGTCCAAAGTCAGGATACCAACTAAAAGCACAAACTATCAACAAAACTAAATAAAAGGCTCTAAAAATTTTTCTAAAAGGCGCGTAAAAAAAGCAATATCCAAATATAAAAAATATAGGCAAAAGCCATAAAAAAGGTACGTTATCAACAAAAATAACATTAAAATACTCGCTTATGCCATAGTAAGAAAAGTAGTTGTTGTAAATTCCAACAAATAGCGTAAAAATAGGAGCAAGGACAAATATAATACCCGTAAAAAAAGCATTTAAAATTTTCATAATCTCTCCTTTTGAGTGAGATTATATTAAACATAAGCTTTAATATTACTAGATTGATGAAAGCTAGACTAAAATTCAAAGCAAAATGCCATACATAGACATCTACTGCTTCTAGCAATACTTTAAAAACAGTTTAGCTATAAGCTAAACTGCCTTAAATTTATTATTTTTTAGATAAATACTCTTGCAAGCTTTTTACTTCAAGTGCTTTGCCGGTTTGTACCGAGCTTAGCGACTTAGCGGCTGCAAGTGCTGCTCGGATCGTTGTAAAGTAAGGAATTTTAAATCTAAGCACGTTTTGGCGGATTTTTTTACCATCATCCACGCTTGATTTTGTATCGCTTGTGTTGATGACAAGCGCGATATCGCCGTTTTTAAGCCTATCTTCAACGTTTGGCCTGCCTTCGCTTATCTTATAGACAAACTCGGCCTCCACACCAGCCTCGCTTAAAATTTTATGTGTACCGCCAGTTGCGATGATGCTAAAGCCAAGCGCTATTAGCTCTCTTGCAAGGTCTGGCGCGTAAGATTTATCAGCGTCAGCTAGAGTTAAAAAGACCCTGCCTTTGCTTGGCAAAGTATTGCTCGCAGCGATCTGACTCTTTGCAAATGAGCTTGCAAAATCGTGGCTTATGCCCATGACCTCGCCCGTACTCTTCATCTCAGGACCAAGGATGAGATCGGCACCACTTAGCTTATTAAACGGCAACACGCACTCTTTTACGCAAATATGCGAGCTAACGCGAGGTTTTAGGATGTCGCCATCTTCATAAACCACTTTGTAATCATCATAAAATTTAAACGCTTCACGTAAATTTCCTTGCCACATAACTCTTGTCGCTACCTTTGCCATTGGCACGCCAGTAGCCTTGCTCACAAACGGCACGGTCCTGCTCGCGCGAGGATTTACCTCGATCATATAAAGCTCGTTTTCATAGATGGCAAACTGGATATTCATAAGGCCGACAACGCCTAAATTTAGCGCGATATCTCTGGTTTGCTTCTCCACTTTTTTTATCATTTCTGCGCTTAAGCTCATCGGTGGCAATATGCAAGCTGAGTCGCCAGAGTGAATTCCAGCCTCTTCGATGTGCTCCATTATCGCGCCTATATAGACCTCTTTGCCGTCACATATCGCATCTACATCAAGCTCTTTTGCATCTTGTAAAAATTTATCAAGTAGCACTGGCGAGTGGTTGCTAACTTTGACCGCTTCGCTCATATACTCTTTTAGCTCGCTCTCGTTGTGTACCCTTCTCATCGCCCTGCCACCAAGGACGTAGCTTGGGCGAACTAGCACTGGATAGCCGATAATTGCTGCCTTTTGTAAGGCTTCTTCTAGGCTAGTGGCAGTGTCATTTTTAGGCTGAAGGACACCGATTTTATTTATAAATTCGCTAAATTTCTTTCTATCCTCGGCCACATCGATCACTCTTGCAGTTGTTCCGATGATCTTAGCGCCGATCACGCTTAGGCGTTTTGCAAATTTAAGCGGAGTTTGACCGCCAAAATGCACGATCACGCCGTCTGGCTTTTCACGCTCGATGACCGATCTAACATGCTCAAAATCAATCGGCTCAAAGTACAAAATATCGCTCGTGTCGTAGTCGGTTGAGACGGTTTCTGGGTTACAGTTATACATTATCGTTTTTATGCCAAGGTCTCTTAGGGCGTAGCTTGCATGCACGCAGCAGTAGTCAAACTCTATACCCTGACCGATCCTATTTGGACCGCCACCTATTATCATCACCTTTTTAGCGTCTTTTGCTAGCTCTTTTTTAGGAAATTTAGTGATATTTGTGGTTGAGTAAAGATATGGCGTTAGCGCCTTAAATTCGCCCGCACAAGTATCGACCTCGTTGTATTCAAGCTCGATGCCAAGCTTCTGCCTAGCAAAATAGATATCATTTTGGCTAAGCTCAAGATCGTCTTTTTCATTTATAAGCACAGCTATCATCTTGTCTGAAAAGCCCACGCTTTTGGCCTCTCGCAGTAGCTCTTCGTTGTTTAAGATATCCATGTCGATCTTATCTTCAAATTTAACTATCTCATAAATTTGCTCCAAAAACCAAGGGTCGATCTTGCTAAACTCATGTACCTCAGCCACGCTAAAGCCATCTCTAAAGGCTTGTGCTAGGTATAAAATTCTCCTCTCATTTGCATTTCTGATGCCATAAACCAAAGCGTTTTTCTCTAGGCTAAGGCTATTAAATCCGCAAAAATCGCGCTCTAGACTGCAAAGCGCCTTTTGGATACTCTCTTTAAAGGTCCTACCTATCGCCATAACCTCGCCAACTGACTTCATCGCAGTGCCTAGATATGGGTTTGATCCTGGAAATTTCTCAAATGTAAAACGTGGAATTTTTGTCACTATGTAGTCAATAACCGGCTCAAAGCTAGCAGGCGTGCCAGTGATGTCATTTTTGATCTCATCTAGGCTAAAACCAACGGCTAGAAGCGTCGCTACCTTAGCGATCGGATATCCAGTGGCTTTACTGGCAAGTGCAGAGCTTCGGCTAACGCGTGGGTTCATCTCGATAACGATCATACGGCCACTTTTTGGGTCTATGGCAAACTGCACGTTACTGCCGCCAGTATCAACGCCGATCTCACGAAGTATGGCAAAACTAGCGTCACGCATAGCCTGATACTCTTTATCTGTGAGTGTGAGTGCTGGTGCGACCGTGATACTATCGCCTGTATGCACGCCCATTGGATCGAAATTTTCGATCGAGCAGACGATAATGCAGTTGTCATTTCTATCTCTGATGACCTCCATCTCATACTCTTTCCAGCCAAGTAAACTCTCTTCTATCAAAATTTCATGTATTGGGCTTGCGTCAAGACCAGTATTGGCTAGCTCTTTAAACTCATCCATATTATAGGCCACGCCGCTTCCTGCGCCACCAAGCGTATAGCTAGCTCTTATGATGAGCGGAAAGCCTATCTCATTTGCCGCATTTAGCGCGTCGTCCATATTATAAGCATATCTACTCTCAGGCAGGTCCATGCCGATCTTTTGCATAGTCGCTTTAAAAATTTGCCTATCTTCGCCCTTTTTTATCGCTTCTGGATTTGCACCAAGAAATTTCACATCCTTTAAAAGACCACTCTCAAAGACCTCCATAGCGGCATTTAGCGCTACTTGTCCGCCCATAGTTGGCAAGATGGCATCTATTTTTTCTTTTTCGATGATCTTTAAAATGCTATCTTTTGTGATCGGCTCTATATACGTTGCATCGGCAAAATTTGGGTCAGTCATGATGGTAGCTGGGTTTGAGTTGATAAGCACTACGCGGTATCCAAGCTCTTTTAGCGTCTTGGCTGCTTGTGTGCCTGAGTAGTCAAATTCGCAGGCTTGACCGATGACGATAGGGCCTGAGCCGATTAGTAAAATGGTATTTATGTCTGTTCTTTTTGGCATTATTTTTCCTTTGTAACAACGTATAGGTAGTTTGGTATGTTTAGCTTTGCATAGGGCTCAACTATCACACTTTGATAGGAGCTCTCTTTTAAAATTTTACTCACGCGCCCTACTGGCACCCCACTAAAAAATATCCCGTCAAGCCCACTCGTAAAGACCTCGTCGCCCTCTTTTGGGCTGAGCCATTGTGGGATAAATTTCACCATTATTTGGCCTTGATTTCCATGCGCGACGCCTGGAATTTTGTCATTTCCTATGTAAACTGCAAATATACTTTTTGGGTCATTTTGCAAGTAAGCTAGCGGCTTGCCATCTTTTGCGATAACGATGCCAGCGCTATTTCCTTGATAGATGAGCCCGTAAATTTTATTTGGATCGTATCCTTCAAACTCGCTTATCCAAATTTTATTATAATCCCCGATATGAACGTAGCTAAGCCCTTTTACAAGCTTTACAGCTGGGGCGTAGGCAGTCGAGTTTTTATCTTTTAAAATTTGATTTAGCTCGTTCGCAAAAGTAGAAAGAAGTGTGGCTGAGCGCTCTAACTCTTCGTTTTGCGCTCTTAGCTTTTCTATCTCGCTAGCCTGCCTAAAATATTCGTTTATATAGTCTTTCACGCTTTTAGCAAAATTGTCGTATGAATTTGTAGCATAGTTACTAAACCAGATAGAAAGATTACTTAAAATTTCTCCCTTAAAAACTGAGGCCGTAGCAAGCAATGCTATAAAAACAAAAAGAACAATCTTACTCTTCATTTGTCAGCTGTTGTAAAAGCCCAATCTCTTCAAGTGCCTTGCCCGTTCCTCTAGCAACCGCGAGAAGTGGCTCATCTGCTACAAAAACTGGAAGTTTAACGATATCAGATAAAAATTTATCAAGTCCTCTAATAAGCGCTCCACCACCAGTTAGTACGATACCGGTCTCCACAATATCGCCAGCAAGATCAGGTGGCATCATCTCAAGCACGGTTTTAAGCGCATCTGCGATCTCTTTTAGTGGTTCTCTCATCGCCTCTCTCACATCTTCGCTTGTTAGCTCGACTCTACTTAAAAGACCGCTCACTTGGTCGCGACCTTTTACCACTACGCTTAGCTCTTTTTCAAGCTGCACAGCAGAACCTACGGCGATCTTTATCTCCTCGCCAGTTCGCTCACCTATTAGTAAGTTATATTTCTCTTTTATGTAATTAACAATGCTAATATCAATCTTATCGCCAGCTGTGCGGATTGATTTTGAAATAACTAGACCACCAAGCGAGACAACACCTATCTCAGTCGTACCGCCACCGATATCAACTACTAGGTTACCTTGTGGCTCACGAACTGGTAAATTTGCGCCAATCGCTGCTGCCATAGGCTCTTCGATCAAAAATACCTCTCTTGCTCCAGCACTTAAGGCGCTTTCTCTAACGGCCTTTCTTTCGACCTGAGTAAGTCCATAAGGAACTGAGATGATGATCCTTGGGCGTAAAAAGCTTTTTCTTTTGTGAGTCTTTTCTATAAAATAGCGTATCATACGCTCAGTCATATCAAAATCCGCAATAACGCCATCTCTCATCGGCCTTATCGCCTCAATATCGCCTGGAGTTTTTCCTACCATCTCTTTTGCAGCATGTCCGACCGCTAAAATTTTTTGTTTGCCATATTTCTCACGCCTTACTGCAACAACAGAAGGTTCATTTATTATTATGCCTTTATCTTTTACCAAAACAAGTGTATTTGCCGTACCGAGATCTATGCCCATATCACTTGAGAAAAAACCTATAACCTGATCTAAAAACATCTATTTCCTTTACGCTATTTTCTTATCGTGCTTTATTAAAATTGGCTTTGCCTTATCTTTTACAGTCTCTTTTGAGATAACAATATCATACTCTTTTAACTCTGGCAGCTCATACATTATGTCTGTCATAAGCTCTTCCATTATGCTTCTAAGCCCTCTAGCTCCAGTTTTTCGCTCGATAGCCAAACTTGCTATCTCTTCAAGTGCTTCATCATCAAATTTAAGTGTAGCACCATCAATCGCACAAAGCTTTTGGTATTGTTTTAATATCGCATTTTTTGGCTCGGTTAAAATTTTAACCATATCTTCTTTTGTTATCTCGTTCAAAGTAGCCACCACGTGAAGTCTGCCAATAAGCTCTGGGATGAGGCCATATCTTACTAAATCGTCTGGCTCAAGTAGGCTTAGTAAATTTTCTTTTTCATTTTTGCCACGTTTTTCTTGGTTAAATCCAAGTACGTTTTTACCAACTCTTCTCTCTATAATATCAAGAAGTCCGTCAAATGCACCACCGCAAACAAATAAAATATTTGTCGTATCTATCTGGATGAAGTCTTGGTTTGGATGCTTTCTGCCACCTTTTGGTGGGATGTTTACGACGCTACCTTCGATGATCTTTAAAAGCGCTTGCTGTACACCTTCACCTGAAACATCCCTTGTGATGCTTCTATTTTCACTCATTCTAGCGATCTTATCGATCTCATCGACAAAGACAATGCCTTGCTCCGCCTTTTTTACGTCGCCATTTGCAGCTTGCAAGAGCCTTGTAAGGATATTTTCAACGTCCTCACCAACATATCCAGCCTCAGTTAGGCTTGTCGCGTCGCAAATTGCGATAGGCACATCAAGAAATCTCGCCAAAGTCTGAGCCATCAATGTCTTGCCACTACCAGTTGGACCAACAAGCAAGATGTTTGACTTTGAAATTTCTGTGTCGTCTTTGATGTCGCTTTGTTTAAAAATTCTCTTATAGTGGTTATATACGCCGACGCTAAAGACCTTTTTAGCCCTATCTTGACCGATCACGTAGTTATCAAGTACCGCTTTTAGCTCCTTTGGTGTGAGCTTTTGATACTCTATCGTTTCGTCGTTTTTACTCTCTTCTACGCTAGTATCTCCATGTATCATATCGTATGCGGCCGCTATGCAGTACTCGCATATATAGGCATTTCCTTCGATATCAGCAAGTAATCTTCTCTCAGCAGACTCTGCCTCTCCACAAAAATTACACTTTCTAGCCATTAATCTCTTCCTTTTGCAAGCGGAATTCCTCTTGTCGTTTCTAATATAAATTTACACATTTTCTTTATGTTTTCGTCGCTGGTTTTTACGATTAGCTCATTTGCTTGATCTTTTAGGCTGATGCCTTGATTAAACAAAAATTTATAAGCGCGAACTAGCTCCTCAACTTGCTCTTTATCAAATCTACGTCTAATGCCAACTAAATTTAAGCTTCTTATATAAGCTCTGTTGCCCTCAGCTAGGCAAAATGGCACTACGTCTTGGCTGAGCGCGCTTGCACCTGCGATCATGCAGCTTTCCCCTACTCTAACAAACTGATGAATTGGTGTAAGACCGCCCACAACAGCATAGTCGCCAAGCTCAACGTGACCTGCCAGGGTTGCGTTATTTGCCAAGATTACGTTACTACCGATGATACAGTCGTGTGCGATGTGAGAATACGCCATGATAAAGGCATTATCACCGATCCTTGTTATGCCATCGCCCTTGTGCGTGCCTGAGTTTATCGTGCAAAACTCACGTATAGTTGCGTGCTCGCCGATAATGACGCCGGTATCAATCTCATCTTTATAGCTGATATCTTGCGGGATATCGCCCACGATCGCATAGCTAAATACACGAGAGTTATCGCCGATTTTAGTCTTGCCAAGCACCCTTGCGCCTTGCTTTATCGTGACGTTATTGCCAAGGACTGCATCTTTACTTACAAATGCATAAGCCTCGATATTTGCGTCATCTCCAATGATCGCTCCATCTTCTATAACGGCTGTTTGGTGGATATTTTTCATTGTCTCTCTTTTTCTTAAAGCCTATTTATCGACTATCATCGCTTTTAGTTCAGCCTCAGCGCAAAGTGCGTCATCTACGTATGCCTTGCCTTCAAGCACCCAGATATTTCCCTTATGCTTTAGCACATTTAGTCTATACTCTAGTCTATCTCCAGGGCGAACAGGATGGCGAAATTTTGCTCCGTCTATGCTCATAAAATAGACCACTTTATTCTCGATGCCAGCTTGATGCTCATCGCTCATACTCTTAAACGCTAGCACGCCGCCAGCTTGCGCCATACCTTCGATTATCATTACACCAGGATATATCGGATGACCTGGGAAATGCCCCTGAAATATCGGTTCGCCAATGGTTACATTTTTATAAGCTACGATATTCTTAGCTGGCTCTAGCTCAACAACTCTATCTATAAGTAAAAATGGAAATCTATGTGGAAGAATTTTTTGAATTTCTACGACGTCTATCACGTTTTAGCCTTAGTAATGTAAATTTGTGGCGATTGTAACAAATTTATACTAAGAAAAAAATTATTAGCCTCTTTTAAAAATCTCTAAATTTCGCCTTATGTGGCAAAAATTTAATTCACTGCTTTAAGATAAATTTTATAAACTCGCCTTTTAGTCTAAAACCAAAATTTCTTCACTATCGTTATAAAAAACAGCCTTTGCGTAAATTTCGTAGCTGCCCTTTTTGACCTCGTCTAGGATGATGATAGGATTTTGCGAAAATTCTCCGCTTATATCACGGCGAAATTTTAGCTCAGCGTCAAGCTCAAGCGGCCTTTTGCAAAGCTCATCAACGCTTTTAAATTTGCTATTTGTAAATTTATTAAAGCGCTCTATGCTCATAAATATCACGCCCTCTTTTAGCTCATCGTCCATCTCGCAGTCACGCTCTACATTTAGCTTTAAATTCTCTCTTTTAAAGCCAGAGTAGAGTACAAAATAGCTTGGTATCACAGCGTTTTGAAATTTCACACTAGCGCGCAAAAGCCTGTAGTTTAAAAATCGCCTTCTAAAAAGGTGAAATTTCTCACCTCTCGCCTCGCAAAGGCGCACCTTTTTATAAAGCTCAAGCCTAGCTTCAATACTACCATAAAGCGCCCTTGCGTGCAGCTCGCTCATTAGCTCACTTTGGGGCAAATTTTGCGAGTCGCGCTGTTTTTTTAGCGCAAAGACGCAGCCGCAGTAGTTTTGGTGATAGAGTTTGTCTTTTTTAGCGAGGATAAACTGCTCGCTTGTGCCGCCATTTTTTCTATAATCAACCGCAACAGCCTCTAAATTTGAGCCAGCCACCGCCTCATCGAGCGCCTTTTTAAGCTGAGAAAAGTCCTTTTTTGGGCTCATCAAAAGTGTCGTCGTGATCTTACTAAGTCCTAGCTCAACTGCCTTTTTAGCGGAGTCTTTCATACGAAAGTCAAAGCAGTACTCGCACCTTTTGCCCTTTTCTGGCTCATCTTCAAGCCCCCTTGTGCCACCAAGCCACGCTTCGTAGTCGTATTCGCCGCATAAAAGCTTGATGCCTAGCTTCTCGCAGCTTCGCTTCACGTCCTCAAAACGCAGTAAAAACTCACTATATGGATGTATGTTTGGATCGTAAAAATAGCCTACTATTCGTTCATTTGGGAAGTCTTTTCGTAAGCGCTGTAAAAAGTAGTGGCTATCGACCGAGCAGCAGATGTGAACTAGCAAAATTTAACCTTTTTTTGCTTGCATTATATCAAAGATTATTTTTATAAATTTTTGCAGCATCGAGGTATTTTTTAAGGACATTTTGGCTTGCAAGATCCTCAAATTTACCAAAAGCCACCTGCTTGCCAGCCTCGATTATTAGCACCTTTTGTGCTATCTTCATCGCGCTTATGATATCGTGCGTGATAAAGATAATGCTGATCTTTTCATCTAAGCTTAAAAGCAAATTTATGATCTTTTGCTTTGTCTCGTTATCAAGCCCACTTGTTATCTCGTCACAGATCAAAATTTTTGGTTTTGAAAGAAGCGCTAGCAGTATCCCGACTCTCGTAGCCTCGCCGCCACTTAGTTGAGAGGGGAATTTTTCTAAAATTTCATCTTTTAAATTTAAATTTGCCAAAAGCTCTTTAAGCTCATTTTCACTAAAGCTAAGCTTAAGATATGACCTCACGTGAGCGATCGCGGTTTTTACTTTTAGCGCTGGATTTAGGGCTTGCTTTTGATTTTGCAAGATATATCTGATGTCCTTTTTGAGCTCATTTTTGTCCGTGATCTCCTCATCATTTATGTAAATTTTGCCCCCACTTTTTGGCTCGCTAAATGATATGAGCTTTGCAAGCGTGCTTTTGCCACTGCCACTTTGACCCAAAATGGCTAAATTTTCGCCATCATCAAGCTCGTAATTTATCCCCTCTAAAAGGTGCAACACTTCAGCTCTAGCATTAAAATGTTCCTTAAAGCTTAAACTTTTTGAGACGTTTTCAAGCCTAATTTTCACGCATTTTCCTTTAAATTTAGCCGCCCATCTCTCATCTGCCAAATCTCATCACTAAGATAGTTCGTTAGCGCCTCATCATGCGAGATAAAGATGACGCTCATCTTGCCTTTTAGGCTCTCTAAGATACCCGCCACATGACTAGCGCTAATGCTATCAAGCCCGCTTGTTATCTCGTCGCAGACTAAAATTTTTGGCTTCAGGCAAAGCGCCAGAGCAATCTGCACGCGGCTCGCCTCGCCGCCACTTAGCTCGTATGAGTATTTGTGCCAGATGAGATTTGCATTATCTAGCCCAAACTCCCTAAAATAGCCAAATGCGAGCTCTTTATTTGATTTATTATCGCCGCCAAGATAGGCGTTAAAGTGATCGCCCACGTTTAAGAGTGGATGAAGGCTAGCAACGGAGTTTTGAAAAACAAGCGCGGCAACCTTTCTTCGGTGCTCTTTTAGCTCATTTTGGCTAAGTTTTAAGATATCTTTTTTATAAATGCTAAATTTATCTGCCCTCACTCTAAAATCATCATCAAAAAGCCTTATTAGGCTCTTTGCAAAGAGCGATTTGCCACTGCCACTAGCGCCTGTGATACCTATAAATTTACCCTCACTCATCTCAAAATCAATCTCACGCAAAAGCTTCTTATCCTTATAAAAAACGTTTAAATTTTTAATCTCTATCATATTTTTATATTGCCATTTTTTGAATTTGATGTGATGATCGAGGTTGCAAGGATGAGCAAAAAGAGCATCACGCCAGGGAAAAGCACCATCCACCAAGAGCCCAGAAAAAGCGCCTCTTTACTCTCATTTAGCATGATGCCAAGGCTTATTTTATTTGCATCACTACCCACGCCAAAAAAGCCAAGCGTGGCCTCCATGACGACCGCGTTTATCGCGTTTATGCCAAAGATGCTAATTATTAGATGCTTTAAATTTGGCAAAATTTCAAAGCAGATCAGGCTAAATTTACCAGCCCCATTTATCACGGCTTGCTCAGCGTAGTCGCACTTTTTATTAAGTCTTAAATTTTGCATAAAGACTTTTGCACCCTGCATAAACGAACAAATAGCAATGATAAAAGAGGTGATAAGTAAATCTCCACTACTAAATGAGCTAAAAAGCATTATAAAAACAATGTTTGGTATGCTTAAAAAAGCATCAAGCCCCTTATCAAAAAGGCTCTCACAAACTCTGCTCTTGCTCGTGCCAAAATATGCGTAGATAAGCGAGAAAAGCGTCGTTAAAAAGCCAGCTAGCAGCAAGATAAGAAGCGAGTTTTTAAGCGCGTAGGCCACTCTTATGAGATTGTCCCTGCCTAGGATGTCAGTGCCAAAGATGTGCTCGCTACTTGGGGCTAAATTTACCGCCATAAAGTCAGTGAAATTTGGCTCAAATTTAGAAAAAAACGGCGTCACAAAGGCAAATGTGACAAGCGACAAAAAGACAAAACAGGCTAAGAAAAATATGACTTTTCTCATAAATTTCTCTTATCTGCTAATATGGCAAAAATTTTAGCAAGTAAATTTGCAAAAACGACAAAAACAGCCGTTAGCAAAATGGTCGCAAGTGCGACTGGATAGTCTTTGGCGATGACTGCATCAAGGCTAAGCTTGCCTATGCCTGGAAATGAAAAAATGCTCTCGATAACATATGAGCCAGCAAAAACGCCAGCCACAAGAGTGGCGAAATAATAGACTATATCGGTGCTTGCGTGCTTTATGGCAAAGAGATAAATTTTGCCGCGCCCCAAGCCTCTAGCGTGAGCCGTCTGGATAAAGTCAGCGTTTAGGCTTTGATTTAGCCTGTCTCTTACAAATTTCACATTTGCGCCAAGGTGTGGCAAGATGATGGCAAGCGTTGGCAAGATGATAAATTTAGCTCCCACCCCGCTAGATCCTAGCTCGTTTGCGCCAGAGCTTGGCAGCACGTTTAGATAGACGCTAAAGATCGCTATTAGCACGAGTGCTACGTAAAAATGCGGCAAGGAAGCTAGCAAAAACGAGCTAAAATTTATAAAGATATCGGCAAATTTATTTTTATAAATGGCACTTAAAAGCCCCAAGAAAAATGACAAAAAAACTATCAGAAAAAACGAAGCAAAAAATAAGATAAGCGAGTTTAAAAGTCTCTCTTTAATGAGTAAAAAAACGCTTGCTCCACTTACAAAACTAGTGCCAAAATCCCCAGTGACAAAGTGAGCCAGCCATCTAAAATACTGCACAAAAAAGCCATCTTTTAGCCCCAAATTTTCTAAAATTTGCTCCTTTATAGCCACACTCACCGCCTCACTTCGCAAAAACATCGCATCAGTGACGTTTCCTGGCAAAAAATATATGAGCAAAAATAGAAAAAACGAGATAAAAAACAGCAACCCAAGGCTTGAGATCGCTGTTTTTAAAATGGCTCTAAACAAAGTTTTTATCCACTATTTTACTTGCCACTCTCTTATGTTCCATAAAAATCCAGCCCCATGGTGGCCCAAAATTTGCGTCTTTATGCCTGAAATTTTGTTATTAAAGGCGAGCGGATAGTCAAGATAGGCTATAAAAATGTAAGGTGGATTTTCAAAAAGCGCTTTTAGAAATTCTTTGTAGTATTTTTTTCTAAGCTCCACGTCCTTTGTATATCTCGCGTTTTTTAGGGCAAGATCGACGTTTGCGTCCTTGTAGTGGCTAAAATTCCAGCCATTTTCATTGACATCGATGTCAGCAAATCCGCCAAAAATTCTATATGTATGAAAGTCTGGATCAAATGGGCTTCCCCAGCCGATCACAAAGCTATCAACCTTGCTTATGCTAAAGGCTGTTCTTGGCTTAGCGTAGGCTTTTGCTCTCACGCCAAATTTCTCAAACTCACTGCTTAAAATTTTGGCTAGATTGACCCTTAAAATGTCGTTATTAAAGGCGTAGATATCAAAGCCAAGCTCCTTGCCGTCCTTCTCAAAAAAGCCAGCCTTGTTTTTCTTAAAGCCACTCTTTTCAAGTAGCTCCCTAGCCTTTTGCGGATCGTAGCTAAATTTAAACTCGCCGTCGTTTGCGAAACTTTTTTCTATCGGGTTGTTCGCTACGCTTGCATATCCATGAAATAGTTTTTTAACTATCTCATCTTTATTAACCGCGTAGTTTAGGGCTATCCTTACATTTTTATCTTGAAAAAGAGGATCATTAAAGTTAAACATCAAAGCTCTATAGTCAGCACTTTTAAACTTAAGCAAGCTTAATTTTTTATCATCTTTTATGAAATTTACGCCAGTTGGAGAGATGAGCGCAACGTCGATCTCACCGCTTTTAAGACCAACGAGTCTTAAATTTTCATCGCCAACTATCTTTAAAAATAGCCTTTTTATCTTTGGCTCACCCTTATAAAATTTATCATTTGCCACAAACTCCAAACTCTCATCTTTTTTCCATTTTACAAGCTTGTATGCGCCAGTGCCGATAGGTGCGTCATTAAATTTATCAGTCGCGATATCTTTGCCCTTTAAAATGTGCTCGGGCAAAATGCCAAAGCTAAGTGCGTCAAGAAACGGCGGAAACGGCTCTTTTAGCGTGATCTTTACCTTATAATCGCCTAAAATTTCAACGCTTTTTACCACCTCATAGTTTGAGATAGCAGGCGCGTTTAGCTTCTTATCTTGAGCCCCTTCGATGGTAAATTTCACATCTTTTGAGCTAAATTTTACCCCATCATGCCAAAAGGCATCATCTCTTAGCTCAAAAACATACTCCAGCCCGTCATCACTCACCTGCCAAGACTTCGCAAGCTCTGGCACGACATGGCTATTTTCATCGTGGCTCGTAAGCCCCGAAAAAACGAGTGAAAGCGTAGGATCGTGATCCTCATCGTAAAGTGGATTTATACGAGGTGTTTGCTCCTCAATAGCGACTACAACGGCATTTTCATTTGCATGAGAAAAAATGCCAAACAACAAAAAAAAGACAAGCAAAATTTTCTTCATCACAACCCCCTTTGTTTAAAAATATTTCTGCATAGTAATACGAATCGTATAAAAGTGTTATTAAGCTAAATGTAAATTTATAGTATAGAAGTTTTAAATTTCTAACTATCTTTTAACCTTTTTTGAAGTAAAATCTCTCCCTATTTTAGATAATAACAAGGCAAATTTTACAATGAATAAAAATAAAAAAACAGCACTTATTTCAGCTATCTGCGTAGTTTCACTTTTAGTTATTTATACTCTTCTTGGATTTTTTGGAGTACCTTATGGCATTAAAAATATCGCTCCAAAATATCTAAAAGACTACAACGCAACGCTTTTTGTGGAAAGTGCTAAATTTAATCCTTTTACCTTCGAGCTAAATGCTACAAATGCTGAGCTAAACACTACTTCACCACTTTTTAGCACAAAGCAAATCGACATCAAGCTAAAGCCATTTTCTATCTTTAAAAAATTAGTTGAAGTTGATATTTTTAGGCTTCAAGAGCCAAATGTCAAAATTTTACGAGATAAAAATTCAAAATTTAACTTTAGTAATTTTGTAAACGATGATAACGCAACTACCGAAGACAACAGCACTAGCTCTATAAATTTTGCCCTAAATAACGCAAAAATCATCAAAGGCTCATTTTCATATAGCGATCAAAATTTAACAAAGCCATTTAACGTAAATTTTGATGATATAAACTACGAGCTAAGCTCGCTAAATACGAAGAAAAATAGCGCAGGCAGCCATATTTTTGACTCAAACTCGACTCTAGCTCACAAGATCGATCTAAATGGCGATATCAAGCTAAACCCCCTAAAAATCGAGGGCAATATCAGCATAAAAGACTTTAGCATAGATCCAGTCGCGATTAGCTTTATCGATAACGACACGCTAAATCTTAAAAATGCGATCATAAATTTAGAAATAAATTACGCTTTAATTGCCGACGAGAACGCTACAAATATAAATTTAAAGGATAGCTTTTTAAATGTAAAATCACTAAGCATAGATGAGGGCAAAAACGAACTAAGTCTTGGTGAACTAGAGCTTCCAAAATTTGATCTATCAAGCAAAATAGCAGACAAGATAGACGCTAAATTAGAGTTAAATGCTATAAATTTAAGCGATGTGTCATTTAAAAATGCAATAACAGCAAGCTTAAAATCGCTAAATTTAAACGATATTTCGCTTTTAGCAAATTTAAATGAAAAAAGTGAGCTAAATGCGACAGCTGCACTAAATAGCATAAATGCAAATACCCTAAAAATAGACGAAACCAGTAAAAATTTAGTAAATCTAAAAGATATAAATGCCTCAAATTTAAATGCAAATTTAGCAAATAGCAAAACCACTCTAACGCTTGAAAAAATAGCGTTTGATGGTATCAATGCCCCGCTTAGTAAAAATGCGAATGCAAATGTGACAGGGGCTAAATTCTCAAATATTAGCTTCACTCAAGATACTAATAAAAGCCTTGCAACTCTTGATGAGATTAGTATAAATGGTATAAATTTAAAGGCAAAAAATAAAGAGATTTTAGATATCGCTAATGTGCTTACAAAAACGATCAAATTTGATATTTTAAATATGGCTGTGAGTGCTGAGAATATCGATGTAAATAGACCAAAATTTAACTCAGAGTTAAATGATAGCGGCTTAAGCGTGATAAACCAGCTTGGACTTGGTGAGAAAGAGCCGGCAAAAACAGCTAATCATCGCACTAAAACTAAAAAAGAAAATACATCAGCTTCAAAAAGCAAAGAAAATGAGTTTAAATTTGATATAAAAAATATCAATGTAAATAACGCCAATATCGCTTTGACGCATCTTTTTGAAGGCGAGAAAATCGCTCATAAATTTGATAATTTGTTTGTAAAAATAGCAAATTTAAGTAGCGATTTTAGTAAGCCATTTGACGCGAAAGTGGATATAAAAAGCTCGCAAAAGCTAAATTTGGACCTAACCTCAAAGATCAAACTTGAACCAATTAATATAACTGCTAAAATCAAACTTGAAGATAAAAATTTGCCAAAATATTTTGCCTACGCAAAGCCATTTTTAGAGGCAGACCTTTCAAGTGGAGAGATGAGTGCAGATGCCCAGCTTCACTATGCAAAAGATATAAAAGCAGATGCAAAACTTAGTGTAAAAGATATTAGATTAGATGATAAAAATAAAGAAAAGCTAATCGCGTTTAAAAGTTTAGAAGTGGATAAAATTTCACTTTTTAAAGATAATCTTGAAATTACTGGAGTTGCTCTAAATTCGCCATTTATCAAGGCTCATCTAAGCAAAGAGCGCGAATTTAATCTAAGCAAAATCGTAAAAGAAGATAAAAACAAAGCCCAAAATGAGCAAAAAGCTGAGAGCAAAAAGGTGGCTAGTAAAAAAGATGACGAGCTAAATTTTAGTATCAAAAATTTCTCACTTAACAACGGCGAGGTTGATTTTTCAGATGCGTCACTATTTATGCCATTTGCTACGAAAATTTCAAATCTAAATGGCAAGCTAACTGACATCGATAAAAAACGTCCAAGTTCGGGCGAGTTTAAAGGCACAGTTGGCAAAAATGGCTTTTCTCAGATTACAGCAAAATTATTTCCTTTTGAATTAAAGCAAAATACCGATATTAAGCTTGATTTTAAAGATATCGATCTAATAGACATAACGCCATATAGTGGGCAATTTTTGGGCTATAAAATAAAAAAAGGTAAGTTAAATTTAAATCTAAATTATAGCGTTGTTGATTCAAAACTAAACGGCTCAAATCTTATAAATTTTGACACACTCACACTTGGAGAAAAGGTTGATTCAAAAGATGCTGTAAATTTGCCACTTTCGCTTGCTATATCGATATTAAGCGATCAAAATAATCAAATAAATATCGACCTTCCAGTTGAGGGAAATTTAGACGATCCAGACTTTAAATATGGCGGTGTCATTTGGGCTGCTGTTAAAAAGCTATTTGCTGATATCACGTTAGCTCCGTTTAGATTTTTAGGTAATGCTCTAGGACTTGGCAGCAAGGATCTTAGCTCTATTGATTTTCTTGCTGGAAGTAGTGAGCTGATAAGCTCAGAAGCACCAAAAATAGCTGATTTTATAAAATTAACTACTGCAAAGCCTATGATGAAACTTAGCATCACGCCTACTTACTCCGAAATAGATGTGCTCTACTTTAAAGAAAAAAAGCTTGATCAAAAGATAAATCAAATAATCGCCTCAAGTGGCAAAGATTATATCACTGTGCTAAATTCTCTCGTTCCAAACGCTAAAGATAAAAGCGATAAAGCCTTAAGAGAAGAGGCAATAAAAGCTATCGAAGTGGATAAGGAAAAGCTGGTTGAGCTAGCAAATGAGCGTGCAAATGCAGTAAAAGAAGCACTCATAAAGGCTGGGCTTGAGACTGGTCGCATAAATGTAAATGATGCAACAAGCTCAGAGCCTAAGCAAAACACCTACACAAGCGTACTTATGGGAGTGGCAAACTAAATTTCATTTATCTCGCTGCTTCTTGCGTTGTAAACAAACCAGCTAAGAAGCATAAGCATCATGAATGCGCCAAAAACTAGGCTTGCGTAAAAATATAAGCTAAAGCCTTCGCCTAGTAAATTTGCATTGTGAAGAGCGATCATAACGCCAGCAAGTGAAATTAAATAGCCAATTAGCTTGATGATGAAAATTTTTGGATTTACAAGGATGAGTAAAAGCCCGCAAAGCATGACACCAAGGGCTATTTGTAAATTTAAAATATCAGCTTGAGCACTTGAGCCAAATGTCAAAAAACCAAGCAAAAATATGACTAAAAACATCAAAACAGCATAAACTGCCCTGCTTCGTCCAAAGCTATACATAAAGCAAACAAAGCCTTTGTTATGTTTGTTGTAGTCCATTTTTCGCTCCTATGTAACAAGTTTTTGTATTTTAATGCCAAATTCTTAAATAAAGGCTTTAATCTGAAATTTCACTCATTTTGGCTAATATTTTATATCTTAAAAAAGGAGTAAAAATGCCTTATGTTAATATCAAAATAGCAGGCCCAGAGCCGACAAAAGAGCAAAAAGATCAAGTCTTTAAAGAGGTGACTGAAACACTTGTAAGAGTGCTTGGCAAGAAAAAAGAAGCAGTTATGATTTTCATAGAAACTCACGATGCTAGCAACATTGGCGTAGGCGGCGAGAGCGTAGAAGATAAGAGAAAGGGGATAAAATGAGTGAATTTAGCAAAGCAGATATTGAACGAAAAATAACGCTTGAAGTTGGTGATAAAGCACCAGAGTTTGAAGCGCTAAATCAAGACGGCGTAAAGGTCGCACTAAAGGACTTTGTGGGTAAAAATGTGGTGCTTTACTTCTATCCAAAAGATAACACTCCAGGCTGCACAACTGAGGCTTGCGAATTTAGCGCAAACTACGATCAGTTTATCAAAAATGACACAGTTATAATCGGCGTTAGCCCAGATAGTGTGAAGTCGCATGTAGGCTTTATCGCAAAGCAAAATTTAAAGCACATTCTATTAAGCGATGAGGATAAAGAAATTTCAAAGCTTTATGGCGTTTGGCAAGTTAAGAAAAACTACGGCAAAGAGTATCTTGGCATCGTTAGAAGCACATTTGTGATCGGCAAAGATGGCAAGATAGCTAAAATTTATAAAAGCGTAAAAGCCAAAGACCACGCCGCAAAAGTGCTAGCTGATCTAGCAAAATAAGGAGCAAAGATGAAGCTTATAAAATTGCTAATTTTAAGTGCGTTTTTTGCGCTAAATTTATCAGCACTAACTGAAGGTGTGGAGTATCAAACTCTAGCAAAACCGCTTAATGTGCCTAAAAACTCGGTAGTTAAGGTCTTTAGCTACGACTGCCCACACTGCTATAAATTTGACCGAACGATCACAAAAAAGCTGATGTCAAAGCTTGAAGATGTGAAATTTATCCCATATCATCTAAGCACAAAAGGCAAGCTTGGTGAGACCACAAGCAAAATTTTTGCTGCTCTTATCTTTATAGATGAAACAAATGGCACTGATCTACTAAGCGATGAGTCAAAATTTAAGCAAGCAAAATTTGCGATCTATAAAGCAAGACATGATGAAAAAGATGATTTTAATGATGGCAAAGACAAAGAGAAATTTATAAATTTAGCCCTTAAAGCAGCTCACGTGAGCAAGGACGACTACGAAAAAGCACTAAATAGCGACCGAGCAAAAGAGCTTTTAGACGCATGGTTCGCCTCTTATGATGTGGCAAGTATCAGCGGTGTGCCAGCTTTTGTAGTAAGCGGCAAATACTTAATAAACTTAAGCGCAGCTTCATCAATCGATGAGATGGCAAAGATCATACAAGAGCTTTTAGATAAGTAGTTTTGGCGGGTAATATCTGCAAATTTTGGTCTTAGAAATACAAATTTAAAGCAATTTTAGATAAACTCAGACCAAAATTTCTAAGAAAAAAGAAAGGTTTAACAATGAATGCTTCAGAATTTATCTGGATGGATGGAAAATTAGTTAAATGGGACGATGCAAAAGTACACGTTCTAACTCACTCTTTACACTATGCTAATGCCGTATTTGAGGGCACAAGAGCTTATAAAACAAAAAAAGGTCTAGCTATTTTTAGACTCCAAGATCACACAAAAAGGCTTTTAAGATCAGCAAAAATGACTGTTTTAAATGTACCTTACACTGAGGAAGAGCTTGAAAAAGCGCAAATAGAGCTTCTTCGCGCAAACAAATATGACGGCAATGTTTATATCCGCCCACTTATATTTTTAGGATACGGCGTAATGGGTGTAGCTCACACAAAAGCGCCAGTGCAAACTGCTATCGCATCATGGGAATGGGGTGCTTATCTTGGCGATGAAGGCCTAGAAAAAGGCATCAGAGTTAAAATTTCAAGCTTTGCCAAACTCGCACCTGCTGCTCAAATGAATAGAGCAAAAGCTAGCTCAAACTATTTAAGCTCACAAATGGCAAACTACGAGGCAAAAGAGGCTGGATACGACGAGGCACTACTTCTTGATAGCGAGGGCTTTGTGGCTGAAGGTCCAGGCGAGTGCTTCTTTATCGTTGAAAATGGTGTTTTAATCACTCCGCCAAACGACAACAGCCTACTTAGCATCACTCAAGATACAGTCATAAGACTTGCTCATGATCTTGACATCGAAGTAAGAAGAGAACGCATCACAAGAGATCAGGCTTACACAGCTGACGAGGCGTTTTTCACAGGCACAGCAGCTGAAGTAACACCGATAAATAGCATAGATAACCGCATTATCGGCAACGGAGCTAGAGGTGAAGTGACAAAGAGACTACAAAAAGCTTATTTCGACGTGGTTTATGGTCTAAATAAAAAATATGAATCATTTTTAACATATATTTAAAAATTTAAAGGAATGAAATGCCCGCTGATTTAAACGATTATTTCAATAAAAAAAAGCCAGGTAATGACAACAGAGGCCCAGGTCAAAATAGCGACAAAGAGCCGCCCTTCAAAAAGGACTTTAAAATGCCAAATTTACCAAGTGGCTTTGGTAAATTTGGAGCACTTGCCTACATTGTAATTGCGATTATTGCTATTTTTGCTATCACTCAGCCATTTAAAGTGATTCACTCAGGCGAAGTTGGCATCAAGTCTACAGCAGGTAAATATGAGCCAAATCCTTTACAACCAGGCTTTCACTTCTTTTTACCTTTTATCCAAGACATCATCATCGTGGACACCAGAGTTAGGATCATAAACTACACTTCTGGCGAGGATATGGGTGAATCAATGCAAAAATCATATCAAGGCGTTGGCGCTGGAATTTTACGTAAAAATTCTATTTCAGTGCTTGATGCTAGAAATTTACCAGTTAGCATTGATATTACTGTGCAATACCGTTTAAATCCAGAAAATGCCCCTCAAACTATTGCCTCTTGGGGTCTTAGCTGGGAGAGCAAGATAGTTGATCCTGTCGTTCGCGACGTGGTTCGCAGTATCGCTGGTAAATATACAGCAGAAGAGCTTCCAACAAAGAGAAACGATCTAGCAAGACAAATCGATGATGGCATAAGAAAAGACATCGACTCTCAGCCAAATAAGCCAGTTGAGCTTTTAACAGTGCAGCTTCGTGAGATCATCTTGCCTTCAAAGGTAAAAGAGCAGATCGAGCGCGTCCAAATCGCAAAACAAGAAGCTGAAAGAACAAAATACGAAGTAGAAAGAGCAAATCAAGAAGCCTTAAAACAAGCCGCACTTGCTGAAGGTACCGCTAAAGCTGCTATCATTGAAGCAAAAGGCAAGGCTGATGCCATTAAAATCGAGGCTGACGCAACCGCGTATGCAAATAAAGAGGTTGCAAAAAGTGTCGATCAAAATCTACTAAATTTAAAGCAGATCGAAACACAAAACAAATTTAACGAGGCTCTAAAAGAAAACAAAGATGCTAAAATTTTCTTAACACCTGGTGGGGCTGTGCCAAACATCTGGCTAGATGCAAAAGATAAAGCAAGGGCTAGCTCAGTAAGCGAAAGGTAAAAATGAATAGCGTAACAAAAAGTATAGACTGGCAAAAAGTTGGTGGATTGCTTCCAGCAGTGGTTTGCGATCATGCCACAAATGAAGTTTTAATGTTTGCTTACATGAACGAAGAAGCATTAAATTTAAGTCTATCTAGCCGTTACGCTCACTACTTTTCACGCACCAAAAATAGAATTTGGAAAAAAGGCGAAGAAAGTGGCAATACTCAGGAGATAAAAGCTGCTTTTTTAGACTGCGACAACGATACTTTGCTTTTAAAAGTGATTCAAAACGGAAGCGCTGCTTGTCACACTGGAGCAAGGTCGTGCTTTTTTAATGAAATAAATTTGCATGACGGTAAAATTTTAGATACAAAAATTGAAGTCAAAAAACCAAATTATGGTGTGCTTGATGAGCTTTACCATGTAATAGAAGATAGAAAGCTAAATGCTAACCCTGAAACTTCATATGTGGCAAGTCTTTTTAAAAAAGGCGAAAATCAAATTTTAAAGAAAGTTGGCGAAGAGGCTGGCGAATTTATAATGGCCGCAAAGGATCTTAGTTTCGCAGAAAACTCAAAGCAAAATGAGCAAAAAGCAAAAGATGATCTGATCTATGAAGCAGCCGACCTTTGCTTTCATGCACTTGTAGCACTTTCAGCCCATAATATCCATCCAGATGCTGTAAAAAACGAACTTGCAAGGCGTTTTGGTATGAGCGGCATTGAAGAGAAAAGATCGCGAGATGTTAAACAGCATTAAGCACAACTTGCTTTTTGTATTGCAAAATGCAAAGCTCATTGATTTTCTAACCTATGGCTGGATATTTTTAGCATTTATACTAATTGTGCTTTTAGGGATTTTTATAGCGATAAAGTCGTGGTGGCAGATAGGATTTTTATTTATTCTAGCTGGTTTTTTCGGACTTTTTGTAGGTAATTACTACGCAAACAAATATATAAATGAAAATTTAAGACCAGTTAGCATAAGCAAAATAACCACCAAACAGCTTCAATATGTCGATGCGCTAATGGTTGATTTTAATATTACAAATAATTCAAATAATGCACTTAGTATCTGTAAAATCGAGCTTGACTTCTATCTAAGCTCAAGGCAAAATACGAAAGATTTTTTTAACTCGCTTAATCCATTTGCTAGAAAAAGAATCATCTTAAACGAAGAATTTTTGCCAAAACAAAGCATTGAAGTTAAAGAATTTGTCAATGATTTCGCATTTATAGACTACAATATCTCTAAAAAAGTGGAGTGTTTTTGATGAGCTCAGCATATTTTACGATCGTTCATATTATCGTTCTTTTTGCGATTGCTCTGCTTTCTATTTTATTTCTTGTTCTCTCGCTTAGAGCTGAGCGAAAATTATTTTTATCACTATTTTTTACAAACATTCTAGTCTCAACCACACTTGCTGTTTTTTTAATGCTAGTGCTTGATAAATATACAAAAAAAGGTATGCTAGAAAATGTAAAAAGTGAGCGAATTTTGCGAAACGAGAGTATCGTTTTTAAAGGGCAAGTGAGAAATATTGGTAAATTTACAATTAGCAACTGCACGCTGACAGTCAAACTAATCAATCAACCGCTAAATAAAAATGACCTTGGCGGTGAAGCATTTTTTAAGCCAAGTGGGCTTTCATTTTTCTCATGGGTTCTTGGCACAGATAAGGACGAGAGGCCAAATACAGTTGAATATAAATTTGATGTAGCCAAAAATTTACCAAAGCAAAAAAGCACACCATTTACCGTATATATGCCATATCCGCCTTACTTTAAAAATGGCATGAATATCACAAAACTAAATTGCTACTAAGTCAAATTTAAAGCAAATCTTTACAAATTTCATAGGATAAAACGCTAAGTCTTAGTTTGACTTTAGATTAAATTTTATCTTTTTTAGTATCTGCACTGAACACTAATTTCTAAGCTAAAGACTTAAAAAGTACAAAGTATGTCAAGTAGCCTGCCCAATTTTTGTAGGTCATTTAAAAAGAGTTGCTTTGTTTTTTGTGTAAATTCTTTTGCTTCTTCTAGGATTTTGGCCTCAGATATATTGTAAGCAAACTCTTTTTTTAGGATCTTTGCACCTTTTTTATAAAAGAAATTTGCTTCTATAATGCTTGCAAAAAAGCTATCATCTCTTAAATAGTAGTTTGTTGCTACATTTACATGCACTGGCTTTTGTAACAAAAAATCACCGCAAACACTATTTTGTGAGCCAAATTTAACACTCTCAAGCACATCAGGCCTTATCTCATAAAATTTTATCTCATTAGCTCTTTTTAAAGCCAGAATATCACTTGATTTATTTAAATTTATAGAGCTATTATTTACCTCAAGTACGTTTATAGTGCCCTTTGCAAGCGAATAAGCATTTAAAATTTTATCTTCTGCTAAAAAATTTACTACACCAAAAAATGGCACACTAGCATTTTGTTCTACAAAATTTTGAACAGTTTTTATTTGTAGCTGCTGCTTTGTGCCATTTATCTCATAGTAGCTTACGTAAATAGAAACGTCTTTTTTGCTTGGATTCTTTTGTGAGCAACCACTAAAAAATAGTGCAACAAGCAAAAAAATAGCTAAATTTTTCACTTTATAAAATAGTCACCATCAAAGCTTACAAGCGAATATTTTCGCTCATTGCCGATACTTTCTTTAAGTTCGTCTATACTTAAAAATTCTAAGCTATCTGCACCGATATATTTTCTTACTTCCTCTGCATTTTTTTTAGAGCTTATTAACTCTTCAAAGCTTGGCGTATCGATGCCATATCGCTCAGGGTATTTAAGCTCAGGACAAGCAACTCTAAAATGAATCTCTTTAGCGCCCGCATGTCTTAAAAGATCAACCACCTTTTTTGAAGTAGTACCGCGAACGATACTATCATCGATAACAACGATACTTTTACCCTTTAGAACCGATGACATTGGGTTAAGTTTTAGCTTGACTTTTAAATTTCTCATCTCCTGGCTTGGCTCAATGAAGGTTCTACCCACATAGTGGTTTCTAGTGATAGCTAGCTCAAAAGGGATCTTGCTCTCATTTGCATACCCAAGTGCTGCTGGCACTCCGCTATCTGGTACAGGTACGACAAAATCTGCTTTAATTTTGCTCTTCTTAGCTAGTACTTCACCCATTTTTTTTCTAACTTCATAGACACTTTTACTTTCTATCACACTATCTGGGCGAGCAAAATAGATATATTCAAATGCACAAATTCTAGGATCTGGCTCATAAATTTGAATACTTTGGAACTCACTTTTTCCATGTTCAAAGACTATCATCTCACCAGGCCTGATATCTCTTATAAAGCTAGCCCCCACAAGATCAAAAGCACAAGTCTCGCTAGCTACGATATATCCACCATCTTTTAGCTTGCCAAGACTTAGTGGTCTAACACCCCAGCGATCTCTTATGGCAAAGGTTTTATGGCGTGACTGGATAAGCAGACAATAAGCACCTTTTATCTTATCAAGTGCCGCGATAATACGGTCCTGCAAGTGTTCGCTATGGTTTCTTGCGATTAGATGGATGATATTTTCAGTATCCATATTTGTCTGAAATATCGCACCATCCTTAATAAGCTCATCTCTAACCTCATCTTTATTTACCAAATTTCCATTATGGACGATTGAAATTTGTCCCAAGGAGTAGTTAGCGGCTATTGGCTGGGCGTCACGACCCGAGTTTTTGCCAGCCGTTGCATAGCGGTTGTGACCGATCGCCATATCGCCTTTTAGTGATCTTAAAATTTCTTCATTAAAAACCTCTGTAACTAGGCCATTACCCTTGTGAGTAGAAATTTCTCCATCATCACAAACACTAATACCGCTAGCCTCTTGGCCGCGATGCTGCATAGAAAATAACGCATAATACGCAGTCTTTGCTGCATCTTTAGAATTTATAATACCAACTATTGCACACATTTTTTTCCTTTAGTTTTCATAATCTTTGTAAATTTCAAGAACATTTTTGTAGTTAAACTTGATCTCATCGCCAGCATTTAAACAGCCTTTTATAAATGGTTCATTGTCTAAAATGCCGGTAAATTCGCCGTTATTTGTCTCGCTAACGATCACCCACATGCGCTCAACCTGAGCAAACTTATCATCTTCAAATCTAAATATAAGCTTTACTATATCGCCGGTTCTTAAATTTTGACGCTTTTCACGCTCCGGTAGGTAGAATTTATCACCAAATTCTAGCTTATAGCTTTCTATATCATCAAGCTCAAATTTAATCATCAAGCCCTAAACTATCGTCTATCGAGTAAAGGCCACTATTTTGATCTTTTAGCCAAATGGCAGCCCTGATCGCACCTTTTGAAAAGGTTGCCCTACTCGTTGCGGTGTGATTTAGCTCAATAAATTCGCCGTCATTATAAAAGCCAACCGTATGGCGACCGACTACATCGCCACCACGAAGCGCCATGACTGCGATCTCGTCCTTGCTTCTTTCGCCCACCATGCCAGCTCTACCAGTGACTAAAACATCTTTTAAATTTAGATCCCTAGCCTCAGCCACGCAACCAGCTAAGGTCATTGCTGTGCCGCTTGGAGCGTCCTTTTTGTGCCTATGGTGTTGCTCTACTATCTCTATGTCAAATTCTCTTAATGTTTTTGAAGCGATCCTTGCAAGGCGGTTTAGTACAGCTACGCCCAAACTCATATTTGTTGCGTAAAGAATAGGCATAGCTCCAGATGCTAAATGGAGTAAGTTTTTATCTTCGTCATTTAACCCGGTCGTACCGATAACTAGTGGTTTTGGATTAGTTCTAGCGTAGTTTAGCAGTGCTACTGTAGCCTCTTTTTGGCTAAAGTCGATTATCACATCGCATGCTTCAAAAAATTTAGCAAAGTCATTTGTCAAAAGTTCGTTACTTAAATTTTCAACCTGATTTTTTTGGCTAAAAGCGATGCTTAGAGTGGCATCTTTTTCATCTTTTAAACAAGAAATGATACTTTGAGCCATCTTTCCACTAGCACCATAAAGGCCTATTCTTACCAAAATTTATCCTTTGATTTTTGGGTGAAATTTAACATAAAATTTATTATATATAGATTACAAATAGGCTTTTAAAAATGCGTATAAAATCAAAATTTTAATAGAAAAAAGAAGAAAAATTTAGCCAAAAAATTTGGCTAAATTTTAGTATTAATGCAAGCTTTCTATGTAACTCATAGCACTAAGTGCAGCCACTGCGCCGTCACCTGCTGCTACGATGACTTGCTTTGGAGCGTCTTCTCTGATATCACCTGCTACAAAGAGTCCATTTAGGCTAGTTTGCATCTTAAGATTTGTCTTAACCTGCCCGCCATCAACCATTTCGCAGATAAATTTGCCATTTTCATCTTTTAAAATTTCATTATTTACATTTAGTCCGACAAATGTAAAAATTCCTGGCACATCAAGCACACGCTCGCCATTTTTGGTATCAAGTACGATCTTTGTTAGGCCCATTTTATCGCCAAGTGCCTCTTTTATCGTCGCACTTGTTATAAACTCGATCTTTTCATTTTTTCTAGCTTTTTCAACCGTAGTTGGCGCCGCTCTAAACTCTTCACGTCTATGGATTAGATAGACTTTTGAGCAGATATTCGCTAGATAAAGTGCCTCTTCAACGGCTGTGTCGCCACCGCCAAGAACAGCTACCTCTTTATTTTTGTAAAAAAATCCATCGCATGTTGCGCATGTGCTAACACCTTTGCCAAAGAACTCATCCTCGCCCTTAAAGCCAGCACGTCTTGGAGTTGAGCCAGTTGCTACGATGACAGCTTTTGCCTGCTCGCTCTTACCGCCCTCAAGTAAAATTTCAAAGCTACCGTCGCTGTTTTTTCTAACACCAACGACGTTTGCCCACTTATGAACTAGTCCAAATGCACTACACTGCTTCCACCAAGTGCTCATAAAGTCAAAACCGCTCTCGCCAGGGGCTTTTTGGCCTGGGTAGTTTTCTATCTCTGAGCTAGAGGTGATCTGACCGCCAGGCTCGCCTTTTTCAAACATTACAACATTTTTTAGTCCGCCTCTAGTGGCGTAAAGTCCGGCGCTTAGTCCTGCTGGACCGCCTCCGATGATCGCTAAATCAAGCATAAATTTCCTTTATTCTAAAACATTTATGGGCGAATTTTGTTTATAAATTTCACCCCTTTGATGAACTATCTCAACACTACTTGGAAGCTTTGTGATGCTCAAATTTTGCATTAGCTCCAAGACCGTATTTATATCTGAGCTTATATATTTTAGTGTTGAGTTTGACTCATATCTTTTTTGAAAGATATCGATTGCCACAACTGTTTCATTTTTGATTGGTAAAATTTCGTCTAATTTTGATTGATTTGAGCTGAAGATTAAAAGCGTGTATTTTGGCTCTTTTGGAGTGAAAATTTCGCTTTTTTCGTAAAAAACTAGCTTCGCAAAATCAACAAATTTATATTGTGAAAAACGATAGTTGCTATACGCAAATGCAGCTGCTATCATAGCTGCACCAAAAAATGAACCAAATATATAGGTAAGAGGAAGCAGACTTCCTCTTCTTTTTTCGCTCATTAAAGAAGCGAATTTAGTTTGTCAGTTAGGGCTTGTTTTGACTGTGCACCGACCATTTGCTCAACTAGCTCGCCATTTTTGAAAAATAGTAATGTTGGGATAGATCTGATGCCAAACTCAACTGCAAGATCTTGCACTTCGTCAGTATTTACCTTGCAAATTTTTGCTTTGCCGTCAAAGTCTTCAGCAAGCTCTTCGATCACTGGAGCTAGCATACGGCAAGGTCCGCACCATGGAGCCCAAAAATCTACTAAAGCAACGCCTTCTTTTGTAACATCAAAATTTTCTTTTGTAAGTTCGATGTATTTTCCCATTTTTTCTCCTTGTTTTTAAAATGTGGTAATTATACAAATT
>NZ_CABPVR010000010.1:106124-140839 GCF_902460875.1 Campylobacter concisus | reverse complement strand
CCTTATTTACTATCTTGATAAAATTATATAATTTTGTCCTTTATCTCAATATTTAATTAATTTATTAGATAATTAAAATTTAAAAATAGTTTATATTTTTGCCAAAAAAATCAAAAATTTATCCAAAATTTATACTTAAAATTATAATATTCAATCTCAAAATTATGCTATAAAATTAAAATAGTAATTTTAATAACCAAAATAGGAGAAAATATGAGATTTAAAAGCTTATTTAAACTCTCTCTTGCAGCAAGCATAGCAGTTTGTGCAAATGGGGCAGACGAGAGCGTATTAAGCGGAGTTGAGGTAACAAGTAGCAGTGGCGGATACGGCGTTGATGATATCAAAATTTCAACTAGAAACGCTGGCCTAGTAAAAGACGTGATGAGAGATATTCCTGGTGTTTATGTTGGCGGAACAAACGGCATGAATCAAAAAATTTACATGAGGGGCGTGAGCGACCGTGGTCTAAATATCACGATAGATGGCGCGAAGCAAAACGGAAATACATTTCACCACAACGCCGACTTGCTTATAGATCCGGATCTTATAAAAGCTGTTGATGTCGAGGTTGGCTCAAGATCAGTGGTAAACGGCTCAGGTGCACTTGGCGGTTCGGTCGCCTTTAAAACGGTTGACGCAAAAGACTTGTTAGAAAGTGGTGAGATCATCGGTGCAAAGATAAAGACAGGCTACGCCTCAAATAACAGCGAATTTTCTCAAGGTCTTATGATCTTTACTGCACCAGTTGAGGGGCTTGACTTTATAGCTGCGATAAATCACAAAGGCTATGACTACGGCAAAAGCGGTAATAACAGAAGGATAGGTGGTGACGGAAATGACCTTAGCTATCTTTTAAAGCTTGGTTATAGCTTCCTTGACGCGCATAGAATTTCTATCTCAAGAGAGCACAATGAATTTAAGGGCATGTATCCTATGAGAGCCGAGTTTGGCAGCTGGTACACTGGTCAATTCCCTGTTGATAACCGAAAATATGAGCGCGATACGACAACACTAAAATACGAGTATAAACCAAGTGATCTTCTAAATTTAGATGTAACAGTATACAACACCGAGCACAAAAAAGATGACCCAGTCTTAAAAATTTTAGGCGTAAAGACAAACGGCATAAATGCAAAGGCTAAGAGTATAGTCGAGACCGGCGCTTTGACGCAGACGCTTAGATACGGCGCTGAGTTTTACCAAAGTAAAAATTTTAACAAGCCAAATAATCACTATCCTGAAAAGGTAAATAACTACTCAATCTATGCAGAAGATGCGCTAAATTTTAGTTCGTTAACTGTTACTCCAGGCATCAGATACACCCATCACGAGCTAAAAAGCTACGATGGTAGAGCCGGAAATGTAAAGAGCTACACTTATAAATACAATGAATTTACCCCAGCGCTTGCGCTTGACTATGAGATACTTAAAGGTCTTAACGCTTTTGCAAGCTATGCAAGAGTCTTTAGAGGACCTGATGTAATGGAGTCTATGTATGCTAGTAGAGCAAAAAATTTTGAAGCAAATAAAAAGCTAAAAGCAACGACTGGTAATAGCTATGAAACCGGTCTTAAATATCATGGCGACATAAATGAAGATAGCTCATATAGCCTCTCTGCAAAATACTTCATGACAAAATATAAAAACTTAATCGTAGATAATGGCTCTTATGTGACTGGAACGCCGCCAAATAGAATAACTATATCCAGACGTATAAACGCTGGTGGGGCTGATATAAGTGGTATCGAGTTACTTGCAAGGCTAAATTTAGACGCACTAAGCCTAGCTGCTAGCTATACTCACCAAAAGGTAAAATATAAAGATAGAGTTGTAAACACAGAAAGGGGCGGATATTACACTTCAAATATCATCGGCTACCGAGATCAGGGCGACAAATATACATTTAATGCAGAGTATGCATTTTCTAGCATTGATACGCTAATAGGCTACAATCTAATCTACTTCGCTTCAAAAAATACCATATCAGCTAGCGATAATGAAAATGCCAAGATACCAAGCTATGCAGTTAGCGATATCTACGCTAGCTATACGCCAAGTAGCGGTAAATTTAAGGGACTTGAGATAAATGCTGGAATTTACAACCTCTTTAATAAAACTTATGCTTCACAGTCTCAAAGAATGGCTGATTATACAGGCAATCCAGACTATGTGGACTGGGAGCCAGGTAGAAATTTCAAAGTAAACGTATCTTATAAATTTTAACTTCAAGGCAAGGTGAGAGCCTTGCCAAATTTCTCTTTTATATAAAATTCTAGCTTTTCCACTATGCTGTTTGTTTTAAAATTAATATAGTATCATTTTGGCGACTAAACTTTTTGGGAGAAAAAATGAGGCAGAAGCACTTTGAAGTGGTAATTGTCGGAGCAGGCATTAGTGGGACGGCGCTCTTTTATGAGTTGGCTGCATTTAGTGATATAAAAAAGGTCGCACTTTTAGAAAAATATGACGGCGTAGCTACTCTAAATTCAAACGGCAAAGGCAACTCACAAACCATTCATTGTGGCGATATCGAGACAAACTACACACTGGAAAAAGCAAAAAAAGTCTCTCGTGTGGCAAATATGCCAGTAAAATATGCTCTAAAATACAATCTTGATGGCAAGTATATGTTCGCTCATCAAAAGATGGCACTAGCTATCGGAGATGCCGAAGTAGAGCGCATGAAAGAGCGATATGAGAGTTTTATAGAGCTTTTTCCTTACCTTGAAATTTATGACAAAGAGAAGTTAAAACAAATCGAGCCAAACGTCGTTTTTGATGCAAATGGCAATGAGAGGCCAGAAAACATCATCGCCATAGGCACGCAAAATGGGCAGTTTACGACGATGGACTTTGGTGGCTTAGCAAACTCACTTGTGCAAAATGCACTAAATTTAGGCGCAGATGGCTACGAGATCAGCCTAAACTCAGAAGTAACTGATATAAAAAAGGCGGGCGATACATTTCACATAAAGATAAATGATGGCGAGGTGATCACTGCAAACTACGTTGTAGTAGATGCTGGAGGACATTCGCTATTTTTGGCTCACAAAATGGGTTATGGGCTTCATCTTAGCACATTGCCTGTTGCTGGAAGCTTTTACTTTGCAAAAAAACGCCTGCTAAATGGCAAAGTCTATATGGTACAAAACGATAAGCTGCCATTTGCCGCTCTTCACGGCGACCCAGACATCCTAGCTAATGGAAACACTCGCTTTGGACCAACAGCTCTAGTCATACCAAAACTAGAGAGATACCACGGCTGTTCAAGCTTTTTTGACTTTTGTAAATGCCTAAAATTTGATAAAAATGTCTTTGAAGTCTTTACAAATCTCTTAAAAGATAGCGATATCAGATCTTATATTTTAAGAAATTTCTTATTTGAAGTGCCATTTATCAATAAAAAAGAATTTGTAAAAGACGCTAGAAAGATCGTACCAAGCCTAAGTGAAAACGATCTGAGCTATGCTGTAAATTTTGGCGGCGTAAGGCCACAAGTTATCGACCGTAATAAAAAGTGCCTTGAGCTTGGCGAGGGCAAGATAGGCACAGGAGAGGGTATAAGTTTTAACATGACTCCAAGTCCTGGGGCTACTAGTTGCTTTGAAATAGCAAGAACTGATATGATCGAAGCCTGTAAATTTTTAGGTAAAAATTTTAACGAAGAGAAATTTAACGCTGAGTTTTTTGGGTAAAAATGGGAGTGTTTGATATTTTTAAAAAAGGTGCGGATATGCCAAAAACAGCACAACAAAGAAAAGATGAGAGCATAAAAATTTTAAAAAAAGAGGGTGTGGCTGTGCTTGAGAGTCTGCCACTAAGGTATGACAATAGTGAAGTTACGCCAAGAAGCGTTGATGAGATCATTGCTCGTGCGGTTTGTTCATTTACAGCGATTATGTGTGCTTGTACGATCCGCGACAATGGCCACCTAAGTGAAGATGAGATAGCCTGGGCTAAAGACTTTTTGGGCGATTTCTATGGTGATCTAAGTGTAAAAGAAAAAGAGGTCGTAGAAGGCAGGGCTGATATAAATTTGGCCGTAAATATGGGCTGGAAGTATGAGTCGCTTTGGATCTTGCTTTGGGCGCTTGGCATAGCTGAAGATATTGGAGAGATGGATAAAATTTGCGACTGTGAGTTTGTGATGGATGTCTTTAGAGAGGGCGGACTCAAAAACCGCTCAAAACTTCGCAGTTTGGATGAAATTTTAAGCAAGCTTGACCTAGTTTATCGCTACCACTGGGCGTGTGTAGATGCAAGGATAAATGGCAAAAAGGTTGCCGGACTTGACGAAGAGGTCGTTATGGAGAGGCGTGCAGGGCTTGAGTGGCTATGTTGCAAAGGGCAAGAAAATGATGACATAAAGGCCGAATTTAACACATGGGACCACCCTGATCTAAATACGTAAATTTACATTTTTGCACTAAAATAAGCCAAAAGTGAAAGGAAAAATATGAAAATTTTAGTAACTGGAACGGCGGGATTTATCGGATTTCATTTGGCAAACGCCCTAGTAAAAAGGGGCGATGAGGTCGTTGGATATGACGTGATAAACGACTACTACGACGTAAATTTAAAGCTTGCACGCCTAAAAACGGCAGGCTTTGACACGAGCGATATAGACTATGGCAAGCTTATCGTCTCAAAAACGCATCCGAATTTAAAATTTATAAAAGCAGATCTCGCCGACGAAAAGACGATGAAAGAGCTTTTTGCTAAAGAGAAATTTGACGTAGTGGTAAATTTAGCCGCACAAGCAGGCGTTCGCTACTCGCTCATAAACCCAAAAGCCTACATCGACAGCAACGTCACGGGATTTATGAACATCCTAGAGTGCTGCCGTCATAATGAGATCAAAAATTTAGTTTATGCAAGCTCTAGTTCGGTTTATGGCCTAAATGAGAACATGCCTTTTTCTACGCACGAGGCGGTAAATCACCCTATAAGCCTCTATGCAGCGACCAAAAAGAGTAACGAGATGATGGCGCACACTTATAGCCACCTATTTAACGTGCCAACGACTGGACTTCGCTTTTTTACGGTTTATGGACCATGGGGACGCCCTGATATGGCGCTATTTTTGTTTGTTGATGCTGCACTTAAAGATAAGAGCATCGACGTCTTTAACTACGGCAAGATGAAGCGCGACTTTACCTACGTGGACGACATCGTAAAGGGCATCATCAAGTGCATAGATAACCCTGCTAAGCCAAATCCAAATTGGGACGCAAAGCACCCAGACCCTGCCACTTCAAAAGCGCCGTTTAAGGTCTATAATATCGGTAACAACAGCCCAGTTGAGCTCATGGACTACATTAAGGCAGTTGAGATAAAGATCGGCCGCGAGATCAAGAAAAATTTTCTCCCACTTCAAGCAGGCGACGTGCCAGCGACATTTGCAGACGTGAGCGACTTGGTGGCTGACTTTGACTACAAGCCAAATACAAAGGTAAATGACGGCGTGGCTAAATTTGTTGAGTGGTATTGCGAGTTTTACGGAGTTGAGATTTAAGGGACGCAAATGAGGCGATGTGAATGGGCAAAAGGCGAGCTTGATATAGCTTACCACGATAACGAATGGGGCAAAGTCGTAAAAGATGATAGAAAATTTTTTGAAATGATAGTTCTGGAAGGCTTTCAGGCGGGACTTTCGTGGCATGGAGTGCTTCAAAAAAGAGAGGCCATGAGAGAGGCGTTTGATGGCTTTGATCCAGAGAAGATCAAGCTTTACGGCGAGGCTGAAATAGCGAAATTTATGCAAAATGAGAGGTTGATTCGCAACAGATTAAAACTAAAATCGCTTTCTGCAAACGCCCTTGCATTTTTATCAGTAACCAAAGAATTTGGCAGCTTTTATGACTATTTGTGGGGATATTTGTTAAGAAAATTTGATCCCAAATTTGACGGCAAGCAGATCATAAATCACTATCAAGATATCAAACAAGTGCCAACCACTACGCCGATGTCTGACTTTGTGGCAAAGGAGCTAAAAAAGCGAGGGTTTAAATTTCTAGGCTCTGTTAGCACCTATGCATTTTTGCAAAGTGTGGGCGTTGTAGATGATCATATGGATTATTGTTTTTGCAAGGCAAAAGCTTGATTAGAATAATTTTTGCGGTTTTAGTCCTTTTAAATTTTGCATTTTCTCTTGATTTATTGCGCCTTAGCGAGTATAAAGATCAAAATGTCAGTGGCTGGCTAGCTAGCGAGAAGCTTGATGGCGTGCGTGCCTACTGGGACGGAGAGAATTTACTCTCAAGACAGGGCAAAAAGCTAAATGCACCGCTAAGTTTTACTAAAAATTTTCCTAAATTTGCGCTCGATGGCGAACTTTACGCAAAGGAGCTTAAATTTGAAGAAATTCAAGCGACCGTGATGGATAAGTTGCCCGATGAAAAAGCGTGGGACAGGCTTAAATTTCACATTTTCGACGTGCCTGAGGCAAGTGGTAGCTTGCTTGATAGGCTTGAAGTTTTGGCTAAATTTCTAAAAAATGAGCCAAATCACAATTTAATCATAATAAAACAGATAAAAATGCGAGATAACGCTCAATTTTTGAAATTTACTGAAAGTATCATCGCAAAAGGCGGCGAGGGAGCAGTGGTGCGTGAGCCAAATGCACCGTACGAGCGAAAAAGAAGCAAAAATGCACTTAAATTTAAGAAATTTAAAGATGCCGAGTGTGAAGTGACCGCTATAAATAAAGGTAGCGGCAAATACGCAAAATTTGCTGGCTCGCTTACCTGCAAAGCGCTTGGTGGCAAGCAGGGTGAAGAAAAAGCTGGTGAACCAAAATCTGGCGCTATCTTTAAAATAGGATCGGGACTAAGCGATGAAAAGCGCCAAAATCCCCCAAAGATAGGTTCTATCATCACATATAAATTTCAAAATTTAACAGCCAACGGCAAGCCAAGATTTCCAATATTTTTAAGGGTTAGAGAGGATTAAAATTTATTCAAAAGCCTTGCTTTACTTTTGCTTTACTCTATTTTTGATAAAATTAACCACTTTTTATGAAAGGCTTAAACTTGAAGATTTTAATAACAGGTGGTGCTGGATACATCGGCAGCCACGTAGTAAAAGCACTTTTAAAACAAGGCAAGGATGAGATAACCATTATCGACAATCTCTGCAAGGGCTCACAAAAAGCACTTGAGGCACTCCAAAAAATCGGAAATTTTAAATTTATAAACGCAAATCTAGAAGATGATCTAAGTGAAATTTTTGCTAATGGCAAATTTGATGCGATCATCCATTTTGCAGCGTTTATCGAGGTTTTTGAGAGCATGAGCGAGCCACTAAAATACTATCTAAACAACACCGCAAACGTTGCGAGGGTGCTAAGATACGCAAAAACTTATAATATAAATAAATTTATATTTAGCTCAACTGCCGCAGTTTACGGCGAGCCAGATGTGGCAGAGGTTAGCGAAACAACGCCTACAAACCCAATAAATCCATACGGCAGAAGTAAGCTTATGAGCGAGCAGATCATCAAAGACTACGCCGCTTCAAATGAAAATTTCAAATTTGCGATTTTGCGCTACTTTAACGTGGCAGGCGCGGACGAGGAGGGGCTTATCGGTCAAAACTATCCAAACGCCACGCACCTTATCAAAGTGGCCGTTCAAACAGCACTTGGCAAGCGCGAGAGCATGGGTATCTTTGGTGATGACTACGCGACAAAAGATGGCACATGCGTAAGAGACTACATCCACGTTAGCGACCTAGCAGACGCCCACATAAGCGCACTGGAGTATATCGGCCAAAATGGCAGCGAAACTTTTAACGTGGGATATGGCATGGGATTTAGCGTAAAAGAGGTCATCGAGACCGCAAAAAAAGTAAGTGGAGTAAATTTTAAAGTGCTAAATGCGCCAAGAAGGGACGGCGACCCAGCTATCCTTATCTCAAACGCAAGCAAACTACGCTCGCTAACAAGCTGGAAGCCAAAAAGAGACGATCTAGCGCTCATCATAAAAACCGCCCTTGAGTGGGAAAAGAGAATTTAAGGATAAGCATGAAAATAGCAGTAATTGGAACCGGATACGTTGGACTAGTAAGTGGTGCATGCTTCGCTAAGATGGGCAACAGCGTGATCTGCGTCGATGTCGATAACAAAAAGATCGAGGCGCTAAAAAATGGCATCGTGCCCATATATGAGCCAGGGCTTGCTGATATCGTGAGCGAGTGCTACAAAAATGGCTCGCTTAAATTTAGCACGCAGATAACTGAGGCGCTAGAGCATGCAGATGTGCTATTTATCGCGGTTGGCACGCCTATGGGCGCTGATGGACAGGCGGATTTAAAATATGTCCTATCAGTTGCGAAATCGATCGGAGAAAATTTAAGCAAACCGCTAATCGTAGTCGATAAATCAACCGTTCCAGTGGGCACTGGAGCTAAGGTGCATGAGGTGATCGAGGCTGAGCTTAAAAAGAGAAATGTAGAGGTTAAATTTGAAGTCGTTTCAAACCCAGAGTTTTTAAAAGAGGGCGCTGCGGTTGAGGATTTTTTAAAGCCAGATCGCGTGGTTATCGGAGCTAGTAGTGAGTGGGGCTTTAGCGTGATGAGAGAGCTTTATGAGCCATTTATGAAAAATCACGACAGGCTCATTTGCATGGACGTAAAGTCAGCCGAGATGACAAAATACGCTGCAAATTCGATGCTGGCAACAAAGATAAGCTTCATAAACGAGATAGCAAATATTTGTGAACGCGTGGGTGCTGATGTAAATTTGGTGCGAAAAGGTATCGGCAGCGACTCAAGGATCGGTTATAGCTTCATCTATCCAGGTTGTGGATACGGTGGCAGCTGCTTTCCAAAAGACGTCGAGGCACTCATCTACACAGCTAGGCAAAATGGATTTGAGCCAGAGCTTTTAAGTGCGGTTGAGTCAAGAAATAAGGCTCAAAAAAGAGTTCTGTTTGATAAAATTTATAACTTCTTTGGTGGCGATCTAAAGGGCAAGACGATTGCGCTTTGGGGGCTTGCGTTTAAGCCAAACACAGACGATATGCGCGAGGCTAGCTCGCTAACTTTGATAAAGCTTTTGGATGAAGCTGGCGCAAAAGTGGTCGCTTACGATCCAAAAGCGAGCGAAGAAGCTAAAAAATATATGCCAAATTTAGATATAAAATACGCTAAAAATAAATATGACGCGCTTAATAACGCCGATGCTATGGTGCTTGTGACTGAGTGGAGTGAGTTTAGATCGCCTGATTTTATGGAGATCAAAGAGAGGCTAAAAAATGCCGTTATTTTTGATGGACGCAACCAATACAACGCTAAAATTTTAGCCGAGCATGGATTTAAGTATTTTCAAATCGGAGTAAAGGCATGAGAAAATTTTTACTTTTTATCGTAGCTTGCGTGCTTCCGTTTGCGCTTTTTGCAGGCGAAAACGCGCCAAAAACCGAGGAAAATATTTTTGAGCTACCTATCTCAAAGATGCCGCCTGATTATTTTAAATACGAAGTCGCATTTTTTAAAGAGATAGAAATCGACTGCAACTTTGCCTTTTTACTCGGTGGAAAGCTTAAAGAAAAAGAGGATGCACACGGGATTTATTACGAATTTAGCGGTGGTGACGAGCTAGCGCAAACGATGATGCTCTGTAAGGACGGAAAGAAAAAGAGGCAGGTTTATTACGAATTCACTAAAATTTTACCAGGCGTTAGCCCTATTAGAATCATAACTCCAAAAGGTGTAAGTGCGGAAATAAGAATGTATGAACGCGTAAAAAAGATAGAAGCAAAAAAGAAAGGAAAAAATAAATGAAAATAGCAGTAGTAGGACTTGGATATGTGGGACTTCCACTTGCAGCAGCTTTTAGCGAAAAGTACGAAGTAGTAGGCTTTGATGTAAATGCAAAACGTATAGAAGAGCTTAAAAGTGGCTATGATAGAACGCTTGAACTTAGTAACGAACAGATGAAAAAAGCGATCGATAATGGCATGAAATTTAGTCTAAATTTAGATGATATTAGAAGTTGCAACTTCTTCATCGTGACCGTTCCAACTCCGATAGATAAAAACAAGCGCCCTGATCTAACTCCAGTCGTAAAAGCAACCGAGAGCGTGGCAAAAGTGCTTAAAAAAGGCGACATCGTTGTCTATGAAAGCACCGTTTATCCAGGCGTTACAGAGGAGATTTGCGTGCCACTTCTTGAAAAAAGTGGGCTTAAATTTAACAAAGATTTCTTCTGCGGCTACTCTCCAGAGCGCATAAACCCAGGTGACAAAGAGCATACTGTAACTAAGATCAAAAAGATCACAAGTGGCTCAACTCCAGAGATCGCTGACAAGGTCGATGAAATTTACCGCTCTATCATTACAGCCGGCACTCACAAAGCTTCAAGCATCAAAGTAGCCGAGGCTGCAAAGGTCATCGAAAACACTCAGCGTGATATAAACATCGCCTTTATAAACGAGCTTGCGATGCTTTTTGAAAAGCTTCATATCAACACCATTGACGTTTTAGAGGCTGCAGGTACTAAGTGGAATTTCTTAAATTTCCGCCCAGGTCTAGTTGGTGGACACTGCATCGGCGTAGATCCATACTACCTAACTCACAAAGCTCAAGAGGTAGGCTACAACCCTGAAATGATCCTAGCAGGTCGCCGCATCAACGATGATATGGGCAGATACGCAGCCGATCAAGTGATAAAACTAATGATAAGAAAAGGCGTGCTTATCAACAAAGCTCGCGTGCTTGTTCTTGGCATGACATTTAAAGAGAACTGCCCAGATATAAGAAATTCTCGCGTTATAGACGTGGTTGATGAGCTAAAAGATTTTGGCTGCAAGGTCGATGTGACCGATCCTTGGGCTGATAGCACTGAGGTAAAACACGAGTACGGCTTTGATCTAGTGAAAGAGTATAACCTAAACGACTACGACTGCATCGTGATCGCCGTAGCTCATAATGAGTTTAAAAAGCTAAATTTAAAAGGCCATTTAGTTTATGATATAAAAAATATCTACCCAGAGGCTGACGCTAGGCTGTAAGGAATTTAGTGCACAAAGTAAGCGTAAATTGTAAAATTTTACTTATATTTCTAGCCGCTTATCTGTTTGGATTTGCGGCTAGGATGCTCTGGGTATTGTGGGCAAAGGATATGCCAGAGCTTTACTTTAATGGCGAATTTATGCTTACGACAAATGACGCATATTATTACGCAGAAGGTGCTAGAGACATGCTGGCTGGCTTTCATCAGCAAAATGACTTTAGCCCCTTTAATCACTCAATCTCAACCATAGTTTTTTATATTTGCAAAATTTTTCCTTTTAAGATTGAAAGCGTGATGTTTTATATGAGCATCTTTTTAGCTCCTCTTATCGCACTTCCAGTTGTTTTGATATCAAATGAGCTTAAAGCGCTAAAAGCTGGGGCTGTGGCTGCATTTATGAGTGTTATCTTGCCAAGCTATCTTTCAAGGACATCGCCTGGATATTTTGATAGCGACATGTTAAATGTCACATTTGCGCTTTTTATCATCTATTTTTTGATCAGGCTTTTAAACACAAATAAACAAAAATTTATCGTTTTGCCGAGCCTTTTTGTATCGCTTTATCTTTGGTGGTATCAAAGCTCATATGCACTTATTTTAAGTATTTTCTTTATGTTTTTACTATATACGCTAGTTTTTATGCGAGATAGATTGCAAAATTATCAAGCGATATTTTTTATGTTTATAAGCATCGTAAGCTCAAATGCTTTTACTAAAGATCCACTAATAGCAAATAAAATTTTGGTTTTTAATTTAGCAGTTATTGCCTTATTTTTCTCTCTTTTTTGCAAATATAAAAATTTACTCTCAGCTAGAAAATTAGCCATTTTTCTTACTTTAATGCTAGCTATTTTTATCTATTTTGGTGGTTTTGATTTCATTACTTCAAAAATGGATATTTATGTTTTTAAAGGCAATGAAATTCTTAGCGATAAATTTCACTTTATAAATGAGCATAATTTCATCAGCGAAGTAAAAAGTGCTAGCCCTTTGTATTTTATCTATTTCATGTCAGGAAATATTCTTATACTGCTGGCAGCTATTATTGGATACTTGCTGCTTTGCTTTAAATTTCGTCCATTTTTACTTACTTTGCCAATGCTTGGACTTGGACTCCTCTCTTTTTTTAGCGGAGTTAGATTTGTTATGTACGTAACACCACTTGTTGCGCTTGGTTTTGGGTATTTTTTGCATTTTTTTTTAAATTTATTTGATCTTAGAAATTCTATTAAAAATTTATCATTTTTAGTTTTTGCCGTAGCCGCTCTTGCTATAAATTTAGATTTTGCTTATTCATATAGGCCAAAGACTGTAATTAGCCGTGATGAAGCAGTAGCGCTTGATGGGCTCAAAAAGGTCACAAAGCGCGATGATTATGTATTTTCATGGTGGGATTACGGATATGCTATAAGATATTTTGCTGATGTTATGACTTTAAACGATCCTGGTAGACAAGGTGGCGAAAATAATTATTTTGTTAGCCTTGCTTTGAGAAAAGATGAGGCATTTTTGGCTAGACTTGCAAGAGTGGCAGTTACTTATAATGACATCTCGCTTGAGCAAAATATAAGGCCAATAGATAAAATTTTAAAAGACTACAACACAAGCGATATAAATACTTTTTTAAGTCAGCTTAAAAGCGAAAATTTCACTCTGCCAGCTGCAAAAAAAGAGATTTTTTACTATCTTGTGCCAAATATGATTGACATCGCGCCAAATATTTTTAGATATAGCTATATCGACGTCACAACTGGTAAAAGGCAAAAAGAGGATTTTTATCATGTTAGTGCATTAAATGGCGTTAGCGAAGCTAGTATCGACCTTGGAGATGGCTATACTTTGCCTGTAAATGAGCAAAAATTTATCATACATAACGGTGAAAAAATAGCTGTAAAATCATTTTATAAAGTAAAAGGATCTGGAAAAGATTTACGAATAGATGAAAAAATTGTAGATGAAAACGCCAAAATTTATGTGGTTTTTTTGGAAGACTATGCGCGGATATTGTTGCTTGATGAAAATACTTTTAACTCATCTTTTGTACAGCTTTTTATATTTGAGCGAGCCGATGAGCAATACTTTGAGCCATTTGTCATCTCAAATGGTGTAAAAATTTATAGGTTAAAAATCTAATGCTAATCAATCTAATAAGCTCGATCGTCGTTTTTGTCGTATCTATGGGCATAAATTTCTTTCTTACGCCATTTATCTTAAAAAGCCTTGGTAACGAAGCTTTTGGCTTTGTGGGCCTTAGCAACGCCATCGTTAGCTACGCAGCAGTCGTAAGTGTAGCTATAAACTCGGTTAGCGGACGCTTTGTCGCTCATGCGTGGCATAAAAAGGATCTAAGCCTCACAAACACCTATTACTCATCAGTGCTTGTTGTAAATATCTTCTTTTGCGCTGTTGTAGTGGTGCTTAGCTCCATTTTTATACTAAATTTGCAAAGCTTTTTAAATGTCCCTGAAAATTTACTCTTTGACGTGAGAATGACCCTTGTTTTTTACTTTATAAATTTCTGCGTTGGACTATTTAACGGCGTTTTGACGGTTTGCGCCTTTGTGACAAACAAGCTCTATCTACTCTCCATCAGAAACGCCATCTCAAGCGCGATCCTAGCGATCCTTATCGTGGCGCTCTTTTTCTTTTTTAAGCCGTTCATTTCATACATCGCCATTTCAGCGCTAGTTGCAAGCCTTTTTGTCTTTTTTAGCACCATTTTTATGTCAGCTCGCATCACGCCGGAGCTAAAATTTAGCCTTAGTAAATTTGACTTTTCCAAGATCAAAGAGCTTTTAAGTTCTGGGATTTGGAACAGCTTTAACGCGCTAAACCGCATACTTTTAACGGGTATGGACCTGTTTATCTGCAACATTTTCGTAAATGCAAATGCTACTGGCCTTCTTTCAGTCGCCAAGGCCGCCCCTATCATACTTGAGAGCTTTGTAGCACAGCTTAGTGGTATCTTTGCACCAAAATTTGTCGAGCTTTACTCTAAAAATTTGATCACAGACCTCATAAAAGAGGCTAAATTTTCAATGAAAGTGATCGCCTTTGTGATGAGCGCTCCGGCCGCATTTTTTGTCGTTTTTGGGCTTGATTTTTACACGCTTTGGCTACCTTTTAAAAGCCAAGACGAGGTCAAATTTATCTATAGTGTCTCGATGATCACGCTAGTGCCTATCGTCTTTATAAGCTTTGTTTTTTCGCTTTTTAACCTTGATAGCGCGACAAACAAGCTTCGCCGACCAGCCATTGCCAACACTATCCTTGGCGTTAGCACGATCATAGCGCAGATCGCACTACTCAAATGTAGTGACTACGGCGTTTATGGTATCGTCATCGTCGCAGCCATTTTTTATAGCATAAGAATTCTTGGCTTTGACCTCATAAATGCTGCTTTAAATTTAGAGGTGAAACTCACCACATTTTACGGGGTTTATTTTAAAAATTTAGCCGTTTTTGCGCTATGCGTGCTTGCGATGTTTGCCTGCAAGGACCTTGTGAGTTTAGATAACTGGCTAAAATTTGCTATCTTTGCTGCGATATACGCCGGCGCAGCTTATGTTTTGGGATATTTTTTGTTTTTTAATGCCTTCGAGCGAGGCATAGTCTGGCGTAAAATTTTAAAAAAATTTAAAAGGTCTTAAATGAATGAAATTTACTTGATCTCTTTGGCAAAAGACACCAAAAGGCGCGAGCTTTTGCAGCAGAAATTTGGCTCTTATGATAGCTTTAAGCTAATAGACGCAGTGGATGGCAGGGAGCTAAACGCGAGGGAGTACTATAAGATCATTTCTCCATCATTTAAAGCTTACGGCAAAATTTTAAGCCCAGCAGAGGTTGGCTGTTCACTCTCGCACGTAAAAGCCTACGAGGCGTTTTTGGCGAGTGAAGCCAAATTTGCCCTCATCTTTGAAGACGACGTGATCGGAGATGATAATGCCATAAAAGAGGTATTTTTAGCAGCTAGCAAGATGCCTGAAAGTAGCGTGCTAATATGTGGCATGCAAGATGGGCTAGAAGGCAGGTTTAGCGCCTTTGGTAAAAAGGTGGATGCTAGTCTAAGTAAGCCACTTTGGCAGGTCTCAAAGCACTCATTTTCAAGCATTTATAGAGCAGGGGCTTATGTGCTAACTAAAAAAAGTACTAAAAATTTGCTTGAAATTCATAAACGTGCGCTTTGCACGACCGATGTTTGGGACTATTTGCTTGGTGTTAATGATATGCAGATGTATTTTTGCGATCTCTTTTCGCACCCAACAGATCTTAGTGGCTCAAACATCGAGGGAGAGCGCCTTGAGAGGGGATACAAGGCAAATTTAAAGGCCTACATAAAAACATTTAAATTTATATTTTTCTCACGACTTGAAAAGCTTCAAGGCTATGAGAGAATTTTTAAAAGGGGCTAAATGAGCGAGCCATTAATAAGCATTGTAACTGCGACTTATAAGCGTCCGGAGCTTTTAAAAAAGGCCATAAAAAGCGCTCTAGCTCAAAGCTATAAAAATTTAGAAATAATTGTGACCGATGACGGCGATGACGAGAGTGCGAGTGAAATTTGCAAGAGTTTTAACGACGCAAGGATCAAATTTGTAAAAAATAGCGCTCACAAAAAGAGCCCAAATGGCAACAAAAATAACGGCTTTGACAACGCAACAGGCGAGTTTGTCTGCTTGCTTGACGATGACGATGAGCTTTTGCCAGAGGCGATTGCTGAGTGCTATGAAATTTTAAAAAGTGGCGAGTATTCGTGCGTTTTTGCAGACGCTATCTGCGAGAAAGATGGCGTGATGACCGAGGTCGTGGCTGGTAGAAGCCCATATAGCAAGAGTGGGGCGATGAGCAAGGCTGATTATCACTGCGGGCGAATAAATGGCGAGTATTTTAAGCTTTTTTCGCGTGAATTTATAGACAGCTTTAGGTTTGATGAGAGCAGTTTTGGCGGCGAAAATGAGCTTTACATCCGCTTTTTTGAAAAAAATGTCTTCTATCTTAAAAAGCCACTTTACATCTACCGCATCGCAAGAAGTGATAGTGCTACGCTAAATGCTAGCAAACATGCGCTAAATGTGGCAAACGCCTACATCAAAACGGCAAAAATGCACTACGACATCGCTATAAAAAATGAGCCAAAATTTCTAGCCCTGCAGTATAAAAACGCTGCCTACTACGCCAAAATAGCAGGCGAATATGGGCTAATGCTAAGGTGCATCTTTAAAAGCCTTAGTATTAAATTTAGCAAAGAGGCATTTGTCTTTTTACTACTTAGCCCACTTCCAAATGGCATTTTACCAGCACTTTCAAGGCTACGTGTAAAGATCAAACGAAGGTTTGGCGTATGAAGATATTATTTGTCACATCAACGCTTAGAAGTGGCGGTGCGGAGCGAGTTTGTGCGGTGATCGCATCAAGATTTAGCGTGGATCATGATGTAAGCCTTGTTAAATTTGATAAGGACGAGCCATTTTACGAGCTAGCAAGTGGCGTAAATCTCATAAATTTAGGCGTTGGGGCTGATGAGCTTGGCTTGGTTGGAAATTTAAAAAAGAGAGTTTTAAAGGTGCTTGCTTTACGAGCGCTCATACGAGAGGGCAAATTTGACGCTGTGATATCATTTTTAGACGCCGTAAATATCTTGGTGCTCTTTAGCTCGGCTGGGTTAAAAACGCCAATAATCATAAGCGAGCACACAAACTATCTTGCGCCAAAAAGAGCCATTTTTAAGGTGCTAAGACGCATAAGCTACCCATTTGCAAACGCACTTAGCGTCCTAAGCGACGAGGATCTAGGCTACTACTCGAAATTTTGCAAAAATGTGATGAAAATTTACAACCCACTCTTTGAAGAGGTGCAAAATGAGAGCTTTGATAAAGAAAATTTAGTCATCTTTGTTGGCAGGCTAAATAAGATAAAAAACTGCGAAATGTTTGTAAGAGTGGCTGCAAGCTTAAAGCAATGTGGCTATAAATTTGCTGTCGCTGGAGATGGTGGCGAGAGAGCAAATTTAGAAAATTTAGCTAAAAATTTGGACGCTGATGTCGAATTCTTAGGCAACGTTAGCGATATCGCTTCTCTTTATAAAAGGGCAAAGGTGCTGCTCTCTTGCTCAAATTTCGAGGGTCTTGGAAACACCTTGATAGAGGCGATAAACTATGACTGCGTGCGGGTTGCGACAAGAACTAGCGGGGCAAAAGAGCTTATAAAAGATGGTTTTGATGGCTTGCTTTGCGAGATAAATGACGCTGATCAGATGAGCGAAAAGCTTGCAAAAATGCTGCAAGATGAGGCAAAAATGGTCGAATTTGCCAAAAACGCAAGGGCTAGACTTGATGAGTTTAGCGTGGAGCAAATTTATAAAAAATGGCTGGAGCTTTTAAAGCTTGGAGGTGTGAAGTGAAAATTCTTTTTGTCATAGCCGCACTTAGAAATGGTGGGGCTGAACGTGTGCTAAATGTGCTTGCAAATGAGCTTAGCAAGGACAATGAGATCACTATCGCTCTGCTTGAAGAGGACCTTGGGCTTTATAAATTTAGTGAAAAGATAAATATCATAAACCTTAACGTCACTGGTTCAGGCATTGCTTTAAAATTTAAGAAAATTTTCGCTCTTAGAGCGCTTTTTAAAGAGCAAAGAGCTGATCTGATAATTAGCTTTATCGACTGGACAAATGTCGCTTGTGTGCTGGCAAATGCTGGGCTAAAGAGCAAACTAATAGCAACTGAGCATCACGAGCACAGCTACCTAAAAAGCAAAATCGCAAGCGCTATGCGTGATATTAGCTACCGCTTTGTAGATGGTTTAAGCGTGCTAAGTAAAAATGACTACAACTACTATAAATTTGCCAAAAATCGTGAAGTCATCCACAACCCACTTTTTATCGACGTGCCTAAAATTTGCGAGAAGCAAAACGTCATCTTAAGCGTGGCAAGGCTGGAGGCGGTAAAGGGCTATGATATCTATTTTGAGGCGCTTAGCAAGGTAGATAAGAGCTTGCTTGACGGCTGGGAGATAAAGATCGCAGGCAGTGGCAGGCAAGAAGTGCAGCTAAAGCAGATGGCGTCAAATTTGGGGCTTAACATCAAATTTTTAGGACATATGAGCGACGTCACAAAGCTTTATAATGAGGCAAAAATTTTTGTTCTTAGTTCACGAAGTGAGGGACTTTCAAACGTGCTAATAGAATCAGGTGCTTTTGGTTGCGCTAGGCTAAGTAGCGACACCGTGGGCGCAAGAGAGCTTATAAATGACGGCACGGACGGGCTTATCTTTAAAAATGGCGACGCAAATGACCTAAAAGATAAGCTTGAAATGCTTTTAAAAGACGAAAATTTAAGGCAAAAACTAGCAGAAAATGCCGGCGAAAGTGCAAATTTATTTAGCAAAGAAAACATCATCAAGCAGTGGCGAGAATTTATAAAAAAGGTTGTTAGCAAGTGAAAAAATTAGCCGTTTTTTTATACTCGATGGGGCCTGGCGGGGCTGAGCGAAATGTGGCAAATTTGCTGCCATTTTTGATCAAACATTATGAAGTTCATCTTATCTTAATGAGCAAGGTCATCGCCTATGAGATCCCAAGCGAGGTGCAGATCCACTTTATAGAAAATAGCGATCCTTACGAGAGTGGACTAAAGAAGCTTGCAAGGCTCTTTTTAGCGATGCCAATGCTTGCCTTTAAGTATAAAAATCTTTGTCAAAACTTAGGCATCGACACGCAGTTTGTGTTGATGAACCGCCCTTGCTATATCGCTGGGGTTACTAGGATATTAGGGCTAAGGGCAAGGCTAGTTATCAGCGAGCGAAGCTGTCCATCGATCATATATAAAGACGATTTAAGCGGCAGGGTTAATAAATTTTTACTCGCTCATCTTTATAAAAAAGCTGATCTAATCCTAGCAAATGCAGCTGGCAACAAAGATGATCTAGTGCGAAATTTTGGCATGAGCGAGGACAAAACAAAGGTGCTTTATAACGCTCTTGATCTAAAAACTATAAATTTGCTAAAAGATGAGCCACTTGAGAGTGATTTTAGGCCATTTTTCATAAATATCGGCCGCCTTGATAGCGGTAAAAATCAAGCTATGCTAATAAAAATAATAGCTTCGATTAACGACCCTCGCGCCACGCTTGGCATTCTTGGCAAAGGACCTTTAAAGGACGAGCTGCAAAATTTAATAGATAAATTTGGTGTAGGTGAGCGAGTAAAGCTCCTTGGCACTGATAAAAATCCATTTAAACATATAAAAAATGCCTCTTGCTTGCTTTGTGCCTCGCGTTTTGAGGGCTTTTCAAATGTCTTGCTTGAAGCACTAGCATGTGAAAAAACTATCATCTCGACCGAGCATAAAAGCGGTGCAAAGGAGCTTTTGGGCGAGAGCGAGTTTGGCATCTTGGTGCCAGTTGATGATGAAAATGCGATGAAAGAGGCGATGATAAAGGTGCTTAACGAGCCAAAGATAAGGCAAAATTTTGAAAAGGTTGCGTATAATCGGGCTAAATTTTTTGATAGTGAAAACATAGCGAGCGAGCTTATAAATTTTTTGGAAAATCCTAATGAATAGAAATTTATTTTTTAAAAATTACTCTTTATACCTTATGATATTTGCCGCAGTCATCTTTGGCATGGTTTGCAGGCTTTACTGGGTCTTTTGGGCGAGCGAGTATCCGGTATTTTTCTGGAACAACGAGCTGATGATCAGCACAAACGACGGCTACGCATTTGCCGAGGGTGCAAGGGATATGCTAGCTGGCTTTCACCAAGAAAATGACCTTAGCTACTACGGCTATCCGCTTTCCACACTTACTTACTGGATAGTGAAATTTCTAGGCGTCAAGCTTGAGACGGCGATGATTTATATGAGTGTATTTTTTTCATCGCTTGTGGCTGTGCCAGTTATCTTGATCGCAAATGAATACAAACTAAAAATGGCTGGCTTCATCGCCGCACTTCTTGCAGTGGTCGCAAATAGCTACTACAACCGCACAATGGCAGGCTACTACGACACTGACATGCTCATCATCCCACTTAGCGTCTTTGTCGTCTGGGGACTTATTAGAGTACTTGAGAAAAAGGACGCAAAGAGCCTAATAATCGCGCCTTTAAGCGTGCTTATTTACATGTGGTGGTATGCGAGCGCCTTTTCGCTTATTAGCGTTTTAACTGGGCTATTTTTACTTTACACGCTCATTTTTGATAGGAAAAACCCGCTTTTTTATCTTGAAATTTCGCTGCTTTTACTTGCCATCTCAAACCTTGATCTAACGCTCAAATTTATTGCTATCATAGCTTTTTACGCACTTTGTTTATTTAAAAAGGAGGTGATAAATTTAAAAATTGCTCTTGGTATTTTGGCAGTTGTTTTTATTGTTTTTGTAATTCGTGGCGGGCTAAATCCGATTATTTTTCAGCTTAAATTTTACGTCTTTAGAGATGCGCCTGAAGTTGGCGGTATGAGTTTTCATTTTTTTAATGTCAATCAAACTATCCAAGAGTCAAGCATCGTTGATTTTACGCTATTTTGCGAGAGGATCAGCGCAAATGTCATCACATTTTTGATCTCGCTTGCTGGCGTTGCTCTTTTTTGTTTTAAAAACCGCTCATTTGCCGTCTCGCTTGGCATGCTAGCTCTTGGCTTTTTAGCATTTAAAAGTGGCCTTAGATTTACCATTTACGCTGTGCCTATCATGGCACTTGGTTTTGGCTATTTAGTGGAATTTATACTTTCAAATTTAAAGCTAAAAGGAGCGGTGCTAAATCTCGCGAGAGCCTTTATAACCGTGCTTGCCCTCGCTCCAGCGCTCATTCATATCTATGGTTACAAAGCTGAGCCGGTTTTTGTACACAAAGAGGTTGAAATTTTAAACAAGCTAAAAAGTATCGCAGGACGCGAGGACTATGTGGTTGCATGGTGGGACTATGGATATCCGATTAGATATTACAGCGATGTTAAGACGCTCATTGATGGTGGAAAGCACCTTGGACGTGAAAATTTTGCCGTGAGTTTTGCGCTTGGAAGCGATGAGATGAGCTCGGCAAATATGGCAAGGCTTGATGTTGAGTACACAGAGAGAAATTTCAAGGAGCGATTTAACGGCAATTTGGCTCAAATTTTAAAAGAGAGAAACGCAAGCATCGATCAGTTTTTTGGCGAGATAAAAGAGGCAAATTTTAGCTTGCCAGCAAAGACAAGGGATATTTATTACTATCTTCCAGATAGGATGCTTGGTATTTTTCCGACAATTTTGCAATTTAGCAAGATCGATCTAAAAAGCGGTAAAAATTTAAACAACGGCCTTTTTATCGTCACAAGAGCGATCTCTCAAAATGAAAATGGCATTAGACTAAATGGTGGATTTACGCTCACAAGTGATGTCACAAATTTAATCTATGATGGCAACATCTTGCCTCTTAAATCTTTCATAGAGACTGATTACAACGAGGCTGGCAAGCTAAATGTCAAAGAGTATAAAAATAACGAAAGCTCAAATATTTCTGTCATTTTTATGAGAGATTATGGTAGGTTTATCATCCTTGATGAAAGTATTTTAAATAGCGCATACATCCAGCTTTTTGTGCTTGAAAGGTACGATCCAAAAATTTTTGAGCCAGTCATACTTGATGGGGCGGCAAAAATTTATAAATTAAAGAGGTAAAAATGGCAAGGATAGGGTTTTTAAGCCACGCTGATATGAGCATACACTTTTTTAGACGGCCTATTATGCAAGCCTTAAAAGATATGGGGCATGAGGTTTTTGCTATCGCTCCAAAAGGTGACTTTACCGGCGAGCTTGCTAAAAGCTTTCACTCTGTCACCTACGAGCTTGACAAAGCCAGTCTAAATCCACTAACGGTGATAAATAACTCAAAAAAACTATCTCAAATTTTGGGCGAGCTAAATTTGGATCTGCTACAAACTGGCGCTCACAAGTCAAATGTCTTTGGCACATTTGCTGCTAAAAACGCTGGCATAAAGCACGTGATAAATTTAGTTGAAGGCCTTGGTAGCTTTTATATCGATGATGATATTAAGACAAAGGCAGTGCGTTTTGTCATGGAGAGCCTTTATAAATTTTCATTCGCAAAGGCCGATGCTTGCGTGTTTGTAAACGACTCGGATGCTGATTATATGATCTCTCGTAATTTGATAGATAAAAGCAAAGTGTACCGCATAAAAAGTGTCGGCGTGGATACTGCTAAATTTGATCCAGCTATCACGCAGGCGGCTGATCTTGGCGATAAAAAAGTCATTTTAATGATCGCAAGAGCCATGTGGCACAAGGGCGTTCGAGAATTTTACGAGGCAGCTGAAATTTTAAATGGCTACAAAAACTGCGAATTTGTCTTTGTGGGCGAGGGTTTTGCTGGTAATAAATCAACCGCAGATGAGAGCTTTTTAAAAGGTGGCAAGGTGCGATATCTTGGCGCTAGAAATGATATACCACAGCTTTTAAAAGCTTCTTACTTGCTAGCACTTCCTAGCTACAAAGAGGGTTTTCCAAGAACGGTTTTAGAGGCGATGAGTATGGCAAAAGCAGTCGTTGCAAGCGACGTAACAGGCTGCAATGAAGCTGTAAAAGATGGCTACAACGGACTTTTATGCAAGGTAAAAGACGCAAGCGATCTTGCTAGTAAGATAAAAATTTTGCTTGATGACGAAGCACTTTGTGCTAGACTTGGGCAAAATGGCAGGGACTGGGCAGTTAGTGAGTTTGACGAGAAGCAAATCGCAAAAAGATATATAGAATTTTATAGGAAATTTATAGATGTATAGAAATTTTTTAAAAAGGGTGATTGATATTTTGGGGGCTTTGTTTTTACTCATTTTAACATCGCCTATCATCATAGCAACCGCGATTTTTATCTATTTTAAAGTAAGCCGCGACGTCATTTTTACGCAGGCTAGACCAGGGCTAAATGAGAAAATTTTTAAAATTTATAAATTTAAGACGATGAGCGACGAGCGTGACGCAAATGGCGAGCTCTTGCCAGATGAGCAGCGTCTTGGTAAATTTGGCAAGCTGATACGCTCACTTAGCCTTGATGAGCTACCACAGCTTTTTAACGTGCTAAAGGGCGATATGAGCTTCATTGGGCCAAGGCCGCTTTTGGTTGAGTATCTGTCTATTTATAACGAAACGCAAAAGCACCGCCACGACGTGCGTCCTGGTATCACGGGCCTAGCACAGGTAAATGGCAGAAACGCCATAAGCTGGGAGAAAAAATTTGAGTACGATGTCTATTACGCTAAAAATTTAAGCTTTATGCTTGATGTAAAGATTGCCTTACAGACCATCGAAAAGGTGCTAAAACGAAGTGGCGTCAGCAAAGAGGGGCAGGCTACGACGGAGAAATTTAATGGCAAAAACTAAGAAAATTTACATCTACGGAGCAAGTGGGCACGGCCTTGTAGTAGCTGACATCGCTAAAAATAATGGCTATGATGAGATAGTTTTTTTAGATGACGCTAGTGAGTTTAAATTTAGCCCAGAGCTTGAAAAAGCCAACATCATAATAGCTATTGGCGACAATAAAACAAGGCAAAAGATCAGCCAAAAGGTGGAGGATGTTGGCTTTGAGATAGTAAATTTGATCCATAAAAGTGCGGTTGTGAGTGAAAGCGCTGTGATAGAAAAAGGTGTAGTTGTCATGCCAAATGCCGTTATAAACGCAAAAGCTCACATAAAAGAGGGTGCTATCATAAATTCTGGCGCGGTGATAGAGCATGAGTGCGTGATAGGCAAATTTGCTCACATCAGCCCAAATGCAGCCCTTGCTGGAAACGTTAGCGTGGGCGAATTTACGCACATAGGTATCGGTTCAAGCGTTATTCAAGGTATAAGCATCGGCAGCAACTGTATCATTGGCGCTGGAAGTGTGGTTGTAAGAGATATAAAGGACGGCACAAAGGCTTACGGCGTACCTGCATGCGAGCGCGCTAAGATATAAATTTAAAAATAAGTGCTAAAATCGCCAAAAAATCACGAAAGGGATGAAATGGATAGGGTTTTTTTATCTCCACCAAATATGAGCGGAAAAGAGCAGGAATATATAAAAAAAGTTTTTGAAAGCAACTATATAGCGCCACTTGGCGAGTATGTTAATAAATTTGAAGAAAGTATAAAAAGCTACACCGGAGCAAAAGATGCTCTTGCGCTAAGTGCTGGAACGGCTGCGCTACACCTAGCACTTCGCGTCCTTGGCGTAAAAGAGGGTGATTTTGTACTAGCTTCTAGCTTTACTTTCATGGCTTCAGTCTCGCCTATACTTTATGAAAAAGCAACTCCAGTATTCATAGACTGCGATGAGAGCTGGAATTTAAGTCCAGAACTACTTAAAAAAGCGATCTCAAATTTACCTAAAAAGCCAAAGGCATTAGTCGTTACTCATCTTTACGGACAAGCTTCAAAGATGAAAGAAATTTGTGAAATTTGCCAAAACGAGGGCATCGCTTTAGTTGAAGATGCAGCTGAAGCACTTGGCGGATTTTACGGCGGTAAGGCACTTGGCACATTTGGCGTGATGGGTGCATATAGTTTTAATGGCAATAAAATAATCACCACTTCAGGCGGAGGTATGCTAGTTGGCGACAAGGAATTTGTAGAAAAAGCTAGGTTTTACAGCACTCAAGCAAGAGAGCCTTTGCTTCACTACGAGCACAAAGACTATGGCTACAACTACCGCTTAAGTAACGTGCTAGGTGCTATTGGCGTGGCTCAGATGGAAGTTTTGGAAAAAAGAGTCGAGCAAAAGAGAAAAGTCTTTGAAATTTATGAAAAAGAGCTTGGCAACATTTTAGAATTTATGCCAGAACTGCCAAATTCTCGTGGTAACAGATGGCTGACAACTGGCGTTTTTGCCAAAAAAGATGCACATTTAAAAGTTATCAAAGCACTAGCTGATGAAAATATTGAGAGTCGCCCACTTTGGAAGCCTATGCATTTACAGCCTGTATTTAAAGGTGCATTAAGCTTTGTCGATGGATATAGCGAAGACCTATTTTCAAGAGGAATTTGCTTGCCAAGCGGTAGCGATATGAGCGAGGAGACGCAAGCAAGAGTGATCAAAATAGTCAAGGAAAATGCGTAAATGTTTCATGCAACGAAGTTAAAAAGGCTCGTATTTTTCCTTCTTGGCGATGTTTTTATATTTGTTTTTTCGATATATGCGGCTTATCTTTTAAGATTTAACGCCGACATCCCAGATATCTATGTGCAAGGGCTTTTTGTAACGGCTGGATTTTTGATCGTATTTAAACTATTTTTTATGTGGATGTTTAAAATTTACAAGGTACCGTGGAGATTTTTTGGATTAAACGAAGCAAGAAAAATTTTCCTAGCTCACGTTTGCTCAGCGGTTTTATTTACGATCATATTTTTTATCATTCAAGATTTTTTAAATCCATACCCAAGAAGCGTCATTTTCATTGATCTTCTTATTTCATGCTTGCTTGTTGGGCTTTTAAGAATTTCAAAACGCATGGTGCTTGACTTTTCAAACAAACCTCACAAAGGAGAGCCATGCGTGGTAATCGGCGCTACCTCAAAGGCACTTCACGTTTTGCGTGGCTTAAAGCAGGGCTATCTTGACTACTACGCGGTTGGAGTGGTAGATGGCAGGAGTGATCTTGTTGGCACTTATTGTGATGGATTTTTAGTGCAAGATAAAAAAGAGATACCAAGCCTTATAAAAGATTATGATGCAAAGACTGCTATCATCGCACTAGCACTTGATCAAGACGAGCTTCAAGCTCTAGTTGATGAGCTAAGCGGATATGGCATAAGAGATATGAAACTCTTTTCGCTTATCGAAAATGAGCCGATCAAAGATATCTCGATCGAAGATTTACTCGCTAGAAAGCCAAAAGATTTAAACCCAGAGGCTATTTCAAATTTCTTAAAAGATAAAAGAGTACTTGTCACTGGAGCAGGAGGCAGTATAGGAAGTGAAATTTGTAAGCAGTGTTTGAAATATGGCGTAAGTGAGCTTGTAATGGTTGAGCACAGCGAGTTTAATCTTTATAAAATAGGCGAAGATACAAAAGATAAAAGAACTATTAGCAAGCTTGTAAATATCACAAATTTAAAGGATTTTGAAGAAGTTTTTGCTGACTTTAAACCTGAGATCGTCATCCATGCCGCCGCATATAAGCATGTGCCGCTTTGCGAGCTAAATCCTCGCTCAGCAGTTGAAAACAACATCCTTGGCACAAAAAATGCAGTCGATCTTTCTAAAAAATATGGCGTTAAGAAATTTGTCATGATCTCATCAGACAAGGCTGTGCGCCCAACAAACATAATGGGTACAACTAAGCGTGTTTGCGAGCTTTACGCACTAAATTCAAATGAAGCAGGTGTATGCGAGATAGTTTGCGTTCGCTTTGGTAACGTCCTTGGCTCAAGTGGCTCAGTTATACCTAAATTTAAAGCACAGATCGCTGCGAATAAGCCGCTAAGTGTCACTCATCCAGAGATCACAAGATATTTTATGCTCACATCTGAGGCGTGTCAGCTAGTCCTTCAAGCAGCCTCTATCGCAAAAGGTGGCGAGCTTTTCGTGCTTGATATGGGCGAGCCTGTTAAGATCGTAGATCTTGCTAAAAAGATGCTTCTTCTTTCAAATAAAGAGCATTTGGGTATAGAATTTGTGGGTCTTAGACCAGGCGAGAAGCTTTATGAAGAGCTACTTATCAACAAAGATGATGTGCAAACAAAATATGAATCAATCTTTGTAACGCATTCAGAGCCTTACGATTTAGTGCTTTTAAACTCGCAGATAAGTGAGCTTTTGCAGCTTGAGGATAATGAGATCGCACCTGCACTTAAGGTGATCGTGCCTGAGTTTAATCATGCGCTAAATTTAAAAGGCTAATTAGAGGCAAAGAACCAATGATAGCGATAATTGACTATGGGGCCGGAAATATCAAAAGTGTGATAAATGCTTTCGATTTTCTTGACAAAAAATGTGCCTTAGTAAGTGAGCCTGATAGTTTAAAAGAGTACTCTCACATCGTTTTACCAGGCGTTGGGGCATTTGGTGAGGCGATGAAGAAACTAAAATTTAACGGCATGGATGAAGCGATAAAAGAAGCTGTGAAAAGTGGAAAAGCCTTTATAGGAATTTGCCTTGGCATGCAGCTTTTATTTGAGCAAAGTTTTGAGTTTGGCGAGCATGAGGGACTCTCTCTTTTGCCTGGCGAGGTCGTAAAATTTAATGAAACTAATTTCGATAAACCATTAAAAATACCTCACATTGGCTGGAATGCTTTGGAATTTAAGCAAAATAGCCCATTAAATTTAGGACTAAAAGAGCTTGAATATTTATATTTTGTACATAGCTATCATGTGGTTTGTGATGATAAATTTGCACTGGCAAAGACGACTTATGGATATGAATTTACAAGTGCGGTTTGGCATGAAAATATCTTTGGCTTTCAGCCTCATCCAGAAAAAAGTCATGAAGCTGGACTTAAAATTTTAGAGAATTTTGCGAGGTTATGATGGAAATTTTTCCAGCGATTGATTTAAAAGAGGGACAAGCAGTTAGACTAAGCAAAGGTCTTATGCAAAGTGCAAAAATTTATAGCAACGAGCCAAGTGAACTTGCTAAAAAATTTGAAGATTATGGCGCAAAATGGCTTCATGTGGTTGATTTGGATGGCGCATTTGCTGGAGAGACGATAAATTTTAAAACAATTGAAAAAATTACAAAGGCTACAAATTTAAGCGTCCAAGTGGGTGGTGGCATAAGAGATGAAGATCGAATAAAACGCTATTTAGATTTAGGAGTTAGCAGAGTGATCCTTGGCTCAGTAGCTCTTAGAGATCCAGAATTTACAGCAAAAATGGCTGGAATTTACAGAGTCGTAGTTGGCATAGATGCCAAAGATGGCTATGTGGCAGTGCAAGGCTGGGGCGAGATCTCAAATATAAAAGCAGTCGATCTTGCAAGAAAATTTGCAGATGTTGGCGTGGAAGCTGTGATTTGCACCGATATTAACAAGGATGGAATGCTTGGCGGAGTTAATATTGAGTTTAGCTTGCAAATAGCTAGGAATAGCAAGCTTGAGACAATAGCAAGTGGTGGCGTGAGTGATATAAATGATGTTTTGATGCTAAAAGCTACAAATGAGATTAGTGGCGTAATAGTTGGAAAAGCCTACTATGAAGGGTTACTTGACCTAAAAGAGGCCTTTAAACTACTTAGATAGCGTTAAAGCTTTTATAAATTTAAATTAGCTAGAATAGGGCAATTTTTACTAAAAGGATATTATGTGAAGATTTTGGTAGTAGATGATAGTTCAACAATGAGAAGAATCATAAAAAATACTTTACAAAGGTTAGGACATCAAGAAATTCTTGAGGCTGAGCACGGTCTTGAGGCTTGGAATATCTTAACTCAAAACGAAGGTATCGAAGTTCTTATCACTGACTGGAATATGCCTGAGATGAATGGTCTTGAACTTGTTAAAAAGGTAAGAGCAGAGCAAAAGTATGTTGATATGCCTATCATAATGGTAACAACAGAGGGCGGAAAAGCCGAAGTTATAACAGCTTTAAAAGCAGGTGTTAATAACTACATCGTTAAACCTTTTACGCCACAAGTTTTAAAAGAGAAGCTTGAAGACGTTCTTGGTTAATGAAAGATAAATTTTACGAATTAAGCATCAAAACATCAAATTTTTATGATGAAATTTTAGAGCTAGTTTTCTCTTTTGGAGTTACCTGTGTTGAAGAGCTAGATCATGAGATCATTGTCAGGGAAGAATATGATCTAGGGGATATAGCTTGGGGCATAGGTGAGTACGCAAAAGGTCTTTCTGATGCTTTAGCAATTCCAAATGATTTAAAAATTTCTCTTAATCTTAAAGAAAATAAAGACTGGCTAGGTGAATACAAAAAGGCTGTTAAGCCTATTTTGGTTGACAAAATTTATGTTAGACCTAGCTGGGAAGAACCGCTTAAGGATGTAACAAACATCATAATTGACCCAGCTCTAGCTTTTGGTTCAGGGCACCATGAAAGCACAAATTCTTGCTTGCAGCTTTTACAAAAATATGCAAAAAGAGGCAATACTACTTTAGACGTAGGCTGCGGAAGTGGAATTTTAAGTATTGCCTTGGCAAAGCTTGGCTGTAAGGTCGATGCTTGCGATACAGACGAGCAAGCTACGCAAAGTTCACTTAGCAACGCCGAGTTGAATGAGGTTAAATTTAATAAAATTTGGACAGGTTCTATCGCAAATTTAGAGCAAAAATATGACATTGTCGTAGCAAATATCATAGCTGATGTCATTTTTATGCTCTCAAATGACTTAAAAAAATCGCTTAAAAAAGGCGGCTACTTGGTATTGTCAGGAATTTTAAACAAGTACGAAGATAGGATTAAAGATACGTTTAAGGATTTGGAGCTAATTGAGATAAAACAAAGTAACGATTGGAGTAGCTTTGTTTATAAGGAAATAGATGAATAACCAAAATAATAACCAAAATAATGGCAACAATAACGGTTTTTTTAATAAAAATCCTATTTTCATTTTTGCCATTTTTGCAATAGTTATAGTTTTAGCTTTTAGAAGCTTTAGTGGAGATGGATTGGGCGGTTCTTTTGGACTCAACGGTAATGCTCAGAGTAAAATGGTAGCTTATTCTGAGTTTAAAGATATGTTAAAAAATAAGCAACTAAATGAAGTTGCGATATCTGAAACCACGATAAAAGGCGTTGGTAATGACAAAACCATCTACCTCGCAAAGCGCATAAACGATCCAACGCTCATTGGCATACTTGAGCAAAATGGCATAACTTACAGCGTTTATAGCGAAAATAACTGGTTTGGCGATCTTATATTTTCATGGATAATCCCGGTATTTATATTTTTTGCCATTTGGATGTTTATTGCTAGTCGTATGCAAAAGAACATTGGCGGTGGCATACTTGGCATAGGAAGTGCAAAAAAGCTTATAAATTCTGAAAAGCCAAAAGTTAAATTTGACGATGTTGCAGGTGTTGAAGAGGCAAAAGAAGAGGTTCAAGAGATAGTCGATTATCTAAAAAGTCCTGATAAATATTTAAGGCTTGGGGCAAAAATTCCAAAGGGAATTTTGCTAGTTGGCCCTCCAGGCACAGGTAAAACACTTCTTGCAAGAGCAGTTGCAGGCGAGGCTAGTGTGCCATTTTTCTCTATGTCGGCATCAAGCTTTATAGAGATGTTTGTCGGTGTTGGAGCAAGTAGGGTTAGAGATCTTTTTGAAAATGCTAAAAAAGAGGCTCCAGCGATCGTTTTTATAGATGAGATCGATGCGATCGGTAAAAGTAGAAATTCTGGTCCGATGGGTGGCAACGACGAGAGAGAGCAGACGCTAAATCAGCTTCTTTCTGAGATGGATGGCTTTGATGCGGATAAATCGCCAGTCATCGTTATAGCGGCTACAAATAGACCTGAAGTTTTGGATGCTGCGCTTTTAAGGCCAGGTAGATTTGACAGGCAAGTGCTTGTTGATAAGCCTGATTTTAAAGGACGCTGCGACATTTTAAAAGTTCATATGAAAGATGTAAAGATTGGTAAGGATGTAAATATCGAAGATATCGCAAGGCTTACTACTGGTTTAGCAGGTGCTGATCTTGAAAATATCATAAATGAGGCTGCACTTCTTGCAGGACGTAAGTCAAAGACTTTTGTTGAGCAGGCTGATCTTGTAGAGGCCGTTGAGAGATCGATTGCTGGACTTGAGAAAAAGTCTCGTCGCGTAAATCCAAAAGAAAAAAGGATCGTCACTTATCATGAGTGCGGTCATGCCTTGATAGCTGAACTAACAAAAGGTGCAAAAAGGGTAACAAAAGTCTCAGTCGTACCACGTGGTCTTGCGGCACTTGGCTATACTCTAAACACGCCTGAAGAGAATAAATTTATGATGCAAAAGCATGAGCTGATAGCAGAAGTAGATGTACTTTTGGCTGGTAGGGCTGCTGAAGAGGTGTTTATTAAAGAAATTTCAACTGGAGCTAGCAACGACCTAGAGCGTGCAACCGATATCATAAAAGCTATGGTTAGCATGTATGGCATGAGTGATGTCGCCGGTCTTATGGTGCTTGAAAAACAACGTGCTACGTTTTTAAATGGCGGTCAAAGTATCAAAGATTACAGTGATAAGATGGCTGAAAAGGTTGATGAGTTTGTAAAAACGCTTCTTCATGAAAGATACACAGCTGTGCTTGGTTTACTTGAAATTTATAAAGGTGCTATTGAAAATATGGTATCAGCACTTTATGAAGAAGAAACGATCGAAGGAAAAAGAGTTAGAGAGATCATTAAAAACTATGAGATCGAAAATGATCTAGAGAGCAGACTCGTAGAGACCGAAGAAGACGAAAAGAGTAAAAAAGAGGAATAAAAATGAGTGGCTATATCGCGAAAGCAGGATATAAATTTATATTACTTTTTCTAATTTTATTTGTTTTATCTTTGCTGTTTGGGATATTGCCACTACTTTTTGCTATTTTACTTTTTTTGGGGCTTTATTTTTTTAGAGATCCTGAGAGAGAGCCATTTTCTGATGATAAATTGGCTTTACTATCGCCGATTGATGGCAATATAAAAGAGATTAGTATTTCAAAATTTGATGATAATGAGGTTGCCAAGATAATCATACAAAAGCCGTTTTTTGGTGTTGGTACACTAAGGGCGGTTAGTGACTCTAAAGTCGCTGATATCAAAAGAAGACACGGACTATTTTTGTGTCAAGCAATGAAAATTTCAGAATTTTTAAATGAAAGAGCTATTATTCGTTTTGAAAAAGAAAATATTAGATTTGCCATGAAAATTATAGCTGGAGCTTTCAGTCGAAGTTTAGAAATTTCAAATGTTACTAGCCTGAAAGCATCTAGAAAATTTGGTTTTTTAGGAAGCGGTGAGGTGATTTTATACCTACCAAGAGATACTAAGATATGTGTAAGTGTCGGAGAAAGCGTAAAGGCTGCTTCACTTTTGGGATATTTTGAAGAGGGAAAAAGAGATGAATAACATACAAAAGATGCAACTAATGTATATCTTGCCAAATTTATTTACAGCAGCTAGTGCTTTTTTGGGTGTTATTAGCATTATTTCATCTATTCAAGGCAACTATTTTAAAGCCATTATTTATATAATCTTATCGCTTATTTTAGATGGACTTGATGGGCGTGTGGCTAGACTTACAAAGACAACTAGTAAATTTGGGGTAGAGTTTGATAGCCTTGCAGATCTTGTTGCTTTTGGTGTAGCACCAGCGATTTTATTTTATTTGACTATTGGTAAAAATTTTGGCAGATTTGGAGCACTTATAGCTGCTATGTTTGTGGTTTTTGGAGCTATCAGGCTTGCTCGCTTCAATGTCACTACTGGTACATATGAGCCAAATGTTTTTATCGGACTTCCTATACCATCAGCAGCTATTGTGAGCGTACTTTGGGTTGGAATTTATATTGACTATACTTTTTTGGAAGGATTTGAGTGGTGCTTGATGCTACTTGAAGCTACTCTGGCAGCTTTAATGGTTAGCAACATTCGCTATCCGAGCTTTAAAAAAATAAATTTAAAACAAACTCACGTGATAAGAATTTTAGTAGCTCTTGTGGTTGCGTTTTCGATGCTTTATCTATATCCATTTGAAAGTGCGACTTTGGTTATGAGTGTCTATATGCTTTATGGCATAGTAAGAGCCACTATGATGTTTAGTAAAAATTCCAAAAAAAAGGAGAGCGAATGAGCGAAAATGGCGTCATAAAATCACGTAAATTTTTACCAAAAATCGAAATCAAAAACTCTCTACTGCTGCTACTTAGGTAGCAAATTTCTCTTTACTTAACTCATCAAATTTAAAATTTAAATATAAAAAAATAAAAAAGGACAAAAATGGATAAGAATAAAATTATAATCTTTGATACAACTTTAAGAGATGGTGAGCAAAGCCCTGGTGCATCGATGAATACAGCTGAAAAATTACAGATCGCACTTCAGCTTGAAAGGCTTGGCGTGGATGTTATGGAGGCGGGATTTGCAGCAGCAAGCCCAGGGGATTTTGACGCGGTAAATCAAATAGCAAAGCAAGCCTCAAATATCACGGTTTGCTCTCTTGCACGTGCAGTTGAACGTGATATCAAGGCAGCTGGCGAGGCATTGGCTCCAGCTAAAAATAAGAGAATTCATACATTTATAGCGACAAGCCCAATTCATATGGAGTACAAGCTAAAAATGAGCCCAGATGAAGTAATAAAACGTGCAGTCGAGTCTATAAAATACGCAAAAACCTTTTGCGATGATGTGGAGTTTAGCTGCGAGGACGCTTGTAGAAGTGAAATGAGCTTTTTAAAAGAAATTTGTGATGCTGCCATAAATGCTGGTGCAAAAACTTTAAATATCCCTGATACAGTTGGTTATTTATATCCTGAAGAGATAACTGCTCGCATTAGTGAAATAGTAAAATTTGTAGGCGATAGAGCAATAATCTCTGTGCATAATCACAATGACTTAGGCATGGCTACGGCAAACTCGTTAGCGGCTATAAAAGCTGGTGCAAGGCAGGTCGAAGGTACGATAAATGGCATAGGTGAGCGTGCTGGAAATGCTGCGCTTGAAGAGATCGTGATGGCTATCAAAACCCGCCAAGACGTCTTTGCTCCACTTTATACAGACATTATCTCAAAAGAAATTTATCCAACTTCAAGACTGATTGCTAGTATTATAGGCATTGAGCCTCAACCAAACAAAGCTATCGTTGGTAAAAATGCATTTGCTCATGAGAGTGGCATACATCAAGACGGCGTGCTAAAACATAAAGAGACCTATGAGATAATTAGCGCTGAGAGTATAGGCCTTGAGAAAAATTCTCTTGTTTTAGGTAAGCATAGCGGTCGCCACGCGTTTAAAGATAAGCTTGCTAGCCTTGGATTTGACCTTGATAGCGATGCTCTTAATAAAGCATTTGAAAAATTTAAAGAGCTAGCTGATAAGAAAAAAGAGATATTTGATGACGATATCAGAGCTCTTGTGGCTGAAGAGATTACAAAAATTCCACAAGCTTATGAGATCACGGCTCTTCTTCAAAGTAGCGGTGGAAGCCTTGCAAGCGCTTCAATTAGCATAAAACACAATGATGAGATCATCAGTGACTCAGCTCTAGGAAATGGTACTGCTGATGCGATATTTAAGGTGGTTGATCGCATTAGTGGCATTAGTGGCACGCTTAAAGACTATAAAGTGGCGTCTGTTTCTCAAGGCAAGGATGCACTTGCAAAGGTTGATGTAAAGGTAGAGTTTGAGGGCAAAACGGCTGTAATAGGCCATGGACTTGACATAGATACTATGATGGCAAGTGCAAAAGCCTATGTTGGAGCACTAAATAGCTACCTTCGCATACATAAAAACTAAAATTTTAGCTGGCTGCTAAATTTGCAGCTGGCTACTTTAAATTTAATCCAAGAACTATATAAATTTTTAAAATTCAAAGTCTCTATTTAAAAAAATAGAATTTTTACTATCTTTGCAAATTTTAAAATCTTACTCACTCGCCTTAGCAACTTACTAATTTTATGGCTCATAAACATTCGCCACTAAATTTAGAAGCGTGATATGCTCGCTTGTAAATTTTAAAATTTGATAGGGTTTAGACCGCATGCAGTGCGAAGTACTAGCACATGCCCCTTGAATGTGCGAGGGGGTGGATTA
>NZ_CABPVR010000010.1:73627-106027 GCF_902460875.1 Campylobacter concisus | reverse complement strand
TCGCAAGAATTGACTACTAAAATTTGTATGATACTTCTATAAGATCAAAGAGAAATTACCTTGTCTTGTTTCGTTTTTCTCTTTTGATTTTATAAAATTTCCATAAGCCCCTGTTACTAAAAAAAGCGATTTCCACGCTGTAGCCAAGATTTAGGGCTTATGGGTTAGTGTTTCGATTAAAAATCTTGGCTTTGCTTACCGCTTAGCTCAAATTTTAGAGCCGAAATTACTCGCTTATAAATTTTAAAATTTGCTAGATTCTCATCTTGGATTGTTAAATTCGTGTTTTGTAGAGCTGGCTATTAAATTTATATCCAAAAATGCCAGCTCTAATTTGAAATTTTACTCGAAGAATAAATTCTTGACTTACTGTCCAACTATTTTTTTAACAGCCAGTGAAGCTAAATTTAGTCCAAAGCAAGCAGTCACGCCCATGAAACTTCCAAGTGGCTTGCAAAGTGGCTCTTCAACCGAAAAGACCACGTCAAATTTACCGCTAAAGCCTGATCTTTTGAGCTCATATCTATATTTTCTAGCTAGCGGATCGACCGAGGTTTTCCAAACGCTAGCCACCTTTATCTTGGTTGGATCAACCCTTTTTGCCCCACCCATAGAGGCTATAAATTTGCTAGGATCTACCGCATTTGCAAGGGCGATCTTGGCGGTGATATCATCGATCGCGTCGATCACCACGTCAAATTTACTAAAGTCAAATCCAGCGACAAACTCAGGCGTGATCAGCGTCTGCATAGGCGTGATGCAAGGATAAATTTTGGCAAATTCCTCCACCTTTATGCCGCCCACGTTTTCGCTGTAAATTTGGCGGTTTTGATTTGTCACGTCAAAGATGTCTTTATCGATTAAAGTGATGTGTCCAACCCCGCTTCTAGCAAGCGCATCCACACACATTCCACCCACACCACCAGCTCCACAAACTAGCACTTTTGCGTTTTGAAGCCTGCTAAAACCATCCTCGCCAAAGAGCCATCTTATCCTCGTAAATCTATCATTTTGCATCAAATTTCCCCCTTAAGCCCTCCAAACTCTCATACGAAGTCATATTTAATTTTATGGGCGTTATCGTGGCAAAGCCCTCATTTACCTTGCTGATGTCGCTTGGCTCGCCTTTTTCATATTCAAGTGCGGCGTTTCCAAGCCAGTAGTACTCGATGCCTCTTGGATTGCGATTAAGCGTAGCATGCGTGGCGTAGGTGCGTCTGCCAGCTGGAACGACGGAGTAGCCTTTGAAATTTTTGCTTGTTACGGCTGGGATATTTATATTTAGAAATTCTCTTTGATTTAGCGAAATTTCATCATTTAGTACCTTTGGAACGATAAATTTCACGACCTCTTTTGCTAGCTCAAAGCCAAGTTCATTTAGTGAATTATTTGCATAAAACTGCGAAAAAGCGATACTTCTAATGCCTTGCAAAACCCCCTCCATCGCCGCTCCGCACGTGCCAGAGTAGGTGATATCTTCGCCTAAATTTGCTCCGTGATTTATACCACTTATCACTAGGTCTGGCTTTTTGTTATAAAGTGCGTGAAGTGCGAGATAGACGCAGTCGCTGGGCGTTGCGTCATCGAGTTTAAAAAAGTTATCATCAAGTTTTATAAATCTAAGTGGCCTTGTGAGCGTCAAAGAGTGAGCGCAGGCTGACTTTTCAGAGCTTGGAGCTACGATAGTGACATTTACGCCATCTAGCTCGCTTAAAGCTTCTTTTAAGGCAAGTAAGCCAGTTGCCTCAAATCCATCGTCATTTGTTATCAAAATTTCTTTCAAATTTTATCCTTTAAAGGGTTGGATTTTATCACAGCTTTCTTAAAATTTTAAAGAAATTTTGCGTATAATGCCCCCAAAAAAAGACCTGATGAAAGTGTGTAAATGAAAATTTTAGTCTCCGCTCTTGAACCATCGGCAAATTTGCATTTGAAAGAAATTTTAAAAAATTTTGAGGGCGAATTTGAGCTAATGGGAATTTTTAGCGAAGAGCTTGGCACACCATATATGAAAAGTAGCGAGTTTTCAGCGATGGGCTTTGTCGAGGTTTTGCCGCTCATTTTTAAAGCAAAAAAGGCAGTGAAAGTGATGAGCCAGATGGCAAAAGAGGTTGATGCAGTGCTACTTATCGACAGCCCAGCCTTTAACCTGCCGCTTGCAAAGGCGATAAAAGAGGCTGGTGCAAAAGTAGCCGTGACATACTACATCTTGCCGCAAGTTTGGGCGTGGAAGCCAAAGCGTGTGAGCTCGGTTGAGAAGTATTGCAACAACCTTGCTTCGATCCTGCCATTTGATGCGAAATTTTATAGCCGATCGACCTACGTGGGACATCCTTTGATGGATGAGATAAAGCTTAAGAAAACTAGTCTAAGTAGCAGTGGCAAAGTGGCGTTTTTGCCGGGGTCAAGAAGGTCTGAAATTTCAAGACTTATGCCAGTTTATAGAGAGCTTGCTAAAAAGATAGAAGCAAAAAGGCTGCTTGTTGTGCCACCATTTTTGCTTGATAAAGTGGGCGAAATTTATGGCGATGTAAGCGATTTTGAGGTCGTCTCAAACACGCCAGAAGCTTTGTATGAGAGCGATTTTGCTTTTGTTTGCTCAGGTACTGCTACGCTTGAAGCAGCGCTCATTGGCACGCCATTTGTGCTAGCATATAAGGCAAAAGCGATAGACGTTTTCATCGCTAGAAAATTTGTAAAGATCAAGCACGCAGGACTTGCAAATATAATGTTTGACTTCATGGGTAAAGAGCCACTTCATGAGGAGTTTATCCAAGAATTTGCAACGGCTGAAAATTTATTTAGAGCTTATGAGGATTGCGACAGGCAGAAATTCTTAAAAGGCTGTGATGAACTAAGGGCTTATTTAGGGCATGGCAGTAGTAAAAATGTAGTAAAAATTTTAAAAAATATGGAGTAAAAAATGAGTGAACCAATGACAATGCACGGATATGAGAAGATAGAAACTGAGCTAAAGGATCTAAGGCTAGTACAGCGTCCTCAAATCGTAACTGAGATAGATATCGCAAGAAGCCACGGTGATCTAAAAGAAAACGCCGAGTATCACGCTGCAAAAGAGAAGCAAGCCTTTATAGATGCTAGGATCGCTGAGCTTAGCGCACTTTTAGCAAATGCCGAAGTGATTGATCCAAGTAGCTATGAGCATGATAGAGTTAGATTTGGCTCAAGTGTGACGATAATGGACGAGGAAACCGAAATAGAGCACACATATACGATAGTTGGCATTAGTGAAAGCGACATCGACAAAGGCTATATCTCGATAAACTCACCTCTTGCAAAGCAGCTTTTGGGTAAGGCTGAGGGCGATGAAGTTGTGCTAAATTTACCAAAAGGCAGAAGCGACGTTGAGATCGTAAAAATTTGCTACAAGCCTATAAAATTTGACTAAAAAGATGATGCAAAGAGCTAGAAACTGCTTTTTGGCTCTGCTAATTTTTAATTAAGGTAAAATTTGAGCGAATATCTATATGCCCCCGTTATAAAAGAGGGCGCGATCTTTTTAGCTGATGCACATGAAAACGTAAACCGAAATGGCTTTTTGAAATTTTTAAGAGCCATTGATAGTGGTGATATCAAAGAGCCGCCACAAATTTTTTTGTTAGGCGATATGTTTGACTTTCTAACGGGCGAGGGCGAATATACAAGAGAATTTTACTCTGAGCACTTAAGCCTTATAAATAAAATTTCACAAAAGGTAGAAATTGTTTACTTCGAGGGCAACCACGATTTTAGACTTTCAAATTTATTTAATAAAACAAGAGAAATTTGGGATGGGCGTGAGATGCTGCGTTATAAAAGAGTTAGGGTTTATGATATTTACGATCAGCCAGCAAATTTCAAAACGATCAATGAAGAACGCGTTCAGATCGCGCATGGCGATATATTCTTACCTTTTGTAGATAAATACGCGCTTAGATTTTTGCGAGTAAAATGGTTTTTAAAATTTATGAATGCTTTGGATAAATTTTTAAATTTTAAAATATCAAAAGCGATACTAGCCAAACTTACTAAGAAAAATTTAGACTATAAAATTCCTAATTTTAAGGAGCTAATGAGCAAGCATTTGCAAGGATATAAGGCCGGCATTGTGATAGAAGGACACTATCATCAAGGCGAGCAATTTAACATTTACGATAAGTTTTATATAAATTTACCTTGTTTTGCATGCGAGCAAAGTTATTTTGTTGTAGAATACGCCCAGCAAAAATTAAATTTGCTCAAAATGAGTTTGAAAGGACATTGATGTTTGGAGATAACGTACTAAAAACGGACTCAAACGAGATGGAACTTGTTGATTTTCGTATCTTTAAAAAGACCGAAAACAAAGTATATGAAGGAATATACGGAGTCAATGTCGCAAAGGTGCGGGAGATCATTAAGATGCCAAATCTTACAGAGCTTCCTGGCGTTCCCGAGTATATCGAGGGAATTTTTGATTTAAGGGGCGTGGTGATCCCTGTCATAAATTTGGCAAGATGGATGAATATTATCGAGCCAACCGAAGGCGTAGTTATAAAGCCACGTGTTATTATTGCTGAGTTTAGTGGTATTTTGATCGGTTTTATCGTCCATGAGGCAAAAAGGATCAGGCGTATAAGCTGGAAAGATATCGAGCCTGCAAATTTTGCTTCAGGTTCTGGCGCTTTAGATAAAGGCAAAATAACAGGTGTAACAAGAATAGAAAATGATGAAGTTTTACTTATTCTTGATCTTGAAAGCATAGTAGAAGAGCTTGGAATTTACTCACCAAAGATCGATTTTGATGTAACAGACGATCAAAAATTAAAAGGTGCTGCTTTAGTTTTAGATGATAGCTCGACTGCTAGAAAACTAGTAAAAGACGCACTTGAGAAGATGGGGCTTAGCGTAGTTGAGGCCAAAAACGGCGTTGAGGGCTTGGAGAGAATGGAAGAGCTTTATCAAAGATATGGAGATAACTTATCAAGAGAGCTTAGAGTTATCTTAAGTGATATCGAAATGCCACAGATGGATGGATACCGCTTTGCTTCAACTCTTAAAAACGATGAAAGATTTAAAGAAGTACCAATAGTATTTAACTCCTCATTGAGTAATGATTTTAGCGAAATCAAGAGCAAAGAAGCTGGTGGTGCGGCGTATCTTACAAAATTTGATGCAAGCATATTTTATCAAGAAGTGCTAAAAGTTATTGAAGCACATTCTAAATCTGCAAAATGAGGTGAAACATGGATGATATGAAAGAAATAATGGAAGACTTTTTAATAGAAGCTTTCGAACTTATTGAGCAGATAGATCATGACCTTGTTGAACTTGAGTCAAACCCTGAAGATTTGGAATTATTAAATAGAATTTTCCGTGTTGCTCACACAGTAAAAGGTAGCTCAAGCTTTTTAAATTTTGATGTTTTAACAGAGCTTACTCACCATATGGAGGATGTTTTAAATAAAGCTAGAAAAGGCGAGCTAAAGATCACTCCAGACATTATGGACGTAGTTCTTGAGTCTGTTGATATGATGAAAGGTTTGTTAAGCAGCATTAGAGATCATGGAAATGATACAGCTGCTGGCATTGATATTAAAAACATTTGCGCAAGACTTACTCAAATTTCTGAAGGTGAGGCTCCAGCAGCAGCTCCTGAAGCTCCTGCCACGCCAGTAGCTGAGCCAGCATCAGAACCGGCAAAAGAGCCAGAGCCAGCCGCGCCTGCCGAAGAGGCATCAGAGATAAGTGATGCTGAGCTTTCAAAGCTAAGTGATTCAGAAGTTGAAGCTGAGATAGAAAGACTCTTAAAGGTTAGAAAGGCTGAGGATCAAGCAAGGCGTGCTTCAAAAGGTATAGCTCCAAAATCTCCTAGCGAGATAGCCCCAGCTGCAAGTAGCACTTCAGTTCCAGCTGCAAAAGCAGAGAGCAAAGAAAAAGACGGAGATAAGAAGGTCCCAGCGGCAAGTAGCGGTGCAGTAGCTCAGGAACAAACTATACGTGTTGAGGTAAAAAGACTTGACCACTTAATGAACCTAATTGGTGAGCTTGTTCTTGGTAAAAACCGATTATTAAAAATTTATGATGACGTGGAAGAGAGATATGAGGGTGAGAAATTCCTTGAAGAGTTAAATCAAGTAGTCTCAAGTCTAAGCTTGGTAACGACTGATATTCAGCTTGCAGTTATGAAGACAAGAATGCTTCCAATAGCAAAAGTCTTTAATAAATTCCCACGTATGATACGCGATCTTAGTCGCGATCTTGGTAAGCAAATCGATCTTGAAATTTCAGGTGAAGAGACTGAACTTGATAAGTCAATCGTAGAAGAGATCGGCGATCCACTAGTTCACATCATCAGAAATTCATGCGATCACGGCATCGAGGATCCTGAGACAAGAAAGGCAGCAGGTAAGCCAGAAAAAGGCCTTGTTCAGCTAAAAGCTTACAATGAAGGCAACCACATCGTTGTTGAGATAGTTGATGATGGTAAAGGCTTAGATGCTGACATGCTTAAATCTAAATCGATAGAAAAAGGCATCATCACTGAGCGCGAAGCTGATGCGATGAGCGAAAAAGAGGCATTTGGCCTTATCTTTAGACCAGGATTTTCAACTGCAGCAAAGGTTACAAACGTATCTGGTCGTGGTGTTGGTATGGACGTTGTTAAGACAAATATTGAAAAGCTAAATGGTATCATTGATATTGAAAGTGAAGTTGGAAAAGGCACGGTTATGAAGCTTAAAATTCCACTCACGCTTGCGATTATTCAGTCGCTACTTGTTGGAACGCAAGAAGAATTTTATGCTATTCCACTTGCTAGCGTTCTTGAAACTGTTCGCGTGCCGATTGATGATATCTACACGATCGATGGCAAAAATGTACTAAGGCTAAGAGATGAAGTCTTATCTCTTGTTAGACTCTCTGATGTATTTGGTGTAGAAAAAGCATTTGATGGTGGAGATCAAACTTATGTCGTAATAATCGGTGTTGCTGAAGCAAAACTAGGTATTATCGTCGATACTTTGGTTGGACAAGAAGAGATTGTTATTAAATCAATGGGTGATTATTTACAAAATATCCCAGGTATTGCCGGTGCGACTATTAGAGGCGATGGCCGTGTGACATTGATTATTGATGTTGGTGCTATGATGGAAATGGCAAAAGATATCAAGGTAGACATTAGGGCCGAAATAGAAGATGGCACAAAAGCAAAGGAAAAACCGAGCGATTATAAAGTCTTGATAGTTGATGATTCAAAAATGGATAGAACTATCATGCAAAAAGCACTTGAACCAACCGGGGTAACAATAATAGAAGCCACAAACGGTGTTGAGGCATTAAATATCGTAAAATCTGGAGAGCACTCCTTTGATGCGATCTTGATAGATATTGAGATGCCAAGAATGGATGGATATACACTAGCTGGCGAAATTAGAAAATACTCTAAGTATAGAAATTTACCACTTATTGCTGTTACATCAAGGACGTCAAAAACAGATAGATTGCGTGGTGTAGAAGTTGGAATGACTGAGTATATTACAAAACCATATTCAGCCGAGTACTTAGAAAATGTCGTTAGAAAGAATATAAAATTAGCTTAGGGGTAAGGGATGAACAATAAACTAAATCAAGTTTTAAGTAAACAAAAACAGCAAATGAATGATCCTGAGTTAAAAAATAATGAGGATATAGTTCAGCTAGTAGGATTTGTTGTCGGTGAGGAAGAGTACGCAATACCTATTTTAAATATCCAAGAGATAATCAAACCTATTGAATATACACGTGTTCCTAGCGTACCTGATTATGTTCTTGGCGTATTTAACCTACGTGGAAATGTTATTCCGCTTATTGATTTGCGTAAGCGTTTTTCACTAAATGTCACAAAACAAAGCCCAAGCACAAGATATATAGTTATGAAAGACGCGGATAATATCGCTGGTTTTGTGATAGACCGCTTGACGGAGGCTATTAGAATAGACCGCAATAGGATCGATCCGCCACCAGAGACTTTAGTAAAAGACAAAGGCATGATTTATGGTATCGGAAAGCGCGACCAAAATATCCTTACGATCTTAAAGGTCGAAAGTCTTTTGAAACGTGATTTTTAGGGTATAGCTTGATAAAACTTTGTGTTTTTGATTTTGACTCTACAATAATGGACGGCGAGACGATAGATATTCTCGCCGCCGCTAATAATGCTAGTGAAGAAGTAGCCAATATAACTAAGCGTTCGATGAACGGTGAGCTTGATTTTTTTGAAAGTCTTACAAAAAGAGTAAAATTTTTAAAAGGAATACCACTTTCAAAAACGGATGAAATTTGTAAAAATTTACCCATCATGCCAGGAGCTAATGAGCTTATAGCTGCGCTAAAGCAAAAAGGCATAAAAGTTGTGGTCTTTAGTGGTGGTTTTCACATCGCAACTGATAAGATGCAAGAAAAACTTAAATTTGATGCAAATTTTGCAAATATCTTGCACCACAAAGATGGAATTTTAACAGGTGAAGTTGGCGGAGAGATGATGTTTGGTAGCTCAAAAGGCGAGATGATAGATCGCTTAAAGGGGCTATTAAATTTAGATAAAAGTGAGATCATGTGCGTTGGCGACGGAGCCAATGATGTGTCTATGTTTAGAAAATGTGATCTAAAAATTGCCTTTTGTGCGAAAGAAATTTTAAAAAAAGAGGCGACGCATTGCGTGGATGTCAAGGATCTGCGTGAAATTTTAAATTTTATAAGGTGAAAAAATGTATGACAATGAAGCTAAATTTTCTCTTTGGTGTGACTTTATAGAGAGAGATTTTTTACAAAACGAATTCAACTCTTTACTAGAAAAAGGCGTTATCAACGGAGCTACAAGCAACCCAACTATCTTTAAAACAGTTTTTGCATCACCTGCTTACAAACAGATCATACAAAATAGCAACAAGCGTCACCCAAAAGATCTTTATGAAATTTTAGCGACCCAAGATATCAAGATCGCCGCATGTAAAATGCTAAAAAACTACGCAAATGGCGATGATGGCTTTGTTAGCATCGAGGTTGATCCAAATTTAAGTGGCGAAACAGCTGCGACGATAGAAGAGGGCATCAGGCTTCACAACCTTATCTCAATGCCAAATGTCATGATAAAAATACCAGCCACAAAAGAGGGTTATGAAGCGATGAGTGCGCTCATGGCAAGAGGTATCAGCGTAAATGCGACGCTCATTTTCTCGCCAGATCAGGCTAAAAACTGCCTAGAGGCTTTTAAAGAGGGTAGCAAGGCTTATGCAGGCCGCTTTGTGGATACGACGATGCCAAAAGGTGTGATCAGCGTTTTTGTTAGTAGATTTGACAGAAAGCTTGATGAGACAATGTCTGCAAAAAGCCTACCAACAGGACAGATCGGCATAATGAACGCTGCAAATATCTATCATATCATTGAGGATTTTGGCTTAGAAAACGTAAGAACACTTTTTGCAAGCACTGGCGTAAAAGGCGGTGGCTTAAGAGGGGATTATTACGTTAAAGAACTAATGTATAAAAACTCTATAAACACAGCTCCAATAGAGACGATAAAAGAATTTATAAAAGAAAAAGCTGAGGCAAAAAATGCCACTAGCAAAGAGAATATCTCAAGCTTTTTTCACATCATAAAAAATAATGAGATCGATATAAATGCTACTTATAAAGAGCTTTTAAATGACGGCTTAAAGCAGTTTGTTGCAGCATTTGATGACATTATGAAATCGCTTTAATGACCAAAAAAGACCTAGACTCATATCTGTGCTCTTTAGTGGATAAAGGCGGCAGCGATCTTCATCTAAAGTCTGCAAGCCTTGTTTATGGCAGATTTAATGGCGAGATCATGCCACTTAGCGAAGAAAATTTAGACCCAAGTGACGCAGTAGCTATCGCAAAAGAGCTTTTGGGGGCTAAATTTGATGAGTTTATGGATAAAAAAGATATAGATTTTTCTTATAAACTAAATGATGAGTACTGCTTTCGCGTAAATATGTTTTTGCAGATAAATGGAATTTCTGCTGTCTTTCGTGTCACTCCAACGAAAATCCCAACCATAAAAGATCTAAATTTACCAAGCGTGATAGAAAAAATTTGCACAGAGACCACTCGTGGCATCATCCTAGTGACTGGCCCAACTGGAAGTGGCAAGACGACAACGCTTGCAAGCATGATAAATTTCATCAACCAAACAAAAAGATCGCACATCGTGACTATCGAAGATCCGATCGAATACGTATTTAACGACGATAAAAGCATAATAAATCAGCGCTCTATCGGGGCAGATGCGCTAAATTTCTCAGATGCGCTAATGGCTTCATTAAGAGAAGATCCTGACATCATCTTGGTTGGTGAGATGAGAGATCTTGAGACGATTGAGACTGCCATTAGAGCTGCAGAGACTGGACACTTGGTGCTTTCGACACTTCACACGCTTGATGCAAAAGAGAGCGTAAATAGAATAGTAAATAGCTTCCCACAAGGCGAGCGAGATAAGGTCAGCCTTATGTTCTCTTCAGTGCTTGCTTGCGTTATCTCGCAAAGGCTAGTTAAGACGCTTTTTGGCACAAGACGCCCAGCAGTCGAGATCATGAGAAAAAATACCCGCATAAAAGAGCTCATATCTGAAAAGAAATTTGACGAGATCGATCTTGCCATAGCTGAGTCAAAAAATACTTACGGCATGCAAACTTTTGATCAGCACCTGCTTGAACTTTATGAAAAAAGATAATTAGTGCCGAAGTAGCGCTTGATAATGCTAGCAACAGGGGGGCGATTTGCAGCTTAAGATAAAAAGCTGAAATGTGGCAGGCTTTAGCTTTTAAAATGGTGTAAATTTTGGCAAATCTCAAAGCAAACAAGATCAACCAGAAGTGATCGCGCTTAAAGAAATTTAATAAGCTTTATGTGAAATTTATAAAGCATTAGATAAAATCAGCACCTATTTTTTATGAAAGGAAAACGATGTTAGAGGGTATCGTTAGAGAGAGTATCGGTAAGAAGTCTGCGAAGGCTTTGAGAAGAGATGGTTATCTAATCGCCAACATTTATGGCAAGGGATTAGAGAATGTTGCGGCTGCTTTTAAAGTAAATGACTTTATTAAAGAAGCACGCAAAAAAGAGAGCCTTGCTTTTGATGTAAAAGTAGGCGGAAAAGTTTATAATGTCGTTATTGTTGATTACCAAAGAGATGTTGTTACAAGCGATCTTAAACACGTAGATCTAAAAGTAGCACTTCCAGGCGTTTTATCAAAATATATGATCCCAGTTAAGCCAGTTGGAACACCTATTGGTCTTAAAAACAAGGGCGTTTTGATCCAATCAAAAAGACGTCTTTGTGTAAAATGCACGGCTGAAAATTTACCAAATTCATTTGACGTTGATGTAAGCAAACTTGACATTGATGATACGATTTTGGTTCGTGATATCACAGCTCCTAAAGGCGTTACTATCATTGACGCTGACCGTGTTGCGGTACTTGGAGTTATTAAAGCTAAATAAAAAGGGCTTTTGTGACACTAATAGCGGGGCTGGGCAATCCTGGCCCCAAATACGAAAATACTAGACACAACATAGGCTTTATGCTTATAGACCTCCTAAAAGACTCAAATTTCAAAGATGTTAGCTCAGCTAAATTTCAAGGCGAAGTTTTTAAATTTAACGACATTATCTTGCTAAAACCAACAACTTTTATGAACCTCTCAGGTCAAAGTGTAAAGGCGGTAAAAGACTTTTACAAGCCAGATAGGATCATCGTCATCCACGACGATCTTGATCTTAGTTTTGGTGCGGTTAAATTTAAAAAAGGCGGCAGTAGCGGCGGACATAACGGCATAAAATCGATCGATAATCTAATAGGCAACGACTACGAAAGAGTGCGCGTTGGCATAGGGCATGAGGGCGATGCTAAAAATTTTGTCCTTGGAGAGTTTAGCGATGAAGAAAAAAAGGCTTTGGATGAAATTTTAGCCTATACAAAAAATGCGGTTTGTGAGCTGCTAAAGAGCGACATCAACGAAATTTCACAAAAATTTACGGTAAAAAAAGGTCTTATCAAATGAAACTATACGCCAGATACGTTGGCTGGGTCTATATAAAATCTTTTCTTATCGTATTTTTAGCGCTTGAACTATTTTATGTAGGCATTGATCTACTTACAAATTTAAAAGATTTGCCACCATCTGCAAACCTTCAGCTCCTTTATGTTGGGCTTACATCGCTTAACGCTATTGGCTACGTTTTGCCACTTTCGCTTATTTTTGCACTAATAATTTTACATGTAAATATGGTCAGGTCAAACGAGCTAATCAGCTTTTATGCGCTTGGTATTAGTAAAAATAGTCTAATTTTTCCACCATTTTTTATTGCACTTTTTGTAACTATTTTTTATGTTGGCTTAAATTTTACTCCATTTGCCTATGCGCACGACTATCAAAAAAGCATCGCTAAAAATACGGCTTTCTCAAAAAGCACTACCGATTCATTTTTAAAATTTGAAGGTAAATTTATCTACATAAAGGAGCTAAATTCTGTTAATCAAATAGCAAATGATGTTAGAATTTTTGAGATAAATGGCACAAATTTACTTTCAACTACATTTGCAAATCATGCTAATTTTAAAGACAATGAGTGGATTTTAAAAGATGTTAATCAAACTATTTTGCCGCAAATTTTAGAGCTTGGTGAGGCTGGTTTTAATAAGATACAAAGTGAGAGCTTAGATGCATTAAAGGGCTTTAAGCCAAAGAGTATTGAAAGCGCTGTTAGCGTTGAAAACTCAAAATTTAATATCCCAGATGCAATAAATTTTATAAAGACATTTAAGAATGAAGGTATCGGCCTTGATAGCGCAAAAACAGCTTTTTATAACCTTGCTATCGCACCATTTTTTGCACCATTTTTGTTGCTCATTTTTTACTATCATTTGCCTGTAACTGGTAGATTTTTTAATCTTGCACTTTCGACTTTTATTTTTGTTGTGATAACTCTTGTCGTTTGGGGGCTGCTCTTTATTCTTGCAAAATTTGCACAAACTTCTGTGATCTTGCCAGAGATTGGTATAGTTTTGCCAGTCCTTTTACTTTTTGTATACGCCATTTATCTCATAAAATCGCATCGTTAAGCCAAATTTTGGCAAGCTTTTTGTAAAATCAAGCCATTTTAATAAAGGCTATTTCATGGATTTTAAAGAGCTTGCAAATAGATACAAAACCCCACTTTACATTTATGATTTTAACTACATTAAAGAGCGCTACGAGGCGCTAAAAAATGCATTTTACGCTAGAAAATCTCTAGTTTGCTACGCTGTAAAAGCAAACTCAAATTTAAGCGTTTTAAAATTTCTAGCTGATCTTGGAGCAGGATTTGATTGTGTTAGCATTGGCGAAGTAAAAAGAGCGCTTTTAGCAGGCGCGAAGAGATATCAGATCATTTTTAGTGGTGTTGGCAAGAGCGATGAAGAGTTAAAAGAAGCTTTAAAAAATGAAATTTTACTCATAAATGTCGAGAGTTTTGCTGAACTTTTAAGGCTTGAAAAGATCGCAAAAGGGCTAAACTTAAAGGCAAGAATTAGCATTAGGGTAAATCCAGGTGTCGATGCAAAAACTCACCCATATATCTCAACAGGACTAAATGAAAATAAATTTGGCGTTGATTCCGAAACAGCTAAAAGAATGTACATCCACGCTAAAGCTTCAAACTCTCTTGAGCCAACTGGCATACACTTTCACATCGGCTCTCAGCTAACATCACTTAGCCCGATAATCGATGCTGCAAATATCGTTAGCGAGCTTTTAAGAGAGCTAAGAGCACTTGAGATAGATATCAAATTCTTTGACGTTGGCGGAGGACTCGGTATCATTTATAACGATGAAAAAGAGATAAATTTATACGACTATGCTCAAGGAATTTTAGCTGCACTAAAAGGCCAAGACGTGACTATCGTATGCGAGCCAGGACGCTTTATTGTGGGTAATGCTGGCTACTTTGTTGCAAGCGTTTTATATGAAAAATTTAACGGCAAAAAGAGATTTGTCATCACTGATGGTGCGATGAATGATCTTATTAGGCCAAGTCTTTATGGTGCTTATCATGAAATTTTTGTTTGTGGCAAGGATAAAAATTTAGGCACTTGTGACGTGGTCGGTCCAGTTTGTGAAAGTGGCGACTTTTTGGCAAAAGATATAGAGTTGCCAGAGTGTGAGAGCGGAGATATTATCGTGGTAAAAGGTGCTGGAGCTTACGGTTTTAGCATGAGTTCAAACTATAACACAAGAAACAGAGCCGCTGAAGTTTGCGTGCTTGATGGCAAAGATAGGCTGATAAGAAGACGTGAGAGCTTCGAAGACGTCGTGGCACCTGAGAGAGAATTTTTGGAGAGCGCTGATGCAAGAGCTAAATGAGCTTAGAAAAGAGATTGATGCGATCGACGATCTTATCTTAAATAAACTAAATGAAAGAATGATTTTAGTTGAGCAAATCGGCAAGCTAAAACAAACTAGCGGAACGCCTATATATCGTCCTGAGCGCGAGCGAGCTATCATAAACCGCTTAACTAGTCTAAGTAAAGACAAAGCCTTAAACAAAGCTGCTATTGAAGCCATTTATCTTGAAATTTTTGCTGTTAGTAGAAATTTAGAAATGCCTCAAAAGATCGTCTATCTAGGGCCTGAAGGTACTTACACGCATCAGGCGGCTCAGAGTAGATTTGGTGCGATGAGTTCATATTTGCCACTTGCGACCATCGAGGCGGTTTTTACAAAACTAGCTCAAAAAGAGGCAAAATACGGCGTTGTGCCTATTGAAAATAATACCGAAGGCGCTGTTGGCGCTACGCTTGATTGTTTGAGTAAATTTAGTGATATAAAAATAGTTGCTGAGCTTTATGTGGACATCCATCACAGCTTTGTTAGCATAAATGAAAATTTAAAAGAGATAAAGCGAATTTATTCACATCCGCAAGGGTATAATCAATGCCGTAAATTTCTAGAAGATCACATGCTAAATGAAATTGAATTTGTTCCAGCAAAATCAACTGCAGCAGCTGCATATATGGCATCAATGGATAGAAGCTCAGCTGCCATTTGCTCAAAGATCGCAGCTAAAATTTATAATGTGCCGATAGTTTATGAGACAATTGAAGACAATATGGCAAATAGAACGAGATTTCTCATTCTTAGCGATTTTAAAAACGCAAGAGTTGAAAACTCGAAAACTTCTATCCTTGCAAAGACTGATCATAGTCCAGGACGCCTTGCTGATCTGCTTTCTATCTTTAAAAATGAAAACATCAATATCACAAAACTTGAGTCACGTCCTATCAAGCAACGCGAGTTTAAATCGATGTTTTATCTTGATTTTGAAGGGCATATCGACGATGAGAAGGTGCAAAATGCCTTTGAATTAGCAAAAGAGAGCGGTGCTGAGATAAGCTGGTTAGGGAGTTATTTAAACGGAGAAGAGTAATGAAGTTTAATGATTTTTTAGATGATTTAGTTAATTACGAGGCTGGAAAGCCGATTGAGCTTGTGGTTAGAGAGTTTGGCATCGAGGCAAAAGATGTGATAAAGCTAGCTAGCAACGAAAATCCTTTTGGCACTAGCAAACGTGTAGAAGAGGCACTAAAAGAGGTTGCTAAAAAAGCACATCTCTATCCAGACGATAGCTACTTTGAGCTAAAAGAAGGACTGGCTAAAAAATTTGGCGTAACTAGTAAAAATTTAATCATCGGTTCTGGAAGTGACCAGATCATAGAATACGCACTTCACGCAAAGGCAAATAAGCAAAGTGGCGTTTTGATGGCTGGCGTGACATTTGCGATGTATGAAATTTATGCAAAACAAACTGGGGCTAAAATTTACCGCACAAAGAGTGTGGAGCATAATTTGAGTGAGTTTTTAGAAATTTATAATGCGCATAAAGATGAAATTTCTGTCATCTTTCTTTGCTTGCCAAACAATCCTTTGGGTGAGTGTTTGGACGCAGATGAGGTCTTTAAATTTATAAAAAGCGTTGATGAAAACACGCTTGTTGTGCTTGATTGTGCTTACAACGAATTTGCAAAATTTAAAGATAGCAAAAAAGAGATAAAGCCAAGCGAGGTGGTAAAATTTAAAAATGCCATCTATCTTGGAACATTTTCTAAAGCTTATGCGCTTGGTGGTATGCGCGTGGGATATGGCATAGCAAATGAAGAGATCATAGGCGCTCTCTCAAAACTAAGAGCTCCATTTAACATCACAACTCCAAGCTTAAGAGCTGCGATAGTAGCACTTAATGATGATGAGTTTGTGCAGCAAACCATGCAAAATAACTTCGAGCAGATGAAGAGATATGAAGAATTTGCAAAGCAAAATGGCATAGAATTTATCCCAAGCTATACGAATTTCATAACTTTTAAATTTAACGAGCCAAAATCAAGCCAGATATGCGAAAAGATGCTAAAAAAGGGTATAATTTTGCGAGATCTAAAAAGCTACGCCTTAAATGCGGTGAGAATCACCATCGGCCTTAGCTGGCAAAATGATAGAGTTTTTGAAGAGTTAAAGCAAATTTTAAAGTAGGAATATGGATTTTAAAGCATTACTTCATCAAATAAGTCAAATTTATCAAAAGCTTTCATTAAAGCAAAAAATCGTTGCAGCTAGCTCGATCGTCTTAGTCGTGGCATTTTTGGTATTTTTAACACTTTATAAAAGCAAAAATGAAAATTTTGCAGGCTACAGCGTCCTTTTTGAAAACATTAGTCCAAACGATTCAGCCTTAATACTTGATCAGCTAAATAAAGATGGAATTAAATATAAATTAGCAAACGAAGGCACTATCCTTGTACCAACGAGTGATGTCTATAAAGAGCGTATCGCTGTTGCAACTCTTGGAATACCAAAAGAGAGTAAAATTGGCTTTGAAATTTTTGATAAGCAAGAATTTGGTGCGACTGATGCCGAGCAGAGAGTAAAATTTCAAAGAGCGCTTGAGGGCGAATTAGCTAGAACGATCGAGAGTCTCTCGTCTATTCAAAAAGCGACTGTTCGTATCGCTATCCCTAAAGAGAGCGTCTTTACCGAGCGCCAGTCGCTGCCAACGGCCTCGATCGTGGTTGAGCTAAAACCAGGCGTTAGTCTAAATGCGAAGCAAATTTTTGGCATTAAAAACCTAGTCGCCGCCTCTGTTACAAACTTGAGCACAGAAAATGTCAAGATAGTAAATCAAGACGGTGTCGCACTTGGCGATGAAGATGGTGAGTTTGATAGTGACGCTATAGCTCAGCAGATACGCTATAAACGTGAGTTTGAAAATAATTACGAGCAAAAGATCGTAAATGTGCTAGCTCCTATCGTAGGCGGGGCAGACAAGGTAGTAGCAAAAGTAAATATCGACTTTGACTTTGACAAAAAAGATACAAAAAGTGAAGTTTATGACCCAAATAACGTCGTAAGAAGCGAAAGTAATATCGAAGAAAAGCGTCAAGGCTCAGCGCCAAATGAAGTAGGTGGCGTACCAGGTGCGGTTAGCAACATTGGCCCTGTTCAAGGCCTTGATGATAGCACTTTAAAAGAGCAGTACAACAAAAGCTCACAGCAGACAAACTACGAAATTTCAAAGAAAGTAACAAGCATCAAAGGGCAATTTGCTAGCATAAATAGAGTGAGTGCAGCCGTCGTTATAGACGGACTCTATCAAAGTAAAAAAGATAGCAACGGCAAGCCAACTGGTGAGATAGAATTTACTCCACTTTCTAAAGAGCAAAGAGAATCAATCACAAATTTAATCAAACAATCAATCGGCTATAACCAAAATAGAGGCGATGAAGTAAGCTTAGATAACTTTGAGTTTAAAACCGGCAAAGATATAAGCACTAGTGAGAAGATGGATGGCTTTGTGAATAACTATGTGGTGCCATTTATGCCGCTACTAAAATATATTTTTGCAGTATTGTTGCTCTACATCTTCTACAAAAAAGTCATTGTGCCATTTATGCAAAAGATGCTTGAAGAGACAAAAGAAGAAGAGGAGCAAGTTCAAGATGGTCTTGAAGATATTGAGGTAGATGCTGAAGATACACTTGAGAAATTTAAAGCTGCTCGCAAAAAGGTCGAAGAACAACTAGGACTTAGTGGCGAGTTTAATGAAGATGAACTAAAATATGATGTTTTACTTGAGAAAATGAGAGCGGTCATCACAGAAAGAAATGAAGAGATAGCAATGCTGCTTCAAGATATGGTAAAAAATGACAGCGACTTTAATATGCGTAAGGAAATTTGATGTCAATAAAGCTAAATGACAAGCAAAAAATGATTTATGATGATCTATCGATGCCTGAAAAGATTGCCATTTTGCTGATTCAGCTTGGCGAAGAGGCAACTGCTCTTATATTTTCTCACATGGATGTTGATGTCATCACTGAAATTTCAGGCTATATCGCAACTGCAAAAAACATAGACAAACAAGTCGCAAGTGCCGTACTAGAAGAATTTTACGCGCTAATGCAGTCAAATCAATATATGAGAAGTGGTGGTTTAGAGTACGCAAAAGAAATTCTTTACCGCACATTTGGTCCAGAGGCAGCTCAGAAAATTTTAGACAAGCTTGCAAAAAGCATGGAAAACTCAAAAAGCTTTGGCTATCTTGATAAGATAAAACCACAACAGCTTGCAGACTTTATCATAAAAGAGCACCCTCAAACCATAGCGCTAATACTAGCTCACATGGACTCAACAAGTGCTGCTGAAACGCTTAGCTTTTTCTCAGATGAGTTAAGAAGCGAAGTTGTCATTAGAATGGCAAATCTTGGTGATATTAGCCCATCGGTAATTAAACGTGTTTCAACCGTACTTGAGGGCAAGCTTGAAAGTCTTACATCTTATAAAGTCGAAGTTGGTGGTCCAAGAGCTGTGGCAGAAGTGCTTAATAGACTTGGGCAAAAAGCCAGCAAAAGCACGATTGAACGCATTGAACAAAGCGATGATAAGCTTGCAACAACGATTAAAGAGCTTATGTTTACCTTTGAAGATATTATCAACCTTAACGCAACTGCGATTAGAGAAATTCTTAAAAATGTTGATAAAAAAGATCTTATGGTCGCATTTAAAGGCTCAAGCGATGGCATAAAGGATAAATTTTTATCAAATATGTCTCAGCGTGCAGCAGAAGCCTTCAAAGAGGAGATGCAATATCTTGGTGCGGTGCGTGTAAAAGATGTTGAAGAGGCTCAAAGACGCATAGTAGAGACAGTACAAACTCTAGCTGATCAAGGTGTATTCCAAGTCGGCGAAGCAGATGAGATGATAGAATGAAAAGCAGCGTAATAACCAGTGAGACTTCTCCAGCTCACTTTATAGAAAATTACAGATTTAAGGTACTTGGAGTTGGAGAGCGAGCCGCAGATAGTGCTCCTGTATTGATAGAGGAAAATAATCTTAGTGAAGAGCTAAGCGAGCAAAATTTTGGGCAAAAGGGTGAAAATTTTGTTCCTCAGGCCAGTCACCAAGCGCAGACAAACTCACAAAACCACTTTGCTTCTCAGCCCCAAAGTCCACAAGTGCAGCAAGGAGGCGAGTCAAGCTTTGTTGAAGAGTTGCTTAAAAAAACAGATGAGCTAAGTAGCAACATCATCAAACTTCAAATGCAAATAGAAAATCAAGAAAGCGAATTTGCTAAACGCCTTGAGGCTGAAATTTCTCGTGCAAAAGAAGATGGTAAAAATGAGGGTATCACCCAAGCAAATGCAGCAAATGAAGCGAAGATAAATGAGCTTGAGGCTAGATTTAGCGCTTCAGCTGCAAAACTTGAAGAGCAGTACGTTAAATTTGATGAGTTTTTAAAGAAGATCGAAGAAGAGCTTGGGCAAACTGCTATAAAAATCGCAAAAGAAGTAATCGATAAAGAAATTTCAACCTCTTCAAATCAGATCGCTCATCATCTAGCAAGCTCGCTTATAAAAGAGCTAAGTAATGTCAAAAATATAGAAATTCGCGTAAATCCCGAAGATAGCGAATATATAAAAGAGCAATTTAGCAAGAATGAGCACGTCAAAATAAGCGCCGATGATGCTATAAGCAAAGGCGGTGTGGTTATTATAAGCGATGGTGGCAATATCGATGCGACTATGCAAACAAGGCTAGAAAAACTAAAAATGCTGGTAAATAATGAATAAAGACGTTAAAAGTTTAGATGTTGATGAACTAAACGCACTTTGTCATGACATCAGGGATAAAATTTTAGCTACCGTTAGTAAAAATGGCGGTCACCTTAGCTCAAATATCGGTGCAGTTGAGATCATTGTAGCGATGCATAAAATTTTTGACGTCACAAAAGATCCATTTATTTACGATGTGAGCCACCAAAGCTACGCACACAAGCTACTAACTGGACGCTGGGAGAGCTTTGATACGCTTAGAAAATTTAATGGCATCAGTGGCTATACAAAGCCAAACGAGAGCAAATTTGACTACTTTGTAGCAGGTCATAGCTCGACGTCCATATCTTTAGCAGTTGGTGCTGCAAAGGCGATAAAACTTAAAAATGAAGATCGTATCCCAGTGGCTGTCATAGGGGATGGCTCACTAAGTGGCGGTATGGCGTACGAGGCGCTAAATGAGCTAGGGGATAGAAAATATCCTTGCGTCATCATCCTAAACGACAACGAGATGAGTATAAGCAAGCCTATAGGCGCGCTTAGCAAGTATCTAAGTCAGATGATGGCGGGTCAGTTTTATCAAAAATTTAAGGGTAGGGTTGAGAAATTTCTAAGCTACATGCCAGACTCCGCAGCCTACATGGCTAGACGCATGGAGGAGGGCATTAGACTCATCACCCCTGGCATGTTTTTTGAAGAGCTTGGACTTGAGTATATAGGCCCAGTCGACGGACATGACCTTTCAGCGCTTCTTAGTACATTTGAAACTGCCAAAAATATGAAAAAACCAGTCATAGTGCATGTACAGACGCTAAAGGGCAAAGGATATGAATTTGCTGAGGGGTGTTATGAAAATTGGCACGGAGTTGGGCCATTTGATCTAAAAAGTGGCGAATTTATCAAAAGACAGTCAAACAAGTCAGCCACGGCGATCTTTAGCGAGCAGCTTTTAAAGATGGCAAGAGAGCATAGCGACATCGTTGGCGTAACGGCCGCGATGCCAACAGGCACTGGCATGGACGCTTTGATACAAGAATTTCCAGATCGTTTTTGGGATGTGGCGATAGCTGAGCAGCATGCAGTTACATCGATGTCAGCCATGGCAAAAGAGGGGTTTAAACCATTTGTTGCAATATACTCGACATTCATGCAAAGAGCCTATGATCAGGTCATTCATGACGCTTCTATTTTAAATTTAAACATCACATTTGCGATGGATAGGGCTGGCATTGTGGGCGAAGATGGCGAAACGCATCAAGGTGCGTTTGATATAAGCTTTTTAAACGCTGTACCAAATATGGTTCTCTTTGCTCCAAGATGCGAAGAGAGCATGAAAAATGTTATGGAATTTGCCTACTCTTACAAGGGCGTTAGCGCTTTTAGATACCCACGCGGAGCGTTTATCTTAAGAGATGAGTTTGAAGCTCAGCCACTTGAGTTTGGCAAGGGTGAAATTTTAGCTGATGCAGAGTCTGATATCGCATTTTTAGGCTATGGCAACGGCGTTGGCAGGGCAAATTTGGTTAGAAATTTACTAGCTGACAAGCTTGATGTGGTATTAGTTGACCTTGTCTTTGCAAAACCACTTGATAGCGAGCTTTTACTAGGTCTTGCAAAACGCACTAAAAAGTGGTATATCTTTAGTGATAGTGCCAAAAAGGGCGGCATTGGCGAGATAATAAGTGCATTTTTACAAGAAAATAAAATCTCAAATATAAGTGTCATCAGCTTTGAGTATGAAGATAAATTTATCCCTCATGGTTCAACTGCTGAGGTCGAAAAGTACCTTGGTATAAGTGCCGAGCAGATTGCTAAAAATTTACTAGAAAATAATTAATATCATTTAATAAAGAAACGTTTAATATTTTTTTTGCTAGCATAAAGCAAAACTAAAACAAGGAACTTCATTATGCAATATGTATCATTATTAAAGCAATCTGGGCTAAAAGTCACGCCACAGCGCCTTAGCGTTTTAAGAATTCTTGATCGCCACACGCATCCAACGATTGATGAGCTTTATGATGAAATTTTAAAAGAGAGTCCATCGGTTTCTCTTGCGACAGTTTATAAAAATTTAAATACTTTAAAAGACGAAGGTCTCGTAGTTGAAGTAAATATCGTCAATCAAAAAGCTAGATACGACATCTACGAATATCCACATATTCATGTAGTTTGCGAAAGCTGTGGAAGCGTCGAGGACGTGAGCTACGATGATGCTGAGCTTGGCAAATACCAAGAGGCACTAGAAAAGAAGATCGGAAATATAATAGAACGTCTAAACATCGTAGCTAGCGTAAAAAGCTGTAAACACTGTAAATAAAATTTATGTTGCTATTTAGCAACATAAATTCCATCTTTCTTCTTGTAAAAATACTTTTAAAATAAGCCTAGATTTAGCATTTTTCTCATTGTTTTAAGCACTAACTTGCTAAAATGAACAAAAAATTTTGGAGAAAAATGTGAGTTTGGAGATAGAGCGTAAATTTTTACTCAAAAATTCTCAAATTCTAGATTTTTTAAAAGAAGCTGGAGTAGTCTTTAAGCATCTTGAAATTTCTCAGTTTTATACCAAGATAACGCAAAATGAAGAGATCCGCTTTCGAAGTGAAGAGGATAAATTTATAAAAACTGTAAAGATTGGCAAAGGTCTAATCAGAGAAGAAAATGAAGAATTTTGCGAAAAGGTGGAGTTTAAAAAGGCTCTTAAAAACCGCATCGGTAGCATCATCTTAAAAGATAGATATATTTTTAAACTAAATAACAATCCTTGCAATATCGATATTTTTAAAAATGAACTAAACGGGCTTTATACATTTGAAATCGAATTTAGTGATGAAAATGAGGCCGTCTTTTTCAAGCTACCACCGTTTTTAGAAAATTTTTGCCTAAGTGACGTAACTTGTGACAAAAGATATAAAAACAAATTTCTTGCCATCCATGCTAATGAAAATGAACAAATCGACTACAAAAGAGCCTATAAGATTATAAAAGAAAAAGAAATTTTGCCAAATTTTGCTGCAAATCTAAAAAGTGGAGAGGCGCTAAGAATCCTTTTTGTTAGTATTTTTAAAGTAATAAAAAGGCTAAAAAGCCAGTATTTGATAGACAAAGATGAAGAAGTTTTGCATGAACTTCGCGTAAATTTAAGAAAGGTTAGATCGATCCTTAAAATTTTTAACGGCGTTTTTGATGAGAAAGTGACACTTTTTTTTGGTGAGAATTTTAAAATGCTTGCAAACTCGACAAACAAAAAGCGAGATTTGGATGTATTTTTGAGCTTTTTAAACGAGCAAAAACATGCAAACGAGCCTATATATTTTGTGAAAAAGGCTCTAGATTTAGAGTATGAAAATGTAAAAAGCTACCTTGGCGATGAAGAAAACTACGCATTTTTAAAAGAGTGGGAGATATTTTTAAATGAGGGTGAATTTTATAAGTCAAAACTCTTTGATGTAAGCCTTTCGCGCCTTGGTTCATTTAAGCTCAGAATGCTCTTAGTTTTAGCTCAAAAAAGGCTAAAAAGCCTTAATCAAGACTGCCCAAATGAGAGCTTTCATGATCTTAGGATAGAGCTTAAAAAGATGAGATATACATATGAGTTTTTATGTGAAATTTTTTATTTTGAAGGGCTTAAAAAGTATGAAGAGAAGCTAAGGCAGATGCAAGAAATTTTTGGTAATCTTCAAGACTATGACGTCTGGCTTGGCATCCTTAAAAGGCTTCCAGAAATGTCAGACAAAGAGAGGCTCGAGAGTAAAATTTACAAGCAAATTTATAAAAGTAGAGAAGAGATACTAAAAAAGCGTCTTAAATTTATAAAAGCAACTCGCAAAATTTCAAGAAATTTAAAAATTTACTACATATAAAAGGGCAAATTTATGCAAAAACAAGAAAAAATCGTTGATATGTTTAACCAGATCGCTCCGACTTATGACGTCGCAAACAGAGTGCTAAGTCTTGGTGTGGATGTGAGCTGGAGGAAATTTGCCTGCAGATATATGCTAGAAATTTTTAAAGAAAGAAGCATAAATATCGTCGACGTGGCTTGTGGCACTGGCGATATGATGGGGCTTTGGAGTGAAATTTCAAAAGAATTTGGCGTGCAGATAAAAAGCCTTACTGGCATCGATCCCTCAAGTGGTATGCTAAAAGAGGCTAGGGCGAAATTTCCAAATTTTAAATTTATAGAGGCCTATGCTGATAATACAACGCTTGCAAGCGGAGAGGCTCAAATTTTAAGCATAAGCTATGGCATTAGAAATGTGGTCGAACGAAAGGCGGCACTTAGAGAATTTAATAGGGTTTTAGCTACTGGTGGCTATGTCGTCGTACTAGAGTTTACAAAACGCCAGAAAAAGGGTCTTATAACCTCGCTAAGAGATTTTTACCTAAGTAAAATTTTGCCAAGTATAGGTGGCTTTATCTCAAAAAATAAAGAGGCATACGAGTATCTGCCAAGCTCGATCGAAAATTTCTTGGACGCAAAGAGCTTTTGCGACGAGCTAGTCGAAGCTGGCTTTGAGATAGAACTTTGCAAGGGCTTTAGCATGGATATCTCGACACTATTTATCGCTAAAAAGGTAAGAGAAATCAATGCTTAGTGTTTCTGAGCTAAACGAAAAAGCAAAGGCACTGCTTGAAGCCACACTTGACTATGTCGAGGTAAGCGGAGAAATTTCGCGCCTTACTAAGCACGCTTCTGGGCACTGGTACTTCACGCTAAAGGACGAAAAGTCAAGCATCTCAGCTGTGATGTATCGCATGAACAACCAAAAGGTGAAATTCTTGCCAAAAGATGGACTAAAAGTAAAAATTTATGGCAAAGTAACTATTTATTCTCCAAGTGGGTCGTATCAGCTAGTGGCTAGTGCGATGCTGCCTGATGGCGAGGGTGAGCTTGAGCTTGCGTTTAGGCAGCTTAAAGAAAAGCTCGAAAATGAGGGGCTTTTCGATATCGGCGCAAAAAAAGAGATACCAAATTTACCTAAAAAAATAGCCCTTGTCACAAGTGCTACTTCGGCAGCGCTTCAGGATATGTTAAAGGTCGTGACGAGTCGTTGGAAATTAAGCGAAATTTATATATTTGACGCTTTAACTCAAGGTGAAAATGCTCCAAGCTCGCTTATAAAAGCTTTAAAAAGAGCCGATAAATACGGCGTTGATGTGATCGTTTTGGCTCGCGGAGGTGGTAGTAAAGAGGATCTTTGGTGCTTTAACGACGAGGGCTTAGCACGTGAAATTTACGCTACAAAAACGCCAGTTATAAGTGCTATCGGACACGAGATCGACTATGTTATAAGCGACTTTGTAGCAGACCGCAGATCTCTTACGCCAAGTGCAGCTATGCTTGATCTTTTGCCTGATGAAGAGGCGTTTTTTCAGTATCTTGACAGGCTCAGCGATGATCTTAATAGCGCTTTAAATTTAAAGATCACAAAGAAGCAAAATCTGCTAAATTTACTACTTTCTAAATTTTCATCAAATGCTCTAAAAGCTAGGATCGAGCTAAAATTTAGCGAGGTAGCAAACAAACAAAACGCCCTAACAAACGCCGTGCAAAGAAAGATCTTGCTTCTTGGCTCGGCCCTTGGCTCGCTAGAGAAGGCTTATGAGATGAGAGAGCTCTTTTTTGAGAGCACGAAGGGGCTTATCGAGGTTAGAAAAGATGGCAAGAGAGTCGATCTTATGGATTTAAATTTGAATGATGAGATCGAGCTTATCTCGCAAAATACACATAAAAAAGCAATTATCAAGGAGTAAAAATGAGTAGAAAAATCAACTTTAGCGCAGGTCCAAGCGCGATACCATTAGACGTTTTAGAGCATGCAAAGGCCGAATTTACCGACTATAGAGGCGAGGGCTACTCTATCATGGAGATCAGCCACAGAAGCAAGACCTTTGAGGAGATCCACTTTGGCGCGATGGAGAAGATAAGAAAGCTCTATAACATTGGCGATGAGTATGAAATTTTATTTTTGCAAGGTGGTGCACACTTGCAATTTAGCATGATACCGATGAATTTATATCAAGGTGGCAGGGCTGAATACGCAAACACTGGCGTTTGGACAAACAAAGCGATCAAAGAGGCAAAAGTGCTTGGCGTAAATGTAGATGTCGTTGCAAGCAGCGAGGATGAAAATTTCTCTTACATCCCTGATGTGAAATTTAGTGACGATGCCGACTACGCCTACATCTGCTCAAATAATACAATTTACGGCACGCAGTATAAGGCTATGCCAAAGACCAAATCGCCCCTTGTTGTCGATGCTTCGAGCGACTTTTTCGCTAGACCGCTTGATTTTAGCAGTATCGGCTTGCTTTACGGCGGCGCTCAGAAAAATGCAGGCCCAAGCGGCGTGACTATCGTTATTTTAAGAAAAGACCTAGTTGATCGCGTGAGCAGCCAAAACGTCCCTATGTTTTTACGCTACAAAACGCACGTAGAGGCAAACTCACTTTACAATACACCGCCAACTTTTGGAATTTATCTTCTAAATTTAACCATGCAGCACCTGCTAGATCTTGGCGGACTTGCTGAGGTTGAGAAGATAAATGCCAAAAAAGCAAACACGCTTTATGACATTATAGACGGCTCAAATGGCTTTTACGTAGGCCATGCCAAAAAATCAAGCAGATCAGATATGAACGTGAGCTTTACGATACCAAAAGATCACGCACTTGAGCCAGTTTTTGTCGAAGAAGCGCTAAAAGAGGGCATGCTAGGGCTAAAAGGCCACAGACATCTTGGCGGCATAAGAGCCTCTATCTACAATGCCGTTAGCCAAAGCGACGTTGAAAAACTTGGCGAGTTTATGAGAGAATTTGTAAGAAAACATAGCTGATGAATAAAACAAAGAAAGCTTATGATGAAATTCCTTATTTCTCGGCTGCATTTAGCGACTGCTCGCCAGTTAGGATAGAAGCGGTTGCTAAATTTCTGGGGCTTAAAGCAGCTAGCCTAAAAGAGGCTAGAGTGCTTGAGCTTGGCTCATCATATGGTGGCAATATCTTGCCATTTGCCATTTCACATAAAAACGCAAAAGTCGTTGGTATCGATATCTCAAGCCATCAAGTGGTTGAAGGTAACAAGGTGGCAAAGCAGATAGGTTTAGAAAATTTTACTCTGCTTGAGCGAAATTTTTTGCACATGAACGAAAGCGATATAAAAGAGCTTGGGGAATTTGACTACATCATTGCCCACGGCGTTTATAGCTGGGTGAGCCCAAATGTAAGAGATGCGCTGCTTGCCACGATTAAGGCACTACTTAGCAAGGATGGTATCGCTTATGTTTCGTATAATACCTATCCTGGCTGGAAGAGCCTTGATATTTTAAGAGATTTTATGCTTTTTGTTAGCTCAGGCAACGACAGCAAAGAAGCACTTGCTCACGTAAAAAGCGAGTTAAATTTTTTACAGGATTATTTGAAATTTAGCTTACAAAACCAAAGCGATGTCGTATACAAAGATAGCATGAAGTTGCTTTTAACACAGCTAAATTTCTTACAAAGCATCATCGCAAAGGGCAATGATTATTATATATTGCATGATTTTTTGGAGGCTAGCAATGAGCCAACTTACTTTCATAAATTTGCTAAACATATCGATAAGCATGGACTTTGCTACGTCATAGACGCTTCGCTAAATGATATCTTTGCAAGCTCAACTGGAATTTACCGCTTTGACGCACATATCGAGCAAAATTACAACTCTCGCATCAAAAAAGAGCAACTAAACGATTTTTTATTTAATAGATCATTTAGAAAAAGCCTCATCGCTCACAAGGAGAGGCTTGGCGGTGCTGAGGACTTTGATGCGGTACTTGGAGAGAGCGAGCTCGATAGAATTTATTTTTCATATTTTAGCGAGCAGCCAAGGACAAAAACGCAAGAAATTTTAAGCAAAAGCTATCCACAAAGCTTAAATTTAAGTGAAGTAAAGGCGGCACTTGGTGAGAGCGAAGGCGAAGCATTTATGGGGCTACTTGAAATTTTAAATGATCAAAACACCAAAATTTCATCTTCAAAGCTTGCTGCACTTGCTTATGAGCCTAAAAAAACTAGGCTAAAGCCTAGAGCTGCGGCCTATCTTGGGTATTTTCTGGAGGCTAGCTCGCCAGTCATATCTTTGGCAAATGAGCTAAATGGCAAGTTAAATTTAAACCATGAAGAGATCAAGGCAGCTTTAAAATTTGATGGCAAAGCTAGTTTAAAAGATATCGCAAAGAGCGTAAATTTAAGTAAAGACGAGCTAGATAAGCTTGCTTTTAAATTAAGCGAAGCCTATTTTTTTGAAGAAATTTAAGACTAGCTAGCCTAGCCTTAAATTTTTGATTTAGCCAAATATCATATCTTTTAAGATCAGAATTATCATTGCTATGTAAAAGAGTAAAAACCACTTTTTAAGTGCTTTTTTATCTATAGCTTGTGTCTTTTTGGTGCCAAAGTATGCGCCTATTAGCGAGCCAAGCCCTAGGAATGTACCCTGTAAATAAGAGATGTGGCCGTTTAAAGATAGTGAGATAAAGCCTGAAATGGCTGCGAACATCACAAAAAACACTCCCATTGAAACGGCTTTTTTCATATCATAGCGCAAAAAGCCAACTAAAATAGGAGCTATAAAAACCCCACCGCCTATGCCTATACTAATGGCAAGTGCACCTATACAAAAACCAACTAGAAATAGTAAAAATACGGAGTTGTTCGCATTTGTACCGTCGCTATTTGGTGTGAAGTATAGTTTTATGAGTGAAAAGATAAAAGTTGCAAGCAAGAGTAGTTCGAGTAAGAGCTCGGGCGTGTGAGATACGATTATGCCACTAAAGCTAGCTCCGACCAATCCTCCAAGACCTAAAAATACGCCACGATTTAGCTTTAAAAGTCCAGCTTTGTAGTTTAGATACGAGCCAAAAGTCGCGCTAAAGATCATCTGCATAACGCTTATGCCAATAGCGGTTTTTATGTCATATCCAAAGGCGACCATTATAGGAACGACGACTGTGCCACCACCGATGCCAAAAAAGCCAGCGATGTATCCAACACCGATACCAATTATAAAAAGTTCAACAAAAAGCATAAATTTCCTTTTATGAGTGCCAAATTTTAGCCAAGCGGTGTTAAAAAAATAGTAAAAAGGTGAAATTTGGGCATAAATTTAGAAATTTGATAAAAATTTTAAAAACTAAAAGCGAACTTTTTTTATAATCATCAAAAATTTAAAGGAAAAAAATGCTCTTAGAACAACCACTGTTTTATTATGAAGTGATTAAAGAAAAATTTAAAAATAGCTACCTAGCCGAGGATAAGACGCAAACGATTATAGGCATTGATTGCGAATACATCGATGAAAAGGATATGGACTTTTATGGGCTTAGAAGTTATTTTGATACAAATCGTAATAAATCTTTAGCTCCATTTGCAGGTCTCTTTGGTGTTTTTGCTTATGACGGTGTGAGATATTTTGAATATATCGGAGAAGAGAAAGCCAAAAAGTATGAATTTCCAAAATTTATCTATGCCGATGCAAAGGCCTATCTACACTTTGATAAGATGAGTAAAATTTATACATTTTATGGAGATAAGAATAAATATTATGACTTTTTGCTTGATGTGAAAGTTGAAAACAAAAGCAAAGAACAGAGTAAATTTAGTATAAAAACTGATCTTGGTAAAGAAAAGAAACACTTTGAGGATATGGTTGAGTTAGCAAAAGAGTATATAAGAAGCGGCGATGTCTTTCAGGTGGTGCTTGGTGAGTTGCTTGAAATTTCAACTAATATGAGCAGTTTGGAATTTTATAAAAAGCTCTCACTTACAAATCCAAGCCCATATATGTTTCATTTTCCTACACCTTATGGCGATGTGGTTGGTTCTTCGCCAGAGCTTGTTTTTGAGATGAAAAGTGAGCAAATTTTTGTGGCACCAATTGCGGGCACAAGGCCTAGAGGAAGCGATGCAAATGCAGATACGGCACTTGAAAATGAGCTTTTAAGTGACGAAAAGGAGCTGGCTGAACACAAAATGCTAATCGATCTTGCTAGAAATGACATCGGCAGGGTTTCAGAGCCAAAAAGTGTATCCGTAAAAAATGCTATGCATATCCAAAAGTATGAAAAAGTAATTCATATCGTAAGCGATGTCTATGGCAAGTGCGCCAAAGGGCTTGATCTTTTTGATGTCTTAGCTAGTATCTTTCCGGCTGGCACACTAAGCGGAGCCCCAAAAATAAGAGCTATGCAGATAATCAATGAGCTTGAAATTTCTGAGCGAAATATCTATGGCGGCGGCATTGGATTTTTACATTTTAATGGCGATGCTCAGGTTGCTATTCTTATTCGATCAGCCATATTTGTGCCAAGTGAAAATGGCTTTAGTGATGTATTTGTGGGGGCTGGAGCTGGTATAGTTTATGACTCAAAGAGCGAAAGAGAATACGCCGAAATTTGTCATAAGCGAGCAAGCGTGCTAAATGTATTTAAAAATAACGCAAAAGAGTTTTAGGCGTTAAACTTAATAAATTCATAAGAGCTTTTAGCGTAGCTAGTGCCCATAGAATCGATTTGTTCCCTTACGGTAGCTGAAAGCTCTGCTTTTGTGATATTTTTAGCTAGCACTTTTACAAAAGGAAATTCACTTCTTTCTTGTGCGCCAAATATCAGCACTCTTGTATCAACCTTTTGGCTTTGTCTTATCTTATCAACAACTCTTGCTAACTCTTTGTAGTTGAAGTCTTTTACATTTTCATCTACAAGAACGATGCCGTAAGTTTTGGTTTTTATCTTTGTTAGTAGCTCATCAAAGCTATTTGTGGTTTCAAGTGTGTTGTAAAATTCTCCTAAAGCTGAGCTAAATATTTTATTTTCCATTGGCGATTTCTTAAATAAAATAATATTTTCGCTTTTTGCCAGATAGCTTTCGTCTATTGCAATCTCGCCAAAATTTGGCAAAAATTTTCTAAAAATTTGAGCCAGTTCGTCGCTATTTATTGGCGTTTTTATATAGGCATTGAAGTATTCTTTGACGCTCTCTCCATCTATATTTGAAGTATTTGAAAGCATTAGTATAATTGGAATTTTCGCATTTTGTATAGCTACTTTTATAAGATCAAGATTTTTTTGAAGGCTATTTTTTTCAGCTTCGAAAAATTTCGAGCCAACAAATATAAGGTCAAAATCGCCTTGCTTTATGGCTTGTTTTAGATCTTTTTTATTACAAACTCCCACAACTTCGCAGTTAAATTTACTAAAACCACTTGCTGTTATATCTATGTAAATTTCGTTAGTATCGCAGATTAAAATTTTTGGTTTATCGTTTAAAACTTTATTAATAATATTAGCTTCGCCTAAGCAAAGTAGCCTTGTGATGCTTAATGGAGTTAGCGGATCTTTTAAAATGAGCGGATTTTTAATATCTTGGCCTTGCTTATTGGTGTTTCTTAAAAATATAGCATCATAATTTTTTGTAATAGATGGACTAGTGCTTGTTAGTATATCCACTTTGAGCCCAAGGTCTTTTGTAGTCTGCTCAAAAGCTTCGTTGTAAGCGACATTTACGTCTTGCAAGAATGCTAATTTATGATTGCATTTTATATCAAAGTCTTTATAGTTTGATGTTGTTTTAAAAATGACTACAAATTTAAACTCATTGCCAATACTTGGAAACGAGTTAATCTCCAGTTTGCTTTCTAAATTTTTTAAATAAATTTGAGCGATTTTTAGATAAAACTCGCTCTCATCATTATTTAAGCTATTCTCATCATCTGAAAATATATCTGAAATTTGCTTTTCGCTCATGGCAGCTGAACTATTTTTTATGCTAAAGCTTACAGAACAAAGTCCGCTTCTATCAAAGTCTTTTTGAACTTTTTTGATAGTGATGATAATACTTTGATGTCTTAAAGACATTGATAAAGACGCCAAAAAGATAGAGTTAAATGCGGTTTTTAATGAATTTAGATTTCCTTCTAGTTCATTTGTAAGGCTTGGATCAAGGTAGCTTATAAAATTTATCTTTTTGCTTTGTGAATAGACGATATTTGCTTGCAAAATTTCTTCAAAGCTTTTTTGAGGATCAAATATCTCAGTTTTATTGCATTCGCTATATTTTTTAACATTTGAGATATTTTTAGCATTGTTATAAAGCGAAGTCATGATATTTGCATTTTTTTCTATCGTGTCTATAAATACTTGCTTTTTGCTATTATTCGTTTCTATTTTTAAAGCCGCAGTCGATGTAAAAATTTCTTTATTAATGGACTCTAGTTTCTTGCTCACTGATAAAATATA
>NZ_CABPVR010000010.1:44932-72855 GCF_902460875.1 Campylobacter concisus | reverse complement strand
AAGGAAGTTTTAATTTACTTTATACAGCCCAAGGATTAAAAATTTTTTGACTATTTAGCCCAAAAGAGGGCTAAATTTAAACATTAAACCTAAAGTGCATAACATCGCCATCTTGTACGATGTAGTCTTTGCCCTCAAGTCTCATCTTGCCAGCCTCTTTGGCTCCGTTTTCGCCGCCATGTGCGATATAGTCGTCATAGCTTATCACTTCAGCTCTAATAAAGCCCCTCTCAAAGTCGTTGTGAATGACGCTTGCTGCTTTCGGTGCTTTCCAGCCATTTGTGATCGTCCAAGCCCTTACTTCCACGACGCCAGCGGTGAAATAACTTATCAAATTTAGCTTAGCAAAAGACGTTTTGATGATCTTCTCAAGTCCGCTCTCACTCGTGCCAAGAGATGCCAAAAACTCGTGCGCCTCCTCATCGCTTAGACCTATTAGCTCCTCTTCGACCTTGGCGCAAAGCTTGATCACCTCGTGGTTTGAAGCTTTAGCGTACTCTTTTAGTGCTTTTACAAATTTATTATCTTCGCTAAGCCCCTCTTCATCGACATTTGCGCCATAAACTACCTCTTTAGCACTTAGAAGCCTTAGCTCTTTGTTGAGCGCCAAAAACGCCTCGCTATCTCTTTGCTCGAAGCTGCTTGCGCTTTTGCCACCATTTAGGTGAGCCAAAAGTAAATTTGCTATCTCAAGCGCCTCTTTTGCGCCTTTTGCGTTTGCTTTCGCCTCTCTTGTGAGCTTTTCTATCTTTTTATTTAGTTGTTCGATGTCGGCTAGTATCAGCTCGGTTTGGATGATCTCTATGTCTCTTACTGGATCGACGCTACCCTCGACGTGAGTGATGTTTTCGTCCTCAAAGCAGCGAACTATGTGCAAAATAAGCTCGGTTTCTCTGATGTTTGATAAAAATTTATTGCCAAGTCCTTCGCCTGAGCTAGCCCCTTTTACAAGGCCTGCGATATCTACGAATTCGATGGTTGAATACTGAATTTTATTAGGACTAACTATCTTTGCAAGCTCGTTTAGGCGTTTATCAGGCACTGGTACGATGGCTTTGTTTGGCTCGATAGTGCAAAACGGATAGTTCGCACTCTCGGCATTTTGCGCCTTTGTAAGTGCGTTAAATGTCGTTGATTTGCCCACATTTGGTAGGCCTACTATTCCAACTGAAAGTCCCATCAATTCTCCTTGCTAAGTGCTTGTAAAAAGTATAAATTCATCCTAACGCCCGCTCCACTCGCACCTGCTTGATTGTATCCCCAAGCCTTTTCGCGGTATGCTGGACCAGCGATATCAAGGTGTAGCCACTTATCTTTATACTCATCTTTAATAAATTTATCTAAAAACATGCCAGCTGTGATCGCGCCGCCATATCTGCTTGAGGCGCAGTTGCTAACGTCTGCGATCTGGCTTTTAATAAGCTCGCTAAGATAAGGGTTAAAATCAAGTGTAGTCGCTAGTTCGCCGCTATCTTTTATCTTATTTTTAAACTCGCTTTTTAGACTCTCACTATTGCCCATGATGCCTGTTGTGTATTCGCCAAGTCCCACGACGCAAGCGCCAGTTAAGGTTGCCATATCGATTAAGATGTCTGGCTTAAAGTCCTGTGCGTAGCTTAGGCAATCAGCCAGCACCAAACGTCCCTCTGCATCGGTGTTTCTAACCTCTATGCTAACGCCACTTCTTGAAATTAGCACGTCATCAGGCTTATAAGCGTTGCCTCCGATCATATTTTCAGTGGCGCCTAAAATGGCGTGAATTTCAAATGGTAAATTTAGCTCCGCTGCACCTTTTATGATGCCAAGAGCTGCTGCTGCACCGCTTTTGTCTGATTTCATAGTGAGCATATAATCAGCAGGTTTTAAGCTAAGTCCGCCACTATCGTATGTTAGCCCTTTGCCAACAAAGATGATGCGTTTTTTAGACTTTTTAGGCTTGTATGTTAGGTGGATGAGCCTTGGCTTATGCACGCTTGCACGATTTACCGCCAAAAATGCGTTCATATCCTCTTTAGCTAGAAATTTCTCGTCATAGACCTCGCACTTTATGCTCGCGATGTTTTTGGCTAAATTTAAAGCGTCCTGCGCCATCTTTTGTGGTGTGTAAATTTCTGGGATTTCATTTACGATATCTTTTGTGAAATTTGTAGCACTTGCTATTATCTCCGCCTCTTTAAAGCCCTCGTTTGCCGCCTTTAGATCGATCTTTTTGCCAGCAAATTCTTCAGTAGAAAAGATGATCTCTTTTAGGGTGTATTTCTCTTTTTTCTCTTTATACTTGTTAAATTCGTAGCTTCCAAGCAAAAAACCCTCAGCTAGCGCCTCAAAGCTTAGTTTTTGACAACCAGCTACATATGAAGCTAGCTTTACACTCTTGATGTTTAGCGATTTTAACGCGTTATAAGCTTTAGCAGCTGCAACTCTAAGCTCGTCAAGATCAAGCTTAGAAAGTGGCACGTAAGCCCTTTTTGCTTCGCTTAGGATGAGGACGCTATCGCCTTTGTAATTGTTAAATTTAATAGCCTCTTTATCGCCTATAAATTTATGTTTTAAGTCCTTATCTATTACGAAAATTAGTTCAATATCAGCTTTTATATCTTTTAATTTTTTATCAACTATTTGAAACTGCATGTCTTCTATCTCTCCTTTCGTTTAAAATTTTATTTTCGATGCGCTTAAATGTATATATCAAAAGCCCCATAAATATGGCAACCACTGGGATAGCGACATACCAGTGCTCTTTTGCTTTTTGAAGCAGCACTAATATATGCTCGCCAAGTATCCAAGCAGGTATGGTGGTGATCGCCGCCCAGCACCAAGCGCTGATCAAATTTATAAAGGCATATTTTTTAGCATCATAGCCGGTAAGTCCTATGCAAAGCGGTATGATGACACGAAAGCCATACATATAGCGTTGCAAAAAGATGATCGGCCAGCCGTATTTTTTCAGCATTATGTGCGCCACTGCAAATTTTCTTCGCTGCGTGTGAAGCCTTTTTGCGATGTATTTTTTATTGTAACGGCCAAGGTAGAAGTAAATTTGATCTCCCACAAAGCCTCCAAGTCCAGCCACAAAGATAGCAAGCGCGATGTGCATGTGCGTGGTGTGAGCGAGAATTCCGGCCATTATTAAGGCCATCTCGCCCTCCATGATACACCAGACAAAAAGTATGATGTAGCCGTACTCTTTAAGCAGTTCTATAAAAAACTCTTCCATTCTAAACCTCTAAAACGCTGTAAATTTTAGTAAGCGACTTTAGCTTTTCGCTACCTTTTAGATCGACTAGATCTATGAGAAAGCACGCTTCTACGCAGGTTGCGTTAGTTTGATTGATAAGCTCAACTGATGCTTTTGCAGTGCCTCCAGTGGCTATGAGATCGTCCATCAAAAGCACTCTTGCGCCTGCTTTTTCGCCAAAGGCATCGATGTGAATTTGCACCTCGTCCACGCCATACTCTAGGCTATATTTTTGAGAAAGCGTGATATATGGCAGTTTTTTTGGCTTGCGAATAGGCACAAAAGGCAGCCTAAGTCTTGCCGCGAGCGCTGCACCAAAGATGAAGCCACGTGACTCGATACCAGCGATGTAGTCGATGCTAGCACCATCATATCTATCAGCCAAATGATCTATCAAAAAGTTAAATGCCTCTTTGTTATTTAGCAGCGTCGTGATGTCGCGAAAGACTATGCCAGGCTTTGGAAAGTCGTTTATGCAGCGAATAGAGTTTAGTAAAAATTCTTTGCCTTTTTGATCTAAAATTTTCATAAATTTCCTTAAATTTGAGGTTATAATAGCGCTTCGATCTTGCCTTCAAGCTCACGGATGCGTTGTCTTAGCTTGTCGTTTTCTAAGCGGTACTGGGAGTTTCTTGTGCGAAGTGAGGTTACGTCGTTTTTGGTTTTGTTTAGCTCGTCAGTCAAGATGTCGATGTTGCCTAGACTTCTTTGGAGTTGGATCTGAAATTTTCTTATGACGACCTCGGTGTCTTGGAGGTTATTTTTCATAAAATCTTTTGTAGCACGCTCTTTTTTTAGAAGCGTTTTGAAGTAAAAAACCATGACGGTTAGGTAGATCGCAGCACAAACAAGAGCGGTAAAAACGATCCACTCGCCTATCATTTGCCTGCCTCAAGCTCTATTTTTTTGACTCTTCTTTCGTGTCTGCCGCCTGCAAACTCAGTCTTTAAAAAGGCTTCAACCGCCGAGATAGCCACGCCAGCGCCGATAACTCTTGCGCCAAAAGCGATCACGTTTGCGTCGTTGTGCTCTCTGGCAAGTCTAGCGGTAAATTCGTCATGGCAAAGGGCACACCTTACGTTTTCGTGCCTGTTTGCGGCTATTGATATGCCTATGCCTGTGCCACAAACTAGCACGCCGTAGCAGTTAGGCTCAAGCTTGCTCGCTAGCAAATGCGCATAATCAGGGTAATCAACGCTATTTTTATCGTTTGTGCCAAGATCAACTACTTCGTATCCAAGCCCTTTAATAGCCTCTTTAAGCTCGTTTTTTAGCTCAAAACCAGCGTGATCGCTAGCTAAGAAAACTTTGTCTATCTTCATGAAAAGTCCGTTAAATTTTTTGTTGATTATAGTCAAAGTTGCATTAAAATAAAATTTTACTCTCAGCCAAAATGAAGCTATAATTTACCAAAAATTTAAAGGAGAAAATGTGAAAAAAGCGCTCTTTTTAGCGGCTTCTACGCTAGCCTTTGCAAATGAAAATCTAATAGAGATCTACACAGATCAAACCATCATCACTCAAAAATTTAGCGACGCAAATAGCTCTTTTAGCGCCTTTGTGCCAGAGGGTGTGCAGAGTGAGAACATCACTATAAATGGGGATTGTGACGCGAATGCTTATCTAAAAGAGATCAGCGAAGAAAATAGCCCAAGTTACATAAAATGGAAGCAAGAAGTTGCAAATTTAAACAATAAGCTTGAGGCGCTAAATGCAAGAGGTAGGTTTATAGAGCAAGCTTTGATAGGAGAAAATAAAAGTAACGATGTGACAAAAAGAGCTGAGGAGTTTTATAAATTTAGCCTAGAAAATATCGAGAAAATTTCAGCTGCTAAAAGCGAGCTTGAAGCGCTTAAAGAAAATGAGCCAAAGAGCGAGATGGCTGGATTTTTGCAGCTTGATATGAAATTTGCTTGCGACCCAAAAGAGGCGACGCTATCATACATGGATGATGAGGCCCCAAAGACGCTAAATGAAATTTATGCAGACACAAAAAACAAAAATATCTTGATAAAACAAGAAATTTTGCTCACTAATCCTTTTGCAAGTGAAGTTAAAAATTTAAAGCTCGCCATCTATCCGACCAGATATCAAAAGGCGCTTGCTCCAAGCAAGTTTTACCCTTGGTGCGAGGAGAGCGAGGCGGAGGCTGATGGTTACGGCACTTCAAAAAATATGCTAAGAGCTGCGAAAGTCGCTGCTGAGGTCGCTGATATGCGTGTGCAAAGAGATGAGAATGAGTTTGCCAAAATTTGGAAGATAGATGGGATAAATTTAGCAAAAGGTGAGAGCAAATATATAACTTATGACACACAAAAAATGGATGCAAATTTTAGTGTTTTTGCTGATTTTTACGGCTCGCTAAAGGCATATAACGTAGCTAGTTTTAAGCTAAATGATGATCTAACTCCAGCTAAAACGCAGTTTTATGTTAATGGCGTGAGTGTTGGTAGTCCTAGTGAGTTTGAGATGAAAGCTAAAGATGAGCCCTCTCAGCTATTTTTAGGACAAAACGAGCTAATCGAACTTAAAAAAGAGCGCTTAAATAAATTTAAAAAGAGTTCGCTTCTTGGCAAGGAGCGCATAAGCGAAGAGGGCTATGAGATAAGTGTCAAAAATAACTCAAGTAAGAGCGTTGATGTCACTTTGGTGGAGCGCGTGCCAGTATCTGCTGATGAGGCGGTAAAGGTCGAAGTAAAGGGCTTTGACAAAAAAGATATCAGCAAAGATGGCAAGGTGGAGCTTAAATTTAGCCTTGCGCCAAAAGAGGAATTTAAAAGAGAGTACTCTTATAAGATCACAAAGCCAAAAATTTAGAGCAAATTTGCTCTAAATTTAGCCATTTATAAAGGTACTTGCGATATCTAAAACGTATCTTGTCGGATAAAAGATAGTATCTTTTAAAGGCGAGACGAGGATGATGATAAGGATGACAAAGCCATATCGCGAGATGCCCTCTAGCTTTTCAGCCAGTGCATGAAAGCCAAAATTTCTAAGTGCGTACTGAACTGCGTGAAAGCCATCAAGTGGTGGGATCGGATAGAGGTTAAAGATGGCTAACATCAAATTTAAAAGCGCAAGCGTAAATAAAAACTGAAGTAAAATTTCAAAGGTTTCTATATTTAATAAAGCCTTTAGCACAAAAAGCGATAAGATGCCTAAGATGATGTTGTAGCAAATGCCAGCTAGACTTACGTAGATAGCTGCTTTATATCCGCCATTTCGCACTACTGTGTAGGTATTTACAGGCACTGGTTTTGCCCAGCCAAACATCATACCAGTGCTTAGATAAAGCACCAGTGGCACGATGATAGTGCCAACTGGGTCAATGTGTTTTATTGGATTTATGCTAAGCCTGCCAAGGCTTTTTGCAGTGTTGTCGCCAAATTTATAAGCGACATATCCGTGAGCGATCTCGTGGCCGACGATAGCGATTATTAAAGAGATGACGATAGCGGCGACTTTGACTATGTCTATGTTATCAATGAAGCCCATCTACTTCGCCTTCTTTTAGAGCTTGTTTTGTAAAAAACTCATCGTTTTCTATCGTATCTACAAAGCGTCCGATACGCTCCCAGCGCACATTGTAGTTCTTGTCCCAGCTAAAATATATAAACCAAGGCTGTCCGACTATGTCTTTGTAAGCCACGCTTCCCCAAAAACGGCTATCATTTGAGTGGTCGCGGTTGTCACCTATCATAAAATACTCATCCTTTGGCACTTTTACATAAAATGCATTAAGGTTAAAATTTGGATTTTGCGGTAGTGAGCCAATTATCACTGGCTTCATAAAAACACTATCTTTGTTTGTATTTAGCATGAAAATCATCTGCTCAAATAAATTTACATTTTCGTCATAGTGAATGCCGCTAAACCTATATGGCTCTTTTATGAAAAGCTTACCATCAAGCTCGGTTATATCGCTACATGAGTAGCCAAATTTACTCTCTTTACCATTTAAATTTTCACGGCAGTTTGCCTTTATAAAATCATCTCCCTCTTTTGGACGCAAATACAAGGCTTTTTCGGTAAATACTATCTCATCTTCGCTTGTGGCAAAGCAGCGTTTTACAAAGTGGGTCTTTTCATCTTTTGGATAACGAAAGACGACTATATCGCCTCTTGCTGGACCATCACCTGTTATAAGATGCCCATTGTCATTTAGTTCGGGTAAAATTTTTATCTCAAGCCATGGAATTCTTGGTGTTGGTATACCATAAACAAATTTTTTGGCGAATAAAAAATCACCAACCAAAAGCGTATTTTTCATCGAACCAGACGGGATAACAAAGGCTTGGGCTATGAAAAATATAACAAAAAGTACAATGATGACCGTGCCTGTCCAGCTCGAGCAAAAGTCATAAAATTTAGTAAAAAATTTTTTCATTATTACGCTCTTTTATGGCTAGCTATCTTAGCTTGGGTTGCAAGGATGGTGTTATTTAAAAGCATGGCTATGGTCATCGGACCAACGCCCCCAGGAACAGGCGTGATGTATGAGCATTTTGGTGCGACTTCATCAAAGTCCACATCGCCTACAAGTCTGCCATCATCAAGTCTGTTTATACCCACATCAACGACTACTGCGCCATCTTTTACCATATCAGCCTTTAAGAAAAATGGCTTACCAATGGCTGCGACGATGAGGTCAGCATTTTTGCAAACTTCTTTTAAATTTTTAGTCTTGCTATGTGTCACGGTAACGGTTGCTGAAGCGTTTAGAAGTAAATTTGCCATAGGCTTGCCAACAATGTTGCTTCTACCGATCACTACTGCATTTAGCCCAGCTACTTCTATGCCATACTCTTTTAAAATTTCCATAACTCCAAGCGGTGTGCAAGGCACAAAGCCACCTAATCCACTAACAAGTTTGCCAACATTTACAGCGTGAAAGCCATCTACGTCTTTTGCTGGATCGATCGTTGCCAAAATGGTATTCGTATCTATATGTTTTGGAAGTGGTAGCTGCACTAAGATGCCGTGGATGCTATCGTCTAAATTTAGTACATTTATAAGTGCTAGAAGCTCTGCTTGGGTTGTATTTTCTCTTAGGCGGTGAGCTACGCTTTTTATGCCGTATTCGTTGCAGGCTTTTTCTTTGGCTCTAACGTATGTTTGAGATGCTTTATCTTCTCCCACTAGGATAACAGCCAATGTAGGCTCTACGCCAAATTTTTTTAGTTCTTCAGCTCTTACTTTTACGCTTTCTTTGACCTTTAAAGATACGGCTTTGCCGTCTAAAATTTTCATATTGGATCCTTATTTAAAAGCTTTTTTAATCACAAGGGTGGTATCATACCTAAAATTAAATTAAATTTTTAAAAGAGAGGTTTATGCGGTCTATTTTTTTGATTTTGCTTTTTTGTATAGCGATTTTTGGTGCTGATTTTATCACAAAGACTGAGTACGCCAAGATGCTATACCTAAATCCACGTGGCATAGGATGCGACAAATGTCACGGCGCAAAGGGTGAGGGCAGTCTAATCTCTAAATACAAGCACTTTGACAAAAAAGCAAACAAAACGGTTGATGATGAGCTTAGAGCACCAAAGATAAATGATATAGATTTTGAGAGCTTTAAAGCCGCTTTAACTAAGCCAAAAGGTGTCATGCCAAGTTATTTTTTGACAGATGAGGAGACAACCATCCTTTATGAGTACATCACAAATAAAATGAAAACTCCTGCAAAGGCGGCAAAAGCGCAAAATTTAACCAAGCCAGTTTCCACTGATACGACGCAAAAACAGCCAGAGCAATCTGCCAAAGCCGCCCCTGCTACAAAACCAGCAGAACCATCTAAAACTACCACAGCTAAGCCAGCTGAGTCAGCAAAAACCGCTACTACGCAAGCACCAAAGTCGCCAGCAAAACCAGCTACAAACCCAAAAGATAATCAAAAGACAAATTTAAAAACACAAAATCAAAAGGATAAAAAATGACAAATAAAGAGGCATTTAGCGAAGCCAAAAAATATATCCCAGGTGGCGTAAATTCACCAGTTCGTGCATTTGGTAGTGTTGGTGGTGAGCCTGTGATGATCGATCACGCAAAGGGCGCTTATCTATACGACGTCGAGGGTAAAAAATATCTTGACTTTATCCAAAGCTGGGGGCCGCTCATATTTGGTCACTGCGACAAAGATATCGAAGAAGCTATCATCTCTGCTGTAAAACAAGGCGTTTCTTATGGAGCGCCGTCACCAAAAGAGACCGCTCTAGCAAAGCTAATATGTGACGAGTTTAAACAAATAGATAAAATTCGCTTCGTAAGCTCTGGCACAGAGGCTACCATGAGCGCGATTAGGGTGGCTAGAGGGTATGCCAAAAAAGATGGACTAATAAAATTTGAAGGCTGCTACCACGGACACAGCGACGCACTTCTTATCAAAGCAGGAAGTGGCGCAACGACATACGGCAACGCTTCAAGCAGCGGCGTGCCACAAGACGTTGTGAAAAACACTTATCTAGCAGTTTATAACGATATCGAGAGCGTAAAAGCTATCTTTGAAAATAATAAAGACAAAATAGGCGTCGTCATAATTGAGCCTATCGCTGGAAACATGGGACTTGTGCCAGCTGATAAGAAATTTTTAGAGGAGCTTAGAGCACTTTGCGATAAATTTGGCGCTGTGCTTATCCTTGATGAGGTCATGAGCGGTTTTAGAGCCTCACGCCTTGGCTCATATCCATTTCACGAGGTGGACGCTGATCTCATCACATTTGGCAAGGTTATAGGCGGAGGCATGAACGTCGCTGCATTTGGTGGCAAGGCTGAGATAATGGACTGCTTAAGTCCTGATGGCGCTGTCTATCAAGCAGGCACGCTAAGTGGCAACCCAGTAGCGATGAGTGCTGGCATAGCGGCGATTTCAAAGATAAATAGTGATCCAAATTTATACGCTAGACTCGAAAAGCTTGCCCTAAAACTAATGGCTGGCTTTAAAGAGGCTGCAAAGAGTGCTGGTATCACCATCCAAACTGATGTTCGTGGCTCGATGTTTGGCTACTTTTTTACAGATCATGCCGTGAAAAACTACGACGATGCGTTAAAGAGCGACACAAAGCTCTTTGCTAAATTTCACCAAGCGATGCTTAAGCGTGGAATTTATCTTGCACCTAGCCAGTTTGAGACGGGATTTGTCTGCGACGCGATGAGTGAAGCAGATATCGATCTAGCGGTAAGCTCAGCTAAAGAGGCGTTTTTGGAGATAAAAGCCTAATGGCAAAATTTAAGATAAAAGATATCGTAGCAGGTGCTGAGCAGCTAAGCCTTGGTGTTTCAATAGTAGTTGCGATCTTGCTTGGCACTGGACTAGGGTATTTTGTAAAAAGGGCTACAAATTTTACGCCAGCTCTTTGGATAGGCTTTGCTATTGGCATCGCAGCTGCTATTTTAAATGTCTATAAAGCTTACAAAGCACAGATAAAAAGCTTAGATGAGCTAAAAGATGAAAGCAGATACAAAGGCTACACAAAAGACGATGATGAGGACGATTAGTAGGCTTTTGATTTGCTATTTTGTGCTTTGGCTGGCTCTTAGCGCGGTTGGCAAATTTATATCAAATCAATTTTTTATAAGCTCACAAATTTCATTTTTTGCCTCGCTTATCATCTTAACGGCTAGTTTTTTTGCCTACAAAAACCGTATAAATTCTCGGCTAGAAAATGCTAGAGATGAAATTTTAGCCAAGATAGAAGAGGACGATGAAGATGATGAAAATTTGGTGCAAAATGAGACAAAAGAATTTAGCCTAAAAGAAGAAAAAGCAAGGCTAAAAAAGCAGAAATTTTCATTTAAAGATAAGAGTTTTGCAGCGGCCTTTATGCCTTACCGCTTGGTGGCTTATGCGATACTTTTTTTTGGATTTATTTTTTTAAAAAATGAAAATTTACTAAATGTGTCTGGTTTTTTAGTGGGGCTTGCTCCGATGCCTATTGGTGCATTTGTTTTTGGGCTTATGGAGAATAAATTTAATACTGCAAAGGATACTGATGGCAAGTAGCTTTAGGATCATCCGCTCGATGGGACCGCTATTTTTGGGCATGAGTTTGCTTTTTATCGGAAATGGCCTAGTCATCGCATCTTGTAGCGCACTTCTTAAGCAAAATGGAGTGGGCGAGCTAGAGATTGGATTAATTAACACGGGCTTTTTTGTAGGTGCGTTAATTAGCACCATTACAGCTCACAGAGTCATCTCAACTACTGGCCACATCAGAGCATTTGCCATCTTTTCAGCCATTTTTGCAGTTTCAGCTATGCTTCATGCGGTAAATCAAAATTTAGTATTTTGGGCGATATTGCGTGCATTTTTGGGATATTGCTACTACGCGCTTTTGATGGTTATAGAAAGCTGGCTAAATGCAAAAATTCCAAACAAAATAAGATCTCGTGTGATTGCCTTTTACGAAGGCGTTTTTTACACGAGTTTTGGACTTGGTATTTTGATCTTGGCGCTTGATCTTAATACCTTTGAAATTTTTATCATAAGTGCAGCTTTTATCATGCTCTCAAGCATTCCATTAAATTTGATCCGTATAAATCAGCCTCAAATCCCAGAGCGTCAGCCAATAAACATCCCAAAAATTTTTGGGATAGTCCCGCTCGCTCTTGTTGGTGCGCTCATTGCAGGCTTAGCAATAAACGGCTTTTTTTCGATGGCAAGCCTTTTTGTTTTGCTTCAAGGATACGGCACAAAAGAGGCGTCATTTTTTATGACGGTTGCGATGATCGGAGGCTTTTTAGCTCAAGTTTTTATCGGTAGTTTCTCTGATAGATATGGCAGAAGGCCAGCTATTTTGCTTTGTAGTAGTGTGGCTTTAATAAGTGCGGTTTTGTTTTTACTAAATGGCAAAAATTTAACGATTGAATATCTGCTTTCATTCTTTTTTGGAGCTGGAATTTTTTGCACATATGGACTTTCTTTAGCTAGAGCAAATGACGAGATCACAGACAAGACAAAGAGCGTGCAAGTCGCACGTGCTTTGTTATTTAGCTACTCTTTGGCTTCACTTTTCTCACCGCTTCTTATGAGCTATGCGATGAAAATTTTTGGAGCATTTGGCTTTATCTATGTTTATTTGGTGCTTTTTGCTGGACTTATTTTATTTGCACTAACGCAAAAGACAATACCACAGCATATGAGAAAAGAGTATAACGACAGGCTCGTTGCAAGAACGGCTGGCATAGCTACTATTGAGCAAAATGGAAATTTTGCCGATAGAAAAAATAAAAAGTAAAAAATGAACGTAGGAAATTCTTTGAATATATCAAATACTTCGGTTCAAACTGGACAAAATACTGCTCAAAATGTGCCAGTTCGTAAAAATGAAGGCTCGCTTTTTAAAAATCAGCCAAGCGTACAAACGCCTAGTGAGCAGAGCATTTCAGAGACACTTGATAATGTTGGAAAACTCGTTGCAAGAGTACTTGATGATCTAAAAAGTGCTTCAAGTCTTAGCAGGGCTGAACAAATTTTATCTCAGGCAAAAGATACGAAAATCGCTCCAAATTTAGCAGGCGAGCTATCAGACCTTGCAAAAAGCTTAGAGACTGAGGCAATCCAAAATGAAAGCCCTGAGATAAAGAGCCTTGCACTAAAACTAAAAGAATTTCTAAAACCAATAGCCGATCTAAAAGCTGGCTCACTAAATGATCAGATCAAAAACTCAGGCGTAATGCTTGAAGCAAATTTAAAAGATGCACTTAGTCCAGAGAAGCTTCCAAGCTCGGTTCAGAAGCTACTAAGTGATATAAAAAATCTCTCAAGCGGGAATTTGCTAAATCAAATTTTAACCCTAAATGATGAAAAATTAGACAATCAAAATTCTTTTTCAAAACTTGCTTCTATACTTGAAAAAGCGAGTAATGATGCAAAAAACATCCTTGATAACTCAAATATAAAAACTCTTTTAAAAGATGTTGATAAGCTTGATAGTGTGGTTAAATTTTTAGATAAAAATTTTTCAAAAGATCAAAATGGCGAGCTAGTAAAAAATCAAATAGGCAAAATGCAAAATTTCATCTCAAATTTAAGCGAGAAAGTCGCAAGCCTAGCAAATGAAAAGCTAAATCAAAATTTTGGTTTTAGCCAAAATCACAAAGAGCTAAAAACTATCCTTGATAGCATAAAAAACGATCTAAAAACGCTAAATAATATAGGCGATGAAGCAGGGCTTGTAAAGGCGTTTAATGAGATGAGCGATGTTTCAAAGGATGGCAGCTTGCAAGATAAGCTCCAAAGCGCGGCGAGACGTCTTGCTCATAGCCTAAGTCTTGCTGACGCTAAGGCAAGTTTGGCTAAAAATGAGCTAAGCGAGAGCAAGGCGCTTTTAAAGCAGTTAAATCTCGCCACAAACGATATAAATAACATTACGACTAAAAATAGCAGCGAAATTTCAAGGGTACTAAGCCAAGATATAAAAAGTACGCTTTTAAATATCAGTGAAAAGAGTCAAAACCCGCAAAGCGTAAATGCTGCAAATAAGATGATTTCGCAGATCGAGATGCATCAAATGATATCAAGTCTTCAAGGCGGGATCCAAACTTATATGCCTTATATTTGGGACGGCGTTGAGGGTGGAAATATCACATTTAAGCAAGGCAAAAAGGATAAATTTTACGCTCAGATCGATCTAAATTTTAAGAAATTTGGACAGATAAATGTGATGGTTGGACTTATTGATAAAAGATATATTGATCTTTCGGTAGCTACGCAAACAAATGAGTTTAAGGAGCTAATCCTCTCAAACTCTAGCGAATTAAAACAAGCAATATCAAAGCTTGGACTCATAGTTTCAAACTTTAATATCAAAACTTTGTCAAAAGTAAAGCTAAATGATAGATTTAAAAAATTTGGTGGCCTTGATGTGGGCTTTGATAAGAAAATTTAATGCAAGTAAATAAGAAAAAAGCAGTAGCTCTTGGCTACAACAGATCTAAAGATAATGCTCCAAGAGTGCTGGCTAGTGGCGCTGGTGAGATAGCAAATAGAATAATTGATCTTGCAAAAGAGCATGATATACCGATCAAAGAGGATCCTGATCTTATTGAAATTTTAAGCAAGGTTGAAGTTGATCAAGAAATTCCACCAAATTTATATAAAGCTGTTGCTGAAATTTTTAGCTTTTTATATAAGATCACAAAGAAATGATCTATAAATTTGCTTAAAAATTAGCAAGGCATATAAAGAGTAGCGGGGATATTGACGATATACAAAAAGTGGCGTAAGCTAAATATTAAATTAAAATTTTAAAGGCTATTTGTGGCACAAAAATTAATATTAATAGGGGCGTCTACTGGCGGGCCTGGGCATTTAAAAAAGTTATTAAAAAACGTAAAACTAAATGGAGCTATCATCGTGATAGCCCAGCACATGAATAAAATGTTTATAAACTCTTTTGCTATGCAAATCGGAAAAGAGTGTGGCTTGGATGTTGAAATTTTAAATGAGAGGAAAATTTTAAAAGAAAATACCGTATATGTCTGCGAACAAAATGTAGTGGTGTCGCCAAATCTACCAATCAGCGCAAAACCAAATACAGAAGAAAAGACTATATATACGCCAAATGTTGATGTGTTGTTTAAATCTGGAGTTGGAATTTGCAAAAGTGCAAATGTCTTAGCTATCTTGCTAACTGGCATCGGAGATGATGGTGCATCTGGGCTTGATAAGCTTTATAAGGCTGGAGCAAAATGTATAGCTGAAAATGAAGAGAGTGCGATAGTTTATGGTATGCCAAAACGTGCAAAAGAGCTAAATCAAAGCTTAAAATCATTAAATCTAACTATGATAAAAAAAGAGCTGGAGGATTTTTTAAATGCTATTAACTAATGACGCAAAAGATACAAAAACAATGCAAACAAATACTTCACAAGATATGGATAGTTTTAATGAATTTATGAATGTTATCAAAACTCTTTGCGGAGTTGATCTGGAGCCAAAAAGAGATATTACATTGCAGCGAATTACCATTTTTATTAGAGATCGCCAGATAAAAAGCTTTAAAGATCTTGTTTCGATGATAAGATATAACTCAAGCTTGCGACAAGACATTTTAAATCTAGTAACTGTAAATGAGACTTATTTTTATAGAGAGTTGCCTCAACTTAAAGATGTGATCTATTACGCAAAGGAGCTTGGAGGAGCTAGAATTTTGTGTGCTCCTTGCTCTACTGGAGATGAGTCATATTCGCTCGCAATGCTTGCTTATGAGATGGGATTTAAACAGCATGAAATTTCAATCGTAGGTATAGACATAAACTCAGAAGCCATAGCAAGCTGTCAAAATGGTATTTTTAGTGAGAGGAGCTTACATAGATTAAGCGATTTTCAAAAAGAGAGATTTTTTACAAAAGTTGATGATAAATTTAAGATAAAAAAAGAAAATTTACCAAGGTGTGAGTTTAAAATTTTAAATGTTTTTGATGATGCTATTTTTAATCTAGGAAAATTTGATATCGTACTTTCAAGAAATATGATGATCTATTTTGATGATGATTTTAGATTAAAATGCGTTGAGAGGCTTCATAAATTGCTTAAGCCAGATGGTAGGCTTTACGCTGGGCACGCTGATCTTGTGCCTTACACTCCAGCTTATGAAAAGCGCTTTTCAAATGGAACTACCTACTATCTAAAAAAATAAAAATTTACTAAGTCGCCTTTTAACTTGGGCGACTTAATTTAAAATCAATCACCTTATTTTGTAGCTTTTTAATACGACGTGATAGTAAAAAGCTCCTACAAAAAAGAGGCTTCCCATAAAACTTGCAATCATCTCAACGCTAAGTCCAATATCATAAAGCAGACCAATGATAAATGAAATGAGAGCGCTAAAGCCAAGAAAAATCATATCATTATATGCAATCACTCGGCCATAAAATTCTTTTTTGCAGTTTTGCTGAAGCATCGTATAGGTGTAGCTCCAAAGACTTGATGTGCAAAATCCAGCAAAGATAATGCCAATAAGCGATAGATAAAAATTCCAAAGCGATAAAGCCCATATGATGATACCAAGGCCTTGACCGATATATACGAAAATAAGCGTATTTTTATTTATAAATTTACTAAGTATGGCTGGAGCAAACATAAGCGAAATGGATCTTGAAGTATTTAATAGTCCTATAATTAATGATGTCGAGAGTAAATTTGCATATTTGTAATCAGCCAAAAGTGCGATCAATGCGTCATAAGCGGTAATGCCAACAAAGGCGTGCAAAAATATAAGATGCACGATAAGCCTGTTTTCCTTTAAATACACAAGGCCATTTTTTAGCATTTTTAGTGGTTTTTCTATAAATTCCGGCTTTAGACCTTGTAAATTTAAAAAATATAAAAATCCAAAGCTAAGAATGTATAGTATGCCATCAAGCAAAAAGGCGCTTTTAATACCAAAAAAGTGTATATAAACTCCCGCTAGCCCCATGCCAGCAGTGTATGAGACCGCCCAGATGATAGAGTGGATCTCATTTGCGAGTTTGAGATTTTCTTTGCTTAAAATTTTTGGCAGCACGCTCATCTCTACTTGAAAATACATTCCGCCAGTGCCATTTCTAACAAAAATGATGAGTAAAAGTAGCCATAAAAAATCAAGTGAGTCTATAAAAAGAAGCATGAAAACGCTTGTCGTCTCAACTGTCATCATGATGACAAGCATTGGTTTTGGGCTAAATTTATCAACTAAAATTCCACTAAACGGAGCTATGACAACACCTGGGATAAATGCCATCGCCGCACTTAATGTGATCGCCCAGACAGGAGCGTCAAGCTTGATAAGAAGGGTAAAGATACCTGTGTGCGAAAACCATACGCCAAAATAGCATATAAGCTGAATGATGCTTAAGAGGCGAAAATTTTTCTCTTCTTTTAAAAGTTTAAGATATTCTTTCAACTTATTGATTCCACATTAGCGTTATTTGCTCTATCTTTGTTTCATCTGGGATATCGTTTAGGCTTGTTATATCTTTGGCAAGTGGATTTTTTAGTGTGATTAGCATATCGTGGCTATCTATTTTTAGATAGATATTGTTTTTGTCGCTACTAAATTTAGAGATAACAAGAGAATTTTTTATATCTTTGAAATTTGATTTAAGGCTGATATTTTCTGGAGTTTTAAACTCGTTTGAATAAATTTCAATGTTTGTAATAATGCCATTTAGCAAGGTGTATTCAAAAATTCTTTCATTTTTGTTTGTTACGATGTAGCTGTTTTCTTTTTTTGTGTTATCCCGTTTTATGTTTTTTGAGCCATAAATTTTTATCACATCTCTATTTGCTGATTCGTTTGTCAGCTCTGCAAAAAAGCCTTTGCCAAAGAGATTTTTTTGATCTTTATCTTTCTTATATCGTCCGCTTATGTGAGCATTTTTACAAATTTTATCATTTGCTACTAGAAAAATTGCATTATTTATCCTGTGTATGCTTAGAGCAATGCCTTTTTCATCTAAAAGGTAAAAAATTCCCTTATCGTAAAGTAGCTCAGAGCTAAACTCGCAAAGTGGCGAGCCATTTTTTAATGATGAATAAAAACTTATTTTCGCACCTTTTTTACTTGATACGATTACGATATCTAAAAAACTATCTTTGTTTTTAAATTTATAAAATTTAGCAAAAAAACTATCTTTGTAAGCTTTATTTACCGGCTCGAAATTATAAATTTGAGCTAGCACGCCAACTCGCTTATTTTTCTTATCATCAAGCTGAAGAAGTGAGTTTTTATTTGGTGCAAAGTAGCTAAGATTGCCATTTTCATCTTTTAAAATGATAGCACTATCATCAACATCAAATGTGCCATTTTTTTCAACCAAGCTTACTTCTTTATCCATAGTAAGCATTGTTTTTGTGTAAGTTTTGTCTTTATTTAGCGTAATGATAGTTTTTATGCCTTCGCAGTTTGGGCAAGGCAAAATAGTGTGAAAACTACTATAAATTGAGTTTGGAAGTATTAGCTTTTCTGGCTTTTTGGGTGTATTTGCCTGAACTAACGGCTTGTCTTCTTTTGCTGTATTTTGTGTGTTTTGTTTTGGCTCTAAATTTTCATTTTTTGCGCAACCAAGGATGAAAAATGAGATAAGTATGGCAAAAAGATATTTCATTTGCAACTCCTTAAAAATTGCAAAATTATATCATTTTGCCTTTAAAATTTATTTTACGCGTTTAAAGATGTATTTATCTTTTAGCTCGCCAGTAACCTCTTTTTGATCCATATCTAGCATTTTTAGGTTCTCGCCTTCTATTTTATAAAAGCTCTTTTCTTTATACTCATCAATCGTTGTTATCACACCATTTTCGATTGAGTATTTGCCTTTGCTAACGGCTTTGTAGTTGTCTTTTGACTTATAGTCCATCACGCTTTCAAATGTGCCATCTTTTTTTAATGTTAAGCGTGAATCAACACCCATGCAGCTAGCGCAAGGTAAAAATGCTTTATAAGTGCCCTCGATGCTGTTAATCGGAGCTTCACAGCTACTTTTTACTTCACATTTGCCTTGTGGGACGTTTGCGTTTTGGCTAGATGAGGCACAACCTGCCAAAAGTAGAGCCACACTTAGTGCAAATATAAAATTTTTCATGCTAATCCTTTTTGAAAATAAAATTTAAAATGTATTATAATACTTAAGAAAATAACAAATTATAAATTAAAGGAGTAAAAATGCAAATCGAAGCATTTGGCGTTTTAGTCGTAGTTCTGGTTATCTTTGCGTTCTTATTTTTAAAGGCTGGTATCAAGATCGTCTCACAAGCTGATAATCTACTCATCGAGCGACTTGGCAAATTTCACAAAGTGCTTGATGGCGGATTTCACATAATTATCCCATTTGTCGATCAGATAAGAGCGATCATCACCGTAAAAGAGCAGCTTGTTGATATCACAAAACAGCAAGTCATCACAAAAGATAACGTAAACATAAGCGTCGATGGTATCGTCTTTTTGAAGGTCTTTGACGCGAAAATGGCGGTTTATAATGTCGATAACTACAAGCGTGCCATTGCAAATTTAGCCATGACTACGCTTCGTGGCGAGATAGGTGCGATGAATCTTGATGATACACTAAGCTCACGTGACCGCCTAAATGCCGCACTTCAAGTGGCTCTTGGCGACGCTGCTGGTAACTGGGGCGTAAAGATCATGCGTGTAGAAATTTCTGAAATTTCTGTCCCACTTGGCATCGAAGAGGCGATGAATATGCAGATGAAAGCTGAGCGTGAAAAACGTGCGATCGAGCTAAAAGCCTTGGCTGAAAAAGAGGCACTAATACGCAATGCCGAAGCACTAAAACAAGAAAAAGTACTTCAAGCGGAGGCTATAGAGCGTATGGCTGATGCGAAAAAATACGAACAAATCGCTATCGCAACGGCTCAAAAAGAGGCTATGGATATGATAAATGATAGTATGAGCAAAAACGCAAATGCAGCAGAATTTTTGCTCGCTCGCGATAGAGTCGGGGCATTTAGCGAGCTAGCTAAAAATAGCTCAAAAGATAAAATTTTAGTCCCTTATGAGGCGACTGAGCTTATTGGTTCACTTAGCGTTTTGAAAAATTTCCTAGCTAAGGATAAGGCGTGATCAGCCCTTTTATAATGATAGCAATCGGTGTGGTTTTGTGCATCACCGAGTTTATCTTTTTCTCGTTTTATTTGCTATTTTTTGGCATAGCTTTTATCGTAGTTGGAGCTATAAATTTTGGTTTTAGTTTTGCTTGGAGCTATCAAATTTTAATTACAGCAGCAATTGCGATTGTACTTCTTGTGCTTTTAAAAGCGCCGTTAAAGAGTAAATTTATGGCTAAAAAAGAGAGCTTTAACGAGGAGTTTTTAGATGAGCCAGGAGTTGGCGAGATCAGAGAAAATATGGTCTATTTTAAAGGCACTCTTTGGAAGTATGACGGAGCGCTAAAAAACGGCGAGAAAGTGCAGGTTTTAGGCACTAAGGGAGATAAGGTTATATTAAAATAAAGTGCCATTTGGCACTTTATCTATTTTGCGTGAGCTGGGCAGCCTGCTGGCATTTGCTCATGCATTGCACCTTGCATGCCATGATGAGGGCAGCTTGGCATATTTTCTTGCATCATTTTTTGATGATGAGCACATCCGCAACTTGCACCTTGAGGCTCAGCTGGCTTTGGCTCATTTTTAGCACAACCAACTAAAAATAGACCGCAGATAACGGCAAATATAACCTTTTTCATAACTCGCTCCTTTAAAGAATTTCTCACATTTTAGCCTTTAAAAATTAATTTTTCATAACGCCTGATTTATCATATTTAAAAGCATTTTTGGCTAAACTCTCGCCCAAAAATAAGCAAAATAAAAGGTTAAATTTGAAAAGACTTAGTGTAAATGAAGCCATCGATCTTATAGAAAATGCACCGCTTCACGAGCTTGGCAAGATGGCGCTAGCTAGAAAAAAAGAGCTTCATCCAGAAGGCATTACGACCTTCATCGTAGATCGCAACATCAACTATACAAATGTCTGCTGGGTGGATTGTAAATTTTGCGCATTTTACCGCCACGCAAAAGAGGAAGACGCTTATGTGCTAAGTTTTGAGGAGATTGGCAAGAAGATCGAGGAGCTTATCGCCATTGGCGGCACGCAAATTTTATTTCAAGGTGGCGTTCATCCAAAGCTAAAGATCGAGTGGTACGAGGAGCTTGTAAGCTACATCAGCAAGCACTATCCAAGCATCACGATACATGGTTTTTCGGCCGTTGAGATCGACTACATCGCAAGAGTTTCAAAAATTTCTACAAAAGAGGTCCTAAGACGCCTAAACGAAAAGGGCTTATACTCGATGCCAGGGGCTGGAGCAGAGATTTTAAGCGACCGCGTTCGTGACATCATCGCCCCAAAAAAATGCGACACCACAGACTGGCTTCGCATACACAAAGAGGCGCACGAGCTTGGCATAAAGACAACTGCTACTATGATGTTTGGCACGGTTGAGAGCACTCGTGAGATCGTAGAGCACTGGGAGCACATCAGAAATTTACAAGATGAAACAGCTGGGTTTAGGGCATTTATACTTTGGAGTTTTCAAGGGCTAAACACAAAGCTCATGCAAGAATTCCCTGAGATCAAAAAGCAAAGCTCAAACGTCTATCTAAGACTTCTTGCGGTCTCAAGGCTCTTTTTGGATAACTTTAAAAATATCCAAAGCAGCTGGGTCACACAGGGCAGCTACGTTGGTCAGCTAGCGCTTCTTTTTGGCGCAAACGACCTTGGTAGCACTATGATGGAGGAAAACGTCGTAAAGGCCGCAGGGGCTAGCTTTAGGATGAATCAAGACCAGATGATCGAGCTTATAAAAGATGTCGGAGAAATTCCAGCTAAGCGCAACACAAACTACGATATTTTGGAGAAATTTTAGATGAAAATTTTAGATATCAATGTAAAAAATGTAAAAATTCCAGTCGTTTTTGAAAGCTCAAAAGTGATGCCAGTAGTGAGCCTCAGACTTGTTTTCAAAGCAGCTGGTAGCTCACAAAATGGCAAGCTAGCAGGCCTTGCAAGACTAAGTGCAAATTTACTAAACGAGGGCGATATGAAGCTAGGCTCGGCTAAATTTGCCAAAGAGCTTGAAGTAAGGGCGATTAGCCTAAATGCAAGCTGTGGCTTTGAGACATTTTGCATAGATCTAAACTGCCTAAAAGAGCACTTTGCCTTTGCGTGCGGCAAGCTAAAAGAGCTTATAAGCGCTCCAAATTTAACTGATGAAATTCTAAATAGGTGCAAAACCGTCACACTTGGCGAGATCGCAGCAAATGAAAACGACTTTGACTACTTAGCAAGGCAGGGGCTTTTTGAGCTTTTGTACCCAGAAAGCGTGCTTGCCATGCCAAGTATCGGCACTAAAAAGAGCATAAAAGCTATAACGCTTGAAGACGTAAGGAAATTTTTAAACGAGCATTTAGACCTTTCAAATTTGCTTTGCGTGCTAGGCGGCGACATCGACGAGAAACAGACAAAAGAGCTTGCTAGTGTTTTAGAAATTTTAAAACCTGGTAAAGCTCGAAAGTTAGAGCACTTTAGCCCAAGCGATAAGTGCGAAAGCAGCGAGATCATCAGGCAAAGCGAGCAGGCATACATCTACTTTGGTGCACCATTTAACGTAAAACCTGAGGAGAAATACAAAGCTGCAGTGGCGACATTTATCCTGGGTGAGGGTGGCTTTGGCTCGAGGCTCATGGAGGAGATCCGCGTAAAAAGAGGGCTTGCATATAGCGCCTATGCTAGAAATTTGCTAAATCTCTCTTACAGCCAGCTCTACGGCTATATGCAGACAAAAAATGAAAAAAAAGATGAGGCTATCGCCGTTATAAAAGAGGAAATTTTAAAATTTAGCAAAAAAGGCGTTAGCAAGGCCGAGCTTGATCAGGCGAAGAAATTCTTACTTGGCTCTTTGCCACTTAGGCTTGAGACGCTATTTAAACGCCTTGATATCGCGCAAAGCGAGTTTTATGAGCATGGCGAGCTTGGGGCATTTTTAAAGGATCTTGATAAAATTTCAGTCCTTTCGCTAAACGAGCTAAATAGCTTCATAAAAGCCCACGCAGAGATCAATCAGCTAAGTTTTTACGTCCTAAAAAATGAAATTTGAAGCAAGCGATAGAGTAAAACTTCTAAAAATAGGCGTGCTTAGCCTACTTGACCTTGCTCTTGTGCTACCAAAGGGCTTTGAGGATACGACGATCGCTAAGAGTCCAAGAGAAGGGCAGATCTGCATAAATGTAAAGATCACATCACTCGCCTCGCGCCCTGGCATGCTAACGGCGCTTGCCTTTTGTGAGCAGTGGCAAAGTAGCGTAAAGATCATCATTTTTAACGCAAAGTCTTGGCACTACGGCACTTTTAAGATCGGCAAAGAGATGGCGATATATGGGCTTTGCTCCTACGCCTTTGGCTCTTGGCAGATCGTAAATCCAAAAATCACCACAAAAATAGGCCAGATAGTGCCTAGATTTAAGACCGAGCTAAAAGACGAAGAGCTAAAAAAACTCATCTTAAAATATCTAAATTTACAAAATTTACTAGCCGAGGGCTTAAATGAAAAAGAGGCTAAATTTCTAGCTGATTTGCAGCGGCTAGACGAGCAAAGCGTGCAAATTTTATACCGCCTAAAAAATGATGGCGAGGGTACGCACATTTTAAAATTTGTAGAAATTTTTAACTATATAAAAAAGCTAAGTGCGAAAAAAACCTACTTTAAAAGCCCAAAAATCAAGCTTTTTGATATAGACTCTTGGCTTAAGAGCCTGCCATTTACGCCGACAAACGACCAGATAAATGCGGTAAATGACATCAGAGACGACCTTAGCGCTGTGCAGGCAAAAAGGCGCGTCATAATGGGCGACGTGGGAAGTGGCAAGACGCTAGTGATCCTAGCAGCAGCACTCAGTGTCTATCCTCAAAGTGCCATTTTGATGGCTCCAACAAGCATCTTAAGCGAGCAAATTTATAATGAAGCAAAGAGACTGCTACCGCCTTTTATGAATGTGATGCTCGTGCGAAGCGGGGAGAAAAAGATAGACTTTAGTGGGGTAAATTTGATCGTTGGTACGCATGCGCTGCTCTTTCACGAGCTACCAAATTCGCCGCTTGTCATGGTCGATGAGCAACACCGCTTTGGCTCAAATCAGCGCAAAAAGATAGAAGAGCTTGCCTCAAACGAGGACGAGCGAGCAAATTTCGTGCAGTTTTCAGCTACGCCCATACCAAGGACGTTAAGTTTAATTCAGTCTGAGATCGTAAATTTTAGCTTTTTAAAGCAGATGCCATTTAAGAAAAATATAATGAGCCAAATTTTGGGTGCTAGCGAGTTTGGCTATCTGCTCGCTCACATCAAAAAGCAGCTAGAAAACGGCTTTCAAGTAGCCATCATCTATCCATTAGTTGAGAGCAGCGAGAGCTCAAACTATCAAAGCCTAAACGAGGCGCAGGGCTTTTGGCTAAAGAATTTCAAAAATGTCTTCGTCACGCACGGCAAGGATAAGGAAAAAGAGGAAATTTTAAGGCGATTTAGAGAAGAGGGCGAAATTTTACTCTCGACCACCGTTGTTGAGGTTGGAATCTCACTGCCAAGGCTAAATACGATAGTGATTGTAGGGGCTGAGCGGCTCGGCCTTGCCACGCTTCATCAGCTAAGGGGTAGAGTAGGGCGAAACGGTGGCGATGGATACTGCTTTTTATTTACCAAGCTAAAAGAGACACCAGCTAGACTAAAAGAATTTTGCGCGACAAATGACGGCTTTAAGGTGGCCGAGCTTGATCTGAAAAACCGCCAAAGTGGCGACATACTAAATGGCTTTTTCCAGCACGGAGCGACATTTAACTTCTACGACTACGAGGATGATATCACACAGGCTGCAAAGGCTAGAGTAGCAGCACTTGCTAAAAATAATACCCAGTTGCTTTTAACTTAACTTAAAATTTTTGATTTTCTTTTACTGGCTCTTTTGACTTGTTTAAATTTTTATAATTTATCGAATTTGAAGTGAGTGGCAAGGCTAAGCTTTGTAAAATTTATAAAATTATTTTTCTATTCTGCGCTCTTTGCATACATTTTCGCATGGTATGCCGTCACGATCACGGTCAAATCCACTGCGTCCGCATTTTCTAAGGTAGTGATATGTCTCTTCGCAGCTCTTCATCTCTTTACAGTAGCGCTTATCGCAGTTAAATTTATCTGTAGCATTTGCTATTAATGCAAAAAATAAAATCAAAATTAACTTTTTCATTTTTACTCCAAAGGCAGTATGTGTGAAATAACAAAAAGTACAAAAAGTGCTTTCAAAAGAATTTATCCTTTTGAAAGCAGATAAATTTAAAGAGGATATGTTAGGCAGCACTCTCTTTGCACTTCGTCGATGTAGCTCACGTTTAAATTTAGTCCGTAAAGATTGCTTAAATTTTCGCTTCTTATGATCTCATCAACTGTGCCAAATCCAACCTCGCCATCACCTTTTACAAGAGCGACATATCCGCCAAGAAGCACAGCAAAGTCAGGGTTGTGAGTGGTTAGCACAACCGAGTAGCCAAGCTCTTTGAGCCATTTTACTGTACGTAGGAATTTATACTGGTTGCCAAAATCAAGCGCACTCGTTGGCTCGTCAAATATGATCATCTTTGGCTGCGCAGCCATCGCGCGAGCGATCATACACATCTGCTTTTGACCGCCACTCATCTGCGTAATAAAACGCTCTTCAAGATACTCGATCTCAAGCTTTTTAGTGTAAATCCTAGCTATCTCTTCATCTTCTTTACTAGGCCTTGCAAAGATACCAAGGTGTGCTGCACGACCCATTGTTATAAACTCAAGCCCGGTGTAGTCGTACTCTGTGATCTCGCTTTGAGCGACGTAGGCCATTATTTTTGCTCGGTCTTTATTACTTAGACTCTCTACGTTTTTACCATCGAGAAAAATTTCTCCAGATACTGGCTTTAGTGAGCCACTTATTAAGCCTAAAGTTGTTGATTTGCCAGCTCCGTTTCGACCAAGAATGGTTAAAATTTCCCCAGCGCCTATCTTTAAATTTACATTTTCTAGTTTGCCAGCCCCATTTGGGTAGCTAAAGTTTAAATTTCTAACTTCAAGCATCACGCAACCTTTTTATTTCGCCACAAGACCCAGACGAAAAATACCGTGCCGATAAAGCCAGTAAGTACGCCAAGAGGCACTTCGCTCACGCTTATGCTGCGTGCTAGAGTATCGACAAATAGCAAAAATATCGCACCCATAAATATGCTTGCAGGCATGCTTTTTATGTTATTTGCACCAACTAGCATGCGAGCTAAGTGAGGCATGAGAAGTCCCACCCAAGCGACTATACCGCTTATGCAAACGCTACACGCCGTAAGAAGCGTAGCGCATATGATAACGATAGCGCGTTCAAAAGCGACATTTACGCCAAGTCTTGCTGCACTCTCGTCGCCAAGAGAGAGTAAATTTATACGCCAGCTCATGGCGATTAGTAAAATGGCGCAGATGATCATCACTGGGGCGATGTATATTAAGTTATCGCTATCAAGCTTTGCTAGGCTTCCAAGTTGCCAATAGACGATGTCAGGTAGCTTTGTCTCTGGGTCGGCGACATATTTTAAAAAGCCGATTATTGAGCCCATTAGGCCGCTTACAATGATACCAGAAAGAACTAGCATAAGCGTGCTGGTGCGCCCCATCATCTTTGGTATGGCTAGAGTGATAACAACAGCTGCTAGACCAAAGCCAAATGCAAAAGCCTGTACCCAAAATAGCGATAGATCAAAGATAATGGCAGTTGCAGCACCCACGCAAGCACCAGCCGAGACGCCTAGAAGATCTGGGCTAACTAGCTGGTTTTTAAAGACGCCTTGATAGGCTGCACCGCTCACGCTAAGAGCAGCACCGACTAAGATAGCGGCTATAATGCGCGGTATGCGTAAATTTTCTATCACATTTGTGATGTTGCTAGCTGCGCTATCTCCAAAACCAAAGCTGTGAGCTAGCACGCTAAAGACGTCGTTAAAAGGTATGTAAAATCTACCAACGCCAAGTGCGACAAAGGCGCAAAGAAGCGTTAGTAGAGCTAAAAAGATAACAACTATTGAAAAATTTGCGTTTTTCATATCTTATTTGCTGCTACCGTCTGGATTTAGACCTTTTAAGATATAGCCATACTCTTTGTCACTAAGATCGTGATTTAAAAACTCTTTATAAAACTCTTTTGTTTTTACTTTCATATCGACATCTTTAAATAGATCTGGTTGGATAGTTTTTGCTGCCCATAAAATTTGAAGTACGTTTTCAGCACCATATCTATCCCAGCTAAATACACCTTTTGGGTTGCCGTAAATTTTGCCGTTTTTAACAGCGTTTGAGCCAGAGAATGCAGGGTGCTCTTTTATCTTTTTGATCTGTGCGTCTGTGTCATTACCACCAACGATGATGATATCAGGGTTTGCATTGATGATCTCTTCAGCGCTAACTTCGATCATTGAACCCTCAGTATTGATAGCATTTACACCGCCACCTAGCTTGATCCAAGTGTTTTGGATGGTGTTTGTACCATCAACTTTTAGCAAATTTGCACCACCAAGAAGGTGAAGTACTTTTGGACGTTTAGCATCAGGGATGCTTTTTGTTCTTGCTGTTACAAACTCAGAGTTATCGTGGATTTTATTAGCAAGTTTTTCAGCTTTTTTTCTAGCGTCATCAGTGCCTATAACTTCAGCTGTTGCGTAGATGCTTTTCTCCATATCTGGATAGTCTCTAAAGATCAAATTTACCGCGCTAAAGCCGTTTTTGATAAGTTCATCTTGAAAATTTTTGTTATACACTATGATAACGTCAGGTGCAAGTTTAACAAGCTCTTCGATCTGAAGGTCTTTGCCATTTAGTGCAGCTGGTAAATTTTTAAGTTTTGGATAGACGTGCTCAAACCACTTGTTGTTTTTGATCAGATCAGTTGTGGCTACAACCTTATCCATACCGCCAAGTGCTAGGATGATCTCGTTGTTTGCATTCCACAGTGCAGCGATCTTCTCAACCTTCTCAGGCACGCTTACTTTGACGCCTTGCATATCGGTAATGCTTCTTGCAGACTCAGCTGCGTTTAGACTAAGAGCCATAAATAATGAAGCAACAAGGCTAAATTTGGTTACTTTATGCATAAAATTTGTTTGCATATTTTTTCCTTTATTTTTGAAGTATAAAC
>NZ_CABPVR010000010.1:18049-44871 GCF_902460875.1 Campylobacter concisus | reverse complement strand
TATTAATTCTATGTAAATTTTGCATATATATTATGAAAAATTTACATATCTTGTAAATTCTTATAAATCTAATAGGATAAATTCTCTCCTTTTGTTGACATATGTCATTATTTGCTTTTTTAAAATGAGATAAACTTCGCCTTAAAATTTTTAAAAAAAGGAGAATCAATGCGTGAATACAAAAAGTATTGGCTAGCACTTGTTGCAGTACTAGTAATTTGCTTTAGTATTTTAGGCTACTACGGCGTTGAGGTTTATAGAAGCTCGCCACCAGTTGTAAATTTTACAGATGAGAATGGCAATGTCGTGATCGACAAAGAGAGCATCTATAAAGGTCAAGAGGCCTGGCAAAGCATAGGTGGTATGCAAGTTGGCTCTGTTTGGGGACACGGCGCATATCAAGCACCTGATTGGAGTGCGGACTGGCTTCACAAAGAGTTAGTTATATTTTTAGAGTTAAAAGCAGATGAAATTTATCACTCAAAATATGCTGACTTAAATGATGAGCAAAAGGCAAATCTAAAAGTTCTACTTAAAAAAGAGTACCGAGAAAATGGCGTAAAAGACGATAAGATCGTACTTAGTAGCGATAGATTAAAGGCTATGAAACAAGTAAGCCAAGAGTATTCATCACTTTTTGGAAATGACCCTAAGTTTAAATCTTTAAGAGAAGCTTATGCGATGAAAGAAAATACTCTTCCAAATGCTTCTGATAGAGATGATCTTAATAACTTTTTCTTCTGGTCAGCCTGGGCAACTGCAGCAAACAGACCTAATAGTGATGCTACATACACAAACAACTGGCCACACGAGCCACTAATCGATAATGTACCAACAAGCGAAAATATTTTTTGGTCAATCGCAAGTGTTGTAATACTTATTGCTGGCATTGGATTTCTTGTTTGGTTTAGCTCTTTTTATGGCAAAAAAGATGATGAAAAGTTGGAAGCTATTAGCGAAGATCCACTTAGTAAATTAAGCCTAACTCCATCTCAAAAAGCTCTTAAAAAATATCTTTTTGTGACTTTGGCTCTTTTTGCATTCCAAATTTTAATAGGTGGCTTTACGGCTCACTATACAGTCGAAGGACAAGAGTTTTACGGTATAAATTTATCAGCTTATATCCCTTATTCACTTGCTAGAACATGGCACATTCAGGCTAGTATCTTCTGGATTGCGACAGGATTTTTAGCAGGCGGTCTTTTCCTAGCACCTATTATAAATGGCGGTAAAGATCCAAAATTCCAAAAGCTTGGCGTAGATTTGCTATTTTATGCACTACTAATCCTTGTGGTTGGCAGTTTTGCTGGCGAGTATTTAGCGATCGCAAATATTATGCCTATAAATTTAAGCTTCTGGTTTGGACACCAAGGATATGAATATATCGAGCTTGGACGTGTTTGGCAAATTATTTTATTTGTTGGCCTTGTTATTTGGATGCTACTTTTACTTCGCGGATTTATCGGCGGATTTAAGAATAAAGGTGATAAAAATTTACTTGCTATCTTTGCAGCTTCAGCTGTTGCAGTTGGATTATTTTACGGAGCAGGATTATTTTACGGCCAAAGAAGTCCGCTTCCAGTGATGGAATACTGGCGCTGGTGGGTTGTACACCTTTGGGTTGAAGGCTTTTTTGAGGTCTTTGCTACCGCTTCACTTGCTTTTGTATTTGTTAGTCTTGGTCTTGTTTCAAAGAGATTTGCTACGTTTTCAACACTTGCGAGTGCATCACTTTTCTTAGTGGGCGGAATTCCAGGAACTTTCCACCACTTATATTTTGCGGGTACTACAACACCTATAATGGCAGTTGGCGCTAGCTTCTCAGCACTTGAGGTAGTTCCTCTTGTATTGCTTGGCGCTGAAGCTTATGAGCATTATAGACTTCAGTTTGCTCAAACTTGGGCTAAGACATTAAAATGGCCACTTTACTGCTTTATCGCAGTTGCTTTCTGGAATATGCTAGGTGCTGGTGTATTTGGATTTTTAATCAATCCTCCAATTTCACTATTTTATATCCAAGGCCTAAATACGACTCCAGTTCACGGACATGCTGCGCTATTTGGTGTTTATGGATTTTTAGCACTTGGATTTGTTTGGCTAGTAGCTACTTATCTATTTAAAGGTCAAGAATTTGATGAGAAACTTATGAAAGTAGGCTTTTGGGGCTTAAATATAGGCCTTATGCTAATGATCGTGCTTTCACTACTTCCAATAGGAATTTATCAAGCATTTGCAAGCCTAGAGCAAGGCATGTGGTATGCAAGAAGCGCTGAGCTTTTACAACAATCACACTTACAAAATTTAAGATGGGTAAGAATGATTGGCGATACGATTTTAATAATCGGTGGAATCAGCTTCCTTGCACAACTTCTAAAATTTATGCTTAATAAAAAAGCTTAAAACTAAAGGGGTATTTTGCCCCTTTATTAAGCTATCTTTTCATAAAATAACGCAAATTTAAAAGGAAAAAAAATGATTACATTTTTTAAAAGAATTTGCGTTATTTTTATCGTACTCTTACACTCTTTTTTGGCTCTTGTAGTTGATTATTCGTTTCCACACTATGCAAATGTGCAAATCACAGGTGGCGATGTCAAACGTATGGACAAAGATGGCATCATCGACGCTAAAAATCCGGCAGATGGCCCTACTAGAGATGTTTATTTTATCTACGCTAAAGATTCTAATAATTCAAATAAAGTCATGGCTTATAGAAATGAAGATACTGCATGGGGTTTTCCGTTTTATTTTAAATTTAACTCAGCTGATGTACAAGCCAAGGCTCAAGGCTTTGCAAATAGCGATAAAAACGTAACTGTAAAATATTATGGATATAGAATTTCTATGCTTCAAGAATTTAGAAATGTCATCTCGCTAAAAGAAAGCGGCACTGATACTAGTTGGCCGGTAGCTAGCTATGTATTTTACTTTATCTTGTTTATCTCGCTAATCATTTGGATAAGAAAGATAAATAAGGCCTTTAGACCAAAAACTAGTGAAAATTTAGAGAAATAGATAGTATTTTTTAGCTATTTGATATTTTAAAAATCAAAGAGAGGGCTTTGTTTCTCTTTTATCTTTAAAAATTTCTGACGCTATCAAGTATATTTTTAGTTTGTTTGCTCTGCTATGCCATTTGTTATATTTATCTACGCTTTCTCAGTCTATAAAATAAAATTCTACATCTAGATTATGTTTAAGAAAAACACCCGCTTTTTTATGGCATGTAATTCTTTGCCTTACCATTCATCGGTTGTGACCTAATTTAGTTCGCCAAGATCTTCTTAAAATGGCTTACAGGGAAGCCTTCTTGTATCTACGTCTATCTCACGCAAGGATATCTATTCTATTTTTGAAAATTTAAAGCCATTTGCTGGCGTAGCAGTCTTTGTAAGCAGGGTTTTGGACTATAGGAAGAAATTTATAGTAGATTGGTATAAATTTTAGGGGCAAGCTGCCCCTATTTTTAGTAAAGACCGAAAGTTCCGTCTGTTCTTTTGTAGATTACACGCATTTTTGCGTCAACATCGTTAAATACGTAAAATTGTTTATCGCTTGATTTTAGTTTATCAAGTGCTTCTTCAACTTCAAGTGGTTTATAAATTTCAAGCTCCATAGGCACGATTTCTTCAACACCTTCGATCTTTTCTTCGCCTATTCTTGAGCGAAATTCTTTGTCGTCAGCCTTGCCTTTAACAGTAAATTTCTTATCATGCTCTCTTCTTAAAACTTTTGATGCTTTTTCGATAGCAAGATCGATCGCAGCGTAAAGGTCTTTATCTTTTTGGCGAACGACTATGGTGTCTTTATGGGCCATATTTAGAGAAAATTCTGCATTAAAGCCTTTTTTTCCTTGTTTTTCATCGGCTGCTACAACACATCTTGCTGAGATGATGTCGAGATTGTATTTGCCAAGCGTATCAAAAGCGTCTTGGATATAGTTTTTGATTGGCTCTGTTAGCTCAAATTGTTTTCCTACAATGCTTATGTTCATCGTAATCTCCTTTATAGAAAGTAAGATGATTATAACACGCTAAAACTAAAAACAAATTAAACTAAAATCTTTATAAAATTTTAAAGTTTCTGAAGAGTTCGTTTATGAAAATTTATAGGATTTGGCGTTTTTTTATCTTTTGATGTTACAAAAACATCAAAGATCATATTGCCAGTACTTGCGACTCCGTTTGTTCCTGGCATGATGGTCGGTGGAGTGCATATGCCGATATCGCCAAAGTAAGTTATTTTTACTTTAAAGTCGAACATATCGTTAAATTCTCCATTTACTTTATCTAGGCATTTATTTGAGAAATCAGTTCTAAAAATTTCAAACATTGCATACTCTGCTGCTGCTTGAGCAACGAGTTGTGCTTGCTCTCTTAGATAAATTTCACTACTTTGTCTAGCTGATGTGCTAGCTATCGAAAGGGCAAGAGTACTGATAGAAGCTGCTACAACTAGAAAAAATATCGCTGCTATTAACGTAAATCCTTTTCTCATTAATAAACCGCCTTTGACTTGCAAATGGTTATTTCTGATTTTTCTGCTTTAAGGCAGAGCTTTAGCGCGATGACTCCATTTTTTTCTGTAAAGACAAATCTTGTTACATGTTTAGCTAGTGTCGCACTTTCGGCTTTGATAGCCTTTGTAGATGTTGAGCTAAATTTTTTAAAGCTTTCATTTAGCCATGGCCTATAGTTGTAGTAAATTTTAAGGTCAAAAGAGCCGTTTTGTACATCCTCGGCACTTTGCTCAGCTGGTGCTATGGCAATGGCTGTGTAAGCTAGCTTATACTGCTCTGAAATTTTTTTATTTTTAAAATCACTTGAAATTTTAAGCGTGTCGATTGATTGTATGCCTACTTTTGCGATGTCTAAGTGCCTTTGGTCTAAATTTTCTTGATAGCCAAAGCTGCTACCAACTCTATAAAGTATGCTAGAAAATATCGCCACTAAACCACCATTTTCATTATCGGCGTTTATGCACCTAGAGCCGCTATTTACATCTTCTTCATTGCTGTCATTTTCGCAGGTCAAGTCCATTACGCCGTTCCTAAAAGCGTCATTAAATTTACTTCCAGGGCTTTTTAGTCCATTTGCAATAGAACTATTTGCAAGATCTACATATCCACTATATATGCCTTCTTTGATGATCGGATCTCCGTTAGTATCGTCTCCTTTATATTCGTTTATGCCATCAAATAGCTCATAAGCAGCTGGGATAAATTCTAAAATTTCAAAGTCACTACTTAAATTTACGCCACTATCATTTAGAGCTAGATAATCTCCATTTTTTTTCCTAGCGATAACGCTTTGTTTGATTCTGTGGCTAAGTAGTATTGAAATTTGCTCTAGAGCGATTTCGCTTTGTGTTTCTAGTTCGTTTATTACTTTGCTTTGAAAATAGTTTTGATATAAATTCATAAGCGTGTTAAAGCTCATAAGTGAGATAACGCCAAGTACGGTGATGACTATTATTAGCTCAATTAATGTAAAAGCTTTTTTTGTTTTTTTCATTTCCATTCTTTTACACTTAGAGTACTGCTTTCACCTATGTTAAAGGCATATCCATAAAGTACGCTTTTGCTCTCTTTTGTAGTTTTCATAGTCGTATCTAGCTTTATCTGTAAAACGTCGTTATCGTTTAAAGGAGTGCTAACTACAAATTTATCAGCTCCATTTGTTATGGTTGGAGTCGTTTCTGTATCTATGATAAAGTCGCGTTTGGTGGTACTGGCAGTTGGTGAGATGGATTTTTGAGTATTGAAATTTTTGATAGATTTTACTTTAAAATTTACGCTTTTGATTGATTCTGGAAGCTTTGAATCACTAGGCCTTGTGGCACATGCAGATGAATTTTGCACTGGATATGCAAGTATCCTATGTCCTTCACCTTTTACACCGCTTTTTTCATAAAAATCCGGATTTGCCCCTTGGTCACAGATAATAAGTGGAAATATTATAGCCTCTTGGGTCGTTATAGATGATGGCATGGTATTTTTACCTGCTATTAAGACTTGATCGCTAAATGGTGCTTTTAATATTAATGACATATAGGTTTTAGCATTCATTAGTCCTTCTTGCATTAAGGATTGCTCGCTTAGATTTGAAGTAGTTCTTACTGCTAGTGGCAAGCTTGCACTTACTATGGCTACTACAAGCACTGACAAGATAAGCTCTATCAATGAAAAGCCACCTCTTTTTACCACTCTATTCTCCTGTTTGTCTTGTCGCTTATATCCAGGTTACTATCACTATTAGATTTTACTCCTATAAAACCTCCAACCGCACCACTTGTCTTATCGTCTATGTTATTGCTCTTTAGGACTTTACCAGCCCATTCGCCATTTGGTACTAGAAAATTTAGATTGAAATTATTTGTTTCAGGTTTCTCATCAAATTCACTATAAAGAAGCCAGCTAGGTGCTCTCATTTTAGCCACATCAGTAACTGCCGAAGGGTTTCTTATAAAAATTATTTGCTCGCCATTGCTTATGCTACTTACATCATTTCTTAAAACAGTACCGCTGTAAGTGTTTGTAAAGCTAAAGTCATGATAGTTAAGTACTCCTGCACTATGTTTTGGATTGGTAGCCCAAAATGGTGCAGCTGGAAAATCTTGCCACAGTTTGCCATTATCTTTCATATAGATATTTTTATTGCATCCATCGCAGTAGGCACCATAATAAATTTTGGCATAAAAGCCGCTATAAAGCCCTTCGTAAAATGGTGCATAAACCCTACCAAAGTAAAATTTTGCCGTTGTTTCTGTTGCTGGTTTTTCATATTTTTTTACTGTATCGGTGCTATCTGACATGCCGCTAAAGCTAAAATCATTACTTGAAATAGTAAAAGGATTTTTAGCATGATTTACTTTTCTTTCAAAATTAAAATATACTTCACCTTTACCTACGCCATTTACAAAAGTATTTTTCTCTACATAAAATGTTGATTTTGTAGCACTTGGATCTATTGCTTTTCTAGTATTTGAGCCAGGAATTTCAAAAAATAAAATTTCTTCATTTGCTTTTGCTAATGTACCGGCATTGCCATCGTTATCTGTAAAATTTAAAGGAACTCTGTCTAGCTTTATATCAAAGTTCATATTTTTTGCATAGCAATCTTCATTATAAAGTTTTGCAGGGTCATCGTTAAACAGCCTAGCAGTTACTTCAAAGTCAAGCTTTGCTTTTTGTATGCCTTCATTATCAAGGTATGTTATATCGCTATCTTTTGTTATCTTTAGCTTGCTTATTTGTATATCTTTTGGTCTAAATAAATAATCTCTATTACCTTCTAGCTTTATATTGCATCCGATCCTTCCTTCTTGAGCAGTGTCTTGTGATGGATCGTTGCTAATTGAGTTTTTTACACAATCATCAGCTCTTGATGGTGTATGTTGATCAGTTATTGTATAGTCTTTGTCTAATACATAAAAATATGTATCGCCTATATCTGAGTAAGAAAAGCCAACAGGTCCACTTGATGTGTGACGGAAAATTTTACCCAATGCTTTATTTGGATCGTTAAAATCTACGCTTAGTTTGTTCTCGCTCTCTATAATGCTAGGATCGCAAGTCGCACTATATGCTGGTACAAGTTTTATCTCTCCATTTGAGCCACTTATGTTATTTATATAACCATTTGCTAAGCCACTATCAAGAGGTTTCATAGCCGCAAGAGCAATGTTATTATAAACTTTGCCGCCTATTAAAACATTGTTATTATTGATCGTATTCTTCTTAGTATCCCATATTCTAAAGTGGCTTGGTCTTATGGCAAAATCATCTAATTTTTTGCATTCAACTTTTGTAGTATTTGTCACTGGATCAAGATGAGAAATTCTAAATTTTACGCTTTTATAGGCTCTATCAATACTAATGCCTGACAACAAAATATCAGTTACGCCATTAAATGTTATATCTTGTTCATATAAATTTGTTGGAGCACTGCAAGACTCAACCAACTCTACTTTTACATCTACTGGGGCATCTGGTACTTTTTTATTGCCATCTGTATCATAGTTTGTGATATAGACATCAAATGGCGTAGAAACGATTTTGGTTAGAAGTCTATTTTTAAATTTAGTTTTAAAAGTCGCTGAACCATCGTCTTGTCTATTACTTGCGACGAAATTATTTGGACTGGCACTAACGCCTAAAGTAATGTTGTAGTTTTGATTGCTACATCTTCTTATGTATGTGTCATAGGGCTGTAAATTTATATCAGCATTTGCAACTGTAGCTTTGTAACTATTTGGCTCAAATTTAGACTTAAGGGTAGTTTCATATATAGCATAAGCGTAGTTGCCTTGATGAATTAGCATTTCTCCACCCTTATTTACAGCCGCACCTTGTCCTAAATAAAAAGTTAAGTCATTTCCGCTTAATTGCTGCAAGCCTGTGTTGTCGTTATAGTGTACCTGTCCTGACATAGTAAGCAGATCACTAGGCCCTTGTGATGCTTTATCTGCGTAAATGTAAGTTGAGTTTGGATTATAAATTTGGCTTGGATCTATTGTGGCTTTTAGTGCAAAGTCTTGGGCGGCTTCATTAGTATTGTTTGTAACTTCAACGAAAGTTTTTAAAATAGTATTTGCTGGCACTACCGTTGGTGTATTTTCTTGCACCTTTGTAAAAGTACTATCGCTAGGTTTTTTTGCATAAATATATTCCATATAGCAAACATCTGGTTTATATATACTAGAAGAAAAGCCAACTAGAGCTAAATTTATACGGTCAGCACTTACGACATTAGCACCACCTGAGCTTTTAATCGTTGTAACTGTAAATTTTATATCCACTTCTTTTTGAGCATATGACATTTTGTCCGATATATCAAATATATCTAAGTCTGCTTGAGAGTGAAATTTTTTACCTGGATTTATAAGTTGCCCAAATTTTGTCATAGTTGAGTTAAACTGATCGCCTTGTGCATTATATCCGCTGGTGATACTCTGATAGCTACCACCTTTTTTTATCTTGATATCTTCACCTTTTGTTTCTGGCTTGCCGCCAAAGGAAAACATTGTAAGCGAAGCATCTATATTTCCTGCTTTTGGTGTGTAGATATTTTTAAATTTTACATCTATGGTTGAGCTCTTTACAGTACCAAATGGATCGCTTGACTTCATCCAGTCCGCCGCAAGTCTTTCTAGTCCATCAAATATACTAACAAGCTTTGGCTCTATATTGTTTGCTGCAGCGGTTTTATCATCAAAGTCATAAATGATGACTAAACTCCAAGCTGCAAATTGTGGTGCGATGGATTGTATCCAGTAACCATTTTGCTCTTGAACTGGTGAGAATAGTAGCGTGCCGTATGTTTTTTTTAGTTTTCTATTAGTAGAGTTGTTTACCTTATATATGCCATCATTTGGGTCTATAAATTCATCACTAAAGGGAATCGTAGTTGATCTGATATTGCCAGCATAAAATGTCCTATCTGACTCACTAGTACCAAGAGAATCTCTAACTATATCTGTTACATCAGCACTTGCTACATATTGGTAGTTTATTCCAGCCTTTACATAGTAGCTATTAGACTCGTTTTGATTGTATGATTCAAGAGTCATTGATTTTGGTTTATACTCACTAAATGAGCCAAACCAAAAGACATCTTTTGGATCAGCATCTATTGTGATTACATTTTTTCCAGGAGCTTTAAAATCAATCCTGCTATATCCTTTTATGTAATTTAAAGCACTTACATATAAATTTGACCCAAGATTTTTTATTGCCCAGTTTTGATAAAGAGAGCCACCCCAATAAAGCCTGGCATAGACTACGTTTTTACCTTTTAAATTATTTTGTATAAAGGTATTTTTCTCACTAAAATCAAATGTGGAAGAGGATGAATTTTTACAATAAGGATGCTTGCTAGGATTATAAATATATGTTGTTTGACAAAGTGTGTAATTACTAGACGTAAAACTACCAGTATCTAAAAATATTCTATCGGCTGTAGATGATGTTCTTGTTACGTTAGATGGATCTGGAACAAAATTATATCCAGCGTATTGTGGAATCATAATAGTAGCACCAATGGTAGCTATATCTCCATTTGCTCTGGTATTTAGATTTCCATTTATTGATCTTTGTCTTAAGCCTTTAGAGTGATCATCCCACATACCTATTAATGATCGTTGATTCCATGGAGAAAATTGCTCAACATAAATATGATAGTGGTCTTGTGCTAAGCCTGAAGAAAAGCTATTGGTATCTATTGTCCAAGTTCTATCAGATTTTCTTATGCAATGTGGGATATTTTTAGAAGAGTTGTCTTGGTACTCTTCAGCGTCTATAAAGCAAGAATAGTTTGCTCCACTACAACCAATAGATGCTGCTTCTGCTGTCGTACAAGCTCTGGGTGCACAAAAACCAAACGTGACAATAAAACAGAGTAAGTATGCTATCTTCACAACAAATCCTCTAAATAACAATAAAAAATCTCTCCTTAGATTTTTAAAAGCTTTTAGCTACTATTTTTGTATAAAATTTTCTATCATTTCAGCTTGCCCGTACTGAGGATATTTGGCAATGTCTAAAACGACTTGGGATAAGGTCATATTGTCCATATTGCAAACGATAGGAGCTATAAAATTTACAGTTGATTTTTCAAGCGGGAGTGCAACAACGATAATGTTATAAATTCTAAGTTGAGAGCTTTCTTTAATCTCCATAAGATCTTCATAATAGCTTGGAATATCGAATTCGTAGCTTCTTAACGCAAAAGGATTTATCATTGTAAAAGATGTCTCGTCATCTTTGCTTGCTAACTTAACAAAAAATTTATCAAGTTCAATTAACTCCATCGTTTTGATATGCTCAAAGCCTAAAATAGGGCTTTTAACACTAAAAATCATACTAACTCCTATTTTGTAAAGTTGCCGTATTTTATCATAGTTTTAAAAAATTTATACAAAAATAATAGCAAAAAATGTAGAATACGAGGATTTAAACTTTTTAAGGAAAAGCATGAAAAGATTTTCTAAATTTCTAGCAGTTGTAGCTCTTTTGGGGCTTTTTAGTGGTTGTGCTGAAAAATATACCGAGCTTTACAATCTAACTCCTGATGAGTGGTATGCTCAGGTTATCGCTGATATAAAAGATGGTGATCTTGAAGCGGCTGATAAACACTATGTCTCAATGGCAAGCGAACACGTAGCAAGCCCACTTTTGGAGCAAATTTTACTTATCCTTGCCCAAGCTCACGCAAATGATGAAGAGTATCTAATGGCAAATCACTATCTTGACGAGTACATCAAAAGATATGGTGACAACGGCCCAAAAACAGAGTTTGCTCAGTATCTAAAGATAAAAGCAAATTTTGACTCATTTACTCAGCCAAACCGCAACCAAAAGCTTATGGAAGATAGCGTAACAGAGATCGAGAAATTTCTTTATATGTATCCAAATACTGAATATAAGCCACTTATTGAGACTATGCTTATTAAATTCAAACTCGCGCTTTACTTCCTAGATATGCAAATAGCTGATCTTTACAATAGGACTGGTCGTGATGTTTCGGCCAAAATTTACGAGCAAAAACTTGAAGAGTCACCGTTTAGAAATTCTGACCTTATCAAGCCTGATGTAGCATGGTATAGAAAACTGTTTGAATAGGAGAAATTTTGCAAATAAACGAAAATAAAGGCTTCCCAACCGAAATTCCCATTATCGTTGAGGACGAGCTATTTTTATATCCATTTATGATAACTCCGCTTTTTTTAAGCGATGATGAAAATTTAAAGGCACTTGAACTCGCCATACAAGAAGAGACTCCGATCCTTGTGGTGCCCACAAAGCCTCAGCAAGACGGCGCTAGAGACTTTGATGGTATCTATGATGCTGGTGTGATCGGCACGATAATGCGCCGTGTGCCACTACCCGATGGACGCGTGAAGGTACTATTTCAGGGTATAGACAAAGGTAAAATTTTAAAACAATCAGGCATAAATCCACTCCGTGGTATCGTTGATATGCTCCATGTAAAGCGCCCATCACAGGTAAAAACTGACGCGCTAATCGTAGTTTTAAGAGAAAAAGTAAGAGAGCTTTCGCAGTTTAGCCACTTTTTCCCACCTGATCTTTTAAAGACGATCGAAGAGAGCGCTGAGGCGATCAGAGTTTGCGACCTAGTTTCAAGCGCGCTTCGTCTAAAAAAACAGATCGCTTATAGCTTTTTTGTCGAAGAAAATTTAGAGCAGCGCCTACTAAAGCTCATCGACTACGTCATCGAAGAGATCGAGGCAAACAAGCTTCAAAAAGAGATCAAAAACAAGGTTCACTCAAAGATCGACAAGACAAACAAAGAGTACTTTTTAAAAGAGCAGCTAAAGCAAATTCAAGCTGAGCTTGGAGCGGATACGAGCCGTGAAGAGGAGCTTGAAGAGTACCGCAAAAAGCTTGATGCGAAGAAGAAATTTATGGCTGAGGACGCCTACAAAGAGATCAAAAAACAAATAGATAAACTTTCTCGCATGCACCCAGACTCAGCCGACGCGAACACCTTACAAAGCTACCTCGACTGGGTACTTGAAATTCCATTTGAAAACATAGCCAAGAAAAAGTCATCTATCGCTGAAGTGAGCAAGCACCTAAATGCCGATCACTACAGCTTAGAAAAGCCAAAAGAGCGCATAGAGGAGTATTTTGCATTGCGTGAGCTTTTGGAGCTTAGAGGTGTTGGCGAAAAGGTAAATAACGGCGCCATTTTATGCTTTGCAGGCCCTCCAGGCGTGGGTAAAACAAGTCTTGCAAACTCGATCGCAAAGGCGCTAAAGCGTGAACTAGTTAGGATTGCACTTGGCGGACTTGAGGATGTAAACGAGCTAAGAGGTCACCGCCGCACCTACATAGGCGCTATGCCAGGTCGCATTGTGCAAGGGCTCATAGAAGCTAAGCAGATGAATCCAGTGGTTGTTTTAGATGAGATCGACAAGGTTGGTAGAAGCTACAGAGGTGATCCGACCGCTGTTTTACTTGAGATTTTGGACCCAGAGCAAAATAATAAATTTAGAGACTACTATCTAAATTTTAACATCGATCTTAGCAAGATCATCTTCATCGCCACAGCAAATGACGTGAGCATGATCCCAGCCGCACTTCGCGACAGGATGGAGTTTATCGAGCTTAGCTCATACACTCCACAAGAGAAATTTGAGATCGCTAAAAAGTATCTATTGCCTCAGGAGCTTAAAAAGCACGGGCTAAAACCAAGCGATGTTAGCATCAGCAAAGAGGCACTTGAGCTAATTATCAGCGACTACACAAGAGAGAGCGGTGTGAGAAATTTACGCCGTAGGATCGCTGATATATTAAGAAAAGTTGCTAAAAATATCCTTATTAAAAAAAGCGAGGGCAAGATCAGTGTCACAGCTAAAAATTTGAAAGAATTTTTAGAGAAAAAGGTCTATGAGATCGAGCCAGCGGATAAAAAAGATCAGATTGGTCTAGTAAATGGCCTCGCGTGGACTAGTGTCGGTGGTGACGTGCTAAGGATCGAGGCTATCAGGATCCAGGGTAAAGGCAGCATGCAAATCACCGGTCAGCTAGGCGATGTGATGAAAGAGAGCGCTCAGATCGCATTTAGCGTTGTTAAAGTGCTAATAGACAACAAAAAAATAAAAGTACCGATGGCTATCGTGCCAAAACTAGATGATGATAAGCGTAAGCTTGAAGCTAGCGATGTTTATAGGCGCTACGATCTTCACTTGCACGTACCAGAGGGTGCTGTACCAAAAGATGGACCAAGTGCTGGCATCACGATGGCAACTGCGATCGCATCTATACTAACCGATACAAAGGTAAGACACGACATAGCAATGACTGGTGAGATTACGCTAACTGGTAGAGTGCTACCTATCGGTGGTCTAAAAGAGAAGCTCATCGCCGCACACAAAGCTGGCATCAAAACAGCCCTGATACCTCGCAAGAACTACGACCGCGACCTAGTAGATATCCCAGCCGAAGTAAAAGCTGACATGAAGATCATCGCCGTAGATACGATCGATGATGTGCTAAAAAATGCTCTTGTAGCTAAAAAATAATCCAAAACCTAGCCCCATTTGGCCTCACTTTGGGCTAGGAAATTTTCATAAATTACTACGAAGCAAAAATTTAGGCTAGCTTGTTTACTCTATTTAGAGCCGTGATATGCTCGTTTGTAAATTTTAAAATTTGCCGGACTTTTATTTTGCTGTAAATTTTTAGCTATTTATACTTTGCTTCATGCTCTAAAAGCCAAATTTTAGTTGGTAGACCATCTCCGCCAGAATAGCCGCCAAGCCCGTTACTAGCTAGCACTCTGTGGCAAGGGATGATGATAGGCACTGGATTTTTAGCATTTGCTGATCCTGCTGCTCGGTAGGCATCTTTGTGACCTGCGGCAAGTGCAAGAGCTGCGTATGTAGTCGTTTCTCCGTATTGTACTTTTTGTAAGGCCTCGTAAATTTTTGCTCTAAAATTAGTTGTTTTTATATCAAGCTTCACACTAAATTTTTTAAGCTCACCATTAAAATAAGCCTCTAACTCATCCAAACAAAGCTTTAAATTTTCATCTTTTACCGCTATTTTTTCAAATTTATCTACAAAATTTATCTCGCAAATTCCATTTTTACTGGCAACGATCTCTAAAATTCCGATAGGCGATTTTAGGTAAGCTTTTGACACATTTGCTCCTTGAAATTTGAAATTTTGGGCAAATTTTACTTTAGTTTGTTTTGCTTTTTGATAAAATGCAAGCAAAGCTAGCGATTTTAGACTAAAAATAACGAGCAAAAACCACAAAGGAATTTCATGAGCTTTTTTACCGACTACGAAAAACACGTGAGCGAGCGAGAAAAAGAGGGCGTGCCACCGCTTGCGCTAAATGCCAAGCAAACAAGCGAAGTTTGCGAGCTAATAAAACTTGCCAGCAAGTCTAGTTGCGACGAAAAGGCACAAAGCGAGCTAAAATTTCTTATAAGTTTGCTTGAAACTCGTATTAATCCTGGCGTTGATGATGCAGCGAAGATAAAGGCAGAATTTCTTGGTGAAGTGATAGACGGGCTTGCTGTTAGCGGCCTTGATGCTATGCGTGCTATTAAAATTTTAGGCAAGATGCTTGGTGGATATAACGTGGAAATTTTGGTGCGAGCGCTAAAAAATAGCGATGAAAATATTGCGCGTGCTGCAGCAAATGAGCTAAAAAATATCATCCTGGTGCATGAATATTTTGACGAGATCGTAAAGCTAGCAAGTAGCAATAAATTTGCAAAAGAGGTACTTACTTCTTGGGCGAACGCAGAGTGGTTTACGCATAAAAAGCCAATCGAAACCTGTATAAACGCAGTCGTTTTTAAAGTACCTGGTGAGACAAATACAGATGATCTAAGCCCTGCAAGTGAGGCCTATACAAGGGCCGACATACCATTTCACGCAAAAGCAATGCTTGTTAAAAAGATGCCTGAGGGTCTAGAAATTTTAAAAGAGCTCAAAACTCGTGGTAAAAAAGTGGCGTATGTTGGTGATGTAGTTGGCACTGGCAGCAGCAGAAAGAGCGGTATAAACTCGATCCAGTGGCACCTTGGCGATGAGATCGAGGGCGTGCCAAATAAAAAAACGGGCGGCATCGTGATCGGCACTACCATAGCTCCTATATTTTTTAACACTGCCGAAGATAGCGGTGCAATGCCAATAGTTGCAAACGTAAATGAGTTAGAAATGGGCGATGAGATAGAAATTTATCCATTTAAAGGCGAAATTTATAAGCTTATTGGTAGCGAGAAAAAGCTCGTGGCAAATTTTAAACTAAGTCCAAATACTCTAAGTGATGAGATAAGAGCGGGTGGTAGGATACCGCTTATGATAGGGCGCCAAGTGACCAAAAAGGCCAGAGAGGTCTTGGGGCTTGGCGAGGAGCAAATTTTTATAAAGCCAGATCAGCCAAAAGAGCAGAGCGGTGGCTACACGCTGGCTCAAAAGATGGTTGGCAAGGCTTGCGGCGTAGCTGGCATTAGAGCTGGAGCTTATGTGGAGCCTGAAATTTTAACTGTTGGCTCGCAAGATACGACTGGGCCGATGACTAGAGATGAGGTTAAAGAGCTTGCTAGCCTTAGTTTTGGCGCGGATTTTGTTTTGCAAAGCTTTTGCCATACGGCTGCTTACCCAAAGCCAAGTGATCTTGTGATGCATGAGAGCTTGCCAAAATTTATAAATTTACGTGGCGGTGTGAGCCTAAAGCCAGGCGATGGCGTCATCCACTCGTGGCTAAATCGCATGGTGCTACCTGACACGGTGGGCACTGGTGGCGATAGTCACACGAGATTTCCTATTGGTATCAGCTTCCCAGCGGGCAGCGGCCTAGTGGCGTTTGCAGCGGTGCTTGGCATGATGCCACTAAATATGCCAGAGTCAGTTTTGATCAAATTTAAAGGCGAGCTAAAAGAGGACGTGACGCTTAGAGATCTTGTAAATGCGATACCTTATTTTGCGATCAAAAAAGGGCTTTTAAGTGTTGAAAAGAAAGATAAAAAGAATGTTTTTGCGGGTAAAATTTTAGAGATAGAAGGGCTTGAGGATCTAAAAGTAGAGCAGGCGTTTGAGCTAAGTGATGCTTCGGCTGAACGCTCGGCCGCGGCTTGTGTGGTAAATTTAAGCGTTGATAGCGTTGTGGAGTACGTTCGATCAAATGTTGCGTTAATTGACGCGATGATAAAAGCTGGTTATGAGAGCCGTGAGACTCTGATTAGACGAAAAGAAAAAATGCAAAAATGGCTTGAAAATCCAACGCTTTTAAGAGCCGATAAGGACGCAAGCTACGCTAAAATTTTGGAGATTGATTTATCGCAGATAGATGAGCCTATTTTGGCGTGCCCAAATGACCCAGACGATGTGGCAACGCTAAGTGAAATTTTAGCTGATAATAAAAGAGTGCATAAAATCGATGAAGTTTTTGTGGGAAGCTGTATGACAAATATCGGCCATTACAGAGCGCTTGCTAGAATTTTGGAGCGTGAGAGCAAGCTTACAACTAGGCTTTGGATAGCACCGCCGACAAAGATGGATAAAAGCACACTTGAAGATGAAGGCGTTTATGAAATCTTTAAAAGATTAAACGCAAGGACGGAGGTGCCAGGCTGTTCGCTTTGTATGGGCAATCAAGCAAGAGTAAACGACAAAGCCGTTGTCTTTTCTACCTCGACTAGAAATTTTGATAACAGAATGGGTATGGGCGCAAAGGTCTATCTAGGAAGTGCCGAGCTAGCCGCCGTTTGTGCACTACTTGGGCGTTTACCAAACATCGATGAGTACAAAAATATAGTAAGAGAAAGTCTTAGTTTAAACAAAGATAAAATTTATAAATATCTAAATTTTAATGAAATAAGCGAGTTTAGCATATAAATTTGTTACAATATCGCGAAATTTTAAGGAGCTTTGATGAAAAAAGTAGTTTTTTTTCTCTTTTTTAGCGTTTGTTCTTTGGTAAATTTATACGCTTTAGAGTGCAGTGATCTTGCTAAAAAAGAGAGCTTTAAAACTACTCCAAACGATCTTGCTTACACGAATGAGGGGTTATTTTACTGTGATGGCTCACTTTTAAACTTAAAAGAGGTGAAAGAGCTTTTTGATGCGAGTGTGGCTATTAGAAGCGAGTCTCAAAGTTGCGTTGGTGATAGAGTTTATAAAGAAAATTTAAACAAGTTTAGATGGCTTTTACTAAAAGCGTCATTCGCACCTGAATTTTACGCAAAAGAGCTTGCAAAACCAGAGGTTGCTGAGAGCGAAAAAGACGCTAGAATGGAGTATCTTAGATACTGGGCAAACGAGAGCTTATTTAATTTTTTAAAATATAAAAAATTTATCGAAGCTTACAAAAACGCTCAAACTCCGCTTGTGAAATTTTATGAAAGCCTGGGGCTTGATACGCCAAGTGCCGCTTACTACGCAACTAGCGTGGTAAATGAGTTTTTGACTTTTGGTGTCGGTAAAAGTGTAAATAAAGCTAAAATTTTAACACCTGAGCAAAATATAATGGCTCAAAGGATAAATTCCGATGAGCTGGCAAATTTACTTTACTCAAAAAATTTCAGTACCGCTGAGCTTACAAATTTACTTAATATCGCACTTTTAAACGAAAAAAGTAGCGACATGATAAAAGAGATCATAAGGCGTGGGGCCGATGTGAATTTGGGCGATGAGACGCCGCTATTTTTTGCTTTAAAAAATATAGAAAATGTAAAAATTTTACTTGCAAATAAAGCCGATGTAAATCACAAAAATTTCTTTGGAAAAAGTGTGCTTTTTTATGCTGTGCAGTTTAGTGATAAACCACTTTGCGAGCTTTTGCTAAAAAATGGCGCCAATGCAAACGAGAGCTACATAGACGAAAATGCCAAGATGAATATGATAAATTTGGGTATGACGCAAATTGAAGATACATGCGGTCTAGAGCATACAAATAGAAGCGTTTTTATGCATGCAGCAGCTCATGCAACGCCAGAAATTTTAAAGCTTTTGATGGATAATGGTGCTGATATTAATGCCACTGATGACGCTGGATTTAATGCGCTTGACTATGCCATGAAAGAACAAAATGAAAAGACGATCAAATTTTTAGAAAATTTGGGTTTAAAACCAAATTTCAATTAGGAAAAATCATGAAAAAGACAGCTTTTGTAACTGGTGCAACATCTGGATTTGGCGAGGCGATCGCCAGAAGACTCTCAAAAGAGGGCTACAAGATAGTCGCTCTTGCAAGGCGCGAAGATAGGCTAAAGAAGCTTGCAAGCGAGCTTGGCGATACGCATATCATTGTAGCTGACATACGCGATAAAGAAGCTGTTTTTAAGGCGGTAGAGAGCCTGCCTGATAAATTTAAGGACATCGAAGTGCTTGTAAACAACGCTGGCATGGCGCTTGGACTTGAAAAGACAATAGATGCGAAAGTAGAGGACTTTGAGGCGATGATAGACACTAACATCAAGGGTCTTATCTACTCGACAAAGGCGGTTTTGCCACTACTTTATAAGCAAGAAAAGGGCTATATCTTTAATATTGGTTCGACAGCTGGCTCATGGCCATATCCTGGAAGCAACGTTTACGGCGCTACAAAGGCCTTTGTAAAGCAGTTTAGTTTAAATTTAAGAAACGATCTAGTCGGTACAAATATTAGAGTCACAAACATCGAGCCAGGGCTTTGCAAGACTGAATTTAGCGAGGTTAGATTTAGGGGAGATAAGGCAAAGGCGGATAGCCTTTATGAAAATACAAATTTCATCACATCTGAGGATATCGCGACGATTTTGGTAAATTGTCTAAATATGCCTGGAAGTGTCAACATAAACAGGGTCGAAGTCATGGCAAACACGCAGACTTGGGCTGGACTTGCGATAGAAAAATTTTAAGGAGTTCTTGTGAGACAAATTTTATTATTACTTTTTTTTAGCGTTGCGCTTTTTGGTGTCGATCCAGAAGTGGCAAAGAGAAACGCTGAAATTTATGGCGTATTCACGCTTATACCGCCTGTTGTGGCAATAGCACTTGCTTTTATCACAAAAGACGTCATCTTGTCGCTATTTATAGGTGTTTTTAGCGGAACATTTCTCATAAATATCATCAATGAAAACATCTTTATGGGTATCGTAAAAGGCTTTACAGGTATCGTTTCAAGGGTCGTTGAATCAATGGCGGATAAGACTGATTCAGGTATTTTGCTTCAAGTGCTTTGTATCGGTGGTGTGGTCGCACTCATTACAAAGATGGGTGGTACAAAGGCGGTTGCTCTTTGGCTTAGTAAAAAAGCAAAAAGCGGCATTTCAGCTCAAATTTCAACATGGCTAATGGGAATTTTTGTGTTTTTTGATGACTATGCAAATGCTCTAATTGTAGGTCCAATCATGAGACCAATAAGCGATAAATTTAAAATAAGCCGCGAAAAGCTAGCTTTTATTATAGATGCTACTGCGGCACCGATCGCTGGTATTGCTATCATCTCGACATGGGTTGGGCTTGAGGTTTCACTCATTGAAAAGGGCTATGAGCTAGTTGGAGAGACTGGAATTAACGCTTATTCTATATTTATCGAGACAATTCCATATAGATTTTACAACCTCTTCATCTTATTTTTTATAGTCTGTACAGCCTTGATGCAACGTGAATACGGACCAATGCTATTAGCTGAAAGACGTGCTAGAAGAGGCGAGCTTCACTCGGGCAAAACTCAAATCCAAGATCTTGAAGATAAAACACTTGAGCCAAAAGAGGGCGTAAAATTAAGCGCTGCAAATGCTGTTGTGCCACTTCTTGTGCTGGTCATTGGTGCATTTACTAGTTTTTATTTTAGCGGCCTTGCTGCACTTGAGGGTGATGCTCTTAAAAATGCACTCGCTAATCCGCTTGCTTTTTCTACTTTTAAAGATACTTTTGGTGCGGCAGACTCGGCTACATCGCTATTTCAAGCAGCACTACTTGCTAGTATCGTAGCTATCACAATGGGTGTTTGGCGTAAAATTTTTGACGTAAAAGAGGCTATCAGCACATGGGTAAAAGGCTGGAAAACTATGATAATTACGGTTGTGATTTTGCTCCTTGCATGGAGCCTTAGTGCTGTCATCAAAGAGCTTGGCACATCAAGATATTTGGTTGATCTATTAAGCTCTTCAACGCCTAAATTTATCCTGCCAGTTGCTGTTTTTATCCTTGGTTCGTTTATTAGCTTCTCGACTGGAACGAGCTATGGAACGATGGGAATTTTGATGCCTCTAGCTATTCCATTAGCTTATGCTGTCGGCAAAAACTACGGCCTAGAGGGCGATGCGATGCATGCATATATGATCGTAAATATCTCAGGCGTGCTTACAGGCGCAATCTTTGGCGATCACTGCTCACCGATATCGGATACTACGATACTTTCATCAATGGGTGCAGGATGTAACCATATCGATCACGTATCGACTCAAATGGTCTATGCGCTTAGCGTTTGTGCGGTTTGTGTGCTAGTTGGTTACTTGCCAGTTGCACTTGGTCTTAGCGTTTGGATCGCGCTTCCTTGTGGTTTTTTAGCGATTTGGGCGCTAGTTAGATTTGTTGGAAAGAAAGTAGAAGCATAAATTTGGATTGCAATTATTTAAAAGAGTGCGGCTCTTGCACTCTTTTTGCCCCTTATGATGAGCAAATTTTATTTAAAACTGACCTTGTAAAACAAAATTTTTCAGAGTTTTATGATGGCGAGTTTGATATTTTTAGCTCAACGCCAAAACACTACCGCACAAGAGCTGAGTTTGGCATCTGGCACGAAGGCAGCAAGCTTAGCTACACGATGCATGCAAGCGAAAAGGGCAAAAAGGTCTTTATAGATGATTGTCCAAAGGTTTGCGAGCAAATTTCAGATCTCATGCCAAGCTTGCTTTATAACTTACAAGAGATTGAAATACTACGCGCAAAGCTTTTTGGAGTGGAATTTATATCTTGTAAAAGCGGTGTTTTAGTCACGCTTCTTTATCATAAAAGGCTTGATGGCGAGTTTGAGGCGGCTATGAAAATTCTAGCCAGTAAGCTTGACGTTACCATACTTGCCAGATCTCGCGGACAAAAGCTACTAAGTGGTGAGCTAAATTTGATCGATGAGCTAGACGTTGGTGGTGAAATTTATAAATTTAGCCTATCTGAAAATGCATTTATCCAGCCAAATAGAGCCGTAAATGAAAAGATGATAGCTTGGGCAAAAGAGTGTGTGCAAGGCGGTGCTGACCTCCTTGAGCTCTACTGCGGACATGGAAATTTTACCATTCCGCTTTCGTTTAAATTTAATAATGTACTTGCTACTGAAATTTCAAAGAGCTCGATCGCAAATGCCCTTAAAAACTGTGAGCTAAATAAGGCTAAAAACATCAAATTTTTGCGAATGGATGCTGATGAGCTTATGAGCGCATTTACTGGCGTTAGGGAGTTTAATAGGCTAAAAGATATAAGCTTAAACGACTTTAACTTCTCTCATGTTCTTGTCGATCCACCCCGTGCAGGACTAAGCGAAAGTATTGTAAATTTCATCAAAAATTTTAAAAATATCATCTATATATCGTGCAATCCAGAGACTCTAAAAGAAAATTTAAAAGAGCTTTGTAAAAGCCATGAAGTGATAAAATTTGCCATTTTTGATCAGTTTGCAAACACTCATCACATCGAGTGTGGCGTGCTACTAAGGGCAAAAGAATAATTTAAAAAAGGAAAAATAAAAATAAATGGTTTCACTAAATAAAATTATCCAAGCAAAGATTACGATCGGTCATTTTGTAAATAAAACTCCATTTGCTCTGAGTGCAAAACTTAGCAAAAATTTGGGAGCAAGTATCTATCTAAAAGAGGAAAATTTACAGCGAACCGGCGCATATAAGATAAGAGGCGCATACAATAAAATAGCTAGCCTAAGTGATGAGGAGAGAAAGCGTGGTGTCGTGGCTGCAAGTGCTGGCAACCACGCTCAAGGTGTAGCTATAAGCGCAAAAGAATTTGGCGTACACGCTTGCATCATCATGCCAGAATCAACCCCTCTTCTAAAGGTTGCTGGTACGAAAGACCTTGGTGCAGAGGTTATTTTAAAAGGTGATAATTTTGACGAGGCGTACGCTTTTGCAGTTAATTATGCCAAAGATAAGGGTATGACCTTTGTTCATCCATTTAACGACGAGTACGTCATGGCGGGGCAGGGCACTGTTGGGCTTGAGATGCTTGATGAGATAAGCGACCTTGATATAGTCATCGTCCCAGTTGGTGGTGGCGGGCTAGCTAGTGGCGTGGCAAGCTGTATAAAACAAGTTAATCCAAAGACAAAAGTAATCTGTGTCGGTGCAAAAGGCGCTCCAGCGATGTTTAATAGCTACGGCGCTAAAAAGAGCATAAACTCAAAATCAGTCCGCACCATAGCTGATGGCATCGCTGTGCGTGATGCGAGCGAGATCACGCTGGCAAATATTATTGAGTGTGTTGATGAGTTTGTGCAAGTTGATGACGAGGAGATCGCAACTGCGATTTTGTTTTTACTAGAGACGCAAAAGATCGTTGTGGAAGGAGCTGGCGCAGCTGGTGTGGCAGCACTCATGCATGATAAGATCAAATTTAAAAAAGGTGCAAAGATAGGCGTGGTGCTAAGTGGTGGAAATATCGACGTACAGGTACTTTCTATCATCATTGAAAAGGGTCTTATCAAGTCTCACCGCAAGATGACTTTGCAAATAACGCTTGTGGATAAGCCAGGAGCGCTCATGAGTCTAACTGATAGCTTAAAATCAGCAAACGCAAACATTGTGAAGATCGACTACGATCGCTTCTCGACAAGGCTTGATTATGGTGATGCAAGTATTACGATTACACTTGAGACAAAGGGTCTTGAGCATCAAGAAAAGATCAAAGAAGTTCTTACTAAAAACGGTTTTTCTTTCACTCAACTATTTTAATTTAATGGCTCGCTACTATTTAAAGTAGCGAGCATGATTTACCTATTAAAACAAAATTTCAAATTTTACATTTACGCTGTTTGATTTCACGTCTTTAGCAAAAGCACCTGTGTAAGATAGACCTAAATTTATATTTTTATAAACATTAGCTTTTACACCAAGGCTAGCTGTGCCAAGATCGCGTACCTCTTTACCTTCAAGTTCCAAGTACCCAGCATTTGCGATATTTACGCCGATATTTGGTCTTGTATCGCCAACTAGTCTATTGTAGGCTAGATCAGCTTCAAATTTCATCTTTGTACTACTAAGACTAAATGGCACACTAGGGTTTAGACCTATGCTAAATACACCTAAATTTCTAGCTTTTTCATCAGCATCCATTCTAAAAATTCCTACATTTTGGCTAGTGCTATCAGTTTTCATACGTAGATAGCTTGCGCCCACATAAGGATTTAGTGAGAAATTCGCACTATTAAATGCTATTAGTGCCAAATTTGCGTAAGCAGTAAGTGCTTTTTCCTTGCTTTTTACATGCTCATCTGAGTAAAAGCTAACGATCGTGGCACCATTTTGTGTTTTTCGTTTTGCTTTTATGTATATTAGACCGAGGTCTAGTTTTGTGCTAGCGATCCGGCTTTTTCCGTAGATGCCGATGCTTGTACTTTTTGTTTTATAAGCATCATCGCCATCTTCTTTTACTTTTTCACTGCCAGCACCAAGCACGCCACCAAGTGTGAAAGTATCATTTACATTGCCGTCAAATCCAAAAAGCTGAGTGAGTGAGTTTGCTTTTACATCATCAAATTTCATAGCATTAGCCATGGTATTTGACCAAAATTTCATGCCACTCGCATCAATTGCTTTTGCGCTGAATGGATCAAATTCATGGTTAATGATTGCATTTTTGAGCAAGATATTTTCTAGTAAAAATGCATTATGTTGAGCTAAATTTGCATTATTTGCAAATGTTTTTAGCGTATCACTTGCTTCTTTTGGCGTAGCGTAGATGAAGTGTCTGTATAGATCGCTCGTGATGACTGTTGGTCTACTTCTAAACGGCGAAGCAAGGAGTGCTGGTCTGCTAGCTGTACTCTCTATGAGCTGTGCTACTCTTTTTTGGCCGTCGCTAGCTGCTATGCTTGTTATTGTATTTTTCGATTTTTTTAGTGTTAGCTCTAGCTTGTTGTCACTATAATTTCTAATAAGGTCAAAAAATGCGTATTTTTTTGAGATAGTGTCGTTGTAGCCACTAAAATTTCCAGTTACGGCATAAGTTTTTGCCTTTGAGCTATCGTCATATAGTCTTTTCATGATATCTACATCTGGCTTACTTATATCTATGATAGAGTTCTTTTCAAATTTTAGATTTAAATTTGCTGCGTTATTTGAGATGATATAACTACCACCTGTTTTTATAGTAGCTTTTACTGCGTCATTTGTACTTTTTCTAGTTACGTCTTTAAAAGATAGCTTTTGAGAAAATTTATTTCTATCAATCTCTCTAACACTCATCTCTTTAACAATCTCAAGTGCACCGCCATTTTCGACTACTACTTCGCTTGATTTTAGTGATTGATTTAGTGCTGTAATCTTGCCACTTTTTATTATGGTTTTGCCAGTGTATGAGTTGGTGCCTGCTAGTTTTAGAGTGCCTAGGCCCCTCTTAATAAGAGTTCCTTCATAGCCTTCGCTAGCTCTTTGTTCTCTTGCTTTTTCTCTAGCATTACCTATATCAAGTTCAGCCCTTTGCTCGGCTGTTAAATTTGACATTTTCTCAAGCTCAGCCTTGCGATTAGCCCAAATTTTTGCCTCTGCCTCATCTTCAGTCTTTCTGTATTTTATAGCTACATCGCTGATATTATTTGAGTAAAGATCATCTGTGTCTAGACTTATATCAAATACACCTAATAGCTGTCCTGGTCCAAACATAGCCTTTGACATATCAAGTGCTCCCCAGCCCCAGCGCTCATCAGGTACGCCAAGTGGGGCAGTAAAACCAGAAATTCTTTTTGTATCGGTTGGCTTTTTAAACTCATCTTTGACTTGTCTTGCGGTAGTTAGCAAAACATCTCTTGCTTGAGAGTTGCTCATATATGGATATCTTTGCATTACAAGACCAAGTGCGCCAGTGACATGTGGAGCTGCCATTGATGTACCATCCCAGCTATCGTAACCAGCGTTTCCATTTTTAGGATCAACTGTGCTTGATTTTATACTTTTACCAGGTGCTGCGATACTCCACCATTTTGAGTGTCCTGCGGTGTTAAAGTATTGTGTATTGCTATCCGCCATTCCAGTAACGTTTATCCAGTATTTTTCAGCATCTGGACGAAAATATGGAAGCATTGCTCTTGTGTATGACTCTTTCATGCCATTTCTATTTCCGGCAGTAAAGACTTGAATGATGCCGTATTTTTTGGCGACTTCATAAGCGGCATCTATAAAATTTTTACCATTTGTGACAAATGGATAGTAGCTTTTATAGGCTGCGTCAAGGTCTTTTATATCTAAGCTATTGCCACCATCAAATCCAGTTGCTCCCTCATAAGCTTTATAAAATTTGCGGTTTGAACCCCAACTATTATTTATAGCTCTTGCGCCACCTTTGGCTAGTCCCTCGTAAGATGCTAAAAAGAAGTTGTAGTCTTGGTTTGGTCCATATGTCATACCATCGGTTCCGCCAGTATTTCCTACTATAAGTTTTGAGCCAAATGCTACACCATGCATCCCATTGCCATCTCTTGAGCCAGCAATTGTGCCAGCTACGTGTGTGCCGTGCGAGTCGTTTACACCAGCGATCCAGTTGCCATCAGCTTCAAATTTTTCACCTTTTTTAAAGTCGCCAAAGTCAGCTTTGTTTTTGTCAGTGCTTCCTTTTTTTAGATAAGGCGAGTTGCCGTGCTCAGTGTCTGGATATTTTTGTCCGTCTTTGTAGTAGCTGCCAGAAATTTTTAGTGCGCTTATCCTACCGTCACTAAGTTCAGGGTGGCTAAGTAATGCGCCAGAGTCCATAACACCAAGCGTCACACCTTTACCTGTCACTCCAAGAGCATACGCGATAGCCGCATTTATACGCTTTAGTCCCCAGTATGCTTTATACTCAGTGCTCTCCCAGCTACTTATGTCACCAAATTTACCACTTTCTTGATCATTGGCATTTAGCGAATTTGCAAACAAAAGAGCACAACAAGCCGCGCTTATCAAAATACATTTTTTATTTAAAATGGATCTTTTCACATCTCATCCTTTTGCATAAAATTTAAATGGATTGTAATATCCTTAAAATAAATTATTAATTAAAATATTAAAATTTATGATAAAAATTTACTTTAATAATCCCTTTTTTACGCTATTTTTACTATGAGATATGAAAAAATAATTAAAATGGTATC
>NZ_CABPVR010000010.1:8706-16820 GCF_902460875.1 Campylobacter concisus | reverse complement strand
ATTATTTAAATATAATTTTTAATAAAAGTAGAATTTCACCTTTGCTTTACAAAATTAAGCTAAAATAGCAAGCTTTAAAGGAGAAAGAATGAGTGAATATATAAATTTGATATTAGCTCTCTTGCTTGCAGTTCTTGTGTTTGCATTTTATAGGTCAAATAAGGCGTTAAAAAAGACTAAAGATGAGAGTCAAAATTTATCTGTAAGTACTGAAATTTCACAGCTAAAAAGTATCGGTGAGCTATCTGTTTTTCAAGTATATAGCAAAGAGATCGTCACAAAAACCGACCATGCGTTTGGAAATTTTGGCAAAGAGTATTTAAGGTGGCTGGTAAGCGAGAAAAAACTTTCGATGATATTTGAGTTTGAGATAAATTTCATCTACGATCTAACTAGTCCAAAACTCGAGATCACGCAGATCGCAAACTCTAGCTATAAGATAAAAATGCCTCCTTGCAAGTATAAATTCTCAATCGCCGATATGAAATTTTACGATGAGAAAAACGGTAAATTTATACCATTTTTGCTGCCTGACTCGCTAAATGGGTTTTTTGGAAGTACATTTACAGAAGAGGATAAAAACAGACTAATCGAAGAGGCTAGAAACGAGGTCAAAAAGATGAGCGTTCGCCTTATCTCGCAGCTTCAAAGCAAAATTCATAAATCAGCTCGCGACACGCTTGAAGCGATAGCTAAGAGCTTTGGCGCAAACAAAGTTGAGTTTGTCTTTGACGATAGCGACGAGCAGATCAACGAGCAACTAAATTTAGAAAATATCGCATAAAAATTAAATTTAAAGGAGAAAAAATGAGTGTAAATTCGCAAGAGGTCACACAAGCACCAGGCAACAACACAGTCTTTCAAACATGGGTTTTAAAAGGCGACAAAAAAGCATGTAAAGAGGGCTTTGCTAAGCTTTGTGCTTTGGTTGTAAATTTAAACAAAACTGCCAAAGTTAGATTTGGCGCAAATGAAAATGTAAACTGCATTCTTGGTGTGGGTCATGATGCTTGGAAAAAGCTTGAAATTTCAAAAGATCTACCAAAAGAGCTTGTAAATTTTAAAGCGATCAAAGGCGATAAACACGAGGCTGTTAGCACAAAGGGCGATATTCATATCCACATCCGCGCTTTAAATGCGCCTGATTGCTTCGATATGGCTCAAGCGATAAAGGCCGTACTTTTTAAATTTGCAGAGCTTACAGACGAGACGCAAGGCTTTAAGTATCATGACGGTAGGGCGATAATTGGCTTTGTTGATGGCACTGAAAATCCTGAGGGCGAGGAGAGAGATTTCTTTGCTAAAGTTGGCGATGAGGACGCTAAATTTAAAGGTGGCAGCTACGTTTTTGTACAAAAATATTTCCACAATATGAAAGAGTGGAACGCTACAAGTGTAAGTGAGCAAGAAAAGGTAATAGGTCGCTCAAAAGAGCTTGACATCGAGATGAGCGAGGATGTAAAACCTACTAATTCACACTCAGCTGCTGCAAACGTAGGAGACGATAAAAAGGTCGTACGTGGCAATATGCCTTTTACTGAAGGTAGTAAAACTGGCACTTATTTCATTGCTTATGCGAGCACATTTTCAACGGTTGAGCTTATGCTTAAAAAGATGTTTATCGGCGAGCCAAAGGGTAACTCAGATAGGCTACTTGACTTTAGTACGCCAGTAACTGGAGCTCTATACTTTGTGCCAACAGTTGATATGCTTGGCGATTACGAGGGATAAATTTAAATGGGTGAGGTGACTTACCCTTTTAAATTTTAAATAAAAATGCCAGAGTGGTTTATCTACGCAGCTCTTTCAGCTGTTTTTGCTGCACTTACAGCGATCTTTGCAAAGCTTGGCGTAAGGGATATTGACAGCGATTTTGCAACATTTATAAGAACGATCGTTGTTATTTTTATGCTTGTTTTACTTCTAAGTGTGGCCAAAAAATGGCAGCCACTAAGCTCTCTAAGCCCTAAAAACTGGCTCTTTCTCATACTAAGTGGCATGGCAACTGGGCTTTCGTGGCTTATGTATTTTAAAGCGATGCAAGTTGGCAAGGTCTATCAAGTTGCACTGGTTGATAAATTTAGCGTTGTGCTTGCTATCATTTTGGCTGTCATCTTTCTTGGTGAGAGGCTAAATTTAAAAGAAATTTTAGCCATCTGTCTTATCGTGTCTGGCGTATTTTTACTCATTTTTAAATAAAATTTTCTGCATTATTCTTAAAATATATTTTTAATTTTAATTTGTAATTAATTAAAAAGCTCCTAAAATTTGAGCGATTTCATTTTGAAGGGAGAAATATGAAAAAAATCATTCTTTCAGCCATCGTGGCTTGTGCGGCATTTGGTGCTAGTGTAAACTACACAGATGTTGTAAAAGATGTTTACGGTGATGCTAGCTCAACAAAAAGTATAGGTAGACTGCTACCAACCAATGCAGTTGAAATTTTACAAACAAGCGGTGACAGAGCGCAAATTAAAGTAAAAGGCTATCAAAATCCAGCCGTTAGCAACGTAGTTTATTTTGCTGATGGCGCGAGGATTATCTCGGTGGCATTTGCAAAAACTGCACCTTTTGATATTAAAGTGATCAAAGAGGGCAAAAACGGCAAATGGAATGAAGTAGAAACAACAGTTTTTGTTCAAAAAGATGGCTTTAGCACTGACGTAAACGCAATGTTTGCAAAAGCTGACAAGATGTATAAAGAGAGCTGTGGTGTTTGCCATGCGTTGCCTCAAACCACACATTTCAACGCAAACCAATGGCCGTCACTTCTAAAATCAATGATCGGCAGAACCGCAATAGAGAAAAAAGACGAGTGGTTGGTTGTTGAATACCTTCAAAAACACTCATCTGACGTAAATTTAGGCAAATAAGTAAAACCTAGCAGGCTAAATTTCACTAAATTTAGCAAGGAAAAAGGCTTAAATTTAAAAGGTTTTACTTAACAAAAATCAAAATTTAGATCGCAGACTTGCGATCTTAGGCTTTAGTACGGGATCAAACCGATGGGGTTTGTCGGAGCTTGGGCTTGCTCAAGCGAGAAGTTAAAAATGAAAGGGAGATAAGATGAACGAGAACAGGCGAGAATTTCTAAAAAAAGGTGCTACAGCAATTGCAGCGACACCTTTGCTTTCAAGTGTAACAGCTTCAAATTTATTTGCTGATAGTGTAAAAAAGAGTGTTTTAAGAGATAGTGAGGTCATCACGGCTGCTCACTGGGGGATGTTAAAAGTGACAACCAAAAACGGCGTTGCAGTAAAGTCAGAGCCTATCCAAAAAACAAGTGAAATTTACAACCCACTTCAGCACTACACACCAGATATGATCTACAAAAGTCGTATCAAGCGCCCAGCAGTAAGAAAAAGCTACCTTGAAAATCCAGATAGTCCAAAGCCAGAGCTTCGCGGCAAGGATGAGTGGGTTGAGGTGCCTTACGAAGAGGCGATCAAGCTAGTTGCAAGAGAGCTGAAAAAAACAAGAGCACAAAAAGGCTTACAAAGTGTATTTGCGGGCAGCTATGGCTGGAAATCAAGCGGTAACGTGCATAATTCAAGAATTTTACTTCATAGATTTATGAACCTTAGTGGTGGCTTTGTTGGCTCGTTAGGGGACTACTCAACAGGTGCTAGCCAGATCATAATGCCTCACGTTGTGGGTAGTATCGAGGTCTATGAGCAGCAAACCAGCTGGCCAGTCGTACTTGAGAACTCAAAAGTCGTAGTCATCTGGGGTGCAAACCCACTTGCGACACTTCGCATAGCTTGGACTAGCACCGACGAGCAGGGCTTTAAATACTTTGAAGAGCTCAAAAATAAAAAAGATATCAAAGTGATCATCATCGATCCTATCAAGAGTGACACAGCGCAATACTTTGACAACGCTCAGTGGATAGCCCCAGTGCCAAACACCGACACAGCGATGATGCTTGGTATGATGCACTACCTATATGAAAGCGGCAAGTATGATAAAAATTTTATCGAGACCTATACAACTGGCTTTGATAAATTTCTCCCATATCTACTTGGTAAGACAGACAACACTCCTAAAAATTTAAAGTGGGCAAGTAAAATTTGTGGTATCGATAAAGACGTTTTAAAAGAGCTAGCTGATACATTTGTCGCAAACCGCACTATGATAATGAGTGGTTGGGGTATGCAGCGCGCGCATCACGGCGAGCAGCCGCACTGGGCGATGGTGACATTAGCAGCTATGATCGGTCAGATCGGACTTCCTGGCGGGGGATTTGGACTTAGCTATCACTACTCAAACGGTGGCGCACCAACATGCAAGGGCGCAGCTATCGGTGGCATAAATAGCGCAAGTGTGGGTAAATTTAACGATAAAGGCGAGTTTATAGGTACAGATACAGGTGAGTTCGATAAACGAGGTCGCTTCGTCGCAAAGGCTGCTGCAGCAGCAGGTACAGGCCAAAGCTGGCTACAAAAAGCAACCAGCTATGCCTTCCCGGTAGCAAGGATTGCAGATGCGTTGCTACATCCTGGTAAAGTGATCGACCACGACGGCAAAAAGATCACCTATCCAGACATTGACTTTATCTACTGGGTCGGCGGCAACCCACTTGTACACCACCAAGATACAAATACAAATTTAAAAGCGTGGAGAAAGCCAAGAACGGTTGTCGTACATGAATCATACTGGACACCGACAGCAAAAATGGCTGATATAGTATTTCCAGTCACTACAGAGTATGAGAGAAACGATATCACCATGACCGGTGACTACTCAAATATGAACATCGTGCCAATGAAGCAAGTCGTTGAAAAATACCACGAGGCAAGAGACGACTACCAAATTTTCATCGATCTTTGTAAGGCTTATGCTAAAAATTTAGTCATTGCCTACACAGATAACGGCAAGGATGAGTTTGACTGGATCAAAGAGTACTATGACGCAGCCTACGCTCAGGTCAAGGCTGTGCCAGAGCTCACAACTGATATGAAGCCATTTGAAGAGTTTTGGAACGAGAACAAGCCAGTTACATTTGCCTCATCTCAAGATAGTGATAGCTGGGTGAGATTTGGCGAATTTAGAGAAGATCCTGTGCTAAATGCTCTTGGAACTCCAAGCGGTCTTATAGAAATTTACTCAGATACGATCGAGAAAATGGGTTACGACGACTGCAAAGCACACCCAATGTGGTTTGAGCCAATCGAGTGGCTAGGCATGAAAGATAAACCGGCTAAATTCCACATGATAAGCGCTCACCCAACTGACCGCTTACACTCACAGCTAAGCCAAACTTCACTTCGTGACAACTACGCTATCGCAAATCGCGAGCCTATCTGGATCAACGAAAAAGACGCAAAAGAGCTTGGTGTACAAAGTGGTGATTTGGTGCGTGTGTTTAACGTACGTGGCGAGGTGCTAGCAGGTGCTCACGTGACTAAAAACATCAAAGAGGGCGTTGTAAAACTAGCTGAGGGCGCTTGGTATGACGGCTTTGATAGTGGTATCTGCAAAAATGGCTCTGCAAACGTGCTAACCATAGATATCCCAACAAGTAAGCTAGCAAATGGTAACATCAGCCATACAGCTCTTGTAAATATCGAGAAATATAAAGGCGACGAGGCATTAAAGCTTACAGCTTTTGCTGAGCCAAAATTTTCTAAATAATTTCAAAGCAGGGGAGCGATCTCCTGCTTTTGAACTTAAAATTTAAAACAAATTTTCTATTTACAAAAAGCTTAAATTTATATTTAAAGCCTATAGCTCTATAAATTTGTATTTTGCAATGGATGTTGAGGTGATGGGTATAATTTTTGTTAATTGTTAAATAAAAATTTCTAGATTTAAATGACCAGTTATATTAAATTTTTATAAAGTCTTTTTAAAAGCCAAGCTACCTGACTTTTAAAGACAAAATAATCACTAAAAAAACTCACTTTTTTACCTTAATAGATACAATTTTTGATTAATTATTTAAAAGTCGTTAAATGTAGTATAAAATTAATTTTAGTTTTAATTTTTTTTAGATAGATTAAACAGATTTTTATTTAAAGGAGGAAAGATGAAGTCCATAACTTCAAAGATAGCGATGATTATCATCTCATTGCTAGTTATTTCGTTTGCTGCTATTTCAGCAGTCAGCTACTATACAGCGGAAAGTAAGGTAGTAGAGTTGGTCAGCCAGACCCAGGATCAGATTCTAAGTGATATCAAAGCAACCACGGATTCTTTTTTTGAAGATTATTTAGAAGTTGCCAAAAAGTCTGCTTCAGATATAGCACAAATACCAAATAATGATGACTCGTACATGGAAAAAACAAAAATGCAAAAAGAAAGCGTTAGTCATCTAGTTACTGATATTTTTTATGGTCGCGAGAGTGATGGACATTTTTTCCAGTCTGACGGCACTAGAACAACTCCAGCCGATAACTACGATCCTAGAACTAGAGGCTGGTATAAAGCAGCAAAGAGTGCAAATGGTGCTATCTATACCGAACCTTACAAAGCTGCCTTGTCTAATGCTTTAGTAATTAGCTTTGCCGCTCCAGTAAATAAAAATGGAAATTTTGATGGTGTTTTGGGGCTTGATTTAAATATAGATGCTTTAAGTAAAAAAATTCTCGAAATGGGTAAAACGAAATACGGTTACGTCTTTTTAATGAACAAAGACGGCTTAATGCTAATGCACAATGACCCAAACAATGTTGGTAAAACCGTTCCTGCTAGCAAATATATTGCTGAGGCTTTTGCAGCTAAAAAATTTGATGAAAATGGACTTATCCCTTATACAAACTATAAAGGCGAAAACGTAACCGCTAAAGTTCTTTCTATAAACGATCAAGGCTGGCTAGCCGTAGCCGCTATCGGAGCAGATACTTTTTCGTCCAATACCTTGCCTTTATTAAAAGCTCAAATAATCCTAGCCGTAGCTTTTATAGTCATACTTTCGGCTATCGTATTTACTCTTCTTAAAAAATCGCTTAGTCCTATTAGAACTATTCAAACCAAGCTTGAAGACGCGTTTAAATTTATCACTTACGAAACCCCTAACGCTCCGGAAAAGCTAGTAGTAACTACCAAAGACGAATTCGGCAGAATGAGCGAATCTATTAACGAAAATATAGAAAAAGTCCTTAACGGCGTAAAAAAAGACAGCGCCTTAATAGACGAGATGAACGGTATAGCAAATCTCATGATAAAAGGCCACATGGGAGCCAAGATTAACTCTACTCCGAATAATCCGGCTTTAGTTCAGCTAAAAGATCTACTAAATAAATTCTTTGCGTCAATTTCTGAAAATTTAAAAGGAATAGCGGTAGTTTTAGCTTCTTACAATAAAAACGACTACACTCCTAGACTAGAGCTAAAACCCGAGCTTGAAAGCGATCTAAAAGATATGATAGTAGGCCTTCAAAGCGCGGGCGACGCAGTAAGCAATATGCTAAGGGAAAATTTAAAAGAAGCTCAGGTTCTAGAAGAAAAAGCTAAAATCCTAGCAGAATCTATGAGAACCCTAACCGACGGAGCCCATAAGCAAGCCGACTCTATCCAAGAAAGCGCGGCTGCTATAGAAGAGATGAGCAGTTCTATGAACGCCATTAGCCAAAAAGCTAGCGACGTAACAAGACAAAGCGAAGAGATTAAAAACATCATCGTTATTATTAGAGATATAGCCGATCAAACAAATTTACTTGCTCTAAACGCAGCTATCGAAGCGGCACGCGCCGGCGAGCACGGTAGAGGCTTTGCCGTAGTTGCCGACGAGGTTAGAAAACTAGCAGAGCGAACTCAAAAATCACTTGGCGAGATCGAAGCTAATGCAAATGTTCTAGCTCAAAGCATCAATGAGATGAGTGAGAGCATCAGAGAGCAAAGCGAAGGTATAAATATGATAAATCAAAGTGTAAGCCAGATCGACAGTATTACAAAACAAAATATTGATATTGTTGGTACAACAAACGAAATTACTGACCAAATAGACGACATGGCTAAGACGATAGTAGCTGATGTTAGAAAGAATAAATTTTAATCTTATAGCTTAACACCTAAAATTTTATTAATATTTCATCCTCAAAATTTGAGGATGAAAATAACTCCTTTTTATCTCTAATCTTAAAATTATTTTTTGTTTTATAAATATAATAAAA
>NZ_CABPVR010000010.1:0-8202 GCF_902460875.1 Campylobacter concisus | reverse complement strand
GATAAAATTTTTAATAATACTTTATGTTACTTTTTTACTCAAATATTTAAAAACAATTTTACTTTGTTTTCTTTAGCTTTTTTGATAACTACTCTAAAATTCTTAAATTTTATTAAATAGTATTTTCTTTTAAAATCGTGCTTTGTGAGAAAATTAATATTTTTATGTAGAAAAATATTTACATTTTTGGCTTAAGTTTTTTGAAATTTTTGTAAATGTCAATCAGTTGTAAATAAGTTTTGCAAGGTTAATATCAATTAAATTTGTTTTAAATCTTTAAAGGAGAAAGAATGAATCGACGAGAATTCATAAAAAGTGCTGCGGCTAGTGCTGCTTGTGCTAGTGCTGGTATAGCCGTACCAAGCTCACTAAGTGCAGCAAATGAAGCCGAAAAAGGCTGGCGCTGGGATAAGGCCGCTTGTAGGTTTTGTGGAACAGGCTGTGGCATCATGGTCGCTACAAAAGAGGGCAAGATAGTAGCTGTAAAAGGAGATCCAGAAGCACCAGTAAATCGTGGTCTAAACTGTATTAAAGGCTATTTTAACGCTAAGATCATGTACGGCGAGGATAGGATCACTCATCCGCTTTTACGTGTAAATGAAAAAGGCGAATTTGATAAAAAAGGTAAATTTAAGCAAGTAAGCTGGAAGCAAGCATTTGATGTTATGGAGGCTCAGTTTAGAAAAGCATATGATGAGCTAGGACCTCATGGTATCGGAGTTTTAGGCTCTGGTCAATATACAATTCCAGAAGGTTACGCTGCTGTTAAGCTTATAAAAGGTGGCTTTAGAAGCAATAGCATCGATCCAAACGCAAGACACTGCATGGCAAGTGCGGTTGTTGGCTTTATGCAAGTTTTTGGCATAGACGAGCCATCAGGCTGTTTTGATGATATCGAACTAACTGATACTATCGTAGCTTGGGGCGCAAATATGGCCGAGATGCACCCGATACTTTGGGCACGCGTAAGCGATAGAAAGCTTAGCGATCCTGATAGGGTAAAGGTTGTAAATTTAAGCACTTACTCAACTAGAACATCAAATTTAGCTGACATTGAGATTATCTTTGCTCCGTCATCTGACCTTGCTATCTGGAACTACATCGCTCGTGAGATAGTTTATAACCACCCAGAGATGATCGATGAAGAATTTGTTAAAAAGCACTGTGTCTTCACAGCTGGTCCAGCCGACATCGGATATGGTCTTCGTCCAGACATTAATCATAAAAAATATGCTCCAAGCGAGCTAGACACTGCTGCTACTGAGAAGTCAAAGGTACTAAGTGAAGCTGAGGGTGTTACACTTGCATATCTTGGACTAAAAGCTGGCGATACGCTAGAAAATAAAAACGCTGCAAAATCTGGCGCACATTGGCAAATAACATTTGAAGAGTTTAAAAAAGCTCTTGCACCTTACACGCTTGACTTTACAGCAAAGGTGGCAAAGGGCGATCCAAACGAAGATATAGAAGAATTTAAGAAAAAGCTAAAGGCACTTGCTGATCTTTACATCGAGAAAAACCGCAAAGTCGTAAGTTTTTGGACGATGGGCTTTAATCAACACCAACGTGGTACATGGGTAAATGAGCAAGCTTATATGGTGCATTTCTTACTTGGTAAGCAAGCACTTCCAGGCTCAGGAGCATTTTCTTTAACTGGGCAACCAAGTGCGTGTGGAACTGCAAGAGAGGTTGGAACATTTGTTCACCGCTTGCCAGCTGACATGGTTATTGATAATCCAAAACATAGAGAGATAACTGAAAAAATTTGGAAACTTCCTGCTGGAACACTAAGTGGCGTACTCGCTTCTCACTACGTAAAAATGATGCGTGATCTTGAAGATGGTAAGGTTAAATTTATATGGGTTCAAGTAAATAATCCGTGGCAAAATACTGCAAACGCAAACCACTGGATAAAAGCGGCTCGTGAGATGGATAACTTCATCGTTGTAAGTGATCCTTATCCAGGAATTTCTGCAAAAGTAGCCGACCTTATTCTTCCAACTGCGATGATCTATGAAAAATGGGGTGCATATGGCAACGCTGAGAGAAGAACACAACACTGGAGACAGCAAGTACTTCCTGTTGGTGAAGCGATGCCTGATATTTGGCAAATGATGGAGTTTAGTAAGCGCTTTAAGCTAAAAGATGTTTGGGGTGAGAAAAAAGTAAATGACAAAGTTACACTTCCAAATGTGCTTGAAGAGGCAAAAGCTATGGGATACAGCGAAGAAGATACGCTATTTGACGTACTTTTTGCAAACGAAGAGGCTAAGAAATTTAGCGCAAACGATCCGATAATGGAAAACTACGACAATACAGAAGTATTTGGCGATAGCAGAAAAGTGATCGGCTCAGATGGTAAAGAATTTAAAGGATATGGATTTTTCGTCCATAAATATCTTTGGGAAGAGTATAGAAAATTTGGCGTTGGACACGGTCATGACCTAGCTGACTTTGACACCTACCACAGAGTAAGAGGTCTAAGATGGCCAGTAGTTGATGGCAAAGAGACTCAGTGGAGATTTAACACTAAATTTGATCCATACGCTAAAAAAGCTGCTCCAAATGAGAAATTTGCATTCTATGGCAACAAAAATGCAGCACTTCCAACAGGCGATCTAAAAGGCGTTACAAATAAAGATAAAACATCTCTTGCAAACAAAGCAAAAATTTTCTTCCGCCCTTACATGGATCCATGCGAGATGCCAAGCAAAGATTATCCATTCTGGCTATGTACTGGTCGTGTACTAGAGCACTGGCATACAGGCACGATGACTATGCGTGTTCCTGAGCTTTATAGAGCGGTTCCAGAGGCGCTTTGCTATATGCACGAAGATGACGCTAAAAATCTTGGCGTAATGCAAAATGAGATCGTTTGGGTCGAATCACGCCGTGGCAAGGTAAAAGCAAGAGTTGATCTAAAAGGTAGAAATAAGCCGCCAGTAGGTCTTGTTTATGTGCCTTTCTTTGATGAGAACGTATATATAAACAAAGTATGTCTTGACGCTACTTGCCCAATCTCAAAAGAGACTGATTATAAAAAGTGTGCGGTTAAAATTTACAAAGCATAGGTGAGCGATATGGGATTTTCAAGTAGGCGAGAGGCTTTAAAATTTGGGGCAAAAGTAGCGCTTTTGGCTCTTGGCGGAGGCTTTGTTTGGTCGCTTAGTGCCAAAGCTTCGCCACTTATGCTTCTTAGGCCTCCTGGTGCAAAAGAAGAGAAGCAATTTTTACAAAGCTGCATTAGGTGTGGGCTTTGCGTAGAGGCTTGTCCATTTGATACGCTAAAGCTCTCATCTCTAGAGGATGGCATAAGCATTGGAACGCCTTATTTTGAGCCTAGAAAAATTCCTTGCTATATGTGTGAAAATATCCCTTGTGTGCCAGCCTGTCCGACTGGAGCTTTGGACGTAAATTTAGTAAGCACAAAAGGCAAGCTTGACATAAATAAGGCCAAAATGGGCGTTGCAGTGGTTGATATGAAAAACTGCGTGGCACACTGGGGTATACAGTGCGATGCTTGTTACAGGGCTTGTCCTCTTTTGGATAAAGCCTTATATCTTGAATATCGCCGCAACGAAAGGACGCAAAAGCATGCCTTTTTGCTTCCAGTCGTCGATAGCGACATCTGCACCGGATGTGGCCTATGCGAGCGAGCCTGTATCACTAAAAAAGCAGCCATTACCGTGTTAAACCGCGATGCGGTGCTTGGCAAAGTAGGCGATAACTACGTCAAAGGCTGGATAAAAGAAGATGAAAGACGCATAGACGATGCAGACAGCAAAATAAAGCTTGACATTAAAAAGGCGACTGATTATCTAAATGGTGGTGAGCTATGAAATTTTTAATCTTAAGACGAATAACTCAAATTTCTATCCTAGCACTATTTATCCTAGGAAATTTTTATGGAGTTAAGATACTTAGTGGAAATTTAAGCTCATCTTTGCTTTTTGGAAAAATTCCACTAAGCGATCCATTTGCTTTGGTTCAAATTTTACTTGCAAGCTTTAGTGCCGGCATAAATGCAATTATTGGAGCTGGCATTATCTTTGCATTTTATGCACTGGTTGCTCCAAGAGCGTTTTGTTCGTGGATATGCCCGATAAATTTGCTAACTGATATTGCTTTTAAACTAAGAGAGAAATTTGGCTTTAAGGGCGAAAAAGTCTTAAATGTGAGTAAAAATTTACGTTATTACTTGCTGGCTCTTGCTCTTATATTAAGCCTTGCTTTATCTTACCCGGTATTTGAGAGCGTTAGCTATATTGGCATTATTCAGCGTGGCATTATTTACGGCTCAGCTAGTGCTTTAGGCATAGCGGTTGCGATCATTGCTTTTGATATGTTTGTGTTAAAGCGTGGCATTTGCTCGCACGTTTGTCCACTTGGTGCCTTTTACGCCATCATCTCAAAATTTGCCCTAATTAGAGTAAAACATGATGCCCAGGCTTGTACAAAATGTATGAAATGCAAGCTTATTTGCCCAGAGATGCAAGTGCTTGATATGATCGGTAAAGAGAGCCGCTCGGTAAGCTCAAGCGAGTGCATAAGCTGTGGCAGGTGCATTGATGTCTGTGGAGACGGGGCTTTGAAATTTAGTATTAGAAATTTAAGGAGAGAAAAATGAAAATAAAAATAATGATGCTTGGAGGATTGTGCGCTGCGTTTTTTGCGGCATGTACTTTTAATAATCCAAGTATTAGTGATTCGCAAATCGGCTTTAGAAATATCGATTTGCTAGACGATAAAGACGTTGTATTAAAAGATGTGAACTACACAAAAGAGCCAGCTGGTATGTCAAAGAAATTTGATAGGTCTTTTGAAAATGCACCGCCATTTATCCCACACGATACTGAGGGTTTAGTGCCTATCACAAAGGATATGAATATGTGCGTAACCTGCCATATGCCTGAGTTTGCAAAAGATAGTGGAGCAACACCGATACCATCATCTCACCTTTATGACATCAGAAATAAAAAAGATCTTGCAGGCAAGCTTGATGATGAAAGATATAACTGCACAACATGCCACGTTGAGCAACAAACTGGCTTAACTCAGCTAGTCGGTAATAAATTTAAGCCTGACTTTAGAGATAAAAACGGTACTCATAAGTCAAATTTGCTAGATGTTTTAAACGATGGTGTTAAATAATGCAAAGCAGGCGAGAGCTTTTTAGTAAAATTTTGGGGGCAAAATCTGCTCCCAAATTTATAACTCCGCCTTTTTTTAGCGGAGAGTTTGACTGCGATAGATGCGATGCTATCTGCGTAAATGCTTGTGAAAAAGAGCTTCTTAGCTTTGAAAATGAAAGAGTAATTTTTAAAGTTAAAAAGCTGGGCTGTGACTTTTGCGAAGAGTGCGCAAAGGCTTGTGAGAGTCTTGGTAAAAAAACATTAAGCCTAAGCTCACCAAAGAGTATAAATGCAAAAGTTAGCATCGATGTTTCTAGCTGTCTAGCGTGGAACGATACGATCTGCTACAACTGCCTTGATGCTTGTAAATTTAAAGCAGTCGAATTTCTTGGCGTTTTTCGTCCTATTGTTAATCAAAACTGCGTAAGTTGCGGCGAGTGCTTTGATGTTTGCTTTAAAAATTCACTTCAAATGGAGGCCTTATGAGAGCTTTGTTTTTTATTTTTTATCTATTAAATTTTATCTTTGCAAGTGAGATCACCACTCCATATAAGCAAATAGAGGCTAGTGCAAATGTGCTAAGCACAACGCTAATAAATGGCAAACTCTTTATTGCAACTGATGGAGGGACGGTTGAAATTTATGATCCTAAAGAGTCTAAATTTGAAGAGATCATTAAGATGGATGATATAAAAACCTACGTTAGTGATCATGAAAGACCAAAAATTCTAAACGTTGATGAGTTAAACGGCAAGATACTCATCCTAAGCGAGGGTGACTATGCTACAAAGGTGCTTTATATAAGAGAAAATGGGCAGATGAAAAGCATAAAAATACCAAATCAAGCGACAAAAAAGGCATTATTTTTAGATGATGAGCATATTGCACTTGCTTCAATCAGCAATGAAATTTACTTTTTGAACTTAAAAAGTGGTGAAATTTATGATAGCTTTAAAATTTCAATTGCAATGCTTTCAGATATGGAGATAAATGAAGATAGAAGCACGCTAGCTATCGCTTGCGAGAGCGGGAAGGTCTACTTTTATAATATAAAAGCTAAAAAAATGGATCAAATTTTAGATATTCATACAGATAATATCTACGACATCTCATATAAAAATGGCGTTATGATCAGCGGAGGCACCGACAGGATCGTGGGGATATTCTCAGCTGGAAGCCTAAAAAAGATAAATACCGGCTTTTTAGTCTATGGTGTCGGCCTTAGCGATGATGGTAGAGTGGCGGCTTATATGAGTGATGAGATGAGCGATGTAAATTTAGTTGATAGCAAAAGCTTAGAAAATATCGCAATGCTAAAAACTGGGCAAAGTACGATAAATAGCATAGTTTTTATAAGCGACAATGAAGTCGTAACCTCAGCCTATGAGAATAAAATTTTGTTTTGGAGAATTAAATGAATATTTCAAGTTTAATAGTTTATACGGATAATAAAAATGAAAGTGTAAAAAATGAGATAAAAAAGCTAAATGAGTGTGAAGTAATAACTGACGCAGACGATAGAATCGTAGTGGTAGTTAGCTCAGATAGTATTGAAGATGAGATAAAAAATTTTAAAAAAATAGAAGCTATCAGCGGAGTAGTGAGCGTTGTGATGGTTTATAGCTATCAAGAAGATGCCGAAGAAAATAGGAAAAAGCTAGAAGAAAATGGCAAGATAAGTGAAATTTTGACAAGTGATGAGGTAAAAGCTGAGGATATTACTTATGGCGGCAGCGTGCATCATAGAGTGAAATAACAAAACTAAATTTCTAGCTTTTATATTATGATTAAAATTTATAGTGCAAAAGCCTGCTTTTCGTACAGATCTTTTTAATAAATTTATTGCTAGTACTGCTTATATTTAATCAACTTTGTTTGGCTTGTAGATTAAATTTATGTTCAAGGGTTAATAGATTTTTGGTGAAAAATCACTCAGCAAGCATTAAAATCAAAAGTATAGCAAGTGAATTAAATTTTAGCTTAGAAGATCTTGAGATGATGCTTCTATAAACAATTTTAGTAGGCCAGTTTTGGCTTACTAAATTTATAGCCTAAGGTCTATCTTTGATCAAATTTAATAAATTTTCTCCAATATTTTCGTTTGTTAGATTTGAAATTTCTTTATAAAAATTTCCTTTTTTGTCTATTAAATATATTGAAGAGCTGTGAGCAACAGAGTAGCCCATGGCTGAGTTTTCAAGACGGACTTTTTGAAATTTTACACCATAGGTTTTTGCCACTTCTTTTAAGGCATTTAGTTTTAATCCATCGGCATCTTTGTAGAAATTTTTTGCCATTAGAGTTAAATTTTCAGGAGTATCGCGTTCAGGATCAAGCGTAATAAAAAGTAGCTCAAAGTCATCTCTTTTTAGTTTATTTAGTTCATCTCCAATCAAAGAGAGTGCAGTAGGGCAGACATCGGGGCAAAAAAGATAACCAAAATATATAACTTTGTACTTTCCGTCGTAATTTTTAAGACTTACTTCACCATTTTGCGAAAGTGCCTTAAAATCATACTTGTTTGGCTTTATTAGCAAAAGTGCAACACCTATACAAATTAAGATTATTATTAAGCCCCAAAATGCCTTTTTCATTGTTACCCTCTATAATTTTAGATCAAGATCTACAAAAAAACCAGTTTCTTTTTCGTCATCAAGCACTTTAAATCGATATCTCATAAGCTCGACAACGCAAGCACTTAGCACTACTTGAGCAGTTAAGTTATCGCCTCTTGGCTCAAGTCTTGCTTTGATTGATCCCATATTCATATTTATGCCGTCTATCTCAAGACTCGGATTTTTTAGCCCTAAATTTTTACCATTAATGATTTTAAAGCTAAAAGGTCTCATAGCATAAATAGGTCTTGGTGAGATGTCTATTTTTAGCTTTACGCCTTTAAATTCCATCTCACAAGATTTATTGTTTAGATCACATTTTAAAGGATCTAGCGATGTGTTTACATCTGCAAATTCAGGTGGATCTTCTTTGCTTGTTGTCATAAGCTTATAGCCTATCGAAAAAGCACCTAGAACAATAAAGATAAATGAAAAAATAATTATGATTTTTTTCA
>NZ_CABPVR010000009.1:156406-183365 GCF_902460875.1 Campylobacter concisus | reverse complement strand
GGCATATTCATTAGCCATTGTTCTAAAAACATTTGCCTCATGAGTACTATTTTTAAGCTCTTTTTTTAAATTTTGTTGCTCGCTTTGACAAATCGAAAGGGTTTCATAAAAATGAGATATCTTGTTTTGAAATTTTCTAATCTCATATTTTAAAAAGTGGTGTCTTTTGATAAATTTATTAAAGTTTTTTCGACTAGCATAAATTTTTTCATACTCGTTTAGCTCTTCTTGATGTTCTAAAATTTTGTTTGCATATTCATTACATAGTTTTTTAAGAGCCGCTTCAAACTCGTTTTTATCGCATTCGTGATCAAAATCTTCTTTGTAAATTTTGCCATTTTTAAATAAAAATTTATAGCTTTGTTTTTGCGTGAAAGAAACAAGCAAAATATAGTCGTATTCATCGCCATAGAAATATCCACAAACTGAACTTTTATAGCTCATTTTTTGCCCTTTTAGCATAAAAATTTTTCTTAAATTTAGCAAATTCGCCAGCCTCTATCGCCTCTCTTATCTCTTTCATTAAATTTAAATAGTAGTGCAGGTTGTGAAGGCTTGCTAGTCTAAAAAACGTTAGCTCTCTAGCCTTAAAAAGGTGATTTAGGTAGCCTCTGGAGTAGCATTTGCAGGTATAGCACTGACACTGCGGGTCAATTGGCGCGTGGTCGTTTATAAATTTGACTGATTTTATATTTATCTTGCCAAAGCTAGTAAAAAGCGTGCCGTTTCTTGCGTTTCTTGTTGGCATAACGCAGTCAAACATATCAACACCTCGCTCGACATTTTCGACCAAATCTTCAGGTGTGCCAACGCCCATTAGGTAGCGAGGTCTAAGCTCATCCATAAATGGCATAACCGCCTCAACCGTGTCATACATAGCCTCGTTGCTCTCGCCAACGCTTAGACCACCGATCGCAAGGCCGTCAAATGGCATCTCATTTAAAGCTTCGGCGCAAAATTTACGTGCCTCATAGTCGGTGCCTCCTTGAACGATGCCAAAGATATTTTGCTCTAAGCCAACGCCTTTACTCTGCATAAATTTATGATAGTCAATCGCCTCTTTTGCCCATTTTATCGTCCGTTTTATGCTGAGATCTATCCTTTTTGGCTCAGCAGGCAAAGCCACTAGATCATCAAGTATCATCATGATGTCGCTGCCTAGGTCATACTGTGTGTCAAGGACGGATCTTGGCGTGAAGTAGTGCGTGCTGCCGTCGATGTGGCTTTTAAATTTTATCCCGCCATCGTCATTTTTGGTATTTGATCTAAGCGAAAATGCCTGAAAGCCGCCGCTATCAGTTAAAAACGAGCGCTCAAATTTAGAAAATCCATGCAGTCCGCCAAACTCACGCACAACCTTACTGCCAGGGCGCAGATACATGTGGTAGGTGTTTGCTAAAATTATCTTTGCGTCTAAAATTTCACTCATATCAAAGGCATCTAAGCTTTTAACTGCGCCAACCGTTCCAACTGGCATGAAAACTGGCGTTTGTATCACGCTGTGAGCTGTAGTGAGCACGCCGCGCCTTGCGTTGCCATCTTTTTTTATAACTTCAAATTTCATCTAAGTCCTTAAAATTTTTGTTTTTATTTTAACAAAATTTATAATATAATCCAGAAATTTTAAGGCAAAGGAACTTTTTGCAAAAGAGAAATGATATCGTTTTTAGCGAAGCAAACGGCACTGCGACCATAAAATTTGCAGGCGAGTTTAGCTACAAAGATGCTAAAAATTTACAAAGCATTTTTAAAAAAATCCAAAAGCTTAACGGCAATGTTAAATTTGACTTTAGCGAGCTAAAGAGCATTGATTACGCTGTTTTGATCCTTTTGAAAAACACGCTAAATGGCAAGAAATTTGAGATCATCACAAATGACGAGAAGATAAAGGCGATGGGCGATCTTTTAAATGACGAAAAGATCGACTTTAGATATATGCCACCGCACAATAGCCTAAATTTTTTCTCACGCTTGGGAGAGAAAATTTGCGAGGGATTTGTAAATTTGCTTGAGTTTGGCTCGTTTTTGGGCGAGTTTTTGATAAAAAGCGTGAGGATTTTATTTAATCCTACAAATTTAAGGTTTAGAGAATTTAGCAACTACATAAAAGATGGCGGTGTAAATGCCGTTTTCATCGTCTCGCTCACCGCTTTTTTGATAGGCGTCGTGCTCGCATATCTTGGTAGTGCGATGCTTGCAAGCTTTGGGGCAAGTATATTTATAGTCGAGATCATGGGTATGCTAACGCTTAGAGAGGTAGCTCCGCTCATCGCAGCTATCGTTGTAGCAGGCAGATCGGCCTCAAGTTTTACCGCACAAATAGGCGCTATGAAGCTAACTGAAGAGATTGACGCGATGAAGACGATGGGCTTTGAGCCCTTTAACTTTTTGGTGCTGCCGCGCATCATCGCCATGGTGCTTTGCGTGCCAGTCATCATCTTTATAGCTGACGCTATAAGCATTTTAGGGCAGATGATCATTTGCCAAACGATACTTGATATTAGCTTTAGTGACTATCTAAATAGATTTCGCGAGATGGTCGAGCTTAGGCACTTTGCTGTTGGTATGATAAAAGCGCCGTTTTTTGGTGCGGTAATAGCGATCATTGGGTGTATGAGGGGATTTGGCGTTAGTCAAAACGCCCAAAGCCTTGGAGCGATGACTACTGTTAGCGTTGTAAATGCGATATTTTGGGTCATCGCGCTTGACGCCTTTTTTGCGATAATTTTTATGTGGCTAAAGATATGAACGAGATAATAGTTGGAAAAAACATAACGACAAGTTATGGCGATAAGATCATGCACGATAATGTGAGCTGGAGCGTCAAAGAGGCTGAAATTTACGGCTTTTTGGGCGGCAGCGGCACTGGTAAAACGACGCTCATGAAGACGATGATATACCTAAAAAAACCTGATAGTGGCGATATAGCGTTTGATGGCGTCAATATGTGGAAAAGTAGCCAAGAAGAGCAGCAAGAGATAAAGCTAAAAAGCGGAACTATGTTTCAATTTGGAGCACTTTATAGCTCGATGACGATACTTGATAACGTGGGCGTTTTGCTCCATGAGTACTCTAAATTTAACAAGCGCCAGATCGATGAGATAGCGATGTTTTGGATACAAAAAGTTGGACTTAAAAAAGAGGTTTCTATGCTTTATCCAAGTGAGCTAAGTGGTGGTATGAAAAAAAGAGCCGCGCTAGCAAGGGCTTTGGTTTTAAGTCCAAGAGTGCTGTTTTTAGATGAGCCAAACAGTGGCCTTGATCCTGTTAGCTCGCGCCAGATGGATTCACTCATAAAAGAACTGCGTGATAGTATCGGAGTTACGGTTGTTATGGTAACTCATGATGCTGATAGTATTTTTGATATTTTGGATAGATTTTTGATAATAGATAATAAAAAAATAGCCTTTGAGGGAAATATAAAAGAGCTTGAATATCTCGAAAATAACCCACTTGAAGAGCTATTTAAAATGAGGAAAAAATAGATGGAAAATAGAAATTCTTATACCATTGTCGGTATGTTTTTTATGGCTTGCCTTACAGCTTTTGCGATATTTATCTGGTGGATGACTAGCAAAAATAACACAAAGGTTGATTTTAAAGAGTACTACATCCACACGACTGAGCTGCCAAGTGGATTAAAGGTCGATTCTACGGTTAAATTTATCGGTGTGCCAGCTGGAAGTGTTAGTGATATAAATTTTGTCGATGATAAAAATGCTATTATAAACATTACAATGAAAATTAGAGAAGATCTGCCGATAAAGGCCGATAGCGTGGCAAGTATAGAAGTTCAGGCTATCAGCGGTGTGGCTAGTATAAATATAAGCCGTGGCACAAAAGACTTTGCATCAGGCCAAAAGCCTATCTTACAGCTTGAAGAGAGCCTCTTTTCAAAGCTTGGAAACAACGCTGAAAACATCACCTTAAAGATAAATCAAACACTTGATAAAGTCGATAACTTTTTCTCGCCTGAAAATATCGCTCACGTAGAGTCAGTCCTTAAAAATATCGATAAATTTACACAAGTTTTAACAGACGAAGAGGGGCTAAGTGAGGTTGATAGTATCGTTAAAAATGTAAAAAATTTTACAGATACTTTAAACAAAACCGATACAAAAGAATTGGTTAAAAATTTAAATAGACTAATTTCAAATGCAAACCAAGTTTTTGTATTGGCAAATTCGGCTATTACCGGATATAATTCGCTGCAAGAGCTCATCTCTAAAAAGGCCAAAGATGGCGAATACGACCTTAGAAATACGGTTGGGCCGTTATTAAGAGAAGCGAGTGATTTTTTAAATGGATTTGATAAGACACTTCGTGAATTTAGAGGTGCGCTTCAAAGGCTTGAAGATAATCCTTACGAGTTTTTCTTCACAAATCCAGTGCCAAATGACAAAGGAGATAAAAAATGAGAAATTTAATCTTTCTAGCAGCTGCGTTTTTATTTTTTGGCTGCTCGCTAAAGACCGACGTGCCAGTGGCAACTATGTATGAAATTCACTACTCAAACAAAGAATGCTCGGCTGAAAATAAGCAAAAAGAGCTAAAAAATGTATTTATCGAAAATGTGAGTGCTCTTGATATGGTTGATACTAGAAAAATTTTGATCGTGGCTGAAAATAACAAAATCAGATACCTAAGTGATGCTAAATTTGTCTCTGAGCCAAGTGAAATGGTCTATAAATCGCTTGTAAAAGGGCTTTATTCAAACTGCGCTGCAAAGCCTATATTTTCACCAAATGCAAAGGATCTTAGGCTAAAAGTTAGTATCATCTCACTTCAAATAAGAGGCGACAAAGCCGAAGTTTCGCTAGCTTACGAGCTATTTAACGCAAACGCCTCGCTAAAATCAGGCATGATCACAAAAGAAATTTTTTGTCCAGATCCAAGCTCAAGTACTATTTTTGATACGATAAATAAGGCTACAAATTTAGCAATAGATACGCTAATCTCTGAAATAATCTCTTAAATTTTCTTGGCTGTAAATTTTTAAATTTATAGCCAGAATAGCTTATTTTAAAGACCTTTTGTTATAATGTTAGCTTTAAAATACGGAGAATTGATGAAGAAAATTTTAATAATCGCAGATGGAACTTTCGCAAGAAATTTTTTAAACAGACTGCTTGAAACAAAATCAAATTTGCATCACTATATCGTTGTTTCAAGTGAGGATTACAGCCAAAAATCAAATTATGAAAATTTTACATTTTACCAGTTTGACCCAACTAGTCTCTCAAAGCTAAAAAGCGTGAGCGATGGCTATTTTAGTCAGTTTTGTATAGTTTGTGATGATAAAAATGAGGCGATTGCTGTTTATGAAAATTTAAGACAGATCAGCACAAAGACCGAGACTGTTTTTATGAGCTCATGGGAGCTTGATGAAAAATGCAAAGAAATATTTGCAAGCGATAAACACTTAAGCGTGGTTGATATCAGAGATATTGCAGCATCAAGGCTTATGGACTATTTACCAGATCTGCCAGTTTTAGCCGATAATATCGGCCTTAGTGAGGGCGAGATCATGGAAGTTAAGGTGCCAATAGGTAGCTCTTATATGTATCGTCACATTAGCTCAGTAGCTCAAAAGAAATGGCGAATAGCTCTCATATATCGAAGCAGCGAGATCATCTTGCCAAAGCCAAATGTAATGATACAGCCAAGCGATATATTACTAATCGTTGGTGATCCAAATGTGCTTCAAAATGTTTATCGCTCGATCAAGCGTGAAAGTGGACAGTTTCCAAGTCCATTTGGTAGCAACATCTATGTGCTGATCGATATGATCTCAATGGATAAAGAACGTGTTAGCAAGCTCATAAAGGATAGCTTGTATTTGCATTCAAAGCTAAATAATAAACGCCTTTTTTTTAGAGTGATAAATCCAACTTTAGGTGAAAATTTAGATACTTTAAAAGCGATAAAAGAAAAAAATATCATTGTTTTGATGGATTATTTTAATAGTGATAACAAATCTATAAAATATGATGTTTTAAAGCACGACATCGGCCTAATCTTAAGCGATAATAAATACTTTTTTAAATTTAAAAAGCTATTTTACGAGCTAAAACTTCCAGTGCTAAAAACAGGCAAAATTTTGCTCTCAAATATAAAAGAGGGCGTTATACTAGGCGATCAAAGTCAAGAAGTGGAGAATCAATCAGCCGTCATTACAGACTGCTGTGCACAGCTTGATCTGGAGATGAAATTTTACTATTTTGATAATAAGCATAGCGATGATGAAGCGTTAAGAGAGCATTTTGAGAGCATTAGCGCGCTATTTTCTAAGCGTATAAAGATAGAAAATCACAATCTTAAAAATCCACTTGTAAAACTAAAAAATACAAAAGATTTGCTTCATTTTGTAATGTTTACTAAAAGCGTGGCAAATGGTGGGGCATTTGCCTTTTTATCGACAAATTTAAATAGGCTTTATAAAAAACTAAGCCAAAATGCACAGCTTTTTGTGCCAGTAAGTGAGTAAAAATGCAGATAAATTTAAATCTTAAAGAAAAAGTATCAAGCTATAAAATTTATATAAACGAGCTTGAGAGATTAGAGCTAAAAGGCAAGGTTGGCATCGTTACAAACGCCAAAGTAGCGGGGCTCCATCTTGAAAAGCTACTTAGTGTTTTAAAATGCGATGAGAAATTTATTATAAGTGTGCCTGACGGCGAGAAGTATAAAAACCTTGAAACGGTAGAGCAAATTTTAGAGCAGCTTTTTGTTAGTAAATTTGATCGCTCATCTACGTTAATCGCCTTTGGTGGTGGCGTCATAAGCGATATGACTGGCTTTGCGGCGAGCATCTACGAAAGAGGAATAAATTTCATAAACATTCCAACTACGCTTCTAGCGCAAGTTGATGCTAGTGTTGGCGGAAAAACGGGTGTGAATAACAAATTTGGTAAAAATTTAATAGGCTCATTTTGTCAGCCAAAGGCAGTTTTTTGCGAGATAAATTTCTTAAAAACGTTGCCAAAAAGAGAATTTGCAGCGGGTATTGCTGAGGCTTTAAAGATGGCGATAACATTTGATAAAGAGATGTTTGATTGGCTAAAGAGCATAAATTTGGACGATGAAAATTTAGCTAAGCTGGTTGAAAAGTCTATAAATTTAAAAGCAAAAGTGGTTGAACAAGATGAGAAAGAAAAAGGGCTAAGAGCTATCCTAAACTACGGCCATACCTTTGCTCACGTTATAGAAAATGAGACAAATTATAAAGAATTTTTACACGGCGAGGCGGTGGCGATAGGTATGAATATGGCAAATCGCTTAAGTGTAAGACTAGGGCTCATGAGTGAGGCGCAGGCAGAGGGTATCAAACAGGTTTTAGTAAAATTTGGCCTTCCAGTAAGCTACAAAATAGAAAATGAATATGCATTTTACGAGGCATTTTTTATGGATAAAAAGACAAAAGATGATAAGATAAATTTCATCATTGCAGATAAAATCGGCAGTGCGATCATCAAGAATGACGTCAAAAAAGAAGACGTTTTAAAAATTTTAAGAGAATTTAAATGAAAAAGATCCTAGTTTTAATACTTTTTTGCTTTACCCTTTACGCTGAGGAGAACGTTACGCTTGAGCAAAATGGCTCGCAAAATTTACAAAATAACGAGCTTATAAAAGATATTTCAAATCTAGATAACTCCCTAAAAAACAATATCTGGATCACAAGGTATGCTAACTATAACACTTATCAAAGGCTTATTGATGAGCTTGAAAAAAACGAGAATGAACTAAAGAAACTGGACAAAAGCTCAAGAAGAGGCAGCGATATCATAAAGAGAATCCAAACTCTAAAAGAGCAGATAAATTTACTAAAAGAGTATGAAAAAACGCCATTTTCAAATATGCTAGCAGCTCCTGAAATGGATACTCCACCAAGGATAACAAGTCCCGTTGCACTTATATCTGGCTTTTCGTATATCAAAAAGATAAAGAGTGATAAGATCGAGTATCAAAGGCATATAAAAGAGCTTGATACGCTTTTGGAAAAGCTTGAAACAAAAGAAAATTTACTAAATAGACTAAATTTGATCGAAGAAAATGAGCAAAATAGGGAAAGCCTAAACTTAGTAAAACAAGAAATAGGCGACTTTAAAGCGGCAAAACAGATCGCTGATACTACTTATAATGTCTATGAAAAAAGGGCTGATGAGGCTATAAATTTAACAACCTCTGATATAAAAGCTCAGTTTTTAAGCATGGGCTATACAGCTATCATCATTCTTTTGACGATCGGACTAACATTTATCGCTAAATTTATCGTTAAAAGAACGATTACTGATAATGAGAGATTTTACACGGTCAATAAATTTTTAAACGTTTTAAATATCACCGTTATCATCATAATCTTACTTTTTTCATACATCGAAAATGTCACATATCTAGTAACCGTGCTAGGTTTTGCTTCAGCTGGTATCGCCATTGCGATGAAAGATATGTTTATGAGCATGCTTGGCTGGATGGTGATTATGTTTGGCGGCTCTATACATGTTGGTGATAGGATCAGAGTACTTCATGATGGTAGTGAATTTGTAGGCGATGTGATCGATATCTCTTTGCTTAGGCTGACTGTTTTTGAGGATGTTAGTTACTCGACTTATAAGACAAATCGCCGTGCAGGTAGAATTATCTTTGTGCCAAATAACTATATCTTTACCGACCTCATCGCAAACTATGCTCATTATGGTATGAAGACCGTTTGGGATGGTATAGATATCGTTATAAGCTTTGATAGCAATCATAAAAAAGCTGTGTATCTAGCAAGAAATGTTGTTAAGAAATACTCAAAAGGCTACACTGATATCGCAAAACGCCAGATGAATAAACTAAGAAGTCAATACAGCATCAAAAATCCAAATGTAGAGCCAAGAATTTATACATTTTTTGAGCCTTATGGTATAAATGTCTCATGCTGGTATATGGCAAATTCTTATGCGACTTTGGCTCTTAGAAGCACTATTAGCGCTGAGATAATAGAAGCATTTTTAGCTCAAGATGATATAAAGATCGCTTATCCAACACAAACTATGTTTATAGGCAAAAAAGAAAATCCAAGCGATCACACCGCTCACAGCGAGCAAGAGAGTGAAAATTCTTAATGCAAAAGATATTTTTTAAAACATTTGGATGTCGCACAAATATCTATGATACTGAGCTTTTAAAAAGCTACATCAAGGACTACGAGATCACAAATGATGAAGAGAGCGCTGATGTCGTGGTCATAAACTCGTGCACTGTTACAAATTCTGCCGATAGCGGTGTCAGAAACTACATAAACGGTGTAAAAAGGCGCGGGGCAAAGGTGGTGCTGACTGGATGTGGCGCGGTTAGTAAGGGCAAAGAGCTATTTAATAGCGGTATATTTGGCGTACTTGGAGCTAGTAAAAAGAGCGATCTAAATGAGCTTTTAAAGCAAGAAAAGCCATTTTTTGAGCTTGGAAATTTAAACTCAGTTGATAAAAATATAGTTACAAATTACGAAAATCACACTAAGGCTTTTATAAAGATTCAAGAAGGCTGCAACTTTAGCTGCAGCTACTGCATCATCCCTTCGGTTCGCGGCAAGGCTAGAAGCATGGATGAGGCTATGATATTAAAAGAGGCAAGAATTTTAGCCCAAAACGGCTATAATGAGCTCGTACTAACTGGCACAAATATAGGCAGTTACGGCAAAGATACAAATAGCTCTCTTGGTAAGCTTTTGGCAAACTTAGGTAAAATTTCTGGCATAAGGCGCATTAGACTTGGAAGTATTGAGCCAAGCCAGATAGATGAGAGCTTTAGAGAAATTTTAAAAGAAGAGTGGCTGGAGCGTCATTTGCACATCGCACTTCAGCACACGAGTCAGGCTATGCTAAAGATCATGCGAAGACGAAATAACGCATTTAGTGATCTGGAGCTTTTTAATGAGCTAAGTTCTCTTGGCTTTGCCCTTGGCACGGACTACATCGTGGGTCATCCTGGTGAGAGTGAGGAGATATGGACAGAGGCTGTGGAAAATTTTAAGAAATTTCCTATCACGCATCTGCACGCTTTTGTCTATTCGCCAAGGCGTGATACGCACTCAGCTACACTAAAAAGCGATGTTAGCGGTGATGTGGCAAAAAGTAGGCTAAAAATTTTACAAGGCATTGCTTTGCAAAATAATGAAAATTTTAGAAAAAAGCATAACGGAGCTTTAAAAATTTTAGTCGAGCAAAAAAATGGTGAGTTTTACGAGGGCTTTGATCAGTTTTACAACAAAGCTAAAATTTTAAGCCAAAAAGACATAACAAAAGAGTGGGTGGAGGTAAGCGAATATGAAGTTAAGCCAGATGCCAATTATGCAAAAATTTAAATTTAATAAGAAAAATATCCTAATAATCGCAGCTGTCGCATTAATCAGCGTGCTGTTATTTGCCATTAGTAAAGAACCACGAAATATCACATATTCGCAATATATGCAACTAATGGATGGAAATTTTATAGACCGCGCTGTAATCGATGACGATGAAGTCGTGCTTTATGCACAAAACAATCGTTTTTCAATCATAAAAGAGGGTATCGATCTAAAAGAACTTATTAAAAAAGTACCTGTTGAAAAGACTAAGCAATACATCACTCCTGGCATGATCTGGGGATTTATCATCTTTGTCTGCTTAGTGCTTTGGTACGCTTATATCTTTAGAAATATCAGAAAAAAAGAGGAGAGCTTGCTTAGCAAAAAAGAGGGCGCATTTGAGATAGAAAGTGTGCTAAATCAAAACACTATGCCAGTCATCTCAAATGTGAGATTTAGCGATGTGGCAGGCATTAGTGAGGTCAAAAGCGAGCTTAGTGAGATAGTTGATTTTCTAAAAAATCCACAAAAATATAGAAATTTTGGTATCAAAATGCCAAAAGGCGTGCTAATGATCGGCCCTCCAGGCGTTGGTAAGACGCTTGTAGCAAAGGCAGTTGCTGGCGAAGCAAATGTGCCATTTTTTTATCAAAATGGTGCAAGCTTTGTGCAAATTTATGTCGGCATGGGTGCAAAAAGAGTACGAGAGCTTTTTAGTAGAGCCAAGTCCTATGCGCCCTCAATCATCTTTATCGACGAGATAGACGCCGTTGGCAAGAGTAGGGGTGGGACTAGAAATGACGAGCGAGAAGCCACGCTAAATCAGCTACTAACCGAGATGGATGGCTTTGAAGATAACTCAGGTGTCATCGTCATAGCTGCCACAAATAGGATCGAAATGATCGATGAGGCGCTGCTTAGATCAGGGCGTTTTGATAGGAGAATTTTTCTTTCTATGCCTGATTTTAATGATAGAGTAGCGATCTTAAACACATATCTAAAAGATAAAAAATGTGAAGTGACCGCTGAGGATATCGCCAAAATGAGTGTTGGCTTTTCAGGCGCAGCACTTAGTACACTTGTAAATGAAGCTGCGATAAATGCTCTAAGAAATGGCGAGAGCGTGCTTAAAATGAGGGACTTTGAAGCTGTTTTAAACAAGGTCTTGCTCGGTAAAAAAAAGGTGCTAAGCTATAGCGAAAACGAGAAGAAAATTCAAGCCATCTATCAAGGAGCAAAGGCGCTAAGTGCTTACTGGTTTGATGTGAAATTTGAAAAAATTTCTCTTATAGAAGATAGATTCATGGCCACAGAGCAAGAGATTGAGTCAAAGTCACAGATGATATCTCGTATCAAGGTGCTTATAGCTGGCATGTGCAAGCTTGAGATAGACGAAAATGACATCTTTTCAAACTCAAGTAGTGATCTAAATTTAGCCAAAGAGATCGCTTCAAAGATGGTTTATGAATATGGCATGGGAAGCTCTTTTGTTCCAAATCCAAACGATGTAGAAGAAATTTTAAAGCAAGCAAAAGAGGAGATCATATCCTTTTTAAAAGGCACAAATGAGCAAATCGCAAAGATAAGCTCATATCTGCTAGCATATGAGAGCGTAGATAAAGAAACGCTGGCAAAAATTTTAAACGAAAACTATTAAAGGAGAAAAAGTGAAAGCAAAAATAGGCATTTTAACACTATCTGATCGTGCAAGTGAGGGCACATATGAGGACAAATCAGGCCCAGCGATCAAAGAGGTGCTTGATAGCTGGATAGTGAGCGAGCGTGAGTACTTTTACGAGGTTATACCAGATGAGTTTGAGCTGATAAAAGAGAGGCTTGTGCACATGGTAGACGTGCTTGGCTGCGACCTTGTGCTAACTACCGGTGGTACTGGGCCAGCTCTTAGAGATGTGACACCAGAGGCAACAGAGGCAGTTTGTGAGAAGATGATGCCAGGCTTTGGCGAGCTGATGAGAGCAGCAAGCTTAAAATACGTCCCAACAGCGATCCTATCACGCCAAACAGCAGGCATCAGAGGCCACGCGCTCATCATAAATTTACCAGGTCAACCAAAGGCGATAAAAGAGTGCTTGGAGCCAGTATTTCCAGCGGTGCCATACTGCATCGATCTCATAGAGGGTGCATTTATCGAGACTGATGAAAACGTGATGAAAGTTTTCCGCCCAAAACAAAAGAAAATCTCGTAAATGGGTTTGACAGATAGCCTAAATTTAAAAGCCACTGCCTTTGCAAATAGGTGGCGACTTGTTATTAAAATTTGGCTTGTTTTTTCTTTTTTATCCTATGCGCTAGCATATTATTTTGGGTTAGAGGTTTTTGGCTTTATCTCGGCCACTTCTATCTTTGGCTGTGTTTGCCTGCTAGCCTTTAGCTCACTTCTTTGGTTTATCGCTAGCCTTGTATTTTTGCAACCCTTGGTATTTTTACTACTTGAAAAATTTGATGAAAGCATTACTGTTTATGCTTTAGCCTGCGCAATTTGGCTGCTTGGATGGATCACTTTGTCGATTGTGGTCGATGATAAATTTGCAAGACTGGGAAATGACATCTTGCTAAAGGTCTCTCGCATAGTTCTTGTTGGCGACTTTGCCTTGCTATATTTTTTAAACTACAACAACAGCTTTGACATAGAGACTTTAATAAAGTCAAATTTGACAAAGTCGCTGCTTTTAGTGCTAAACTCCTATATGCTGCCATCGCTTGTGACGCTACTTATATTTGATATAAAAACATATATCGCTAGCAAAAATGAGTAAAATTTTACGTATTATTTTATGTAATTTATACTAAATTTAGCCGTTTTTGCTCTCTACTATCTTTTTTATAAGCTCTATATCGCCGCTCATTGCTAGGCTCATGAAGCAAATGCCATTTGCGCCAGCTTTTATGGCCTCTTTGTAGTTCCCACTATCTAGTCCGCCAAGTGCGTAAATTTTTTTATCAAAGCTTTTTAGTTCGCTTATAAAATTTACCCCTTTTGGCTCTAAGTCTTCCTTACAAGAAGTGGCAAATATATGAGAGGCCACTAGTGTGTCAGCAATAGCGGCTGAAATTTTAGCCTGCTCTAGGTCGTGAGCTGGGGCGTAAATTTTAGCTGTTTTTCTAAATTCATCTAAAAAAACGCCGTGATTTTTAAAAAACTCAAGCTGCGCCGAAGTGAGCCAAAAGTCGCCTTTTAGCTTGCAAGCTACGTCAAAAAATTGATTAATGATAAATTTCTTGCGGTAGTTTTCACAAATTTGAGCCACAACCCTGGCAAGATCGTAAAAATTAGCCTCGTTTAGCCCCTTTGCACGAAGCAAAATTTCATCCACGCCAGCCTTGCAAAGTAGCTGAATTCTCTTTAAAAAGTCATCACCTTTATAGCTTTCAAAGTCGGCCACGCAGAGAATTTTAAACATAGACATACTCGCTCATTAGTGGTTCTAAGCCATTTGCTTTTATCATAGCTTTTATCTCATCCACGCTTCTGTCGTCGCTTATCTCAAACTGCTCGTCGCCCTTTTTCTCTTCGCCGTGAGCGCCGATGCTCACTTTTACGCCAGCGCTTATCTTATTTGCAGCGATCTTTACGGCGTTGTCGCGAAATTTCGCCTTTTCTCTAGTTGAGATCGTTATGCTAGCTGTTGGCATGAAAATTCTATAAGCACAGATCACTTGCAAAAGCTCGCGCTCGCCCACATCTCGTGGATTGATGCGGTCGTTGTTTATGATGGGGCGAAGCCTTGGGCATGAAAATGCGATCTCGGCATGCGGATACTTTTTTTGAATGAGGCTCGCATGAAGTGCAGTCGAAAAGGCGTCAAGTCTAAAGTCATCTATGCCAAGAAGTGCGGCAAAGCCAACTCCTCTCATGCCTCCAAGAAGCGCTCGCTCTTGCGCATTTAAGCGGTATGGGAATATCCTTTTATTGCCGCCAAGGTGGATTTTCTCGTATTTTGTGGGATTATAAGTCTCTTGAAAGACGGTCACGTAGTCTGCGCCACTTTTGTGAAGCAGGGCGTAGTCCTCAGAGTTTAGTGGGTAAATTTCAACACCAACGACTTTAAAAAATTTCTTTGCCAAAGCGCAGGCATTTGCGATGTAAGCGACACTTGAGTTGGTTTCGCTCTCGCCAGTTAGGATCAAAATTTCTTCTAAGCCGCTCTTTGAAATTTCTCTTAACTCCCTTGTGATCTCCTCGTCGCTTAGCTTTGCCCTTTTTATATTATTTTTAGCGTTAAAACCGCAATAAACGCAGAGATTGTCGCAGTAGTTTGCTATGTAAAGCGGGGTAAAAAGCGTGATGTTTGAGCCAAAATTTGCCCTTGTTTTTGCCTGGGCGAGCTGGGCTATTTGCTCTAAAAATGGCGCTGCAGCAGGCGAGAGTAGGGCTTTTAAATTTTCAAGTGAGCAGTGATTTGCATTAAGAGCTGCTTTTACGTCTGCTTCGGTATAAATTTCTGGCTTGTAGCTCGCTCGCTCTTTTAAAATTTCATCCATTATATCACTGCCAACATCCTGCATGTGAGGTAGCAGCTGCATGTGGTTGGTTCTTGTAAATTTCATCAGTCTAAAAATCCAGTGAGCGGAGACGAGGCGTTTGCGCTTTTGCTCTTTGCGCCAAGCCCTGCTAGATAGGCATTGCGACCAGCGATGATCGCCTCTTTAAAGGCTCTTGCCATGAGCGGGATATTTTTAGATGAGGCGATGGCTGTGTTTGCCATGATCGCAGCCGCTCCCATCTCCATAGCTTCGCACGCTTGTGAAGGCCTGCCTATGCCAGCATCAACGATGATCTGCGTATCAAGCTCGTTTATCAAAATTTCAATGATATCTTTAAAAACTAGCCCTTGGTTTGATCCAATGGGTGCAGCTAGAGGCATTATGCAGCTTGCCCCAGCACTTAGCATCGCTCTTGCAGCGTTTAGGTCTGGAAACATATAAGGCATTGGCACAAAGCCATCATTTGCCAAGGCTTCGCAAGCTTTTATCGTCTCGGCGTTGTCTGGAAAGAGAAATTTAGAGTCAGTGATGATCTCTATCTTAACAAGCTCCCCGCACCCAAGCTCACGTGCAAGCTGGGCGATACGAACGGCTTCTTTAGCGTTTCTAGCGCCACTTGTGTTTGGCAAAAGCGTCACGCCTTTTGGGATAAAGTCAAGTATATTTCGCTCTTTGCTCTCGTTTATGCGCCTAAGAGCAAGGGTTAGGATCTGCGCGCCAGCCTCGTTTATGGCTGAGTCGATGAGCTCATGCGAATACTTGCCGGAGCCAAGGATAAAGCGGCTTTGAAATTCCTTGCCGCCAAGGATCAAACTATCACTTTGCACTTACACCTCCAAGCCCATAAGTAGTCTAATGGCTAAATTTGCCTCGTGGTTTGCGCAGACTGCGACGCGCGGCGCCATGAGCCCTTGACCGATCTTCGCCTCGTTTGTGAGGTCGCCGCAAAGATAGACATTTTTAGCAAATTTTATGGTTTTTATGAGATTTGAGCTAAAGTATCCAGCCATGCCAGAGGCGCCGATGATCTTTTTATCTTTTAGGCTGGCGCCAGCTTCGTTTAGTATCATCGCCTTGCCAGCGACATTGTCAAAGGCTTCACATAAAATTTCGCACTCACCAAAGACGCTAGCCACGTTTTTTTCGTCCAAAAATATATCGTGAGTTTCGACCTCGACAAAGGGATTGACGTCATTTATCAGCTCTTTGAGCGCCTGCGTCTTTTTTAAGCCGATGTGGCGGACGAAATACTGCTGGCGGTTTAAGTTGCTTGGCTCAACGACGTCAAAGTCGGCAAGCACTAACTTTTTTACGCCAACTCTTGCAAGGCTTAGCGCGATATTTGAGCCAAGACCGCCAAGTCCAGTTACACCTATCACCGCTTTGCTTAGGGCTAAATTTAGCTCAGGGCTGTTTCGTGAGGCGATCATAGAGCGTAAAACTTCACGCTCAGGCATCACGCCACGCCTTATAAATACGACGTTTGAGCCATCTTTTAGCTTGCTATCTTCTTTTATAGCAAAGCCATCAACGATAAAAATATCTGGCTTTGTCGCGTTAAATTTCTCTAAAAATTTATAAATTTCACTCTCTTTATCGCCAAGAGCGAGCTCTTTTAGCTCGCCAAGGCTTTTTACTGGCACCTTAAATTTTGCGCCATTTAAAACTATCTCTATCATTTTCTCCTCATCCACCGCCAACTAAAGTGACGATCTCATAGGCTTTGGCTTCGCTCATGAAGCGCTCACGCCAAAGCTTTTTTGGCAAAATTTCTCCGTCTCGCTCAAGGGCTATAAATTTAAGCTCATAGCCATTTTGAGCTAAAAAATCATAAACATTTATATCGTTTTCAAGCTCGAAAATTTTGCCATTTACGCTAAATTTGATCATTAAATTTTGTAGCTTTTTACAAAATTTGCGATCCTCTCGATCGCTTTTTTTATGCTCTCGATGTCTGTCGCAAAAGAAATTCTAAAGTATCCCTCCATGCCAAAGCCCACACCTGGCACGGTTGCTACGTTCGCCTCTTCAAGCATCTTTTTACAAAATCTAAGTGAGTCGCCGTCCACATCTTTACATTTTACAAATAGATAAAACGCGCCATCAGGCTTAACTACGCTTAGCCCAGGGATAGCATTTATCATTTCAACTGCCACGTCGCGTCTTTTTTCATACTCTTTTCTCATGTTTTCGATGTCTTCGTCAGTTTCGCCAAGAAGTGACGGGATAGCACCTATTTGCACGATCGAGCTAATGTTACTTGTGCTTTGGCTTTGAAGCTTTTTGATGCCAGCAATTAGCCAGTCCATCGAGCTTGCGATATAGCCAAATCTCCAGCCAGGCATCGCTCCACACTTGCTTAGGCCATTTATCGTGACCGTTCTTTTAAAAAGATCCTCGCTTACTGAGGCTACTGCGTGAAATTTCTTGCCGTAGATCACTTTTTCATAAATTTCATCGCTTGTGATGATGATGTCAGTGCCCTTTAAAACCTCGCCAAATGCCGCGATCTCCTCTTTTGTATATACGGCTCCAGTTGGATTTGTCGGGTGATTTAGTGAAAAGACCTTTGTTTTTGGAGTGATCGCTTTTTTTAGCTGCTCGGCTGTGACTTTGAAATTTGTGCTCTCATCCGCCTCGATAAAGACAGGCACGCCGCCACAAAATTTAACGATCTCAGGATAACTCACCCAGTATGGAGAAGGGATGATGACCTCATCGCCTGGGTTGATAAGCGCTTGAAATACATTAAAAAGTGAGTGCTTTGCGCCGATATTTGTGACGATTTGATTTGCTTTATAGTCAAGCCCATTATCTCTTTTTAGCTTTGCTCTAATGGCCTCTATCACTTCAGGTAGGCCTGGCACTGGCGTGTATTTGCCGCTTTTGCTATCGTTATCAAGTGCGTTTTTTACAGTTTCTCTTATTTTTTTTGGAGTCATAAAATCAGGCTCACCAGCTGAAAGCGAGATTACGTCGATGCCAGCAGCCTTCATCTCTTTGGCCTTTGTGCTGATTGCGATTGTGATTGATTCGCTTAATGTTTGCATTCTGTTTGCTAGTTGCATTATTTTCCTTTTTAGTTGATTGTCTTTAAGTAGCTATTATCATTTAAAAATAGATAAAGTTCGCCCAAAATTTGCTTCTTTTGTGTTTCGTTTATCAAAGTTGATTTTTCTAAGCGTTCATTTAGAGTGTCTTGGATCTCGTAGATATCATAGTCCATATCCTCCATAATATCAAGGATCGACTGGCTCTCTAGTAAATTTGTGATCTTGTAGCCATCATTAGAAAGCTCTATTGTAGCTTCCGTTGGATGAGTAAAGAGATTGTGCTTCATGCCGATCACCTCTTGATATGCGCCAACTAGGAAAAATCCCAAGAAATAATCCTCCTTCTCCACATCCACATCGTGCAAAAGAAGTGGGTTTTTCTCGTCATCATAGCTGATCTCTCCGTCGCTATCGCAGGTGATATCCCAGATCGAAGCTGGCAGAGTAGGGCGCTCATCGAGCCTGTCAAGTGGCATGATAGGGAAATTTTGCTTTAGACCCCAAAAGTCAGGCAAGCTTTGAAAAATAGAGAAATTTAGTAGGTATCTCTCTTGAACCTCTTTTTGAATTTTAGTTAGATCGCTTGAGTTGCTCTTGTTGCCAAGCATTACGACAGCCTTTTTGCTAATGAGCCTTAAAAGCACCTCTGCGTTTGATCTATCTTGCAGATCGACATAGCCTAGGTCAAAAAGTGTGAGGATACTCTCGGTATGGTGAATGGCGTCGTGTAGGTATTCTAGGGCGTTTGAAGGTTTGATTGATTTATAAAGATCAACTAGCTCGGTTATTAAATTTGGATTATTTTTCTTTAAATTTAGCTTCTCTTCGGTGTATTCTTGAGAAAATAGCTCAAGCACGGGAGCAACCAAAAGTGCATGAGAAGCGGCGATGTAGCGACCTGACTCTATAAATATATCTGGCTCGATCTCTTTTTTTTGCTCGCTTATAGTTTTAAGCATATAAACAACGTCGTTTGCATATTCGTTTAGTGTGTAGTTTCTACTGCTTTCTTCTTTAAACTGTGAGTATTCGATCGCAAGACCGCCACCTAAATTTATCGCTTTTAAATTTGAGGCACCCATTTTTCTAAGCTCAGCGTAGATGTTGCCAGCCTCGATGAGTGCTTTTTTGAGCGGGTGGATCTCGCTTATTTGAGAGCCGATGTGAAAGTGTATCATCGTGAAGTTTTCAAGTAAATTTGCCTTTTTTAGCATCTTTACAGCTTCTATTAGCTCGGTTGATGTTAGTCCAAATTTAGAGTGTATGCCACCACTTTTTGCCCAGAGCCCCGATCCTGTCGAGTGTAGTCTTACTCTAAGTCCGATCTTTGGTTTTGGTTTGAAGCGCTCTTTTGCGATGGCGATTATCGCTTCAAGCTCGTTTAAGCCCTCGATCGTTAGCGTGATGTTGTGTCCCATTTCAGCGGCGATAAAGCCTATGTTTATCATCTCTTTATCTTTAAAGCCATTTACCGTTATAGGCGCTTTATCGTTGTTATAAGCCATTGTTAAAAGTAGCTCAGCCTTACTACCAGCTTCAAGGCCGTAGTTGTAGGGTTTGCCAAGGCGAACTAAATTTTTTACAAAGCCAGGATATTGATTCACTTTAAGTGGAAATACGGCATTAAAGCTGCCTTTGTAGGCAAATTCTTTCTTTGCTTTCGCAAAGCTTGCGTGGATCTGCTCGATCTGCTTTTGGATAAGGTGCGGAAAGCGAAGCAGTAGCGGCCCTCTATATCCGTCGTCTCTTATCTCTTTTACGATGTCGATAATCGCTGGTTTGCTGGCTGCATTTATACAGACTTTGCCATCTTCTATAACAAAATTTGAATTACCCCAAATGCTAAGTCCAAAATCATTCATCCCAGCTCCTTTTCAAGATCATCTAAATGTATCGTTTTTTCATCTTTGGTTTCTAAATTTTTATACCAAATTTTATTCTCTTTCATCTCGTTTTCGCCCACGCAAAGGAAAATTTTTGCATTTTTATTGTCGGCATTTTGCAGATGTTTTTGAAGCTTTTTAGCTTCATAAGAAATTTCAACCGGATATTTTTTGCGAAGTTTTGAGCCAAGATTATAGATAAAATCAACATTCGCCGCATCAAGCGCGCAAAGATAAACTCCGTCTCGCTCATCCTCAGCTTCACCTAAAATTTCCATTATCCTCTCAACACCCATCGCAAAGCCAACGCCATAACTTGCTCTACCGCCAAGGTACTCTACGAGCCTGTCGTATCTGCCACCACCTGCTACTGCACTTTGTGAGCCGATCTCATTGCTAATAAACTCAAACGCCGTCTTGCAGTAGTAGTCTAGCCCACGAACAAGCTTAGTGTCTATCTCAAATTTAACGCCATTTGCCGTTAAAATTTCTTGCAGTTTTTCAAAGTCAGCCTGTGCCTCATCGCTTAAGCTATCAGTGATAACTGGGGCATTTTTATAAATTTCTTGGCAACTCTCAACCTTGCAGTCAAGCACGCGGATAGGATTTAAAAGCTTGCGTCTTTTACAGTCCTCGCAAATTCTGTCGTCGTTTTCATCTAAAAATTTAACGAGCTTTTCTTTGTAAGACTTCATCGAGCTCTCGTCGCCAAGCGAGTTTATTTTTAGGGTTGTTTTTATATTTAGCCTATTAAAAATTTCACTCACCATCAAGATAATGCTCGCGTCCTCATAGACGCTGCCTTCGCCAAAGCACTCACAGCCAAACTGGTGAAACTCTCTTAAGCGACCTTTTTGTGGGCGCTCGTAGCGAAACATCGAGCCGTGATAAAAGCAGCGTTTTGTCACATTTGCCCTGTCAAGTTTTGCCTCAATAAACGCTCTAACCACGCCAGCTGTGCCCTCAGGACGCAAGCAAACGTCGTTGCCGCCTTTGTCTTCAAACTGATACATCTCTTTGCCCACGATGTCACTGCTCTCGCCGACACTTCTTTTAAAAAGCGCCGTCTCCTCGAGGTGCGGGGTTAAAATTTGCTCATATCCGTAGTTTTTTGCGACTTCCTCGCAGGTTTTTATTATCTGTGCGTAAAGTTTTGCGCGAGCTGGAAGCATATCTTTCATGCCACGAAGTGCCGTTATCATCGCATTATCCTTTTTATTTTTTTGTGATTTTACTTAAAATTTATAAAATTTTCTATCTCTTTTGAAATTAGCTCTATGCTTTTAGACGCGTCTATAAAAAGCGTTTCAAAGCCATTTTTGATAAGAATTTGCTTCATCAGGCTTTGCACTTTTAAAAGATACTCTAGCCCACGAGCTTCGATCTTATCACTTGTGCCTCTACTTTTTAAGCGTGAGCTTATAAGCTCATGGCTTGCTTCAAAAAAGACTATCTTGTCTGCAAATTTATCATTTAGTGCAAATTTATTAAGCTCTAAAAGCACGTTTTCATCTAAGTTTTCATCATTTGCCAAAGCGTAGGCGATACCAGAGATAAAGCCTCTATCGCTTAAAATGAGCCTGCTTAAATTTGGAGCGACTAGCTTTTCAAAATGCTCAGCTCTGTCAGCCAAAAAGAGTAAAATTTCAGCCCTTTTGCCTATTTTTATACTTGAGCTTAGTAAAATTTCACGTAAATTTTCACCAAGCTTTGTGCCGCCAGGCTCTTTTGTGATGATGGCATCACTAAATTTAGAAGCTAAAATTTCTATCTGTGTGCTCTTGCCAACGCCGTCAATGCCTTCAAACAAAACATACATTTTACGCCTTTAAATTTTTTAGAATTTTTGCTGGCACTAGGTTGCTCACGTCGCCGTCGTGGCGCAAGACTGAGCGGACGATAGAGCTTGAGATAAAGGCGTTATTTAAACTTGGCATAAGATAAACCGTCTCAAATTCGTCCCAAAGTGCAGCGTTTGCATAGCCGATTTGTAGCTCATACTCGAAGTCGCTAACCGCTCGAAGTCCCCTGATAACGGTGTTTATGCCGTGGGATCTAGCAAAATCAACAAGCAAGTTATCAAAGCCAAGCACACTTACGTTTTTTAGCTCACAAACTGCCTCTTTTGCCATTTCTATACGCTTTTCATGTGCGAACATCGGCTGTTTGCTATCACTTTTTGCGACTGCGACGATTACCTTGTCAAAAATTTTTGTAGCTCTTACGATAACGTCCAAATGGCCGTTTGTGATGGGGTCAAATGTCCCTGGATAGATGCAAGATTTTTTCAAATTTGCCACCTTTTATAAAGATTATTTTCGATTTTTAAGGCATCAAGCCACTTGCCAATGATGAAATTTTCCATATCATCAAGGCTCTTTATATCTGCGTAGTAGCCTAAAACTGGGGGCGCGATGATGGCCCCAAGAGATGAGAGCAGCTGCATCTGAGAAAGCGCGATCGCATAAAATGGCATCTCTCGAACACCTAAAACTAGCCTTTGTCTCTCCTTTAGCGCGACACTTGCAGCTCTTGTGATGAGCGTGTCGCTTATGCCATTTGCAACTTTTGCTAGCGTGTTGGTAGAGCAGGGTGCTATGATCATAGCACCCGCGCCAAATGAGCCAGAAGCCGGGCCTGCGCCAAGATCTTGGTCGTCATAAATTTTTACGCCAAGATCATCTAAATTTGGCTTTAAATTCTCCTCAGCTTCCAAAACCTTCATGGCATTTTTACTAACTATGACATGCGCCTCGCAACTATCTTTGGCAGCCTTGACAAGCTTTAAAAAGAGTCCAGCCCCGCTTGCTCCAGTGGCTGCAAAAACTATCTTTTTCATCTTATCACTGCCTCGTCTTTACCTGAAACTGTGGCTTGTAAAATTTTATTATCTTTTGTTCTTATCTTTATCATATCACCTAAATTTCCATCCTCAAGAGCCTTTACTTCAGCTATTATCTTAACGCCATCCTCGCTTAAAACCGCATTTAGCATTTGACCTTTTTTGACTAAACTTATGGCGTTAAACTGACGCTTGGTTAAAATTTCACCGCTTTTTATCTGTACTTTTGTTATAAGAGCTAAGCTATTTGAGTTAGAAAGTGCATCTTTTGGCCATTTGCCAAACTCAATCATTGTTGGCTGATAGTCAAGTAGGCTTAAAATATGGTTTGTATTCATTGAATTTATTGCTATGAAGGCTGGCATCTTAGCATTAAAGCTAAATTTAAAATAAATACTTTTTAGACTCAGATCAACATCCTCAAATGATGCTCTAAATGTACCTTTTTGACTATTTTGATCACCTAAAAAGATATTTTTTAGGACGAGCTCTTTGAAATTTGCTGGAAGCTTATTTTGTGGACTGATGCTAAGATCGCTTATGCTGATACCAGGATATTCATCGCTAATTGATCTTAAAAATTGCATTTGAATCTCATCCATAATAGAGCAGTTCTTTACAAAAGCAACACTACCACCGCTTTTATCTTTATATGTTTTAAAATTTGCTATTAGAATTTCATAGAGTTTTTTGCTATCTATCTTGGCTGCTCTTTTGCCCTCTAGGTTTAAAATTTCATTGTCTTCGCCATCAAAGCCAAAAGTACTAAGCGAAATTTGATCATTTAGAACGCAATACATTGGATAAATGCTGACTTCATTTGCAAAAAGTTTTGTGGAAAATAAAAAAAAGAGTATAAAAAAGATGGAGCGGGAAACGAGATTCGAACTCGCGACCCCAACCTTGGCAAGGTTGTGCTCTACCCCTGAGCTATTCCCGCAGTCAAAATGAAGTCCGCATTCTATCAGATTGTTTTTCATTTGTCAAGATTTTATGGAAGTTTTATAAGAGAAATTTCACTATTTTGCAAAATTTCGCTTTGATCTGGGCTAGTTGAAAACATAAAAGTGCTTTTTAAAATATGATCTATCATGCCAGAGCCGTATTTTCCACCATTTGTTGCTATAAATTTATCATTTTCAATATTTCCAAAAATGGCATTGATCCTGCCTGATTTTACCTTTAAATTTTGTGCATTTGTAGCATTTTGCATCACAAAGCAATCCTCTTTTAAAAGAGGCAAAACAAGCATCATCATGCAAACATAAGCTGCCATTGGATTTCCAGGAAGGACAAAAATAAGTTTGCCATCTTTTTCATAAGCCTTGCAAGGTTTGCCAGGTCTTATATCAATATGTGAAAAAATTTCATTGTATCCAAGCTCACTTAGAGCTATTTTCATATAGTCAGCCTCACCAGCGCTTGCTCCGCCAGAACAGATAACTATGTCGTAGTTTGTGGTATTTAGAAATGCCTGTTTGACAGCACTTAGCTCATCTTTTATGATGCCAAGATATGAGCTATCTTGCCCAATGTACCTTAAAAGTGCAGCGATGCCAAAGGCATTTGCATTGTAAATTTCATCCTCGCTTGCTCTTTGCCAAGGCTCGATAATCTCGTTTCCACTTGAATAAATTCCAATGCTAGGCTGTTTTTTTACATTTATAAAACTTATGCCCTGTGCTGCTAACATTATTATGCCTCTAGTGTTTAAAACATCGCCACTTTTTAGCAAAATTTCACCAATCTTTACCTCTTCGCCTTTAAAGCGATATCCATCACCTTTTTTAAGGTTATTTGGTGCTTTTATAAAATTTCCATCAACTACACAATCCTCAATCTTTATGATTGTATCAGCACCCTTTGGCATCTTCGCGCCAGTCATTATCTTAACGCACTCATTTTTGCCGATACTTAGCTGCTCTTTATCGCCTGCAAAGGCACTTGCAACTATTTTATATGGCTTATCTTTATCTTCAAATTTCACAGCAAAGCCATCAAGCGCAGAGTTATCAAAACATGGCAAGTCTTTTACTGCCACTACATCATTTGCCAATGTTCTACCAAGAGCCATACTAATAGGTAAAATTTCACTATCTGTTTTTAGTTTAAATTTGGATTTAAGCGCATCTAATGCATCATTTAGTAGCATTTTTACTCCTCAAGCCTAGTAATATTTGCACCAAGGCCTTGAAATTTCTCTTCTAAATTTTCATATCCTCTATCAAGATGATAAATTCTATGTACCAAGCTTTCACCATTTGCTATAAGAGCAGCTAGTATCAGCGCTGAGCTAGCTCTAAGATCTGTCGCCATCACATCGGCTGCATTTAGCTTAGCTGGCGCATAAACGCTTGCAATATGCCCATTTAATTTAATATCTGCTCCCATTCTAGCAAGCTCGCTAACGTGCATAAAGCGGTTTTCAAAAAGTCTCTCATCTATCGTACTAACGCCATTTGCTGCAAGGCAAAGTGCCATAAATTGAGCTTGCATATCTGTTGGAAAGCCCGGATACTCAGTGGTTCTTATCTCCACTGGTTTTATCTCTTTTGCTGGCAATATCGTGATCTTATCGCCGTCTACTTCGATACCAAAGCCCATCTCTTCAAATTTATTTAAAATGGCTGTCATGTGTGCAGCATTTGCCTTTGTGACTGAAATTTTACTATTTGTTATAGCTCCAGCACAAAGATATGTGCCAGCTTCGATCCTATCAGGAATGACTTCAATATCGCAAATTTCAAGTAATTTTTGGCCACTTCCAGTGATCTTTAACTCACTTGTGCCGATGCCTTCTATTTTAACGCCACTCTTAGCCAAAATTTCACAAATTTGCACCACTTCAGGCTCAAGCGCTACGTTAAAAAGCTCTGTCGTACCGTGGGCTAGGGCTGCAGCCATGATGATATTTTCGCTGCCAGTTACGGTGATCTTATCAAAAACGATCTTTGCGCCTTTTAGGCCATTTGGTGCTGTTGCAATGACGTAGCCTTGCTTTATTTCTATATTTGCTCCCATTTTTTCAAGCGCATTTAGATGCAGATCAATAGGCCTTTGTCCGATCGCACATCCTCCAGGTAGGCTCACTTCGCAGTGCCCAAATCGTGCAAGAAGCGGTCCAAGTGTTAAGATCGATGCTCTCATCTTTCTAACGATATCATAATTTGCAGTAGTTGAGCTTACAGCACTTGTGTCTATGCTTAGTGAATTTTTATCTTTAAATTCACACTTTGCTCCTAGGTTAGTTAGCAGTTGGCAAAGCGTTTTTATATCAGCGACATTTGGGATATTTGTTAAATTTACACTTTTTTTTGCAAGTAAGGTTAGGGCGATGATCGGTAGAGCAGCATTTTTGGCACCGCTTATTTTTACTTCGCCACTTAATTTGGCATTTCCTTTTATCTTTAAATAGTGCATCATTGTTTTTTGCCTTAAGAAAATATGTTTTTTGCCGATATTATATTGCTTTTTAACTTAGAATAAAGAAAGCAAAGCACTATTTCCGGTTCATTTACGTTTAAAAGTTAAAATTGCAAACACTAAAATTTTGGATATAAATATGTCAAATTCAATAAATAAAAAAATCTTTTTTATTCTTAGCATTATATTTTTTACAGGTTGTTCTTTTACCTCTAATCAACCGACAACTCCGCAAAATGAAACAAATCAGACCGTAACTTCAAGCGTTGATTTTAGCGAGCAAATGATTGGCGAAATCATAGATGAAGATAATGATAGAGAAGATAAAAAATTTGGTTCTTTTTTTAAAAAATACCTAAATACAAGAGCGGGAGGCGATTGTTCAGGATTTGTTTCTATCGTAAATGCAAAGTATCAAAATATGTATTTTGATGAAAAGACAATAAATCGCTACTACGATAATGGCGGTAGAAAGTCAAAAGCGATCTATAATTTTTATGAAAGCAAGAATTTAATTACTCATAAAAATCCAAAAATAGGTGATCTTGTATTTTTCTCAAATACTCTTGGCAAGGGCGTTCAAAAAAATAAAGATAAGAAAAATATTACTCATGTTGGCATAGTTACGGCTGTACTTGGCGATGAGACAGTAAAATTTATACATAATTCTGGCGGAAAGATAATTCATAGCTATATGAATCTAAAACAAAAAAATGTGCATCTAAAAGGAAATCAAGAGATAAATAGTTACCTTGTAAGGTGCTCAAATTCAAGTTGCTTGGCAGCAAATAGATTTGCTGGATATGGCAAAGCAAAATAAATCAGAAATTTTTACTAAAAATCTTTTAAAACAAATACTAGGCTCAAATTTTAAGCATTATTTATATAAATTTACACTTGTAAATGCAGTTTTAAATAA
>NZ_CABPVR010000009.1:115754-153738 GCF_902460875.1 Campylobacter concisus | reverse complement strand
TAAAATTTGATCTACCCTATTTTGAAAAAGTGAGCAAGAGCTATCTTTGGAGTTTGTGGTTCTTGCTTTTAAGCGCAGAGCACTAACCTTGCAAAAACTGCGATAAATGTACATAAAGCGCTCGCTCAAGCTGGCGTTTTTGGATGTAAATTTTAATCCAAAGCAATTTTTTTATAAAAAGCTAATAAGGCGATCTTGTGTGTTAAATTTAAGAGTAGCATAGAATAGAATAAATGCGTGATATCTGTTTTTGTGTGCCAAATAGTGATCTTGTGCGTTAAATTTTGAAGCAAAGAGTTAAATTTGATATCAGTGCAACTATAAAACCAAAATTTGCGTTAACTTTTTATGAAAACACGCCTGAAAACTATTTTTCAAGCTAAAGTGCGTGAGTTAAATTTTATCCTCAAAATTTGATAGTTTTTTTTCGTGGTTTGAAGGCTCATTTTTAATTTTAGACAGTGCTCGCTATTTATAAAAAGCCTTAGTTCGCCAAGGGTTGGAGCGCCCATAGCAACCTCACAGCCTTCAAATTTGGCGCTAAATTTGCCATCACTGCTATACGCATTTGCCTCGTAGTCCCAAGCTGAGCTCATAAATTTACCTATTAAATTTGCCTGCCATAGCTTTATAGATATTTAGCTCATCTTGTAAAAGCGTGTATTTTGCTTTTAATAGCCCTATTTTGGCTTCTAGCTCACTATTTTTTGCCTCTAAAAATTCTTTTAGTTCTACCTTACCGTAGGAATATTTTAGCTCGTAAATTTTTGAAATTTCCTCATAGTTTTTTATCTGCTCTTGATAGTTTATAAGCAGCGCTTCGTCGTTTAGGTAGCCTTTGTAAAATGCGTCTATCTCGTTTAATGCGCTATTTAGAGTGCTTATGTAGTTTAGCTTTGCAAGCTCGAAATTTGCCTCGCTAACCTTTAAATTTGACTTTAGCTTGTGATAGTTTAAAAATGGTAAATTCAGAGCTATGTTGCCATTTAGAAATTTAAGGTTAAAGGCTTCCTCTTTTTTGTCGGTGCTGCTTTTAAGGCTGGCTCCTAGCGTGATGCTTGGATAGAACTCCTTTTGGCTCACTTTGTAGTTTAAGATGCCCTCTTCTATGCGGTAAATGGCCGCTCTTATATCAGGGCGGTTTGCTATGGCGCTTGTTGGCACATCTAGATCAACGCCCACTTTTTTTATAGGACTTAGCGTGAGGCCCTCAAATTTAAGCTCAAAATCCGGCCTCTCATTTAGCAAAATCCTAAGCATTTTCTTGGCTACGACTAGCTCTTTTTTGGCATTTTCTATCTTGTTTTGAGCGCTTAAAAGCTGTGAGTTTATCTGTTTTAAGCTTAGCGCCTCCTCTTTGCCAAGCTCAAATTTAAGCCCAACTATCTCATTTAGTTCATTATAAATTTCTAAAATTTGCTCATAAGTTTTTATGCTCTCATTTAGATATAAAATTTGAAAATAAGCGTCTGTCACGGAGTTTATGACGCTTAGTTTACTAGCTTCCAGATCAAATTTAGTAGCATCTGCCTCAAACATCGCTGCGTCTTTGCTATTTGCTAGCTTTTGCCAAAGGTCAAGCTCGTAGCTAAGCCCAATACTTGAGCCAAAATTTCTGCTAGAAGCACCGCCCTCTTTTATGTTTTTACTGCTTGAGGTCTCGATGCCAGCGTTAAAGCTTGGGATTAAATTTGCCTCCAAAATTCCAGCTTGAGCGAGTGCTTTATTTACATTTATCGCTGCTTTTGCAAGGTCGGTGTTGTTTTTAAGCGCAAGTTCTACAAGCTCATCAAGATAGCTTTGCTCATACTGCTTCCACCAAAAAGTGTCTAAATTTAGCTCACTACTAGCATTATCTTCAAGTAAAATTTGCTTGTAGTTTTCATCTATATTTTTAACAGCGCAGCCGCTTAAAACGAGCACTAAAGCTAAGCTTAGAAATTTCATATTACTCCCTTGAAAGCGCATCTATTGGATTTAGTTTTGAGGCATTTTTAGCTGGCATATAGCCAAATATGATGCCAATCGCCATCGATGTGACAAGTGCAAGCACGATCGAGCCGTTTGAAAAGATCATGCTAAAGCCATCTAAAAAGTTATTGAAAATGTAGCCGATCGCATAGGATAGGATGATGCCGATGGCTCCGCCAATTAAGCAAAGTAGCACCGCCTCTATCAAAAACTGCTGCAAGATGTTGCTCTGCCTAGCTCCGATCGCCATTTTTATGCCTATCTCTTTAGTGCGCTCGGTGACTGAGACTAGCATGATGTTCATGACGCCTATGCCCCCAACTACGAGCGAGACGACGGCGATGCTTGAGATGAGCAGGCGCATGGTCGAGATGGTCTCTTCGATCGTTTGCTTGATGCTATCAGAATTTCTTGTAAAGAAGTCTTTTTTTCCGTGTTTTATCGTTAAAAGATCAGTCAGGCTCTTTTCTGCGATTTGAGCATTTACGCTTTCATTTACTTTTACGGTTATTGAGCTAATAAATTTATCGCCCGTTATCTTGTTTATAACAGTCGTGTATGGAGCATAAATTTTAAGTGAGCTAGCATCGCCGATTTTAAACTCATCTTTTTGCAAAACGCCTATAATGCGAAGTGGCTTTTTATTAAAAAGTATGATCTTACCGATAGGATCTTCGTTTTTAAATATACTGTTTTTGGTATTTTGATCTATTAGTGTAACAGAATCTGAGTTTAAAACCTCGTCCTCATCGTAAATTCTTCCCTTTTCTAGCTTTAATCCATTTACGTCAAAGCTCCCTACTCCACCGCCCTTTAGTGTCGCTGTTAAGGAGATATTTTCATATGTTAGTACGCCTGAAGTGCTTGTGTTTGGAGTGACTGAGTCCAGAAATGACTGTTTTGAGAGCATATTTGCGTCACTTATAGAGAGCGTTTTTACCCTACCTGAGAGCATATCGCCAAAGCCTTTTCCTGGCATTATGTCGATCGTATTTGTGCCGATTTTTCTGATGCCAGCTAAAATTTGCTCCTGTGAGCCTTTGCCAAGAGCTACGACGCTAATGACCGCCGTGATGCCAATTATAATGCCAAGCATGGTTAAGAGCGATCTTAATTTGTGAGCTAGCATCGCGCTTACCGACATCTTAAAGCTCTCTATGAGCTGGTCTTTATAGTAGGTAAATTTACTTTTTTCTGGCTGAGTTTGCTTTGTTGCCTCGTAAATTTCGCTACTTTTGACATTGTCGCTTACGATATTGCCATCTTTTATCTCGATCACACGACTAGCATACTCGGCGATCTTTGGATCGTGCGTGACGATGATGATGGTGTGACCTTTTTTGTAAAGATCCACTAAAATTTCCATCACTCTAAGACCACTTTTGCTATCAAGCGCTCCTGTTGGCTCATCTGCCAAGATGATCTCGCCCCCATTCATCAGCGCCCTTGCTATGGAGACCCTTTGCTGCTGTCCGCCTGAGAGTTTATTTGGTAAATTTTTAGCCTTTTCGCTAAGGCCAAGAGAGTCTAAAATCTCCATCCCTCTTTTTTCTCGGTCGCTCTTATTTGCCCCTGCGTAGATGCTTGGCAGCGCTACATTTTCAAGAGCATTCATTGTGCTAAGAAGGTTATATCTTTGAAAGATAAAGCCAAATTTATCTCGTCTAAGCTTAGCAAGTGCGTCGCTATCAAATTTTGATATATCTCTGCCATCTAGTAAGTACTGCCCGCCACTTGGGCTATCAAGGCAGCCAAGGATGTTCATAAGAGTTGATTTACCAGAGCCAGACTGACCTATGATAGCTATAAATTCGCCCTTTTTTATCTCTAAATTTATACCATGAAGAATTTCTATTTCATTCTCACCTAGCTTAAAGCTTTTTGTGATATTTTTTAGACTTATCACTTAAAACTTCTTATTTTCTTTTTCGATCATCTTGGCTATTTCGCTTGCTGAGCCTTGTGATGTGATGATCTCATCACCCTCATTTACGCCACTAATGATCTGCGTATCGAGGTTGTCTTTTATGCCGGTTTTGACCGCTGTTTTTATCGCTTTGCCATCTTTTAAAATATAGACAAACGTGCCGTTTTCATCTCTTTTAATGCCGATGCTTGGTACTATGATAGCATCCTTTACGTTTGCTATTAAAAGCTCATTTTGCGTGGTCATGCCTATTCTTAAAATTTTATCTTTATTTTCAACTATGCTTTGCGCGTAATAATAAACAGCTGAGTTGCTTGAAGTGCTTGAACTTGTAGATTTGCTACTACTGCTAGAGCCGTAGCTACCATCGCTTAATGTCGTTAAGCCAGGGTCGATTGAGCTAACCGTCGTTTGAAATTTTTTCGTTGGCTCAGAGAGGATCGAGTACTCAACTGGCGTGCCGACTTTTATCTTTGTGATGTCGCCCTCAGCTATTTGCATCTTCATCTTGACATAGCTAAGATCTGCGATCTTTACGATAGTTGGCGTAGTTTGATTGGCATTTACGGTCTGTCCCTCTTCGACCTGCACGCTTACTATTATGCCATCTCTTGGGGCGGTGATCTTTGTGTAGCCTAAATTTATCTTAGCAGTACTTAGCTCGATATTTGTCTGCTTGATCTGAGCCTCGAGCTCCTTTATCTTGGCGCTATTTGTGCTATAAGTATTTTTTGCACTTTCAAATTCTTGTTTTGAAGTGGCGTTTTTGGCAAAAAGCGCCACTTCTCTATCAAACTGCGTTTTTGCGATATTTAGAGCCACTTTTGCACTTTCAAGCTGAGCTTTGTAGATAGCTAGCTGAGCTTCTTTGTTATCAATGCTGTTTTGCTGGGTTGAGCTGTCGATACTTGCGATCATATCGCCCTTTTTTACCTGATCTCCAAGCTTAACATAGAGCTTTTTTATCTGACCGCTCACCTGAGCACCCACATCAACTAGCTCTGTGGCAAAAATTTCTCCAGTCGCATCGACTTTCTTGCTAAAAGAGCCCTTTTTTGCCTTTTTGGTGATAAACTCCACCTTTTCGTCTTTTACCTTAAAAAATTTATCGTAAGCAAAATATCCACCGACGCCTAAAATAAGTAGGATTATTAAAATTTTAGATTTTTTCATCGCTTCTCTTTGTAAAAAATTGGTCAATTTTACTTAATAAGATTAAAATTCTCTTTAAACTTCCTCTTTTGCCATGCCAGCCTCTATCAAAAACCTACTTGGTTGGTAGGTCACCTTCTTTATCTTGTCGTATTTCGCGTAGCTAAGATAGAGCTCGTCTTTTGCACGAGTTACGGCTACGTAAAAGAGCCGCCTCTCTTCTTCTAGGCTGCCACCCATGCTCATTAGCTTTAAATTTGGAAAGCGGTTTTGAGCGAGATCGACGATAAAAACTTGGTCAAACTCAAGCCCCTTGCTCGCATGCACGCTGAGCAAGCTAACGCCCTGCCCTTCGCTCATTTCGTTGCTTCCAAGGGCTAAGAAGTTGTAAAATTTACTGATATCTTGATATTTTTTAGCTAGCTCGCTTAGCACCACGCTCTTTGCCATTATGCGCTCTTTGACCTCTTCTTTAAGCGCAAGATCAACATTGCCGTTTTTTAGGGTTGCCCTTTTTGTGCTGATGTTTTCAACTATGAGCGAGTAAATTTTGCTAGTTTTTATCTCATTTATCATCGTGGCTGGCTTTGAGATATTTCTCATGCCTCTTAAAAAGTTGTAAATTTCATATAAAAACTGCGCCCCACTCTCGCTTAGCTTTTGTAGTTTTAGCACAGGATGACCTAGAAATTTATCACTAAAGCCAAGTTTAGAAAACCTTGAAACTTCGGCAAATTCGTCAAGATCGTCAAAAAGGCCAAGCTGGTAGTTTCGCCTTTTGTTTGATGAGATATTTACGCTTTCATCTGGCTCAACTATCCCTTTTATCAAATTTCCATGCCCAAGCTTAAGCAGTGCATCAAAAATCTCCTTGCTAACTGCGCTGCCAACGCCCTTTGCGTATTCGCAGATGTGGATAAATGCCATTATATCTTTTGGATTAACATAAATTCCCATGATATCGATGAGTGCCTTGATCTCACGGCTTTCAAAGAAGCTCACCCCGCCCTTTCGCTTTGAGCTGATACCTCGCTCTTTTAGCGCGACCTCGATGCCATCGGCTGATGAGTTATTTCTAAAGATTATGGCGATATTTTCTCTATTAAATGGCGAAAGTGAGATGATATCGGCGATATTTTGATACTGATCAAAAAGCTCGTTATATACTAGCAGTCTTGGAGGCTTGAAATTCCCCTCACGGCTAACTGTGAGGTGCTTTTCATAAAGCCTTGGATTGTTGTTTATCACCTTGTTTGCAAGGGCAAGTATGCTTGAGCTTGAGCGGTAATTTACATTTAAAGCGTAGATATTTGCGTTTGGAAAGCGATCTTTAAATGAGCCAATGATCTCGATATTTGCGCCGTTAAATGCGTAAATGCTTTGATCAAAATCACCCACGCAAAAGAGGCTCTTTGTCTTAAATGCGTCTATGAGGCTGCCTTGAAGCGTGTTTGTATCTTGATACTCGTCGATCAAAATTTCATCATAAGCTAAATTTGCCCCTTTTTTTAGCTCGTCACGCATTTTTATGAGAAGGTCGTTAAAGTCAGCGTAAGAAAATTTAGCCTTTTCAGCCTCAAACTCCTCTAGCACGTCTTCATAAATTTCAGCATAAACCCCCTGCTCTTCGCTCTTATCGCTTATCCATTTGCCAAAAGTAGTGCCCTGCTCGCTGTTTTGAAAGAGCGAATAAAGGTCGTATAGATATGCCCCGCCGTAAGGCTTGACGTCGCTTAAATGGTAAAATTTACGCCTCTCAACAAGACTTTTTAAAAGCGTCTTTAGCTCGCTTGGCTGCTTTAGCGTGACGCCTTTATCAAGGCTTTTTAAAAGCGAAAATGAGACCGAGTGAAAGGTGCCTGCGGTGATTTTGGAGGTGATTTGCTTGTCAAAATACCTATTTAAACGCTCTATCATTTCGCTTGCTGCTTTGTTTGTAAAAGTTAGAAGTAAAATTTTCTCTGGTTTTACGCCTAAATTTAGCAAATGAGCGATGCGTGCGACAATGGTGCTAGTCTTGCCAGTGCCAGCTGAAGCGATGATGAGATTGTGTCCAAATGGCGCGGTTGCGGCAGTGTATTGTTCTTTGTTTAACCTAGATAAGGGCATTGTTTCCTCTTTTTTAAAAAGGCCTAATTATAGCTACTTAAACTTTAACAGCTATAATCACGCGGATGAAAAAGTTTAAATTTCTAAAATTCCTTGCCCTATTTTTGGCTTTAGTGGTCGCTATTTTTTTGATACTTGATCAAATTTATCCACTAAATTTAGACGCGCTTAAAAAAGACGAAGCCAAAATTTTACTTGATAAAAATGGCGAGATCATAAATATGAAGCTTAGTAGCGATGGAATTTGGAGATTTCACGAGCAAAGCTTCCCAAACTCGCTAAAACAATGCGTTGTGCTTTTTGAGGATAGGTATTTTTACTATCATTTTGGCGTAAATTTTGCCTCCATTTTTAGAGCATTTTTTCACAACCTAAGAAACGACAACCGCATAGGCGCTAGCACTATCACGATGCAAGTAGCTAGGATGCTTGAGCCAAATGAGAGGAGTTATAAAAATAAGATAAGAGAAATTTTTAGAGCATTTCAGCTCGAGTTTCACTTTAGCAAGGATGAAATTTTAAATTTTTATCTAAATTTAGCCCCATATGGCGGCAATATCGAGGGTGCAAAGGCGGCAAGTTTCTTTTACTTTGGCAAGGAGCTAAACGAGCTTAGCTACGCCCAGGTTGCACTTTTAAGCACGATACCCAAAAATCCAAATAAAAATAGACTTGACCGCGTTTCAAACATAAATGCTCTAAAAAATAGGGTCATAAAGATGCTTTACAAGGCAAATTTAATCGATCTTAGCGCCTTTAAAAGAGCGCAGGCAGAGCCATTTAAAAATGTAAGAGCAAAAGCTATCGTAACTGCAGAAGATTATGCAAATGTCGCTTTTAAAAACCAAATTTCAAAGGCGAGTTTGGATATAAATTTGCAAAAAGATATGCTTAAAATTTTAAAAGATACGATGTTTTCGCTAAAGGCTAAAAATGCAAACAACGCAGCAGCCGTGGTCATTGATAATAAAAAAATGAGTGTTGTTGCCTTTATCGGCTCGCATGATGAGCAGGCGCGTGACGGCAGGAACTCAGCCCTAAATATGAAGCGAAACACCGGCAGCACATTAAAGCCTTTTATCTACTCACTTGCGCTTGATAGTGGGCTTATAACGCCAAATTCGCAGTTGATAGATACGCAAATTTATATAAAAGAGTATGCTCCAAAGAATTTTAGTAATGATTTTTTAGGTATCGTAAGCGCAAAAGATGCTCTAAATTTCAGCCTAAATATTCCGGTTATAAATTTAAACTTAAAACTAAAAGACAATTCGCTTTACGAACTACTTGAAAAGGTAAATTTGGTAGATGAAAATAAGGAGTATTATGGAGCTTCTATAACGCTTGGAAGTGCTGAAATGAGCCTGCTTGATCTTGCTCATCTTTATACTATTTATGCAAATGACGGCATTTATAGACCACTTGAGTTTGCTGGCAAAAACTACAAAAATGAAGAGAAAAATGTAACTCTCATTTCACCTCAAAGTGCCTATTTAACCGCTAAAATGCTAAGCGAAGCCTCAAGGTCGTATCTAAAAAATGCTTGGCAGTACGCCCAAAACACGCCAAAGATCGCTTTTAAAACCGGCACAAGCGCAAACTCACGTGATCTTTACGCCATAGGCGTTGATGAAAATTACACAATTGCTATTTGGATTGGAAATTTTAATGCCAGCAAAACTGATAAATTAACAGGACTAAATGACGTATCAAAGAGCCTTTTTGATATGTTTAAGATAATTGCTCAAAAAGAGAAGTTAAGATTTATGAGTGAGCCAGATGGCATAGAAAAGCTGCCAACCTGCCTTGATGCCTTTAACTATGAAAAGTGTAAAAAAATGGCACTTGACGATAGGATAAAGGGTGTAGATTTAAAGGATAAATGTGAAAGTTTAAGAGGCGAAGAGCTTGATTTTTTGGTTAAAAATGAGCTTTTGGATAAAGATGAGATACAAAAAAGTCCTTGCGCTGAAATTTTTAAAGATAAAAAGCCAGTTTTTGCCTATCCGTATGACAATGAAGAGATAGTGACAGATGAAAATATTACACAAGTTATGGTAAAATGCTACGCGTTTTTAGGCGATGAAATTTACCTAAAAATAGATGATTTGAACTTTTCTAAGATAGAAAATGCAAGCGAAAAAAAGTTTGATCTAACTCTTGGCGAGCACAGCATAAAATGCCTTGATCAAAACTCAAATCAAAGTGAAATAACAATAAAAATAAGGAGATAAAATGTGGCAAAAAGTAGCGCTTCTAGCACTTTTGGGAATGACAAATTTATATGCTTTGAGCCTAAATGGTACAGCACAGATAAAATCGCCCCTAAGCGTAGAGTTTGGACTAGAAGATAAAGTCGATAAAAATTTTGTTGGTATGCTAAGCGATAAAAAGCTACTTTTGTGCCAACCAGCGTTAAATGGTACGGTTAGATTTAATAGTCAAAGCTTGCTACTTTTTACAAAAGATATGCATGCTGGTTTGGATTACAGCTGCAAGCTTGAAAATGGAAGCACTGCTAGTTTTGCCACGAAAGAATTTGAGCTAACAAAGATAGAAAAAATAAGCGATAGTAAATATATACTTAAATTTAATGATGAAGTAAATATTGAAGCTATCAAAAATATTGCCGTAAAAGATGCAAAATTTAAAGTGATTGAGCTTTCTAACAATAGCTTTGAGCTTAATCTTGATAAAAATTTAAGCAATCCAGTTTTTGATTTTGGTGAAAAATTTGAGAGCAAATTTGGTGCAACGCTTTCAGGTGAAACGATAGTAAATTTTGCCGATGAAATAAGCGAAGAAAGCGTAAATATAAATGATAATGCAAAGAGTCTTGAGATACCAGAAATTTATCCAGTGAGCCTTGATAATGGCATCTTGGGCTTTAGAATTTATCTAAAAAATTGGCTTGATGACGATATTAACTTAAAAAAATTTATAAACATTAAAGGTGTAAAAAACTTTAGTATTAGTGACGTTAAATATAGTGACAGCTATGAAGAAAACTCAGAGCTTAGCGAGTATTATTACTACATTGATATTACAAGTGACGATTTTAAGCCACAAAATAGTTATGAAATCACCATTAAACCAGGCTTTGGCGATGATAGAAATGTGGTAAGAGAAGAAAGTAGCTATGAAGTAGTAGCTGGCAATTTTACTCCATTTGCAAATTTTATAAATAATGAGCCATATATCTCAAGTGTTGGCGAAATCGGTATCAGAAGTGCAAATTTGCCTGAGTTAAATGTAAGCATTGAAAAGCTAAGCGATCAAAATTTTAGATATTTTTTAAATTTTAATGACAATAACGAAGAGTTAAGTAACTTCAGCACAAAAGTGGCAAGCAAAAGCTATAAACTTGATGGCGCATTAAATAAAATTTCTCTAAATAAAATCAAACTTGACTTTGCTGGAGCTGGAGACGGCGTTTATAAGATAAATTTAAACTACGGCAAGGATAAGAGCGTCTCAAAAGTAGTCTATCTAAGTGATATCGCCGTAAATGCAAAGCTTGGCAAGGATGAAATTTTTGTATTTGCAAATCGTCTTGGCGAAAATACAATGCTTCCAAACGCAAATGTGAAAATTTATGGCAAAAAGAACGAAGAAATCGCAGTTGGTGCGACAAATGATATAGGCGTTTTTAAATTTAACAAAAAAGATATTTACAAAGATATCTCCTCAGTGGTTGTCTCTCTTGGAAAAGAGCAAAATTTTCTTATTTTAAAAGAAGACGAAGCGCTAAATGAAGCGAAATTTATGAGCCAAAATGCCAGTGAGAGTATCGATGCGTATGTTCATTTTGCTTCAAATATCATAAGACCAAATGAGAGTTTAAAGGGTGCAATCTATCTAAGAGATAGAGATTTTAATTCTTTAAAAAATATGCCTATAAAGATAAAATTTTTCGATCCACAAGGCAAAAGTAGCGCTGAAATTCCAAAAAATACAAATGACGTTGGCATGGTAAATTTTGAAAAAGAGATACTAAGCGATCTAAGCGGTAGATTTAATATGCAAGTAATTTACGCAAGCAAAGTGATCTCAAATGTGCCATTTTTTGTTGAGAGTTTTATGCCAAATAGGATAAAAAATGAGATAACGCTTGAGAGAGATAAATTTTTTGCAAATGAGCTTGTTAGAGCCAATCTAGCTAGTAACTATCTCTTTGGTGGCGCTGCTAGCGAGCTTGATGGCAGCATGCAGGTGAGCTTTTTTGATGATGAATATAAAAATAGCGAGTTTAAAGAGTATAAATTTAAAAACAATACGCTAAAACCAAGTGCTTATCCATCTTTTGAGAATGATCTCACCCTTTCAAAAGATGGTAAATCAAGCCAAATGATAGATCTTAGCTTTAGCACTAAAAATGCCTCTTCTATCATAACAGGCGTGATAAATTTCAATGTAAATGATGACGGCAAAAACGTAAGCGATACAAAAAGCTTTACTCTCTATCCTTACAAAGATATGGTTGGTATCGCAGCAAGCACGACATTTGCTGAGCCAAACGAAGATGTAAAAATAAGAACGGTTGTGGTAGATATGTCAAGTCAAAAGGCCGTAAAATCAAATTTAAAATTTGAAATAAAGCGTGTTACTTGGCAATACCAAAGAGATGTAAATGGCTATATAAAGTGGTTTCAAACGCTAGAAGATGTGGATAATTTTTATAAAGATAATGGCGAGTTTAGCTACAAATTTACACAAAGCGGCTCATATGTGATCATCGCTACAAATCTAGTAAGTGGAGCAAGCACAAGCCTTGATATGGACGTAAGTGGCTACAACTACTCGACTCTAGCACCTACAAAAGAGCTTAGCAAATCTCAAATCAAACTAAATAAAAATATCTACAAAAAAGGCGATGAACTAAGTGCTGATATAAGCTCAGCTATAAAAGAAGGTATCGCCCTTGTTACACTTGAAGATGGTGGCGTGAAAGCTTACAAGGTTGTTAAAATAAAGAATAACTCAGCAAATGTGAAATTTAAACTTGATTTTGATTTTAGTGGACTTTACGTGAGTGCAAATATCTACCGCATGACAGATGGTGGATTAACTCCGTTTAGGACTTACGGCAAGGTTTATGCTAAGGCCGATAAGTCATCAAGGATACTTGATCTAAGCCTTGATGCACCAAATACAGCAAAAAGCGATGAAAATATAAAAATTTCACTAAAAACAAAGCCAAAAGCTTATGTAAATTTATTTATCACAGATGTTGGCGTACTTGATATAACGTCACAAAAGCCAGCCGATCCACTTAAATTTTTTGACAAAATTTTACCAGATGGTGTCTTTGACTATGACATTTATAATATGCTCACAAACTATAAAGTCGAGGGCAAGACATTAAGCTTTGGTGGCGATATGGCAGCACTTGCTATGGAGGCAAAGATGGCAAAACATGCTAGCCCAGTCGATAGCAAGAAGATAAAAACATATGCAAATTTAGTAAGCCTTCAAGCTGACGATAATGGTGAAATTTCATACGAGTTTAAAACGCCAAATGGCTTTAACTCTGCCATTAGAGTAGATGTCGTGGCAAATAATGAAACTGGCATGAACGCTGTAAATAAAGAAATTTTAGTAAAAGATGATGTGATTATTAAGCCAAGTGCGTTAGTTTATCTGTTAAAAGGCGATGAGCTAAATGCAAACTTAAGGCTCATAAACACAACAAATGAGGATAAAAATTTAACCATAAAAGTGGCTAGCAGTAAAAATTTAAACATCAAAACAAAAGAAAATGTGAATTTAAAGCCGCTTGAAAATAAAGCCTTTACATTTAAAATTTCAGCTCTTGAAGCTGGAGCTGGCGAATACAATATAACAATAAGCGACAAAAATAGCTCAAAAACTGCTCAAAATTTACTTGATGTAGTTAATCCTTATACGATAAGCACCTATGCAAAAAGTAGCGTCTTTGACAAAGAGAGCATGATCTCGCTTCCAAAAGGCTTTCACAATGTTAGTATAGATGCGTCAAGCTCGGTCTCAAGTGTACTTTTGGCAGCTTCTAGAAATTTAGTCGAGTACCCTTACGGATGTGCTGAGCAAAGAAGTTCAAGGCTACTTGCACTTTTAAATTTAAAGCCAAAAGATGAGCTTGAAAAAAATGATCAAAAGAGGTTTATTACAAGCGGAATGAGCGAGCTAATTAAGATGCAAAAACCAGATGGTAGCTTTGGCTACTGGAGCGATCTAAGTAGTACTAATGCATTTGCTTCGATCTATGCAACTGATGTGCTGCTTGATCTTGAAGAGGCTGGATATGAGCTAAATAAAAATGTAAAGCAAAGAGCATTAAATTCGCTCTTAAAATATACAAATACAGATATTGAAGCCCTATATGCTATTTATGTAAGCTCCCGCGCAAATGTTGCTGATAAATCAGTGCTAAATAAAATTTATGACCACAAGGCTTACAATACGACTGCACTTAATAAATATCTAATGGCAGCAGCTCTAAAGCTAAACGGCTTAAATGACGAAGCAAAGGTGGCGCTAAAAGATATCAAAAAAGCTCAGGTAGCTGATTACAGCAGGGATTATTCTAGCTTTGGCTCAAAGATGAGAGATAGTGCATTTATCTTGTATCTGCACGCAAAATATTTTGAGAAAAACGACTACTCAGATGATCTTGCAAATTTCTTGATCACAAATTTAAATGAGCTTAGCTCAACGCAAGAGCGCGCTTTTACACTTAGAGCGCTAAATGCCTACTTTGGCAAAGATGTTGGTGAGAAAAATAATAAATTTAAGCTTAGCTACAATGGCGAAAGCAAAGAATTTGATGGCCTTTTAAGCGTATCATTTACAGCAAAAGATGGAAATTTCACCATTACACCACTTGGCGAAAACAAGCTATATGCCACTATTTTAAGCTACGCTTATGTGCCACTTGAGATTAAACATAAAATAGAGCCAAAAGAGCTTGATGTTTATAGAACGTTTGTCGATGAAAAAGGCAAAGAGCTAGGTCTTGACAGCCTAAGAGTAAATGATGTTGTCTATTCAAAAATAGTGATAAATTCTAAAGCTATGGTTAAAAATGGCGTAATAAACGAGATAGTAAGTAGCTGCTTTGAGCCGATAAATGAAAATTTAAGTGGTTTTAATAAGAGCCTTAAAGATAGCATTGAGCTTGAATATCAAAGTATAAAAGATGATCGCGTTTTAAGTTTTTATGCATTAGATAGCGATAAGAGAGAGGCTGTGCTTTATACGCCTTATCGTGTAAGACTTGGCGGTAAATGCTCACTTGGCGCAGTCACTACTGAAAATATGTATAACGAAAGGCAAAACGACTACGACCTAGCTCAGCGAAGCTTTACTGTTAAATAAGCCATATAAATTTTGGGGCGTTTAACCGCCCCAAGCCCATATTTCCCCACTTTTGCAAAGATTTTTTTAAACAAATTTTAGATAACATTAAGCATTTTTTAAACGAAAGAGGACACAAAAGTGGCAGAATTTTACAATGCAAAAGAGATAGAAGATAAATTTTATAAAATTTGGAAAGAACGCGGATACTTCGAGATAGACGCGAACAAAGATATCCAAAAAGATGGACGTAAATTTTGCATTATGATGCCACCTCCAAACGTGACTGGCTCGCTTCACATCGGGCACGCGTTAACCTTCACGTTGCAAGACATAATGACGCGCTACAAAAGAATGGACGGCTACAAGACACTTTGGCAGCCAGGACTTGATCACGCTGGCATCGCCACTCAAAACGTCGTTGAAAAGCAGCTTTTAGCCCAAGGCATCAAAAAAGAAGAGCTTGGACGTGAGAAATTTGTAGAAAAAGTGTGGGAGTGGAAGGAAAAAAGCGGCGGCATGATCGTCCATCAGATGCGAAAACTTGGCATCACTCCAGCTTGGTCACGCCAGAGATTTACCATGGATGAGGGCTTAAGAAAAGCTGTGAAAAAAGCCTTTGTAAATTTATACGACAAAGGGCTGATCGTTCAGAAAAACTACATGATAAACTGGTGTACGCATGATGGGGCGCTTTCTGACATCGAGGTCGAGCACAAGGAGAATAAAGGCAAGCTTTATCATTTGAGATATTATTTTGCAGACAAGCCAAGTGAATTTGTTGTTGTTGCAACAACTCGTCCAGAAACCTACTTTGGCGACACCGCCGTAATGGTAAATCCAAACGACGAGCGCTATAAAAATTTAATCGGCAAAAAGGTGGTACTACCTATCATAAATAGAGAGATCGAGATCATCGCAGATGAGCACGTTGATATGGAGTTTGGAACAGGCCTTGTTAAAGTCACGCCTGCGCACGATCAAAACGACTACGAGGTAGGCAAAAAACACAACCTTGAGTTTATCACTGTATTTGATGAAAAAGGCATTTTAAACGACAAGTGCGATAAATTTGCAGGTCTTGAAAGACTTGAGGCTAGAGATATCGTAGTAGCCGAGCTTGAAAAACTTGGCAATGTCGAAAAGATAGAAGACTACGAAAACCAAGTGGGATATTGCTACCGCTGCAAAAACGTCGTAGAGCCATACATCTCAAAGCAGTGGTTTGTCAAAAAAGAGATCGCAGATGAAGCGATACAAAAGGTCTCAGAGGGTCTTGCTAAATTTTATCCACCGCACTGGATAAACAGCTTTAACGCATGGATGAGAGAACTAAGAGATTGGTGTATCTCACGCCAGCTTTGGTGGGGACATCAAATTCCAGTATTTTACTGCGATGATTGCGGTCATATGTGGGCTGACGAGGGAGAGCCGTGCGAGTGCAAAAAGTGTAAAAGTAAAAACATCCACCAAGACCCAGACGTGCTAGATACGTGGTTTAGCTCTGGTCTTTGGCCATTTAGCACGCTTGGTTGGGGTAATGAAAATGAGCTAAAAAATGAAAAATGGTTTGAAGGCGATTTGGCTGAGTTTTATCCAAACAACCTTCTTATAACTGGCTTTGATATATTATTTTTCTGGGTTGCTAGGATGATGTTTCAGGGTGAAAATGCCCTTGGCAAGCTGCCATTTGACGACATCTACCTACACGCGCTTGTAAAAGATGAGTTTGGCAGAAAGATGAGTAAAAGCCTTGGCAACGTCATCGACCCGCTTGATAGTATAAATGAGTATAGCGCCGATATCTTGCGCTTTACGCTAACGCTTCTAGCAGTTCAAGGACGCGACATCAAGCTAAGTGACGCCAAGATGAAGCAGGTAAGAAATTTCACTAACAAGCTTTATAACGCGAGTAAATACCTCATGCTAAATGAGAGTAAATTTGAAAATTTGGAGGATATCAAACTTAAAACAAAGCTTGGAATTTATATGAATAGCCGCTTTAACGAGTGTGTAAGAGAGGTACGCGAAAATATCGACGCCTACCGCTTCAATGACGCAGCAAACACACTTTATAAATTCCTTTGGGATGAGTTTTGCGACTGGGGCATCGAGCTTAGCAAGGCTGATAAAGCGAGCGTAAAAGAGCTTGGAAGTATATTTAAAGAGGCGATGAAGCTGCTAAATCCTTTCATGCCGTTTCTTTCAGAGTATCTATTCCAAGAACTTAGTGGCACACAGCTTGAAAACGCAAAATCAATAATGGTAATGAGCTATCCAGAGGTAAAAGAGCGAAATTTAGATGTTGAGAAGAAATTCGAGCTAGTTATCGAAGCGATCGTTGCGATTCGCCGTGCAAAAGCGACCATAGATCTTGGCAACTCAAAGATCGCAAAATCCTTTGTTAAATTTAATGAAAAAATAGATCTTGATGAGGTCAAAGAGTATATCAAACTGCTTGCAAAATGCGAGGAGATCGGCTTTGTAGATGAGAAAATAGAAAATTCAATAAGAGACGTGAGCGAAAATTTAGAGGCATTTGTCCCACTTGAAGGGCTTGATATGAGCGGCATCATCACAAGACTAAAGTCTCAAAAGACAAAGCTTGAAAAAGAGATAGCTAAGCTCTCAGGTATGTTAAATAATCAAAATTTCGTGTCAAATGCACCAAAAGAAGTTATAGAGACGAACAAAGAGGCTTTAGATAGTGCTGAGGCTAAATTTAAAAAAGTATGTGAAGAATTAGAAACTCTTGGAGAAAAATAGTGATAAAAATAGAGAAATTAAGCAAATTTTATGGTGATACGCAAATCCTTTTTGATATAAATTTAGGGGTTAAAAAGGGTGAAATTTTTGCTATCGTGGGACACAGCGGCGCTGGTAAATCAACGCTTTTAAGGTGCATAAACGGGCTTGAGAGCTATCAAGGTGGCAGCCTAAAAGTCTTTGATAAAGAGATAAAAAATTTAGATGAGATGCAGCAGAGACATTTAAGGCGAGATGTTGGGATGATATTTCAGCATTTTGCCTTGATGGCTAGAAAAAACGTCTTTGAAAACGTCGCTACTCCGCTTAAATTTTGGGGTTATAAAAGCGATGAAACTGAAAAAAGAGTGAGAGAGCTTTTAAATTTAGTCGGTCTTGAAAGCAAGGCAAAAAGCTATCCAAGCGAGCTAAGTGGCGGGCAAAAACAGCGTGTCGCTATCGCTAGAGCACTTGCTTTAAATCCTAAAATTTTACTAAGCGACGAGGCGACTTCAGCCCTTGACCCAAACACGACAAATCAAATTTTAGAGCTGCTTGAAAAGATAAACAAAGAGCTAGATATCAGCGTCGTCATCGTCACGCACGAGATGGAGGTTGTAAAATCGATCGCAAAACGAGCGATCTTGCTAGAAGGTGGCAAGATAATAGGCTCTGGAAGCATTGAGGAGCTATTTTTAAAGCCAGATGAGAAGATGAAAGAGTTTTTGGGCGAGGTTGAAATTTTGCCAAGCACTGGCACAAATATCAGGCTATTTTTTCCAAAAGAAGTGGCTCAAAATAGCGTGATCACACATATGGCTAGAAGCCTAAATATCGACTTTAACATAGTCTGGGGCAAGCTTGAGAAGCTAAACGACAACGTCCTTGGCTCGCTTGTCATAAACATAGATGAAAAAGATAAAGAAAACGTGCTTAACTACATCAAGCAAAGTGGCGTTTTGTGGGAGGTTGCTTGATGTTTGGTATTGACTTTTCTAAATTTCCAGATGTTTTTTCTAGGATACTGTTGCCAGCTATCGGCGAGACACTATATATGAGCATAGTCTCTACTCTGCTCGCCTTTGCCATAGGCCTCATACCTGCGGTTTTGCTCATACTTTCAGATAAAGATGGACTAAAACCAAACAAACAGCTTTATTTTGTGCTAGATATCGTTATAAACGTGCTTAGAAGCTTTCCGTTTATCATTTTAATCATCGTGCTCTTTCCTGTCACAAAAATGATCGTAGGCACAAGCATCGGCACTACGGCTGCGATCGTTCCGCTAACTATTGGCGCGGCTCCGTTTGTGGCAAGGCTAATCGAAAATGCCCTAAAAGAGGTTGATAAAGGCATCATCGAAGCTGCTCAAAGCTTTGGAAGCTCGAAATTTCAGATCATCTTTAGAGTGATGTTTGTAGAGGCACTTCCTGGTATTATCTCGGCATTTACGCTAACACTTATCGTAAATATCGGCTTTTCAGCGATGGCTGGAGCAGTTGGTGGTGGCGGACTAGGATCTGTCGCTATAAACTACGGATATCAAAGATTTCGCCCAGATATCATGCTCTACACCGTGGTTATTCTTATCATTATGGTTCAAATTTTTCAAGTTCTAGGTAACTACTTATATAAAATTTCTAAAAAATAGGCCTTTGTTTTTATCTGATTTTAAGCTTTTTTCCTTAAAATTGCCCGAATTAATTTTAGCTGAAAGGATAAAAGATGAAATCAGATATGTGCCACATGTGCCGCCTATTAAAAAACGCGTTGTCGAAAGACTAATCTCTAAGCACAAAATTTCTTTTTAAGTGCTTAGAACTAGCTTAAGCGCTTAAAAAGAAATTTAACACTCTAGCTTAAATTTATCCTTTTTTGGTGCTTGGCAAATTTTAAAAGGATAATAAATGAAAAAACTACTTCTCTCTTCTTTAGTTGCTCTTGGTCTTAGTGTAAGTGCAAATGCAGCTGATAAATCAAAAACAATAATCGTTGGTGCTACACCTATTCCACATGCTGAAATTTTAGAGGTTGTAAAGCCTATTTTGGCAAAAGATGGCTACACACTTGAGATCAAAGAATTTAACGACTACACTACGCCAAACCTTGCAACAGAAGATGGTGATTTAGATGCAAATTTCTTTCAGCACCTTCCATATCTTGAAGAATTTAACAAAAACAAAGGCACTCATCTTATAAAAACAGTTGGCGTTCATCTTGAGCCAATGGGAGTTTATTCTAAAAAGATAAAAGACATCAAGGATCTAAAAGATGGTTCGACCGTATCTATCCCAAATGATCCGACAAATGAAAGCCGTGCTTTAGATATCCTTGCAAATGCTGGACTTATTAAGCTAAACGATAATCCACTAAAAACTCCGCTTGATATAGTTGATAACCCTAAAAAGCTTAAATTTGAAGAGATCGAGACTGCTCAAGTACCAAGAACGCTTGATGACGTTACTATCGCAGTTATTAACACAAACTATGCTCTAAATGCCAATCTTAATCCGGTAAAAGACGCACTTGTGCTTGAAAGCAAAAATAGCCCGTATGTAAACTACGTTGTAGTAAAGTCTGGTAACGAAAATAGCCCTAAAATAAAAGCTCTTGATAAAGCTATAAACTCATCAGAAGTTAAGAAATTTATCGAGATCAAATACAACGGCGCTATCCTTCCAGCATTTTAATTAAAAATTTAAATAAGCGACGTGAAAGCTTTTACCTTTTTAGCGTCGCTTAAACTCAATAAAAAAGGAAAAACAATGAAATTTATCAAACTTTTAACCGCATCTTTAGTTGCTCTAAGCCTTCACGCAGCCGACAAGGACCACACTATCGTAGTCGGCGTCTCGCCAGTACCACACGCTGAAATTTTAGAATTTGTAAAGCCAAAGCTAAAAGATAAAGGCTACGACCTTGTTATCTCTGAAATTTCAGACTACTCTATCCCAAATGTCGCCACAGAAGATGGCAGCTTGGATGCAAATTTCTTTCAGCATTTACCATATCTTGAGGAGCAAAACAAGGCTAGAGGCTTGCATCTTGTAAGTGTTGCAAATGTCCATGTCGAGCCACTTGGCTTTTACTCTAAAAAGATAAAAAACATAAAAGAGTTAAAAGATGGTGCAAAAGTTGCGATTGCTTACGATCCATCAAATGGTAATAGAGCACTTAGAATTTTAGAAAAAGCTGGTCTTATCGAGATCGATAAAAACGTAAAAGTTGCAACTATAAATGACATAACTAAAAATTCTAAAAATTTACAGTTTGTAGAGCTTGAGGGTGCTCAGATACCAAGAACGCTTGATGATGTCGATATCGCTGCTATTAGCACAAATTTCGTCCTTGATCTTGGTATGAGCGTGGCAAAAGACGCACTTTTGCTTGAAGACGCCAACAGTCCTTATGCTAACATCATCGTCACAAAGGCTGGCAACGAAAATAACCCTAAAATCAAAGCTTTGATTGATGCGGTGCTTAGCCCCGATACTAAAAATTTCATCATCACTCGCTATAAAGGCGAAGTCATACCTGCATTTTAAAAATGGGGCGAGCTTTCGCCCTATTTTGTTTCTAATTTCGTTTTGTTTTATAAGCTACAAACTCTCTTTATTTTTGTCAAAAAGCTTAAGCTATGCTTTGCTAAAATGGCTCACTTTAAAATTTTTCAGGAATTTAAATGCTGCATGATGTTATTGATTTTATAGTTGCGAGCGTAAGTAGCTGGGGTTATGCTGGCATATTTGTGATGATGTTTTTAGAAAGCTCGTTTTTTCCATTTCCAAGCGAGGTCGCGATGATACCGGCTGGCTATTTGGCGCATAAAGGTGAAATGAGTTTAATTTTGGCCTTTCTTACAGGTACGCTTGGAAGCCTGCTTGGAGCTATTTTTAACTATTATCTTTGCTACTTTTTTGGACGTGAGATCGTTTTAAAATACGGCAAATTTGTGGGAATCACTCACGAAAAAATGGATAAATTTGAGGCATTTTTCAATAAACACGGTGAAATTTCTACATTTAACTCACGTCTGATTCCTGGCATTCGCCAATACATCAGCCTACCAGCCGGACTTGCTAAGATGAACATTTTTAGATTTTGCCTATTTACCACGCTAGGAGCTGGGATTTGGTGTGCTGTTTTGCTTGGAGTTGGCTATTTTATAGGCTCAAATCCTAGCAAACAGACACTTTTAATAATCACAATCGCTCTTTTGGCTGTTGTTGCAGTAATAAGTGCTATCTATATAATAAAGCAGAGAAAAGCCTAAATACATATAAGAGTATGTAAAATTTAGTGTATTTTATAAAATTTTTATTTGTGGTATTTAGTTAGATTTAACCTAGCAAATCGCCCTCATCTTTTCTAGATGAGTTAAATTTCTTGAAATTTTATCTAGTTCAAATTTACTGAATACTTCATTGCCAGAATAGAAAAATCTAACTTTTGGAGCTTTATTTAAAGTAGAAATTTTTAATCCAAGCTCACTTATAAGGCGGTTTATTGTCCCTTCGTTGCCATCAATTATGCTTATATTTGACGGCAAAATTTCTCTTAGGCTATCTTTAAAATAGTTAAAGTGCGTGCAGCCAAGCACCAAAAAGCCAAATTTGCTTAAATCAAATTTGTCTAACTCTTCTTTTAGATATGATTTCACATTCTCGGTGTCAAATTCCCCGTTTTCAGCAAAATTTACAAGGCGCGGTAGAGCAAGTAGCTCAGTTTTATCTTTTGCGTGTAAATTTGCGATCAGCTCTTTTAGTTTTGCACCATTTACGGTGACCGGAGTGGCTATGACAAGCGTTTTTAAGGCATCATTATGGCTTAAGTCATGAGCTTTTTTTACGGCTGGCTCCATGCCGATGATCGGCACGCTTAAATTTGCTCTAAGCTCTTTTATCGCTACGCTTGTTGCCGTGTTGCAAGCTACTACAACGGCGTTTGCGCCATTTTCTATGAGAAATTTCACCGCATCAAAGCTAAATTTTAATATCTCATCCCTACTTTTTTGTCCATACGGGACATTTTTAATGTCTGCGTAATATAAAAATTCATGCTCACTAAGCTTACTTAAAGCTTCATTTAAGACGCTCAGTCCACCAAGTCCTGAGTCAAATATACCTATCTTCATGCCCTTCCTTAAAGCTTGCAATTATAGCAAATAATATCTTTGTAAGCCGTTTTTTATTATACTTTGGCACTTTTTAAACTTGGAGCTAAATTTTGGCAGTTGATAAGATTATTTTCTATCTTTGTTCGACTTTGATCGCTATAAGCATTATTTTTTCACTATCTTTGCCAGTTTTTACGGTTTTATTTTTTAATTACGACGAATTTCACTTTTTCATCCGCCAGTTTATTGTTGGTTGTATCGGAATTTTCATTATGTGGTGGCTCTCTAGACTTAATCCTGAAAAAACGCTTGTTTGGATAGGGTTTGGCCTTCTTATATCTTGCGGTATCGCCATGGGGCTAATGCATGCATTGCCAGCTTCAATGGTGACTGACGCTGGTGGTGCTAGGCGTTGGATTAGACTGCCTGGCTTTTCACTAGCTCCAGTCGAGTTTTTTAAAATCGGTTTTGTCTACTTCTTGGCTTGGAGTTTTACTAGAAAATTTAGTGAAGGCAAAAGGACCCTGATAGATGAGATTAAGATACTTATGCCTTATATTATTCTTTTTGGTGTTGCTATCTTTCTTATCGCTGTTATGCAAAATGACCTTGGTCAAGTGGTTGTGCTGGCACTTACATTTGTGACGATGGCACTTTTCGCAGGAGCAAGTGCGAGACTTTTTAGCATCGGTATATTAGGAGCTGCTTTTGTTATGACAGTAGCGATAGTCAGCTCTGAACATAGAATTTTACGTATAAAGTCATGGTGGGGCACGATACAAAATATGGTGCTTTCTTTCTTGCCTGACAGCGTTGCAGATGTATTAAGAGTGGCTGATGCGCCAGAACCATATCAAATTTCTCACTCATTAAATGCTATAAAGCATGGCGAATTTTTCGGCGAAGGACTTGGTGCTGGTATCTTTAAGCTCGGCTTTTTAAGTGAGGTCCATACTGACTTTGTATTAGCTGGTATCGCTGAAGAGGTTGGTGTATTTGGTATTTTGTGTATTGTAGCTATATTTATAACGCTACTTTATAGAATTTTTAGAATTTCAGCTAGAAGCGAAAATAAGGTCTATCATCTATTTACGCTTGGTGTAGGACTTATATTATCGTTTTCATTTTTAATGAATAGCTATGGTATCACATCGATCACGCCTATTAAGGGTATTGCTGTGCCATTTCTTAGTTACGGTGGTAGCTCTGTGCTTGCGATTTGTATAGGTATCGGCATGGTTTTGATGGTTAGTAAAAGGGCAAAATTATGATTGTTATTTGCGGTGGAGGCACTGGTGGGCATTTAGCGATCGCAAGAAGCTTTTGCGAGGAGCTAAATACTCGTGATATCAAGCCTATATTTATCGGCTCAACTAGCGGGCAAGATAAATTTTGGTTTGAAAATGACGAGAATTTTTTACAAAAATTTTTCTTACCAAGTAGTGGCGTGGTAAATAAGAGAGGCTTTGCTAAACTAAAATCACTAACAAATATCGTAAATCTTGCTTTAAAATGTAGAAAAATTTTTAAGCAAAATGACGTTAAGGCAGTCATTAGCGTTGGTGGCTATTCAGCAGCTCCAGCAGCCATTGCAGCCATTATCTCAAAAGTGCCGCTTTTTATCCACGAACAAAATGCTGTAATGGGCAAATTAAATAAAATTTTAAAGCCTTATGCAAAAGGCTTTTTTAGCTCTTATGATGAAGCTTCACCCTACCCTTATCCAGTGGCAAAGAAATTTTTCGATAGTGCAAGAGTGAGAGAGAAACTAAAGACTATTTTGTTTTTAGGAGGCTCGCAAGGCGCAAAAGCGATAAATGAACTAGCTATAAATTTAGCTCCATATCTTAAAGAAAAAGGCATAAATATAATTCATCAATGTGGTAAAAATGGCTTTGATGAACTTAAAAAAAGATATGATGAACTTGGTTTTAATGAAACGAATTTAGAAATTTTTGAATTTAGTAGAGAGATAGAAAATAAGATGAGCAAGGCCGACCTTGCCATATCAAGAGCAGGAGCTAGCTCGCTTTGGGAGCTTTGTGCAAATGCCCTGCCATCTATCTTTGTGCCATTTCCTTATGCTGCTGGTAATCACCAGTTTTATAACGCTAAATTTTTAAAAGATAAGGGCATTGCTGAAATTTGCTTGCAAAATGGAGAAAATTTAGACAAAGATGAAGTTATAAGAATGATAGAAAATTTTGATCTAAACAAAAGCAGTAAAGCTCTAAAAGAGATCCTTTTGCCAAATGGAGCAAAAGAGATAATTGATAAAATTTTAAACTAGCTCCTCGCCTATCGCACAAGCTTTTAGTTCTTTTAGCTCAAAGATCAAGTAATGATAAATAAGTTCATTTGTGTTTAAAATTTTTGCACTAAAGACTGGTTTTATCATAGTTATTATCTTATCAGTTATACCCGCGATCTCCACTAGCAAAAGCTCATCTTTGCGTTGCTTTGCAGCCTTAATACAATTATAAAAGAACGTATAAATTATCTTAAAATTTTGCAAAATAACATTTGAAACTATCCTAGAATGAATATGTAAAACATTATGTATACGCTCTTGTAGAGTATTTAGCTCCGCAAGTAGTGATTTTATTTGAGTAGTGTCTGTTGTCCTAGAAAAGAGATTTTTCGCTTTATTTTTGTTTTGTATTTGATACTCTGCTACTAAAATTTCTATTATATTTAAAATGGCAACATAGCTTTCTTGTAAATTTTCATTTGCCTTAAAGCTCACACCGTTTTTCTCAATTTTATAGTTTAAGCTTCTCTTTATCTGCTCCAAATAAGTACTAATATTTTCATAATAGTCCTCTGTATTGAAGACACTTTTAAAAAAATCGCTTTCACCTTTTAAATTTGTAAGTTTTTTTTTAAGTTCATCAGCATTTTTATTAAACTCAACAACTCCAACTACCAAGCCGATCTCGTGCTCACTATTTTGTTCTAATGCTGTCAAACTTTCTTTTAGTACCGAAATTTGTTTTTGAATATTTTGAAAATCCATTTTTTCTCTTTTAATTTTTTTGCTTATTTTACTATAAAAATTATGAAGTTTGTCATTAAGAATTAAAAAGATGGTGCGCCCGAGAGAATTCGAATCTCTGACCTTTTGAACCGCAATCAAATGCTCTATCCAGCTGAGCTACGAGCGCACAAGAAAGTTAAGTCGAGATATTAGCCAAACTTTCCTTAAAGAAAAATTGTATTCATTTTAATTTTATAACTGTTTTAGTAAAATCCAATAAAACAAAAGGAGCAAAAATGAATGATTTTTTCGATAGTTTAAAAGAGATAAAAAAAGAACTTACTAAAGAGCAAGGTGAGATCAAAAAAACTCAAAAAGAAGCCGTTTCTCATACAAAAGAAGAGGCGATCTCATATAAAGAAAATAAGCTAAAAGACGAATTTGCTGAGTACATCAAAGGTCAAGACATAAGAAAAATATAAATTTGGAATGCTTATTGCTAAAACATGTAATATTTTATTTGGAGTAGGCAATGAAAGTTACACAAACACTAGAATCTCTAAGCATTTTAACCGAAAACGATAAATTATTTTGTGAGCTTAGGGATATGATAAGTAAAAATTTCACCAAAATTTTGTCAAATAAAAATAAAATTATCTCGTTTTACGAAGAGAGCGAGATCCCACAACGCAAGTGCTTTTTAAAATTTATAAAAAAACTTTATGAAAAGCAAAGCGATGATAAGCTTGATATTCGTTTTGCAAACTATAAAACCATAAAGCTTGGCTTTGTTCAAAAAAATACCCTAACTCCAGTCATTAGCCTAAACGTAAATTTTGTAAAAAATGAAGTCAAATTTGAACTAAAAGATGCACTTTGCAGAGACTTTGCTAGCTATATCAGTGAGAGTTTAGTAAAAAGTAATATTGCTTTTAGCAAAAATGATGATTTTTTAAACATCACCATCTCAAATGACAACGACATAAACACATTAAATAAACTGCTTTACAAAAGAAGCTATCCAAAATTTAGCGTAAATTTTATCTATGATGAAAAAGACTACAAAGCCTTTAAACAAGGCATAAAAATAAAAAGCTCATCTAAATTTGTAAGCAGATTTTCCGTACTTGCAAATTTGCTTGAGGAAAATTTTGAGATTTTAGGTTGTAAAAAAGATGATGACTTTGAAACTATCAGGCAGAACTACCTTTCGCTCGTAAATATCTACCACCCAGACAGGCACGCGAACAAAAATCCTCTCATACAAGAAGAATACGCAAAGAAATTTAAAAATATTCAATCTGCTTATGAGAGCCTAAAACCATACTTTAAAAATCAAGAAAATTTTGTGATGGTTGGCTAGAGCACGGCTTGCCACAAGGGCTATTAAGGGAGCAAAAATGAATGGTGAAATGTTTAATATATGCGCCATTATTGTTGCTGCAAAGCAGGGCATAAAGTCAAATTCTCCTATCCTATATAATGGCACTAACTACGAAAATAGTATAAATTTTCACTTTCTCTCAGGCCATAGAGCAAATGGCGTAAATGAGTGGTTTGAGCACGCATTAAAACTTGGATTAAGCGATGTAAGACTTACTGCAAATTTAACTGGCTCATCAGATGAACGTTTATTACTTAGCTTTTCAAACTCTACCGCAAAATCGATCATTTGTATTTTTAAAGAGCACATAAGCTGCTTCGTGCCCTACTGGAAATACAACAAAGATCAAAGAGGCTGGGACATAATATATAAAGAATTTGGTCTTGAAAAAGATGTAAATTTAGAAAATTTTAGCGACAACACAGAGGCTTTTATGGCCATACTTACCAAGATAGCGGCCTTTGCAGATGAGATAGAGTGTGAGAATTTTGGTGAGTGTTTTCGCAGGGCTTTAAAATCACTTGGATCTTCAAACAATGATGATCAAAAGATATTTAATGCACCGCTTATGCCAAAGAAAAATTTAGCTCTTTTTACTGCGGCAAGCTTGGCTGATGTCTTTGGCGGTATGGGCTCTTGGAACGACGATGCAGCGGGCATGGCACAATATAAAAAACGTGGCAAAGAGTACGAAGAGCTTAGTAACGAGCTTTTTACGCAGATGCGTAAGGCCATACTTTTTGCTGTAAATGAGTGGTAGTTAGCCGTTTATCTGATAGACTCTTTTTCGCTGGCTTGAGCTGCCGATATTTAGAATTTTGCGGTATTTTGTGATAGTTCGGCGAACGATTTGGATGTTAAATTTAGCTTGTATGAGCTCTTGGATTTTTAGATCAGAAAGTGGCTTTTTGTGATCTTCACCTTTAATAAGCTCTAGTAAAAATTCCTTTATCGCAGCATTTGAAGTCTCCTCGTCAAAGCCAGTTGAAAAGAAATTTTTAAGTGCAACCGTACCTCTTGAGCAGCTTAGATATTTATTCGCGATCGCTCTTGATATGGTTGATGGGTTGCGCCCAAGCTCGTCTGCTAGGTCTTTTAGCTTCATTGGCTTTATGTCACCGCCCAAAAAGTAGTCATACTGATACTCAACTATCATAAGCCCTATCTTATAAAGCGTCGCTTTTCTCATCTCAAGGGCGTCTATGAGCTCGCTCGCCTCTTTTATGCGTGAGCTTACAAAGGCCTCTTTCTCGTCTAATCCATCGGTATCAACCAAAATTTCAGGATAATAATCATCATTTATCTGCACGCTAATGCCACTACTTGTGCTTAGCACGAAGATGTCAGGCACTGCCTCTTTTTCATCTTCAAGATACTCAATGGCCGGAGGATTTTTAAATTTTTTTATGACCTTTAGCGCGTCGTCGTAAAATTTTAGCTTTCTAAGTTTTTCTATATTTTCAAAATTTAAGATGATCTTTCTTGCGCATTCTATGATCTCATCGCTTGCCTCTGCTTCGTCAAGCTGAAACAAAAAGCTCTCTTTGACATCTTTTGCACCCACGCCACAAGGCTCAAGGTAGGCAAATCTCGCTCTAACCCGCTCTACTTCGCCCTCATTAAAGCCCGCAAAAATTTCATCATCATAAGAAAAATAGCCCTCATCGTCTAAGCACTCGATGATCTTATATGCGATATCTTGGGACTTTTGCGTGGGGAAAAGTGGTGGATTTATCTGGCTAATTAGCTTTTCATAGAGGCTTTCTTTATAGATGCTTAAAGCCTCAATACTCTCGCTAACCGAGTTTTTGCTAACCTGCTCGAAAAAATTTCGCTTTTTTTCGCTTTTTTCTAAATTTTTATGCTCGATCGTGGCAAATGGGTTCTCTTTTATAAAAGGCTCAAGCGTCTCTTTTAGCTCATCAAGCCCGCTTTGAAGGATAGGAAGCCAGCTTCTTAGCGTTTGATTTAGTTTGATCTTTGGCGCTAAAGTTTGCTTTTGCCTTAGCATCATCTACTCAAGTAGCTTAAATTCTTCGCCAAGATAGTGCGTTCTAACGAGCTTGTTGTTTGCTACTTCGCTCGCACTGCCGCTTGCTAGTAGCGAGCCATCTTTGATGACGTAGGCTCTGTCGCAAATGGCTAGTGTCTCACGGACGTTGTGGTCAGTTATCAAAACGCCGATGCCTAGCTTTTTAAGGTCTCTAACGATACTTTGTATGTCGCTAACTGCGATCGGGTCAACACCAGCAAATGGCTCATCGAGCAGCAAAAATTTTGGCTTTATGATGAGACTTCTAGCGATCTCACAGCGTCTGCGCTCGCCACCACTTAGGCTAACGCCCTTTCTTAGGCGGATAGGCTCAATGTTTAGCATATTTAGCATCTCATTTACTCTTTTTGCTATCTCTTCCTCACTTTGATTTAAAATTTCAGCCCCAAGGAGTAAATTTTCTTCGACGCTTAGCTCTTTAAATATGCTTGATTCTTGCGGCAAATAGCCAATACCAAGGTGCGCTCTTTTGTGAAGTGGGACGTTTGTAATCTTTTCGTCATTTAAAAAAACATCTCCGCTAGTTGGCGAGATGAGCCCACAGATCATATAAAAAGTAGTCGTCTTTCCAGCACCATTTGGCCCAAGAAGCCCCACGACTTCGCCGCTATTTACCTCTAAAGATATGCCTTTTATGATCTCAGTTTTTTTAATCGTCTTTTTTAGATCTTTTACTTCTAGTTTATGCACTTATAACCTCGTATTTTCTGCCGTTTTTGCTAGGAGAAATTTTTATCATCGTATAGCTCTCACCATTTTTCTTTAGAGCTTTTTCTAAATTTTCATCGCCCCACTCTACTAGATGAAGCCCCTCTTCAAACAAATTTTCAAAAAGACCGTTTTTCGCCATCCCGTCAAATCCGATCTGATAAATGTCGTAGTGGTAAATATCTTTACCATAAATTTGCATCAAAGAAAACGTAGGCGACGTCACGCTCTCTTCTATGCCATGAGCCTTAATGATCGCCTTTACAAGCGTCGTTTTGCCACTTGCTAGATCGCCACTTAGTAGCACCACGCCACTTTTTGGCAGCACTCTTACAAGCTCACCAAGCTCATTTTCTAAAAGCTCAAAAACCATCAAAGCTCTTTTATATATTCGCTTTGAGCGCTTTTTGGTATGCTTTTTGTAGTTGGGATCGCTAGCACCTCATATCTCGCCTCACGAGCTAGAAATTTGATGGTGATAACATCGCCGATCTTAACATCTTTTGCCGCTTTTGCCTGCACGCCGTTGATGCTCACAACGCCGCTTTTGCACATATCTTCGCTAACGGCACGCCTTTTGGTGATATTTACTACGTTTAAAAATTTATCTACTCTCATGAGGCGGATTTTAACAAAAATAGCCTTAAATTTTTAATCCTTCAGATATTTTAAAAGCTCTTTTAAATTTAGAGGTATGACGCTGCCATGCGTTTGCCCTTTGTAAAACTCAAAGTGAGAATTCACGCCACTTTGTTTTAAGATTTGGGCTAAATCGCTCGCCTTTAAAGTGCCAGCTTTGTCAGTCTTGCCCTTTCTCTTTTCAAGCTCGCCAACGCTAAGAAAGACAAATTTGGCTCTTAGTTTCTCTTTAAATTTACCCTCACTCACATTTTGCTTTAAAATTTCAGACTCACCCCACCAAAGAGATGGCGAAGCGATAAAGAAATTTGAAAATACGCCATCATTTTTAAGCAAAGCATAGAGCGTAAAAAGCCCGCCAAAAGAGTGTCCATAAAGGCTCTTTTGGCTGCCCTGCACGTTAAATTTCTCATCAATTAGCGGCACTAAATTTTTAGTTAAAAAGTGGTAAAACGCGTCAGCGCCACCACCCTTGCTAAACTCCTCGCCCTCTGCCTTTGGCGTGAGATCTCTTGTGCGTTTTTCTACCTCGTAGCTTTTGTTGCTGTCATATCCTACGCCTATTATTAGTGGAGCAGCCTTGCCATCAAATTCATTTAAAAGCATGTTAAACTGGGCATTTGCATCAAGCAAGAAAAGCACATTTTTAAACTCATTTTGCCCCTTTAGCTTGGCTGTGAAAATTTTATAAATTTCATCATTTGCGCTCATTTTAAAGGTTGAAATTTCAAATTTACTAGCAGCTTTTTGGCTAAGTGACTCAGGTGTTTGGCTAGGTCCTGCGTGCAAAGTCTGCGTCACGCCAAGCATAAAAAGTAAAAATTTAAAGGCTCTTACCATTTTGCAGCGACCTTAAACCAAAATCTCCTGCCCTCTTGCGGATAAAAGTAGTATGTATCTCCAACAAGCGCCTCATCGTATCTTACTTTATCAAAGATGTTGTAGGCATTTAGACTAAGAGTCAGATGCTTGTTTGCGTCCCAGCTGATGCCTGTATCGAAGGTGAGTAGGTCTTTTGTGTTCTCCCTTACGCTATTGCCAGCACCAAAATTTACGCTTGTTAGCTTGCTCTCGTAGTTTGCACCAAAAAATGTTTTAACGCTTTTTACAGGCTTATATGTAAGCGTAGCGTGAAGTGTGTGCTCTGGCGTTGCTGTTAGGCTTTTACCATCAAGTCTGTTAAGCCCTGTTTGGCTAAATTTCATAGGGCCTCTTGGCGTGTTTATCGTTGGGTCGCCAGTTTTTATCTTTGATTTGTTATAAGTGTAGTTTGAACTTAAATTTAGATTTGAAAGGATGTCATAGTCGCCACTTAGCTCCACGCCCCAAACGGTCGCACCCTCAATGTTAAAGTAAGTTCCCCAACCAGGGCAACCCATACTTGGCGCACCTGTGCAAGTGCCAAAGGCTGGAATTCCATTTACTCTTTTACTGCCATCAGTGTCTAGGATCTTATCTTTAAATTCATTTCTAAAAAGCGTTACCGAGCCTCTAAAATCAGCTTGATTGTCATAATATGCTCCAACTTCATAAGTCGTGCTCTTTTCTGGTTTCAGGTCCTTGTTGCCAAAATCAACTATTTTCCAACCATTTTGAATAGTGCCTACTTCTGGGGAGATTTGATTGATATTTGGCGTTTTATAGCCAGTCGCCACGCCACCTTTTAGACTTAGCGTATCTGTAGCGTTATAGACTAGATAGGCTCTTGGCGAGAGGTGGTTGCCAAAAAATTCGTTGTGCGTGAGCCTTGATCCAAGCGTTAAAAATAGCTTCTCATCTAAAATTTGCCACTCATCTTCGATAAATCCCGCATGCTCGCTCATCGAGTAGGTCTTTGGGTCTTTTAAGCCGTTTCTTGAAGCGTTTGAGACGATGAAGGTTGTGCCGACATTTTGCTTGCTAAAGTCATAGCCAAAAGTTAGAGTGTGTGCGCCAAAAAACGTTGTAAATTTTGAGTTAAAGTTGTGATTTTTAGCTTTTGCAGGTATGAGGCTATCAAAAAGGCTCGTTCTTTGTGTCTGGTCATAAATGTAGCTGATATCGGTATTTAGGCTATCAAATTCACCAAGGTAGCCCACACCATAGCTCTTTTTCTCGTAGTCATAGGCGTTTAAGACGTTCCTTCTTGGATTTGGATCGGCTGTTTTGCCAAGGGTGCGCGAGTAGTCGTGCCTTTCGTTTGAGCCAAGGATGAAAAATTTATTGTGTTCATCTGGCGTGACCCAAAGCTTTGCGCTTAAATTTCTCTTATCACTCTTTTGATAGCCACCGATGTAGCCATCTTCGTCTCTTAGCTTTTTATATCCCCAAAGCTGAAGCGCAAAAAGGTCTTTATAAAGAGGTAAATTTAGATAAAAGTCCCCCTGTCTACCATCGCCTATACCTCTATGAGTGTTTATCGTGGTTGAGATGCCGACATTGCCACTAAATTTTGAAAAATCCTTTTTGGTAATGATATTTATAACGCCTCCAACCGCATCGCTACCATAAAGCGAGCTCATAGGCCCACGGATGATCTCTATACGCTCGATTGCCTCGGCTGGTGGGATGAAATTTGAGTTCATATCCCCTGCTCCACCCTTTGGATTTGCGCTGCTTGAATTTACTCTTTTACCATCAACTAAAACTAGCGTTTGAGACTTCTCCATGCCACGTATCGAGATGCCACTAGCTGCTCCGTCTTCGCCACCAACGACATTTACACCTGGCACCTTTTGAGCGATTGAGTGAAGCGAAGTAAAGCTATCTTTTGTAAGCTCATCGCCACTTATCACGCTTATGCTCGCAGGAGCCTCTTTGATCTGCTGTGAAAAGCCACTCGCACTTACTACAACACCATCAAGCCTTGTTTCGTTATTGTCTTTATGCTCTGCTCCAAAGAGCGAATTTGCCACGCAAGCGCTAAGGCAGATGGCAATAAATTTTGTTTTTCTCACGACAATCCTTTTAAAAATTTAATTTGAAAAAGTTTGAAATTTAACAAAGTATCTTTTAAAACAATATTAATTATCATAATTTTAAATAGTAATCTTTTTTATAAAATTTTCTAAGAAAAAACTTACATTATTTATTAAATTAGTTTATTAAAAATTAATCAATTTAGGCTAAAATACGACCATTTTAACAAAAGGAAGAGCTATGAAAAAAGACGTAAAAAAAGTGGTTTTAGCATACTCTGGCGGACTTGACACAAGTATCATTTTAAAATGGCTTCAAGATGAATATAACTGCGAAGTAGTCACATTTACAGCTGACATTGGCCAAGGCGAAGAGCTAGAGCCTGCACGCAAAAAAGCCTTAGCGCTTGGTGTAAAGCCTGAAAATATTTTTATAGAAGATTTAAGAGAAGAATTTGTACGTGATTATGTGTTTCCAATGTTTAGAGCAAATGCAGTCTACGAGGGCGAGTATCTGCTTGGCACTTCGATAGCGCGCCCACTAATAGCAAAACGCCAAAGCGAGATCGCAAGACTTGTTGGTGCTGATGGCGTGAGCCACGGAGCAACAGGCAAAGGCAACGACCAAGTTCGCTTTGAGCTTGGATACTACGCGCTCGGCGACAACCTAACTATTATAGCTCCATGGCGCGAGTGGGATCTAAATAGCCGCGAAAAACTTTTGGCATATGCTGAGAAAAACGGCATAGATATCACTAAAAAACCAGGCAAAAGCCCATACTCAATGGACGCAAATTTACTTCACATAAGCTACGAAGGTCTAGTGCTTGAAGACCCAAGCCACGCACCAGAAGATGATATGTGGAGATGGACAGTAAGCCCAAAAGATGCTCCAGATAAGAGCGAGATCATCGAGATCGGCTATGAAAAAGGTGATCCAGTGAGCATAAACGGTAAAAAAATGAGCCCAGCTGAAATTTTAACCGAGCTAAACCGCCTTGGCGCAAAACACGGTATAGGCAGACTTGACATCGTAGAAAACCGCTCTGTTGGTATGAAGAGCCGCGGTTGCTACGAAACTCCTGGCGGTACGATAATGCTAAAAGCTCACAGAGCGATCGAGAGCATAACGCTTGACCGAGGTGCAGCTCACTTAAAAGATGAGATCATGCCAAAATACGCCGAGCTAGTTTACAACGGCTACTGGTGGTCACCTGAGCGAAATATGCTCCAAGCTCTCATTGATAAGAGCCAAGAGCATGTAAATGGCTCTGTAAAAGTTGAGCTTTATAAAGGCAACGTGACCATTCTTGGCAGAAGCAGTAAAAATGATAATCTATTTAGCGAGGCATACTGCACATTTGAAGAAGATAGCGTTTATGATCAAAAAGATGCAGCTGGATTTATCAAACTAAATGCACTTCGCTTCATCATCGCACGTAAAAATGGGCGAAAATTTGACTAAAAATAAAATTTAAAAGGAAAGAAATGAAAGTATTATTAATAAAAGATGTAAAGGCGCTTGGTAAAGCTGGCGAGATAAAAGAGGTAAAAGACGGCTATGGCAATAACTTCTTAATCGGTAAAGGCTTTGCAAAAGCAGCTACTCCAGACGTTCTTCGCCAATATGAAGCAGCTCAAAAAAGAAAGGCCGAAGAGCTAAAATATGAGATCGCAAATTTAGAAAAGCTAAAAGAAGAGCTTGAAAAAGTGACAGTTGTCATCAAAAAAACTCTTGGCGCAAATGGCTCGCTTTTTGGCTCAGTTTCAAAAGAAGAGATCACAGCAGAGCTTGAAAAAACGCATCATTTAGTTGTCGAGAAAAAAGCGATCGACATGGACACTCACTTAAAAGCAGTCGGCCTTTATGACGTTCATGTAAAGCTAGGACACTCGATAAATGCGAGCTTGAAGGTTGATGTGCAAGGAGAGTAGATGTTTCATGCGACAACCATCTTAGCCTACAAAGGCAAAAACAAATCAGTCATCGGAGGCGACGGGCAGGTAAGCTTTGGTAACACTGTCTTAAAAGGCAACGCCGTAAAAATTCGTAAAATTCATAACGGCAAAGTCCTAGCTGGCTTTGCTGGCAGCACTGCTGATGCGTTTAACCTCTTTGATATGTTTGAGAAAAATTTAGAGCATACAAAGGGCGACTTGCTAAAAGCAGTGATAGAATTTAGCAAAGAGTGGCGCAAAGACAAGTATCTAAGAAAGCTTGAAGCGATGATGCTTGTGCTTGATAGGGATAAAATTTTCTTACTTAGTGGTACCGGGGATGTTGTCGAACCAGAAGATGGTAAGATAGCGGCGATCGGAAGCGGCGGCAACTACGCGCTTTCAGCAGCCCGTGCCTTAGATAAATTTGCTGATATTGACGAAGAGGAGCTAGTCAAAGAGAGCCTTAAGATCGCTGGCGAAATTTGCATCTATACAAATACAAACATCAAAACTTATGTTTTAGAATAAGAGAGAAAATGAACTTAACACCAAGAGAAATTGTTAAATTTTTAGATGACTATGTGATCGGTCAAAAGGATGCCAAAAAGATAATAGCGATCGCGCTTCGCAACCGCTACCGCCGTATGAAGCTTGAAAAGAGCTTGCAAGATGACATCATGCCAAAAAACATCTTGATGATTGGCTCAACTGGTGTTGGCAAAACCGAGATCGCAAGGCGTCTTTCAAAGATGATGGGACTGCCATTTATCAAGGTTGAGGCTAGTAAATATACTGAGGTTGGCTTTGTTGGCCGTGACGTTGAGAGCATGGTAAGAGACCTTGCAATGGCCTCATATAATCTCGTAAAAAACGAGCAAAGCGAAAAAAACCAAGATAAAATCAACGCCTACATCGAAGAAAAGATCGTCTCAAAGCTACTTCCGCCACTTCCAAAGGGTGCTAGCGAAGAGAAGCAAGCAGAGTATACAAAGAGCTATGACAAAATGCTAAATAGGCTAAGAAATGGCGAGCTTGACGAGCTAAGCATCGAGATCGAGGTGCAGCAAAACCCACTTGAAGCTGGCTCAAACGTGCCACCTGATATGGCGCAGATGCAAGAGAGCTTTATAAAGATAATTGGCATCGGTGGTAAAAACATCAAAAAAGAGATGAAGGTAAAAGATGCTAAAAAAGCCCTTCAAAGCGAAGCAAATGATAAAATTTTAGACATTGAGAGCATAAAAGTAGAGGCGATAAAAAGAGCTGAAAACGAAGGAATCATCTTTATAGACGAGATTGATAAAGTAGCCGTTGGTTCAGGTAGTTCAAATAGACAAGATCCTAGCAAAGAAGGCGTGCAAAGAGACTTACTACCAATAGTTGAAGGCTCAAATGTAAATACCAAATTTGGAAATTTAAAGACAGACCACATTTTGTTTATCGCAGCTGGCGCTTTTCACATAAGCAAGCCAAGTGATCTCATTCCTGAGCTACAAGGCCGCTTCCCGCTAAGAGTCGAGCTTGATAGCCTTGATGAAGACGCGCTTTATCAAATTTTAACCCAGCCAAAAAATTCTCTTTTAAAACAATATATCGCCCTACTCTCAACCGAAAATGTTGAGCTAGAATTTGACGATGAAGCTATAAAAGAGATAGCCAGGATCGCTCATGCAGCAAATGAAAAGATGGAAGATATCGGTGCTAGACGCCTTCACACGGTGATCGAGCGCGTGATAGAAGATATCAGCTTTGAGGCTAGTGAAAAGAGCGGCGAGAAGATAAATGTGACAAAAGAGCTTGTAAAAGAGCGCCTAAAAGACGTGGTCGAAGATCAAGACCTAGCGAGGTATATACTTTGAAATCAGGCTTTGTTAGCATCATAGGACGCACAAATGCTGGCAAAAGCTCGTTTTTAAATGCTTTGTTAAACGAAAAGATCGCCATTGTTTCGCACAAGCAAAATGCAACCCGCAGAAAGATAAATGGTATAGTAATGAACGGTGAAGATCAGATCATCTTCACCGACACGCCAGGACTTCACGAGAGCACAAAGGCGATAAATCAACTACTAATCAGCCAAGCGATAAAATCGATGGGAGACTGCGATCTCATCGTATTTTTAGCGCCTATTCATGATGATACAAGTGACTATGAAAAATTTTTAGCTCTAAATCCTGAAAAACCACATATCTTAGTGCTAACAAAAGTCGATGAGAGCTCAAACGCTAAAGTATTAGAAAAGATCACCCAATATCAAAAATTTCAAGATAAATTTACAGCTTTGCTTGCCTTTAGCACCAAGCAGCCAACCTATAAAAAGCCGCTTCTTGATGAAATTTGTAAGCTTTTGCCAGAGCATGAGTATTTTTACGATCCGGAATTTCTTACTTCAACAAATGAAAAAGAAATTTTTAGAGAATTTATACTTGAAGCGATCTATGAAAATTTAAGCGATGAGGTCCCATATCTTAGCGATGCGATCATAAAAAGCGTAAAAGAAAAACCTGGCATAACTGAAATTTATGCGAGCATCATCACTGAGCGTGAAATTCATAAAAGTATGATCATTGGTAAGAATGGTGAAACGATAAAACGAATAGGAATTTTTGCAAGAAAGTTAATACAAAATTTAACCGGATCAAAGGTCTTTTTAAAGCTCGATGTAGTCGTTAAAAAAGGCTGGAGTAAAGAAGAAAAGAGCCTTAATAAAATAATTGGTTATTGATTTTTTATTGTAAAAATATTAAAATACAGCCCAATTAGAGCATTATGAGGTAAATTTTTATGTTAAAGCTTAGAAAAATTAACGATAATCCAATCGTTACGCTAGATCCTTACGAATATGAAGGTTTTAGATTTTCTAATAGCAATGTCGATACACTAAGTCTCTCAAAGAATATTTTAAAGCGAGACTTCTTTATATCTTACATCGAGTACAAAGATATAATAACAGCTACCATAAACATCTCAAGAACAATAGATGATGAGGATATTGAAAATAATATCTCAATAAAAATTTACGAAGAGCTC
>NZ_CABPVR010000009.1:114444-115520 GCF_902460875.1 Campylobacter concisus | reverse complement strand
GTGCTATCTATAAAAAGGGCTTACTTCCTAGCACTCAGAGTGATTGTTTTTTGACATTTAGGGCCGATGAAGCATTTATAAGCATTTATGTAAATGGAGAATACCTTACATCAAGAGGTTTAAGATACACACTAAATTATCTAAAAGATAAATTTATAGAGCAAAGTGGCGAAAGAGTAAGCCTAGAAAGCTTTTTGAATATCCTAAAGACAAGAGGACTTTTAGATAGCAATGAAGAAGGCTTTAGCTACGATCTAAATACTGTTTTTGAGGACTATATATTTTACGTAAATGACACGATAAATGTTGTCAATAGAATCTATAGCATAAATATAAAAAATATCTATATTGACTGCGACTATAAAATAGAGCGTTTTGAAAAATTTATCAATACAAAGCTTGGCACAAATGCTACGAAATTAAATACAAGCACTGTAATAAATTCTAAAAATTTAGCTATCAGCGAACGGCATAATATGATGGCTTTGTATGCAAATTTTTATAAAAAAGAGGCCTTTAATGCTGATTTTAACTTCTCAAATTTGCTTAGACCTGATCCATTCACAAAAAGAAAAAGTGGTAAATTTATACTGACATGTGCTGCTGCTTTTTGCCTAAGCATGTCCTATCCACTTTATAATTATATAGCTGGCAGTATTTTAGAGGCAGATTCGCAAAGACTAAGCGATGAGCTTGATGTTCTTAATGCACAAGCAGCACAAATAAGAAATACTCTTGAAAGACTAAAAAAAGAGCAAAATGATATAAAAGGATTAACTGATAAAGAGGAAGAGAAGTTAAATTTTAGAAAAGGGTTGCTTCAAGAAATTGAAAACAAAAAAGATCACTACGTAATGAAAGGTTTAAATCTTTTTGAAATTACAGATATGATAAACAACAATAGCATTTTTATAACAAATATTAAAAACAACGATAAAAATTTAACAGTAACAGTTGTTAGCGATAATGAAAAAAGGATTACGCAGCTAATAAAAGATATTAGCAAGATGCCTAAATATTCAGTAAATACAAAAAAAATTAAAAAAGATAGGCAAAACAACGAGTATGAAAGTAAT
>NZ_CABPVR010000009.1:111498-113983 GCF_902460875.1 Campylobacter concisus | reverse complement strand
TAGCAAAGCAAAATAATATAAAAATTTTAGAGTTAAAAAGTGATATAAAAGAGCCAAATTTCCAAAAGATTGAGCAAATTTTAAATATTGACTTGACATTTTTGGGAGGTTTTAAAGATATGCTTTCATATATAAATGGACTTGAAGAATCAAAGCTAGTAGTTGATCTTCATAAAATGGATGTAAATTCTACCCAAAAAGAGCTTGGCGCTAAGATATCAATATCTGTTTGGGGGATGAAATACTAATGAAAATAAAAATTTTATTGGCTTTTTTATTTTTAAATATTGCTTTTGCTAATCAGCTTCAAGAGGAAATGGACTCTTATGATAAAATTTTTGAAAAAATAAAGGAAAAAAGAAGCGGTCTTAGCGATATTGAGCTTTCGAGCATAAAAAATCCTTTTAAGCAAGAACCTATCAAGACGATAACAGATCAAAATTTATCAATTATCACTCAAGCTTCAAAAGGGCTTAGTTTAAAAGCAATTTTATTAAACAAAGCAAATATTGATTCCAAGTGGTATGCTGTCGGTGATATTGTTGATGGTTACAAAATAGCCAACATTACTAGAAATAGTGTTTTTTTAGTAAAAGGCGATGAAAAACAAGAGCTAATTTTAAAAAATGGAAGTAAAAATGTTGAGATTAAAATTAAATAAAATATTAATAATAGGTGCACTTATTTGCTTGAATATGAATTATGCTAGTGCCAACGAAAGTAGTTGTTTAAGCAAGAATTTTAATATGAAAATTTCAGATGACGTTGCACTAGTAGATGTGTTAAATCAGCTTTCAGAGATGTGTAACTTCAGTATTGTTGCAAAGGACACTTACAGCAAAACAGAGCTAAAAGATAAAGTTTTTGGCGTTAATATCAGAAATATGAGTCTTAGCGAAGTTTTTGACCTACTTTTAAGTGAGAAAAATTTAAGCTACGAGTTTTCAAATAATGTATTAAAAATTTCATCTTTAAAAACTCAAATTTTTAAACTAGATTATATAACTTCTATTAGAGAAGGAACTGCTGTCACCCAAGCTTCAGTGGATGCTACTCCATCTGAAATTTCTAGTGGTTCAAGTAGTAGCGATAATTCCCAAGATGATAGTTCTCAAGGCTCAAGCAACCTTATAAAAACTACTGAAAGGTTTGACTTTTGGGAAAAACTAGATGCTGAGCTCAAAGCTATTTTAAATAATAGTAGCGAACATATTACAGCGCCTGATCCTATCATAAATCAAAATGCGGGCCTTATCACTGTTACGGCCACTCCTTCTCAACTTAAGCGAGTTGAGAAATATATAGATGAAATGCAAAAAAGACTAAAAAAACAAGTAATTATTGATGTTTCTATTATTTCAGTTGAGTTAAATAATGAATACAAGCAAGGCGTTGATTGGAGTAAATTTGAACTTGGATTTAATACATACATTGGTAATTCAAGAAACAATCCGAGCTCAAGTGCAACTTGGACAAATAAAGGAAATAGCCTAAGTGATGGATTTGGACGCACATTAAATATCGCAGCTAATTTAAATTTTAGCCTTGATGGAATGATAAATTTTCTTGAGACAAATGGAAAGACAAAGGTTATATCAAGCCCAAAAGTAACAACACTTAATAATCAGCAAGCACTAATCTCGGTTGGCGATAACATAAACTACCGTGTTCAACAAAAGACTGACAATGGAAACAGCAATAGTGATAGGTTAACAACTACTTATAAACAATACTCTGTTTTTATAGGTATATTATTAAATTTATTACCAGAAGTTTCTGATAATAATAAAATCATGCTTCGAATCAATCCATCACTTAGTAACTTTAAATACGCAGAAGACGACACAAGACAAAATGCGTTAAGAGAGATTGCTCCAGATACAGTACAAAAGAAGCTTTCAACTGTTGTTCAAGTTGATAGCGGCGATACTATTATTCTTGGTGGATTAATAGGCCAGACAAAGGGTAAAAATAATACTTCTGTACCTCTTCTTTCTGATATCCCACTTATAGGTGGTGTCTTTAAAAGCACAAGAGACAATATAAAAACAACAGAGCTTATCTTTGTCATCACTCCTCATGTAGTTGATTTTGACAAAAAAAAGCCACTTAATCAATCACTAAAAGACTTAGGTTTTTCTAAAACGATCTATGAATAACAAGAATATTTATACAGATATAAAAGATATCTTTATCAACGAAGACGAAGTAGCTGATTTTGTTAATCTAGATAACTCAATCACTTGTTACAATAAGATCGTCTCGGCTCTAAAAAAGCCATTAAAACTTATACTTTTTTATGGCAAGCCTGGCAGTGGAAAGACCTTTTTGCTAAACAAGATAGCCTCTGATCTTCAAAAGGATAAAAAATTAATTTTTTTCCCACATCCTTTTTTTAGCGAAGCTACATTTATAGAAGCTCTTTGTGAAGATATATACGGAAATAAAATTGATAATATAAATAATTTTGAAAGTTTTGTTGCAC
>NZ_CABPVR010000009.1:103441-109512 GCF_902460875.1 Campylobacter concisus | reverse complement strand
TTAGAACAACTTAATAAACTAAATGATGAGCAAATTTTAAAAATTATAGAGATAAAAAAAATAAACGAAAAAAGTCTTTTGGCTATTTTGCTTGAAGAAAATATGCTAGAAGAAGAGATTTTTTTTGAAATTCTATCTGATATTTATAGAAGAGGACACACTGATATTGATGAAATTTCAACTAGCCTTCAGATAGATCAAAAGCGCTTCATTCAATATGTATGTGATAAATTTAAAATCACATTTTTTGATCTTGATGATATAGATATAGACTACCGTATCAGTGAAAAACTAAGCACCTCACAGCTAAAATCATATAACGCTATCCCAGTAAAAGAAGATGAGATAAGCGTTTATGTAGCTTTTAAAAATCCTTTTGATGTGATCATTCAGGATAAAGTTCAAAATTTATTTAACAGAAAGCTATTAAAAGTAGCTTGCGCCGATCCAGCTCAGATAGAAAAATACATAAACAAAATAGCTCTTAATGAAAGTATAAAAGACGTTATTACAGAGATCAGAAAAGAGCTTTCAAGTTCTAGCAGTCAAGGGCAAAGCACAGAAAGCTCTGGAATTTTAAAGCTAATTGAGATAATTTTAAAAACATCTATTCAAAGCAGAGCAAGCGATATTCACATCGAGCCAACCGAGACAAACTGTATCGTAAGAAGCAGAATAGATGGTATGCTAAGTGAGACATTTATATTTGATAAAGATATCTATCCGCCGATGGTAAGCCGAATGAAGCTACTTTCAAATATGGATATCGCGGAGCGCCGCCGCCCACAAGATGGTAGATTTTCAGCTCAAATTTTAGATAAAGAGTATGACTTTCGTATCTCTACGCTACCTATTTTAAACGGCGAAAGCATAGTTTTAAGAATTTTGGACAAATCAAAGGTTATCATAAACATTGAAGATCTTGGTATGCATCCAGATAACTTTGCTAAATTTAAAAAGAGTATGAAAGCGCCTTACGGTATCATCCTAGTCACTGGTCCGACAGGATCAGGAAAAACGACTACGCTTTATGGCGCATTAAATGATATAAAAAGTGTAAAAACTAAGATTATTACCGTTGAAGATCCGGTCGAGTATCAGCTAAATATGATCCAACAAGTACATGTCAATGAGAAGGCTGGGCTTACTTTTATCTCGGCTCTTCGCTCTATTTTGAGGCAAGATCCAGATATTATTATGATAGGCGAGATCAGAGATCAAGAGACGCTTAGAATCGCAATTCAAGCGGCACTAACTGGTCACTTAGTTTTTTCTACACTTCATACAAATGACGCTATTAGCGCTTTACCTCGTATGGTTGATATGGGCATTGAGCCATATCTAGTAAGTGGCGCGCTCGTTTGCATAGAGGCTCAAAGGCTTGTAAGAAAACTTTGTCCGTATTGCAAACAAAAAGTCACGCTATCTCAAAAAGCTCTTGATGAGATCAAGAAATTTCTTCCTGAAGATTATCAATTTTATAAAAGCGTAGGTTGCCAACACTGCTCGCAAACCGGATATCTAGGGCGTGAAATGATAAGTGAAATATTATCTATTAGCGATCATATAGCAAGTATCGTTGCAAATAACGCTTCAAAAGAAGAGCTTAAAAAGGCTGCCTATGACGAAGGCTTTATAGATATGTTCCATGATGGCGTTATACGCGCAGCAAATGGTGTAACAACCATCGAAGAAGTATATAGAGTTGCCAAGATATGAAATTTTATGAAATAGAATATATAAAAGATGGCAAACGCCAAAAGATGAGCCTAAAGGCCAATAGCAAAAATGATGTAAAAAATCGTGCAAATATTCAAGGCATGATAGTAAAGATCAAAGAAACTCAGGTTTCAAGTATCAACAATGATTTTTTGGACTTACAAGAAAAATTTAACAAAATATTCTCTTCTTCGAAAGTAAAAATTCCAGCTCTAGTTGCTACCATAAGGCAACTTAGCGTTATGACTAATGCTGGTATATCAATACATGATGGCATAAAAGAGACAGCAAATGCCACCGAGGATAAAAGGCTAAAAACAATATTTCAAACATTAGACGAAGACCTAAATCAAGGTGCTAGCTTAACTCAAAGTATAGAAAATTTTCAAGAAGAGCTAGGTGATGTCACTGTCGCTATGGTAAGGCTTGGAGAGAGTACTGGTAACATGGCTGATGCATTATCAAAACTAGCTTCTATCTTGCAAGAAGTCTGGGATAACCAGCAAAAATTTAAAAAAGCTATAAGGTATCCAATAACCGTAATATGCTCTATAATTTTGGCTTTTATTGTGCTTATGACATCAGTTGTTCCACAATTTCGAGAAATTTTTAGCCAGCTTAATGCCGATCTCCCACTTCCTACTAAAATTTTACTAAACATTGAATACATAATGAGCAATTACGGTATATACATAATAGTTATTCTTGTCGCATTTGCTTTTTTGCTAAAAAGGCAATATTCAAATGATGAAAATTTTAGGGATAAGGTCGATAAATACCTACTAAAAGTCTATCTTGTGGGCAAAATAATATTTTTTGCAAATATGAGTAGATTTAATCTAATCTTTACAGAGCTTGTTCGCGCAGGACTTCCTATCGCTGACGCGCTAGATACTGCCGTTGTAACTGTTTCAAATCAAGACATAAGAAATAAACTAACTGCTGTAAAAGTGCTGGTTGGCCGTGGCATAAGCTTAACCGAGGCCTTTAGGCAAACTGGACTTTATGAGGGTATGCTTATACAAATGATAGGTGCTGGCGAACAAAGTGGTAGCTTAGATGACATGACACAAAAGGTTACTGATTATTATAGAGTGAAATTTAATGATATTATTGATAATATTTCAAACTATATTGAGCCGATACTACTAATATTTATCGCAGCTATGGTGCTTTTGCTCGCCCTTGGTATATTTATGCCAATGTGGGATATGGCAAAAGCTGTTAAAAATTAAATCTATATTTAAAGGAGTAAAATGTCTATAGAAAAAGAATATGGCGTTGATGAGAACGCATTTTTAGTTTCAAAAACAGATACAAAAGGAAGGATTACTTATTGCAACGAGCCTTTTTTAAATATCGTAGGAGTAAAACAAGGTGATCTCTTGGGAAAACCGCACAATATAATAAGGCACACTGATATGCCAAGAGTTATTTTCAAGCTACTTTGGGAACGCATACAAAATAAAGAGGAAATTTTTGCCTTTATTAAAAATAAAACTCTCAATGGTGGATTTTACTGGGTATTTGGCAATATCACAGCCTCGCTTGATCAACAAGATAATATCGTTGGATACTATTCTGTTAGACGTAAGCCAAATGCAAAAGCGATAGAGACCATAAAACCACTTTATGCAAAACTACTTGAGCTAGAACGAGATGGCGGTATTGAAGCGTCTAAAAAATATTTATTTAAATTTTTGGAAGAAAAATCAACAAGCTATGATGAATTTATAAACAACTTACAAAGGTTCTAGATATGTTTAAGAAAAAATCAAATGCAATAAATGAGATTTTAAGTGTTGTCAAATCGGCAAGCAATGGCATACTAGAGCCTCGCATTGTAAATGTTGGAGAAAAGGACGAGATGTATGAAGTCGCCCTTGGCATAAATGATTTGTTAGATCAAGTTGAAGCACTTCAACGTGAAATTTCAACCTCAGTCCAAGCTGCACAAAACTCAAAAACATATAGAAATATATTTGTAGAAGGGTTTAGGGGTTTATTTAAACGAAATGCCATATCTATGAGCAAGGGTGTCACAGGTATAAAAGACGGCCAAAAAAGCAAGGTTAGAGGTCTTTTATCAAGCGAGCTTGACAAACTTGGAAACGGCATAAATGGCATAAATTATGTAAGAGATGATCTAAATGAAAGTATCAAAAATTTAAGCCAAACAGCAACAGATGCTAAACAAACTGCACAAATAGCAAGAGAAAATATGTCAAACATTGTCGAACTTAGTCAAAATATGGGAGAGCTTGATGGTCTAGTACAAAGCTGCTCAAATGCTACTGGTATGCTAAGCACTAGGGCTTCTGAAATAAGCTCTGTTTTAAATTTAATAAAAGATATTGCCGATCAAACGAATCTGCTTGCTCTTAACGCCGCCATTGAAGCTGCCCGCGCAGGAGAGCACGGACGTGGTTTTGCGGTAGTCGCTGATGAAGTAAGAAAGCTAGCTGAAAATACACAAAAAGCTGCAAGTGATATCGAAGTAAACATAAAAACACTTCAGCAAGAGGTGAATGATATCGATGAAAATTCTAAAAAGATCGATGAAATTTCTAAACTAACGACACAAAATGTAGAAAATTTCAAAAAGGTATTGAGCGAGTTTAATGCAAACGCACAAAATACTGCTCAAACATCAAAATATGTCGAAAATAAAACCTTTGCCATAATCGCAAAAATTTCACAAATCGCTTACAAAACTAAAGTGTACTCTGATCTTATAAACGAGCAAGGATACAGCGAGGAAATACGTAATTTAGCACAAAACCTGCTAGACTGGTATGAGAACGAGAGTATAAGTGAACACAAGCAAAATAAAAATTTTGATAAGTCAAAAGAGCTTACATCGTCGCTAAATAATGAAATCAAACTCTTGCTCGAGAAGTCAGCCTCTGGCTATAATGAACAAAATTTAAATTATTTTGTTGATAAGTCTAAAAAAATAGAAGATCTAAGCGAGCAAATTTTTGCTTCGTATAACGAAATTTTTAAAGATAAAAACTAAAGTGTTAAATTATCTTTGATGTTTTTTGGGGTGGTCAAAAAATAACGCTTTTGCACTACCCTCTTTTAACTCACTAAATTTACATCCAAACTCAACACAAAATATTCCAGAAGTTGGGATATTGTCTATTGATGAATCGCTCAAATACTCACAAATTTCAGTTATGCTTGGGTTGTGCGTGATGATAAAAATCTCATCCAAACTCTCATCTATATTTTTGACAAATTTTAAAAGATCTTCAAAGCTTATATCATAAAGCTCATCTATAAGATCGATCTCTTCTTTAAATTTTAAAGTTTTAGCGATAATCTTTGCTGTTTGTTCGCACCTTTTAGCACTGCTTGAAAAGATGGCTCCTGGCATCACATCATACATTTTTAGCCTATTTGCCATAAATTTAGCGTCTTCTTTACCTTTTTGACTAAGCTCCCTTAAGGCATCTTTAGCTCCATCCTTATTCTCATCAACCGCTTTTGAATGTCTTATAAAATAAATTTTACTCACTATCTCTCCTTTGAGAAATTCTTTATCAAGCAAAGCTCTTCTTTGCTAAATCCAGCTTTTAAGCGATCTTGCTCATTGATCTCTCTAACATTTTTAAATGAATTTGGATATAAACTTAAGATAATGTCAAAGTAGCTATTTTCATCAACGCCCTCTTTTTTGCAAGCAAATTTAAACCATTTATCGCCCTTATAAACGTGAGAAACTTCCTCTTTTAATATGACTTTTAGGCACTCTATTAGCTCTTCTTGCCCGCCCTCGCCTTCAAGCCTTTTTATGATATGAGCATTTGCATCAAGCCCATTTGCCTCCATGTATCTTGGCAGTAGCGCCATACGGCTAGTTAGACTATCTGAAGTCTTTTGAAGTGCGATAAAAAGCCCATCATGCACACTTAGCTCGCCGTATCTACCGCCTTGTTTTAAGAGCAAATTTTCTATCATACAAAAGTGTCTGATCTCATCTTCAGCTACTTCTAACCAGTCTTCATAAAATTCTCTTGGCAAATTTCTAAATCTATAACAAGCATCAAGCGCGATGTCAATAGCACTAAATTCAATATGAGCTACCGAATGGATAAAATTTAAATTTTTATCCTTTGGCTTTATTTTTTTGTTTAGCTCTTTCATGCTAACTACTTCACAAAATTTTGCGTAGCTAGGCTTTATTAGCTCATTTGGTTTAGAGCTTTCATAAAAATTTATATTAAAATCTCGTTTAAATTTCTCATAAAATAGCTCAAATTTTAAAAATTTAAGCCAAATCTCGCCTTCATTTAAAATTTCCCAAATTTCATCAAAAAAATTCATATTTTCTCTTTATTTAAAAC
>NZ_CABPVR010000009.1:91856-96169 GCF_902460875.1 Campylobacter concisus | reverse complement strand
CTGTAAAAAATAAGCTAAATTCTAATAATGAAGATTTAAATATTGACCTTGATTTTGAGAGCATCCATGATTTTAATCCAGACAATATTATAAATCAAATCCCTGAACTAAAAAAACTCTTGCAGCTTAGAAAAGCTTTAGTTGCACTAAAAGGTCCTATGGGCAATATGCCTGATTTTAGAAAAGCGGTTTTAGAAGCTATAAAAGATGAAGATAGTAGAAAACAACTTCTTTTAGAGATTAAAGACGAACAAGATAAGGAATAAAAATGTCTGAAACTAAAGTTAAAACTCCTATCATTGAAAGCATAATGCAAAGGAGTAAATATTCAAAAGATGACGAGAGTTATAGTGTTGTAAAGCAAGGAGTTGCTGAGTTTATTTCAAACATAATAACAACAAATAATGCCGAAGATAAAATAAATAAGCTCGCACTTGATGAGATGATAGCTCACATCGATACCCTTTTATCTGCTCAAATGGATGAAATTTTACACAATAAATCTTTTCAAGAGCTAGAATCAACTTGGCGTGGAATTAGATTTTTGGTTGAGAGAACAAATTTTAATGAAAATGTAAAAATTGATCTTTTAGACGCCACAAAAGAAGAAATTTTAGATGATTTTGAAAATAATCTAGATATAACTCAAAGTACACTTTATAAACAAATTTATTCAGCCGAATATGGACAATTTGGTGGTGAACCAGTTGGTGCGATAGTGGCTGACTATGAGCTAGATAAATCAAATCAAGATATGACTTTTTTAAATAAAATGTCATCAATTGCTGCAATGAGCCATTCGCCACTTCTTACATCTCTTTCTGCTAAATTTTTCGGACTTGACAATTTTGGTGAGCTTGAAAATATAAAAGATCTAAAAAGCATGCTAGAAGGCCCACAATATACAAGATGGAGAACTTTTAGAGAAAATGAAGATGCAAAATACACAGGATGTATGGTAAATAGATTTCTTACAAGATCTCCTTATGTGCCAGAAGATAACCCTATAAAGAGCTTTAATTATAGAGAAACTGTAAATAATCATGATGATATGCTTTGGGGCAATGGAGCTTATGCGTTTGCTACAAGGCTTACAGATAGTTTTGCTGATTATAGATGGTGCGGCAATATTATTGGGCCAAAAGGTGGCGGTGCCGTAAAAGATCTTCCAACTTATACTTATGAAAATTATGGAAGCGTCCAAACAAAAATTCCAACCGAAGTTTTGATCACAGATAGAAGAGAATTTGAACTTTCAGAAAATGGATTTATCGCTCTTACTTTAAGAAGAGATAGTAATAACGCTGCATTTTTCTCAGCAAACTCTGCGTTAAAACCTAAAATTTTCCCAAATACTCCAGAAGGTAAAGCTGCTGAGACAAATTTCAGGCTCGGAACTCAACTGCCTTATGTGTTCTTGATCTCTCGTTTGGCTCATTATCTAAAAGTGCTTCAAAGAGAAGAGATAGGTACATGGAAAGAGCGTAGCGATGTTGAGCGCGGCTTAAATGAATGGCTAAGACAATACATCTCAGATCAGGAAAATCCACCAGCAGATGTTAGAAGTAGAAGACCATTTAGAAGCGCAAAAGTAATCGTCAGTGATATAGCTGGCGAGCCTGGATGGTACAAAATAGAGCTTTTGGCTAGACCTCACTTTAAATTTATGGGAGCAAATTTCGAGCTTTCTTTGGTCGGAAAACTAGACAAAGAGTAAGCTTACTATGTCGCTGATAGATAAAATTTTATATGAATTTAGTGACGAATCAAAACTACGTCCATATTTTAAAGATCTAGACAGCGACATAAAAGATCACATTGATACTATCTTAAACTCTAGACTTGGTAACTACGGCCGATTAAATGATAGTATTATTGATCTTTGGTCGATGGGTGTTGAGATAAACGAGCTTGGTCATAAACTTGGTATGGCAATATATGAATTAATCAGCTCAAATGAGAATAGAATAGAAGTAACATCTATCGGATACGATGACTCACTAAAGCCTTGGCGTATCATCTTTAATATAAACTACAAGCATAAAAATGATAATTTTAAAGAGTATTTGCTAAAAGTTATTTTTAAAAACAATAGATATTGTGAGATTTTATAATGGATTATAATGAAAATAATCTAGCTTATTTTCAAAAAGAGATGGCATATCTTGATGAAACAAGAGCCCTTTTTATTAAAAATTTTCCAAAAGTAGCACCCTTTTTAGATACTAAAAGCAAAGATCCTGATGTTGAGAGTATAATAGAAAATATGGCTATTTTAACATCGAGGATCAGGCAAGAACTAGATGAAAATATCCCACTAATCGCTGAGTCTTTAGTAAATATATTAATGCCAAGCTATACAAATCCTTTTCCATCAGTTTGTATGCAAGAATTTACATTAAGAGATGACTTCTCTGGGGTAAAAGAATTTATACCAAAAGGAAGTATAGTCGAGTCAAAGCAGATCAATGGCGTAACGTGCAAATTTCAAACAATCTTTGACATAAATTTGCTTCCCTTAAAGATAACAAAAGCTTTTATGTCAAACAATAAGAGTGATTATCTTCTAAATTTAAATATAAGCGCTACAAAGGACGAGCTTAGTACTAAAGAACTTGATATAGACTTTTTAAATTTATATCTTGGAGATAATGTTTACTTCTCTTCTACACTCTTAATGTGGCTAAAAAATTACTTGAAATTTATTACAATAAGTTTTGAAGATAGCGATCAAGAGATAAAGTTAAGCCCTGATAAACTTAGTTTAGATGAGTTTGATGAGCGTTTGATAAAGAGTGATGAGTTTGGATTTGAAGCATTTGAGCTTTTAAAAGAGCTATCATTTTTTCCTTCAAAGTTAAATTTTGTGCGATTAAACGGCCTTAGCTTTCTTAAAAATTTTTCTACAAAAAGCTTTAATATTAAATTCATATTTTCAAAAGATATGCCAAGTGGATATGTGCCAAGGCTAGAGTATTTTTCTCTTTTTGCTACGCCTGCAATAAATTTATTTGTAATGAGTGCCGAGCCTATTTTAAATAACAATAGACGAAGCGAATATAGAATTTTTCTAGATCGCTCAAATATCGATGCTTATGAAATCGTTTCAATAAATAAGGTGGTTGCCCATAGTAGTAATAATGAAAAAAGGATATTAAAAAACTATAAAAGTTTTGAGAGATTTGAATTTTTAAATGATGAGCGAGCAAAAGATTATTATTTTGTCAGTAATAAAATAGATATAAAACTAAACTCATATAAAGAAATTTCTTTTTTTAAAAGTGACTCTAAAGATCAAACCATTAGTATAGATGCACTTTGTTGCAATGGCGACTTGCCTTGCAAACTAAGACTTGGCGAGATAGATAGAGTGCTATCTCATCAAGGTGTAACAACTAAAAATTTAACCATTCCAACTAGCGTAAAGCGAGTAAAAATAGATGGAAATCTTCTTTGGAAACTAGTTAGCATATTATCTTTTAGCTATCAAAGTATACTAGAGAAGGGCTCTTTTTTAGCACTTCTTAATACCTTTAGCACACCAGATGATGAGTTTTTTAAAAAATTTGCAAACTCGCTTTATGATATAAAAACAAAGCAAATTTATAGAGTTGATCAAGGCTTTGCAAAAAGAGGGTTGCTATGCATATTCTATATAGATGAAAGCGAATTTGAGAGTATTGGAAATGTATATACTTTAGGTATAAATTTGGCTAAATTTTTATCAAAATTTGCCTCAATCAATTCATTTTGTGAACTTAAAATAAAGTGTATAAAGAGTAAAATTTTGCTTAATTATGACTTCTTGGGCGGTACAAAAAAATTAATATGAGCAAAGAACTAAATCAAGCTTCTTTTTTTAAATTAGTAAAGAACTGCCTAAAGCACCAAGATAGAAGGGATATTTTTTTAAAAAATAGCCCAAGTTTTGCTTATCCGATTAATGAGCTTGAGAGCTTAAATAAAGAGGACATAGTAAAAATCGTCGTAAATTTTATGGGTCTTTTGGGAAGTGGCTCGCATCTTACGAGCTATATTTTAGAAAAGATCTCAAAGAGTAGCGATAATAATTTCGAGAAATTTTTTGACTTTTTTGACAATTATTTGCTTTGGCTTTTCTTTGATAGCATTAGTTTAAAAAATTATGCAAGATCCTTTGAAAAAGAGCTTGATGATAAAATTTCAAAGATTTTATTGGATATATTAAATATAAACAATAAAAAATTAGCAAAAAAATTCTTACCATTTTCTCCGCTTATTATTAGCCAAAGAAGGCCTAAAAGAGAGATTGAGTTTGCCTTGCAGCGTCATTT
>NZ_CABPVR010000009.1:71883-90517 GCF_902460875.1 Campylobacter concisus | reverse complement strand
TATCAAGCTTTATGCTCTCGCCATTGCTAAATTTTAGCTCTAAATCAACTTTATCACCATCTTTTAATGGTTTATTTAGATCCATAAGCATAATGTGTAAACCGCCAGGAGCTAGTTTTGTTTCGCCATTTTTTGGGATCACTGCATCTTCGATTTGAACCATAGCCATCATACCATCATTCATTTTGTGAGTATGAATTTCTGTGCTTTTGCAAACGCTTGAGTGAGCACCAACAAGCTTTACATCAGAATTTGAAGCATTTTTTATATCCATAAAAATTGCACTATTGTTTGTGCCAGGTTTTGTATCTCTAGCTCTAACATTTTCTAGGCTGATATCAGCCGCCATAAGAGCAGAAGCTGCAAGCATCGCACCAAAAACGATTTTCTTCATATTTTTCCTTTGTGATAAAATTAATAATGGTTTTCACATTATACACTTAGAACTACTTAATTTACCTTTAAAACCTAAAAATATAAATTTTTTAGGATATAATTACGGACTAAATTTTACTTTTTGGGATATTTCACTTGAAAAAAATTATATTTTTCTTCATCGCGTTATCGCCTTATCTTTTTGCCCAAAATTACGAAGAAATTTACTTAAAAAATGGCTCAGCTGCTGTTATTGATGCCATCGAAAAAAATATTTTAAGTAAGGATTACTGGCTAAAAAAGCTTGAAGGCAAGGATGTAAGATATGGGTATTATGACAATGAGATACTTCTAAGTGTAGTTGATAAAACTAAAAAGAAGCTTGAAGTGATCTCTTATAATGGCGGCATTACAAAAAAGCTTTTTAGCTCAAGCGTTATAGTTGGCAAAAATGGCGATAAGCTTCTTGAAGGCGATCTAAAAACACCGGTTGGAGTGTATCAGCTTACACGTAGATTTACGCCAAATGATAGATATCTTGGCCCACTTGCATTTTCGCTTTCATATCCAAATTTGCTTGATAAGCTTGCAAAGCGAAATGGCGGTGGCATTTGGATACATGGCTATCCACTTGATGGTCAAAGGACAGATGAGCTAAAAACAAAAGGCTGCGTGGCTATGCAAAATGATACTTTGATGAAATTTGATGATGTAGTGGATCACAAAAAAACACTTGCATTTATTTATGAAGATAAGCGCCCAGAAGCTAGTGCAAAAGATATTGCAGTGATCATTTCTGGACTTCTGGGCTGGAAAAAGACATGGAGCGAGAGTGACATTGAAAACTATCTTAAATTTTATGATAAAAACTTTGAGCGATACGATGGTATGAGCTTGGAAAAATTTAAAAGTATGAAGCGGGCTATTTTTTCTAAAAAAGAGAAAAAACGCATTAGTTTTTCAAATTTTCTCATCACGCCTTATCCAAATCTTAAAAACGATAGGCTTTTTCGTGTGAGTTTTTATGAGGATTATGTTTCAGATACACATAAATTTGCTGGTCAAAAGACACTTTATGTGAAGCTTTATAACGATGATATGAAAATTTTTATAGAGGAGTAAAAGTGGAAAAATCTCAAGAAGTAAAAGAAAAAATAGAGAAAATTTTAGAGGCAAGAGCTGCTTTTTTTGCTGAGCTTGACCGCCAAGTTCCAAAGAAAGATGGTACTGATGTTTTTGATTTTAGCAAAGTAAAAGAGGCTGATCTGAAAGAAATTTACGCTAAATTTTATGCATTTGATTACAACGTAAGAAAACTTTTACCGGATGTTTATACTGCTTTTAATGTGAATTTTAATGTCTGAAATACGCCTAAATAAAGCTTCATATATCCATAACCTCACTCAAATTTGTGCTAAAGCTGGTGGTAAAGAGAAAGTAATAGTTGTATTAAAAGACAATGCTTATGGTCATGGCGCAAGGCTTATTGCAAATGAAGCTAAAAAATTTGGTATAGAAATTTGTGCTGTAAAAAGTGAGTTTGAGGCAGATGAAATTTCTGACATATTTGAAAATATTCTCATTCTCTCACATATCCCAACCGGAAATGAAAGCAGTAAATTTATCTATGCGATAAATGATATAGAAGCGCTTTTAAAGATAAAAGATGGCTCAAAAATCAACCTTGCAATCGATACTGGCATGCATAGAAATGGGCTTGATATTAGCGAGCTTGATTATGCGTTTGAAATTTTAACAAGAAGGAATTTAGAGCTTCTTGGAGCTTATACTCATTTTCGTGCAAGTGATGAGCTAAATGCTGATTATTTTGTGCAAAGGGAAAATTTTAGGGCTGCAAAAGAGAAAATTTTAGCTCTTTGCGATGAGTTTGGTATAAAAAAACCGATCTTTCACTCTCACAACTCAGCTGCGCTTGAAAGAGCAAGCGAAATCGATGATGATATGGTTCGCGTTGGCATCGCACAGTATGGATACGCTCAGTTTGGTGATAGTTTGAACTTAAAGCCAGTACTTTCACTATGGGCAAGAAGAGTTAGTAAGCGTATTTTAAAAAGTGGTCAAAGCGTTGGATATGGTGCTAAATTTAGTGCAAAAGAAGATATAAGTGTAGCCACTTATGATCTTGGATATGGTGATGGATTACTAAGATACAATGGCTGTGGTGAGCTAAGACTTGCCAATAACGAGCCAATACTAGGAAAAATTTCTATGGATAGCTTTAGCTGTAAAGATAGCGGTGAGTGGGTCTGTGTCTTTGAGGATGCAAATATTTGGGCGAAATTTTTTGATACGATAAGTTATGATATTTTAGTAAAGCTCTCGCCAAACATCACTAGGAAATTTATATAAAGGCAATATATGAAAAAGATCGTTTTATTAGCTTTTGCTAGCCTTGCTTTTGGTGTGCAAGAGAGTGAGTTTAAAATTTATGAGCAGATATTAAATCAGCTTGATACTAAGCAGATCCCAGCTTTTGTCGTCCAAACTGCAAAGCCAAATTTGCCAAGCAGAGTCGATGAGATGATTACGCTAAAAGATGTGAGTAGCAGCGGGCTAAACATACATGGCGAGTTTGTTTTAAACGAGACCAAGACAAAGAGGATAAAAGGCTACAACAAAGCTCAAATTTTAGCTTTAAAAGATGAGTTTTATAAAAACGGAAAAGAGGCGCTTTGCAACTCAGGTATGGCAAGAGCTGTGCTAAATCGTGGCATCACTCTAAGTGGTAGTTACGGCTTTGAGGGTAGGCATTTTTTTGATATAAATTTGGATAAAAGTAGTTGCGAGTAGTCATTTTTTTACTGTTTTTTTACTCGCTTGCCCTGGCTCTTACGCCAGATATGGCAGCGAAAAATCACGCAACTTACTACAAAAAAAAGCTCCCATTTATCTGTACGCCAACACTGACACTTAACGATATCCTAAATGTCGGTGATACGCTCATCTATAGATACGCCGTCAAACATGCAAGAAAGCAAGAGATCAAAAGGCTTGAAGAGAAAGAGCTTTTAGAATTTATCGAAGCTATCAAAAAAGAGAATTTGCGAACTGCTTGCAAAGATAAAGAGATCTTAAATATGCTAAGTATCGGTGTCACCTTGGACGAGCTTTTCTATTCAGAAAATGGTGAGCTGATCTTTGAGTACACTATAGAAGATCGTGACTGTAAGAAATTGCAGTGAAATTTGGGGTTAAATTTCGGTTTTTTGGTTGTAAATTTGATATTTTTGTAAATTTTAAATTTTATTTACTTGCAAGAATCGACTAATAAAATTTGATTTCGCCCACCGATTGGCTCAAATTTTAGATCCGAAATTACTCGCTCATAAAATTAAAATTTCTTGTAAATGTCTATATTTAAGGCCAAAAAAGATAGCAAAAAGAAGAAATTTAGCCCAAATTTTACAAAAGGCTAAATTTTTACATGTCTCTTTTTATCTCTTGCTCAAGTCTTTCAAGCTCAGCGATCCTATCGCTAGTGCTTGGGTGAGTTCTAAAAAGTACGCCAAGCTTGTTAGTTAGCGAGCCAAATGGATTTACGATAAACATATGAGCACTTTGCTCGCTTGCATTTTGCATGATGTAAGAATTTGAGTAGCTCTCAAGCTTTCTTAGAGCACTTGCAAGCCACTCTGGGTGTCCTGTTAGATAGGCTGCACCCTTGTCTGCCTTATACTCGCGCTCCCTTGAGATCGCCATTTGGATGATTGTGGCAGCTATTGGCATGAGTATAGCAAGTGCTAGCATAACGATGGCATTACCGCCACCTCTTCTTGAACCGCCACTCTGCCCAGCAATACCACCAATCTTAGCAAAATTTGCAAGCATTGCGATAGCACCAGCTAGTATGGCAGCAATTGAACCAGTTAGGATGTCGTAGTGCCTTACGTGGCTTAGCTCGTGAGCTAGCACGCCCTCGATCTCGTTTTCATTTAAAATTTTTAAAAGCCCCTCGGTTACCGCGACAGCTGCGTGGCTTGGGTTTCTGCCTGTGGCAAAGGCGTTTGGTACCTCTTCTGGGATGATGTAAATTTTTGGCATAGGCAAATTTGCCTTTTGTGTGAGGCGAGACACGATCTCGTAAAGCCCGTGAGCGTTACTCTCATCGACTGGGATAGCGTTATATCTTTTAAGCACTATAGTATCACTAAAAAAATATGAAAAGATATTTGTGCCAGCTGCTATCAAAAAGGCGATCATCATGCCATGCTCACCTCCAATATATCCGCCAACAGCGATAAAAATCAGCATTAAAGTAACCATTAAAAAAGCAGTTTTAAAAATTTCCATCTTTGTCCTTATTTTTTTATAGCGTTTGGCAAGATCGCGGCGTCAATGTTAAATTTTGCAAGCTGTGTTAGCTCGCTTTCATCTTTTATGAAAACAGCTATAAGTGCGTCAAATAGATAACTCTCAGCGATCTTTGCTAGATCTTTTGCAATGTCAATATCTGCGATAATAAATTTTGCTCCAGCCGCGTTTGCGATAATGGCTTCATTTGCATTCGTCACAAAAACGCTAAAGCTTGCTTCAACTTCTAGTGCTCTTTTTATCAAATTTCTATCAAATTTAAAGAGATTTTGCCTGCTGTTTGAAATTTCATCTTCGCTTTTGCAAAGAAATAGCGGTTCAAATTTGATCAGCTCATCACCCAAAATTTTCATCTCTCACCCTTTATGCACTCTTTGCAGATGTATTTTCCGTCTCTTAGCACCATTTGATCGATGTCGCTAAAGACGCCGCATTTGCTGCACTCTTCGAAGTTGCTGCTGCTTACCTTGTCACTATTTTTCCTATTTTTAAAAAATATAATGTAAATCGCAACTAAAATCGCCGCAAAAAGCAAGTATTTCAATGTTTTTCTCCATGATTTTTTAGATTAAAAAATATGTAATTTCTATTTTTTTCATTATAAATTTTTGCGTTGATGCCTGAAATTTCCTCCATGACGCTTGAGCCTTTGTAGATGAGAAAGTTGGTCTTTTCATCGTAAAACCCATCGCAAATTCTTATAAGCTCTTTTATCTTGCTAAGGGCTCTTGAGGTGATGAGATCAGCTGTAAATTTATCTGCAAGCTCGATCTTTTGGCTGTAAATTTCTAGATTTTCTAAGCCAAGCTCGATTTTAGCGTAGCTTAGAAATGATGACTTTTTGGCTATCGGCTCAAAAAGGTGCCACTTTGTTTGCGGCATTGCGAGTGCTAAAAATATCGCTGGAAAGCCGGCTCCACTGCCCACATCGATCGCCGTTTTGGCACTTAGGTCAAAAATTTCAAGCGGTTTTATGCTATCAAGCACCTGCTCGTTTATATCTTTATAATTGCTTAAGCTATGAACTTTGTTAAATTTAGTAAAAATTTGAGCGTAAGCCTTTACTTTTTTGTCAAATTCAGCCGGCAAGCAAAGCTCATTTTTCATTACAAAATATGCCCCATTTGCTCTTTTTTTACTTTCAGGTAGCCTTCATTAAATTTATTTGGTTTTATGACGATAGGCACGCGTTTTACGATCTTTACTGAGCTTAGTCCATGAAGTTTTAAAGGGTTATTTGTGAGTAAATTTACCTCTTTTATGCCGTAGTGATTTAAGATAAAATCAACCACTTCATACGTCCTCTCATCGGCCTTAAAACCTAGCTGGTGATTAGCCTCAATGGTGTCAAGGCCCTTATCTTGCAGGCTGTAAGCGTTTATTTTGTTTAAAAGCCCGATATTTCTGCCTTCTTGACGCAAGTAGATGACCATGCCGCCATTTTCTTCGATATATTTTAGGCTCGCTTCAAGCTGGTCGCGGCAGTCGCACTTTAGGCTTCCGATCGCATCGCCAGTTAGGCATTCGGAGTGAATTCTAAGATTTACCACTTCGCTTAAAGGCTCTTTGTAGATCACGAGGTGCTCTTTTGACCCTTCTTTGAAGGCTTGAACCTTATAAGTGCCAAATCTTGATGGTAGATTTGCGGCGTTTGAAATTTCTATTTTCATTTTAAATTTACTCCAACTGTGCTAAACTAGCTAAAAATCACGCATTTTAACAAAGAAAAGGCAAAAATATGTTTAAACGTTTTAGAAGATTAAGAATAAATCCAGCCCTAAGAGACATGGTGAGAGAGACTAGCCTTAGCGTAAATGACTTCATCTATCCGCTCTTTGTAGTCGAGGGCAAAGGCGTTAAAAACGAGATCGCTTCGATGCCGGGCGTTTATCAAATGAGTATCGATGAAATTTTAAAAGAGTGCGAAGAGATAGTAAATTTAGGCATAAAATCGATCATTTTATTTGGCATACCAAGCCTAAAAGATAGCGTTGGCAGCGACGCACTAAGTAATGACGGCATCATCGCAACTGTACTTAGAGCCATAAAAGATAAATTCCCAAATTTGGTAGTCGTCACTGATCTTTGCTTTTGCGAGTACACAGACCACGGCCACTGCGGCATAATCGATCACGTGCATAACACCATTGACAACGATGCCACACTTGAAATTTCAGCAAAACAAGCCTTGATACACGCTCAAAATGGCTCTGATATGATTGCACCAAGCGGTATGATGGACGGCATCATCGCAACGTTAAGAGAGACGCTTGATAGCAATGGCTTTGAGAATTTACCAGTGATGGCTTACTCGACTAAATTTGCCTCAGCCTACTACGGACCATTTCGCGATGTGGCACAAAGCGCACCAAGCTTTGGCGATAGAAAGAGCTATCAAATGGATAGCGCAAACCGCCTTGAAGCTATAAATGAGAGCTTGCAGGACGAGGCGCAAGGTGCTGATATCTTGATGGTAAAGCCAGCGCTTGCCTATCTTGATGTCGTTAGAGAGCTAAGAAATTTAACACTTCTACCACTTTGTGTCTACAACGTAAGCGGCGAATACGCACTGCTAAAAGCTGGTGCAAAAGCTGGCATCATCGACTATGATCGCGTTATGATGGAGACTTTGATCGGCTTTAAAAGAGCAGGGGCAAATTTGATCATCACCTATCACGCAAAAGAAGCGGCTAAAATTTTAAGGGGCTAAGATGAGGCACTTTTTGACGCTAAATGACTTTAGCAAAGATGAAATCGAGCAGATGATAAATTTAGCCAGCAAGATCAAAAAAGAGGCGAAGGCTAGAGAATTTAAGCCATATCTAAAAGATCAAAAGCTTGCGATGATATTTGAAAAAAGCTCGACTAGAACGAGAGTAAGCTTTGATGTTGGCATGCATGAGCTTGGTGGATATGCGCTATTTTTAAGCAAAAATGATATACAAATAGGACGCGGCGAGCCTATACGTGACACCGCTAGAGTGATAAGCAGAATGTGCGACATGGCTATGCTAAGGGTCGATAAACACGAGACGCTAGAAGAATTTGCTAAATTTTCAAGCGTGCCAGTGATAAATGGCTTAAGCGATAAATTTCACCCAGTGCAGCTAATGGCGGATTATCTAACCATGCTTGAATTTAGTGCAGGCGAGAAGGTCGCATACGTAGGGGACGGCAACAACATGACTCACTCGTGGCTCATGCTAGCTAGCAAGCTAGGACTTGAGCTAAGAGTAGCCACGCCAAAAGGCTACGAGGTAGACGCTGAAATTTTAAAGATGGCTAATGAAAACGCAAAAATTTCAGGTGCGAAAATTTTTATCACAAATGATATAAAAGAAGCGGTAAATGGTGCCGATGTAGTGACTACAGATACTTGGGTATCGATGGGGCAAGAGGCTGAGAAAGAAAAGAGACTAAAAGACTTTGCTGGATACTGTGTGGATGAAAATTTGATGAGCTTAGCTAAAAAAGACGCGATATTTTTGCACTGCTTGCCAGCTTATAGGGGCTACGAGGTGAGCGAGGCAGTTTTTGAGAAGCACGCAGATGAAATTTTTAGCGAAGCTGAAAACAGACTTCATGCCCAAAAAAGCGTGATGGTCTGGCTGGATGAGAGAAGAAGATGAGCAAAGAGAAAAATATATATGATGAGATAGATGAGATCGGCAATAACCTTGGGCTGAGTAGCCCTGAAAAGACGATCTTTGAGATAGTTTCAACAAAAAATCCAAATGAGCATATTTTAAATTTAAAAAGTGGCTCTTGGGACTCAAAAGAGCCGTGGTTTGGTATTGATGAAAATCAAAATTTACACACAGTAATCTCTGTAAAATCGCTTTCGGCTTTGATCGAGGCCTTAAAAGAGTCGCAAAAAGAAAATTTTGATCTAAGGCTTGAAAAGACGATCTGGCAAAATATACCGGTTGATTTTAGCGATGTTTGGGTGGTTGCTATGGATGAGATAAAAAAGATCGCAAGCGATAAAAAAAGTAGGCAATTTAATATTGATCTTGACAAACTAGTAAAAAATATCAAAAAAGAGCACCCAAATTTATTTGTAGACATAAAAGAGGTGATTCAAATGGCAAGGAGTAGGGCAGATGATTGATTTTAGTGCTTATGTGAAGTATTCAAGGCCAGGGCCAAGATATACTAGCTATCCGACAGCACCAGAGTTTAGTGATAAATTTAGCTATGAAGCTTATATAAAAGAGCTTGAAAATCGTGATTTGAATCGACCGCTTTCGCTTTATTTACACTTGCCATTTTGCAGAAGTGCTTGTTATTTTTGTGGCTGTAATGTCATTTACACGAGCAAAGAGGACCGCAAAGAGAAATATATAAGATATATAGAAAAAGAGCTTGAAATTTTAGCTCACCACCTGGACACCAGTGCCGAGGTCTTACAAATGCACTTTGGTGGTGGTACACCAACATTTTATAATGCTGCACAGCTTGATGAGATCATAAAACTAATCAAATCTAAATTTAAAAATTTCTCAAAAGAGGCTGAGATAAGCTGCGAGATAGATCCGAGATTTTTAACAAACGAGCAGCTTGATGTGCTCATATCTCATGGCTTTAATCGCATAAGTTACGGCGTGCAAGACTTTGATGAAAAGGTGCAAAAAGAAATTCATAGAATTCAGCCCTATGAGATCACCCAAAATGCTGTAAAAATGGCTAGAGAGAAGGGTATAAAATCAATAAATATGGATCTGATCTACGGTCTGCCGTATCAAAGCCTAGAGAGCTTTAAAAAGACGCTTGAACTAGCCCTCACACTTGATCCCGATAGACTTGCGGTATTTAACTACGCTCATGTGCCATGGATAAAAAAATCAATGCGTAAATTTGATGAAACCACATTGCCAAATCCAGAAGTGAAGCTTGAAATTTTAAAATTTACAGCTGAGTTTTTAACCAAAAATGGCTATAAAATGATAGGAATGGATCACTTTGCAAAGCCAAATGATGAGCTTTTTGGTGCTCTTGCAAATGGTACTTTGCATAGAAATTTTCAAGGATATACGACAAAGGGTGGCGCTGATCTCATTGGCATAGGCATCACAAGTATTGGCGAGTGCAAAAGACACTACGCGCAAAATCATAAAGATATGGACGAGTATGAAAAGGCGATTGATGCTGGAAAATTGCCATATGCAAAGGGAATTTATCTAAACGATGAAGACTTGCTTAGAAAAAGTGTGATCATGAGTTTGATGAGTAATTTCGGGCTTAATATTAAGGCAGTCGAGGATGAATTTTATATAAATTTCTTTGAACATTTCAAAAATGAGCTTGAAGAGCTAAAGAATTTAAGTGAATTTGTCGATGTTACGGCAGATAAGATCAGCGTTAATGAGACAGGAACGCTGATAATACGAAATATTGCAATGTGTTTTGATGAATATCTAAAGAAAATTCCCGAGAATTTAAGGCGTTTTTCTAAAACTATATAAAAATTATTTTTTTGTCATAAGATATTTAAAATACATTTAATTTTTCTTGGTGTATAATTCGCATCAAAATTTAAGTATAGACTTAATAATAAAAAATAAGGTAAAAGGATCTTAGTTATGAAAAAGATGTTAGCAATTAGTGCTTTGGCAGTAACTGTGCTGTCAGCTCAAGATGTTCCTTATAGGATTTTTCTAGCTTCATTTGCACAAGATGATAATCAGGCTAGAATTGATAGTGTTGTTAATAAAGTCAATAGCAAAATCTCTGACAGCAGACTAACTACAGGTATCTATGAGGTTGGTGGACGAAAATTTTTATATGTTGACACGACTCCAGTCTCTGAGGATGAAGCTAATAGTCTATTAGTTAAAGTTCAAAACGAATCAGGCTATAAAGATGCTTTAATGAGAGCAAAAGCACCTGTGGCTGATACTCAAACAACAAAAAAATCTAATATAGAACAAGCTATATCAACTGAAGTAAAACCAGTAGCACAAGTTGATGATGGAGTTTTGACTTTAGATCAAGTTATAAAGACTATTTTAAATGAAAATCCAAGTTTAAAAGCTACAGAATTTAACTATCTACAAGTTGGTAAAGATCTAAAAATAGCAAAGAATGCCTATTATCCAACACTTGACGCTGCTGCTAGAGTGGGATATGAGAAAAAACGCCTTGATGATGGAGTTTCTACAAGAAGAGGAGATGGAAGAATTTCTGGTACATCTCTAACTTTGGTTGAAAATTTATACAATGGTGGTGCTGATAAAAATAGAATAAATTCTCAAAGCGCAAGACTTGATTCAGCTGCTTATTCAGTAGCACAAGCTGCAGATAGACTTACATTAAATGCTGCAAATGCTTACTTACAAGTTCTTCAAACTAAGAGAATTTTAGACATTGAAGAAGAAAACGTAAAGAGTCATGAGGAAATTTATAGCCAAATTAAAGATAGAGCAAGGTCAGGTTATGGCGTAGCTTCTGAAGAGAGACAAGCTGGATCACGCTATACTTTAGCTCAATCAAACTATACAGCTGCTAAAAATAACTATGAAGATGCACTTTCTACATTTGAGAAATTATATGGAAAAAAAGTTGCAGCTAAAAATTTAGTAATGCCTGAGTTTAGCCTTCCTTTGCCTAGCACGAAAGAAGCTGTTTACAACAAAGCTATCCTTTGCAATCCGTCACTTTTGGTTCAAAAATCAAATATTGCTATGGCAGAGTCAGTTGTAAAAGAGAAAAATGCGCCATTCTTACCAAAGCTAGATCTTGTTGTATCTGGTGCGTATGATCATTCAAATGTTTTATATGATAATTATGAAGAACAAACATTTGACGCACTTTTAAGACTAAACTACAACCTTTACAATAAAGGTAATGATAAACTAGATAAAGAAAAAAGCCAACTTGCCGTTCAACAGGAGCAACAAACTTTGGACAATCTTGTAAGAGAGCTTAAAGAATCTTTGGAATTTTCATGGCAAAATTATGTTCTTAACCAAGAGAAAATGGGGTACTTAAATCAACACGTTGAATATGCTAAAGCTACACTTGATGCTTATCAGGATGAATTTAGAATTGGTCGTCGTGATCTTATAAACTTGCTTGATGCTGAAAATGAATATAACTCTGCATTAAAAGAGATCGCTACAACTGAGACAGCGCTATCTTATGCGAAATACAGACTATTAGATAATATGGGAATGATCTCAGATAGCTTTGAACCAGGTTTTGCAAAGAGATACATTCAAGGTGCTTGCAGCATTCAAAACGATTTAAGATAAAAATGTAAAAAGTAATGACCATGAGGGTCAAGACAAATTTTTGGACGCTTATAGTAAGCGTCCTTTTTTTATTATTAGCAAGTGCTATTGGAGATTTTATAAAATCAACAACTATAGCAAAGGTAGCTAAAATTTATGGAGAAGATGCAAGAAGAAGGGCTTCTGCTCTAAATTCTTTAATGGCTTCATTGCAAGATGCAACTGAACAAGAGAAATTAATAAAAGTAAATGACTTTTTTAACTCTTTTAGATGGGTTGATGATATGCAGCTTTGGCACAAAAAGGATTATTGGGCTACTAGAATGGAATTTATAGGAAAAGGTGCTGGTGACTGCGAAGACTACGTTATCGCAAAATATTTTACACTAAAGCAGCTAGGAATTCCAACTCAAAAATTATACTTCACATATGTTAAAGCCTTAAGATACAATCAAGCTCATATGGTTTTAGCATACTACGATACACCAAAATCTATTCCATTAATTTTAGATAACATAAATGGTAAAATAAAAATCGCAACTCAAAGAACAGACCTTGTTCCAGTTTATAGTTTTAATGGTGATTCGCTATACTTGGCAAAACAAGAAGGTCTTGGTCAAGCAATACCAGGTGGAAATAAAAAACAAAATCCTAAGTGGATGGAACTAATAGATAGGATAGGAAAAGAGGATTTATGACGCTATTTAAACAAATTATGATCGCCGTGATAACTTTTGGTATCATGATTTTTATGGCTGTTGGCTACTTAAATTTTAAGAGCCTAAATGGATATATTAATGACCAGCTTGGTGAAAACGCAAGACATACAGCAAATTCGCTCGGACTTGCTTTAAAGCCTATTATCGATCCAGATGACATGTCCTTGGCTCAAACAATGATAAATTCTATGTTTGACAGCGGTAGATACAAGCTTATCAAGCTTGAAGATGTTGATGGCAAGGTTCTTATTGAAAATTCTCAACAAACAGTTGTTAAAGATATTCCTGAGTGGTTTTATAAAATAGCCAAGTTTGAAGCGCCAATAGCAGATAGCGAGATTATGACTGGTTGGGCAAAATTTGGCACGCTTTATGTTCAAGGCAGTACCGCACTAGCCTATAATGAGCTTTATACTAACTCAAAAAATATTTTTAATTTTCTTCTTCTAATGATAATTGCCACTCTTGTGGTGGCATATTTCGCTCTAAAAGCTATTTTTAGGCCGCTTATGAAGGTTCAAGATCAGGCTGAGGCCATACTTGATAATAAATTTATCATTCAAAAAAGAATTCCATTTACAGCTGATCTTAAAAAAATGGTTCTAGCTATGAACTCTATGGTTAGTAAGGTAAAAGACATTTTTGAGAGAGAGGCAGCTACACTCAGTAAATATCAAGAGCTTTTATATAAAGATACAATGAGTGGTGCTAATAACAGAAGATTTTTTCAAACTAAATTTAGTGAGTATCTAGCTAGTGAAGAATATTCAAGTGGTGTTGCTTTGCTTGTTAGTTTTAAAGATCTAATAAATTTAAAAAGTACGCTTGGCTTTGAAAAATGGCAAAGCGTTATAATGAAAATAGCTCAAATTTTACAAGAAAAATCAATTCATAATGATAAAAATGCGATTGTTGCAAGGCTTAACGATAATGATTTTATCGTACTTTCGTATGGTAGAAATTCATCAAATTTCTTGGCTCTATGTGATGAAATTATGAACGAGTTTAAAAAGCTTTATGCAAATTTTGCGCTAAATGATAGCGAGTATCCAGTAAATGCTGCGATAGTTGAGTATTCACCAAATACTGATATCAAGACACTTCTTACTTCAGCTGACGTTACATTGGCTAGCTCAAGACTTGCTGGAAGCTTTACATATAAGGTATTTAATGAAAATCAAAATACTTTAGTGATTGGTAAAGAGAAGTACAAAGAGCTTATTTTTGACTCAATAAAAGAGGATGAATTTAAATTCGCAGCTCAAAAGGTGATTGATCTTAATTCAAATTTTGAACAGTATGAGCTTTATTTGAGGCTTGTTGATAAAGATGGTGTATGGCGTATGGCCTCATATTTCATGCCGATGGTAAATGAGCTAAATTTAGGTGCAATGCTTGACCTTCATATCTTAAATAGAGTTGCCAGAATTTTACCAGAGAATATCTTACCAAGTGGCAGCTTGGCAATAAATTTGGGCAAAGAGATATTAAACTCAGATGAAAATTTTTCAAAACTCGAAGCTACACTTAAAAAGATAAGTCAAATTTCAAAATATAAAAACTATATAGAAATTCCAAATAAAGACGATATTAGCATAGAAAGTATAGTTAAGCTTACTAAAAAATTAAAAGAACTTGGCTTTGGATTTGGTTTTGACCACTTCGAGCTTAACGCAAAAGGTATTGAGAAACTAAAAGAATTTAACCCTGATTATGTAAAAATTCAGTCAAATGTCTTGATTGACTTCTTAAGTGATAAGTCAGGAGTAAACACAAAACAATCACTTGATGTTGTTTTAAGCTCAAAAGACATTATTTTGATCGCAATCGGTGTTGAAGGGGAAGAGCAGAAGAAAAAGCTAATTGATCTTGGCATTAAAAATATGCAAGGAATTTATATAGATGAAATTAAGAACATTGGATGATAGATGCATAGTGATAAGATAAAAGATGAACTGCTTCAATGTTTGGTTATTTTTACCAAGCTTCATAATAATCCATACAGTGCCGATGCTTTAACTATTGGCTTGCCAGTAAAAGATGGCGATGAGATTGAGCTTTTTTCACTTAAAAGCTCAAGGTCTTTATTTTCTCGTGCTGCTTCTCGCGCTGGTTTTGCTTCTACCCTTGTAAGAAAAGATCTCGAACAAATCTCTCCTTTAGTTTTACCTTGCATTTTAATGCTTAGAGGCAAAAAAGCTTGCATCTTGCAATCTTTTAGTAAAGATAAAAAGACAGCAAATATCATAACACCAGAACTTTCAACTGGTACTAGCACGATAGAAATAAGTAAATTAAAAGAAGAATATTTAGGCTATGCATACTATTTAAAGCGTGAGTTTGTTCCAGAGGATACTAGCTCAACAAAGCTAATTGATGCGGGCAATGACCACTGGTTTTGGGGAACTCTAAAACGTTCAAAAAAGATTTATTTTGATGTTGTTCTTGCAAGTTTTATTATAAATTTATTTGTTCTTGCTAGTCCGCTTTTTACGATGAATGTATACGACCGTGTTGTACCAAATAATGCGGTTGAGACACTTTGGGTCTTGGCACTTGGTGTAAGTGTAGTTTATGGCATAGATCTTTTTTTGAAATTTGTAAGATCATATTTTCTTGAGATTGCTGGTAAAAAGAGTGACATCATAATGAGCTCTATTTTATTTGAGCGTGTTATGGATATGAAGTTTAGCAATAAACCAAAATCTGTTGGTTCGTTTGCTAGTAATCTAAAAGAGTTTGATACGGTTAGAAATTTCTTCTCATCAGCCTCATTGGCAGCCATTGTCGATCTTCCATTTGCGATCATTTTCTTGATAGTTACTTATTTTATAGGAAGTTATATCGTACTCGTGCCAATTGTTATCATGATAGCTATTTTATGTTATACATTTTTTATAAAAGATCCACTTCAAAATGCTATTAAAAGTACATTTGAGGCTTCGGCTATAAAAAATGGAATTTTAATAGAGAGCCTTAGCAGTCTTGAAACCATCAAAACCCTTGGTGCTAGCGGACATATACAGTGGAACTGGGAAGAGGCAACTGGTGAGATAGCAAATAGAAGCATTAAATCAAAAATTATCACAACTTCAATAACGACTGTTACATCTTTTTTAGTGCAATTAAATACTATTGCCATCATCGTTCTTGGCGTCTACATGATACAAGATACACATCTTACAATGGGTGGTCTTATCGCTGCGGTTATGCTTAGCTCTCGTGCTATCGCTCCTATGGGACAGGTAGCTTCACTTGCTGCAAATTTTGAGCAGACAAAAACAGCATATCAAAGTCTTAGTAAGATTATGCAAATGCCTGTTGAAAGGCCAGAAGGCAAAAAATTTGTTAGAAGAAATTCTTTTGATGGAAAGATCGAGTTTAAAAATGTAAGCTTTACATATCCAGATACCACAAAAGGTTCGCTTGATAGGATAAATTTTGTTATTCAGCCAGGTGAAAAAGTTGGCATTATAGGCAAAAATGGCTCTGGAAAGACTACTTTACAAAAGCTCATTTTGGGACTTTACTCACCAACTGAAGGCTCAGTGCTAATTGATGGTATTGATATTAATCAAATCGATCCAGCCGATCTTAGGCGAAACATCGGCTATGTTCCGCAAGATGTTGTGCTCTTTAAAGGAACGGTTAGAGAAAATATTGTTCAAAAAGCACCATATGTTGATGATATTCAGATTATAAAAGCAGCTAAAGTAAGCGGAGTTGATGAATATGTAAATGCCCATCCACTCGGATTTGACATGCCAGTCTTTGAAAGAGGTGACGGCATAAGTGGCGGACAGCGTCAAAGTATAGCTGTGGCTAGGGCATTTTTGCTAGATAGTCCTATTATTTTGCTTGATGAGCCAACAAATTCTCTTGATAATACGGTTGAAAATAAGTTAAAAATAAATTTAAAGACAAATACAGCAAATAAAACGATGCTGCTTGTTACACATAGGACGTCGATGCTAGATCTTGTTGATAGACTTATAGTTATGGATAATGGCAAAATTTTATTGGACGGACCAAGAGATGAAGTTTTAGCAAGACTTAGTGGGAAGTAATCATGCAAGAAGATATCAAGAATAAACAAAATGAAAATCCAAAAACTGAAAAAAGATTAATTTCTGAAAATAACATAAAAGAACAAGAGGAAGCTAGTAATAAAATTTTAAATAGTGTAGATGACATAAAGTCTAATCTTCAAACAAAAAATTATGATGCTTATGATTTGAAATTTATGTCAAGCCTTTCAGAAGCGGTTTTGGCAAAGGCTCCATCGACTTCAAAAAAGATACTTTATGCAGTTAGTATAACTGTATTTTGGCTTCTTATCTGGGCTTCGTGGGCGCAGATAGATGAGATAACAAGAGGTAGTGGCAAGATCATCCCTTCAGGTAAAAACCAAGCGATACAAAACCTTGAGGGTGGTATCGTGGATCAAATTTTTGTAAAAGAGGGCGATGAGGTTAAAAAAGATCAAATTCTAATCAGGCTTGATAATAAAAACTTTACAAGTAGCTACGGCGAGTCAAAGCTAAGGCTTGATGAGCTTCAGGCTAAATTTATGAGGCTTGACGCTGAAGCCAATGATAAAGAATTTGACTATAACGAAACAAGAGATGCGAACAATAGCAAGGCCGTAAGATACGAGATAAGCTTGCACAACTCAAACATCGATCACTTAAATGAGCAAATAGGAATTCTAACAGAGCAGATCCATCAACGCCAAAGTGAGCTAAATGAGCTTAGAAATAAAATTTCTCAAACTCAAAATAGCTACAACCTTGTTTTAAAAGAAAAAGCTATCATGGAGCCTATCTTTAAAAAAGGTCTTGTTAGCGAGGTTGAATACATCCAACTTCAAAGACGCGTAAATGACCTAAAAGGCGAGCTTGACGCATCTGTGCTTGCCGTGCCAAGGGTCGAATCGACCATAAAAGAGGCAAAAAATAAGATAGAAGAGGCAAAGCTGGCATTTAAAAATAATGCAAAAAAAGAGCTAAACGAAGTTTCAGCAGAGATCGCAAGGATTAATGAATCACAAATCAGCCTAAGCGATAGAGTAGAAAGAACATATGTAAGATCTCCAGTAAATGGTATCGTTAGTAAAATGATGGTTCATACCGTATCAGGAGTTATCAAGCCTGGTGAAAATATTGCCGAGATCGTTCCTCTTGAGGATAAACTGGTTGCCGAAGTAAAAGTAAAACCAGCCGATGTTGCGTTTTTGAGGCCTGGGCTTGATACGATGGTTAAATTTACGGCTTATGATTTTAGTATTTACGGTGGTTTAAAAGGCAAAGTAACGCAGATTAGTGCCGATACGGAGACTAATGAAAAAACTGGCGAGAGCTATTATTTAGTCAGGATAGAAACTGAGAAAAATTATCTTGGTAGCGAAGAAAAACCGCTTAGGATAAAAGTTGGTATGATAGTCTCAGCTGATATCATTACCGGCAAAAAGACAATACTTGATTATTTATTAAAGCCTATTTTAAAGGCAAAGCAAAATGCCTTAACGGAGAGGTAATGGGCAAGATCGCTTTTTATGATAAGAAATTTGGTGAATATGAGATCGAAAAATTTCAAGATTTACAAAATTTCTATCTCATAAAAGATGATCATTGCTGCGATATAGTTAATGATGAAATTGAACGATTTAAATTTAGTGATTGTGAAATAGAATTTTTACAATTAGTAGATGTTGCTAGTAGACATAAAAAACTATTTGGAAATATAAAAATTTATGATGATATAGTAAGAAGTATTAAAATTTTAATAAAAGGCTATGACCAGAGTTTGGATAAATTTGACTTTGATTCCGGAATTTTAAATTTAAACACTCCTTATAAATATGCTATATCACAAGATTTTTTTGAAATGACTATTTTTTTAGAAGAAAAATCCTCAGTAGTTACTAAATTTTTTTCATCAATAGATTACAAGATACGCAAAAACGGCGAAAGTCGT
>NZ_CABPVR010000009.1:51459-71222 GCF_902460875.1 Campylobacter concisus | reverse complement strand
ATCCAAGGAAAGGTAATGCAAGTTATTTTATTTACACAAAATAGTGCATTAAACAATATTTGGAGAAGCTATTTTACTGGCAATAGCGATGTGAAATTTATACATAATAGAAAAGAGTTTTTTTCTCATATAAATGATGATGTTGATATTATAGGCATTGATATTGATGTTTTTAAAGATAATATTGATGATGTTATAAAAAATATAATTGGAAATTCCCCAAATATAAAAATACTCATACTCTCAAATAGACCAACGATAAACGAAGGCAAGCATCTGCTTACACTTGGAATCAAAGGCTATGCAAATTCCCACATGAGAAAGACTCACTTTGAAGATGCTTTTGAAGCTATTTTTAATGGAAATATATGGCTTTACCAAGAATTTGTTCAGGCAATGATTAGTGAGCTAACCGGCTCATATATTAATAGTGAAAGTGAAAAGGTAGACAAAAAGACCGACCTCTCTGAACTTAGTTCAAGGGAAAGAGAAATTGCAGATTTAATCTATCATGGTCTAACAAATAATGAAATTTCAGAAAAAACAGGTATTACACTAAGGACGGTCAAAGCGCATACAAGCTCGATTTATAGTAAACTAAATGTAAAAGATAGAATAGGGCTTGTGCTTTTAATGAAGCAGCTTGACGCATAAAATCTTGATTTATTTTTGTGAGAAATTTAAGATCCTTCTCCAAAAACTATAAATTTTTTATACATGCACCCATAAGAAATATATACATAACTTTTACTAGCTGAAGAATACAATAAATATAAAATTTTCAAATAAAAAATGATTTGCTAAAATCTTAAATAAAAAATTCTAGCAAATTTATTAATAGCCGAGATAAGAAATCAGAAACTTTAGTCTTCCAAATCGATATCTACTTTTTCAACATTTGTTATGATGTCTTTTGTATTTTTTTCGATATCGTGTTTGTTTTTTTCAATAAGTGATCTATTTTGTCCAATCAAATCCCTATTTTCTTTAATGCCATCACTATTTTGTTCAATTAATTTGCTAAGAGTCGATATTCTTTTCTCATAACGTATCATTAGAAAATAAATTACGTAAATTAGTAATAAAATTATCGCCCAAGGTAAAAATTGCATATTAAGTCCTTATATATTTTTTGTAATTATAGAAATTTTAGCTTTTAAAAAAAATAAAACCATAAAAATTATACATATTTCATAAATACTTAATGATGCATTACGGATTTAAATGTAATAAAAATTTGTATTCTTAAATGGCTATATTTTATGATTTTAATTTTTATGAAAATTTTTTAAATTTCCCTTGACTTTTACCTTGTTTTGATATATAATTGCCACTTCACAAAACAGGTGCTGGTGTAGCTCAGTTGGTAGAGCTACTGCCTTGTAAGCAGTGGGTCGGCGGTTCAAGTCCGTTCACCAGCTCCATTTTTTGTAACAGTGTTTGACCAGAAAATACCAAAATAGTTTATTAATGTTTAGGGTGAGATACTCAAGCGGCCAACGAGGGCAGACTGTAAATCTGCTGACTATGTCTTCCGTGGTTCGAATCCACGTCTCACCACCATTGTTATGCGGGAGTAGCTCAGTTGGCTAGAGCATCAGCCTTCCAAGCTGAGGGTCGCGGGTTCGAGCCCCGTTTCCCGCTCCAAAATTTGGGAAAATAAACTGGGAGCTGTATCTAGATTTTACTAAACACAGTTATTCCTTACTTTATTTTCAAAATTTTTAGTTGTTTGTATTATTTAATTGGAATCATCTCTGCCAAGCGTTTTTCGCTCATATGGCTCAGAGGTAGAGCACTTCCTTGGTAAGGAAGAGGTCGCGGGTTCAAGTCCCGCTATGAGCTCCACTGGTTAATATGATTTTATTATGATTATACAAATTTGGTAAGAAAAAGACATATATCACAATACGGAGGAAAAGATGGCTAAAGAAAAATTTTCACGTAACAAGCCACACGTAAACATAGGCACTATTGGTCACGTAGATCATGGTAAAACTACATTAACAGCTGCAATATCTGCTGTTCTTTCACGCAAAGGACTTGCTGAGCTAAAAGATTATGATAATATTGATAATGCTCCAGAAGAAAAAGAGCGTGGTATTACAATTGCTACTTCACATATTGAGTATGAGACAGAGAAACGCCACTATGCCCACGTTGACTGCCCTGGTCACGCCGACTATGTAAAAAATATGATTACAGGTGCTGCGCAAATGGATGGAGCTATTTTGGTTGTTTCTGCAGCTGATGGCCCAATGCCACAAACTAGAGAGCATATTTTGTTATCACGCCAAGTTGGTGTTCCATACATTGTTGTTTTTATGAATAAAGCTGATATGGTTGATGATGCTGAACTACTTGAATTGGTTGAAATGGAAATCCGCGAATTGCTTAATGAGTATAATTTCCCAGGTGATGATACACCTATTGTTTCTGGTTCGGCGCTTAAAGCTCTTGAAGAAGCAAAAGCTGGTCAAGATGGCGAATGGTCGGCAAAAATTATGGAATTAATGGATGCAGTTGATAGCTATATTCCGACTCCAGTTCGTGCAACAGATAAAGACCTTCTTATGCCAATCGAAGATGTTTTTTCGATTTCAGGTCGTGGCACAGTTGTAACTGGTAGAATTGAAAAAGGTGTTATAAAAGTTGGCGATACAATTGAAATTGTTGGTATTAAGCCAACTCAAACAACAACAGTTACTGGTGTTGAAATGTTTAGAAAAGAGATGGATCAAGGCGAAGCTGGTGACAATGTCGGCGTTCTTCTCCGTGGTACCAAGAAAGAGGATGTCGAGCGTGGTATGGTTCTTTGCAAACCTAAATCAATTACCCCTCATACAAAATTTGAAGGCGAAGTCTATATCTTGACAAAAGAAGAAGGTGGTCGCCATACTCCTTTCTTTAATAACTATAGACCACAATTCTACGTAAGAACAACTGATGTTACTGGTTCAATTACGCTTCCAGAAGGAACAGAGATGGTTATGCCAGGTGATAATGTAAGAATTTCTGTTGAATTGATTGCTCCAGTAGCACTTGAGGAAGGCACTCGTTTCGCTATCCGTGAAGGTGGTAGGACTGTTGGTTCAGGTGTTGTTTCAAAAATACTTGGTTAATTTATAAAAATTTGTCAAAGGGAGGATATCCCTTTGATATCTTAATAAGGACTTATATGAGAATTAAAATTGGTTTAAAATGCTCCGAAAGTGGTGATATAAATTATACAACAACTAAAAATAGTAAAACTACTACAGATAAAGTTGAACTTAAAAAGTATTGCCCAAGATTAAAAAAACATACTATTCATAAAGAAGTTAAATTAAAAAGTTAATTAAGAAGCTATTAGGGCAATAGCTCCAACGGTAGAGCGCTGGATTCCAAATCCAATGGTTGGGGGTTCGAATCCCTCTTGCCCTGCCACGACTAAGGTTGAGATTATGGAAAAAATTATAAATTATATTAGGCTTTCTAAATTGGAAATAATGAAGGTTATCTATCCTACAAAAGAACAAATTAGAAATGCTTTTTTTGCAGTTTTTATCGTAGTTGCTGTTGTATCACTTTTTTTAGCTCTTGTTGATGTTATTATGTCCTTTGTTTTATCTAAAGTTATATGATATAAGGAAAGAAGTAATGTCACATAAATGGTATGCTATACAGACTTACGCTGGAAGCGAAATGGCAGTAAAAAGAGGAATTGAAAATTTAGTAAAAGATCATGGAATAGAAGATCAACTAAAAGAAATTATAGTTCCTACAGAAGACGTAATAGAAATAAAAAATGGTAAGCAAAAAATCAACGAAAGAACTCTTTATCCAGGTTATGCTTTTGCATGCTTAGATCTTGATACGGCTCTTTGGCACAGGATTCAGTCTTTACCAAAAGTTGGACGTTTTATTGGTGAGGCCAAAAAACCTACGCCATTATCTGAAAAAGATATAAATACTATTTTGGAAAAAGTTCAAAAAAGGGCTGCACCAAAACCTAAGATATTTTTTGAGGAAGGTGAGAGTGTTCGTATAACAGAAGGTCCTTTTGCTAACTTTACAGGTATTGTGGAAGAATATGACATGATACATGGTAAACTTAGACTTAATGTTTCTATTTTTGGTAGAAGTACCCCTGTTGATATTTTGTATTCACAAGTTGAGAAGATAATTTAAGGAGCAAGAAATGGCTAAAAAAGTTATAGGTGAAATAAAATTACAAATTGCTGCAACAAAAGCAAATCCTAGTCCACCAGTTGGTCCAGCTCTTGGACAAAAAGGTGTTAATATTATGGAATTTTGTAAAGCCTTTAATGAAAGAACAAAAGACATGGTTGGATTTAATATTCCAGTTGTTATAACTGTTTATGCTGATAAAAGTTTTACATTTATTACAAAACAGCCTCCTGCTACAGATCTTATTAAAAAGGCTGCAGGTATAACAAAAGGAACTGATAATCCTTTAAAAAATAAAGTAGGCAAACTAACAAAAGCTCAAGTTTTAGAAATAGTTGAGAAAAAACTTGTTGATTTAAATACAAATGATAAAGAGCAAGCAGCTAAAATTATTGCTGGTTCAGCTCGATCAATGGGTGTCGAAGTAATAGACTAAAACCTTTACCGTCAGGTTGATTAGCAAAAGACGGAAGCAATATGTATGCGGAGAAATTTATGGGAAAAACTAGTAAGAGATTTCAAGAATTGCTCAAAAAAGTAGAGCAAGATAAAATTTATAACCTTAGTGAGGCTATTGATACAGTCAAAACTCTAGCTTCTGCTAAATTTAATGAAACAGTTGAGATTGCATTAAAATTAAATGTTGATCCAAGACATGCTGATCAAATGGTTCGTGGTTCAGTAGTTTTACCAGCTGGTACAGGTAAAACTGTAAGAGTTGCTGTTATTGCTAAAGATGCTAAAGCTGATGAGGCAAAAGCAGCTGGTGCTGATATTATTGGTGCAGATGATTTAGTCGAAGATATTCAAAAAGGCATAATGAATTTTGATGTTCTTATAGCTACTCCAAATTTAATGGGTCTTGTAGGTAAGGTCGGTAGAATTTTAGGACCAAAAGGATTAATGCCAAACCCAAAAACTGGCACAGTTACAATGGATGTTGCACAAGCTGTTAACAATGCAAAAAGCGGTCAAGTAAATTTCCGTGTTGATAAGCAAGGAAATATACATGCAGGTCTTGGTAAAGTTAATTTTACTAAAGAACAATTAAATGAAAATATTTCAACATTTATTAAAGCGATCAATAAACATAAGCCTGCAACCGCAAAGGGCAGATATGTTAAAAATGCTTCGTTGTCTTTGACAATGAGCCCATCTATAGCTCTTGATACTCAAGAAGTTATGGACTTAAAATAAAACTAAAAATTAAAATTTATATCTTAGATTGGAGATAGCCGAGGCCATTGGGCTTAATTGATTCGACCCGCTCTGCTTGAAATTACCGGTCGGAAAGGAGAAAAAGTGACACGTAACGAAAAAACTGAAGTTGTTGCAAAATTAGAGAGTGAATTTAAAACTGCTGAAGCTATCGTGGTTTGTGACTATCGTGGTCTTTCGGTCAAGAAGCTTGAAGTTTTAAGAAATTCTGCTAAAGAACAAAATGTAAAAGTTCAAGTTATTAAAAATACTCTTGCAAATATTGCTCTTAAAAATTCTGATAAAGTCGGAATGGAACTCAAAGATACAAATATCTATCTTTGGAGCGAAGATCAATTAGCAGTAACTAAAGTAGCTGCAAAATTTGAAGAGTCTAATGCTGATCTTTTCAAAATAAAAACAGCTTATATTGATGGCGAAGTTGCTAGCGTTGATAAAGTTAAAGCTCTATCTAAAATGCCTAGCCGTGATGAGCTTATTGCGATGCTTTTACAAGTTTGGAATGCGCCAATTCAAAATTTCACAATTGGTTTGAATGCGCTTAAAGAGAAAAAAGAACAATCAGCTTAATTTAAATTAAAAAATAATAAGGATTAAAAATGGCAATTACTAAAGAAGATGTATTAGAGTTTATATCTAATCTTTCTGTACTTGAGCTTAGTGAACTTGTAAAAGAGTTCGAAGAGAAATTTGGTGTTAGCGCAGCTCCTGTAATGGTAGCTGGTGGTGCTGTTGCAGCAGGCGGTGCAGCAGCTGCAGCAGAGGAAAAAACAGAATTTAACATTGTCTTGGTTGATTCTGGTGATAAGAAAATCAACGTTATTAAAGTTGTTAGAGCGCTTACTGGTCTTGGTCTTAAAGAAGCTAAAGACGCAGTTGAGGGAACACCATCTGTTCTTAAAGAAGGTGTTAGCAAAGATGAGGCTGAGGCAGCTAAAAAAGAGCTTGAAGAAGCTGGTGCTAAGGTTGAACTTAAATAATTTTTTATTATTTGAGCTTAATATTTCAAGAGAGGGCACAGGCTCTCTCTTTTTTAAATTTTAGATGCCTTGTTAAAAGGCTATACTTTTCTTTCAAAATCACCACGAGGTAGATGCAATGTTAAATAGCTTATACTCAGGAAATCGTCTTAGGGTTGACTTCTCTAATGTCGTTAAGGAGATAGACGTTCCGAACCTACTACAACTACAAAAAAAGAGCTTTGATAATTTTTTAAATCTAAATAACAATCAAGCAGAAAGCGGTATAGAAAAAGTTTTTAAATCAATCTTTCCAATACATGATCCACAAAATCGTTTGACTTTAGAATATGTTGGCTCAGAAATTGGAAAACCAAAATATACAATCAGAGAGTGTATAGAAAGAGGTCTTACATACTCTGTAAATTTAAAGATGAAAATACGTCTTATCGTTCATGAGAAAGATGATAAGACAGGTGATAAAGTCGGTGTTAAAGATATAAAAGAACAAGAAATTTTTATACGCGAAATTCCACTAATGACTGATAGAATTTCATTTATTATAAATGGTGTTGAGCGTGTTGTTGTAAATCAACTCCATAGAAGCCCAGGTGTTATTTTTAAACAAGAAGAGAGCGCGACTGTTGCAAATAAATTAATTTATACAGCTCAAATAATACCTGATCGTGGCTCTTGGCTACACTTTGAATATGATACAAAAGATATTTTATATGTTAGGATAAATAAACGTAGAAAAGTACCAGTAACTATATTATTTAGGGCGCTTGGATATAAAAAACAAGACATTATTAAGTTGTTTTATTCAATACAAAATTTAATTATTAAAAATAACAAATTCTTAACTCTTTTTAATCCTGAAGATTATTTGGGAAGAGTTGAATATGATATAAAAAACGAAGATGGAGAAATTATTCACCAAGCAGGCAAGCGTCTAACCAAGAAAAAAGCTGATAAGTTGATTGAAGATGGCGTAAAATTCGTTGAATACCCAGTTGAAGCACTTATTGGTAGATATTTGGCAAACCCTGTAATAAATACAGAGAGTGGAGAAATTTTATATGATACACTATCTGCTCTTGACGAGAATAAACTTGCAAAAATTTTAGCTGAGCATGAAAGTATTGAGATTATAAATAACTCTGCTGCTGGTGTTGATGATGCAATTATAAATTCTTTCATAGCTGACAACGATATGCTTAAGGTTTTAAAACAAACTGAGGGCGTGGATGATGAAAACGATCTTGCAGCTATTAGAATTTATAAGGTTATGAGACCAGGAGAGCCAGTTGTCAAAGAGGCTGCAAAGAGTTTTGTAAATGATATGCTATTTAACCCTGAGAGATATGATTTAACAAAAGTTGGTCGTATGAAGATGAATCATAAGCTCTCACTTGATGTACCAGAATACGTTACCTTACTAACAAGCGAAGATATCATAAAAACTGCAAAATATCTTATAAAGGTTAAAAACGGACAAGGTCACATTGATGACCGAGATCACCTTGGCAACCGCCGTATAAGGTCAATCGGTGAGCTACTCGCTAGCGAACTTCACCTTGGTTTTGTAAAGATGCAAAAGGCAATCCGCGACAAATTTACAAGCTTAAGCAATAATACTGAAGAGATTATGCCATACGACCTTATTAACCCAAAAATGATCACAGCTACAATTATGGAATTTTTTACAGGTGGTCAGCTAAGCCAGTTTATGGATCAGACAAACCCACTTAGTGAAGTTACTCACAAGCGCCGTCTATCTGCACTTGGCGAGGGCGGCCTAGTAAAAGAACGTGCTGGATTTGAGGTGCGTGACGTTCACCCAACTCATTACGGCAGAATTTGTCCGGTTGAGACTCCAGAAGGTCAAAATATTGGTCTTATCAATACGCTTTCAACCTATGCAAAAGTAAATGATCTTGGCTTTGTTGAAGCACCTTACAAAAAAGTTATAGATGGCAAAGTGACTGATGAGATAGTTTATTTAACCGCAACTCAAGAGGAGGGCAATGTTATAGCTCCAGCATCAACTAAACTTGATGAAAATGGACACATTGTTGAGGACTTGATTGAGGTTAGAAAAGATGGCGAGATGATGCTTGCCCGTAGAGAAGATGTTACTTTGATCGACCTTTGTTCTGGTATGATAGCTGGTGTTGCGGCTTCACTTATTCCATTCCTAGAGCATGATGATGCTAACCGTGCTCTCATGGGTTCAAACATGCAACGTCAGGCAGTGCCACTACTTCGCTCAACTGCTCCTATTGTTGGAACAGGTATGGAAAGCGTTATTGCAAGAGATGCATGGGAAAGCGTAAAAGCAAAACGTAGTGGAGTGGTTGAAAAGGTTGATAATAAAAATATATTCATTTTAGGCGAAGACGAAGCTGGTCCATATATCGATCATTACTCTTTGGAGAAAAATTTAAGAACAAACCAAAATACGACTTTTTCTCAACATCCGATAGTTAAAAAAGGTGATGAGATCGTTGCTGGTCAAATAATTGCTGACGGTCCAAGTATGGAAAAAGGCGAGCTAGCCATTGGTAAAAACGCACTAATTGCATTTATGCCTTGGAATGGCTACAACTACGAAGACGCGATCGTCATTAGTGAAAAAATGATACGTGAAGATGCTTTTACAAGTGTCCATATCTATGAAAAAGAGATCGAGGCTCGTGAGTTAAAAGACGGAGTTGAGGAGATAACAAAAGATATACCAAACGTCAAAGAAGAGGAGCTTATGCACCTTGATGAGAGTGGTATTGTCAAAATTGGTACAGAGATCAAGCCTGGTATGATCCTTGTTGGTAAAGTATCTCCAAAAGGCGAGGTTAAGCCAACTCCAGAAGAGAGACTATTACGTGCGATCTTTGGTGAAAAGGCTGGCCACGTGGTAAATAAATCGCTTTACGCTTCAGCTTCGATGGAAGGCGTGGTTGTTGATGTTAAAATTTTCACCAAAAAAGGTTATGAAAAAGATAGCAGAACAAATAAAGCTTACGAAGAAGAGAAGACTCTTTTAGAAAAAGAACATCACGATAGACTACTTATGTTGGATCGCGAAGAGATGCTAAAAGTTACAGCACTTCTTTCTAAAAATCCACTAGCAAGCGATCAAGAGGTAAATAAAAAAGAGTATAAAAAAGGCTCAAAGATCAATAAGGCTGATCTTGAAAATATAAATAGGTTTACTCTAAATGCTATCGTTAAAAGCTTTTCAAAAGATATTCAAAAGAAATACGATGAGCTAAAAAATTACTTCCAAAATGAGAAGAAAAAGCTTAAAGAAGAGCACGACGCTAAGATAGAAATTTTAGAAAAAGACGATATTTTACCAAGCGGTGTTGTAAAACTTGTAAAAGTTTACATAGCTACAAAACGCAAACTAAAAGTCGGCGATAAGATGGCTGGACGTCACGGTAATAAAGGTATCGTTTCAAATATAGTTAGAGAAGTAGATATGCCGTATCTTCCAAGCGGTCAGATCGTTGATATCGTGCTAAACCCACTTGGCGTTCCAAGCCGTATGAACATCGGTCAAATTTTAGAGAGCCACCTTGGTCTTGTTGGCTATCGCTTAGGTGAGCAGATCAATGAAATTTTTGAAACCAAAAAAGGCGAGTGGATAAAAGAGCTAAGAGCTAAGATGATAGAGATAGCAGGTGTTGCTAAGCTAATGGATGCTAAAAAAGCTCTTGGTAAGATGAGCGATGAGAAGCTTCTTGAATACGCAAAAGATTGGAGTAATGGCGTAAGATTTGCAACTCCGATTTTTGAAGGCGTTAAAGCTGACGAATTTGCAAAATTATTTGAGATGGCAAAGATAGATAGCGACGGCAAAACCGAGCTATATGACGGACGCACAGGCTCAAAGATAAGAGAACGCGTTAATGTTGGTTGTATGTATATGCTAAAACTTCACCACTTGGTTGATGAAAAAGTTCACGCAAGAAGCACTGGACCATACAGCCTCGTTACACAACAACCAGTCGGTGGTAAGGCGCTATTTGGCGGTCAAAGGTTTGGTGAGATGGAGGTTTGGGCACTTGAGGCTTACGGTGCCGCCCATACACTAAGAGAGATGTTAACTGTAAAATCAGACGATGTTGAGGGAAGACTATCTGCTTATAAAGCTTTAACAAGAGGCGAAAACGTTCCTGAGACTGGTATCCCTGAGACGTTCTTTGTTCTAACAAACGAGCTAAAATCACTAGCTCTTGATGTAGAAGTATATGATGAGGATGAGACAAATGAAACTAACTAATTTAAAACCAGTTGAGATAAAAGAAGAGCATAGACCTCGTGATTTTGAAGCTTTTCAACTTCGTTTAGCAAGTCCTGAGAAGATAAAATCTTGGAGTTATGGCGAAGTTAAAAAACCAGAAACTATCAACTACCGCACACTAAAACCTGAGCGTGACGGCTTGTTTTGTGCGAAAATTTTTGGACCGATCCGTGATTACGAGTGCCTTTGTGGCAAATATAAAAAGATGCGTTATAAAGGCATCAAGTGCGAAAAGTGTGGTGTTGAAGTAACAACATCTAAAGTTCGCCGCTCTCGCATGGGTCATATCGAGCTTGTAACTCCAGTGGCTCACATCTGGTATGTAAATTTCTTACCAAGCCGTATTGGTGCACTTCTTGGCATTAAGATGAAAGACCTTGAGCGTGTACTTTACTATGAGGCATACATTGTTGATAATGCTGGTGAGGCTTATTACGACAATGAAAATTCTAAGAAAGTTGAGAAATACGACGTTTTAAACGAAGAGCAATATCAAAGCCTAGCTTCAAGATACGAAGAGACTGGTTTTACAGCTAGAATGGGTGGCGAGGTCATCTATGATATGCTAGCTGAGCTTGATTTGATGGAAATTTTAAATCAACTAAAAGAAGAGATGGAGTCTACAAATTCTGAGGCTAAGAAAAAGACTATCGTAAAACGCCTAAAAGTTATCGAGAGCTTTTTAAATTCAGGCAACCGCCCAGAGTGGATGATGATAACAAATTTACCAGTTCTTCCACCTGATCTTAGACCGCTAGTCAGCCTTGATGGTGGTAAATTTGCTGTTTCAGACGTAAACGACCTATATCGCCGCGTAATAAATAGAAATAGCCGTCTAAAACGTCTACTTGAGCTTGACGCACCTGAGATCATTATAAGAAATGAAAAGAGAATGCTTCAAGAAGCTGTTGATGCGCTATTTGACAATGGTCGCAGAGCAAATGCAGTAAAAGGTGCAAATAAGCGCCCACTAAAATCACTAAGCGAGATCATTAAAGGTAAGCAAGGTCGCTTCCGTCAGAATTTGCTAGGTAAGCGCGTTGACTTCTCTGGACGTTCTGTTATCGTCGTTGGTCCAAAGCTAAAAATGGATCAGTGCGGTCTTCCAAAGAAGATGGCTTTAGAGCTATTTAAGCCACATTTGCTTGCTCGCCTTGAAGAAAAAGGCTATGCGACAACTGTTAAGCAAGCTAAAAAAATGATAGAAGATAAGACAAATGAGGTTTGGGAGTGCCTAGAAGAGGTCGTTAAAGACTATCCGGTTATGCTAAACCGTGCTCCAACACTTCACAAACTTTCTATCCAGGCGTTTCACCCAGTGCTTGTTGAAGGCAAGGCGATCCAACTTCATCCATTAGTTTGTGCTGCATTCAACGCAGACTTTGACGGTGACCAAATGGCTGTTCATGTGCCACTATCACAAGAGGCTATCGCTGAGTGCAAAATTTTAATGCTTAGCTCAATGAACATCTTGCTTCCCGCAAGCGGTAAGGCTATCACAGTTCCTTCACAAGATATGGTTTTAGGAATTTACTATTTAAGCCTAGAGAGAAATGACGAAAAAGGCGCAAATAAAATTTTCTCAAGCGTTGATGAAGTAATGATCGCTGAAGAGGCTAATACTCTTGGTCTTCACGCTAAAATCAAGACTATGGTTGATAATAAGATCATCTTTACGACGGCTGGTCGCTTGATTTTAAGAGCCATACTTCCTGATTTTGTTCCTGAAAATATGTGGAATAAGATCATGAAGAAAAAAGATATTGCAAATTTGGTTGATTATGTTTATAGAAATGGTGGTCTTGAAGTAACGGCTGACTTCCTTGATAAGCTTAAAAATTTAGGCTTTAGATATGCGACAAAAGCGGGAATTTCTATCTCTATCGCAGACATCATCGTGCCTGATAGCAAGCAAAAATATATTGACGAAGCTAAGAAAAAAGTTCGAGAAATTCAAAAACAATACGGCGCTGGTCTTTTAACAGATAGTGAGAGATACAATAAGATCATTGATATCTGGACAGATACAAACAACAGCGTTGCAAGCGAGATGATGAAACTTATCCAAAACGATAAAGGTGGATTTAACTCAATTTATATGATGGCAGACTCAGGTGCGAGAGGTAGTGCAGCACAAATTCGCCAGCTAGCTGGTATGCGTGGTCTTATGGCAAAACCTGATGGTTCGATCATTGAAACACCGATCATTTCAAACTTCCGTGAAGGTCTAAACATAATGGAGTACTTTAACTCTACCCACGGAGCTAGAAAAGGTCTTGCGGATACCGCGCTAAAAACAGCAAACGCTGGTTACTTAACAAGAAAGCTAATCGACGTTGCTCAAAATGTTAAAGTCACAATGCATGACTGCGGTACGCACGAGGGTGTTGAAATTACAGATATTACAGAGAGTGGCGAGCTAATAGAAAGCCTTGAAGAAAGAGTATTAGGCCGTGTTTTAGCAGATGATGTGATCGATCCTATAACAAATGAAATTTTATTTAGCGAAGGCACGCTACTTGATGAAGAAAAAGCTAGAGCTATAACTGAGGCTGGTATAAAATCAGTAAGCATTAGAACACCTATCACGTGCAAAGCACCAAAAGGCGTTTGTGCAAAATGCTACGGCTTAAATTTGGGTGAAGGTAAACTTGTAAAACCAGGTGAAGCAGTTGGTATCATTTCAGCCCAATCTATCGGTGAGCCAGGTACACAGCTAACGCTAAGAACATTCCACATCGGTGGTACGGCTTCTACTGAGCAACAAGATCGTCAAGTAATCGCCCAAAAAGAAGGTTTTATCAGATATTACAACCTTAATACTTATGATAACGGCGATAAGAAGATCGTTGCAAATAGAAGAAGCGCGGCTGTACTACTTGTTGAGCCAAAGATTAAATCAACGATTGACGGCAAAATAGAGATCGAATATGCCCACGAAGATGTAAATATCGTGATAAAAGGTAAAAAAGAAGAGGTTAAATATACAATTAGAAGAAATGATCTTGCTAAACCAAATGAATTAGCTGGTGTTAGCGGAAAGATCGAAGGAAAGATGTATATACCTTATGTAAGTGGTGATAAAGTAAAAGAGAATGAAAGTATCGTTGAGATCATAAAAGAGGGTTGGAATATCCCAAATCGTATCCCATACGCTAGTGAACTTAAAATTTCAGACGGAGATCCGGTAACTCGTAAAATTTTAGCTGACGCAAATGGTGTGGTTAAATTTTTCATATTAAAAGGTGATTATCTTGATAGGGTTAAAGATATCAAAAAAGGTCACAAAGTAACTGAAAAAGGTTTCTTTGTGGTTGTTTCTGATAAAGATGGACGTGAGGCGGTTCGCCATTATATTCCAAGGAATTCTATCATTCAAGTTTCTGATAATGATGCAGTTGAGAGAGCGACAGTGGTTTCGTTACCTGAAAAAGATGATAAGTTGATTATTGCTGAGTGGGACCCATACTCAACTCCAACTATTGCTGAAGAAGCTGGCGTGGTTAGCTTTGAAGATATCGAGCCAGGATATAGTGCGACTGAGCAAGCTGATGAAGCGACTGGACAAAGACGTCTTGTTATCAATGAATACTTACCAAGCGGTGTAAAACCTGCGATTATTATCGCTACTAAAAAAGGAAATTTAATCAAGTATCCGCTTGATCCAAAAACTGCGATCTTTGTCTCAAGTGGTGATGAAGTAGCTCAGGCTGATATTTTGGCCAAGACCCCAAAAGCTGTCGCTAAGTCAAAAGATATCACTGGTGGTCTTCCAAGAGTTAGTGAGCTATTTGAAGCAAGACGCCCTAAAAATACAGCTATCGTTGCAGAGATTGATGGTGTGGTTAGATTTGACAAGCCACTTCGCTCAAAAGAGCGCATAATCATCCAAGCTGAAGATGGCACAACTGCTGAGTATCTGATCGAGAAAAGTCGTCAGATCCAAGTAAGAGACGGGGAATTTGTCCATGCTGGCGAGAAACTAACTGATGGGCTAATTTCAAGCCACGATATTTTAAGAATTCTTGGCGAAAAAGCGCTTCATTATTATTTGATTAGCGAGATTCAACAAGTTTATCGCCGCCAAGGTGTTGCGATCGCAGATAAACATATCGAGATCATCGTCTCTCAAATGCTTCGCCAAGTTAAAATCGTTGATAGTGGAAATACAAATTTCATAGTTGGCGATATGGTTTCAAGAAATAAATTTAAAGAAGAAAATGAGCGCATTATGAACATGGGCGGTGAGCCAGCTATTGCTGAGCCGATATTGTTAGGCGTTACAAGAGCAGCTATCGGAAGTGATAGTGTGATCTCTGCTGCATCGTTCCAAGAGACAACTAAGGTCTTAACAGAAGCATCGATTGCTGCTAAATTTGACTATCTTGAAGATCTAAAAGAGAACGTTATTCTCGGACGTATGATCCCAGTTGGAACTGGTTTTTATAAGGATAAAAAAGTAAAAATCAAAGAAAACTAATACTTCAAGCCCCTATTTTTGGGGCTTAACCACTTTATAAAATTAAATCAATTAAAAATTTACAAGCTATTAACTATCACCTAATAAAATCCTTATCTTTAAATCACATCATGGAGAATTCATGAAAAACGTTGATCTAGGACTTTTATTTATACGTTTAGGACTTGGTATCTGCCTTTTTATGCATGGTTTTGGTAAAATTTTACATGGACTTAGTGGAGTAAAAGGTATATTAGTAAATGCTGGTTTACCTGGATTTTTGGCATATTTTTCTTACCTTGGAGAGGTCTTAGCGCCAATTATGTTAATTATTGGTTTTTATTCAAGGGTAGGCGCTATCCTAGTTTTAGGTACTAGTATTACTATTTTATACTCGTACTATGGATTTGCAAATTTATTTGCATTAAACGAGGTTAATGGCTTTAAATCAGAGCTTATTTACCTTTATATTGCTATTTCACTTTGTATTCTTTTGATAGGTAGCGGTAAATATGCTGTCAAGCAAGACTAATACAAAATAAAGACAGCAGAGTTTTTATAAAATCAAGAATTAGATGAGTAAGTCTAACTTATTAACCGTTATTTAAGTTTATTTTAAATAAAATTAGGTCTTTTTAATAAATTTAGTTGAAAGGAATTATTGTGCCAACCATAAATCAATTGGTCAGAAAAGAACGCAAGAAAGTGACTGTTAAGTCAAAATCTCCAGCGTTAAAAGAGTGCCCTCAAAGAAGAGGAGTTTGCACTAGGGTTTATACTACAACTCCTAAAAAACCAAACTCAGCTTTGAGGAAAGTTGCCAAAGTTAGGCTAACAAGTGGTTTTGAAGTCATCAGCTATATCGGCGGCGAAGGTCATAACCTACAAGAACACAGTATCGTTTTAGTTCGCGGCGGTAGGGTTAAAGACTTACCAGGTGTTAAATATCACATCGTTCGTGGTGCACTTGATACTGCTGGTGTTGCAAAAAGAACAGTTTCTCGTTCTAAATATGGTGCTAAACGCCCTAAAGCTGGCGCTGCAGCTGCAACAAAAAAGTAAAAATTTAGGTTCGCAGACGTTGCTAAAATTTGCAAACGTTTGAGTAAAATTTTATAAAAATTTGAAGGAAAGATCAAAATGAGAAGAAGAAAAGCCCCTGTAAGGGAAGTCTTACCTGATCCGATTTACGGAAATAAAATAATCACTAAATTTATTAATTCTCTTATGTATGATGGCAAAAAAAGCGTCGCTACTGAGATAATGTATGGTGCTATTAAAGCCATAGAAAAGAAAAATGCTGAGGTTAAAGGCATCGATGTTTTTAATGATGCTATCGAAAATGTAAAACCTATTCTAGAAGTTAAATCACGCCGTGTTGGTGGTGCTACTTATCAAGTACCAGTTGAGGTTCGCCCAGCTCGCCAACAAGCTCTTGCTATCCGCTGGCTTATAACTTACGCTAGAAAAAGAAGCGAAAGAACTATGATAGATAAACTAGCGAATGAGCTCTTAGATGCGGCAAACTCAAAAGGTGCATCTTTCAAGAAGAAGGAAGATACTTACAAGATGGCAGAGGCTAATAAAGCATTTGCTCACTACCGCTGGTAAGAAAGAATTAGTATGGCAGAGAGAAAAACGCCTTTACATAAGGTAAGAAATATCGGTATTGCGGCTCACATTGATGCTGGAAAGACAACTACTAGTGAGAGAATTTTATTCTTTACTGGTATGAGCCATAAAATAGGTGAGGTTCATGATGGTGCTGCTACCATGGACTGGATGGAACAAGAAAAAGAGCGTGGTATTACTATTACTTCAGCTGCAACTACGGCATTTTGGAAGGGTTATCAAATAAACCTAATTGACACTCCGGGACACGTTGACTTTACTATCGAAGTTGAGCGTTCTATGCGTGTTCTTGACGGTGCTGTTTCAGTATTTTGTTCTGTTGGTGGTGTTCAACCACAATCAGAAACTGTTTGGAGACAAGCAAATAAATATCACGTACCAAGAATTGTTTTTGTTAATAAAATGGACAGAATTGGTGCAAATTTCTTTAGAGTTGAAGAGCAGATCAGGGAAAGACTAAAAGCAAACCCAATTCCTATTCAAATTCCTATAGGTGCCGAGGATAACTTTAGAGGTGTGGTTGACCTTGTAAGAATGAAAGCTTATGTTTGGAATGATGAGAAAAAACCAACTGACTATGTTGAAGAAGAAATTCCAGCTGAAGTTAAAGAAAAAGCAGAGGAATACCGTGCAAAACTAATCGAAGCAGTTTCAGAGACAGATGATAGCTTGATGGAGAAATTTTTTGCTGGTGAAGAGCTAAGTGAAGAAGAGATCAAAAAAGGCATAAAAGCAGGCTGCTTGAGAATGACTATCACGCCTATGCTTTGCGGAACTGCGTTTAAAAACAAAGGAATTCAACCTCTACTTGATGCTGTTGTTGATTATTTACCAGCTCCAGATGAGATCGCAGCAATAAATGGTGTTTATGAAGATGGCGCTGAAGTAACTGTTGAAAGTACAGATGATGGCGAATTTGCCGCTCTTGCGTTTAAGATTATGACTGACCCATTTGTTGGACAGCTAACATTTATCCGTGTTTATAGAGGAAGCCTTGAAAGTGGTAGCTATGCTTACAACACAGTTCAAGACTGCAAAGAGAGAATCGGTCGCTTGCTAAAAATGCACTCAAATAAACGTGAAGAGATTACCGAGCTTTTTGCTGGTGAGATCGGCGCTGTTGTTGGTCTAAAAAATACTCTAACAGGTGATACTCTAGCTAGTGAAAAAGATAAAGTTATCCTTGAGAGAATGGACTTCCCTGAGCCAGTTATTAGTGTTGCAGTCGAGCCAAAAACAAAAGCTGACCAGGAAAAAATGGCAATAGCACTTCAAAAACTAGCTCAAGAAGATCCAAGTTTTAGAGTTAGTACAGACGAAGAGAGTGGTCAAACTATTATTAGTGGTATGGGTGAGCTTCACCTTGAGATCATTGTTGATCGTATGCTTCGTGAATTTAAAGTTGATGCTGAAGTTGGTCAACCACAAGTTGCTTATCGTGAAACTATTCGTAAGACAGTTGAACAAGAGTATAAGTATGCTAAACAATCAGGCGGTCGTGGTCAATATGGTCACGTATTTTTACGTATTGAGCCGCTTCCAGCTGCTAGTGGATTTGAATTTGTTAATGATATCAAAGGTGGTGTTGTTCCAAAAGAATATATTCCAGCTGTTGAAAAAGGTTGCAAAGAGGCACTTCAAAGTGGTGTTCTTGCTGGTTACCCAGTCGAAGATGTTAAAGTTACCCTTTTTGATGGTAGCTACCATGAAGTTGACTCATCTGAAATGGCATTTAAACTTGCTGCTTCAATGGGATTCAAGGAAGGTGCTAGAAAGGCAGGTGCTGTTATTCTTGAGCCTATGATGAAGGTTGAAGTTGAAACTCCAGAAGAGTATATGGGTGATGTTATAGGCGACCTTAACAAACGCCGTGGCCAAGTAAATTCAATGGATGATAGAAATGGTGTGAAGATCATTGCAGCTTATTGTCCATTAGCTCAAATGTTTGGATATTCAACAGATCTTCGCTCAATGACTCAAGGCCGTGCAACTTATTCAATGGAATTCGATCACTACGAAGAAGTTCCTAAAAACGTAAGTGATGAGATCATTAAAAAAAGAAATGGCTAATTAACCAAGGAAGGGCAGAGTAATCTGTCCTTCAAAAATTAATTATTCTGATAAAATCTATCTACAAAATATGTGAATTGTCCTCATAGCTCAGCTGGATAGAGCGTAGAATTCCTAATTCTAAGGTCACAGGTTCGAACCCTGTTGGGGACACCATCATACAATCGCCTTTGTAAAATACAAAGTGCTCAAACAAGTGTTTTTTAAATATACTAAAACGTATAATAAGATATAGCAATTTATAAAAATGCTCTTATGCTGATCAGTATAATATAGTAAAAGAAAAAATGTAAAGAATGGACTTTATAAAAAAGATTACAAGTGATATGCAAATAAGATCACTAATATCAAAGAGAAATTTTATAAAAACATAATGGTAAATGACTATATTTCCATCAATCTAGTCGGTTTATCTATATATGCATTCGTAGTGGGTTTAGCTTTTTTATCAATACGTTATATTATTAATTTTTATCTAAACTAATAAATTTTATCAACAAAAATTTTTATATATTTAATAATCCGTGCTAACATTTCAAAAATTTATTTAAGGAGAATAGATGAAAAAAATTTTACTTTTAGGAGCCGTTTGTTGCATGTTGTCAGCTGATGTTAAAACCGTTAACATAAGCCCAGATGAGATCAAAAAATATGATCAGATTATCGATATAAGAACTCCATCTGAGTGGCAAGAGACTGGCGTTATCGCAGGTGCAAAGACTATAACTTTTAATCCAAACGATAAGAGTGCATTTTTGGAGGAGCTTTCAAAGGCAGTTGATATCAAAAAACCTATTGCTCTTGTTTGCAGAAGCGGCAGAAGAAGTACGGCAGCAGCCGCAGCGATAGATAGCTCAGATCTTAAGATAATAAATTTAGATGGAGGTATGAGTAGCTTGATCGAGCAAGGCTATAAAACTACGCCTTATAAAAAATAAACAAATTTTGT
>NZ_CABPVR010000009.1:43360-51255 GCF_902460875.1 Campylobacter concisus | reverse complement strand
TCATCATATTTATAATAAAGAAGGAGACAAAATGTCAAAAGTTATTTTACAATTAAATGTTATTCAGGCTGATGCAAATGCACTTTATATTAAATTTCACGATCTTCACTGGAATGTAAAAGGTATTCAATTTTTTAGCGTTCATGAATACACAGAAAAAGCTTACGAAGATATGAGTGAGATATTTGACGATGCAGCTGAGAGAGCTCTTATGCTTGGTGGCAGACCTATCGTCAAGGCTGAGGAGCTAGCAAAAGTTACTCATATCAAACACGAGCCAAAAGAAATTTACACTCCAACTGAGGTTTTAGAGATTGTCTTGGCTGATTATAAACACCTTTTGGGCGAGTTTAAAAAGCTTGACGAGCTTGCAGAAGGCGATACAACAACCCAAATGTATGCACAAGACCAAATTGCAAAATTTGAAAAAGCCATCTGGATGCTAAACGCAACACTTAGCAAATAACTACTAGCGGGAGTTTTCCCGCTCTATCTAAATAAATTCTACTTTTTGGCGATATTGATTTTATAAATTTTAAGGAGCCAAAATGAAAATTTCTCAAATCGCAAACTCATATAATAGTTCAAGTCTAAAAGAAAATGTAAAATCAGAAATTTCACTTCATAAAGATGAAAAGGATATCTCTAAAAAAGAGTCTGAAATTACAAATTTAACAGCCAAAGACATTTCAAATAGCTACTTTTTGCAGTATCAAAAAGAGATCGTTAAAAGCAGTAGTTCAAATTTATTAGCCCAAGGTAGCTTAAGCTTTAATGCGCCTAAAAATTTATCAGAAATTTTATCAGGACTTGATCTTGCAAATATCGGCTATAATGGTAAATCTTTAAACGAGCTAACTAGTGATGAGGCAAATGATCTTATTAGTGAGAATGGATTTTTTGGTATCACAAATACGGCTGATAGGATAGCTAGCTTTGTGCTAAATGGTGCAGGTGATGACATAGAAAAACTAAAAGCTGGTAGAGAGGGCGTGGCAAAGGGTTTTGAGGATGCGAAGAAAATTTGGGGAGGTGAACTTCCTGAAATTTCACAAAAGACTATCGAAAAGACCCTTGAGACACTTGATAAAAAGATCGCCGAGCTTGGCGGTAACGTTTTAAATGTTTCAGCTTAACTATCTTAGGCAGGCTCGCCTAAGATAAATTTGTATGATCGTGTATATAAATTTAGATACGAGCCTTTAATTTTCCACAAAATTTATTTAATCTTAAAAGTTATACTTCGCCATTTTACACTAAGGAGAAGAGATGAAAGCTAAAATTTTACTTCCACTGGCAACTGCTATCATGTTTTTGGGTTGCTCATTTTTTGAGGATAACCCACCAGTGCGAAAACAGCCAAGACAGGTCATGCAAAATACACCAGCAAAAAGCTCGATTAAAGGTTTTATAAAAGAGGTTACTTATAAAGATTCAAAATACTGCTATGAAATAGTGGCGAGCGATACAAAAAACCATAAACTCAATAAAGCAAATTTTTGTGCAAATAGATACTATTATGATAAAGGCGACTTAGTCTATGCGACTTTTTATGCAGATAAACTTATAGATATGCTTCTTATAAAAGAGGGTGGCTCTAGTGGCTTATATAATGGTATAAAAAAGCCACAAAATGAAGTGATTATTAAAAGAAAAAATGTAAAAACAAATATCGAAGTGCCAAAAGAGGAAAAAATTTCTTTTTAATTACCGTTGATTTACTGCTTGCTTATATAATTTCAACAGCAATCAAAACTAGAACTCCTTTTAAGGGGCAAAGCAACAGCCCCTTTTTCTTTTTACTCCTTTAAAATTTTGTCCTTGTTTTATTTAAAATTATCAACTTTTATCTATTTTTGATTAATTACGGTAAACGATCGGTAACTGAAATTAAAAATTTTAAGCTTCATGTTAAATTTTATTGATTATAATCGTCAGCACAAAACCTTAAAAGGAGAAAAAATGAAACTAACAAAAATTAGTTTAGCCACTTTGGTTGCTTTAGGTGCGTTTTCAAGCGTAGCAAGTGCTACTCCACTTGAAGAAGCTATAAAAAATGTAGATCTTTCAGGATTTGCAAGATATAGATATACTCACACTCATGAGTATGACAAAAAACAAGAAAATGTCAAAAAAGCTAATGATGCAAAACATAACTTTAAAATGATCACAAATTTTAAAGCTGCTATCGATGATAACTTTTTTGGTGTTGTTGGTCTCAGATATAATGCAAATGACGGTTCAGGCGATAATGCTGGAACAGCTAATACAGATGGTACAGATAAAACAAATACAACTGATCCATTTAAAGTTTACCAATTTTACCTAGGATACAAAGTAGGTGCTACTACTATAACAGCTGGTAAGCAAGTTATAGGTTCATACTTTACTGATGATGCTGTTGGCACAGGCGTAAGAGTAGTAAATGAAGACATCGAAGGTCTTACACTTACAGCTTTAGCATTTGATGCACTTGAAGGCAGTGGTGAGAGCGATGGTGATCTATATGATGTGAGTGTAACTAATCAATTGAATAAGTATGATGTTGGTAATCTATATGCAGCTGGTATTGCTGGAGCATATGATCCTATTAACTTCCAACTATGGTATGCTAGCTTAACAAATTTAGCTGACTTACTTGCAGCTGATGTTTCAGCAAATTTTGCTATTACTGATGATGTTTCTTTGGGCGCAAGACTTAACTATGTAAATAGCACAGCCGATGCTAGTGCAAAAAGCAAACTAGGATATAATGATGGCAACTTCTATGCTGGAGAACTTTCAACTTCACTATTTGGTTTTGATTTAGCTGGTGGTTATATCGGTTGGAAATCTCAAGATAAAGGCATATCAGCTTTTTCATTTGAAGACCAAGGAAGCTTAATTGATGCAGGTGAAGATGTATTTGACTGGACACATGCAGAAGGCAAAGGTAACTTCTTTTATGTAACAGGCGCTTATACATTTGATAAATTTACAGCTGGTTTAGACTACGTAAAAGGCACTCAAAAAACATCAGCTGGTGCTGGTAATCCAGATGCAAAAGATAAGGTTGAAGAATTTGTTCCAAGATTTGCTTATCAATACAGCAAGAAGTTGAAATTTAGTTCATTCTACTCTTTCCAAACACATAAATTAGATAATGATGAGAAAAAGAAAGAAGATAAATTTAGATTTGAAGCTAAATACTCATTCTAATATCAGCTAATTAATCAACTTATGATATAATCCCGGGTCGGAAGCAATCTGATCTGGGATTTTTAAATTTAGAGCAAAATTTCAAGGAAACTTATGAAAAATATCAAAATTTCTTTTTTGGCGTGTTTTTTGGTGGCAAATGCCTTTGCGGCTTCGCAAGTTTATTATATAGAAGCTCGTGGCGAATTTGGTAAAGAACTTGCTGAAATGGCAAAAAAGCAGGCTAATGATAGAAATGAAAAAGTAAATGTCTATGTTGATGAAGATCCAAGACGCTATAAAGATAATAGAATTTTAAAATTGGGCGTTGATAGAAAGGGCAGATATAGCGTTTCTTTGGGTAAGGAGCTTTATGAAAAGCAATGTGCTAGCTGTCATGGCGAGAATGCTGATAAAAGGCCATTTGGTTCAACACCTCTAAAAAATATGGATGCTAAAGATATTGAAGATAGCATCATCTCTTATAGAAGCGACTCAAGTTTTGGCGGAAGTGGCAAAAATGTAATGCAAAACCAAGCTAAAATTATTTCAAATAATGATCTTGGCGCGATTCTCGCCTATCTAAAAGGTAAAGATGCATTTGCTGAACAAGACACAAATGAGAACAAGCCGGTCTCTACTCAAACAAAGCAAGGCAGTTATTTAAGATAAGTTTCACTTTGATAGCTTTGTCATAATATAAATAAAAGGAAGCAGATGTTAAATCCAAGATCATTATTTTTAAGTATGGGCTCAGCTATCATTTTGATGATAATCTTTGCCATAGCTAGCGGAGCCGCTACGATAATAGAAAGTAAAACTAGCACAGAAGCTGCATGGTACTATGTTTATGGTGCCAGCTGGTTTGCACTCATTCAACTACTTCTTGGTATAAATTTGGCCTATAATATCTTTAGATATAACTTAATAGATCCCAAAAAACTCCCTTCGCTTATCTTTCACCTTGGTTTTATCGTTATCTTAATCGGTGCCGGAATAACAAGATATCTTGGCTTTGAGGCTGATATGCATATAAGAGAAAAAACTCAGTCAAATATCGTTACGACAAAAATATCCTATTTAAATTTAACCGCATTAAATGATAATGGAGAAGAGATAAACGCTGCTTTGCCACTAGGAATTTCTGATGCAAAAAAAGGTTTTGATCTAAAGCTAAAAATAGCAGATAATGAAGCTAATTTAAAATTTAAAGAATTTGTGCCAAATGCAAGCTATAAGTTTGTGGATGATAAAAATGGGCAACCAGTAGTGGAATTTGTGGTTTCAAACGAGAGTGAAAGTGAAGAAATTTTCTTGTTAGAAGAAGAGGAAGCAAGAGTTGCAGATATTAGTTTTATCTTTAATGCTAAGCCGGATGAGAGTAAAAAATATGTGCTTTTTAAATTAGTGGACGGAAATTTCACAGTTACTTCAAATACTGATCTTTCAAAATTTACAATGAGTGATAGTTCAAAAACTGAGTTAAAAGCTGGTAGCGTAAGTGATTTTGGCATGGGTAGTCTTTATACTATTTCAAATATAAATTTTGCTCCAAGATTAGTTTCAGCTCATGCCTCAAGAAAGCTAGTTAGCATAAAAGATAGCGAATTCAACGCCTTGATAGCTGAATTAAATTATAAAGGCGAGAGTAAAGAGATGCATATTTTTTATAACCTAACAGAGCCTTCACGATTGGCTGTGGCTGGACAAAAATTTAACGCTTTGTGGGGAGCACAGCAAGTTAAACTTCCGTTTAGCCTATACTTAAAAGACTTTGAGCTTAAAAGATATCCCGGCTCAAATTCGCCTATGAGTTATTCAAGTGAAGTTATTGTAAAAGACGATACAAACATATCGGGGCTTGACTATAAAATTTATATGAATCACGTGCTTGACTATGATGGTTATAGATTTTTCCAAAGTTCATACGATACAGATGAAAAAGGAACGATTCTCTCTGTCAATAAAGATCCAGGCAAGATACCAACTTATATCGGCTATTTTCTACTTGGGCTTGGATTTGTGTTAAATGTTGTAAATCCTGGTAGCCGCTTTAGAAAACTAGCTAAGTTAATAGATAATGAATCAACAAAAGGTGGTAAAAAGGTTGTTGCTATTATTGCCATTATGCTTTTAAGTTTGAATTTTAGCTCATTAAAGGCTGAAGACTTTTTACCTAATATCAGCAAAGAGCACACACAAAAGCTTTCTAGGCTTATTGTGCAAAGCTCAGATGGTAGAATGAAGCCATTTGATACGCTTAGTAAAGAGGTTTTAAACAAAATTCACAGAGGCGAGAGTATAGGCGGTCTAAATTCAAACCAAGCGACGCTTTCAATAATGGTAACGCCTGATTTTTGGCGAAGTGAAAAAATTATCTCACTTGGACAAAGTAAGGAGCTAAAAAAAGAGCTTGGTATAGATGAAAATGCAAAGTATGCAAGTTTTAATGATTTTTTTAGAGCCACAAAAGATGGCGGAAGTGAATATAAACTCACAAAATTTTCCGAAATTGCTAATCGCAAGCATCCTGGATCGCGCAATACGTTTGATAAAGACGTAATCAAGATCGATGAGAGATTGAATGTTTTTTATATGATATTTATTGGTGAAATTTTTAAAATTTTTCCAAAACAAGATGATCCATCAAACTCTTGGTATTCGCCTGCTAGTGCAATGATGTACTTTCCGCCTAAAGAGGCCGATCTAGTCATCAATATGATGAGAGAGTATTTTGCAGCAGTTGATGCGGCAACAAAAGATAATGATTGGAGCAAGGCTGATGCTGCACTTGATAAAATTTCAGCCTATCAGCAAAAGTATGGCTCTGCTGTAATGCCAAGTGAAGAAAAGATAAATGTAGAAATTTTGTTTAATAAAATTCAAATTTTTGAGCGATTGACACCGGTTTATCTTTTGGCTGGCCTTGCGCTTTTATTTTTTGTTTTTATCAAAATGCTAGCTCCAAAGGTTCAGATAAATGGTATCGTAAGAGTTGTATACATTATAAATTTACTAGCTTTTCTTGCTCATACCGTCGGACTTGGACTTCGTTGGTACATTGCTGAGCATGCACCTTGGAGTAATGCTTATGAATCGATGGTCTATATCGCTTGGGCTTTAGGATTTTCTGGTATCGTATTTGCAAAACGTAGCCCTATCGCTCTTGCTCTTACGTCTATATTGGCTGGTGTTACATTATTTGTTGCACACCTTAGCTGGATGGATCCGCAGATCACTACACTTGTGCCGGTGCTTCAAAGCTACTGGCTAACAATACATGTCTCTGTCATTACTGCAAGTTATGGATTTTTAGGGCTTTGCGCGTTACTTGGTGGCTTTACACTATTGCTTATCATTTTACAAAATAAGAAAAAGCCAAATCCAGAAATTTCTCGTAATATTCTTGAAGCTACCCGTATAAATGAGATGGCTATGATACTAGGACTTAGCTTGCTTACTCTTGGAAATTTCCTAGGCGGTGTTTGGGCGAACGAGAGTTGGGGCAGATATTGGGGCTGGGACAGCAAGGAGACTTGGGCACTAGTTTCGATACTTGTTTATGCCGCAGTTCTTCATATGAGATTTATTCCAAAGCTAAACAACCAGTATGCATTTGCGGTGGCTTCATTCTTTGCTTATTGGTCGATTATTATGACTTATTTTGGTGTAAATTTTTATTTAGCTGGCATGCACTCATATGCAGCAGGAGATCCATTACCAGTGCCTGATTTTGTCTGGATTAGTATCGTAATAATGGTGCTTATGAGTGTTTTAGCATTTACAAAGCGCTCACTTTGCTCAAGGCTTTAGATGCTAATAAAAGGTCTAATAGTTTTCTTTATTGTATTGCTATTAATTGCAATTTGCGCGTTAATCTATCTACTTTTAAGAAATAGAGATTATAGCGCCGAAATAAAGGAGCTTGCATTAGAAAAAGAAGAGATAACAATCGAAAAGCTTGAAAAGCTTGCCGGTGATAATAGCCTAAGTAAAAACGAGCTTTTCGAACTTATTCAAATTTTTGTAGGAAATTTTAGTATACCAGCTAAAAATAACCAAGTCATGCCAAAAGAGGCAAACAACTATATAAATTTTATAATTTTAATCTGCTCTCATAAAAATTCTGATGCAAAGCTCATTAGTTTTTTAGACAAAGAAGCTAAAAAGAAAAACCCAAGCTACATTGTCGAAATAGAAGAGAGTGAGAAAATTGGCATAGAAAATCGCAAAAATCGTAGATAAATTTATTCAAAAAAGTGTAGTTAAAATATCTTAAAATTAAATTTGGTATAAAAATGAGTTCTTATGATATTGATTCTATGTATGTGATATTTCTTATTTTATTTTCAATCGTATTGCCTATATTTTTGATAATCCCTGTAGGTAGATATAATATAAAAGTTTATACGAGTAAATTTGACCTAATTGGGCTTCATCTAATTTTTCCAGTCATTATATTGCCTGCTTTGGTAAGTACTTTTATTTTTGTTCGCAGCTTTTTAAATATTTCAGATTATGCTGGTTTAGGCTTTATATTCTATGCTTTTTTGATTCTAATGATAGCTTATATAATTTATGGTTTTTATGTTTGTATCAGATATAACTACGGCTTTTTTCATTGTATCGTAGCGCTATTCTTAAGATTTAATTATGTTACACCACTTATTTATCTAATCTTTTTAGGCGGAAAAAACTACAAAGATGACAAAGAGATA
>NZ_CABPVR010000009.1:17062-41520 GCF_902460875.1 Campylobacter concisus | reverse complement strand
AAATTTTGCTCGATTTTAGCTAAAAATTGTTTGTAAATTTATAAAAAAATACAAAATTAATTTTTGCTTAATATATTTTATAAATTTATTTGTTTAAAAGCGATTTGCAATTAAAATAGCCTAAAAATTTATAACTAAAAGGTCTTTAGTGAAACTCAAAATTGGCATTGTTGGATACAATCTGGTTGGCAAGCGGCACTATATGGAGCTGAGGCGTTCTGACAAATTTGAAGTTTGTGGAATTTTTGATAAAGAAAATAGAGATGATGCTTGCAGAGCCCCGTTTTTTGATGAGTTTAAAAAATTTATAGAAGTAGCCCAGCCACAAGCTGTCGTACTTTGTCTGCCTCAACATGAGATCGTAGAGGCTTTTTGTCAGTGTGCAAAATATTGCCAAAATATCTTGATTTCAAGGCCAATATTTAAAAGTGTAAGTGAACTAAAAGAGATAAAATATGCCTCAGTGGTAAATAAAGTAAGAGTTTGCACCGGCGTTGATGAGCGTTTTAATCCAACTATCGTTTCATTAAAAAAGGCACTTTTAAAAGAAGAAGAAATTTATAGCATTTCAATTGCGCATTTTAAACCACTTTGTGAGGGAAATATTATAAATGAGCTTTCACTTTGCGATATAGACCTTGCGAAAAATTTAGTAGATAGTGAAATTTGCAGCTTTTTTTATACTCAGGCAAATAAAACAAACACCAAAATATGCGACAATGTTGGAATAAACATTAAAATGAAAAATCAAATTTTGGTGAGTATTACTGATTCTTTTTGTGGCTCTTTAGAGCGTTTTAAGATAGAAGTAAACGCCAAAGAAGGTGTTTATTTTGGCGATCTTATTGATTATAAGCTTCATAGAGTCAATGAAAATGGGCAGATGAATTTAAAAACTGACCCCATAAATAATGAGATAAAAGCTCAATACGATGCCTTTTATGATCTTTGCCAAAGCGGCGAAAGTAGCGAGCTTTCAAGTATTGATGATGCGATAAAAATCAAAGAGCTATTTTGATGAAAAAGGTACTTTTGCTTTTGAATATGGGTGGGGCAAATAGCCTTGCTGATGTAGAAATTTTTTTAAAAAATATGTTTAATGACCCTTATATTTTGGGTATAAAGAATAAATTTTTAAGAAAATTTGTAGCTTTTATGATCACAAAAGGTAGGCTAAAAACGGCTAAGCATAACTACGAACAAATAGGTGGCAAATCGCCTATTTGCGAGCTTACAGCTAAGCTTTGCGATAAAATTTCAAGCTTACAAAATGAGTTTGATGCAGTTGATTTTGCGATGAACTATACTTCACCGTTTGTAAAAGATGTGCTTAAAAAATACGAAAATTTTGATGAGATAGTGCTTTTGCCACTTTATCCTCATCATTCACAAACTACGATAACTTCAAGTTTAGATGATTTTAAAAAAGCAAAAGATGAGCTAGAGATAAAGGCTAAAATTTTGCTTTGCGGGCCATTTTATGATGATGAAATTTATAATAAAATCATAATCTCGCACATAAATGAAGCCATAAATAATATAGATGTAAGCGATGTGGAGCTTATCTTTTCGGCTCATTCGTTGCCTCAAAAAATTATCGATAAAGGCGATGTCTACGAAAAGCATATAAATGAGCATGTGCAAATTTTAAGCAAAATGATAAAAGATAGTGGACTAAACTTCAAAGAGATAAATTTAGCATACCAGTCGCGTCTTGGGCCTGTAAAATGGCTAGAGCCTTCACTAAATGAAATTTTGGCAAAGTGCAAGAGTAAAAAGGCTCTTATCTATCCACTCTCTTTTTGTATAGATAACTCTGAGACCATTTTTGAGCTAGTTATTGAGTATGCAAAGATTGCAAAAGAGCTAAATTTTAGCTTCTACAAGGTTGTTTGGTGCCCAAATTTTAGTGATGAGTTTGCTAGTTTTATCTTACAAAAAGCAAAAACAGCCAAAGAGATTAACTTTTAGGAATAAATCTTGCTTATAAAATATATCTCAATACAGTAAAAGGAGATATATGAAGATACAAAATAACGACATAATCGATTATTTATTGCAATCAGGCTCAAGCAAAACTAAAGATAAAAAAAATAGTTTTGATGAAATTTTAAGCCTTGCTATGGATAAGATCGCAAGCGATGCAAAAATTTCAGACAAGATTGAGCAGTTTAAAAAAAGACTTACTGAAATCGGTGCAGTTGGTTTTATAAGTGAGCTAAATTCTAACAAGATAGAAGAGAAAATAGCCCAAAAGAAAAAGGAGCTAACAGAACTTCTAGGCATAGATGATCCCGCAAAAACACAGGATCAAAAAAATGAGCTACTTAAAATAATGGATAAAATTTTAAGTGATTACCGCAAAGAGCTAAATGTAGCACTTGCTAATCAAGCTCTGCTAGAGAAGCAAAAAAATCTTAATAGTAAGAGTAGTAGCTCGGTTAATCTAAGTTCTGTTTTAAATGAGCTAGGACTTGCTTAAAATTTATATAAAAGATATTTAAGTCAATATAACTTTGCCAAAAATCTATATTTTTACGGCAAAGTTATGCCAAATTTTATAGCAGCCCCGTATATTATTGCGCTAATTATTCCAGCAAAAAAACCAGCCACCATATCATCGCCCATTACGCCAAGGCCACCTTTTACATTGCGGTCGATCCTACCTATTATAGAAGGCTTTTTAATATCAAGCACTCTAAAAAGCACAAGTGAGAGTATTAGCTGAGAGATCGTAGCTCCGCTAATGGCAATAGCAAGCCAAACTCCAGCAACTTCGTCTATAACGATAAAACTTTCGTCGTGAGAATTTATCTTTTTTTCAAAATCATCTATAACGCTAATGCTTACCAAAAATAGCAAAATGCTAGCTAGAAAAAGTGTGGTTGATGATAAAAAATAAAGCACAAAATAAGCTACTACAGCGCCAGCGATAGAGCCCCAAGTGCCAGGTGCTTTTGGCAAAAGACCAAATCCAAAAAAGGTTAAAAATAGTTTTTGCATAAATTTCCTTAAGTCATCGATGATGTTTGATAAAGCTTCATAAGCTCTTCGTAAAAGTCACGGTCAGTTTTGTTTTCAAGCAGTCCTGAATTTACAAAAAGGTCATCGCAAAGCTTTTGCACGTCTTTGAAGCGATTTGTAAAGAGTTTGCTTAAAACCAGTGCAGAAATTTCTGGCCTCACAAGAATAGCTGGTGGCATAATGCCATTAAATAGCAGCTCCTTGATAACATCTGGATGATATTTGATCTGATGGTGTTGTCCGTGTGGGCAACTTTTGGTGCTAACTAGCGTCTTGCATTTGTTGCAATAAACTAGTTCTGGCAGCACGATTACCTCTAAATTTAGGTCGTTTTTATAAATATCAAGAATCGTATGAGCTTCATTGTGATCAAAAAACATTCCAATTCCTGAGTGGTTTTGTCCGATGACTAGCTTATTTGCCCCAAATCTTGAAGCAGCGATACACTCAAGTGTTGGGTTTGCATGTGAGCTAAAAAGAGTCGTGTTTTTTAGAGCAAATACAAAGACCTTTTTTATCGGCAAATAATTTTGTATAAAATAGTCTAGCACTTGCTTTCTAATCTCGTAATCAACGTGCTTTTCTTCGCGTGTTCGTATTAAAAAAATGATTACTAAATCAGCCTTGTCAATAGTCATTCTAACAAGGCGCTCGTGAGCTCTATTAAATGGATCAGCCGTTAAAAAGACAGCCGTTATCTTTTTAGCGCCATCTTCTTTTATTAGATCGTTTAGTGCATTTTTACTTATTTGCATACTTTCATCATAAAGCTCAAATTCGCCACTAATGCCGTATTTGCCTAAATTTAGCTCTTTATCATTGCTAGCTTCGTTTGCTAAAAATATATTTTTAGCTCTCATGTTCTCGTCAAATTTAAAGACCTTGGCAACATTGATGTGCCCAACGATCTTACCATCAAGACTTAGATTTACCTTTTGTCCAGGAGTAAGCTTGCTGGCAATATTTTGATTTAGCTCGCCAAATGGAGCAAATCCAAAAGAATACGGCATCGGCTCACCATTAAAATAGCCTTTCTTACTCACCTCTTTTATCTGTTCATCATCCATCAGCGAGTCGTAATCTGAGAGAATTTTATTTTTTATTAGCTCCAAAGCACCAAAAACTTCGGTATTTATAGAAATTTCGCTATTTTTTCTTGCTGACGTCATATTTCTTTCTCTTTTCCCAAAGTGATTTTCTAGAAATTCCAAGCTTCTTGCTAAGTTCTGTATCAGGGAATTTATCTTGATAATTAACGATTATGTACTTTATGTATTCATCGATCGTAACTATCTCATCGATATTGAAATTTTTATCGCGTCCTGAAAGTTCAAGCTCATCAAATGGTGCTTTTTGTGCAAAATCGCTAGTTGAGATCGCAACCTTTTTCTTTTTGCAAATTTCTAAAATTTTCTCTTTTTCTTCTTGTTTTAGCTCCTCTAAATTTGTCATATAGATTAGCTCATCACCATTTTTGGCTAGTGCCTTTTCAAGCTCAGAGAAACAGGCTTTGCCTAAAAATAAAAATGGCAATTTGCAAGCTTTTACGTAGCTAAATATAAATTTATCGCTGTATCCGCTTTTGCTTGATTTTAAAAGCAGTGGAAATTTTATCTTTTTTGCTTCAAAGCTAGAAATTTCATACTCTTTTAAAGCGTAATTTACATAGCTTTCGTAATTTTTGATCTCGTTTTTGAAATTTCTAAATTCCTCAAAATGCTTTATCTTTCTAACTAGCTCTTCTATCATAAATGGCTTTTGGATGTAATCAACCGCACCTGCTTGGATCGGTTTTAGCACAGTGTCACTATTGATATAAGCGATTAGTAAGATGATGATAGAGCTTTTAAATTTTTCTATGACTGGGTAGAAGTCCTGTCCTGGAAGTGTGGTAGAAAGTAACACTACATCAAAATTTTCAAACTTCAATGCTTCTTTTACGCTTTTAGCGATCTCGCAGTCGTAGCCAAAATCAGCTAGCTTACTAGCCATCGAGCCAGCTAGGTAAATTTCATTTTCTACTATTAAAATTTTCATATTTGCTTCCAGTTATAAAATTTAAGGCTAGCACTTGCCATTACAGCGATCCCTTCGCATCTGCCGACAAAGCCAAGCCCTTCAGTAGTCGTTGCCTTTACATTTATGCGGCTCTGGCTTAAATTTAGAGCTTTTGCGATATTTGCCTCCATTTTTGACTTTAGTTTTGAAATTTTTGGTTTTTGCGCCATTATCGTGATATCAGCGTTTGTTAGCACAAAACCCACGCTTTGCACTCTTTTGTAAGCTTCCTCAAGCAAGTAAATGGAGCTAATATCTTTAAATTTAGCATCCGTATCAGGGAAAAGCTCACCTATATCGCCAAGCCCAGCAGCTCCCAAGATAGCGTCAGTTAGCGCATGAAGTGCTACGTCGCCGTCGCTGTGAGCTTTTAGCCCAAACTCATAGTCGATCTTCTCGCCGCAAAGAATCAAAGGACGACCCTTTTCAAACTCATGCACATCAAAGCCATTTCCCACAAAGACTTCATTTTCTGGCTCTTTTAAAGTAGAAATTTTGGCAAGATCCTCTTTGTAAGTGATCTTTCTTGCCATCTCATCACCTAAAATTTGCCATACGCTTGCGCCAATGGCTCTCATAGCCGAGCTATCATCTGTGTAAATTTCACCGCCGCTAAGAGCTTTTTTAAGAAGTGCTGTGCGAGAGAGTTGTGGTGTTTGGATAAGTTTTACCTTTTCTCTATCGATAGCGTTTTCGCCAAGATAAGCGGTGTCTGCGATCTTTAGCGCAGGAACTACACAATCAGCCTGACTTGCTGCCTCGATGATCTTATGAAAGAGCTCGCTTGAGATACAAGGGCGAGCGATGTCGCTAACTAGGACAAATTCGCTATTTACTAGCTCAAGTGCGTTTTTTAGGCTATCTTGTCTGGTTTCACCGCCATCAACAAATTTATAATTTGGAGCAAATTTTGACATATATTTGCACTCTTTGCTAACGACAATTATCTCTTTAAATGTGTAAAAGTTACTCAAATTTTTAGTAGCAAATAGCCAAAGTGGATCGCTTCCTATTCGAAGCCATTGCTTCTTTACCGGTAGCTCAAAACGGCTAGAATTTCCTGCTCCAAGCATTATAAGTGATATATCAAGCAAGATAACTCCTTTGAAAATTGTTACAGAATTATACATCTCAAAACTTCAAAATTTCTTTTTAAAAAGTAAATTTTTAAAAGCTTATTTAGTTAGTTTAAATCAAAAAAGGACTAAAATGAGGTTTTTAAAAATCAAAAAAGGCCTTATATGAGAGATAAGACGCAGATGTATTATGCTAGGCGCGGCGAGATAACGCAAGAGATGAGCTATGTGGCAAGGATCGAAGGGCTTAGTAAAAATTTAGTGATGGATGAGGTGGCAAAAGGTAGCATCATCATCCCAGCAAATATAAATCATAAAAATTTAAAGCCAATGGGCATAGGCAGAAAGCTAAAGACAAAGATCAATGCAAATATTGGCAACTCAAGCCTAAGTAGTGACATTTGCGCTGAGCTTAGAAAGCTTGAAATTTGCCTAGAATTTGGCGCTGACACGGTTATGGATCTAAGTACAGACGGCGATTTAGACGCTATTAGAAGTGCGATCATCGAGCATTCAAGCGTGCCAGTTGGCACAGTGCCTATGTATGAAATTTTAAAAGAGGCAAAAGAGGTTACAAATATCACAAATGAGCTCATTTTAGAGATACTTGAAAAGCAAGCAAAGCAAGGAGTTAGTTACTTTACGATACACGCTGGATTTTTGCGTGAGTTTCTGCCGCTTGTCAAAAAGCGAAAAATGGGCATAGTTAGCCGCGGGGGCAGTTTGACTGCAAGCTACATGTCAAAGTTAAATAGGCAAAATCCATTTTATGAAATTTTTGATGAAATTTTAGAAATTTGCGCAAGATATGACGTCTCGCTCTCGCTTGGTGACGGTCTTCGCCCAGGATGCCTTTTTGATGCGACAGATGAGGCACAGCTTAGCGAGCTAAAGGTGCTTGGAGAGCTTACGCTTCGTGCGTGGCAAAAAGATGTGCAAGTAATGATCGAGGGCCCTGGTCATGTGCCATTAAATCAAATTGAGTATAATATGAAAATCGAACAAGAGCTCTGCCATGACGCCCCATTTTACGTGCTTGGACCGCTTGTCTCAGACATCGGTGCAGGATATGATCATATCACGTCAGCGATCGGCGGCACGATGGCGGCATATCACGGCGCTAGCATGCTTTGCTACGTGACGCAAAAAGAGCACCTTGGCTTGCCAAATGAAAATGACGTAAGAGAGGGCATCGTAGCTCACAAGATAGCAGCTCATGCCGCAGACGTCGCACTTGGCAAGGCGGGAGCGATAGAAAAGGATCACGAGATGAGTGATGCGAGATATGCGTTTGACTGGAACAAGCAGTTTGAGCTTAGCTTTGATCCAAAAAAGGCCAGAGAACTTCACGATGAAAGCTTGCCAGAAGACGTGTTTAAGAGCGCTCATTTTTGTTCGATGTGCGGACCAAAATTTTGTGCATATAAAATTTCAAAAGATCTAGAAAAAGGAGAAAAATGTTAAATAAAGAAGAGGTCTTAAATAGGCTAAAAGGTGTTATATATCCTGGTTTTGAAAAAGATATAGTTAGCTTTGGCTTTGTAAAAAATATAGAAATCGGCGATAAAATTACAATAGAAGTCGAGATAGTTAGCTCAAGCCCAGAAGTTGCAAACGAGCTAAAAACGGACATCAAACGTGTCATGGGCTCAAATGAGTATGTGCTAAATTTGATCCAGCCAAAGATACCTGAGGAGAAAAGTAACACTCAAAGTGGTAAAAATATCGCGCCACAAGTTAAAAATTTCGTAATGGTAAGCTCTGGAAAAGGCGGCGTTGGTAAATCAACCACAACGCTAAATTTAGCCATCTCAATGGCAAAACTAGGCAAAAAAGTGGGAATTTTGGACGCTGACATCTACGGACCAAACATCCCAAGAATGCTTGGCGAAGTAAATACCCAGCCACAAGTTGTCGGAAATAAGCTAAAGCCGATACTTAGCCATGGAGTTGAGATGATGAGTATGGGCGTCTTGATGGAAGAGGGCATGAGCCTTATCTGGCGTGGTTCAATGATAATGAAAGCGATCGAGCAGCTGCTAAAAGACGTGCTTTGGAGTGAGCTTGATGTCTTGTTTCTTGACATGCCCCCAGGAACGGGCGATGCGCAGCTAACTCTAGCTCAAAGCGTGCCAGTAACGGCAGGCGTCTGCGTCACAACGCCACAAGTGGTAGCGCTTGACGATAGCAAACGTGCGCTTGATATGTTTGAGAAGCTCCACATCCCAATCGCAGGTGTGATTGAAAATATGAGCGGTTTTATCTGCCCAGATAACGGCAAAGAGTATGACATCTTTGGCAAAGGCACAACTGAAGAGGTAGCAAAAGCTTACAACACGCAAATTTTGGCTGAAATCCCTATCGAACCAGCTGTTCGCGTGGGCGGCGATAATGGTAAGCCAGTTAGCTTTTACGAGCCAAACTCAGTCACTGCAAAACGCTACGAGAGTGCGGCTGCTAGACTTTGGGAAGTAATAGAAAATATAAATAGTGATGGCGGAGCTGATAACTCAGCGATCCAGCCAGTAAATGACGGCAAGAGTGCTTGCTCGAAGTAAAATTTACAAAAGATAAAATTTAGAGCAAATTTTAAAATTTGCCAGTTTGAAGTTGGCTGCCAAAATTTAGCTTTGCTTGATGCTTGGCTTAAATTTTGGAGCCAAAATGCACTTCAAATCAAAAATTTAAATTTAACAGGAGAAAACATGAAAGCGATCGTAACCGTAGTCGGAAAAGATAGAGTTGGTATCGTTGCTGGCGTCTCAGCAAAGCTTAGCGAGCTTGGACTAAATATAGATGATATCTCACAGACTATTTTAGATGAGTTTTTTACGATGATGGCGGTGGTTTCAAGTAATGAAAATAAGGATTTTACGGTCCTAAGAGAAGAGCTTAATAAACTTGGAGAGAGCCTAAAAGTAAAGATAAATATCCAAAGTTCCGCTATCTTTGATGCGATGCATACAATCTAAGGAAAAACAATGGACATCAAAAACGTAACCGAAACGATCTCGATGATCGAAGAGCAAAATTTTGACATCAGAACTATCACGATGGGCATTAGTTTGCTTGACTGCATCGATCCTGACATCAACAAAGCTTGCGACAAAATTTACGCAAAAATCACCACTAAAGCCAAAGACCTAGTCAAAGTAGGCAACGAAATTTCTGCTGAGCTAGGCATACCAATCGTCAATAAAAGAGTAAGCGTGACGCCTATCTCGATAATCGGCGCCGCAACGGACGCAAAAGACTACGTAATGATCGCAAAGACGCTTGATAGGGCGGCTATTGAGGTTGGTATTGATTTTATAGGTGGTTTTTCAGCTTTAGTTCAAAAGGGATATCAAAAGGGCGATGAAATTTTGATAAATTCTATCCCGCAAGCACTTTCCCAGACTTCAAAAGTATGTGCAAGTGTCAATGTCGGCTCAACGAAAACTGGCATAAATATGAGCGCGGTACGTGATATGGGACGCATTATAAAAGAGACGGCGGCAGCATCTCGGATGGGTTGTGCTAAGCTTGTCGTCTTTGCAAACGCAGTCGAAGACAATCCTTTCATGGCCGGTGCATTTCATGGCGTGGGTGAGGCTGATGTGGTGATAAATGTGGGCGTTTCTGGTCCAGGAGTAGTAAAAAGAGCCCTTGAAAAGGTGCGTGGCGAGAGCTTTGACGTGGTGGCTGAGACCGTTAAAAAAACGGCGTTTAAGATCACGCGTATTGGCCAGCTAGTTGGTCAAATGGCGAGTGAGCGCCTTGGGGTGAAATTTGGTATCGTCGATTTATCCCTTGCTCCGACGCCTGCTGTGGGCGACTCGGTAGCTCGTGTGCTTGAGGAAATGGGACTTGAGGCTGTAGGTACGCACGGCACGACTGCTGCACTTGCTCTCTTAAATGACGCGGTCAAAAAAGGTGGCGTCATGGCATGTAACCAAGTGGGCGGCTTAAGCGGTGCATTTATCCCGGTCTCAGAAGATGAGGGCATGATAGCTGCGGTGCGTGCGGGATCATTAAATTTAGAAAAGCTTGAAGCGATGACCGCGATATGCTCGGTTGGTCTTGATATGATCGCCATACCTGCAGATACGCCAAGCGAGAGCATAGCTGCGATGATCGCTGATGAGGCGGCTATCGGCGTTATAAATCAAAAAACAACGGCCGTTCGTATCATACCTCTAGGCCATGAGGGCGATATGATCGAGTTTGGCGGCCTTTTAGGAAGAGCACCTGTTATGAAGATAAATAAGGCCTCAAGTGCCGACTTCATCGCTCGTGGCGGACAAATTCCAGCACCTATCCATAGTTTTAAAAACTAATCTTCAAAGTCCGCTTTAAATTTGCGGACTTTTTCTTAAATTTATCCTAATCTTTTCAACTGCTTTTAGTTAGAATAATAAAAATTTTAAGCCAAGGAGCTAAAATGAAAATTTTATCACTGCTTACGGCGCTACTTTTTGGAGCGGTATGTGGCTTTGCAAATGACGGCAAAGTTAGAAGTATCGACATCTACGTCACGCCTTACTACTCAGCAAATGCTGGCAAGGTGGAGTACGTCAAGGTCTATGACAAGATAGATGAGCTTTTAAAAAGTGGCAAAGAAGAGGACTTTAAAAAGGCTGAAAAGATCGTGCAAGACGCCCCACAAATGGTCTCTCCGATAACTCTTTTTGTTCTTTCAGCTCGCGCATACGATCTTGGACTTCGCGATAATGCGGTATTTTGGTTTTATGCGGCAAAAAATCGCGCGATCTTGCTAAGAGGCGTTATAGACATGGAAGGCGAGAAATTTACTGACGTGGTGGCTACGATAGGGGCGTTTATGAAGCTTGTTGGCGACGTGGTCAATCCTTATGCGTTTTGCGATATCAAAAAGCAACAAGAGATCGCTGATAAAGCGCTTGAATGGACTAAGAAAAATGCCTATGAAGCGATGTTTTCGCCAGAATTTAGCTCACCTCACGAAGATAGAAAAGCAGCCCTTGCAAAAGACATAGAAAAGCTAGAAGCGCGCAATAAAAAAGAGAAAGATTACTTTTTAGATAAAGACAATCTTGCTAACTTTAAAGCTATGCGCAAGCACAATGGCACTGATGAGAAATTTTGCTTCTAAATAGCGAGAAAAACTGAAAATTTGCTTGTAAATTTAGCTTTTGCTTTATGCTAAAAGGGCAAATTTACAAGCTATCTCTATTTTAGATGATAAATTTTAGCTCACTACAAATCTGCTTAAATTTCGCTCTTTTTCGCAAGAGTAGCAAAACCACAAAAATGAGAATAAAAAATGACTTTAAAATTTGGCGAACTTGAAAAAGTTGCAACAGATGATGGCTTTATTTGGTATGCGGAGATGAAGCTTGAAAGTGAAATTTTTGGGCAAGTGCCATTTTGCCTTGTTAGCACAGATGGGGCAGACGTGGACGATAAAACAATTTTGCTTGCACAGCGTATCGCTCAGGATATCGACCGGTACATAAAAGATGCGCTTACGTTTTTACGAGATGAGCTTAAGCAAAAATACTTTTTGAGCAAGGACGAGCTTAAATTGCTTGACGTGCCAGTTTGCGACCTGCCATTTAGCTCGCCACAATGTACCTTTTATTCACGCGGTAAGCAGTGGCTTATGAGATTTGCTGAGGGTGCGCTTGATATTTGCGAACCTTTTGGTATAGGGGTGATTTTTGAAGGTGAAAAGTCACTTCGTTTAGAAAATTTAGAGCTTAGCCAGGAGTGCTAATCGCGGATAAATTTTTGCTTTTAAATGGTGAGATAAATTTGGTTGCTGTTTTAGGTTTTTTGGCCCAAAACAGCAAAAATTTGTATTTATGCGTTGCAGCAGCAATAATCACTTGGATCTTTTTCTTTTGTGATCCTAGCTCTTAGGTCGTGACGGATGATCTCTATCGACCAAAACCATATCATGTGGCCGACAAATTCAGATACATGCTCATACCAAGGAAGTGTCCAAAGTGGTGGAGTAAGCCCCAAAATAGGTAATGTGATCACGTGAACAGCGATATTTACGATAATGCCAACTAGTAAGCCTTGCCATATTGTAATCTTTGGAAATTTCTCAGCCAAAACGCAATAAGCAACCGCAAAAACGATCGAAAATAATATATGCGTCATCATTACGTAGTTAAACGCATGCCCTGCAAACTCGTAAATGGCGGCATTTGGATCGGCTACGCCCAAATAATCCCTTAAAAATACATAAGGCGGATTTAAGAAATTTCTAGAGCAATCGATCGCATCGGCTGCTCTAATGGCACTCTCTGGTCCGCAAGCAGCGTTAAACATATCTATCGGACTTCTTGGAGGAAGTGGGAATTCTGCTCCCCATTTGACAAAGGCTGAGACAACACCAGCGACAAGGCCGATTAACGCAGCCAGAGCAAATCTAGGTTTTGTTACTAAATTTGACATTTAAACCCCTTCTTTAAATTTGCAAAATCTTATTGCAATTTACTTTATGATAAGATTAATCATTATTAAAAATATAAAAATATTTAAAAATCTTAGTGTACTTAAAATCATAAAATTTTTAGCCATTTTTGGTTAGACTAAGAAAAAATTTAAAGGAGAATAGATGTCTAAAGAGTTTAAAGATGCAAATGAATTTAAGGAATTTTTTGAAGAATTTAGAAAAAAAGATGGCTATAAAGATCCACTTGCTTTTGGTATCGCTAGGATCGATCGTGGACAAAAAAATACAGATAAAATTTTGCAATCGACTTTTGCTGTTGTAAATTACAAAGAGAGCTTTTTAAGCGCTGCTGCTTATATCTATGCTTTGCAAAAATGTGATGTTAAGGTTGATTTTAATGGTTCTGAATTTGTGGCTGATCTTACGCCAAAAGTAGTGAAAAAAGCCAACAAGCTCTTTAGCGTCTTTGAAAAAGAGATAAGCTCTCATAAAAATGTACAAAATTTACATGCCGTAAAAATGGCATTTGATGATGATCTTGAACTAAATGAGAATAAATTTAAACTTGTATTTTTATTTGATGATGCAAAACCACTTAGCGTAGAGGCCGTATATCTCAAGCTTTACTTGATCTCGCTTGGCAAGGTCGCACCTAGGACGATCGTGCTTGATGGAGCTTTTGGTGTATTACCAAATGTTGCATGGACTAGCCAAAATACGCCAATCGAGCTTGAATGGCTAAGAGAAAATGAAATTTCTCTAAAGATGTTTGGCGAATATCCAGCGATCGTGAGCGTGGATAAATTCCCAAGATTTTTAAGCCATATCATTCCAGCGGATAATACGAGAATTTTAGACTCAGCCAAGGTTCGCATGGGCGCTGCTGTGCATCCTGGCACAGTCGTTATGCCAGGTGCTGCCTATATCAACTTTAACGCAGGTACAACCGGTGGCGTTATGGTTGAAGGCAGAGTCAGTAGCTCTGTCGTAGTGGGCGAGGGCAGTGACGTAGGCGGAGGGGCAAGCATACTTGGCGTGCTAAGTGGCACAAACGGCAATCCTGTAAGCATCGGCAAACACTGCTTGCTTGGCGCAAACTCAGTTACGGGCGTACCTCTTGGAGATAACTGCATCGTGGATGCTGGCATAGCGGTGCTTGAGGGCACAAAAGTCTATATCTCGGCCAGCGAGCGCGAAAAGCTAGCCAAACTAAATCCAGAGTTTAAATTTGAAGCTGAAATTTACAAAGCACTTGAGCTTGGCGGGTTAAATGGGCTTCATTTTAGACAGAATAGCCAAACAGGTCAGATCACTGCAAGTGCGAGCAAAAGGGCGATCAAGCTAAATGAGGCACTTCATTAAAAGGAGCTAGCATGAAAGTTGGCATTTTGATGTTTGACAAGATAAATCTACTAAGCTTTGCCAAAATTTATGACTTTTTGCATAAATTTGAAGGTTTTAACATCAAAACCTACGCACTAAAGCCAGAGATTGTCGATGAATTTGGCGTCAGGCTTCATCCAGAAATTTATGCTGAAAGTCTTTATGGTGTGGATATCTTAGTCGTGCCAGATGGCGTTGGAGCACTTGGATTAAGATACGATGAGATATTTTTAAGCTGGGTTAAAAGCTCAGCTAGCGCTAAATTTAAGATAGGTTTTGACCTTGGCGTGCTTATCCTTGGTGGGGCTGGATTTTTAGAAGACAGAGAGGCTTGCATAAGGGGCGGATACAAAAATGCACTTAGTGACTACTGCGATGTTAATGATGCCAAAATGTGTGAAAGTAGGGGTGTCATAAGTGTTAGTGAATTTGATGATAGAATCAAAGAACAGCTGGTAACGATACTAGGTAAAGATAAAATTTAATAGTCTTGAGCCTTAAAATTTTTAGTTTAATGGGCTACAAAAAAGCTTTAGTGTATGTAATGCTTTTATTAAAAATCTCTTTTGATCTTAAAGCGAAGATGATAGCAAGATCGACAATATCTGCTTTTTAATTTTCAATATCGCACATTATTTCAACATACTCCAGTGCGATATTCTTATCCTTTTTACTTAACTCATTAAGTTTTTTAGTCACATCAAAAATGATATCTATGCCACCATTTTTTATTGTCATAGTAAAGTATAAAATTTTAAACTAAAGCTAGATAAATTTTAGACGGGCTGCGCTCTTGCAAGAACAGAATTTTATAAAATCTAATGCAAAATATCAAATAAAATTTAACTAGCCAGTGTTTGCTGGCTAGCTAAATTATTCGACAGTCACGCTTTTTGCAAGATTTCTTGGCATATCGACGTTGTTGCCAAGTCTAACAGAAATTTCAAGTGCAAGTAGCTGAAGTACAAGCATCATCTCAAAAAATTCGCTCATATAGTGATCTTGCGCGCTTGTTTTTACGTAGTCATCGCTTAGCTCAAACTCAAGTGGGCTTATCGCCAGTATGTAAGCATCTCTTGCGGCAAGCTCTTCGACGTTGCTTTTTGTCTTCTCATATAATAAATTACTAGGCATTAAAGCGATCGTAAATAGCTTCTCGTCCGCAAGTGCGATAGGGCCGTGTTTCATTTCGCCTGATGGATAGCCCTCGGCATGAAGATATGAAATTTCTTTAAGTTTTAACGCACCTTCAAGTGCTAGTGGATAGAAAATATCTCTACCGATAAAAAAGAAGCCATGACCATGCAAATAGTGCTTGCTTAGGCGGTGAAGCTTCTCTTGAAGAGAGTTATTGATATTTAAAATTTGTGGGATGTGAAGAAGCGTTTTGATCTCGTGATCAAGCTCTTTTTTGCTGATAGACTCTTTTGCTGCTGCCATTTGAAGTACTAGCATCCAAAGCACGATGATCTGCGTTGCAAAGGCCTTTGTGCTTGCCACACCTTTTTCGATGCCAGCGCGAGTTAGAAGCGTATTATCAGCTAGTCTAACGATAGATGAGTTATCGACGTTACAAATCGCAAGCGTCTTTAGCCCAGCCTCTTTTGCGATCCTAAGTGCCTCAAGAGTGTCGGCTGTCTCGCCACTTTGTGAGATGACGATAAAGAGTGAGTTTTTGTTTAGATAAGGCTTTCTGTATCTAAATTCGCTAGCTACTTCGACCTTTGTTCTAACTTTAGCAAGCCTTTCAAAAAGATAGCTTGCGGTTAGTGCTGCATGGTAGCTCGTACCGCACGCACAAAGCACGATATCATCAATACCTTTTAGGTATTCATCGTCTAAATTTTCAAGGGTGACTTTGTGGTTTTTAACTCTGCCCATGATGGTTTCAGATACGACTGCACCTTGCTCGTAAATTTCTTTTTCCATGAAAAATGTATATCCCTCTTTTTGGGCATAGCTTTTGTCTTTTGGCAGAGCGTTAAAGGTTATGCTTGCCTTTTTGCCGTGTTTAAAAACGGCAATCTCGTCTAAGCTCACATAGCCGTAATTGTTGTCATCTAAATATGCCACTTCTGTTGCATTGCCAATAAGTGGAGCGTCAGATGAAGCAAAATATAGCTCTTTTTCATTGCTCTTTCCTATCGCCATAGGAGCGGCGTCTTTTGCGAAAAATATCTTATCAGGCGCAGTTTTAGTGATAAGTAGCGTTGCGTATGCGCCTCTAAGCTTCGCGATAGTTGCCTCGTAAGCTTTAAATGGATCTTTTTTATCTTTTAAAATTTCTTCAAAAAGGTGCACGATCACCTCAGTATCGGTTTGGCTGACAAATTTCACGCCCTTTGCTTCAAGCTCATCTTTAAGCTCTTTATAGTTTTCGATGATGCCATTGTGAACGACAAATGAGTGCTCGCCAAGGTGCGGGTGAGCGTTTATCTCAGTTGGTTTTCCGTGAGTTGCCCAGCGTGTGTGACCTATCGCCACGCCAAAGCCAGTTGATGTAAAGTCCTTTGTTTTTAGGGCTAAATTTTCAAGCTTGCCGACCGCTTTAAAAAAGTCGATTTTGCCATCACTCATCACAGCCATGCCAGCGCTGTCATATCCGCGGTACTCAAGCTCTTTTAGACCGCTTAAAATGACCTCTTTTTTCTCTTTATCTCCGATGTATCCTACGATTCCACACATTTTTTACTCGCTTATTAATAAATTTAATATCTCTTCGCCTTTACTCTCAAGTCGCTCGTTTTTCTCAATCAAAAAGAGATTTCTTGTTCTATTTTTGACCGTTTGGATTCTAGCACTCGTGACTTGAAAATGAAGCCTATCAAAAACACTCATCACATAAGCCATTAGCCCGCGCTGATCTTTTGCGTTGATGCTAAGTTTGGCGTAATCTTTTGAGTGATTTAGCTCGAAGTTTATCTCATCTTTGTTAATGTTTGGTTTCAAAGGCTCTTTTAAAACCTCGCTATTTAGGGATTTTAGAGCTAAATTTTTAGTAATTTCAAGCTCCTCTTTTTTAACATTTTGGTTAAAATCAAGCCTGATATAAAATTTTTTCTCAAATAGCTCAAAAATTTCCATATATGCTAGGTCAAATTTGGCAAATTCATAGAGCAGGGCGCTTAAATTTAGGCTCTTTTTTGTATAGATCTGAATGCTTAAATTTTTAGAGTTATTTATAAAAATTTCTGTCGCATCTAAGCTATCTGCAACCTTGCTTAAATTTATGATCTCACTCGCACTATATTTTATAAAGACAAGATTTGATGTGATTTTAAAAATTTTCTCTTGCAAGCTTGGTTCAAGCGCCAAAAACTCGCTATTTCGTTTTATAGACTGCTCTTTTTTTACGCGCCTTGTCGCTTCGTCAAGTAAATTTTCATCGCTAAATGCACTAAGAGAAATTTCATAAAGTTCCCTTAAAAGCTTTGCTGTGTAGGCGTTATAGAGCTTCTCGTTTGTCGCATTTATCACGCAGTAGCTAAGGATGTAAAGCAGTTTTAAAACTTGCTTGTCGCCAAGCTTTGAGATAAAAGCAAATATAACACGTTGGGAATAAATGTCCTCTCTGTTTGAGACGTTGCTCATTAGCGTGTGGTATTTTATCAAGATGACGCCGATATTTACGGCTTTTTGACTTAAATTTAGCTTGTTTGCGTAGGCTCTAAAGATATTTGCGCCGATATTTGCGTGATCTTTGCCAAGCCCCTTGCCAACGTCGTGCATTAAAGTCACGATCTTTAGCATTGTTTTACCCTCCAAGCAAAGCTCGGTATAGAGATTTTTTATGAATTTATCTTTTATATTTTCAAGAAATTTTACACTTAAAATGCTATGCTCATCGACCGTAAATTCGTGATAGCCGTCGTACTGAGCTAGCTGGCTGATGTGTTCCATTGGTTTTATTAAAATTTGTATCATTTGCGCATCAAGCAATGACTTTAAAATAGCGTAGGAATTTTTTCTTAAAAATATCTTCTTAAACTCACTTATAGCACGCTCTAAGCCACTTTTTGTGATGATGGCTCGCTTGATGTAAAAGATCGCACTTATATCAAATTTATAATCAACATCTTTTAGTTCTAAAAGCTCGGTTATTAGATTTTCAATGAGAGCTGGCTTTTTATGAAGCGGCACGTAAATAACGCCATTTATCTCGTAAAAGCCATTTTTTAGCCTTGCAAATTTTCTCTGATCAAAATTTAGCTCACTTTTAAAAAATGGCCTGCAAAGAGAAGCGACGATAAACCTCGAATAAATAGCGACATTATTCATCGAGCTTAGCATTTTTTGGCTAATAACGCTTTCGTTATCTTGAAGCTTTTTGGACTTTGTTTGCATGAAATCTGTCGTGATCTCAACGCTTGAAGCGCTAAAAGTATCAGAATTTTGCGTCAAATTTAAGGTGGTTAGTAGGCTTAGTAAAAAGTCTACATTTAGGTTAAAGCTAGCGATCTCTTTTTCATTCATCACTTTTAGGGCTTGTGATCTAACTGAAATGTCGCTATCAAGGCAGTTTAGTATACAGTTTAGGTGATAAATTTCATCTATCCCGCCAAAGCCACTTTTTAGATTTGGCTCTTGGGCTAAGTAGCTGATGCTAGAAAATGGCAAAAATACCTTTAAATGGTAGTTTAAAAAGGCTTTTTTATCAAATTCTTTTAATTTTATGATCTCGCTTTTTACTAAGCGGTAGAGACTTTTTGAACCACAGATATATCGGACTTGCGATGTTTCGCTTTTAAATTTGAGATCGTCTTTGTAATTTGTAAAAATTTCATCTATTTCAGCGCTTTTTATATAAAAATTTATTCCAGAGCTACTTAAAATTTCGCTAAATTCTTTTAAGAAATTCTTTATGTTGTAGCCTTTTAAATTTTTATAAACTAGTAAGATTTCAAGCTCACTATTTGCGCTAAGTAGAGTTTGGGCGTATTTTCCAGTAGCTAAAACACTAAAGGCAAAGCTGTCATTTTGCGGTACAAAATCATCAAAAAATTCTCGCATAGTTTCATTTAAATAAGATTTTATAAAATCATCATATTCTTTGGCTAAAAAATTTGCAAAATTTCTACCCTGATTTTTTTGAAAATGTTTTGGTAAATTTGCCTTAAAATCAAGAAATTTCTCTTTGATCTTTGAATAATTATCGCTATTTTTGGTACTTTTATCAGCTAGCATTTAGTGTTTCCATTGTTAAAAATATCTTGGCAAATGTTACATAATTTTTGCAAAAACAAAGCTTTATTTGCCTATAATGAAGCCTTAAGTTCAGCTTTAGGACGATATAAATAATGAATCTATTACAAAAACTAGAAAGTGGCGAGAGATTAAGCAAGCAAGAGGCTTTTTCGCTTTATGAGCTTGATCTTTTTACCTTGGCTAAATTTGCCGACAAAAAGCGCAGAAAACTGCACGGCAAAAAGGTCTTTTTTAATGTAAATCGCCATATCAATCCAACAAATATTTGTGCTGATATTTGTAAATTTTGCGCATTTTCGGCTCACAGAAAAAATCCAAATCCATACTTAATGAGCCACGAAGAAATTTTAAAGATCGTTGATGAGAGCGTAAGCCACGGCGTAAAAGAGATACACATCGTATCAGCTCATAACGCAAAAAGTGGCTGGCAGTGGTATTTAGAAATTTTTAAAAAGATAAAGACAGCTCATCCAGAACTTCACGTAAAAGCGATGACGGCAGCTGAGATCGACTTTTTATCAAGACATTACGGCTTAAGCTATGAAGAAGTGATAGAGAAGATGCTTGAATACGGCGTCGATAGCATGCCAGGTGGTGGGGCTGAAATTTTTGATGAAGAGATTAGGGCTAAAATTTGCAAAGGCAAGGTAAGTAGCGAGAATTGGCTAAAGATCCATAAAATGTGGCATGACGAAGGCAGACAAAGCAATGCAACAATGCTTTTTGGACACATAGAAAGCCGTGAAAATAGGATCGATCATATGCTAAGGATTAGGGACTTGCAAGATGAAACTGGCGGATTTAACGCGTTTATCCCACTAGTTTATCAAAGAGAAAATAACTACTTAAAAGATGTGAAATTTCTAGGATCAGCTGAAATTTTAAAGACTCTGGCGATCTCACGTCTAGTGCTTGATAATGTCCCGCATATAAAGGCGTACTGGGCCACTTCGACGCTAAATTTAGCGATGATCGCTCAGGAATTTGGTGCCGATGATCTTGATGGCACGATAGAAAAAGAGAGCATCCAAAGTGCAGCTGGCGCAAATAGTGCGAACGGCGTTACACTAAAGACATTTTGCGATCTTATTAAAACATCTGGTTTTACGCCAGTTGAGCGTGATAGCTTATATAACGAACTTAAAATTTACTAAAAGGAGCTTGGGGTGAAATTTTTTGACTTAGCACAAAACAAAACGAGTGTGAAGCAGGAATTTGGAGCGGGACTTACGACGTTTTTGGCGATGATGTATATCGTGCCGGTAAATGCGATCATTATGAGCAAAACTGGTATGCCTTATGAGGCACTAATCACGGCAACTGCGCTAATTACCATCTTTTCTACGATATTAAATGGTCTTTGGGCGAACACACCAGTTGCGATGAGTGTTGGTATGGGACTTAATGCTTATTTTACATTTGGTCTTTGCATCGGCATGAAAGTACCTTGGCAAACGGCTCTTGGCGTTGTTTTTCTAAGCGGCGTGATATTTGTTGTCTTATCTTTTACAAATTTTAGAATGTGGATAATTAGATCCATCCCACTTGACCTACGAAGAGCGATAAGTGCGGGCATAGGCACATTTATCAGCTTTGTGGCGTTTCAGCAAATGGGCTTTATCGTAAATAGCGACGCAGTTTTGGTTGGTATAGGAAATTTCAAAGATCCAAACGTACTTCTTGGCGTTTTGGGATTATTTTTAGTTATTTGCTTTTGGGCGTGGAAGATAAAGGGCGCGTTTATTCTAGCTGTGCTTGCTACTTCAGTGATAGCTTGGGTGCTTGGTATCGCTCCTCATCCAACAGAAATTTTCTCAACTCCAGCCTCTATCTCTCCGATTTTTTTAGAGCTTGATATAAAAGGCGCGCTTAGTCTAGCCTTGCTGCCAGTTGTTATCACATTTTTCGTGACTGATCTTTTTGACTCGATAGGTACGCTAGCTGGCGTTGGCACGAGGGCTGGAATTTTTGATGAAAACAAAAAAGATGGCGTCGTAAAACTTGAAAAAACTCTTGAAGCTGACGCTATTGCTACCGCAGCTGGCTCGCTTGTAGGCGTAAGTACGACCACATCGTTTGTAGAGAGTGCTAGCGGTGTAGAAGAGGGCGGCAGGACCGGTCTAACAGCTGTATTTTGCGGACTTTTATTTATACTTACATTATTTATGTTGCCACTTTTTAAAGCGATCCCTGGCAATGCCATATATCCTATTCTTGTGATGGTTGGCGTGCTTATGTTTGCTGAGCTTGCTAGTATAAATTTTAAAGACCCAGCCATTGCGGTTGCGACATTTTTCATAGTTGTGCTCATACCACTTACTTACTCGATCACAAACGGCCTTGCATTTGGCTTTATGTCATACGTAATAGTTAAGCTCATAAAGAGAGAATTTAGCGATATAAATTTAGGTGTAGTCGTGCTAGCACTCATTAGTTTTATCGTATTTTTAGTGCATTGATAAGGATGAAAAATGATATTTTATAGCTACGATGAATTTGCTGTTGATACTAAAAAGATGGCAAAACAGATAAAAGATGAGTTTGATCCAGAGGTGATACTAGCTGTGGCAAGAGGCGGTCTAACGCTTGGCCACTCGCTAGCTGTTGCGCTTAATAATAGAAATTTATTTACCCTAAATTCTATCCATTATGAAGATACAAATAAACTTGATACGATTAATATCTTTAACGTGCCAGATCTTAGCAAATACACTAAAATTTTGCTCGTCGATGACATCATCGATAGTGGAGAGAGCATGGTCGAGATAAAAAGAGAGCTGCTTAAGCGTTATCCAAATTTAGATATAAAAATAGCGACCGTCTTTTATAAAGAGAAAGCTCTGCTTTTGCCAGACTTTAAGGTAAAAGAGGCTCACGATTGGATCGAGTTTTTTTGGGATATACATATTTAAGGAAAATTTTTGCTAGATAAATTTAGAGAATTTGTTGGACATCATGTCGCTTTTAGCGTATTTTTGATATGTTTGATTGATTGTATATTTTTGCTTTATACGGCAAATTCTCTTAGCATAAGTTACAGTGAAGCTGAAATTTTTTTTAACAAACAAAATTTTCTTAGCCATGTTTTAAAATTAAGCGTTCAAATTTTTGGTCAAACAGATATTGCTCTAAGATCTGTGATGATCGCGTTTCATGTCATAAGCGTCGTTTTAATGTATAAGGTAAGCAAATTTTACATTAAATTAGAGTTTGACAGACTTATTGCAGTATTGCTTTTTATCTTGCTTCCTGGCACGATAGCTTCAGCTCTTATTGTCAATAATGCTGGGCTTTGCGTTATGCTGGCGCTTCTATGTATATACTTTTTCCATATTAAAAATAAAATTTTATTTGTAACATTTTTTTGTCTTTCTTTTTTTATAGATGGCGATTTTTTGATATTTTACGTAGGATTTTTTATATTTGCACTTTACAAAAGGAAGCCGCCACTTGCTTGGTTAAGTGCTATTTTATTTTTACTCACGCTTTACTTTTTTGGTTTTGATACAAATGGTAGGCCAAGTGGACACTTTATCGATACTTTTGGTATCTTTGCCGCTGTTTCTTCGCCGTTTATTTTCATCTTTTTTGTCTATACGATTTATAGAATTTGGGTTAAAGAGAAAAAAGATCTTTTGTGGTTTATCGCCATTTGCTCATTTTGCTTTTGTATGATAGTCTCAGTGCGCCAAAGACTGGAGCTTGAGCAGTTCTTGCCATTTTGCGTGATCGCAACGCCACTTATGGTAAGAGTATTTTTTAATTCGTATCGTGTAAGATTGCCAAAATTTAGAAAAGGCTATAAAATTTGTACGACCTTAGTGATGCTTTTTTTAGCCTTAAACTGGTCTATGATTGTATTTAATCAAATTTTTTACCTATTTTTGGATAACCCAACAAAGCATTTTGTCTATAAATTTGATGTTGTAAAAGAGCTTGCTGCTAAATTAAAAGAAGCGGAAATTAAGGATTTATACACTGATAATAAAAAGCTTGCATTAAGACTTAAATTTTATGGTATAGATGTAAGAGATGAGTCTAAAAATTTATTAGTAAGCGCCGATCTAGATGGAAAATCAAAATTTTGCATAGAAAAAATGGGAAAAGTAATTGCAAATTTTGACGTAAGAGGCAGGTAGATGCATAAAAATAAGGGTTTTACTGTAATAGAGCTTATATTTGTAATCATTGCCGTTGGCATACTTGCAGCAATGATCATACCAAGGCTAGAAATAAATGGAGCTAGAGAGGCAGCTACACAGATGCTAACGCATATAAGGTATGCCCAGCACCTTGCCATGCAAGATGATAAATTTGTACATTCAGAAAATGAAAAATTTTGGTTTAAAATGAGATGGGGGATAGCTATTAATGATACTAGTTTGCAAGAGTGCTCAGTAGATGAGCATGGGGTTAAATCTTGGAAATATAGTATTTTTTATGATAAAAGAGGTAGTGGTAATAAATTTAGTGGCAACTTAAATTCCAAAGAAGAGGTTGCCATTGATACACAAAAATCAAATAAATTCTTAAGTGCGGGCTGGAGAGGCATTCCACAATCTTATTGCAATAAAATTAATACAGATTTAAATATCGAGAAAAAATATGGCATAAAATCAGTTAAATTTGTCGGTAGTTGCGGAAAAGGCAAAATACAAACCATTGATTTTGACGAATTAGGTAGGCCCATGAGAGTGGTAAGTGTTACTGGCAATAAAGGAGCAAAAAGGCCTTATTCAAGACTCTTAAAAGGCGATTGCAAGATAGTTTTAACAGATAAAAATAATAATGTAGCCTCTATAAATATAGAAAAAAGAAGTGGATACGCATATATAAACTAAACCCTTAAACCCACTAATAAAAATACATACTTTAAAATTTTAAAGTAACAAACAAATTTTTCTCAAATTCCCTAATTATTTCAACTATCTTTAAGTATTACTCGTATATAATTCCAGCTCACGAAACGAGAAACCACCTTTAACTTCACTGGTTAATAAAGCCTTTTCTTTTTATCGTTGTTCTTTTAACTTACAATTGTTAAACTATTAGTCAATCTTTGAAATCTAAACAAGTGATCGATTGAGCCAGTCTATTATTTTATAATTTATAATAGATTAGACAAACTAATAAATAAAACTAAAAGTTTTTTGATTAAAAACTTCATAATAAAATCCTATCAAATAAATTTTGCTAGGTAATTAATATGGAGAGTTTGATCCTGGCTCAGAGTGAACGCTGGCGGCGTGCCTAATACATGCAAGTCGAACGGACAAGTAAGAGCT
>NZ_CABPVR010000009.1:0-13723 GCF_902460875.1 Campylobacter concisus | reverse complement strand
TAGCTTAAAAGCTACTATAAATTTTTCTTCAAAAGTCGTTTTATCTAGGCTAAAAGCCAAAGCTTAAAAAAATAAAGTAGTAATTAATATTTAAAATATTAAATATCTATATAATTTCATTAATACATTTTTTTATAAGGAGAATGGTTATGGCAACCAGAAAAGAACACGATTTTATAGGTGAGTTGGAAATCTCTAACGATTTTTATTATGGTGTCCAAACATTTAGGGCTACTGAGAACTTCCACATGAGTGGTAGAACATTAAAAGAGTATCCATACTTTGTAAAAGCATTTGCACAAATCAAAAAAGCAGCTGCACTTGCAAATAAAGAAGTTGGCGTTTTAGATCCTAAGATCGCTGATACGCTAGCAAAAGCCGCTGATAGAGTAATAGCTGGTGAGTTTTTAGATCAATTTGTGGTTGATATGGTCCAAGGTGGTGCTGGAACAAGTACAAACATGAATGCAAACGAGGTTATTACAAACATCGCGCTTGAGAGCATGGGTCATAAAAAAGGTGAGTATCAATACATCCATCCAAACGATCATACAAACCTTGGACAAAGCACAAATGACACTTACCCAAGCTCAATAAAAGTAGCAACTTACGCAAAACTTACTGATTTGCTTGCTGCGATGAATCTACTAAAAGATGAACTTGATAAAAAAGCAAAAGATTTTAAAGATATCATTAAAATGGGTAGAACTGAGCTTGAGGACGCAGTTCCTACAACACTTGGCAATACATTTAACGCATTTGCAAGCTACATTAAAAGCGATATCGAAAAGATCACAGCTGCACGCGAGTCAATGACATATCTAAATATGGGTGCAACTGCGATTGGTACAGGTATTAACTGCCACCCTGATTATAAAAATGTAGTTGTTAAAAAGTTAAAAGATATCACTGGTGTTGATTTCAAAAAGGCTGATGATTTCATCGCAGCTACACAAGATACAGCAGACTTCGTTCACGTAAGTGGTGCGTTAAAAACTGCAGCTGTTAGACTTTCAAAAATCGCAAACGACCTTCGTTTGATGAACTCAGGTCCAAGATGCGGTCTTGGCGAGATAAATTTACCGCAAATGCAACCAGGCAGCTCAATCATGCCAGGCAAAGTAAACCCAGTTATCGCAGAGGTCGTAGGCGAGGCATGCTACGAGGTAATCGGCAACGACGTAACTATCATGCTTTGCTCAGAAAGAGGCGAATTTGAGCTAAATGCGTTTGAGCCGGGCATCGCTTATGCGTTATTTAACTCTATATTTATCCTTGAAAATGCGATGAAAACACTAGCTGAAAAAGCTGTAAGAAAACTAACAGCAAATCCTGAAGCTTGCTTAAAATCAGTTCTAGGCTCAGTTGGTATCGTAACAGCATTTAACCCATACATTGGCTACGAAAAATCTGCAAGTATCGCTAAAGAAGCCCTTCAAACAGGTAAAGCAGTTGGTGATATCTGCCTAGAGAGAGGCTATCTAAGCAAAGAAGAGATCGATAAAATTTTAGAGCCAAAAAATATGCTAAATCCAAGTATGGTTAGGTAAAAATTTAAGCAAAGTATTATTAAAAGCGTGTCAAAATTCTGGCACGCTTAAGTAAAAATTTTAGTTATAAAATTTAATAGAGGAGTTTTCAATGGATATTTCATTGATATTACAGTTGATCGTGCTCTTTGGTGCGATATTCTTGGGTGTTAGACTAGGCGGTATGGCTATTGGTTATGCTGGTGGTATTGGCGTCGTAGTTTTAACTTTAGGACTTGGATTAAAAGCAGGTAGTATACCTTGGGATGTTATTTTAATCATCATGTCCGTTATAGCTGCTATTACAGCGATGCAAGTAGCTGGTGGTCTTGATTATTTGGTACAAATAGCTGAAGGGATACTAAGAAAACATCCAAAATACATAAATTTCTTAGCCCCAGTTGTCACTTACTTGCTAACTGTATTTGCCGGTACTGGACACACAGCATTTTCTATGATTCCAGTTATTACCGAAGTTGCAAAGACACAAAACATTAAGCCTAGTGCACCTCTTAGTATAGCTGTTGTTGCTAGTCAGATAGCCATTACTGCAAGCCCAGTTTCAGCAGCGGTTGTATTTATGGCTGGTGAGCATGCTTTGGGCGGACTTGGCATTAGCTATCCATTACTATTAGCTATCTGGATACCTACAACTTTTATTGGTTGTATGCTAACAGCTCTTGTTATAAATATATTTTATAATCTTGATCTAAGTAGCGATAAAGAGTATCAAAGAAGACTTAAAGAAGGGCTAATCAAAGATGTTAAAATTGAAGAGAAAAAAGAGCTTCCAAAAGGAGCTAAACTTTCTGTTTTAATATTCTTAGTTGGCGTTATCTCTGTCGTTTTATATGCTACTGCTATTAGTAAAAATGTAGGCTGGATAAAACCAAGCTATGTAACAGGCTATGAAAAGATTTATGAGACCAAAAGTCCAGATAAATTTAATGAACTAGTCGCAAAAGATATAAAAGTCAAAACTGACTCAACTACTAATGTAAAATATGTAGAAGATCCAGATAAGCCTACAAAGACGTTGGTATTAACTAGAGATAACGCTATTATGAGCTTTATGCTAGTTATCGCTACTTTAATCACACTAACTTGTGGTGTCAAAGTCGATAAGCTATTTAATACAGCTACATTTAAAAGTGGTATGACTGCGTGCGTCTGCGTGTTAGGTGTAGCGTGGCTTGGAGATACTTTCGTGGTAAATCATACCGATGCGATCAAAAATTTTGCCGGCGATTTTGTTAAAGACTATCCATTTATGCTAGCTGTTGCGCTATTTTTTGCTAGTATGCTTCTTTATTCTCAAGCTGCTACCGCAAAGGCACTTATTCCTACAGTTATAGCCGCACTTGGTTTAACTGCTGCAAATAACGGTGACGCATATATTTTAGTTGCATCATTTGCTGCAGTTTCAGCATTGTTTGTATTGCCAACATATCCGACACTTCTTGGAGCCGTTCAAATGGATGATACTGGAACAACTAGGATAGGTAAATATATATTTAACCACTCCTTTTTTATTCCAGGCGTTCTAGCTATTGCTTTTTCTGTTGCACTTGGATTTTTGATAGCTCCGATACTTTTATAAGTATTTTAAATCAAACTTAAGCCGAGATCTTTCTCGGCTTTTTAAATCTCTTTAAAATTTTTAATTTCTATTCAAAATCCTTAATCATAATTTTATATTCAAAATTTTTATAAGATCGCGTTAAAAATTATATTAATTAAATTTATCTTTTTTATAATTTTACTTATTTTGATATTAGAATACCTATTTTTTAAAACTAAAAATCTAAATATAAATATTAAGTAAAATTTAATTTTATTTTCAACTTTAAATACTAGAATAACTAAAGGCAAATATCTTTAAAGGGAGAAAGATGAGCTTAAATAGACGAGAATTTTTAAAATTCGGTGCTGGAGTTAGTATGGTTGCATCGTCCTTACCGGGTGGTGCTTTAGAAAATGCTGCAAAGCAAGATGAGAAGTACGTCCGTAGCTTTTGCGAGATGTGCTCTTCAAGGTGTCCTATCGAAGCAAAAGTCGTTGATGGCAAAGTTCACTTCTTAAGTGGCAATCCAAAAGCTGGTGGCACGGCAACCTCTCTTTGTGCAAGAGGTGGCTCAGGTCTTAGTCAGCTCTATGATGAAAATAGGATCAAAAAGCCGTTAATTAGAGCTGGTGAGAGAGGTGAGAATAAATGGCGCGAGGTTAGCTGGGACGAGGCACTTGACTATGTCGCTTCAAAGATGCTTGATATCAAGCAAAAGTATGGCCCTGAAAGCTTTGTATTTACCTGTAAAAGCTCACAAACGCACAAGCTGATGGTAAATTTTGCCTCAGCTTACGGCTCGCCAAACTGCTTTTCACACTTTTCATGCTGCCCGATAACCTACCAAATGGTCTGCGAGTAGATGTATGGTATCGCTAAGCTAAAAAGAGACTTTGCAAATGCAAAATATGTTGTAAATTTTGGTCACAACCTCTTTGAGGGTATCGTCATAGCTGATACAAAAAAGCTTGCTAAATTTGCAGCCAGCAAAGATACAAAGTTGCTCGTGCTTGAACCAAGATTTAGCGTTGTAGCTTCAAAGGCTGATGAGTGGCTACCAGTTAAACCTGGCACCGATCTCGCCTTTGTTCTAGCACTTATCAACACTTGGATACAAAATGGCACTTACGATAAAGAATTTATTGAGAAATTTACAACTGGCTTTGATGAGATCGTAAAGAGCGTCGAGGGTAAAACGCCTGAGTGGCAAGAGAGCATCACTGGCATAAAAGTAAGTGATGTCAGACGCATCGCTGATGAAATTTACAAAGCTGCTCCAAGAGTTATCATAGACTTTGGTCACAAGACAACTACCACAAGAGCTGAATATATGAGGACAAAAGCCATCATGGTGGCAAATGCGATGATGGGCAACTGGGAGGTCAAAGGCGGCCTTTTTGGTGGCAAAAATGCAAAGACCTTTAACAAACTAGTTGGCGAGGATAAATTCCCAGTCCTTAAAAACCCAGATGATAAATTTAAAGTGCCAAAAGTCACTAGACTAGACTTTGCTGGCGAGGCTGGAGCGCATAAATTTGTAAGCAGAAAACACGGCGTTTTGATGGATATAGATAACGCTATCTTAAACGAGAAACCATACGCCATAAAAGGTTGGTTTAACATCCGCTTTAATCACCTAATAAACGTTGCTGAGACGATGAAGAGTATAGAGGCGATGAAGAAGCTTGATTTTATCGTGGTAAGTGATGTTTATCTAAACGATATGGCGACATTTGCTGATGTTATCTTGCCTGAGAGTAGCTACCTTGAGCGCGACGAGGGCATAGAGGATAAGTCAGGTCTAAAGCCAGCTTATATGATAAGAAATAAAGTTATTGATCCAGTTGGCGACACTAAGGACGGGGCATTTATCTTTAGAGAGCTAGCACGCCGCATGAAGATAGATGAGCTTTACACTTGGAACGACATACGTGAGTTTAGGATGCAGCAAGCTGGTGGAGATGTAAATTTACTTGCTGCGCTGGAAAAAGATGGCTTTATCACGTGGGATGAGCCGGGAATTTTATTTAGAGAAAAAGGCATGATCGATAAATTTGTCGCTAAATATCCAGTCGCTGCTAAATTTGTAGGTGAAAATGGTCTAATGGATGATATGGCTAAGCTTAAAACAAAAAGCGGCAAGATAGATCTATTTTTGCCTGATGTCGAGGCACAGTTTGCAGGATATGGCGCGCTAAACGATAAAGATATGGACACATTTGACGGACATGATCTTTGTCTAACTTGCGGCAAAACACCTATTCATACCAATGGCCACACTCAGGCGGTGCCGTCGCTTCATGATCTTATGAGTGATAGCCCTATCTGGATAAATCCAAAAACAGCTAAACGTAAAAATTTACGTAATGGCGATATGGTCGTGGTGAAAAATAAATTTGGCGAGCAAAAGGGCAAGCTCATGGTGACCGAGGGCATTAGGGAAGATACACTCTTTATCTATCACGGCTTTGGGCACATCACTCCAGCTCTTAAGAGTATAGATCACGTGGGACTAAATACAAGCGTGCTTCTTAATCCAGCCGAAGGGCCAGTGGCTGCGACTATGGTTACAAATGTTGGCGTTAGCATAAGTAAAGCGTAAGGATAGAAAATGAAAAAATATATGATGATACATGATGAAAATTTATGCATCGGCTGTCAAGGCTGTTCGGTAGCTTGCAGAAGTGCAAACAACGTGCCGAGGGGGCTTTACCGCTTGCAGGTGCATGCGAAGATGAGTGGGACTTTTCCAAATTTAAAGACCGACTTTTTACGTCAAAGTTGCGTTATGTGCGAAGATGCACCTTGTGTTGAGGTTTGTCCAACTGGTGCTAGCTTTAAAACGGCTGATGGCGTGACGCTACTTGATCACAGAATTTGCGTTAGTTGCAAGTACTGCATCCTAGCCTGTCCATACGACGCTCGCTACGTCTTGCCAGATGGCGAGATAGGCAAATGCACGTTTTGCTATGAGAGCAGGCTAGAAGAGGGTAAAGACCCGGCATGCGTTAGCGTCTGCCCTACAAATGCCCTAACTTTTGGCGACGTAAATGATGAGAACTCTAAAATTTCAAAGAAATTAAAAGAGAGCAAATACTACTTACCAAAAGCGGAGTTAAACACAAAACCTTCACTTGCGATGATCGCAAATACAAAAGGAGCACATCATGAATAACATGTCAGGAAGCCTAGCTCAGTACACAGAAATTTACTGGGGTTGGCCGATAGCCGTTTATCTATTTTTAGCAGGACTTAGTGCAGGTGCTGGCATCGTTGCTGTGCTTATCTCAAATAAATTTGGCAAGGATAACTGCTACTTTAAAGCGGCCGCTCTTATCGCTCCAGTGGCGATCATCTTTGGTCTTGCGCTTTTGGTAGTTGATCTTGGTAAGCCGCTAAGCTTTTATTGGATCTTATTACTTTATAACTTCGATTCAGTTATGTCAATAGGTGTTGCACTGCTTCTAGTTTATACGCCTCTTAGCGTTATATACGCGCTTGGCGCATTTAAAAACGAGATTGCATTGCTTAAAATTTCTCTTTTTGACGTGGTTGCAAATTTAGCTAGCAAGCTTTCAAGCCTACTTGAAATTTTACTTTTTATCCTAGGCATTGGCGTTGGTGCATATACGGGCTTTTTGCTAAGTGCAGCTCACAAGATCGCACTTTGGAATACATCAGTTTTGCCAGTATTATTTTTAGTATCAGGCTTGAGCTGTGCCGGTGCATTTACACTGCTTCTAGGCGTGCTAAAAGATAAGGCAAAAAGACAAAACGATATTGCACACTATTTATTAAAATTTGATTTTTTTGCGATTATTGCCGAGTTTTTGCTCATAGTCGCTCTATTTATGGTTGTAAAAGGTGCAAGCACAAGTGGTGCGGAGAGCGTAGCAAACGCACTTAGCGTAAATTCTCTTGGGCTAATGTTTTATATTGGCGTCATTGGTTTTGGTATGGCTTTGCCTATCATTTTAGACTTAAGCGTTTTAAAGGTGCATGATTTTAAACGCGAATTTGCCGTGATTAACGCATTATTCGTAATATGTGGTGTCTTTTTGCTAAGGTGTTACATTGTCTATGCGGGGCAAATTTTTATTTAATACTTAAAAAATAATTTTAATTTTGAATTTACCTATTAAATATTACAATAGGGCTAAATCTTAATAAGACTTATTTTTTAGGAGAGAGATTTGAAAATTTTGCTTTTAGAAGATGATTTAGGGTTTCAAGAGAGCGTCTGTGAGTTTTTGCAGACGCTTGGTTATGAAGTTACAGCGGTGAGCGATGGCCAAGAAGCGTGTGATCTGATAGAGAAAAATTTCTATCATCTTTTTATACTTGATATAAAAGTCCCTGGCGTAAATGGACATGAAGTTATCAAGTACATAAGGAGCTTAAATCCAAACGCTCCTATCATGATAACAACATCTTTAGTTAATATAGGCGATATGGCGATTGGCTACGAGCTTGGCTGTAACGAATACCTAAAAAAGCCATTTGAGCTTGCTGAGCTTAAATTTAGAGTAACTGAGCTTATGAGAAAATACTATGGAACTGACGATAAAAACATAGTAAAGATCAATGACGAGTTTAGCTTTAATCTAAACAAGCGTGCGCTATTTAAAAACGGCAAAATGGTCGATCTTAGTGCAAAAGAAGTCGCACTTGTTGAGTGTCTAGTTTCACATCTAAATTCTTACGTCAGCATGGAAGAGCTAAGAGATCTTGTCTGGAATGATAAAGAGATAGAAGGCGCTGATATCAGAATGCACGTTTTAAAGATAAGAAACAAAACAACTAGTGACTTTATCACTTCAAAGAGGCGTATAGGCTACAAGATAGATGCACAAGAGCTTTAAGATCCAGATCATAGCGACATTTGTCATAATGTCGCTTTTTTGTTTTCAAAGCTTTGTGATCTTAAATTTAAGCCAAAAAAACAGCACCTCAAAAGCACTTTTTGGTGCGATGAAGCATGAAACCATTATCAAAAATTCGTTTTTAAAAAATGAAAATATAACTCCTTCTTTAAAGTATAAATTTGCGATCTATGATGTAAATTTTAATCCTATTATTTCAAATCTTACCAAGCAGCCAAGCAACTTTAAGTTTGTAACACTTGAAGAAAATGGCTACTTGTTTTACAAAAGTTTTTTTATAAAGGATAAAACGCCTTATTATATTGTCGTTGAAAAAGAGCTTGATAATGAAAAAAGTATATTTCTAGCGGCACTTATGCTCCTTGTTATCCTTATGGCAGTGCTTTTTATCGTCTATTTTTTATATCTAAGCAGCGTTAAGCCTTATAAAGAGTTTCAAAAGTATATGAACAACTTCTTTAACGATGCCATGCACGAGCTAAAGACCCCACTTGGCGTAGCTGGCATGAACCTTGAGATGCTTGGACTTGAAAACAAGTATATAACTCGCATCAAAAACGCTCTAAAACAGATGCAAATAACCTACGAAGATGTTGAGTATTTTATAAAGCGTGGCTACATAAAATTTCCACTTGAGCGCCTAAATTTGGGCGAATATATAATAGAGCGAGTGAAATTTCTCTCAAGTGTAGCTGAAGTTAAGCACATCGTTGTAAAGATAAATTTAGAAGGCGATGCATTTACTATGCTAAGCAAGGTCGAAGCTCAGCGCATCATCGACAACACCATAACAAACGCCATAAAATACAGCCAAAAAGAGAGCGAGATAATAGTAAATTTAGAGCTTGAAGCAGACCGCATAAATCTTAGCGTGCAGGACTTTGGCAAGGGGATAAAGGACGTCAAAAAGGTCTGGAAAAGATACGTCAGAGAGGATGAAATCCAAGGTGGCTTTGGACTTGGGCTAAATATCGTCAGTGAAATTTGTCAAAAACATGGCATTACATACGGCGTTGATAGCGTCTACGGCGAGGGCAGCACCTTTTATTATAAATTTAAACGAGCTTAAATTAAGCATAAAAGCGTAAAATGAAGCCTTAAATTTAGAAGGAAAAACTTTGGATAGAATCGTTGAAATCGAAAAAGTAAGCTTTGAAAATGACTTTGAAGTCTCGCTTAGACCGACAAAATTTGAAGACTACATCGGACAAGAAAAGATCAAGCAAAATTTAGACGTCTTTATAAAAGCAGCCAAAAAGCGAAATGAGTGCCTAGATCACGTGCTATTTTACGGCCCTCCAGGACTTGGTAAGACGACCCTTGCTCACATCATCGCAAATGAAATGGGCGTAAGCATCAAAATGACCGCAGCGCCTATGATAGAAAAGAGTGGTGATCTTGCGGCGATCCTTACAAATTTACAAGAGGGCGACGTGCTTTTTATCGATGAGATACACCGCTTAAGCCCAGCTATCGAGGAGGTGCTTTACCCTGCGATGGAGGACTTTAGGCTTGATATTATAATTGGCTCAGGGCCAGCTGCTCAAACTATCAAGATAGACTTGCCAAAATTTACACTTATCGGTGCAACGACACGTGCTGGTATGATCTCAGCGCCACTTAGAGACCGCTTTGGGATGGACTTTAGGCTGCAGTTTTATACAAGTAGTGAGCTAAGCCGTATCGTGCAGATAGCCTCAGCCAAGCTTGGTAAAGAGTGCGACAAAAACGCCTCTTTAGAGATCGCCAAACGCTCACGCGCAACGCCTAGGATCGCTCTTAGGCTACTAAAGCGTATCCGCGACTTTGCCGAGGTAAATGACGAGCAAATCATCAGCCATGAGCGTGCAAAAGAGGGACTTAATGCGCTTGGTGTAAATTCTCTTGGATTTGACGAGATGGATATTAGGTATTTAGAAATTTTGATGCAAGCAAGGCGCCGTCCTATGGGGCTGAGCACGATCGCTGCGGCACTTAGTGAGGACGAGGGCACGGTTGAGGACGTCATCGAGCCATATCTGCTTGCAAATGGCTTTATCGAGCGCACCGCAAAGGGCAGGATCGCTAGTGCGAAGTGTTTTGAGACCTTTAACGTCAAGATTGACATCGAAAAAGGGCTTTTTGAGTAGAGAAATTTAAATTTGGAGCAAAAATGGGCGAGCCACATCTTTGTCCTAAGTGCGAGCAAAGGACGATTTACTTTGATGGGATATGCTACGAATGCAGGCAAAAAGAGAAACTGGAGTTTTATCAAGGCTTAAGCGAGGCTGAGATTAAGCAAAAGCTAAAAAATGTCCTAGCTCACACAGACGAGATAGGCAAATATGATGAAATTTATAGCGATCTTGTTTATATTTTCTACCTGCACGGAATTTGCGACGAGCAGATAATAAGAGAAGTGACCAAGCAGGGCGAGTACCACCCATTTGAAATTTATAAAAACGCCACAAGCGACATAAGAGATGAGCTCATAAATAGTCTAAATAGCGCTGAAAATATCGTAAAAATAAATCACATCCTTTGCGCACTTGCCTGGCAGGGCGATGAGGTGGTGAGGGAACTATTTTTTAAGCTTTATAAGGCGCCAAAGCCTTGGAAGGCAAAGCTTCACGTCGATACTGACGCATACGCTCAGGTCGCTGGCTGGAGCTTTGACGAGAGTGGCAAGAGAAGAAACCTAGTTTTTGATAAGTGTTTTACATGTGGGCCAAGCCAAAACGTAGATGCAGGCATTAAATTTAAAGCACTAAGTGATGAAAAATGTAAATTTTGTAGCGGTGAGATGCTGGAATTTATCATTAAAAAAGAGAGCCTAAAACGAATTGGTCTAGAGCTTAAAAATGACACTGTGCTTAAATTTTGTCCAACATGCGTTGGCCTTGTGCAGTATTTTTGCCAAAATGACGGCAATAGCGTGCAAACTGAGGTAGTAGGTGAGGGTGAGAGTGAGGACTATGTAAGAGATGCTGTGGCAACGCTTGATGGGCAAAAATTTGAGCTAGCCAGCGAGGTTTGCGCTCACTACTCATATATGATAGATAGCGAAATTTTGCTTGGCGGATATCCGCAGTGGGAGCAAGATGCGGAGTACTTGCACTGCCCAAAATGCGGTAAAAGCATGAGATATCTAGCACAAATTTCCCTTGGTGGTTTGATAGATGGCGAGGGCATTATATATTTGCAAATTTGTGATGAGTGCGAGGTCGTCGGAGCAAATTTTCAATGCACATAGCTCCAAAAATAGGTGATATCTTCGCTGTAAAACTAAAAAGAAATGAGCTTTATTTTGTTGCTCAAATTTTAAATAACGGTGACATGCTAAAATGCCCAAAGCCTAGCCACGCTTGCTATCTTTGCAAGCTTGATGGCAAAGAGCTTGAGCAAATTTGTGAAGCAAATGAGCAGCTTTGATAAATTTGCTATAATAATCCCATTTTAAGGGAGCAAGATGAATAACAGACTATTTTTTGGAATTTTTGCATTTTGTGCGTTAGCTTTGGTGGTCTATCTTTTTAAACCATATTTGCTTGATATTTTTATCGCTGCACTGCTTGCTGTCGCGGTTTCAAATGTCCAAATCGCATTTTTATCGCTCACTAAAAACCGCAAGACGCTTTCATCGGCGCTTACCACGTCGGTGCTTCTTTGCTTATTTATCGCCCCACTTCTTTATGCGGTAGTTGAGATCGCAAAATACGCGGCTGGCTTTGATATAAACAATGTCACAAAGACTATCGAATTTATCAAAAATTATGATTTTAGGATGCCTGAGTCGATAAATTTTTTAGAGCCAAAGATAAAAGAATTTATCGGCGGACTTGATATTAAAATGCTTTTTTCTCAACTTGCGACAAATCTTGCAAGTCTAGGTAAGTTAAGCCTTAAATTTGGTGTTGATATGATCATTATCTTGGTCTTTTTCTTCTTTTGCAATCTTTATGGCAATGAACTAATCAGCTATCTAAAATATGCGCTTCCGCTAAAGCAAGATGATACAGAGTCTATTTTAAGCGAAGTTGGTAACGTGATGAGCGTCGTTTTTTATTCAACCATTGCAAATATGATAATCCAAGGCTTTTTATTTGCTATTATCACAAGCTTTTACGGCTATGACGGCGTGTTAACTGGCATCTTTTTTAGCTTTGCTTCACTCATCCCAGTCGTTGGTGGTATTTTGGCATGGGGGCCTATTAGCATTTATGAGTTTGCAAATGGCAACACAGCAGCAGCGATAACTATCGCAATTTATACGATCGTAGTGATCTCATTTGCAGCTGATACGCTTTTAAAACCACTTGTTATTAAATTTATAAACTCGAAGCTGGTTAAAATACCAACAAAAATAAATGAACTTCTTATATTTTTTGCGATGCTTGCAGGTATCACGACATTTGGGTTTTGGGGCGTGATCCTTGGACCAGCGATCGTGACATTTTTTATCTCGACTATCAAGCTTTATACGCTTTTAAGAGAGAGAAATTTCGTATAAAAATAGGGACAAATATGATCTATGAAGATAAATTTATAAAAATCGAGCGTGAAGACAATGAACTTCCATGGATAAAAATTTTTACCATTAAGCCATTTCGTGAGCTAAGCGATTGCGATGAAGCGAGTAGGACAAGGCTATTTGAAGCGATGCTTATAAGCGAAAAGGCGATGCTTGAGTTTTATAAACCAACTAAGATAAATATCGCTAGTTTTGGTAACTATGTGCCACACGTGCATATTCATGTTATTGCTAGATTTAGTGGCGATGCATTTTTTCCAGATAGTGTTTGGGCTAATCCAAAAAGAAAAAGTGAGCTTGTGTTGCCAGAATTTGATAAATTTGCAAAATTTTTAGAAGAAAAGTTAAGGGCTAGTTTTGAATAAATATAAAAAATATTTTAATTTCTATATCGTTTTTATCTTTATCATAGTACTTGGAGGGCTTTTTTACTTTCTTTACAGCTCTTATATGGCTGAAAAGATGCAAAATAATATGCGAGTCTTTTTTGATTACCAGGTAAAACAGCTTAATAAAAGTATAGATGATGAGAAATTTTCATCAATGGCGATCTCGATCTTGCTTGCTCAAAATGAATCCATACAAATGTGCTTGCTAGGACAAAGTCGCGATGAATGTATAAAAAATATCGAAAATTTAACCAAAACCCTTGGCGCAGCATCGATGTATAACAACATTAAGCTTCATATTTATGATAAAGATCTAAAAAGCTATGTAAGGAGTTGGGATCTAAACAGATATGGCGATATGATCGCTAGTAGTAGGTTTTTAGTGCAAGAGTCAAGGCATCAAAACAAGCCCATGGTCGGCATCGAGGCGTGGTATGCTGGAACGCATATAAGGGCTGTCTCAAACGTAATACGTGATGGTAAAATTATTGGCAACATCGAGGTTTTGTTAAATTTTGACTCACTTGGAAATTATTTTAAAAAGCAAGGAATTGATCTATTTGTTCTTTTGGCAAAAGATAAGATGCCTTCACGTAAAAGCATTCCAAGTGATCAAATTTTAAATGATTATTACATCGAAAATTTAAGCAGTGCAAATTTAAATATAGTAGGTTTTTTGCGTGATATTAATTTCAAAGAATATGAATTTTACGTTTATAAAACACACTACTTTTGCGTGGTGCCACTAATAGACGCTAGCAACACGCAGATAGGTTACTACGTGCTTCATGTAAATACCAATGAAAAAGAGCGAAATATTTCACAAAATTATTTCGAGTCAGAAGAGC
>NZ_CABPVR010000008.1:129632-140634 GCF_902460875.1 Campylobacter concisus | reverse complement strand
TCTAGGTTCTATTTATATTTAATAGGTAAAAGAACAACAGACAAAAAATTAAACTACTTGCTAATAAATATTTTTTTGAAATATTATTTTGAGAGAATATCTAGCCACATAAAAGTAGCTAGATAAGGAAAAATTTCTAAAAATTTTAGATTTTTAAAAGCTCGGCTTCTTTTTCTTTTACAAGAGTATCGATTTTTGCAGTGTAGGTGTCAGTTATCTTTTGAACCTCATCTTGTCCCTTTTTGCTCTCGTCCTCAGTTATAGCTTTGTCTTTTTCAAGCTTTTTGACTTCATCATTTGCATCTTTTCTTACGTTTCTTATACTAACTTTGGCTTTTTCCCCCATTGATTTTGCATGTTTTGCATTTTCTTGGCGTTGCTCGACGGTCATAGGTGGGAAAAATAGCTTAACACTCTCACCATCACTATTTGGATTGACACCGATATTTGCTGCTTGGATAGCTGAAGAGATCGCTTTTATCATGCTCTTTTCCCAAGGTGTGATAGCGATAGTTGAAGCGTCGCTTGTAAGCACAGTGGCTACTTGGTTGAGCGGAGTTGGTGAGCCGTAATAATCAACCATTACATGATCTACAATATTAATGTTTACCTTGCCCGTTCTAAGCGTTGTAAAGTCGCGTTTTAATGAAGCTATTGCTTTTTCGCAGCCTTCTTTTTGTGTTTCATAAATTTTATTTAGCATTGATGTCCTTTATTAGAAGTTTTGTACTTCGTTGATGATCTACTTTTAGTGATATTAAAACTTTGCGTTTATCAAGAGGTGGGTTAAATTTACACTCAAAAACACCATTTGTCATAGGTACCTTTTTAAAGCCATTAAAGCCAGTCATAAAAAAACTACCTTCGCTAGCATTTGTATCAGTTTTTATAATAAGTCTGTCTATTGCATTATTTTGTGGATAGCTATCCGGAAATATCCACTGGGCATTTAGAAATTTGCTATTAAAAGTTAGTGCTATTTTTGTACCATTCATTACTGGTGTTCTATAAAGATCGTAAACATCACTCTTGTCTGAAACCGCACCTGAGTTTTGATTTAAAAGTGCTAAAAAGCCAAATTCTTTTGCCAAAGAGACAACTCTGTTATCGATCTCGCCGTATGGCACTGCGAAATATTTTGGCTTATAGCCCATATGTTTTTCAAAGGTCTCTACACCCTTTTGAAAATCCTCTCTTAATGCCTCATCGCTAAGTTTTGTCATCCTTGGGTGCGCGTATGAGTGGTAGCCGATCTCGCCGTAGGCCTCAAGTTCTTTAATCTGATCAAAATCCAAATAATCGCCATATTTATTTGCACTGGCTTCCACATAAAGCATTAGTGCAAATGGATAGTTATACTCTTTAAATACACTAAGGGCCTTGTCATAGAAACTTTTATAACCATCATCTACAGTGATGACGATCCAGTTATCAGGTATTTTTTCGCCAGCATTTACAGCATCGACTAGCTTTGAGAGTTTAACGACTTCATAGCCATTATTTTTGAAATATTCAAACTGCTCTCTTAAATTTTTAATAGAAATATCAGTGCTTGTATGTCTTGGATCATCAAAGCGATGATAGACTAAAATATGAGCGTCTGCTAAAGCAAATGTTAGCGTCAAGAATGACGCTAAAAGTGTTTTTATCATTGTTATTTTGCTGGAGTTTGTGGTGCACTAGGAGCTGATGGTACGTCGTTTGACTTTGGTATGACTAGAGATTTACTATCGACGCTATCAACGATAGAGCGTTTTAGATCTTTATTGTAGAAGTATCCAAGTGCAAGTGTATTTAAGATAAATAAAATACCTACGATAAAAGTAAATTTAGCTAAAAATCCAGCTGGTCCTTTTGCTCCAAAAAGACTCTCGTTACTTCCGCTATATGCCCCAAGTCCAATAGATGAGCTTTTTTGAAGTAAAACAGCGATAGTTATGATGACAGCTAGAGCAAACTGTAAGATCAAAAATATTAAACTCACGAAATTTCCTTTAAATTTTTAAAAATAATTGGTTGCGATTATACAAGAAAAGATTTAAATTTTTAGTTAAAGTTCTTTTTCAAGCTCATAAAGCTCGTATCTTATGCTTTTAAAAAGCTCGGCTTGTTCTAAATTTATGAGCTTAAAGCACTCTTCAAGCACGCGAGCACTCTCCTGAGCGCGCTTAAAATTTGCAGTGATTATCTCATCTAAATTTTCTCTAGCTTGCTCGCTTTTTGTGCTAGTTTTTAAAACGTCGTTTTGAGAATTTCTAAATTTTAAAAATTCTTTTTGCGGGATCTTTGCCTTGTGGCGGAGGGATTTTATCTTATAGGCGAGCTTGGCGTCATCAAAGACATATCTTTTCATATCTTCAACAACGCGAAGCCCTTCTTTTAGCCTATTTAGATTCGCATCTATTACTCGGTAGATGCGCTCATCTTTAGTCGTTTCTATTAAAAATTCCTAAAATTTGTAGTAATGATGTAAATAGATTTACAAAATCAAGATACAAAGCAACTGCGCCTTCAACTGGAGTTTCGTAGTTTCCACTGATAATATTTTGCGTATCAAAAAGTATATATGCGCTAAATAGGATCGATGAAATACTTGCGATTACAAGTTGGAACATTGTACTTTTAACAAAAATATTGATAATAGCTGTTGCAACGATAACAATTAAGGTTATGAACAACATTTTACCCATTGTTGTAAAGTCACGTTTTGTATTCATTGCAAAGACACTTAATGCACCAAAAGCAACTGTTGTTAGTCCAAATGCTTGAGCTACAATACCAGCTCCACTTGGCATGGCAAGGATCGCTGAAAGTAGCGGAGTTAGCGTAAGGCCACTTATAAAAGTAAATGCAAATAGAAGTATTAAATTTAATCCCTCTTTACGTTTAGCTGCCATTAAGCCAAAAAGTAGTGCAAACTCGACTATAACAAGTCCCCAAAACAAAAATCTATTTGCTGCAAAAACGCTAGCAATGCTAATGCCTACATAAGCGCCAGCTGTTGCTGAAAGTAGTGATGCTGCAAAAAGTTGATAAGTTTGTTTTATAAAAGTGCTTAGTGAGCTTTGAGAATACGCAAGTTCTTCTTGATTTTGTTTTGCGTAGTTCCTATCATACAGACTCATTTTATCTCCTTATGAATTTTTGAATGAGTTTAGCCTAAAATAATTAAACAATGAATAAAAAGAATTTTAACAAATTATATTAGTTAAAAATTTATATATTAAAGTATTTTTTAGATTAAATAAAAGTTGCTATAATCGCGTAAAAATATAAAAAATGGAGATAAATTTCTATGGATGACTCGCTACTTGAAGGTGCGGTAAAATTTATGGAAGATGGCTTTTTAGAGCATGAAGAGCTCTTTAAAAGTCTACAAAATAGACAAGACCCACATACCCTTTTTATATCCTGTGTCGATTCAAGAGTGGTGCCGAATTTGATAACAAACTGCCTTCCAGGCGAGCTTTTTATGGTGCGAAATATCGCAAATATTGTGCCACCTTATAGGGTGAGCGAAGAATTTTTGGCAACGACTTCGGCTATCGAATATGCATTAGAACTTTTAAATATCAAAAATATCATTATTTGCGGACACTCTGACTGCGGCGGATGTGCAGCACTTTATATGGATGAAAAAAAGCTCAAAACTACGCCAAATGTTAGAAATTGGATAAAGCTAATAGAACCAATTAAGAGAGAAGTACTTAAATTTACAAGCGACGATCCAGCAAAGATGGCGTGGCTAACTGAGAGATTAAATGTGATAAATTCGATCGAAAATATAATGACTTATCCGAATGTAAAAGAGGAATATGAAAGAGGCAACCTTCAAATTTATGGCTGGCACTACATTATAGAAACTGGTGAAATTTTCAGCTACGATTTAAAAGAGGGCACATTCAAACTTTTAGCAGATAAAAGGGGTGAAAATGCGTAAAATTTTAACCATCGTCTTGCTCTCATTTTTAACTCTTTTTGGTGCCGAAGATAATAAAACGCAAGAAGAAAGCATCATAAGCCTAACAAATCAGATCTTAACTTTAAATAATCAAATTCAGATTATAAAAGCACAGCAAAAAGATACAAACTCTTCAAAAACAGATAATTCAAATTTAGCCAGCCTTCAGAAGAAGAAGAACGATCTTTTGGAAAAAATTCCGCTATATATCATGCAGATTGAAGTGACTCAAAGCGATATTGACAAATTTATTTTGCAAAAAAATAATCTAGAAAAAAAAGTAGCTAGACTAGAAAAACAATCAAATAAAGACGCTTATATCCAAAGCGCCATTGAACTTGAAAAGATGAAAGTCGACTACGCTTACTACTCGGCACTCATCAGCCTTGAAGAGATATTTAAAAAGGGTGCTAAGGCAAATTCTATCAAAGAGGTGATAGGTAACGGACTTTTAAATTTACAAACAAATTCTTACGTCAGTATAAAAGAGCTAAAAGATTCTCTAAATGAGACTTCAAGCTCTTACGATAACGCATTTGCCGAGCTTGATTTAAAAAAAGAGACTGATGAGGAAATTTTAATCTATCTTAAAAACAATGCCGATCTTCTAAGCTCAAGCATGATCTTATCAGAGCTAAATTTAGTCGATACGGTCGAATATATAAATAAGCTAACTTCTATAAATTCGGCAAAATTTAACGTTGGTAAGATCGTAGTTATAATCGTAGTGTTTTTATTTTTTGTCTCACTTACAAGAATTCTCGCCAAACTCACGTACTGGCTTATGTCACTTATTGCCTCTGGTGAAGGTGTAAAGGAGGCAAAGGATCAGATAGTAGATATCGTTAAAAAGCCTATCTCTGCACTTCTTATCATTTATGCGCTAAATATTTGTATCGGTGTTGGATTTTATCCAGTGCCAGTGCCATTAACTCTAGCAAATATCTTCTCGATCGTATATATAGTCGCGTTTTCATGGCTTGTTTTAAACATCCTAAATGGTTATGGTATAGTAATAATCGATAAAATTGCACAAAAGAGTAGACGAAAAGAGGTCGTAAATTTAGTTTTAAAAGTAGTATATGTAATTGTATTAATAATCGCACTTTTACTAATTCTTCAAAAGCTTGGCTTTGATATATCAGCGCTCATAGCTTCACTTGGTATCGGTGGTCTTGCTGTTGCATTTGCTGCAAAAGATATCATCGCAAACTTCTTTGCCTCTGTTATGATGCTCTTTGATAACTCATTTTCGCAAGGCGACTGGATAGTTTGTGGTGATATAGAGGGCACTGTTGTTGAGGTTGGCTTTAGAAAGACGACTATTAGAAGTTTTGATAATGCTTTAATCTTTGTGCCAAACTCAAAACTAGCAAGTGATCCTGTTAGAAACTGGAGTAGAAGAAAAGTCGGTAGACGTATCAGAATGCTAATTGGCATTGAGTATGGAGCAACAACTGATGAGATTAAAAAATGTGTAGATGATATAAAAACTATGTTGATAAATCATCCAGATATTGCCAAAAGTGAGGATATAACAGCAAAGAAAAAAGGGCTAAAATATAGACAAAGTATAGTTTCAGTTGATGATTATGCTGGATATAAATCAAATTTATTTGTCGTAGTTGATGATTTTGCAGATAGCTCGATAAATATCTTAGTTTATTGTTTTGCAAAGACTATCGTTTGGGGAGAATTTTTAGATGTCAAACAAGATGTAATGCTAAAGATTATGGATATTTTAAAGCAAAATGGTCTAAATTTCGCATTCCCAAGCCAAAGCTTGTATATTGAAAGTGTCAAAGATAAAATTTAAGGAGAAAACAATGAGTGATGATTTTGACTATGAAGAAGTAGAAGAAGACTACTCTGAATTTAATGACGATGAGGACGATAGTAGCGATAGTTATGACTATAATTACGATGAAAATGACTACAACTACGAAGATAGTGACGAGGACGAAGATAGTTACGACTCTTATTAGAATGACTTAACGAAATTTAATGGAATAAATTTACAGGGAGTTTTGTTTGACACACGATTTTGTAGATCAAAGTAGTTATAAAGCGATCGATGATATCTATAAAACGATATTAGACGTTATGATAGCTGCGAATGCACTATCTTTGTTGCTTTTTATGATCATAGCTACACCACTACTTTTTATGTGCTTATTATTTATAGCAGCTGGAATATTGCTTAGAATAAAATTTGACATAAAATATAGAGTATTGATATCCCTTGCATTTCACCTAAATATCATATTGCTTGTTACTATTATTGTTACTACTATGGGTTGGAATACTGGAATTTGGATAATACTTGTTGGTGTAATTTTTATAAACTACTTTCTAGCGTTTGATTCAAAGAGTCTTACTTATATAATGGCAATTTTAGAATTAATCTTGCTTATACTTCTTTATTTTATTCATAAAGATGAGGCGCCGCTGATCCCATCAGCTATACGAGGGACGATAGTCGTGTGCAGTATTGTTTTTGCTTTTTTTATTGTTTTAAGACTTTCAATGTTTGCAGATGTCATCACTTCTAGCGGATATCAGCAAATAAGAAAAGAGACGGAAGAGCTTGAAAAGGACTCGAAGCATGATTTTTTAACGCAGCTTTTAAATAGAAGAACAATAGAAAAAACTTTAAGATTTGAACTAGTTGCTAACAAGGAAAGAAGCGGTAATACAAATTTAGTCATAATGCTAGGCGATATTGATAATTTTAAAAAAATAAACGATACATACGGGCATGACTGCGGTGATGAGGTCTTAAAAGATGTAGCCAGTGCTTTGAAGAAATCATTTAGAGGTAAAGACTATGTTTGCCGCTGGGGCGGAGAAGAATTTTTGATAATCTTGCCCGATACAAAGATAGAATTTATCCACGAAGTGAGCAAAAGGCTTAAAAAACAGATAAACAACGCAAAGCTTCCAGATAAAACTCCAGTTACTATGACCTTTGGAATGCTAATATGTGCAAATGGTATTGAGGTGGATTTTGAGCAAGCCATAACTTTGGTAGACAAGCTGCTTTATGAAGGAAAGCAAAATGGCAAAGACCGCATCGAATTAGAAATTTTAAAAAAGGGCTCGGATGCGTAGAATTTCACTCTATACGGCTCAAAAAATTATCATATTTTCAATATTATTAACTCACGTCTGTTATTTTTTTATTTTTTTATTTATGAAAGAAGAAATTCTAGCAGTTACGAATGTATTTTCAGTAGCAACCTATCTTTTTCTTTTAAGGCTTATCTACGATAGTCCTGAAAATAACAAGATAGCAATGCTAATAGTCCAGCTTGAAATTTTATTTCATGCATTAGTTTGTATGCTGACACTTGGATGGGGATACGGTTTTGGGTTATTGTTTTTAGCATCGTCGCTAATACTATTTTTTACGTCATTTACCTATAAATTTTTTAACTACATAATAGTTGCAACGCAAATAATTTTATCCATAGTCTGCTATATATATTTAGATGGCCAGCCTGTAAAAGATTTTGATAGCTTTAAAGATCTACTTTTTGTTTTTAACTTAAGTATGGTTTGCGTATTTTCGATTGTTGTTTCGTACCTTTTGGAAAGCTCAAATTTATTTATATTTTTAAGTATCTTAGAGGAAAAAGAGATGGCTGAAAATATCTTAAATCACGATCCATTAACAGGACTTTTAAATCGCACTTCAATGCAGAAAATTTTAAGCCAAAACGATCTTTATAAAAATAGAGACTTTGCTATCGTTATGTGCGATATCGATAATTTTAAAAAGATAAATGATACCTATGGACACGGCGCAGGAGATGCTGTTTTAAAAAGCTTATCAGGCATATTTAAAAACACATTTAGAGATAAAGATAGAGTAGCTAGATTTGGCGGAGAAGAATTTTTAGCAGTCGTCTTGGGTGTAAAAAAAGATGCAGCCGTAAGCATCGTAGAGCGTGTGAGAGAGACTTTGAGTAAAAATATAGTTGAGTTTGAAAATATAAAGATCAATGCAACAATGACTTTTGGAGTAGTTGCTCATGATGGTACGGGAGAATTTAGCTTAGAAAAGATGATAAAACAAGCTGATAATCTACTTTATGCTGGTAAGCGAAGTGGTAAAAATATCGTTATGAGTGCGGATTACGATCCAAAAGCATAAATTTAGAGGCAAGAGCCTCTAAATTTTAATGTCCATACATTATGTTTGGCAACCAAAGAGAAATTTGTGGTATATAAGTAACCAAGATAAGGCCAAAGAATAAAGTAAGTGTCCACGGCAAGCACGCCATGATGACCTCTTTTAAGTTCATATTTGTAAGACCGCTTGCAACAAATAAATTTAGTCCAACAGGCGGAGTCACCATACCTATCTCCATATTTACAACCAAGATAATGCCAAAATGTATCGGATCTATGCCAAGTTGCGTTGAAATTGGAAGCAGAAGTGGCACCATGATCATGATAACGCTTGAAGGCTCCATAAATTGACCCATGATAAAGAGCAGGATATTTACAAATATCAAAAATCCTATCATACCGATATTTGCGTCAAGTATCATCGAAGCGATCGCTTGTGGGATCTGCTCGCTAGTTAGCAAATATGCAAAAACAACGGCGTTTGCGATGATGAAAAATATCATAGCTGTCGTAAGAGCTGAGTCTAGGCAGATATCCCAAAGATCTTTTATCTTTATATCTCTATAGATAAAAAGTGAGATAAATAGCGCATAGACCGCACTTGCCGCAGCAGCTTCAGTTGGAGTGAAAATTCCTCCATAAATTCCGCCGATGACCACAACAACGATCAAAAGCGCCCAAAATGCTTTAGTAAATTTCTGCACTCTTACTTTAAATGGTTCAGCCTTAGTTGCTTTAAAACCAAGCTTTTTTGCACCTACATAGGTCTGCACTAGCATAAAAGCTCCAAGCATAAGACCAGGCACAACGCCTGCCATAAAGAGCTTACCGATGCTTACCTCAGCAGTTACGCCATAAACTATCATAACAACTGAAGGCGGGATCAAAATTCCAAGCGAGCCAGCCGTAGTTATGCCGCCCACTGCGTACTCTTTTGGATAGCCGGCCTCTTTTATCGCTGCAAACATAATTGAACCAATAGCCACAACCGTCGCAGGTGAGCTTCCAGAGACCGCTGCAAAGATGATGCAGGCAAATATCGCACTCATAGGCAAGCCGCCAGGCAAGTGTCCGACCATAGACTTTGCAAAGTCGATGATACGTCTTGCTGAGCCACCTTTACTTAGTAAATTTCCAGCCAAGATAAACATCGGGATCGCCATTAGCGAAAATTTATTGATACCATCAAAAATTAGCTGTGGGATCGTAGCGATGTCGATATCTGTAAAAAATATCATCGTTAAAACAGTGCTAGTTCCCAGTGAAACAGCCACAGGCACGCCTATTAGCATTAGTGCAAAAAGTAGGATAAATAAAAATGCTATTGTCATCTTTTTTCTCCTTAATCTTTGACTACGCTACCATGAGCTAGCTCATGTGCTTCGTTGCTTACGACATTTTCTGCAGGCGTTAGAGCTACTTTTATGGCTTTTTCAGTCGAGCGGTAGCTAGCTGTAACGAAGGCTATTGGAAGCACTAACATAGGGACCCATTGAGGTATGCCAAGGTCTATTATCATCTGCTCGATCTCGTGCAAAATTTTGAGATAATCAATCGAATAAACTGCGATAAATATCAAAAAGACAGTTGTTAAGATGTGTGAAAAGAGCAGGCATACTTTCGCGAGCGCTGGTGGAAATTTTTCCACCAAGATAGTTACGCTCACGTGAATGCCCTTGTTAAAGCCATATGCTGCGGCAAAAAACGCCGACCATATAAATAGATAGTTTGATAGCTCACTCGCCCATGACCAGCTTTTATCGAAAAAATATCTAGCCATAACGTTTGCAAAGGCTAGCAATGTTCCACTTGCGAGCCCAACTACTGCGATAGTTTTATTTAGTGAGGCTATCGCTATATCAAGGACATTAAAAAAGCTCTTCATCATTTTGTCCCAAGAGTCTTTTCTATGAGATCTTTACCGATAACATCATAAAATTTAGGATAGATTGACTGCATAACCTTTTGCCATTCGGCCTTTTGTGCGTCATCGATCTTATAAATTTCTAGTTTTTTACTAGCAGCTATGTATTTTTCAAGCTCAGCTATGACGTGAGCGTCCTCTTTTGCTGTCTCTTCTCTCTCAAAAGCTGTTGCTTCGCTTAGAGCTTGTTTTACATTTGCTTTTAGATCATCTGGTAGCTTGCTCCAAAATTTATCGCTCATAACGACTAAATAGCCCAAATATCCGTGACTTGAAAGTGTAAGCGAGCTTTGAACTTCGTGAAATTTTGAGTTATAGAAATTTGAAAGTGGGTTTTCTGTCGCATCAACTACGCCTTGTTGAAGTGCAGAATAAACCTCTGAAAATGGCAGAACTTGTGGGTTGCCACCAACTACTTTGATCTGTTCTTCAAGTACTTTTGAGCTTTGGATTCTAAATTTTTGTCCTTTTGCATCTTCTGGCACAAGAACTGGTTTTTTGCTTGAGCTAAAATGCTTAAATCCAGCATCCCAGTAATCAAGCGCCACAAAGCCCTTCTTAGTCACAAGGCCTTTTAGCTCCTCGCCGACCTCTCCATCTTGGACCTTATGAAGGTGCTCTGCATCTTTAAAGATGAAAGGCAGGTCAAATAGCTGAAACTGCGGTACGATAGGTGTAAATTTAGAAAAACTAGGAGCTGCCATTTGGACGTTGCCAAGCTTTAGCGCACCAAAAACTCTATCATCATCAAGTAGCTGAGCTGATGGGAAGACTTGAACTTTTAGTTTGCCCCCACTTAGTTCCTCAGCGCGCTTAGCAAAAAAGTCAGCTGCCTTGCCTTTTGGTGTAGAAGCTGCAACAACGTGAGCAAATTTGATCGTATAGACCTTGTCTGCACCAAATGCTAAGCCACTGATGGCACAAGTAAAAAGTAAAGCTTGTAAGAATTTCATCTTTTATCCTTTGTAATGGTTTTGTTAAAC
>NZ_CABPVR010000008.1:104403-129136 GCF_902460875.1 Campylobacter concisus | reverse complement strand
TTTTTATGGCTATAATACGAAACAACAAATTTTATTATTAAGGAATTATTATGTTTGAACTTAGAAAACTTCCATTTGATGCAAATAGCAATGCAGTAGTTAGCGCAAAAACCTGTGAATACCACTACGGCAAGCACCACGCAACCTATGTTGCAAATTTAAACAATCTCATAAAAGATACAAAATTTGCCAATGTATCATTTTATGAAATTCTAAAAAATAGCGAAGGCGGCCTTTACAACAACGTCGCTCAAGTTTATAACCACGACTTTTACTGGGACTGCATCGCTAAAAAAAGCGAGATGTCAAGCGAGCTAAAAGCTGCGATCGAAGCAAATTTCACAAACTTTAAAGAGGAGTTTTTAAAAGCAGCTACAACACTTTTTGGCTCAGGCTGGGCGTGGCTTGTATTTGATCCAAGCAGCAAAAAGCTAGAGATCGTGCAAACTAGCAACGCAAAAACTCCAGTGAGCGACGGCAAAGTGCCGCTTCTAGTCGTTGACGTTTGGGAGCACGCTTACTACATCGACAATTTCAACGCTCGCCCAAAATACCTAGAGACATTTTATGAGAACATAAACTGGGAATTTGTAGGCCAAGCTTACGAGTGGGCGCAAAAAGAGGGCCTTGGCTCAGTCGAGTTTTACACAAAAGAACTTCATAAATAATATCTGGCGGGAACTTTCCCGCCTTTAAATTTCTATTTTTATCTAAATTTTTAAAATCATCAAATTTATTAGCAAAAACTACCTTGTTTTAAAAGAAAGTGTAACTTCAAAAATGGCTCAAAACTTTGTTTTAGCAAACAAATTTCTCTTAAATTTAAAACCAGCATAAGCTACCTTGACTTCAAATTTCTGCTTTGTTGAAAATTTAAAACCACTGCTAAATTTACAAGCTATGGGCATAGAATTTACCACTTCAAAAAGGCATAAAATGTTTGCTTTATCAATCTACTATATCGTGATTGAGAGAGGTTATATACTTAAATTTAAGCAAGCAAATAAAAACTAGTGTAGGTCATTTTATCTTTAAATTTATCAGCAAAACTTGATTTGATATTAAAAAATGGTGGTGGGGGGCAATGTTCACTGTTTCAAAAATGCCCCGAGCTGTATTAATTAGGCAGGGGTAGCTTTAAATTTCAAAGCCACCTTGCCAAATTTACTCAATTTATCTTTTTGAAGTGTATAAATTTATACCATTTTGTAAGCGTTTTAACCCTTCAAGCACTCTGGCTCTTTGGGTTGCGATATTCATGCGAAGGAAAAATCTATCTCCCCTATAAGCATTGCCGTCATTTAGCCAAAGTCCAGCTTTATCACGCAAGAAATTCATAAAGTCGCTCGAATCCTCGCAAAACGCGCTGCAATCAAGCCATAAAAGATAAGTCGCATTTGAAGGTAAAAGCTTTACTGGCAAATTTTGCTCTTTTATGAAATTTATAACAATTTTTTTGTTTTCAAAGAGATACTCCCTAAGCTCATCAAGCCATATTTGACTGTCGTTAAATGCCGCTATTGTCGCAGTTATCGCAAATGCGTTTGCTTCACCTATCTCATCATAATTTACAGCCGCATTTATTCTTGCACGTATCTGCTCATTAGGCGTGATGATGGCTGAGCTTTGAAGTCCTGCTATATTAAAGGCTTTTGTAGGCGAGATGCATGTGATTGAGTTATTTTTACACTCTTCGCTAACGCTGATAAATGGCACGTAGCTTAGACCAGGATCAGTTATATCGCAGTGGATCTCATCGCTGATAACCAAAACATCATGTTTGTAGCAAAGCTCGCCTATTTTTTTAAGCGTCTCTTTGTCCCAAATTTTACCTATTGGATTGTGTGGATTGCAAAGGAGCATCATAGTTGTTAGTGGTTGAGCTAGCTTTGCCTCAAGGTCTTCAAAGTCAATCTCATAAGAACCATCTTTATAGACAAGGTCATTTGATAAAATTTCACGGCCGTTGTTTTTTATGCAGTTAAAAAATACGTGATATACGGGAGCTTGAACTAAAATTTGATCCCCTGGATTGCTAAATCTTCTAATCGCAGTTGAAATCGCTGGTATAACGCCAGTGCAAAAGCACATCCAATCGTTTTCAAAGCTAACATCATGACGTCTCTTCCACCAGTCTTTAATCGCTTCGTTCCACTCTTTTGGGATAAATGAGTAGCCAAAGACGCCATTATCAAGACGCTTTTGTAGGGCATTTAAAATTTCAGGTGCAGCCTTAAAATCCATATCAGCAACCCACATTGGCAAAATATCGTTTTTCATTCGCCACTTCGATGAGTTGGTGCCATCTCTGCTAATAAGCGTATCAAAATCGTACTTCATAGCTTTTCCTTAAAATGAAATTTTAAATCAATTATAACCCAAAAGATACTAATATAATTTGAAATTTTCTCTCAATTTAATATTTCAAAAGGAAAAATGATGAAATTAGCTCAGGCTCTCATTTTAAGAGCCGATACACAAAAACGTTTAGAGCAGCTAAAAGGTAGGTTACTCGATAATGCAAAAATGCAAGAAAATGAAAGACCTAGCGAAGATCCAAAGCTTCTTTTAAAAGAGCTTGATAGGCTAAGCGATGAGCTATTTAGGCTGATCTTGGCTATAAATTTAACAAACTCAAGTGCAAAATTTGAAGGCACGAGTCTAACTGAAATGATCGCTAAAAAAGATACGCTAAGCCAAAAAGTAAGCGTGCTTAGGGAATTTGCCAAAAGCGCAAGCCAAAAGGTCGATCTTTACTCAAATAGCGAGATAAAAATTTTAAGTAGTGTTGATGTAGCCACGCTCCAAAAGCAAATAGACGAGCTATCCAAAGAGATCAGAGAGTTAGATATGAAGCTACAAGAGGCAAACTGGCAAGTTGATCTTGTAGAGTAAAATTTATGGTGAAAATGTAGCTAAAGGCGAGTAAAAAGAAAAATTTATTAGGTTTGCGGGGAGAGAGCAAAAGTTTAAATTTATCCCAGCAATTTAAAAAATGCATTCTTAAAAATAAATGTTACTACCACTTACTGATTTAGCTACGTTTTGGGTGGGTTTGGGGAAGATTAATCTTTATTATGTAAGATTTCACAAATTTTTAAAAGGAAATTTATGAAACTTGACACCTTGATCGTAAAGGGCATTGAAGCTAAAAATAATCCAAATAAAGCTGTCATTCCGCCTGTTTTTTTAGCAAGTACGTTTGTGCAAGATGATCTTGAAAATTTTCAAGAATTTGCATATTCGCGTGGTAGCAACCCAACCAAAAAAGCATTTGATGAAATTTTTGCAAAAGTTGAAGGCAGCAAATACGCTTTTAGCTTTGGCTCAGGCATGGCAGCAACAGCAGCTGCGCTTAGCCTTATAAAAACAGGGCAAAAAGTCCTGCTAAATAGCAATGTCTATGGCGGCACATATAGATATGTCACGACAGTTTTTGAAAGCCACGGCATAAAGAGCGAATTTATAGATGATCTAAATTTTTTAAGCGAAGACGATATAAGCGACGACGTGGCAGCTATCTTCATCGAAACTCCCTCAAATCCTCTTTTAAGAGTGACGGACATCGCTAGAATTTCAAAGATCGCTCACAAAAAAGGCGCTCTAGTCATCGTGGATAACACATTTTTAACGCCTTATTATCAAAGAGTACTTGATCATGGAGCTGATATCGTGGTTTATAGCGCTACAAAGTATATCGGTGGACACGCTGATGTGATCGCTGGTATCGTCACGCTAAACGATGATGCTTTGGCTGAGAAGATAAAATTTGCTAAAAACACACTTGGTGGCATCATAAGCCCGATGGACGCATACTACCTAATACGTGGGCTTAAAACGCTTAGCGTTAGGTTTGATAGACAAACGCAAAATACTCATAAAATAATTAAATTTTTGCAGAATAATGACGCAGTTAGCGTGGTGCATTTTGCCGGCTCATATAGCGAGCAAGAGGCAAAGATGCAAGCAGCTCAAGCAAGCGACATTGGTGCACTTATCTCTTTTGAGCTCGATGAAAAATATGATGTAAATAAATTTGTAAAATCGCTAGAAATTTTTGATCTAGCGGTAAGTCTTGGAGGTGTAGAAAGCCTTATTTGCAGGCCTGCGACGATGACGCATGAGGCGTATCCAAAAGAGGTGCTAGATAAGATCGGTATAAAGCAAAACTTGCTTCGTTTAGCAATCGGTATCGAAAACGCTGATGATTTAATAGCAGATCTTGATCAAGCATTTAAAAAAGCAAAAAAATAATAAAGGAGATAGATATGGCAACTACAAAATTTAAAGGTAGTGAGGTAAATTTAAGTGGAAACGAGGTCTTTGTAGGCTCTTATGCACCTGAAGCAAAAGTCGTAGCACAAGATCTTAGCGAGTTTAGTGTAGGTGGAAATAATGGCGTAGAAGTACTTGTTTGCTTGCCATCACTTGATACTGGCGTTTGCGCAGCAGAGGCTCGTAAATTTAACGAAAAAGTAGCTGGCAAATACGGCGTAAAACTTAGCATCATCTCAAATGATTTACCATTTGCGATGGGTAGATTTTGCACGACTGAAGGCATAAAAAATTTACGTGTAGGAAGTGACTTTAGATACGGAGAATTTGCTAAAAACTATGGCGTTTTAATGAGCAATGGCCCACTAAAAGGACTACTTGCAAGAGCGGTATTTGTCATCAATGATGGCGTAATAATTCACAAACAAATCGTCCCTGAAGTGACAGAAGAGCCAAACTACGATGCTGTATTTGATGCTATTAAAAGTAGCGGTGGTTGCGGTTGTGGCTGCCATTAAAAAAAGGCGTTATCTAAGCATCTATTTGATGCTTAGATAATTAATCTTAGTCAAATAGAGATTTTTCAAAAGACTTTACTACAAAGCTTTTCCTATGAAGGCTTGAATAGCCAAACTTAGCAATGGCATCTAGATGTGCCTTTGTGCCGTATCCTTTGTGCCCAGCAAAGCCATACTTTGAGTAAATTTTATCCCAGCCTCTCATCAAACTATCACGGCTAACCTTTGCTAATATGCTAGCAGCGCTTACCCCAGCGACTTTGCTATCAGCTTTTATCATCGTTGTGATACCTACGCCATAGTCTAAATTTCCATCATAAATGATCTCAAAACCCTTAAAGTGCGCTTTAAAAAGTTTGAGTGCTCGTCTTAAGCACTCACTTAGTCCAAGTTCGTCTATTTGCGCATTTGAGAAGTAGATGATGAGAAAATTTGAGCTTTTTATGATCTCTTTAAAAAGCTCCTCACGCTTTTTTACAGTTAGTTTTTTGGAGTCGTTTAGACCTGAAATTTCTTTATTTAGCACGCAGGCTGCTACGCTTAAAGGCCCAGCTAACGCCCCACGTCCAGCCTCATCTATGCCACAAATTTTTGCCATTAAAGTCCGATTTCATCGCTAAAGTAAGGTCTTAGCTCATCAAGCGGCACGCTAATTTGCTCCTCATTTAAAAAGGTAAGCCCAAGTGGCGAAAGTACAAAATTCTCGCTAACACCTGCTGTTGCGAGGATTGCTTTTAGATGAGGATCATTTATATCTTTAAAAATCTGCTTTAACTTTAGCTTTTTATTGGTTTTAAGTAAGACGACATCGCAGCTAGTTTTATTGTTTTTATAGGTGCAGATACTTTTTATTTTGTCATTTATATAGTAGATGTTGTCTAGGTTTTCAAATTGGTTATTTGGCCATTTTTTACGCTCGCTTTTTAGGTCATAAAGTGTCGAGAGTAATTTATTTTTATTTTTTTTAGCCGATTCTTTGGCAAATATATCGTTAATTATAGCTTCGTATCTCGTGCCATTTGCTTCAGTCATTTGGATGCCAATATTTAGCATTTCATACTCTTTTTCTTTTTTGATAGTCGCATTATAGGCTTTGTTTTTAACGATTATTTTGCCCTTTAGCTCACCATTTTCATTTTTAACGTCTAAATTTATCTTGTCAGATACAGCATTTAGCGATGAAATTTCACTGCTATTTTGCTCAAGATTACCTTTTTCGTAGTCGTATTTTGTACCATCAAAAAAGATATGTCCGCTTATCTTAGGCGGGACTTTAAAGCTTTTACTTTGCTTGAAATTTTCAAATTCATCTTTAAAATAGTTCATATAAACTTCAAATTTTATACCATTTGCCTCGCCAATAAATTTATAAAATTTTGCCCAGTTTTCGTGATTTATCTCATAGCCAAATAGGCTTACTATAAGTATAAAAATCCCAATAAATGCTCTCATGTCCGTCCTTCATAGTTTTTTTGATTATAGCTTCTTTACTTTAAGCTTTTAAAACAATAATCAAATAAAGGTTTAAATTTATAAACCTAGACTCCACCTAGAAAAGGGCAAAATTTCGCATTTTATGCCCTCAAAGCTAAGCTCAGCTTGGTTTGCAACGCTAATTATTTGAAGCTTACTTACACCCAGCTCTTTTAAGCTTGCGTGGAGTTTTTTAAATTTCAAAAAGATGATCTCTGGTGCAGAAAACGGTACACACATGATCGCAATCTTCCTTTTATTAAGGAAGAAATCAATCTCTTTTGTGTAGTAAATTTCATCTTTAAATTTAAGCAACTCGCAAAAAACGACATTTGCAAAGACAGCTAAAAAATCCTTTTTTAGGTATAAAGCGTTACGAAGTATAAAATTTGTAAAGTAGAGTTTTTTGCTCGTGCTGCTCTCATCTAAATTTGGTACTAATTCTATAAAGCCATTTTCATTAAGGCTGGCTACTGTGTTATAGACACTATCTTTTGAAATTTTCATCTGCTCTTTTAGGTTTTTATAGATACCAAAAGTACTAAGCACATCGTGACATTTTGGAGCACATTCTTTTAAAATCGCAATGCTTTGCTCGCTTAAATTTGCTCTTAAAAGCTGTTGTAAGTGAGCTGTGACCTCGCTGGAGTCTAAAAAGGCACTTGCTATCTCGTTGCCGTGAGCCAAAAAGTAGCTAAACAGCAGATCTTGATCCAAATTTTTCTTAAAAAATAGTATAAATTCCTCGTAATCGAGATAGTTTAAATTTATGCGAGCAAAGCCGTCAATCGTGAGTGAAAATTCCTTGCTTGTAAGGATGATATTTTCAAGTGTTGCGCCCTTTAAAAAGCTTAAATTTATAAGATCAGTGGCTTGTAAATTTTCAACTGCGAGCACCTTTATCTGGGTATTTTTTTCTAAAAACTCTTTTAGATTTGCTAAAAGTAAGGCTCTGTCTATCCTTAGATCATCTAAATTTACATAAAGTCTCTCTTCGCTTTTATAATGGCTCAAAAACTCATAAACAAGGGCTGTTTTGCCACTTGAAATGGCACCTATTATAAGCGTCTTTGGCGAGATGATTTCGTATTTTCTGGGGATAAATTTACTTGATTTAAGCGGCTGATTGTAATAAAGCTCTAATTGGTTCATTTTCTCCCCTTTTCAAAATATATATATAAATTTTTGTTATGCCTTCAGAACCCCCCCCCCGTTATAAGCGCGATCTCATCGCTCGTTAGTTCATAAAGCTCAAAAACAAGTTTGTCTATTTTTTCGTCACTTGCCTTGATTTTGTCGTTTAGCGCGTCGATATTTTCTTTTGCTTCTAGCTTTTCATCAAGATTTAAAGTAGGCATATGCTTCTCGTAAAGCTTGATTTTTTCATTGGCTTTTAAAATCTCATCAACCAAATTTATTATCTCGTTTGATAAATTTTCATTTTGTGGCGTGATTTGTGGGATAGGCAAAATTTCTAAGCGATTTATTTTTATTTCGCCTTCAAGTCCGCCCCCAGCATAGAAAAAGTTAAAAATTTTATAAACAGCTGTTGAATTTAAAAAGGCTAATAAAAATTTTAAATTTTCGCCAATTATGCAATATACAGTATTGTCTGGAATATTATTATTTATATCGTAAGCAAATTTTGGGCTTTGCACCATTCTGGCACATAAAATTTTCTCTTTTTCGAATTCCTCCAGATATGCGCAGTTTCGCAGATTATAAGGAGTGGCTCCTTTATCAGAACGATTGGAAAGTTTCGGCTCAAATTTATCAAGATATAGTTTTAGTTTAGGAAAATTATCTATATTGATGCGAGGCTCGGTGCCATATCCATTATGGATATTTATGAGCCATAGCCCAGCCCACTCATAGTCATAACGCTTTATATCTCGATCCCTTAAGATCGGTCTAATGAGCTTTTGCGTCTGTTCTCTTTCGTCCCCAATGCAAGTGCTTAAAATTTTATCACGAGTGCTATCGTCGATGATAAATGCTTCGTTTAATCCAGTTAAAATTCCACGATAAATATTCACATCCCAATCTTTTAATGGCTTTGCGACTTTTTCGATTTTACTTTTTAGCTCAAATTTGTTTTTATCTAAAAAGGTGAAATTTGTTTCGTTTAGCGTGGATTGTGGTATTTGGATAAATTTTTGCGTTTTTAAATTTGTGGTGCTTGAAGCTAGGAAATTAAATTTTGAATTTTCACCAGCTCCTATTTTTCTAAAAATGGTAATCGCACTATCTACGCTCGCATCTTCAAAAACTTTAACCCCAGCAAAATCGATAATATGTGTTATTTGCGTGTTTTCTAATATAAATCTGCGTAAATTTTCACCATAGCTGGCACGGAAAAATTTATTTGAACATATAAAACCTAAAAGCCCACTTTCTTTTAGATGTGTAATGCCAAGCTCATAAAAATAGACAAACAAATCAGCCGTGCCGCTATAAACTTTATATTTTTGTAGGGCTGGCTTTTGCTCTTTTATCGCCTCTTGTCTGACATAGGGAGGATTGCCGATAACGACATCAAATTTAAAGTCAAATGGAAATTCTAAAAGCGAGTTTGCAGCTACTAAATTTTTACTAAGATCTGTTAAAACTCGTCCTTTTGCAGCTGTGCGGAGCCAAAGAGATAGTCTGGCGATCTCGACCGCATCGGCATTTATATCTACGCCGTAAAGGTTATTTTCTAAAATAGTGCTTTCTATATCGTAAAGTCCCAAGCCCTCACCCTCATATACTTTGCGGTAAGTATCTAATGCGCCATGCTCGCTAATGAGAAATTCTAAAGCTTGATTTAAAAACGCACCAGAGCCACAAGCTGGATCAAGTATCTTAAGAGATAAGAGCCACTCGCGGTAAGCGTAAATTTTATCTTTGATCTCACTTTCTGCTTTGGTTAATTTTTTGGGATTTTTTGGTGCTAATAGCTCATTTAGATCAAGCCCTAGCTCATCTTTTTTGGCTTTACAAAGCATGCCAAGTGAATTTTCAATTATAAATTCTGTTATAAACTCTGGCGTATAAAATATGCCATCTTTTTTGCGTTTGCTCTGTTTGGCATCAAATTCATTACCATTTATTTGTGCATTTAGCTCTTCAAGGTCGTTTAGTGAGCTTTCAAATATATGTCCTAGGATATTTATACCGATGTCGCTTAAAAAGTCATAGTCGCTTAAAAACTGCGCTTCAAGCACGCTATCGTCCATCTTTAGTGCATCAAGCTCAGTATCTGTGGCAAAAAGTCCGCCATTGTAGCGTTTGATATCAAGACGTTCACTGCCTTCATCAATGGCTTTAAAGTAAATTTTGTAAAAGTCATAAAAACTAAGCTCAGTAACTTGGTTTTGAAATTTATCTTTTATCTCGGCTATCGTGCGAAGTCTTAGTAGTCCGCGGTCTTCGGCAAATAGTATAAAGACAAACCTATCACATAGTTTTTGAGTTAGGCTTAAAAGCCTATTTTTATCAATGCTAGTATTGTTTTTGCAAATATTTTTAAAAAGAGTGAGTCTAAATGCGCTAAAGTCTTTATAAAATTTATTTGAAATTTCGCGCTCGTGAGTGGCAAATTTCTCTTTTAGCTTTAGCGGTAGATCTGTGCTAATACTCTCAAAGCTAAGCAGCAAATGAAGTTTTTTAAACTCGTCAAAGCTTGCTGTAAAAAGGTCAAATTTTTCAAATGTTGTTTTATTGCCGATGTAAAAACGCAGTTCATTAAAATTTGAAACAACGACATATTTGGCATTTTCATGTGAGATAAAATAGCGAAAGGCTTGATCCACTGGGCTAAGCTCGCGGTTGGACGGAGTTTTATCAAGATGTTGTGTGGTCTGATCTTTTAGCTCGATCACGCATCTAACTTCGCCATTTATCAGTATCGCCCCGTCTGCCTTTTTGCCGTCAGTTTCGTTCTTTTTCTCACGCTCAAGATTGAAATTTGTAGGATTAGTAGTGTCCAAAGTGTAGCCAAGGCAGTTTTCAAAGATATCTTTTAGAAACTGCGTTTGAAATTTCTCTTCTTTGAAGCTCTTAATGTCGCTAGCTTTTGCCTGATACATTTGCAAATTTATATAATGCTTTTTAAGCTTCTCCTCGTCTTGTTCTTGGGTTAGTAAGAATTTTGAATTAAAGATCGGCATCTTTTCTCTTTAAAATTTTAATTTCTTGGAATCTTATCTTTTTAAATTTTATATCTTCCTTATTAAAAGGAAATAATTAATCAAAATTCATCAAAAAATAACGTTTTTCTTGACAACTATAATAGCTTTTTTGTAAAATCGCGTTCTCTTTACGAAAAGACAAGCGTCTTTGCTCGTACGATCGCTTGATCCTATGCGAGTTATTTTGATGTAAAGAGGTCGCGAGTTTGCGACAAGTTCTTTTTAAAGGAAAACACATGGAAAGAATCAGGTTAAAGCTAAAAGCTTACGACCATAGAGTTCTAGACCGCACTGTTGCAGCAATCGTAGAAGCTGTCAAACGAACAGGTGCCGACGTTCGTGGCCCGGTACCAATGCCTACAAAGATCAAACGCTATACAGTCTTAAAATCTCCACACATCAACAAAGACTCACGTGAGCAGTTTGAGATGAGAATACACGCTCGTATGCTTGACATCGTAGCTGCTACTCCAGAAACTGTAGATAGCCTAACAAAACTCGACCTAGCTCCAGAAGTTAATGTCGAAGTTCGTGCGATGAAATAAGCGGACAAAAGGATAAGAGTATGGAATATATTGTAGAAAAAATAGGCATGAGTAGAACGATTGCCACGAAGAGTACGCCAGTTACACTACTTAAGCTAGTTGAGGCTAAAGTATGTGAGATCGACGAAAACAAACGTGCTATCGTAGCGTATGCTCACACTAAAGCAAACAACAAAGCTATCGCTGGTCAGCAAAAAAAATACAATCTGACAGCAGAATTTAACAAATTTGCTACGCTTGAAGTAGCTAATAGCGAAGTTGGAAACCTAGACTTTACACCATTAAATGAGGCTAAAATTTTAAAAGTTAGCTTTAACTCAAAAGGTAGAGGCTACCAAGGTGTGGTAAAAAGACATGGTTTCGGTGGTGGTCCAAAAAGCCACGGCTCACGTTTCCACAGACGCCACGGTTCAATCGGTAACTGCGAATGGCCAGGTCGTGTTCAACCAGGTATGAAAATGGCAGGACACATGGGCAATGAGAAAGTTACTGTTAAAAACGAGCTAATAAGCTTTGACGCTCAAAATGGCATCGTAGTTGTAAAAGGTTGCGTTCCTGGTCACAATGGTGCAATGGGTAAAATAAGGATTGTAAAATGAGTAAAATTCACGTATTAAACGATAAATTTGAAAATTCAGGCGAGTTAGAGCTTCCTGCAAGCTACGCTGAAGTAAATCCGCACAACCTATATCTTTATGTAAAATCTTACCTTGCTGGTATAAGAGCAAATTCGGCTCATACTAAAAGCCGTGCTTTTGTAAGCGGTGGTGGTAAAAAACCATGGAGACAAAAAGGACGTGGTGGTGCAAGAGCGGGTTCAACTAGAACTAACGTTTGGGTAGGCGGTGCAGTTGCATTTGGTCCAACAAACGAGAAAAACTATTTTCAAAAAGTCAATAAAAAACAAAAGAGACTAGCTCTTGAATACGCTTTGGCAGTAAAAGCACAAGATGGTAAAATTTTCGCAGTAGATAGCATCTCAATCGAGTCTGGAAAGACAAAAGATGCAGCTAATATCATCAAAAATTTAAAAGTAAAAGATGCGCTTATCGTTAAAGATTTACTAGACGATAAAACGCTACTTGCTTTTAGAAATTTAGCAAACTGCTATGTAGTAGATGCAAATGAGGTGAATGCTTATCTTGTCTCTACATTTAGTTCGGTTATCATTGAAAAAGCTGCACTAAAAACTATAACAAAAGAGGGCTAAAATGGCGGATATAACTGATATCAAAACAATTATTTATACAGAAAAAACTCTAGGCCTTCAAGAACAAGGCGTTGTTGTTATCCAAACTTCACCAAGAGTTACAAAAAACAGCTTAAAAGCGGTTTTACAAGAGTATTTTGGAGTAACGCCTGTTCGCGTAAATTCACTTAGAATTAGTGGCAAGGTTAAACGTTTTAGAGGAAGAGCAGGCCAACGTGACGAGATAAAGAAATTCTACGTTAAGTTACCTGAAGGCGTAAGCCTAGAAAATACGGAGGCGTAAGATGGCTATAAAATCATATAAACCATATACACCTAGTCGTAGATATATGACTGGACTAAGCTCTGAAGATATAACAGCTAAACCAAGCGTTAGAAGCTTGCTTGTTAAAATACCTGCATCTGGCGGTAGAAATAACAATGGTCGTATAACTTCAAGACATAAAGAAGCAGGTGCAAAAAAACTTTATCGTATCATCGACTTTAAACGTCGCAAATTTGGTATAGAAGGTAAAGTTGAAGCGATCGAGTACGATCCAAACAGAAACTGCCGTATCGCTCTTATAGCTTACAAAGATGGTGAAAAACGCTATATCATTAGACCAAATGGCCTAAATGTTGGCGACGTTATCGCATCTATCGATGAGGGCTCACTAGATATTAAACCAGGTAACGCTATGAAGTTAAGATTTATCCCAGTTGGTACTATCGTTCATAACGTAGAGCTAAAGCCTGGTAAAGGCGCTCAGATAGCTCGTTCAGCTGGCGGTTATGCTCAGCTAATGGGCAAAGAAGAGAAGTATGTTATCTTAAGAATGCCAAGTGGCGAGATGAGACAAGTACTAGCTGAGTGTATGGCAAGTATTGGTGTAGTTGGCAACGAAGACTGGGCTAATATCACTATCGGTAAAGCCGGACGTAATCGCCACCGCGGTATCCGCCCACAAACACGTGGTTCTGCTATGAACCCAGTTGATCACCCACACGGTGGTGGTGAAGGTAAGAAAAATTCAGGCCGTCACCCAGTTACTCCATGGGGTAAACCAACTAAAGGTGCTAAGACTCGCCGTAAAAAAGCTAGCGATAAGCTTATAATTTCAAGAAGGAAAGGAAAATAGAGATGGCAAGATCACTCAAAAAAGGTCCTTTCGTAGATGATCATGTAATGAAAAAAGTTATTGCCGCAAAAAATGCAAACGATAACAAACCAATCAAAACTTGGTCAAGACGTAGCACGATTGTACCTGAAATGATTGGACTAACATTTAACGTTCACAATGGCAAGAGCTTTATTCCTGTATATGTTACAGAAAATCATATAGGCTATAAACTTGGCGAATTTGCTCCAACACGCACATTTAAGGGTCATAAAGGCTCAGTGCAAAAGAAAATCGGCAAGTAAGGGAAGATAATATGAGTAAAGCAATTATAAAATTCGTAAGACTTTCTCCTACAAAAGCAAGACTTATAGCAAGAGAAGTTCAAGGCATGAATGCCGAGCTAGCACTTGCAAGCTTGCAATTTATGCCAAATCGTGGTGCTAAATTTATAGCAAACGCTATTAGCTCAGCAGTAGCAAATGGCGGATTTGAGCCAGAAGAGGTTGTAGTAACTAGTTGCCGCGTTGATGCTGGTCCTGTATTAAAGAGATTTAGACCAAGAGCAAGAGGAACAGCGAGCAAAATTCGCAAACCTACTTCTCATGTAATGGTAGAAGTATCTAAACCTGAAAAGAAGGAAGCATAATATGGGACAAAAAGTAAATCCAATAGGTCTTAGACTAGGAATTAACCGCAACTGGGAATCTAGATGGTTTCCAACCAAACAAAGTCTTCCTGAAAACATCGGTGAAGATTATAAAATTCGTGCATTTTTAAAGAAAAAACTTTACTATGCAGGAATTAGCCAAATTCTAATCGAAAGAACGGCTAAAAAACTTCGTGTAACCGTAGTTGCAGCTCGTCCTGGTATCATCATCGGCAAAAAAGGTCAAGATGTTGAAAACCTAAAGAACGAAGTTAGCAAACTTATCGGCAAAGAAGTAAATGTAAATATCAAAGAAGAAAGAAAAGCTCAAGCTTCAGCTCAACTTGCTGCTGAAAACGTAGCTATGCAACTTGAAAAGCGTGTCGCATTTAGACGTGCTATGAAAAAAGTTATCCAAGGTGCTCAAAAATCAGGTGCTAAAGGTATCAAAATTTCAGTTGCTGGTCGTTTAGGTGGCGCTGAGATGGCAAGAACCGAGTGGTATCTAGAAGGTCGCGTTCCGCTTCATACTCTTAGAGCAAAGATTGATTACGGTGTAGCTGAGGCTCATACGACTTATGGAAACATAGGTATTAAAGTATGGATTTTTAAAGGTGAGGTTCTTCAAAAAGGTGTTCAACCTGAGAAAACCGAAGAAGAAGCACCTAAGAAAACACGTAGAGCAAGAAGAGGTAAATAATTATGTTGATGCCTAAAAGAACGAAATTTCGTAAGCAAATGAAAGGTCGCAACCGTGGTTATGCGACTCGTGGAGCATCTTTAGCAACTGGCGAATTTGCACTTAAAGCTGTTGAGGCTGGTAGAATAAATTCTCGCCAAATAGAAGCTGCTCGTCAAGCTCTAACTCGTCACGTAAAAAGACAGGCTAAAATTTGGATTAGGGTTTTCCCTGATAAGCCACTTACTAAAAAACCTCTACAAACTCGTATGGGTAAAGGTAAGGCCGGAGTTGAAGAGTGGGTTATGAATATCAAACCTGGTCGTATAATATTTGAAATGGCTGGTGTTAGCGAAGAGTTAGCTCGTGAAGCTCTAACTTTGGCTCTACACAAACTTCCTTTCAAATCAAAATTTGTAACGCGAGAGAGTGAAAATGAAATATACTGAGTTAAAAGATAAGAGCGTTGCAGAATTAAACGCGTTGCTAAAAGAGAAAAAGGTGCTTTTATTTACTTTAAGACAAAAGCTAAAAACTATGCAGTTAAGCAACCCTAATGAGATTAGTGCTGTTCGCAAAGAGATAGCTCAGATCAACACTGCAATTAGTGCAACAAGACAAGGGGCGTAAAATGGCATTAAAAAGAGAAATTCAAGGTGTTGTTTTACAAAAAGCTGGAGATAAAACAGCTACTATTTTGGTAGAAAGACGCGTTATGCACCCAAGATACCATAAATTTGTAAAACGCTTTAAAAAGTATTTAGTTCACGATGAGAAAAATGAGACAAGAGCAGGCGATACAGTTGTTGCGATCGAGTGCAGACCACTTTCAGCTCGCAAGAATTTTCGCTTAAAAGCTGTATTGGCAAAGGGAGTTGAGTAATGATTCAAAGTTTTACAAGACTTGCAGTTGCTGATAATAGTGGTGCAAAAGAGTTAATGTGTATAAAAGTTCTTGGCGGCAGCAAAAGAAGATACGCTACACTTGGCGATATCATAGTTTGCTCTGTTAAAAAAGCTCTTCCAAATGGCAAGATCAAAAAAGGACAGGTTGTAAAAGCTGTTGTTGTAAGAACTAAAAAAGAGGTTCAAAGAGATAATGGTTCGTTAATCCGCTTCGACGAGAACGCAGCTGTTATACTTGATAGCAAAAAAGAGCCAGTCGGCACTCGTATTTTTGGACCAGTTGGACGTGAGGTTAGATATGCTAACTTTATGAAGATTGTTTCGCTAGCTCCGGAGGTTTTATAATGGCTAATGTAAAATTTAAAGTCAAAAAAGGCGATACTGTTAAGATCATCGCTGGTGACGATAAAGGCAAAACTGGTAAAATTTTAGCAGTTCTTGCAAAAAAAGGTCAGGTTATAGTTGAGGGATGCAAAATAGCTAAAAAAGCTATCAAACCAAGCGAAAAAACTCCAAATGGTGGTCACGTAAATAAAGAGATGCCAATTGACATATCAAATGTCGCGAAAGTTGAAGGATAAGAGATATGAGTAGATTAAAAGATAAATTTAACGAAACTATCAAGCCAGCTCTCGTAAAAGAATTTGACATCAAAAATCCAATGCTTATCCCTGCGCTCGAGAAGATCGTGATCAGTGTAGGCGCTGGAGACTCTGCGAAAGATCAGAAAGTGCTTCAAAATATGGCTGATACCATTTCACTTATCGCTGGACAAAAAGCAGTTATCACTGATGCTAAAAAATCAGTTGCTGGCTTTAAAGTTCGCGAGGGTTTTCCTGTTGGTATCAAAGTAACTTTGAGAAAAGAGCAAATGTATGCTTTCTTAGATAAGCTAATAAGCGTTGCTCTTCCAAGAGTTAAAGACTTCCGTGGTCTTCCAAAAAATGGCTTTGACGGACGTGGAAACTATAACTTTGGTCTTAGCGAGCAGCTAATGTTTCCAGAGGTTGAGTATGATAAAATTTTACGAACTCATGGTATGAATATTACGATTGCTACTACGGCTAAAAACGATAAAGAGGCATTCAAATTGCTAGAGCTATTTGGTGTGCCGTTTGCAAAAGGAAAGTAAAATGGCAAAGAAATCAATGATAGCAAAAGCTGCACGCAAGCCAAAATTTGCGGTTCGCGGCTATACTAGATGCCAAATTTGCGGTCGCCCGCACTCTGTTTATAAAGATTTTGGAATTTGCCGTGTTTGCCTAAGAAAAATGGCTAACGAAGGCCTAATACCTGGTCTTAAAAAAGCAAGTTGGTAAGGAAGAGAAATGTTAAACGATTTAATATCAGATGGATTAACACGCATTAGAAATGCAAGTATGAGAAAGCTTGAAACTGCGAAATTGCTTCATTCTAAGGTTGTTGAGGCTACCCTTTCTATCCTTGCAGCAAAAGGCTATGTAGAGAGCTACAATGTTATCGAAGAAGGTAACAAGAAATTTATAAACGTAGTTTTAAAGTATGATGAGTACGGCAGAAGCGTTATAAACGAGCTTAAAAGGGTTTCAAAACCTGGTCGCCGCGTTTATCAAGGTAAAGACGACATTAAGCGTTTTAAAAATGGTTACGGAACAGTTATCGTTAGCACAAGCAAAGGCGTTATGAGCGGTATTGAGGCAAGTAAAGCTGGCGTTGGCGGCGAGGTTCTTTGCACCGTTTGGTAATAAACTGCGTTAAAAACGCTATTTTGACCTTATAACTTAAGGTTAAAATTTCTTTTTAGCTAGGTGAAATTTTATATTTCGCCAAAGCTAAATTTAGAAATTCAAATGAAGGTTTCGTCAAATTTGACGATCAAATTTACGGCATTGTGGTGTTTATTCGTAAATGTAGGAACACCCTAGACAAGTAAAGGAAAAAAATGTCACGTATTGGAAAACAGCCTATCGCTATCCCAAGTGGTGTAGACGTTAGCGTTGAAAATAATGTCCTAAAATTTAAAAAGGGCAATCACTTAAAAGAGCTTGACACAAAAGGTCACGTTGATGTCAAGGTAGAAAATGGTCATATAGTTTTTGCTCCAAAGGGCGAAGATCGCCAAAGTAGAGCTTACTGGGGAACATATAGAGCACTTGCTAATAATATCGTAACTGGTATCACTGCGGGATTTACTCGCCAGCTTGAGATCAACGGCGTTGGTTATAAAGCAGCTGCAAAAGGTAAAATTTTAGAGCTTTCTCTTGGTTTTTCACACCTTATCAACTATGAGCTACCAGCAGGCGTTGAAGCTAGTGTTGAGAAAAACGTTATTACTATCAAAGGCGATGACAAACAAGTAGTAGGTCAAGTGGCTGCTCAAGTTAGAGGATTTAGACCACCTGAGCCATATAAAGGTAAGGGCGTTAAATATCTAGAAGAACGTATCATCCGCAAAGCGGGCAAGACATCTAAGAAGTAAGGAGCGGTAAATGACAGCAAAAGTACTAAAAAGAAAAATCGCTCTTAGAATTAAGAGAAAAAGAAGAATCAGAGGTAAAATTTCTGGTGTTGCATCTTGCCCAAGAGTTTCTATTTTCAAATCAAACAGAACTCTTTATGTTCAAGCAATTGATGACGTTACGGCTACTACACTAGCTGCAGTTGATGGTAGAAAGATAGGCATAAAAGCAAATAAAGAAGGTGCGGTCACTTTAGCTAAAGAATTTGCTAAGGCTTTAAAAGCTAAAAAGATAGATGTTGCAGTTTTTGATAGAAATGGTTATTTGTACCATGGCGTTATCGCAGCATTTGCTGAAGCTTTAAGAGAAAATGGCATCAAGCTATAACCCAAAGGAAAATCGATGGAAAAATATAATAGAGAAGAATTTGAAGAAGTAATCGTCGATATCGGTCGGGTTACAAAGGTTGTTAAAGGTGGTCGTAGATTTAGATTTACAGCTTTAGTTGTTGTTGGTAATAGAAATGGTCTAGTTGGCTTTGGTTATGGTAAAGCTAAAGAGGTACCAGATGCGATGAGAAAAGCGATTGACGACGCATTTAAAAATATTATCCACGTTAAGATCAAAGGCACAACTATCCCTCATGATGTAGAGGTAAAATATAACGCAAGTAGAATGCTACTTCGCCCAGCTAGCGAGGGTACTGGTGTTATCGCTGGTGGTAGTGCACGTCCTATTATCGAGCTTGCAGGTATTAAGGATATCCTTACTAAATCACTTGGCTCAAACAACTCAGCAAACGTCGTTCGTGCTACTATAAAAGCACTTAGTTTGCTAAAAAGCTAAGAGAAAGGAGTTAAGATGGCATTAGAAAAATTAACACCTGCTGCAGGTTCAACTCATGCAACCAAAAGAATAGGTCGTGGCCAAGGCAGTGGCAATGGCAAAACTGCTGGCAAAGGTAATAAAGGTCAAAGAGCAAGAAAAGGCTACAATGAGAAAAGAGGTTTTGAGGGCGGACAGCAACCACTTCAAAGACGTCTTCCAAAAGTAGGTTTTACTTCTAAATTTGAAAAACCTTATGTTATTAATGTCGAGAAAATTGCAGCTATAAAAGAGCTTGCTGAAATTTCAATAGCAACAATAGCTAGCGTTCATAAAATTTCAAAGAGCGTTACTAAGATAAAACTAATCGGTGCAAGTGCAAAAGCTCTTGCTTCTAAGATCAAAGACGAGAACGTTAGCGTTAGCGGAACAAAATAATGGATAAAACACTGACCAACAAGATTTTAATCACGTTGGCATTTTTGTTCGCATACAGGATACTGGCTTATGTGCCAGTTCCTGGTGTTAATGTCGACGTAATTAAAGAATTTTTTAATTCAAACAATAGCAATGCCTTGGGCTTATTTAATATGTTTAGTGGTAAGGCTGCTGAGCGTTTAAGTATTATCTCTTTAGGTATCATGCCTTACATTACAGCTTCGATCATTATGGAGCTTTTAGCAGCAACATTTCCAAAATTAGGCCAGATGAAAAAAGAGCGTGACGGTATGCAAAAATATATGCAAATTATACGCTATGCAACTATCGTCATCACTCTTGTGCAATCAATCGGTGTTTCTATCGGACTTCAAAGTTTAAGTGGACGCGGTGGCGAACAAGCTATCATGATAGATATAAATTTATTTATCGCGATCTCTGCTGTATCTATGCTAACTGGAACTATGCTACTTATGTGGATAGGTGAGCAAATAACACAACGTGGTATAGGCAACGGCATAAGTCTTATCATCTTTGCTGGTATCGTCTCTGGTATACCTAGTGCGATCGGTGGAACTGTAAATTTGGTAAATACTTCTGAGATGAATTTCCTAACAGTTATCGCTATTTTGGTGATTATATTAGCTACTATTGGTGCTATTATATTTGTCGAGATGGGCGAAAGGCGTATCCCTATTTCTTACTCAAGAAAAGTGATAATGGAAAATCAAAACAAACGTATAATGAACTATATACCGATCAAAGTAAATTTGAGCGGTGTTATTCCACCGATATTTGCTAGTGCGATTTTGATGTTTCCTAGTACTATTTTACAAGCTAGTACAAATCCGATCATCCAAGCTATCAACGACTTTTTAAGTCCAAATGGCTATATGTTTAACGTTTTAACATTTTTATTTATCATCTTCTTTGCGTTTTTCTATGCATCGATCGTATTTAACACAAAAGATATAAGTGAAAATTTAAAGAAACAAGGCGGATTTATCCCAGGTGTTAGACCAGGCGAGAGTACAGCTAGTTATCTAAATGAAGTAGCTGGCAGGCTAACTTTGGGCGGTGCTTTATATCTAGGCATCATCTCAACCTTACCATGGGTACTTGTAAAAACTATGGGTGTACCATTTTATTTTGGTGGCACATCAGTACTTATCGTGGTATCTGTCGCTCTGGATACTATGAGGCGTATAGAAGCTCAGTCTTATACAAACAAATACCAAACTCTAAGTGCAGTAGGTCTATAAAATGGCTATCACGCTAAAAAGACCGGTTGAGATAGAGAAAATGAGAGCGGCGAACAAGATCGTCGCTCGAACTCTTGATCACATTTCTACGATTATAAAGCCTGGAATTTCCCTTCTTGAGATAGATAAAATTTGTGAAGATATGATAAGGGCTGCTGGGGCAAAACCTGCTTTTAAAGGTCTTTATGGCTTTCCAAATGCAGCTTGCATAAGCGTCAATGAAGTGGTGATCCACGGAATCCCAAATGAATACAAACTAAAAGAGGGTGATATCGTTAGCGTTGATATCGGCTCAAATTTAGATGGTTATTTTGGTGATTCGGCTAGGACATTTGGAGTTGGTAAAATTTCAAAAGAAGACGAGGCTTTGATCGCTTGCTCAAAAGATGCACTATATTTTGCGATTGACTATATAAGAGCTGGTATGCATTTTAAAGAAATTTGCTATGAGCTTGAGAAATTTATTCTTGGTAGAGGTTATGTGCCTTTACGTGGATATTGCGGTCACGGTATAGGAAAAAGGCCACACGAAGAGCCAGAAATTCCAAACTATCTTGAGGGGCATAACCCAAAAGCTGGACCAAAGATAAAAGAAGGAATGGTATTTTGTATAGAGCCAATGATCTGCCAAAAAGACGGCACGCCAGTTTTAGGAAGCGATAACTGGAAAGTAACCTCAAAAGATGGTTTAAGAACCAGCCATTATGAGCATTGCATGGCGATAGTTAATGGCAAAGCCGAAATTTTAAGCCAAGCGTAAAATTTATGGCAAAAATTTAAAGAAAGGAGAGTTTGTGGCAAAAGACGATGTCATTGAGATTGATGGAAATGTTGTTGAAGCACTGCCAAATGCAACTTTTAAAGTTGAGCTTGACAACAAACATATAATTTTATGTCATATCGCTGGAAAAATGAGAATGCATTATATAAAGATAATGCCTGGCGACCGTGTAAAAGTAGAACTTACGCCATATAGCCTAGACAAGGGCAGGATCACTTATAGATATAAGTAAATTTGACTTTGTGGCAAATATGCTAAGTAAATTTAAAGCTGGTTTTGGATAAAATCCAAGCTTTGCGAAAAGCTGTATGAAGAATTATTTTCAAAGTTCCCCACTTATTTTGAAAATAGTTGGTTTAAATTCTTTCTTTAGACCTGATGCAGCCCCTAAAAAAGTGGAATAAATTTTTAGGAGACTAAAATGAAAGTTCGTCCTTCTGTAAAGAAGATGTGTGACAAATGTAAAATTGTCAAACGTAGTGGCATAATTCGTGTTATCTGCGAAAATCCAAAACATAAACAAAGACAAGGATAAGGCATGGCACGTATTGCAGGTGTAGATTTACCAAACAAAAAGAGAATAGAGTATGGTTTGACTTATATATATGGTATAGGTCTTTACAAATCTCGTCAAATTCTTGACGCAGCTGGAATTTCTTATGACAAGAGAGTCTATGAGCTTAGTGAAGATGAAGCAGCAGCTATCCGTAAAGAAATTCAAGAGCATCACGTCGTTGAGGGTGACTTGAGAAAACAAGTTGCTATGGATATCAAAGCTCTTATGGATCTTGGAAGTTATAGAGGTCTTCGCCACAGAAAAGGTCTTCCTGTTCGTGGTCAAAAGACTAAAACTAATGCTAGAACCAGAAAAGGCAGACGTAAAACTGTCGGTGCAGCTACTAAGTAAGGCAAGGGTTAAAGGATAATAAATGGCGAAAAGAAAAATTGTTAAGAAAAAAGTAGTTAGAAAAAGCATAGCCAAAGGTATCGTTTATATCAGTGCAACATTTAACAACACTATGGTAACTGTAACTGATGAAATGGGAAATGCTATTGCATGGAGTAGTGCAGGTGGCTTAGGCTTTAAAGGTAGCAAAAAATCAACTCCTTATGCAGCTCAACAGGCAGTTGAAGATGCTCTAAATAAAGCAAAAGAGCATGGTATAAAAGAAGTTGGTATTAAGGTTCAAGGTCCAGGTAGCGGACGTGAAACGGCTGTTAAAAGTGTAGGAACTGTTGAAGGAATTAAAGTATCTTTCTTTAAAGACATTACACCTTTACCACACAATGGTTGTAGACCGCCAAAACGCCGCCGCGTATAATTAGAGAAAAATAGGAGAAATTATTATGGCTAGATATACAGGACCTGTTGAAAAATTAGAAAGACGTCTTGGTGTGTCTCTTGCGTTAAAAGGCGAAAGAAGACTTGCTGGTAAAAGTGCTTTTGAAAAAAGACCTTATGCACCAGGACAACATGGACAAAGAAGAGCAAAAATAAGCGAATATGGCTTACAACTTCGCGAGAAACAAAAAGCTAAATTTATGTACGGTGTTTCAGAGAAACAATTTAGAAGATTATTTCAAGAAGCAGCACGCCGCGAGGGCAACACTGGTGCCCTTTTGGTTCAACTACTAGAGCAAAGATTAGATAATGTTGTTTATAGAATGGGCTTTGCAACAACTCGTCGTTTTGCTCGTCAGCTAGTAACTCATGGACATATTTTAGTAAATGGCAAAAGAGTAGATATACCATCTTACAGAGTTGAACCTGGCGCAAAAGTAGAGATTGTCGAAAAATCTAAAAACAATCCACAAATTGTTCGTGCGATAGATCTTACAGCACAAACTGGTATTGTTGCTTGGGTAGATGTTGAAAAAGAGAAAAAATTTGGAATTTTCACTAGAAATCCAGAAAGAGAAGAGGTTATCATTCCTGTTGAGGAAAGATTTATAGTAGAGCTTTATTCAAAATAATAGAGGGTATAAAGATGAGAAAGATTACTACATCAGCTTATATGCCAACTGAAATTGAAGTTAAAAGTGTTAGTGAAAATGTTGCTAACATTACAGCATATCCTTTTGAGGCGGGCTATGCTGTTACCTTGGCTCACCCATTGCGTCGTCTTCTTTACACAAGTACAGTAGGTTTTGCTCCTATTGGTGTAAAGATAAAAGGCGTTAGTCACGAATTTGATAGCATGCGAGGTATGCTAGAGGACGTAGCTTTTTTTATTATAAATTTGAAAAAGATCAGATTTAAATTAAAAAGCACCAGCGAGCGCGAAGTTATAGAGTATAGCTTTAAAGGACCAAAAGAGATAACTGGGGCTGATCTAAATAATGATCTAGTTGAGATCGTTAACCCAGACGCATACCTTGCTACAATAAACGAAGATGCTGAGTTAAATTTTTCAGTTATCATTCAAAAAGGTATCGGATATGTTCCTAGTGAAGAGATCAGAGAAGAGATCGAAGACGACTATATCGCACTTGATGCTTTCTTTACACCTGTTAAAAAAGCAGTTTATGATATACAAAATGTCTTGGTTGAGGATGATCCAGACTATGAAAAGATTGTATTTACTATAACAACTGATGGTCAAGTTAGTCCGATAGAGGCTTTTAAAAATTGTTTAGAAGCTATGTATCAGCAAATGTCAGTATTTAAAGGAATTTTAGATATTGATGTCAGTACTCCAGTTGCTAGCTCAACTGCAGGTGGCGAGTTTTCAAAGTTACTTTCTAGTGTAGAAGATCTAAATTTAAGCGCTAGAAGTTTTAACTGCCTTGACAAAGCTGATATTAGATTTATCGGCGAGCTTGCATTAATGGACGAAAATGAGCTTAAAGAGCTTAAAAATTTAGGTAAAAAATCTCTTGAAGAGATTAAAGCGGTTATGGAAGAGATAGGCTATCCAGTTGGTGCCGATGTGTTAAAAGATGGCAAAGAGCAACTAAGAAAGAAAATAACCGAGCTTAAAGCACAAATGAGTGTAAAAGAATAAAAGGATAATAGATGAGACATAAACACGGATATCGCAAACTTGGTAGAACGTCATCTCATAGATCTGCATTGCTTAAAAATCTGGCGATAGCTATCATCAAAAGCGAAAAGATAGAGACGACTTTACCAAAAGCAAAAGAGCTTAGAAGCTATGTTGAGAAGCTAATCACAAGAGCTAGAAAAGGTGACTCTAATGCTCACAGAGCAGTATTTGCTTCTTTACAAGATAAAGAAACAACAAATAAATTAGTCACTGAAGTAGCTCCAAAATTTAAAGAGCGCAATGGCGGCTATACAAGAATCATCAAGACTCGTGTTCGTAGAGGCGACGCGGCAGAGATGGCTTATATAGAGCTAGTAGCTGAATAATTATTAGAGAGCTTCGGCTCTCTTTTTTAATTTATTGAATATAAAATTCCACCACTTTTAAAATAAAATCCTTCTTCCAAAAGCTTTCTCAA
>NZ_CABPVR010000008.1:88481-102804 GCF_902460875.1 Campylobacter concisus | reverse complement strand
TTGTAAATCTTTTAACATAAAATCATATTTAAATTTTTATCTTTGAACTCTTTACTAAAATTTTATTTTATAAAGACGATATTTGTTTCAAATATCTTATAAATTTCAAAGGATTTGAGATGATAGGTAGCGTAAAGGGAGTTGGCACAAATTTTTATGTTGGCTCGCAAAGTAGTAGAGCACAAGAGCTTGACACCAATAACTTTAAACCCAATATAGACAAAAATTCTTTAAATGATTTATCTAGCGATTTGGTTGATGAACGAAAAAGTCATACCGATACTAGAGGTGAGCCAATAAATTTAAATGAAACAAATACGATAAACTTTCAAAAAAATAGCGAGAATCTAACATTTGCTAGCAATTTCTCACTCTCAGGCATAGCTGCTAATGGCAAGATAAGTATCTGGGGCAAGCTCATGGGATATGACAAACAAGTCAGCCAAGATGAGATAAATGATCTCAAAAATTTTATCAACCAGACCAAAGCACTTGGCTTTGGCAGAGCTCACGAGGAGATCATAGGATATTATCCAACAGATGTTGATCTCTTTGCAAAAGAGTATACATCAAAACTTGATAACACACTTCTTGGGCTTGGTCACAAGAGCCACGTGGAAGGGTTTGAGATACTCGATAAGGACCTAAGCATAGATGAGTTTAAAGATAAGTGGATTGATTATGCGCTTAGGCAGTATCTTGGCGAAAGAGCCGGTGTAGAAAGCATTACAATAGGCAAAAAGGCTATCTCAATGCTAACAAGCACTAATAAGCCGCCAATTGAGTACCAGACGCTACAAAATATAAATTTTACTGACGAAGAGAGCAGACAGAGATTTCTTATGCTTATGAAAGCTGGCATGAAGAGCGGGGCGGATTTTAAAGAGGTGGTAGAGGGCGTGCTCTCGCTTTATAATGTACAAAATACGGACAAACTTGATGGTAACAAGGTCTATGCTTCAGTGATCGGACGAAGCGAGAAATTAACTACTTACGACATCAACAAAGATGAGAAATTTGCCTATCTTAAGGAGCTAATGCAGCTTGAGAAAAACGGAGTTGATATACTAAAACTAATGGAAAAAGTGGAGCAAAAACAGAAATTAGATATAAAAGTATAGGCTAAATTTAGTTTTTTTGCACCGCTTATCTTTATGATTTTAGTTATAAGAGGCTCTTTTTACTTGGTTTAAATTTTTAAATGATAGAATCTTGATTTCTATTATTAAAATTACGGAGAACTCGTGAGAAAGCTACTTTGGCTAAATCCCGTTGTAAAAAATATGTATGACTTCTCTGCATTAAAAGAGCTTTTGCAAAATAAGGGCTTTGACATAGTAGAGTGCGAAAAAGATCACGTTTGTGATGTCAAAAATTCATATAAAAATTTATGCTCTAAAGGCATAGTTTTAGACAGTCGCTGTCCAAGAGCTGTAAATTTTATAAGATCGAATTTCAAAGATTTTTCAAACAATATTTCAAACTTAAATCCCATTTTAATTGAAAGCGCCATTGAACTTAGCTCAAAGCTAAAAGAAAATGAGTGGCTTTATACAACAACGCCTTGTGAGGACTTGGCTGAGCTTGGAAATTCTTTAAAATTAGAGCGAACTACATTTTTAACATGGAAAAATTTTAAAGAGCTAAACGATATAAATTTACAAATAAGCAAAATAGAATCAAGCCCGATCCCACCTGGATTTTTTGAAAATTTAGGCATAAAAACACTAAGCTTATGCAGTAAAGAAAAGATACAAAACGCATTTTCATATAAATTTAGCGAGCTTAAAAACTATCAGATCATCGAGCTTTTGTACTGTGAAAACGGCTGTCACAATGGAGATGGGCTGTGATAGAAATTTTTAAAAAGAGCATTTTGATCCTAGTGATCTTTGCTCTCTGGCAGGTCGTTTGTGAGCTAGAAATTTTCACGCCCTATATCTTGCCAAGTCCTATTACGACACTTAAAACGATGTTTGACATGAGCTTAAGCGGTGAGCTAATAACGCATGTGATGATTAGTTTTAAGCGTATATTTGTTGGCTATATTTTGGCTTTTGTTTTGGCATTTGCTTTTGGCGGAGTGGCGGCGCTATTTCCAAAAGCTAGCATTTATTATGAGTGGATACTAGGGTTTTTTAGAAATGTTCCACCACTTAGCCTTATTGCTATTTTGGTACTTTGGTTTGGTATAAACGAAACACCAAAAATTATTATTATCATCTTAGCATCGTTTTTTCCAATGTTTTTAAGTATTTCAAAAGGGCTAACTAGCTGCGATGTGAAGCTTATTGAAGTTGGTAAAATTTTTTGTTTTAGTAAATTTGAAATTTTTTACAAAATCATCCTAAAAAATGCCATAAAAGATATTTTTGTCGGTATGCGCATAGGTTTTGGCTACGCTATGCGAGCGATTGTGGGAGCGGAGATGATCGCAGCTTCTAGCGGGCTAGGCTATCTTATACTTGACGCTGAGGAGCTTTCGTGCGCAGATAGGATATTTGTTGGCATATTTACAATAGGAATTTGTGGCGTACTCATAGATAGGATATTTTTGTTTTTGATATCTAAATTTAGCCTTTTGCGAAGTGAAAAATGATAGAAATTTTAAATTTATCCAAGTATTTTTTTATTAATGGCAAGCGTATCGATGTTTTAAAAGAGCTAAATTTAACTATAAAAAAATATAAGATCACTGTAATACTTGGCAGAAGTGGTTGCGGTAAAACGACTCTTTTAAGGCTTATTGCTGGACTTGAGGGCGTAAGCCTAGGCGAGATAAATTTTAAAGAGCAAACAAAGATCGGCTTTGTCTTTCAAGAGCCTAGGCTAATGCCCTTTTTAAATGTCTATGAAAATATCGTATTTGCGCTTAAAAAGTGCGAGATAGACGAGGCAAAGATAGACAGGCTCATATCGATGATAGGGCTTAATGACTTTAAATTTGCCGCTGTTTCGCAGCTATCTGGCGGCATGAGTTCGCGTGTTTCTCTTGCAAGAGTGCTAGCATATGAAGCAAATTTGATCCTTATGGATGAGCCATTTGCGGCACTTGATGCTTTTACGAGAGCCAGCATGCAGGCTGAAATTTTAAAGCTCCAAGCCGGCAAAACCATCATTTTTGTCACTCATAATGTCGATGAAGCCCTATATTTAGCAGATGAGATAATTTTGCTTGAAAAAGGCGGGATGAAATCAAATTATGATCTATCAAATCTAGCTAAGCCAAGAGATTTGCTTTGCGATGAGCTAATAAATTTAAAACGCAAAATTTTGAGCGAAATTTAGCATTTTATAAAATGATAATTAAAACCAAAACGAAGCAAAAAGTTATATAATTTGAAAAATTTTTAAAGGAGTAAATATGAGAAAGTTTTTTAAGATTTTGTGTGCAGCCTCTTTGCTTTGTCTAGTCGCAAACGCAAGTGAGCTAGATAAGATCGGCATGACCTACGTCAAATCGCCGCTAAATGTCCCCTCAATCGTCGATAAATTTAAAGGCTTTTATGCTAAATCTTTTGGCATGCCAGTCGAGTACTCCGAGATCACCTCAGGTGCGAAACAAACGCAAGCACTCGCTTCAAACTCACTTCAGTTTTTAAATTGTGTTGGCGGAACTTCAGTCATACTTGCCGCGGCAAATAAAGCTGACATAAAGATCATAAGTGCATATTCAAGAGCACCTGAAGCTTTTGCGATATTTGCTAAAGATAAAGGCATAAAAACTGCTAAAGACTTAAAAGGTAAAAAAATAGCAGGCCCAAAAGGCACGATCTTAAACGAGCTTTTGGTGAGATACCTAGCTCTTGGCGGACTTAGCATAAATGACGTAGAGTTCGTTTCTATGGGCATCCCAGCTGCACAAGCTGCACTTGAAAATGGTAGCGTCGATGCAGCACTTCTTGCTGGACCAGCTGCTTATAATGCTAAAAAATCAGGACTTAGTGTCGTAACAACAGGCAAGGGCGTCATCACTCCAGTCATCGTCACTGCCACAAGCGGAGAATTTTACAAAAAGCATAAAGATCTAGTTGAAAAATTTAAAAAGGCTCAAGATGAAATTTTAGCTTTTATGAAAGCAAATGAGGAAGAGGCATTAAAATTTACGGCTGAAGAGACCGGGCTTAGCATAGAGGCGGTAAAGAGCATGTATCCTCAGTATGACTTTAGTCCAAAGATCACGCCTGAAGATATAAAAGCACTTGAGGCCACGCAAGAATTTATGCTTGAGAGCAAGATGATTGAACAAAAAGTAGATATAAAATCGCTTCTAATAGATTAAACAAAAAGGGCAAAATTTGCCCTTTTATCCTAAAACTTATAATCAAAAATTTACTAAATTTTAGTTCACGTATTTAAAAATCAAAGCTGACTAGGCGTATCAAAAAGGTTTAAATTATAAAGCGAAATTAGCATTAAGCAAAAATATAGCCATTATTTTTTGCATTTTTATTTTGCTATAATAGCCCAAAAATTTAATAGGAAAAAGATATGATCCCATTTAGCGATGAAGAACTTTTAAAACCAGTCAGTGCGAGTTTGCAAAAGGTATTACCGATGCTTGAAAATGATGGCGGTGGCATGGAGCTACTTGGCATAAAAAACGGCAAAATTTATGTAAGACTTACAGGGCATTGTCATGGATGTGCGGCTAGCACAACTACACTAAAATATGGACTCGAAAGACAACTTCGTATGGATATTCACCCAGAGCTTGAGGTCGTAAATATCCCGATTGGCGAGGAATTTGACATTGATAGATTATAAAAAAACAGGCATTAAATACTTCAAACGTTCTAAATTTAAAGAAGCGATCTTTTACTTCTCTCTAGCTTACGAAAAGACACAGGATAAAAATTTACTATTTTTGATACAAATTTGCTCCCTTGGCGAGAAAAATGCAGAGGAAGCAAAACTTTTATTTGACTATTTTATGGATAAACTAAGAGCTGGCGAAGATGATGAAGGAATGGATGAAATTTTAAAAATTTTAGAATCAAGATTGGCTAGCGATGAGTATTTTGAAGAGCAAGACGCGATCAGCTACGAGGACTTTAAAAAGGCTGTTTATAAGGACGGCAGCTTCAAAAAGGTCTTTGAAAATATCATGTTTTCAACCAAGGTCATGATTTCAAACAAAGATGATTTTTTAGAATTTTTAGGAAATTTGATAAAAAATGACTTTATCGAAATGAGTATAAACTATCTTGAGAGTGCAGCGGTGATGTTTGGCGGTGATGAGCGCATAGATCAGCTTTTTAGAGAGATACAAAAAAGACAAAACGATGAGAATATCAGTAGAAAATAGCTTCATAACAGATGACTCAAACGAGTGCGAAAATGGCTCATTTTTCGTGCAAACTGCTGCAAACGCAAAATTTGCGGAGGCAGCGGTAAAAAATGGCGCAAAGATAATCAGCCTTGAAGAGTGTAAAAAGCTTTTAAAGATCGATGAAAGCTTAAAGATAGTTGGCATCACAGGTACAAATGGCAAGACCACAACAGCTGCTGCTATCTATGAGACTTTACGAAATTTAGGTAAAAAATGCGGGCTAAGTGGCACAAGAGGGGCATTTATAGAGGGCAAGCAGATAGATGATAAGGCGCTTACGACAAGTGCTATTTTAAGGACTCTTTCATACCTCAAAGCAGCTAGCGAGCAAGGCTGCGAGTACTTCGTGATGGAGGTTAGCTCGCATGCGATCGCCCAAAAACGCATCGAGAGCTTGAAATTTGCTCTAAAAATTTTTACAAATTTGACTCAAGACCACCTCGACTACCACAAGAGCATGGAGGAGTACGCTAGGGTAAAGTCGAGCTTTTTTGATGATGATTGCATGAAGCTTATAAATGCTGATGATAATGGCATTAAATTTAATCCAAAAAACGCTTATACGTATTCGCTCAAAAAGCCAGCCAGCTTTGCGCCGGTAGTTTATGGGCTAAAGGGCGGCATAGACGCGGTTATCAAGACGCCAAATGGCGATGTGGAGATAGACTCAAGCCTTCAAGGCGAGTTTAATCTTTACAACCTAATTGCAGCCCTTGGCGCTGTTTGCTTGCTAGAGCGTCCAGACGCGACCGCGCTTTCAAAGGCGATAAGTAAATTTAAAGGGGTTAGCGGCAGGATGGAGGTTGTAAGCACTGATCCACTAGTCATTGTAGACTTTGCTCATACTCCAGATGGCATAGAAAAGGTGCTAAACTCGCTTAGACATCTAAATTTGATCGCAGTCTTTGGTGCAGGCGGCGACAGAGATAGGACAAAGCGCCCTAAAATGGGAGCAATAGCCCAAAAATACGCAAGAATTTGCATAGTCACTAGTGACAATCCAAGAAGCGAAGAGCCAGAGAGCATAATCGATGAAATTTGCGCTGGCATGAGCCAAAATGAAAATTTGATACGAAACGCCAACCGCAAAGAGGCGATCGCGCTAGCCATTAGCAAGCTAGAGCCTGGCTGGGCGCTTGTCATACTTGGCAAAGGCGACGAGCCATATCAAGAGATAAAGGGCGTCAAGCATCCATTTAGCGACAAAGAAGTGGTAATTGAACTTTTAAAGAGGTAAAAATGAATATAGAAATTTTAGCTAGTAAGATCCACAGAGCCGTCGTAACAGACGCAAATTTAAACTATGTTGGCTCGATCAGCATCGGCGAGGAGCTTATAAAAGCTGCAAATTTGATAGAAAATCAAAAGGTTGAAATTTTAGACGTAAATAATGGCGAGAGATTTGCCACCTACGTGATAAAGGGCAAAAAAGGCGAAATTTGCCTAAATGGCGCAGCTGCGAGAAAGGTCTGCGTAGGAGACGTGGTCATCATCGTGGCTTACGCTAGCATGAAATTTAAAAAGGCTAAGAAATTTAAGCCAACCATCGTGCACGTAAATAACAAAAACGAGATCATAAAGGAGTAGGCGATGTTTGAGGGATTTGACTTTTCAAAGATGGGGCAGATGCTTGAGGATGTGCAAAGACAGGCCAAGCAGATAGAAGAAGAGAGCAAAAATAAAGAATTTGGCGCAAAAAGCGGCGGCGGACTAGTGAGCGTTAGAGCAAACGGCAGCGGCGAGATACTTGATATCAGCATAGATGATAGCTTGCTTGAAGATAAAGAGAGTATGCAAATTTTGCTAATAAGCGCCGTGAATGACGTGCTAAAATCAGTTGAGGCTGACAAGAAAAATACCGCTTCAAGGATGCTTGGCGGTCTTGCTTCGATGGGGATAAAATGAGACTAAATTATAAATTTGCCTTTGCTTTTTTGCTATCAGCGCTTTGCTTAAATGCCGATCCTAGGCCTACGCAAGAGGACTTTAACGCCTGCTTTGAAAAGAACAAAAACTCAATCGTCTCGGTAAATAAACACTTTGGCGTGGCTATCACTAAAAATTTGATCGCAGTGCCAAAAAGCGAAGGAGCACCACTTGGCGAATATGTCAAATTTGACCCATATTTGCAGCTCTTTTTGGTTCGCTCTAGCAAGGAGTTAAGCCCTGTTGTGATGGCTGATGAGACCAACGAGGAGCGCATCAAAAAAAGCACTTGGGTTGGAATTTTAAATGACTCTAACAACACCGTCATGGGACATATCAAGTCTTTAGGGCAAAATTTAGGCGATTTTGATACGCTAAGCTTCGAGTATAACGCAACTGGCGAGATAAACACACCTTGTTGCAAGATGATAGGTATAGCCGTTGGAGCTGATAAATTTATACCAAATCGCTACCTAAAGCACTTTGTATCTTATGATGACGTCTATTACGGCGATATCGGCGTGAAGTTCTTGCAAAAAGAGGATAAATTTTTTGTGGGTCTTGTTGATCCTTTGGGTCGCGGTAAGATGATGATGGTCGATGATGAGCTTGTGAGTGTAAATGGCATCAAGCCAAAGAGCCTAAGAGAGCTAAATGAAATGGTGCTTTTTGCTCCAAAGGGCGCAAAGCTTGACATCATCGTGAAGCGCGATAAGCAAGAAATGCTCTTTCAGGTGCCAGTAAGTGGGGATGTGAAATTTAACCAAAGCCTCGATGTAGACGCCCCTTCAAGCCTTGATATACCAAATTTCAACATCATGCCAAAAGAGCCACAAACAATGCTTGATGATAAGATTTTAGTGGATTATGGTATCACGGTGGATAAAAATTTAGTCGTTACCAAGGTCGAGCCAAAGTCGAATGCAGAAATTTTTGGCATCAAGATCGGTGATAAAATTTTGGGTTTTGATAAACAGAGCGTGAGTAGTCGTGAAGAGCTTTTAGAGAAGCTTGGTGAATTAAAAAATTTTACGCTTCTATTTACTAGAAATGACTTTCAGTTTTTTGCAAGAGTGCCAAAATGAGCCTACTTGAGGACTTTGTAAAATTTCTAAACGCAAATTTGCCAAAGGCTCCTAGCTTTCACCCTTATTATGAGGAGGCGCTTGGCGTTATGCTAAAGGCTGGAGGGAAACACTTTAGGGCGCTTTTGCTTCTTGGTGTGGTAGAAAGTGTGGATAAAAGCCTCACGCAAAAGGCCATGAGAGTGGCTTTGGGACTTGAGATGATGCACACTTATTCGCTCATCCATGATGATCTGCCTTCGATGGATAACGCAAGCCTTAGACGCGGTACACCAACGCTTCACGTAACCTACGACGAGACAACTGCGATACTTGTAGGAGATGCGTTAAATACGCATGCTTTTTATGAAATTTCACGCGCTGATTTACCAGCCGACATGCGTATAAAATGCGTGGAAATTTTAAGCGAAAATGCTGGTGTTAGCGGCATGGTACTAGGTCAGGCGCTTGATTGTTTTTTTGAAAATACAAACAAAGAGGACATCAAAAGAGCAAAGGCTAAATTTGGCCTCTCTGGCAAGATGCTAAGCCTTGATGAGCTAGTCTTTTTACACATCCACAAAACCGCAAAGCTGATCGCTGCAAGCCTAAAAATGGGCGCTGTGATAGTAAATTTAGACGAAACAGAGTGCGAGAAAATTTATGATATCGGACTAAAGCTCGGCCTTGCTTTTCAGATACAAGATGACATCATCGATCTTACAAGCGACGAGGCGGCCGCTGGAAAGCCTGTGCATAACGACTTAGCTAAAAACTCATTTACAAATTTACTAGGTCTATCTGGCGCAAAAAAGAAAAAAGATGAGCTAATTTGCGAGATAGAAGAGGCACTAAAACAGATAGATGCAAACATCGCAAAGATGATCTTAGAGCTTACGGATAAACACCTTAGATAAAAGCTAGAAATTTCTAGCTTTTTACTACTAAAAATTTAAAAAATTTATATTACTATTTAGACATTTTGGACAAAAATGCAAGGCAAGTTTTAATCACTTTTTTGTATAATCTAGCGCAATAAAAGGAGATCATATGCTAAAAAAACAAGCCGATACTATAAGATTTTTGTGCGCTGATATGGTGCAAAACGCTAACAGCGGACACCCAGGTGCTCCTATGGGTTTAGCTGATATTATGGTGGTTTTAAGCAACTTTTTAAAACATAACCCTAAAAATCCAAAATGGCTAAACAGAGATAGGCTCGTTTTTAGCGGCGGTCACGCATCAAGCTTGGTCTATAGCTTCTTGCACCTAAGCGGCTACGATCTAAGCTTAGATGAGCTTAAGAAATTTCGCCAACTTGGCTCAAACACTCCAGGGCACCCAGAAATTCACACTCCAGGCGTTGAGATGGCTACTGGCCCACTTGGTCAGGGCGTGGCAAATGCAGTTGGCCTAGCAATGGCAGAAAAATACGCTGCAAACGTGCTAAATGAGCCAGACAATAAAATAATAGATCATAAAATTTACTGCCTTTGCGGCGACGGCGACTTAGAAGAGGGCATAAGCTACGAGGCATGTTCGGTGGCTGGAAATTTAAGACTAGACAATCTTGTGCTCATCTACGACTCAAACAACATCACGATCGAAGGCGACACAGCGATAGCATTTAGCGAGGATGTCAAGGCGAGGTTTGAGGCGCAGGGCTGGGAGGTCGCACGCATCGACGGACACGACTATAACCAGATCGAATTCGCACTTGAGCAAGCAAGCGAGAAAGAGTCACCATATCTAATCATCGCAAACACACACATAGCACGTGGCGCAATGGAGCTTGAGGGCAGCCACCACAGCCACGGCGCACCACTTGGCGAGGAGATCATCAAAAAGGCAAAGGTCGCAGCTGACTTTAACCCTGAGAAGAAATTTGCCATTGACGAGGACGTGCTTTTAAGATTTAGAGGTGCGGTTGAAAAGGGTGATTTAGAAGAGGCTATGTGGAACAAAAAGGTCGAGGCGCTAAGTGCTGAGGGCAAAAATTTACTAAACTCACTTCTTAATCCAGACTTTAACAAGCTCGAATTTCCAGACTTTAGCGACAAAAAGCTAGCTACAAGAGATACAAACCACGTCATTTTAAATGAGATAGCAAAAAAACTTCCTGGCTTTATCGGCGGTAGCGCTGACCTTGCTCCGTCAAACAAGACCGAGCTAAAGGGCATGGGTGACTTCCCAAATGGTAAAAATATCCACTACGGCATCAGAGAGCACGCCATGGCAGCTATAAACAACGGTATCGCCAGATACGGCCTTTTCTTGCCATTTTCAGCGACATTTTTCATCTTTAGTGACTATCTAAAGCCAAGTGCAAGGATAGCAGCGCTCATGGGCATCAAGCACTTTTTTATATTTACGCACGATAGTATTGGCGTTGGTGAAGATGGTCCTACGCATCAACCAATCGAGCAGCTTAGCACATTTAGAGCTATGCCAAATTTCTATACTTTCCGCCCGGCTGACGGTAACGAAAACGCAGCTAGCTGGCAAGCGGCTCTAAATTTAAATGCTCCAAGTGCCTTTGTGCTTAGCCGTCAAGGGCTTGATCCTCTCACTAAAGGAGAATTTGGTGGTGTTAGCAACGGCGCATATCTTTTAAGCTCGGTAAAAGAAGCAAAGATCACATTTATAGCAAGCGGTAGCGAGGTCTCACTCTGTGTAAAAGCAGCTGAAATTCTTAGCCAACAAGGCATTGGCGCAAACATTGTATCAGCGCCTTGTTTTGACCTGCTTTGCGAGCAGCCAGCTGAGTATGTTGCTAGAATTTTAGATAAAAACACGACGATCATCGCAGTTGAAGCTGCAACTGGCTATGAGTGGTATAAATTTGCCGATGCAGTTTATGGCATGAACAGCTTTGGCGCCAGCGGCAAGGCGAACGAGCTATTTGATCACTTTGGATTTACTCCACAAAAACTTGCAAATTTTGCTAGCGAACTTATATAAATTTAATCTTGGGGAGTAAAATCCCCAACTGCAATCTAAAATCAAAAAAGGCATTTTATGGAAATTTCTCATGTTATTGTTTTGGCCTTAGTGCAAGGCATAAGCGAATTTTTGCCCATTTCAAGCTCGGCTCATCTTATCTTGGTGCCAAAGCTACTTGGCTGGCCAGATCAAGGTCTTGCTTTTGATGTGGCAGTGCACGTTGGTACGTTAAGTGCGATACTTTTTTATTTTAAAGATACGATTTTTAAGCTACTTCGTGACTTTTTTGCCTCGATCGCACAACGAAAGATGGTAGGCGATAGCTTGCTTGTCTGGTGCGTGGGCTTTGCTACCATTCCAGTTGGGATCTTTGGGCTTTTATTTAACAACATTATCGAAGAATACGCAAGAAGCGGCGTTGTGATCGCTATTACTACGATCGTCTTTGGCATAGCACTTTACTTTGCTGATCTTCGCTCATCAAACAAAAGCGAATATGAAATGACCATAAAATTTGCGCTTATTATTGGCCTTGCTCAAGCTGTGGCGCTCATCCCTGGCGTCTCAAGATCAGGTGTGACGATGACAGCAGCCTTATTTTTAGGTTTTAGCCATAAGGGCAGTGCAAATTTCTCATTTTTGATGTCGATCCCAGTCATCATCCTAGCTGGCGGCCTAGAGAGCTTAAAGCTCATAAAAGACCCAAATGCTTTGCCATGGAGCGATATCGCCCTTGGTGTCATTATAAGTGCTGTTAGTGCTTATCTCTGCGTTAAGCTATTTATGGGTATTATCTCAAGGATTAGGATGCTTCCTTTTGTCATCTACCGCTTGATTTTGGGGACATTTTTACTTTATCTATTTTTATGATTTAAAGCTTTAAAAAAGTAAAAGCCAAGTGTGGAGAAATTTTTCACACTTGGCAAGAATATGTAGTGCGAGTATCTTTCAGGAAAAATTTCAAGATAAGCTTGGTAATTTAATCCTCTTTTTTATCTTTTTTAATAACATTTAACAGATCTTTTGCAGCTTGATAAGCCCTATCTCCAAATTTCTTGGCTTCTGATTTGATGTCAATTTGTTTGATGTCTTCAAATTTTTCATTGGCTTTCTTCTCAAGATTAGCGATCTCTTGTTTGATCTCTTCAATTTTATCATTTGTATCAAAATTTAGTTTTAGCTTTTTACTCTTGTCATTTAGCTCTTGTTTTAGGGCTTCAAATTTATTATTTGCCTCGCTCATAAGCTTTGCCATACCGTTTGACTTTAATTCTTCTATCCTTGAAATAATCTGCTCTCTTGCTTGATCGCTAATGCGTTTAAATTTTGCTAGGTTTGTATCTAGCTCGCTATTTATCACATTTTCGATCTCATTTCTTGCTACACCTTCAAATTCCTTTTCAAGTTCCCTAAGCAAGGTTATAAATTCTTCATCGATATTTTTTAAGTTTAGTAGTTGTGAGTTTAGCCTAAGCTCATCTGGAGCAAATTTTGCCTCATCTTTAAGCTTTTCTATGGCTCTTAAAATGCCATCTCTTGTACCACTTATCGCTCCACTTATCAACTCTTTTGCAAAGATATGACCCTCATCTGCTAAATTTGCTGCTGCTATGATGATGTTTTTTGAAATTTCAAGTATCCGCTCTTTGCTAAACTCTCCTCCAATTATCGCAACATAGGTCATATTTTTAGCTATCGCACCAGCTGTTTCCTCGACATCTTTTGCACCTTCAAGAGTTGTCAAAAATGCGATTTGAGCACTTTCTTTTAAGATACCAAGAAGCCTTGTTTCTCTAATGATCGCATTATTTAAAAGCTCTAAAATTTCCTCTTTTTCACTAAAATTTCTATCTTTTACGACTTCTTCAGCTGCTTCAAATGAAATTTTGAGCCTATTTTTTATCTCCTCACGTTTTGCTTCTATTGCACGATTTAGCTCATCTTTTTTATCAAGTAGCTCGTAAAGTGCTTTTTCCTCAGCACCGACAATGGCCTGATTTATTCCCTCCATGGCACTTTTTAGATTTTTTGCGTTTATGAGATCTTCTTTGTTCATTTTGTCATAAAGCTCATTCATTTTAGCCTTTAAAATTTCTGGCAAAGCATTTATATCTTTGTTTGCAGCATCTTGAAAGAAGTTATTGCAAAGAGCTTTTATGCTTATTAATAAGCCATCGCTGCTTTTATAATCATGTAAATTTTGTTCTAAATTATTCATATTTTTTACCTTATAAAACGTATTTTGCTTCGTGTTTTAGTGCTGAAAATATCTCTAGCCTCTCTTCTTCGCTTAAAACAAGTACGGCTAAGTCATAGCTAGCGTACTTTTTATCTTTGCTAAATTTTGAAAAAACTAGCTTAAATTCTCTATCTTTTACTATCTCTTTTACCTTTTCTTCTACATTGACATCTGCATCAAATATTATTTTATATTCCCAATGCGTTGGGTAATCAATTTTTGCTTTTTTGTTATTTAGATCGCATATACTCGCCACTTTTTCCTCCTGTTTTACTCTCTAATACAATATTACTTATTTCCATGCTTTTATCTATAGCTTTTACCATATCATAAATGGTCAAAAGTCCCACGCTTACGCCAGTTAATGCCTCCATCTCAACGCCTGTTTTACCCTCTATTTTTACACTCACATAAAGCTTAAAAGCACAAATTTCAGATAGCTCTTCGATATCACAATCCACACCTAAAATAGCTAGTGGATGGCACATCGGGATTAGCTCGCTTGTCTTTTTTGCTCCCATTATCGCAGCGACGACAGCAGTTTGGATGACCGGACCTTTTTTACCAGTATTTTCTTTTATCGCTCTAAAGGCCTCTTTGCTCATTTTGATGATCCCGCTAGCAGTTGCCACTCTTTTTGTAGGATCTTTTGGGCTCACATCGACCATTTTTGGACGATCTTTCTCATCTAAATGCGTTAGCATTATCTCTCCTTTTTTGGCGGATTATAGCCTATTTAAACAAATTTAAATTATCAATAGGTTTAAGCTAAAAATATACCAAATACATAAATTTAAGCTTTTTACTTAAATACTAAAG
>NZ_CABPVR010000008.1:66627-88090 GCF_902460875.1 Campylobacter concisus | reverse complement strand
AAGTATGTATAGTTTTTTTGCTTAATAAATTTATGATGAAAGTGCCTTGGATTATGAGATTTCTGCTTTGTATAAGTTTGTTTTTAATAACAGCTTTTGCCCAGCAATTAGGCTGCTTTATTAATGAAAGCAACCAAAGCATCGTTTTTATAAAAGATGGACAGACTAAAAATTTGGATCTAAAAGATACGATTTATAAAAATCAAGAGTGTGGAAATGATGGAGAATCTTTTTATATCGCAAATTTAAACAATGAGATTATTAAGGTAGCAAATGAGAGAGATTTTTTATTTGCCATGCCAAATGTCGGCTGTAAAATTTCACAAATTACGGCAATTAAAAATAAAATTTACGTAGCTTGCGATATGGCAAATGAAGTCAGCATAGGCGTTTTTGATAAAAATCTAAATAAACTTTTAACTAAAAATTATAAAGATGTTTATAAAATTTCGAGCCTTTTGCCAATTGATGACGAGCTATTTTTTACAAGCTTTAATGGCAAAGCATTTTTGCTTGATAAAGAGCTTAATTTAAAAGAGAAAAAGCGTGTTGGCTTTGCTCCACTTAGTGCCTGTAAATTTAAAGGGAATGATATTTTGCTTGGCTTTAGAGATGGAGAAATTTTAGATTTTAAAAGTGGAATTAAAAAGCAAGTTTTAAAATCTAAAATTTCAGCTCTTGCGTGTATGGAGGATGAAATTTTCATAGGTGATGGGGATGGAGTAGTCTATAAATTTGACAAAGATCTTAAACTAAAAGGACAAAAGGCTCTTTTTAATAATAAGATAAAAAGAATTTTTATAGATAAAGGCGTCCTAAATGGCGTAAATTTAGACAATGAGATAAAGAGTTTAGAGATAAATTCATTTTAAAAAGGAGAGTAAATGCAAAAGTTATTTTGTGTCGCAAGTGCTGCGTTGCTTGGGCTATCTTTAACTACTGCTTGTGCTGCTAGTAGTGACCTTGAAAAAGTCATGAAAGAGCGTGGGCTAAGCGAAAAAGATGTCCTTGCAGCTGCTAAAACTTATCAGCCTAGTGGTAAAAAAGATGATTTCATCGTCTTTTCATCTGGTGGGCAAAGCGGTCAAGTGCTAGTTTATGGCGTTCCGTCGATGAGAATTTATAAATACATCGGCGTTTTCACACCAGAGCCTTGGCAAGGATATGGCTATGACGATGAGTCAAAAGCTGTTTTAAAACAAGGCAACATCAGAGGCAAAGAGATAACATGGGGCGATACACACCACCCAAATTTCAGTGAGAAAAATGGTGAGTATGTTGGTGATTATCTATTTATCAACGATAAAGCTAACCCAAGAATCGCAGTTATAAATTTGCATGACTTTGAGACAACTCAAATCGTTGTAAACCCTATTATGAAGAGTGAGCACGGCGGTAGCTTCATCACTCCAAATAGCGAGTATGTTATCGAAGCTAGCCAATATGCAGCTCCACTTGATAACAACTACCACTCAATAGATGACTATGAAGCAGTTTATAGAGGTGCTGTAACATTTTGGAAATTTGATTATCCAAAAGGTAAGATCGATGAGAAAGAGTCATTTTCTCTTGAGCTTCCACCATACTGGCAAGATCTAAGTGATGCTGGTAAAGGCGAGAGCTACGGCTGGGGCTTTACAAACTCAATAAATACTGAGATGTATACCGGCGGTATCGAAAAAGGTCTTCCTCCATTTGAAGCAGGTGCAAGTAGAAATGACACTGACTTCTTACACGTTTATAACTGGAAAATTTTAGAAAAACTTGTTCAAGACAAGAAAAACTACAAAGTTGTAAATGGCCACAAGGTAGTTACAATAGATGCTGCTGTAAAAGCAGGTGCGCTATTTTTGATCCCAGAGTCAAAGAGCCCACACGGTTGTGACGTAACTCCAGATGGTAGATACATCATTATTGGCGGTAAGCTTGATACTCACGCATCAGTTTATGACTTTAGAAAGATCAAAGAGCTAATTGATAAAAAAGAGTATGCTGGCACTGACCCATACGGCATACCTATCTTAGATAGAGAAAAGTCAATGCACGGACAAGTCGAACTTGGCCTTGGACCACTGCATACATCATTTGACTCACAAGATGGCGTACTTTATACTTCACTTTACGTTGATAGTCAAATCGTAAAATGGGACTATAAAAATTTAAAAGTGCTTGATAAGATAAATGTTCACTACAATATCGGCCACCTTGATACAATGGAGGGCAAATCAGCAAAACCAGTTGGCAAATATGCAATCGCACTTGATAAACTTTCAATCGATCGCTTTAGCCCAGTTGGTCCACTTCATCCACAAAACCACCAGCTAATAGACATCACTGGTGCAAAAATGGATCTAATCTATGATATGCCAATCCCACTTGGCGAGCCACACGATGTTGTTTCAATAGCTGCTAGCAAACTAAGCCCAGCGCTTACTTACAATATGGGTACAAACTCGAGAACAGGCGAGGCTAGCCCATACGCAACTCTAGCTGGTCAAGAAAGAGTTGAGAGAAACGGCAAAAATGTAACTGTCTATGCAACAATGATCAGAAGCCACATCAACCCAGAGCACATCGAGGTAAATAAAGGTGATAACGTAACAATTCACTTAACAAACCTAGAGCGTGCTCAAGATGAGACTCACGGCTTTGGCATCGACCTTTACAACATTCACGCTTCACTAGAGCCTGGCAAAACTGCTTCAGTAAATTTCGTAGCTGATATGGAAGGTGTCTTCCCATACTACTGCACCGAGTTTTGCTCAGCACTTCACCTAGAGATGATGGGTTATTTGCTTGTTAAAGATCCAAGTAAAAAATATGAATCTGCAAAAAATAACAAGCTAAAAACTCTAAGCCCAGAAGCTTTAAAAGCTGAATACGACAAAGTAATCGCAACTAATAAGGCAACTGATGATGTTATCCAAGAGGTTGTTAAATACCTAAAAGAGAAACATTATGAGAAATATCCAAAAGTAAAAGCTTTGGTTGATGACGCACTTGATCAATACGGCCATATCAAAGAGGTAAAAGCTAAAGCTGACGAAGCTTACAAAAAAGGCGACGTAAATGGCGCTATCCTTTGGGAGTACCAAGTATGGCAATACATGGTTAAAACAGCTGACGTTGGCTTAAGAGCTAAAAATAACCTAGCTAAAGAGATCGCAACTCCGATGAGTCCAGCTGCTGCAAAAGGTGAAGAGGCTTATCTAAAAGGCGGTTGTAATGGTTGCCACGTTATCGGTCAAGTAAGCTCAGGTCCAGACCTAACAGGCGTCTTACTAAGACATGAAAATGGCGAAAAATGGGTGGCAGAATTTATCAAAGATCCTGCTAAGTTCTATAATGATGACTACATTAAATCAATGATTGATTACTTTAACCTTAGAATGCCAAATCAGCATATGAGTGATGAAGAGATCAAAAATATCATCGAATACCTAAAATGGGTAGATGAAAACGCTGGTATGTAGTTTTTAAAGGGGCATTTTGCCCCTTTTTAAATTTTAAAATTTTATTTTTTAGCAAGTGAAATTTTAAAATTTAAAGGAGAGATCATGAGTAAATATAAAATTTATACCATTGTTGCACTTGTCTTAATGACTGTTTGTTTTACTTTGCCTGTTCTTGGTTGGCACGGAGCAAAAGAGCGTATAGCTGATGGAGATGAACTACCATCTTATACTTACGGTATCTATAATCTTTATAGCTCATTTCAGTATAAAAATCACCTTTTATCAAAAGATGTAGCAAGCGATCTTCATAAGATGATCGAACAAAAAGCAGAGATAGGTACACCATCTTTTCCTATCTGGTACGTCTCTCTTGAAGCTCCAAATTATCCAAAATCAGCCTTTCCTGATGGAATTCCTGTATATTTTCATGTAGATGGATATAGTGGTGACGTGCATGAGATGAATACGATAAATCACTACATCGGTATGTATCCTATGGAGCATGGCGGAAATTTAGAGCGAGCGATAGCACCTTATTATTTGCTTATTTCAACGCTTTGTATGCTTGCATTTTTGTATTACAACGGCAAATTTAACTCACTTCTTATGGTTCCAACGATTATCGCCCCTGTGCTATTTATGAGCGCATTTGCAGGATGGCTTTATTGGTATGGACACAATATGCAAGAATGGGGCGCATTTAAGATTAAACCATTTATGCCAACAGTTTTAGGCGATGGTAGCGTTGCACAATTTACAACACACTCTTATCCAAGTATCGGATTTTGGGTTATGACCGCTATGAGTGTATTTTGCATACTTGCAGTATTTTCAAAGAAAAAAGAGCTAAATGCGTAAAATTTTTATTTTTGCCCTTGCTTTCTTGCCTATTTTTAGCTCTGCAAATATCCTTCAAGATGCAATAAACAACGCTAGCCCTGGCGATGTTATAAAGCTAGGGGACGGCATCTATGAAGGAAGCATAACTATAAATAAGCCGCTTAGTATCGTTGGCGAGGGCAAAAACGCTCACATAAAAGGAAATGGTAAAGGCACAGTTGTAAAGATTATTGCCTCAAATGTTACGCTTAGAAATTTAAAGATAAGTGGTAGCGGAAATGACCTTGGTGAGCTAGATGCTGGCATTGGCTGTGATAAAGCAAATAATGTCTTGGTTACGCAAAATGACTTGAGTGATGTGCTTTTTGGGATTGATTTTAAAGAGTGCAGTAGCTCAAAGATCACTGAAAATAACATCACTTCTAAAAAAGGGGCCAGTCTTGGCTTTAGAGGTGATGCGGTTAGACTATGGTATAGCCATGAAAATTTAATCGAGGGCAATTATATTTATGATAGCCGTGATATGGTTGCATGGTATGCAAGTCACAATAAATTTTTAAAAAATAAAGCGATCCGCGGTAGATACTCGCTTCACTTTATGTATGCAAATCAAAATTTAGTCGAAAACAATGATTTTATCGGCAATGCAGTCGGTATGTTTTTTATGTATTCTGCTGGTTCAAATATAAAAAATAATCTTGTTATGGATAGTGATGGCGCTTTTGGTATCGGTATCGGTCTAAAAGATGTTTCAAATTTTACTATCGAAAATAATACCCTTATCTATAATGCAAGAGGAATTTTACTTGACAACTCGCCGTTTCAGCCAGGCTCAACTATAAATTTCTTAGGCAATAAAATTTTACACAACGTAGTTGGCGTATATTTTCACGCTACTCAGGGGACAAGCATATTTGAAAATAATGATTTTATAGGCAATATGGATATCGTTGCGAACGACACTCCAGGTGATAAAATGGCATTAAATCGGTGGAGCAAAAATTATTATGATGAGTATGAGAGCTTTGATAGAGATAAAGATGGCTATGGTGATACGCCGTTTATGCATCTATCGTATGCCGATCAGCTTTGGCAGTACTATCCAAATTTGCAGTTTTTCTATGGCTCAAGTGTCTTTAGTATCTTAAATTTTTTAGCCAAACTCGCGCCATTTTCTGAGCCAGTAAAGCTACTTGAAGATAGCACGCCAAGGATAAAACCACTTGATGCTTCAAATTTTAACGCGTTAAAGGCAAAGCGTGGATAGAAGAAAATTTATAATCTTAGGCTCAGTCGCAGCTGCCGCAGGATATGGCATAGGTAAAATTTTGCCAAAAAGTAGCGGCGATAAACTCTATCTTAGACCGCCAGGTGCGGTTGATAACTTTGATGATCTTTGTGTCAAATGCGGTCAGTGTGTGCAAGTATGCCCTTATCACAGTATAAGTTTGCTTGATATAAAAGATGGATATTCAAATGGTACAGCATACATCGATCCTAAAAAGAGAGGTTGCTATTTATGTGATCTTTTCCCATGTGTGCTTGCCTGTCCAAGTGGTGCGTTAGATCATGCTACAAAAGTTGTTGATGATGTGAAAATGGGTGTTGCTGTCTTGAGTAATGCAAATGCCTGTATGTGCCTAAAAAGAGAAAAACTAAGCGAAGATAGCGTTGAAGATTTGCTTGTTCGTAAAGTTTATAACGATAGGGAAGAGGCAGAAAAAGATAAGATAAAAGGCAAAATCGGTCAAATTTGTGACCTTTGTGTCAGTATTTGCCCAGTTGGCGATAGTGCAATAGTAATGAGTGAAGCAAATTTGCCGCTCATAAAGCATGGCTGTGTTGGGTGTGGGGTGTGTGCTGAGGTTTGCCCTGTAAAAATTATAAATATAGCCCCAAAAATGAGTTATAATGAAATTTATAAGGAGAAAGAATGAGATTAATAATGTCTTTAGTGGCTGCTGCTTTGCTATTTGTCGGCTGTGAAAAGAGTGATGACAAAGCGCAAAAAGCAGCCAGCGAGCAACCAATAAATGTAGCCACGAGTGCTAGCATAAAGGTTGAAAAAAAAGAAAATAACCAAAGCACAAATAAACAAAATGACTTCATAAAATACAATATGCACGGCGAAAAGAGCGTAAAATTTGGACTTGAAGATAATAACGTAAGCCGTCAAATCGGAGCTTTAGCAATGGTAAGAACCCCTCTTCAAACTATAAATTTAAGACTTATAAAGGGTAGACTTAGCAAAAATTTCATTACAAAATGTTCAGCTTGTCACGATGATTACGCAAATGGCATCATCGGGCCATCACTTTTAACAAAAAGTGAAAATGAAATTTATACAATGATAAATTCTTATAAAAATAAAGAAAAAGTCAATGTCTTGATGCGAGATCTTGTTAAAAAAATGGATGATAGTGAAATCAGAAATTTAGCTAAAGAAATCAGTGATTTTAATATACAATTTAGGAGCAAATAATGAAAGTAGGAAAGATTATAACCATTATTTTAGCAGTAGTAATTTGCGGTATTATGGTGTTTATGTTAAGCCAGACTCCGCCTAAAAAGGAAAAGGTAACAACTAATGCTCAGCCAAAAGTAGAGCAAAATTTTACAAAAGAGCAGCCAAAGTCTAGTGAAGAATTTGCTAGCGAAGATGAGCTAAAAAAGGTAAAAGAGCTAAGTCTAAGTGTGGCTAAAGTGCACAATGAAGGCGTTAGCAAGCAGTATCTAACAACTTGTGCCCCGTGTCATGGTGCAAATGCAAAAGGTGTCGTAGCTCCTGATATAACGCATCTAAGTAAGGATGAATTGCTTAAAAAGCTAGCTGATTATAAAGCTGGCAAAGTGCAAAACTCACTTATGAAAGGGCTACTCACAAATGTTAGTGATAGCGAGCTTGAAAGCCTTGCAGATGAAATTTCTAAATTTAAAAAGTAAAAATGGACAAATATAACACTCGTGCGACGGTTAGAAATGTAAGCTTTCTAAGCACGTTAATCACAACTACAAAAGATGGCAAGAAGCGTCCTAGCATACGTTTTTGGCGTATTTTTAGCATTATTCTAGTTCATCTTTTATTTGTGCTTTCATATAGAGTTGATATACAAATTTTAGAAGGCGACATCAGTGCCTCAAGGATATTTGGTTTTCACTTGGCAGATGCTTTTATGAGCCTGCAAGTTTTTCTGGCGACGCATGAAATCCATGTAAATTTAATAATTGGCTCACTTAGTATCTTGGCATTTTATATGATTTTTGGCGGTAGAGGCTTTTGCTCTTGGATATGTCCATATTCATTAATAAGCGAAATAGCTGAGAAGATCCATGAAAATTTACGCGCTAAAAAGATAGTAAGGCCACGAGTTTTTGACACAAAGTGGCGATATGTTTTTACCATTTTATTTTTAACTCTTAGCTTTGCTAGTGCAAGCCTTACATTTGAAATTTTTAATGTTGTTGGGATTTTTTCAAGATTTATTATCTATGGCTATTTTCATGCTATTTGGTTCGTTGTGGCCATGCTTATGGTTGAAATTTTCTTCTCACGTAGAGCTTGGTGTAGATATGTCTGTCCTATTGGAGCTACTTACTCGGTGCTAGCTAAACCAAATGCCATAAAAGTTAGCTGGGATAAAGAAAAATGTGATCACTGCTTGGTTTGCACTGATGTTTGTCTAGTGCCTCACGTACTTTTTATGACAAAAAAAGGGGCAAAGCTTGACGAGAGCAAAAATATCTTTAGGATAGCTGGCGCTGATTGCACGCTTTGTGGCAGGTGTATTGATGTGTGTCATCAAGATGCACTGAAATTTGACAACGGCTTTAAAAAACTCATATAAGGAAAATTTTTGATAGATATAAAAGAAGTAACTAAAATTTTTGGCTCGCAAAGGATACTTGATAATGTTAGCCTAAACGTAAAATCTGGCGAAAAAATAGCAATACTTGGACAAAATGGAGCTGGTAAAAGCTCGCTCATGCGTATCATTTTAGGCGAGTTTATCCCAAATAGTGGAAGTATCGCGATAAATGGTGTAAATACTCTAAAAGATAGAAAAGGGGCTTTGAAATTTATCTCATTTGTGCCACAAACCCCACCACCGCTTAAATTTAATCTACGCGAGCTTTGTGAGTTTGTTTGCAAAAGCTCAAATGTAAAATTTGAAGAGATTGAGAAATTTAGCAAGCTTTTAGAGCTTGATCTACATGCAAATTTAAATAAGCCATTTTATAAGCTCTCTGGTGGCATGAAACAAAAGATGTTAATAGCCATCGCATTTGCTAAGGATAGTGAAATTTTGATGTTTGATGAGCCAACGGCAAATCTTGATGTAAAAGCAAGACTTTCTTTTAAAAATTTACTTGATAACTTCACGCAAAACAAAACACTTGTTTTTATTTCACACCGTATCGATGAGATAGCAAATTTATTAGATAGATGCGTCTATATGGATCTTGGCAAGATAATCAAAGAAGAAAATTTAAGGAGCAAGAGTGAATAATCTTTTTTTAATAGCAAAGCTTGATGTAAAAGAGTCTTTTCGCTCAAGATGGTTTGTGATATATGCTGCGCTTTTTTCTGCTTTGATGATAGGATTTTTATTTAGCGGCGTGACTGACTCACGTGTGCTCGGCTTTTCTGGGCTTACTAGAGCACTGCTTTTGTTTATTCAAATTTGTGTCATCATTGTGCCTATTTTTATTCTCATCTCAACCGTAAGAAGCATAAATCAAGATAGAGATACAAATTTGCTTGAATACATCCTTAGTTTCCCGCTAAGTCTTAGAGAGTATTACTTTGGTAAGGCACTGGGCCGTACATTTGTTGTTTTTGTGCCACTTTTGTTTGCTCTTTTGCTTTGCGTGGTGGTTGGCTTTATCAAGGGCGTGTCGATACCTTGGGGTGTGCTGGTGCTTTACTTTGGGCTGCTTTTTAGCCTAAGTATCGTCTTTTTATCGCTTGGCTTTTTCATCTCAAGCCTTATTAAAAATCAAGAGACAGGCCAAGGTGTGGCGTTTTTACTTTGGCTTATAATGCTTGCATTTATTGATCTAGCATTAATTGGGCTTCTTATGCGAAGCTCGGTTGATGAGTACGTTATTTACGCTATTGCTATACTAAATCCGATAGAGCTTTTCAGGATAGCAGCGCTTAGTCTTTTTGATCCAAATTTAGCAGTTATCGGTACTGCATCTTATTTTATTTTAAGCACCTTTCCAAAGGCGACATTTGTAGCTTATGCGATTATTTATCCGCTCTTACTAGGCATTATTTTGCTAGTTTGTGGCTATTTCGCCTTTAGTAAAAAAGATTTGGTTTGAGATTGTTTTTTGTTAAAGAAAAGTTGGTTTTAAATTTAGACGAAACTTGTATTATTCCACTTGTCCAACAAGAAACCTCCTTTTTGTAATAGCTCCCTTTCCCCCAAAGGGGGCTAACTTCTTCCAAGGAAATTTATGAAAAAATCCATTTTATTTTTAGCATTTGCTCTTTTATCTTTGAATGCGAACTGGGATATAAATGTACAAGAGTGTATTAATAAAAGCAACTCTAAAGCTTGCGAGAGTTTTACAAAAAAGCTTTCAAGTGAGTGTGAGAATAAAGATAAAATTTCTTGCTTTATCTATGCAGATATGCTAGGACGCGGCCTTGGCGTAGAAAAAGATACGCAAAAATCTTTTGAGATATTTAAATCGCTTTGTGATGACGGTAGTAGTGAGGCTTGCTATGAGCTAGCGACAAAGTATCTTCAAGGAAATGGCACTGAGCAAAGCTTTGATCTTTCTGCAAATGCTCTTGATAAAGCTTGCAAGATGGGTAGCAAGCGAGCTTGCAATGTATTAGAGCTTGTGCCTAAAAATTAGCTATTTTAATTTTGTACTTGCACTAATTAAAAGAAATTTCTTAAATGTAGCTTTTTTAAAGTTAAATTTACTTTAGTATTACTTGGAATTTCTTTTTTATTAACTAAAAATTTTATTAAAATTTATGCTTAAATAATACTATTTCATCGTCCTAAATGGACCCTCCTTTTCGTAACTGATAAGTCTTTGCTTCCCCCTTTTCTGGCTTTTAGTATACACAAAGAGGAGTTGTTTATTCTTGAAAATCAAATCTATTTATTTTTTTTCAATTTACATTCTATAAAAATTTTTCTTTTGAAATTATAATTGATAATAGTTTTAAATATTATCAAAGTAAATTTTGTGTAAGATTGCGAGCTATTATCAAAACCTACTATTAAAAGGCTTTAAAAGAAAGTGAAATTTCTAAATCAAAATTTTTTTATAAAGTACACACTTATTTATCTCTTTTATTTTTCATTCCACTTGCAATAGTTTGTTTTAGCGGTGCGATCCTCGTTTATAAAGATGAGCTAAACAGCCTTCTTGCCCCAAATGTCGTAAATGTAAATTTAAACAAAGAAAATTTAAGCAAAAGGATCAGCTTTGATGAGCTAAGAGATATCATCGCAAGCAAGTTTGGCGGCTACGAGATGGTTGGCATCAATATCGATGCAAACCCTAAAAAATGTGACAAAATTTGGTTAATCGAGCACAATGATAGTCAAAAAGAGTGGAAATTTATCTATTTTGACGCTTTTAGCGGTAAGATAAAGAGCGAGCCACTCGCACATGATGAGGGATTTTTTGGAGTTTTAACCGAGCTTCATGAGTCGCTATTTCTTGGGAAAATTGGTCATGTTATCCTTACTTTAACCGCTATTTTCACGTTTTTTATCTGCATAAGCGGTTTTGTAATTTATAGAAAATTTTGGCTGACACTACTTAGGCTTCGTGTAAATAGGCTAAATATTTTTATGAGCGACACTCATAAAATGATAGGAATTCTTTCTACGCCTATTTTACTGCTCATTTGCATAAGTGGTGTTTGGTGGGAATTTCAAATGGCACGCATGCCAGAGTTTAAAAATGACTTCGTTATAGATACAAAAATTTATAATAAAAACCTATCTCTTGACGAGCTGGTGACCCGCTCAAAAAATGATCTTACTGGTTTTGAGCCACACTTCATCTCACTGCCTTTTATGCAAGGAGCAAACATACGCCTTTTTGGCTATGTAAAAGATCAAAATTTCTTACATAACGAATATTCAAGCATATTAACTTACGATAAAGATAACGGCGAATTAGTAAGCATTTTGGACATAAAAAATGCAAATCTAAGTGAAGAAATTCTCTCAGCATTTAGAAGATCGCACTTTGGAAACTACAACCAAATCACAAAATTTATCTGGTTTTTGGTTGGTATTTCGCCGCTTATTTTAAGTATCTCAGGGCTTTATTTGTGGATTAAAAGAAATTTTAAAAGGAGAAAAAATGAAAAAATTTTTAATTAGTTTGGTTGCATTAAATTTGATGCAACCTCAAATTTTTGCTAGCCAAAGCGATAAAATTTTAGAGGCAATTGATGTCGTAGAAAGCGAGCGAAGAGATGATGCAAACTACTTTGCAAAAGAGCTTGTAAAAGGCACAACTAGGCTAAATTTAACCTCTCGTCAAACACCCCAATCACTAACAGTGCTAACAGAGGCTAGACTAAAAGATCAAGACATCAAAGACTATCAGGTGCTTCTTAGAAACGTCCCTGGCATTACGTTAAATAAATGGGATGAGCGTGTATATCCGACAGCCCGTGGCTTTGAGATAGATTATTACTTGCTTGATTCGATGCCTAGCTTTGGTAGCTTTAGTCTTGGTGCTAATGATATGAGCTTACTGCCTTATGAGAGAGTTGAGGTAGTAAAAGGAGCAAATGGTCTGCTTGCAGGCGCTGGCAATCCAGCTGCAAGCTTAAATTTCATAAGAAAAAGGGCAGACTCAAAGGAGCTAAAAGGGAATTTTGGTGTAAGTGCTGGCTCATACGATAGATATGGCGTAAATGGTGATGTACAAACGCCTGTAAATGAGAGCGGAAGCGTCAGAGCGAGGTTTTCATTTATGCATGAGAAGTCGCACTCTTATATGGATTATTACAACCGCAAAAATAGCGCGATTTATGGCGTCGTAGATAGCGACATAGGCGATAGCTCATGGCTTAGTCTTGGTGCGTTTTATCAAGAGCTAAGACGCCACGGCATTAGATGGGGCGGTATGCCAGCATTTTACACAGATGGCTCTAGGACAAATTTTAGTAAAAATGAAATTTTCTCTCAGCCTTGGACTAGATGGGACATAAAGACGCTCGATTTTTACGCTGATTTTAGGCACTATTTTGAAAACGAAGCCAGCCTAAATCTCTCCTACTCCTTCCGCCGCGCAAATACGGATACTAATTTGCTCTACTACGGCGGCAAGGTAAATTTAGACGACACGGGCGACATCGGTGGACTTAGCGCCTATGCAAACAAACGCGAAGAAAATATTCACAACGTAGACGCCTACGTAAATTTACCCTACGATGCGTTTAGCTTGTCTCACGAGGCGGTTTTTGGCGCGATGTATAATAACTACCAAAACAGCTCCGATAAGGTCAGTAGCTACTGGCTGCAAAAGACCACGCCAGCTGGGCTTGCTTATACAGCTAGAAGCAGGATTGATTTTAAAAACTTACACCTTGATGATCCAAAATTCCCTTACGAAGATCAAAATAACAAAGACAAAACGATACAAAAGGCGTTTTACGCAGCAAATAAACTATCAATCACCGATGAGCTCAAATTTTTACTAGGCGCTAGGGTGAGCTACTACAAATACGAGATCGAGGGCGGCAAAGATAATAGAAATTTCACAAATGAGATCACGCCATATCTTGGCATCACTTATGACATCGGAGCAAACCACACTTTATACGCTAGTTACACGAGCATATTTAAACCTCAAAACGCAAAGGATGCAAATGACAAGTATCTTGATCCGATCCAAGGCAAGGACTATGAAGTTGGCATCAAAGGCGAGTATTTTGACGGGGCGCTTCAAGCAAGTCTTGGCGTCTTTAAGATCGTGCAAGACAAGCTTGGTGTAAATACTGGCAAGAAAAATCCAGCGACAAATGCCGACATATATGAAGCTGGCAAGGGTGTGACAAGTAAGGGTGTCGAGCTAGATCTAAACGGCGAGATCGCCAGAGGCTTAAGCCTTGGCTTTGGTGCAACGCACTTTAACGCAAAAGACGCCAAAGGCGAAAGATATGCCACCGACTCATCAAGAAGCACGGCAAATTTATTTGCAAAGTATGAATTTAGGGACTTTAGAGTAGGAGCTGGAGCTATGTATAAGAGTAAAATTTACACTGGCAAAGGTGCAAGCGAGATCACGCAAAAGGGCTACACTTTGGCAAATTTGATGTTTGGGTATAAATTTGCTAAAAACTTTGATGTGCAGCTAAATATCGACAATGTCTTTGACAAGCAATACTATGAGGGTATCGGTAGCGACGAGATGATCTACGGCGATCCGCGGATATTTAACCTAAGCTTTAACTACAATTTTTAATCTAATTAAATCACCAGCTAAATAAGCTGGTGATAAATTTCAACTCCTAAAGTGTATAATTAGAAAAATATATTTTAGGATAAGTGTCATGTTTAAAGTAGAGGTTATTTATAAATTCTGTCTTGTTTTAGTTCTTATTTTAGGGCTTTGTATGCTCGCATTCTCTGGTGTAAATTTTGCGCTTGGCGAATATAATGAGTATCTATTAAATGCCCATAAAATCGCAGGTTTTTTAATATTATTTGCTGCAACACTTCATGTTATAAATCGTAGAAAGAAGCTAGTAAAACTAATAATTGAAACAATGGATGTGCTAACGCGCAGTAAAAATCCAAGCATTTGCAATATGGACCGCATCATCGCCTCACTAGAGCCATACAGCATAACTGAAATTTCGCGAATGTTGGGCTTTGACGAGGCTATTTTTTGCGAAACTTTACGCAAAAATGGGGTTAAATTTAATGATGCTAGCCAAACTCTACGCCAGATCGCGCGAATGAATGATGAAAAGATATTTTTTGTGCTCGTTCTCATCGTCGAGGCGAAATTTGGCAAGAGATTTTGTGGCGAGCTAAAGTATAAACGTGGCGGAAAACTTAAAGATAAAAAAATGGTCGCGTAGAGCTAGCTTAGCCTTTGCTAGCTTGCGCCATGCAGATGAAGCTATCTTTGCTCCAGCGTCTAAACGCGCAGTCATAGCAGCTCCGCTCGCCGCCGCAGCTTGTCTCCTCTTCGTCACTATCTAGCTTAAATTTAGCGCAGTTTTGGGCTATTTGATGAGCTTTTTCGTAGTTAAATTTGCCGTATTTAAACTCATTTTTCTCATTGAAATTTTGCATCATCAAAATTCCCGAAGCTCTTTTATATTTAAATTTCTAAACTCACCATTTTTGTCTTTTTGCACGAGTAAAGTTGCCTTGTGATGCCAAAATATAGGCTTTAAAGCGCCATCTAAATTTATCATCTCATCTTTTGCCAACTCTTTAAAATTCTCATCCAAAACCGCTTCGATAAATGGAAACTCTGTAAGCTTAACAACGTTTAGCTTTGGCTCATTTAGTTCAAATTTGCCTTATCTTGCCATCATCGCCGCTAAGTCTAAGCCCTATACCCGAGAGCGCGCAGGAGCTCATACAAAAGACGCGCTGGGGGCTTGGCGGCGAGCTAAGCGAAACGGAGGAGGCGCGGCTAGCGGAGTATTTTAACAGCGGCAAATACAAACCAAAGCAAGAATTTATGCACTGGGCGTTCGTAGCTGTCGATAAGGCAAATAGAATTTTATAGTTAAAATTTCTTCTAGAATGGAGCAAATTTGATGCTAGTTATATGCCTAACTATGACAAAAGTAAAAGGTAATTGGCAAGATTTTAGTAAGTTTTAAAAAAGTAGTCTTTTGCTTAGTGCCAATGTTTTAAGCAATAAAAATAAAGGTCAGTAGACTTTAAGTTATAGATAGTTTTATGGCGGGTAGAGAGAGATTCGAACTCTCGGTGAGTTGCCCCACACACGCGTTCCAGGCGTGCTCCTTAAACCGCTCGGACATCTACCCATGAAGAAGTGGAATTATATCTTGATTTGCTTAATGCTTGGCTTTTAAAGTTTAGCCCCAAGATAACGGCATCTTTGTACTCGCCATTCATCAGGCAAATGCCAGGCAGTTCACTCCATTTTTCAAAGCCAAATTTTAAAAATAGCCTAAGAGTTACTTCATTTTCACTAAATATTAGAGCAATATTTTTTAGATTTAGCTCTATAGCTTCATTTAGGCTGCGGGCTAAAAGTTGCTTGCCGATATCCTTTTTAGGAGCCTTTTTGGCTGCATAGATGCTTATTTATACACTTATTTTGTAAGTTATTTTAGGATTAGAATCGCTAAGCAAAACACCAGCCTAAATTTCACCATTTTCTTTATAGACAAAGATTGGGCGAGAGTTGTTATGAGTTTAAGCCAAGGCTCTCGCTCCTTTGTGCTAACTGGCTGCATATCAGCGGTCGTAGTTTTTTAAAATGTACTAGTTATAAATTTGAGCAACCATTTCAAGATCACTCAAATTTTTTGAAGCCTAGCCTTTTTTGGCAGCTTGATAGACTGGCTCAAGCTTTGCTGCGATCTCTTTTAAGTCCTTGATCCTGCTCTCATTTGATGGGTGAGTGCTTAAAATTTCAGGCACCTTTCCGCCACTCATCTTGCTCATTTTTACCCAGACTTCGACCGCTTCTTTTGGATCGTAGCCGGCTCTTGCCATCAGCTCAGTACCGATGTGATCAGCCTCGGTCTCATGTGAGCGAGAAAACGGCAGAGATATGGTGTATTCGCTAGCTAAATTTAGAGCATTAGCTCCAAGATCGCCAAGGCCAGTTGCTGTAGCTATTGCAAAGATACCTATGCTTTTCATCTGATCAGCGCTTGCTTGCTCTCTGCTGTGCTCTCTAAGAGCGTGTGCGATCTCGTGTCCCATGACTGCAGCTAGCTGCGCATCTGTTAAATTTAGCCTTTTTATGATGCCACTATAAACGACTATCCTGCCCCCTGGCATACACCAAGCATTTAGCGTATCTTCATTAATGACATTTACTTGCCACTTCCATTTTAGAGCGTCATCTCTAAAAACACCAGTTTGGGCGATGAGCCTTTTGGCAATATCTTGAACCCTTTTTGTAAGGATTGGATCGACATTTAGCTCGCCTTTACTTCTAGCAGCTGTTAGCGTCTTGACGTAGGCTTGGGCTGAGCTTTGCTCCATAGCTTCTGATGAGACCAGCATAAATTGCTTACGATCGGCACCAACAACGCCTGATTTCGTGACGCTCGTGCAGCCTGTGATAAGCATGCTAGCTGTTAATAACGTAAGTAAAATTTTTTTCATTTTTATCCTTTTTGGATTAAAATTTCGCGTATTATAGCCTGAGTTGGATATGCATTGTTAAACGAGGGGGAAAAATTAATTTTTGTGATATCAAAAATAGTAATTTACTTTTTTGCAAATTTTAAAATCTTATTCACTCGCCTTAGCAGACTGCTAAATTTAGGTCTCGTAGCTACTCGCCACTAAATTTAGAGCCGTGATATGCTCGCTCATAAATTTTAAAATTTGCCTGACACTTGCCTGATGATAAAGTGTATTCAGTGTGCTGCTTGGTTTATGACCGCATGAATTCAAAATTTAGACGCTATATCCTAAATTTAACCCCTACGCCTTATAGTTTATATTTCTTTCAAACTCTCTCAAACGTTTATTTACAGATCTTAGCTCTGTTATCGTCGTCCAGTTATCGATAAAGACACTAAAACTTTCTCTAACTTGAGAAAAAGCATTGCTAGCTTGTATAAGCACACCAAGCGTTATAACGCCGCTAAATAGGCCATTTCCCATGATGATATAAGGTACGATGACAAGAATTTGTGAAAAGGAGATAAGCCAGAGATTGAAGTAGCCATAATGCAAAAATAGCTTATAGTAGTTTAGTTTGACACCTGTAAAAAGCTCTAGCATGACGTTCGGCCCGCAAAATTTAACCTTGTCATCTTCGCCGTAAACCAACTCTTTTCTAAATGCTGCCTCTGCTTTTTGGTTGTTGTACTCAAGGTGTGGCAGCTTAATGCCTACAAACCACGATACGATAAGGCCTCCGATGCTAATTACAAGTGCGATGTAGACTAGTGAACCTTCAATATCTTTGATGTAAGGCAAGCTCACGCTCTTACTTAGCTCCCAAAGTACAGGAATGAAAGCGATAAGTGTCATAATAGCCCTTAAAACCTGCACGCCAAGACTTTCCATTATCTTTGCAAAGCGGTAAACATCCTCTTGAATACGCTGCGAGCTACCCTCGATATCGCTTTTGCAGTTTTGCCAAAATTTTAGATATTTAAACGTCATCGCCTCTCTCCAGCGAAAAACCCAGTGACTAGCAAAAAATGAGATAACTGTATAAGTTATAACATAGGGCATAGCGATTTTTATGAAGTTAAAAATTTCACGCCAAAACTCACTTACATCATGATCTTTTGAGTTTTGCACGATATCGTAAAAATTTTTATACCACTCGTTAATGCGGACATTTAAATGGGTTTGATAAACAAGTAGCAAAATGATAAATAGTGCCCCGCCGTAAGCCCAGAGTGCCCATTTTTTATCTTTAAAAAATGATGAAAACATAAAGTACCTTTTATAAATTTTGGCGAATTATAGCAAGCAATATTAAGCATTTATATAAAATTTAAATGTGAGCTATATCATTTTGCAAATTTTACGTAAAGGAAAATGATGAAGAAATTAGCATTTTTGGCTCTTGGCTTTTTTGCAACATTTGCGTTCGCGGCTGATATGAAGGTCTATAAAAGCCCGACTTGTGGATGTTGTACTAGCTGGGGTGAGGCGATGCAGAAGGCTGGATTTAGCGAAGAGGTCATAAAAGTAGATGATATAGCTAAAGTTAAGAAAGAATTTAACGTGCCGCTAGAGCTTTCAAGCTGCCATACAGCAATCATCGATGGATATATCATAGAAGGTCATGTTCCAGCCGATGAGGTAAAGCGCCTACTAGAGCTTAAACCAAAAGACGTAGTTGGTATCGCAGTACCTGGCATGCCGATGGAGAGTCAAGGTATGGAGCAAGGCAGTAAAGCTGAGCAATACGATGTTATTTTATTTAAAAAAGATGGCTCACAAGAAATTTTTGCCACTTACATCGGCACAAAAAAACTAAGATAACTTCAAAAATTTTTAAATTTAGCTCATTTTTTGACGAGCTAAATTTAAAAAGAAATTCCCTTGCTTACAGCAATAATACAAAGTAAAAATGTTAGCGGGACGTAGATAAATTTGCCTACAAAATACCAGAAATTACCATAAGATTTATTTGCTCCGGAATTTATCTCGTCTAAAATTTCTTCTTTTTTAATAATCCAAAACCAAGAAATAGCACCGATCACTGCACCGATTGGAATGATATAGATCGACACAAAGTCCATCCAAGGCCCCCAACTGCTAATAGGCTCCATAAATGCTCCTATGCCAAAGCAAACTGCACAAAGTAGCGTGAGTGTCCAAAATCTACTAAGGAGCGGAAATTTGTGCATTAGTGACTCAGCGACTACTTCAAACATATTTTGAAGTGAAGTGATACCACCAAAGATAACAGCTGTAAATAAAATAATGGCAAAAATTTGTCCACCGATCATATTTTGTAAAATTTTTGGAAGCGTTACAAAAAGTAGCTTTGGACCTTCGGCTGGATCCATAGCATAGGCAAAGACCGCTGGGATCATAACAAGAGCGGCTACAAGAGCCGCAATAGTATCAAAAAAGGCCGTTGTTTTAGCACTTTCAACGATATCTTCATCTTTTGAAAGGTAAGCCCCATAAACTATCATACCAGATCCTGTGATAGAGAGCGAGAAAAAGGCTTGACCCATCGCAGAAACCCACACCATTGGATCTTCAAGCTTACTAAAGTCAGGGATAAAAAGGAATTTATATCCATCAAATGCATTTGGCAGCATCGCAACATTTATAGCCAGAATGCTAAACAATACGAAAAATAGCGGCATCATTATTTGATTTGTTTTTTCGATACTTTTTGCCCCAAAAAATAGTGTAAGAAGCGTGCCAACAACGATAATAAAATGATAAGGCAAGACTGAGTAGTCTTGAAGTGCAAATGAGTTAAACCAAACGTTCGTATCAACGCTCATAAATGAGCCAGTAAGTGCCTGAGTAAGGGCTTTTAGTACGTAGGCGATGATGACTGCGTAGCCGATGGCTATACAAAGTGAGCCAGCAAGCGGAAGCCAGCCAATAATACTGCCAAATACACCTAAATTTCTACTTTGCCAAGCATATTTATATGATCCAAGCGTACCAGTCTTTGCTCGTCTGCCGATCGCATACTCCGCACTTAGACCAACGTATGAAAAAAGAGCTATGAAAAAAACATAGATGAGTAAAAACGCTGCACCGCCATTTGTGCCAAGTTTGTAAGGAAAGCCCCAGACGTTTGCCATGCCAACTGCTGATCCAACACAGGCCAATATAAATGCCCAACGTGATGAAAAATTCTTTTTGCTCATTGTAAAATCCATAAATTTAGTGATGAAAATAATGTTATCAAAATATGATTTAAGAACTTTTTATAAATCTTAAATTTAAGAAATGTTGTTACTTTTGGGCGCGGATAATTTGACCGCTAAATATAAATTCGCTATAATCAGGCAAAAATTTTTAACTCTTAAGGATCATAATTGAACCCCAGTAGCGATAATTCGCTTTTAATGGTAATACTTGCCATTATATTCATTTTGCTAAACGCATTTTTTGTTTTATCAGAATTTTCTCTTGTTAAAGTTCGTAAGTCTAGACTTGAAGAGCTTATCAAAGAGAAAAAGCCAAACGCTCAGCTTGCTTTTGAGATGTCAAACAAGCTTGATACCTATCTTAGTGCTACTCAGCTTGGCATCACACTAAGCTCACTTGCTCTTGGTTGGATCGGTGAGCCAGCGGTTGCAAGACTTATAGAAGCTCCACTTAAAAATTTCTTTAACTTTAGTGATATATTAGTTCATACGGTTGGTTTTGCGATTGCATTTACGCTTATTACGCTACTTCATGTTGTAATGGGCGAGCTTGTGCCAAAGTCAGTTGCTATCGCAAAGGCTGAGACTTCAGTGTTAAAAATCGCTCGTCCACTTCACTTTTTCTGGGTACTATTTTCGCCTGTAATTAAGCTTTTTGATATTTTAGCGACCATTGGACTTAAAATTTTAGGCATCCAGCCAGCTAAAGAAAATGAGCTAGCCCACTCTGAAGAAGAGATAAAAATCATCGTTGGCGAGAGCTTAAAGGGCGGCGTGCTTGATAGCTTTGAGACTGAGATCATTAAAAATGCAGTTGATTTTAGTGATACAGTCGCAAAAGAGATCATGACGCCAAGACGCGATATGATCTGCATAAATAAACAAAAAAGCTTTGAAGAGAATTTACAAGTCGTATTTGAGTCAAAATACACTCGCTTCCCTTATATAGATGGCTCAAAAGATATCATTTTGGGCATGATACACATTAGAGATATTTTGCAGCTTCACTTTAACAAAGATAAAGAGAAGAGTTTTGACTCAATTGTTCGTAAATTTGTCATCGTGCCTGAGAGCCTTTCTATCTCAAAGGTGCTTGTAATGATGAATAAAGAGCAAATTTCAGCGGCACTCGTAGTCGATGAGTATGGCGGCACAGCCGGACTTCTTACGATGGAAGATATAATGGAAGAGGTTCTTGGTGATTTTAATGACGAGCACGATGAAGTCGATCAACACTACAAAAAGATAAATGACAATATTTATGAATTTCAAGGTAGATATGATCTAGAGAGTGTTGAAGAGGTTCTTGGTATAAGCTTCGATGAAGAGACAGATCAAGTTACAATCGGTGGATATGTCTTCAACTTAATCGGTCGTTTGCCAGTTGTAGGTGATAAGATCGAGGATGAAAACTGCTACTACGAAGTAAGAAAGATGGATGGAGCTAGCATATCACGAGTCAAAGTTAGAAAAAAGATAAAAAATGAAGAGGAGAGCATTCAATCTTAAATTTATATATTTATGGCTTTAACTGTTTTCACATAAGCCATGCTATATAAATTTTTATAAACATTACGGTGCTCTAGTATAAATTTTGTCATCTCTTATTTCACTAAATTTTTATTTTAGA
>NZ_CABPVR010000008.1:61276-63975 GCF_902460875.1 Campylobacter concisus | reverse complement strand
CAAACAAAATAAACTCATATAAATTTTTTCGAGTAGATATACAGCAGTAAAATTTAATCTTAAATTTTAAATATAGTTAATATAATTAAAAATTGTTTTTTACGAGGAGTAAAGATGAGAATAATAAATGTAAAAGATATAAGAGAAGTCGTTGCCAAGCTTTGCAAACAGGCCTGTTATGTCGTGACGCCAGATTTAAAAGCTGCTTTTACAAAGGCTCAAAGTAGTGAAAGCTCGTCACTAGGCAAAGACATTTTGGGCAAAATTTTACAAAATGCTAAGCTTGCGGAAGAGGGCGTTGCACCTATCTGCCAAGACACCGGTATGACGGTTGTTTTTGTGCAGATCGGCCAAGATGTGCATATTGAGGGTGGTTATATTGAAGATGCGATAAATGAGGGTATTGCGGAAGGCTACACTGAAGGTTATCTAAGAAAGTCAGTCGTTGCTGAGCCACTTTTTGAGAGAAAAAATACCACAAACAACACTCCAGCCGTCATTCACACTAGGATCGTGCCAGGAGATAAGCTAAAGATAAAAGTAGCTCCAAAAGGTTTTGGTAGTGAGAATAAATCGGTTTTAAAAATGCTTGTGCCAGCTGATGGTATAGAAGGTGTAAAAAAAGTCTTTTTGGAGGCTGTAAAATACGCTGGACCAAATGCCTGTCCTCCACTAACAATAGGCGTTGGCATAGGCGGTACGATGGATAAGGCAGCACTTTTGGCAAAAGAAGCAGCAGTTCGTTCAGTCGATAGTAAAAATTCTGATCCAAGATATGCCAAATTAGAAGATGAGTTACTAGAGCTTGCTTGTAAAACCGGCGTTGGTCCTCAAGGGCTTGGTGGCGATACTACTGCCGTAAAAGTAAATGTCGAGTGGTATCCAACCCACATAGCAGGTCTTCCTATTGCTATAAACATTAACTGCCATGCTGCACGCCACGCAGACGCTGAGCTTTAAGGAGAGAAAATGTCAGAAGTAAAAAGAATAACAGCACCATTTGATAAAGAGGTGGTAAAGAGCCTAAAGGCAGGTGACAATGTCCTAATATCAGGCACTATCATAGCAGCTCGTGACGCTGCACATAAGGCACTTACTGAAACATTGGCACGTGGCGAAAAACTACCAGTTGAACTAAAGGGTGAGACTATCTACTATGTTGGACCAACTCCAGCCAAGCCAAATCAAGCTATCGGTGCAGCAGGCCCAACAACAAGCGGCAGAATGGATAAATACACCCCAACTATGATAAATGAAGTTGGTATAAATGGTATGATCGGTAAAGGCTACAGGAGTGACGCAGTAGTCGAGGCTATGAAAAAATCATGCTGTGTTTATATGGTTGCTATCGGTGGTATCGGAGCGCTCATTAGCCAAAGTATCAAAAAATATGAGGTACTGGCTTATCCAGAACTAGGACCAGAGGCAGTTGCAAGGCTTACAGTTGAGGATTTCCCAGCAATAGTTGCCATTGACTGCGACGGCAATAACTTCTATGAAGTCGGTCAAGCGCCTTACAAAAAGATCTAAATTTATCCCGCTAGCAAGCTAGCTAGCGGACTTTAGTAATATCCAAGACACATCGTTTCAGTTAATTTTATGCGTTTTTCAAATGGAGCAGGTGAGAAAAATTTGCACTTTTCAATGTAAATTCTATAAGAATAGCTAAGATTAAAATCATCATAAAATTTCTTCAAGTCTATAAATTTGATGCCACAAATCTCATAAAATTTAAAGAGCTCGTAGATCTTAGAGCCATTTTTTGCTACAAGATGAGAAGGAGCAAGCGAGGTAAAAGAGCAAAATACGCCTGTTGGAATAAGGCCATTTAAAGGCGTACAGGTTTTTATAATGTTTTGAAATTTGACTGGAATGCTATTTTTTCTAAGAAAAACTATTCTTGAGTTTTCAAATTTAGCACTTATGACGTTTTTCCAAAAAAGATAAGCATTTGATGAGATGCCGGCGTTTTTAGCCAACTCAGCACCGAGTACATAATCGTCTAAAAACTCATTTGGTGCGAGTATATTTTGCATCTTCATCCTTTTGAAATTTTGCCCATTATAGCTTTTGGAGACTAAAAATTTAGAAAATTTATAGTAGGATTTTAAAAAATTTCAAAAGGAGAAAATATGAAAAAACAAATCTCAACAAAAAATGCTCCACAAGCGATTGGACCATATTCTCAAGCTATTAGCGCAAATGGATTTTTGTTTATCTCAGGTCAGCTTGGTGTCACACCAGCGGGTGAGTTTGCAAGCAGTAGTGTAGAAGCTCAAGCTGAGCAATCGCTTGAAAATTTAAAAAATATCTTGGCTGAGGCAGGGCTTAATTTTGATAATACTGTAAAGACTACAATATTTCTAGCAGATATGGCAGATTTTGTTAAAGTAAATACTGTGTATGCTAAATTTTTTAAAGAGCCTTATCCTGCTAGAAGTACAGTAGCTGTTAAGACCTTGCCAAAAGACGCACTTGTGGAAATAGAGCTTATCGCGGCTTATTAATAGAGATTGTGTAAAAGTTCATATAATTTAATGTTTAATATGATGGAGAGCAAAAACTCTCCAAATTTATATTTCAAAAACTAAACCCTTAAACCCACTAATAAAAATACATACTTTAAAATTTTAAAGTAACAAACAAATTTTTCTCAAATTCCCTAATTATTTCAACTATCTTTAAGTATTACTCGTATA
>NZ_CABPVR010000008.1:22075-60863 GCF_902460875.1 Campylobacter concisus | reverse complement strand
GACAATCAAATAGCTATTTTTTTGATAAAAGCTCAGAATTCGCTTTTTACAAACTATTGACATTTGGAATTTATATATTTAATTAATATATTTTTTTCTTAAAAGATAAAATTTCTCATATAAAGTTATATCTTATAAAGATAGTATATAATCACGTAAAAATTTAAATAATACAAAAAATAATAAGGAGTAATCTTGGCTAAAGAAGCTGGAGTAGTAAAATTCATTAGTGGCAAGGCGGTCGCTATCGATCAAAACGGAAATGAGAGAGAGCTAAAAGTAGGTGACATCCTTTATATGGGAGAGAGCATCAAGACAAGTGATGCCGCTGATAAAATAACAATCGTTTCAAATAATGGAAAAGAGATTACGATCGTAGGCAATGATACACTTGCTTTAAATCAAAGTACTATAGGCGCGGAAGGTTTGGCAGATGTTAGTGATTTGCAAAATGCTATTTTAAATGGTGGAGATTTAACAAAACTTGAAGAGACCGCAGCTGGTGGAAATACTGCTGCTGGTGGTGGAGATGGCGTTAGCCTAGGTGATGCTAAATTTGCTGAGGGTGGTCACTACTCAAACATTAATGCAACATATAGAAATTTAAGTGATACAAATAGAGCTTTTGCATCATACGATAGCCCAATAAGCGGATACAATGGCGGAGATGATACTATAATCCCAAGCAATCCTCTTGTAACTTTTATAAGCGATCTTAATAACGATGGTACTTTAAGCAGGGTTGAGCATGCACGTGATACAAATTTAAATACATCAAAAGTTCTTATTACAATTCCAAATGATGGCACAGTAAGGGCTGGAGATATACTAAATATCACTATAACTAAGCCAGATGGTAATACTGAAAATAAAACAATTCCTATCACTCCAACTATCATAAGCAATGGTTATCAGTTTGATGCTCCAATACAGACTGGTAAAATTTCAAAAGTTGATGCAACTATTACAAATTTTCAAGGAAATGTTAGTGGCAGAAGTGAAGATAGCGTAACTTCAAGTGGCTTTAGTGCTCCAGAAGTTAAATTTACAGAAGATAACAGCCCTGATAATAATCTATTAACATATACTGAAAATGCCAAAGATGGCAAATTAAATGAAACTCCAGTACTTATAACTGTAAAAGATGTGATTGTCGGAGATGTGCTTCACATGACTTTAACAAAGCCTGATGGTACAACCGAGGTTAGAAATGTATCTATTGATCAAAACATAATAGATAATGGATATAAGATAGATAATATGCCAGTTGAGCACGATAAGCTTTCAAAAGTAGAAGCTTACGTAGCAGATAGCACAAACACGATGAGAAGTGCAACTGCAAGCGACTCTACTACTCTTGATGTAAAACCGACTTTGACATTTACAGAAGATCAAGACAACAATGGCTATTTATATGATCCAGAAAATAGTCAAGACAATAACTTTAGAAGCACGACAGTAGAGATAACTTTACCAAAAGATGTGGTTGTTGGTGATAAGATTGTCATAACTTATACTGATCCATTACATCCATCTCAAAATTTAGAAAAATCTATCACTCTTACACAAGAGATGATTGATAATCAAAAAGTAAATACATCTCTTCCAATATTTCCAGATGTAAGAACATCTGCTAGTGCTCATGTAGTGGATAAAGATGGTAATGTAAAAAGTGAAAATTCAGATCAAGATACTGTATTGCCTGTAGGTAGAAATTTGTCGATGACACTACCAGAAGAAAAGACTCTTAATGAGCTTTTAAGACAAGAGAGTACTTTAGATAATGAAGTAAATAAAACTACAGCAAAGATTACTCTGCCAAATAAGATCGATGATGGTGATAAGCTTACGCTAACTATTACTGGACCTGATCCTGTTGACCCTGTAAATAATCCTTCTAAAACTTATACAAGAGAATTTACTATACATATGGATAGTAAAGGTGCTGTGACTAGTGTAACAGAGAATGGAACTTCTAATGTTTTAACACCGATAAAATCAGGTGATAATCAATATATCATCAATGTTTCTGGTATCCAACTAAAGCATGGAGAAGATACGACCATTAAGGCTAAAATCACACATGTAAATCCAGACAGGCATACATCTATAAGTGAGCCAACAGTATCAGCTAGTTTAGAGCATGTAAAAAAACCTGAAGTTACATTTGACGAAGCTAAGGGTGCCAAGAGCATGAGTAGAGAGCAGGCTATGAGTGATAACGATCTTAATAGCACAACAGTCACTATAAAGCTTCCTAAAAATGCGGTAAATGGTGATAAATTAACTGTAACTATAAATGAGCCAAATGAATCTCCTAGGACCAAACATTATACAATTGAAAAAGATGCTAATGGTAATCTAACTGCTATAAAAAACGATGACGATCCAAGTGATGTAGTAAGTATAAAAAATGGTAACAGCTTTGAAATTCCTGGCATTAAAACTACAACTGGCTTAGAAACAAAGGTAAGAGCTGAGATAAAAGATAAAGATGGCATCCAACATGCAGATGAAACAAGTACTGTTTCTATTTCTAATATAAACGATACGGCAGTATTTTTCAAAGAAGATGGTGATGGTAATGTGTCTCTAACAAGATCTGAGAGCAAAGATGGCACAGATCACGATCTGCATAAAACTACGATAGTGGTAAAAGTGCCAAACAATGTTATGGCCGGCGACATAGTAAATGTAACTGTAAATAACGGCAATAAGCAAGAGAATATAGTATATAAAGTTGATGGTAGAGACCCAACTGGTAATATCATACTAAAAGATGCAAATGGTAACGAAGTGATCACTAATAATAGTAATCAGGTAGAAATTCCTGGCATAGATATCGTACCAGGCAAAACCATAACTGTAACAACAAAAACTACGGACGCAGATGGTAACGGTAAAGCTGAGGCTGAAAATCACAACATCCTTGAAACGCTTAATGATGATATGAGAATCACTTTTGAAGAAGATACTGACAATGATGGCATCTTATATAATGCTGAAGCAAATCGTGATCACAGTGAAAACACCACAACAGCAATCATCAAGCTTCCTTCTAATTTTGTTATAGGCGATAAATTGGTAATAGAAATTACCGACAAAAATACTGGTGCTAAAGTAGAAAAAACATATGAAATCACTACTGGTGCTAACAATAATCTAGTAGTTAAAAATGGTAGCGAAGAGCTAAATATCACTAGTGACAATAACGGTAATAAAGTAGTTAACTATACGCTTGGTTTGATAGAAGATCATACTACTATTGTTAATGCCAAAGTTGTTGACAGTATGGGTGCCGATAAGGTAGAGACAACTAGTGATATTACGCTTGATGCTCAAGGTAGCGGCTCTGGAACAGGCTTTAGGCTATTTATTGATGAGGATAAAGATAGAAACGGAGTTCTAAGTAGAGATGAAGCTATGAAGGATGGAAAATTAAATACCACTTCGGCGACACTTCAAATCCCAACTACTGTAAATAGTGGTGATGTTATAAAAGTCAAGGTAAATGGCGGGGCAGAGAAAACTTATACCGTTGCTTCAAATGATGGTACAAACGTTACCATAAAAGATGCAGGTGGCAGCCTTGTCGCACTTGAGCCAGGAAATAAACTAAAAATTTCTAATGTTCATATAGATAAAGATCATCCAGCAGTGGTTGAAGCTACTATAAATGGAGTAACAAAGACAGCTAAAGCTACATTAGAATCAGTAGATACTAAAAATTTAAAGATTGAATTTGTTGAAGATAATGCAAGTAGAGACAATGTAATAGACAGAGATGAAGCTATTTTGGACAATGATATAAAAAAGACAATTATAAGCGTTCAGGTGCCACATAATGTCACAAATGGCGATAAGGTAGCAGTAACAATAAAAGAACCTCAAGCTAATGGCACAACAGGGTCTAGAACCATAACTTATACAGTGTCAAAAACTGCTAATGGTAAAATTTCATTAACAGATGATAGTGATACTACTCATACTCCACATGAACTAGAAAATAACACTATAAAAATTCCTGGCGTTGCTATGCTTCCGGGTCGTGAAACTAGTGCAGTAGCTACTATAACAAATGGTGCTGAGACTACAACTAGCAGCGAAGCAAAAGCTAAACTTGCACCTTTAAGTGAAGCGGGATTAAGTGTAAGTATAGTTGCTGACAAAAATGACAATGGCATTATCTCAAGAGATGAGTCAGGTAGCAATGCTTCAAAAGTAAATGTTACTATTCCAAAAAATGTTGTAGTTGGCGACAAGATAGATATTGAGATAACAAATCCTGATAGCACCAATGTGATTAAGAACTACGAAGTAGTAGGTAAAGATGTAAACGGCAATATCACTTTAAAAGATTTGGCTAATAATTCTCAACGCACATTAAGTAGAGACCAGTTGCTTGATTTTAATGCTAAAATCGCAGTTGGTGCTGAGGCTGAGACAAAGGCTAAAGTAACACTAACTGATACTTTTGGTGAAAGTGTAAGTGTAGAAGATAGTGTACATGCCCAGATGGATGCTATAAGAGGTATTAAGTTTAATAAAGATATAACCACCTTAGAAAATGGCGAAAAGACTACTACGGTCAGAGTTTATCTAAATGAAGATGCTAGGGAAGACGATACAGTAGAGTTTAAATATACTGATCCACACCACACACAAACTAAAACCGGATTTCACACATTAACAGGTAGTGATATAGCCAACAGAACATTTGATCAAGCACTTGATATCAATGCTAGATCGGCTTATGATTTGGAAGTAAAAGCTACGCTTAAGACTCCTGGTGGTTTAGAGTCTAAGTCTTATGAGCCTCATGAATCTGATAAATTTCATATAGATGTTAAAGACTATATAGTTAAATTTGACGCAAGTAAAGATATGAAAGGTGGTAAAGGTCATGATACTTTGGTATTTGATAAACAAATAGTTGATCTTAGAGGCATTAATGATCTTAATTCAAAAGTGGAAAGCTTTGAAAATCTTGAGCTTAAAGGCGGCTCTGAGATAAAATTTGATGCAAAAGCTATCTTTGACATCACTGATAATCTTAACACCATTCTTAAGATCAAGGGCGATGCAACTAACAAAGTTGATATCAATGGTAAATGGAAAGAAGATACTTTAGTGCATGCTGATACTGGCTTTAAAGGCTACTCAAGCATAGATCAGGTAAATGGTAAAACTATCCACATCCAAATAGAAGACAAGATCCAAACCGATCTTTAATCCCCAAAATGAGTGCGTAAATTCGCACTCATTCCAAACTCAAACTCACATTATTTTTTAAGTCTTGTTTTACTAATATTTGCTCCTTAAAGGAGAAAATATGAAAAATTTAATAGCCGTTATTATAGTTATTGCTGCACTTGCTTTTGGTGCTTTTAAGTATATAAATTCATTTGTTGCGCTTGATGAAAATGTAAATGCAAAGTGGTCACAGGTGTTAAATCAATATAAAAGAAGAGCCGAGCTTGTACCAAATTTGGTTGAAACTGTAAAAGGCTACGCAGCCCATGAGCAAAAAATTTTTGAAGATGTGGCAAATGCTAGAAGCAAGAGCATGCAAGTAAGCGTTGATGCAAGTGGTCTTAGCGATGAAGCTAAGATGAAAGAATTTATGACAGCACAAAGCTCATTTGGCTTGGCACTTGGCAGGCTTATGGCAGTTAGTGAGAACTACCCAGAGCTAAAAGCAAATCAAAATTTCTTATCTCTTCAGAGTCAGCTTGAAGGTACGCAAAACCGCATAAGCGTAGCAATGCATGATTATATCGAAGCTGTAAAAGAGTATAACGTAGCCCTTAGAAGCTTTCCAAATAAATTTATAGCAAGTACTTTTTATCCTGAGCTAAAGCCAAAACAAAATCTTGAAATAAGTAACGAAGAGAAGATAAATCCAAAAGTTTCATTTGAGAAATGATGAAGAAAATTTTTGCTCTTTTATTTTTTACATTTTGCTTTTGTTTTGCCATAAATTTTAACGAGCAGATAAATGACGAGGCTCAAATTTTCTCTAAAAATGAGAAAGCTGAGCTTTTAAGCTTGGTGCAAAATTACGAGCAAAATAGCACGACACAAATTGCTATCGTGACGCTTAAATCACTAGAAAATAAAAGCATAGAAGATATCTCTCTTGAGGTAGCTAGAGGCTACAAGCTGGGACAAAAGCAAAGCAGTAATGGAGTGCTTTTAATAATCGCTCCAAACGAGAGAAAAGTACGTATAGAAGTTGGCTATGGACTCGAAGGTATGCTAACTGACGCTATATCAAGCCAGATCATAAATGATGTGATAGTGCCTAAATTTAAGCAAGGTGATATGGGCGGTGGCGTGATAGAGGGCATAAGAGCCATCATAAAAGTGGCTAGTGGCGAAGAATTTGAAAGCGAGAGTGATGATGAAGAGACACCGTTTGGAATAGTTGCCTTTTTTGCTGGCATGATCTCGTGTTTTGTCTCTGGCTTTTTAGGTAAATTTTTTATGCGAATTGGCTTTAGTGCATGTTTTGCAGGGCTGATATCTACGGTATTTGAGCAATTTTTTGGCGTGCAAAATTACTTCATTGTCTTTGCCATTGTGTTTGTAATATTTTTTATTATTTTAAAAAATGCCTTTAAAAAAAATACTCAAGGCAAAAATACACACAGTGACTTTAGGCGCGATAGATCAGACTCAAATAGCAGTGGTAGCGGCCATTCAAGCAGTTCAAGAGGTGGTGGCTTTAGTGGCGGCGGAGGCGGTTTTGGCGGAGGCGGAGCAAGTGGCAGCTGGTAAAATCACATCAAAGATTAGCTTGTAAAGCTCAAACCCTTTAAAATATATAAAAATTTAGGAGCAAAGATGCTAGCTGGCGAGCTACTTAAAAGCCATTTTGCTAAATTTGATCTGGTGGCGGTGCTTAGTAAATTTTTAGAGCAAAGTCATTTTGATAAAGAAAAATTTGATCTACTTAAACAAAATAACTTTAAAAATTTAGATAAAAATATAAAGCAAGAGATAGTTGAGGCTGCTGGTTTTAAAGAGTTTTTTGATAAGAAATTTCAGAGCTTTTTATGCGAGATTATGCAAAGTAAAGTTTTGATTGTTTCTGGCAAAGAGTATAAATTTAGCGAGCTTGAAATTTATACTTGTTTTGACGCAAATACCTACAAAAGGCAGTGTGAGGCAGGAGAGATTTACTTTCACAACTTTGGCTTTGATATATCTTTTAAAAGCGAGCCATCGCTTTATGGTGGCATTTTAGTAAGAAGCCTAAAGCCCTTAAACGGGCAAAATTTTATCTTTGGGCCAAGAAAATGTGCCTTGCATATCTTAAATGGCAAAATAAATAATTTAAATTTTGATCTAAAAGAGGCTGATCTTAGAAAAGATAAGATTACTTTTACGCCACGTATTAGATCATTTAGTGATAAAAATCAGCAAGAAAATGATCGCCTTAGAGCATTTACTGCTGAGTTTGAAAAAGCCTTAGAATTTGATGAAAATTATAAAAAGAGATTAAATGCCTATAAAAAGGGGTGAAATTCGTCTTTTTATCAGCTTTTGCGGTGATAAATTTAGCCCAAAAATGCTAGATAAAAAAGATTGCAGAAGAGTAAAAAAATACCCAAATTTAATAAAACAAAACTCATTTAAAATATCTCGCTACTTAAAATTTAAAGCAAAGATGCGAGGCAAAATCTGTCTTTCTCATAAAGAAAATATCGCAGTTTTAGCCATTTCAAAAGAAAAGATCGGAGTCGATGTAGAAGAGCTAAAAGAACGAAATTTTAACTCAGTAGCTAGCTTTTGCTTTACAAAAGATGAGAGCAAAAATTTGGCAAATGCAAAAGATAAAACTCAAAAATTTTATGAAATTTATACTGCAAAAGAGGCGATTTTAAAGCTTAAAAATTTATCGTTTAGCGATCTTGGTACTACCAGCTACGATGAAATGGCAAAAAAATACTTAATTATTAATAATTCATTTATTATTTGCCTTGCATTTAAGCAATGCAAAGATATAATTATTAAACTTTTGTAATTTTTAACATTAAAAGGTAAAGATTGCTTATAAAAAAAATGGTCATAATCATTGCTATTTCGCTTTTTGCTCTTGGATGTGCAAAGAAATTTGATACGCCACATATGGCAGATTTTGACTTGAAAACATTTAAGGTAAGCTCATCAAAAGGTCTACTTTTGCTTTATGTGCAAAATAGCGAGAAAGAGTATAAATTTAGCCTTGTAAATGCACTTGGCGCGCCAGAAGCTAGGCGAATTTTAAAAGAAGGTAGCTTTAAAAATTTAGGTTTTTTGCCACCAAATAGTGCCTACAATGAACTTTTTATAAAAGTGCTAGAGATGATAAAAGATGAAAAAAGCGAGCAAAAATTTATGATAGATGATCAATATTATGAGGTAGAAAGTGTTGATCTACGTTAGCAAACCAGCCATTATTAGTGCCGCAGGGAGCAGCAGTAATGAGAATTTGAGCTCGCTTTTAAGTGGAAAAAGATTTTTGAGCTTAAGCAGTGAGTTTCATCCTGAGAATAAATTTTTAGTAGCGAAATTTGATAAGGCACTGCCAGAGTTTACCAAGAATACAAAAGAGCACTTTAAAACAAGAACCAATGCTTTGCTTCTAAACACGCTTCTTGAGCTTGACGATGAGATAAAAAAGGCTATCAAAAAATTTGGCAAAAGCCGTGTAGGTGTTATTTTAGGCACTACAACGAGTGGAATTGAAGAAAATTTTTGGACTTTTAAAGAGTATATAAAAACTGAAATTTTTGATAAAAGTAAGTTTGGTATAGACAGAAACTGTCTTGCAAATGTGACCGAATTTGTGAGCGAATTTTATGGATTAGAAGGTCCAAGTTTTTGCGTTTCAACTGCCTGTACTTCTGGTGTTAAGGCGATTATTGAGGCACAAAGACTAATAAAAAGCGATATTTGCGATGCGGTTATATGCGGCGGCGTAGATAGTTTAAACACCTTAACCATAAATGGCTTTAACTCACTTAGCATTTTAAGTCAAAAACCAAGCCAACCCTTTTCTAAAAACAGAGAGGGCATAAACATAGGCGAGGGAGCTGGGCTGTTTTTGCTGAGCCGTGATGAAATTTCAAACGTCGTGGTCGCTGGCTCAGCTTCAAACTGCGACGCTTTTCATATGACTCAGCCTGATTTTAATGCCAAAATGGCAATTTGTTGTATAGAAGAAGCTTTAAAAAAAGCTGGCATGGACGGCGTGGATTATGTAAATTTACATGGCACCGGCACGCAAGCAAATGACAAAATGGAGGCAAAAGCTGTAAATTTAACGCTTGGCTCCGCATATGCTAGCTCGTTAAAGCCGCAGATCGGACATACACTAGGCGCTGCTGGAGCAATAGAAAGCGCCATTTGCACCATGCTTTGCATGGGGGAAAATAGCGTCTTGCCACCACACGTTTATGACGGGGCATATGACGAGAGTTTGGAAACTATAAATTTAGTAAAAAGTGGCACGAAATTTGACGTTAAGGCGGCGATGTCACTATCTTTTGCATTTGGCGGAGATAACGCCGCAATAATATTTAAAAGAGTGAGATGATGATAAGTGATTATTTGCCGCACAGCAGCGCCATAACTCTGATCGATGAAATTTTAGAATTTACACCTTGTGAGAGTATCAAAGTAAGAAGCGTGATAAATGAGCAAACTCCATTTTTGGAAGATGGGAAATTTTATATGCAAAAGGCGATTGAAATGATGGCTCAAAGCCTAGGGATCTACGACTCAAAGATGCGTGAGTTAAGGGGTGAGAAGGCGATATTTGGCTTTTTGCTTGGAAGTAGGAAATTTGAAATTTTTAGGCCTTATTTTAAAGTGGGCGATGAGATAGTGATCATCTCAAACTGCTCGATTCAAGACGAGAGTGGTTTTGGCGTTTATGATAGTGAGCTTTTTGTAAATGACGAGCTTGGCGCAAGGGCGGTTTTAAATGTGATGAGCCCTGATGAAGAATTTGTAAAAAAGGCACTTAGTGAGTAAGAGAGTATTGATAACTGGATCAAGTAGAGGCATAGGAGCTAGCATCGCTAAACGCCTTGCCGATGAGTATGAAGTGGTACTTCACGCAAGAAGCAAGAGCGATGAGCTTTTAAAGATAGCTAGTGAGCTTGGGGCTAAATTTTTGATATTTGACGTGACTGATACTGCTGCGGCTAAAGAGGCCATAGAGGCTGACATGGAGGCAAATGGCGTCTATTACGGCGTTATTTTAAACGCTGGCATAACAAGGGATAATACCTTTGTGGGGCTAAGCGACGAAGAGTGGTTTGACGTAATAGATGTAAATTTAAATGGCTTTTATAACGTGCTAAGACCAGCGCTAATGCCCATGATAAGGGCTAGAAAGCCAGCTAGAATAGTAACACTAAGCTCTGTTTCAGGGGTTATTGGCAACAGAGGTCAGGTGAACTACTCAGCTAGCAAAGCTGGCATCATAGGAGCTAGCAAAGCCCTTGCAGTCGAGCTTGCAAGTAGAGGCATAACAGTAAACTGCGTAGCTCCAGGGCTTATAAAGACAGATATGAGCGAAGAAATTTTAAATAGCGATTTCTTGGGCGAAGTGCTAAAGGCCATACCTGCAAAAAGAGCTGGAGAAGCAGATGAGGTGGCAGGGCTGGTTAAATTTTTACTAAGCGACGAGGCTAGCTACATCACAAGACAGGTGATCGGCGTAAATGGAGGACTTTGCTAATGCGTGTATTTGTCACAGGTATCGGCGCAGTCAGTGCTTTTGGCAACAGCTGGGAGGAGATGAGGGCTAAATTTCTTGAGGGTAAAAATGCCGTGAGATATATGAGCGAGTGGGAGGGCTATAAGGACCTAAACACACGTCTAGCAGCACCTATCATAGACTACAAACACCCACAGGAGTGGGACAGAAAACAGCTAAGAAGCCTTGGTAAGGTCTCGTGTTATAGCGTACATGCGGCCGGACTTGCTTTAAAAGACGCTGGTTTGCTAAATGGAGAAGAGTTGCAAGCTGCAAATTTAGACCCAAGTGTGCAAGATGGCAGGATGGGTGTAGCAAGCGGTTCAAGCACTGGCAGTACAGACTCTATCCTTGACATGGCAAAGCTAGTTTTGGACATGGATAGTGGCTTTAATGCAAATACCTATATAAAAATGATGCCTCACACTACAGCGGCAAATATCGCGCTATTTTACTCGCTAAAAGGGCGCATCATCCCTACATCTTCGGCATGCACAAGCGGTTCGCACGCCATTGGCTACGCATACGAGAGCATAAAAAATGACAGCATAGATATGATGCTAGCTGGCGGGGCTGAAGAGCTTTGCGTGAGCGAGGCATACGTCTTTGACAAGCTTTACGCAACTAGTGTAAAAAATAGCACACCAAATTTGAGCCCAACGCCGTTTGAAAAAGATAGGGATGGCTTGGTGCTTGGCGAGGGAGCTGGATTTTTAGTGCTTGAAAGTGAAGAGAGTGCATTAAAAAGAGGAGCTAAAATCTATGCTGAGGTCGTTGGTTTTGGCTCAACGTGTGACGGCACACACATCACAAGACCACAAAGCGCTACGATGAAAGCGGCGATGAGCCTAGCGCTTAGGGACGCAAATTTAGAGCCAAAAAGTATAGGCTACGTAAATGCTCATGCGACTGCGACAAAACATGGCGACATAGCCGAGAGTATCGCTACAAACGAGCTTTTTGGAGAGGATATCGCCATTAGCTCACTTAAAAGCTATCTTGGTCATACGCTTGGCGCTTGTGGCGGACTGGAGGCGATCGCTTCTATTATGATGATGAGAGAAGAGCTGTTTTTCCCAACTATAAATTTAAACGTGATCGATCCTGAGTGCGCAAAACTAAACTATTTAAAAGAGCCAGCTCCGATAAAAACGGACTTTGTTATGAGCAATAACTTTGCATTTGGCGGCGTAAATACATCTTTGATATTTAAAAGAGTTAAAAACATTTTTTAAAAAGGATAAATATGAAAAAATTAGTTTCATTAGTTGCCATTTTGGCATTTGCTACAAGTCTTAATGCAAGAGATGATGTGAAATATCACTCACTTGACTTCCTAAATGGCCCAAAAGCTAAAAATTTCTTACTTCCAAATGTAAGTATCAGCTTTGGCACAGGCTATAGTGGACAGGTAATTGTAAAAGACCTAACATCAAATAAAAAGACAAATGGTTTTAATAAAAGTGATGAAGAGGCATGCCAAATCGCACTTCTTTCAGCCTTAAAGACTTTCCAAGAAAGAGCATTAAAAGAAGGTGGCACTAAGGTTGTAAATCTAACTGGCTACTACAAAAAACAGCCATTTAACTCAAAAACTCAGTTTCAGTGCGGAAGTGGCGCTTTGATGTCTGGCGTTACTCTAAAAGGTGATATCGCGAAATAATGAAATTTCAAGTTGATTTTTTTGATGCGATAGCTTATGGCTATGTCGGCGAGGATCTGGCTAGATACAAAAAAGAATTTGATCTAGCAAAAATTCCACCAATTCAAAGAAGAAGGCTAAGTAGTGCTGCAAAGTGCGCTTTTAGCTTGCTTAGTGGTTTTGACGAGCTTAATATGCCAGTTATTTTTAGCTCATATGAAGGAGAGATAAATCGCTGCTTTGAGCTAGAGACTACGCTGGCAAAGGCTGAGCCTGTTTCGCCTACATCGTTTTCACTTTCGGTACATAATGCCATCTCGTCACTTCTTAGTATAGAAGCTAAAAATCACAATGAAATTCTTGCCATATCGTCATTTAGTCCAGTTGAAGATGCCTTGCAAGCGGCATTTTTAAGACTAAATGACGGATATGAAAAGGTGTTAATACTTGCCTATCATGAGTCGATAAAGCAGAGTTATTTTGATGAGAAAAAGCCGTCATTTATGCTCGCTCTTGTTGTCTCAAAGGCAAAAAATGAGAGAGTTTTAACTCTAAAAAGAGCTAAAAAAGAAAAAGAAATTTGCGGGAATTTATTAAAAAGCTTTATTGTAAATTTTGATCCAAAAATATCAAAAAGCTGGCAAAGTTGTAGTTATTCTTCATCTTGGGATTTTAGCTATGAGCCTTAAAATTTTAAGAACCGGATCTTTCTTTTTATTTTTTGCGATCATTTGTATAAGCGGAGATTTGCTGCTTGTACCAGTGGTGCTTTTGGGGCTAAATAAATTTAAATTTGTACAAAATTTATGCCGCGATCTAGTTAGAATTTCTTGGGGATTTTTTATAAAAGTTGCTAAAAATTGTGGGCGTTTGGACTATAAATTTGAGCTTAGCGAGCTAAATGGCGGATCAAATTTAGTCATAGCAAATCACCCTTCGCTTCTTGATGTGGTCTTTTTAGTTTCAAAATTTAAAAGAATAAACTGCATCGTAAAGGGCGAGCTTAGCAAAAATATATTTTTATTTGCGGCTATTAGGGCGTGCAACTACATACCAAACACAAATAACGAGGAATTTTTACAAAAAAGCGTAGAGGTTTTAAAAAGCGGTGAAAATTTATTGATTTTCCCAGAAGGAACACGTACGAAAGATGAAATTATTTTTCACAAGGCAGCAGCTTACATAGGTGTAAAAGGCGCTAAAAATATTGTATGTATTGGCATCAATATGCACCCAAGAAGCCTTAGAAAAAATGAACCGTGGTACAAAATACCAGATGAAAAGATAAAATATCATTTTAAAGAGATAAAAATTTTTGATGTTGATATATTTTTAAAAGATAGGCCAAGCCCCGTGAGGGCCAGGGCAATGCATGATGAGATAAGTAAAATTTATAAGGAGGAATTTGGTGAAAGAGCTAGTTAATGAGATAAAAGAGTTGATCATCACAAGCTTAAATTTAGAGGATATGAAGCCAAGCGATATTGATGAGAATGCGCCACTTTTTAATGATGGTCTTGGGCTTGATAGCGTCGATGCTTTAGAGCTTGGACTTGCGGTGCAGAAAAAATATGGCCTCGTGCTTGACTCAAAGAGTGCAAATCTAAAAGAGATATTTTTTAGCGTATCTTCTCTTGCAAAATACATTTACGAAAATAGGAAATAACGATGAGTGAAAAAGAAATTTTTGAAATTTTAAAGAAAGCCTTGATTGATCTTTTTGAGATAGATGAGAGCAAGATAAAGCCAGAGACTAGGATATATGAGGATTTGCAGATTGATAGCATCGACGCTATTGATATGATTGATTACATCAAACGTCAAACCGGACATAGGCTGATGCCAGAGGATTTTAAAAACGTAAAAACGCTTGATGATATCGTAAAAGCCGTAGCAAAGAAATTTGAAGCATAAAATAGTAAACCTAGCACTAGCTTTAGCAAGCATTGCTTACCCTTTAGTGCTATTTTTTTGGCAAGAAAACGCCACTTTGATATTTGGTGTTTTATGTGTGCTTTGGGTGCTTAGAGCCTATTTTGAAAGTGGCAGAAAAAGGCAGGCTTGCTTATTGGCTGGGGTGTTTTTTGCCATTTGTGCTATTTTTAGAAGCGTAAGTTTAGCACTTTTATATCCAAGTATCGTAAGCCTTGGCTTTTTGGCGGTCTTTTTTTACAGCTTAAAGGGCGAGGCTGTTATAACTAAAATCGCTAGATTAAAAGAGAAAAATATAGATGAAAAGGTCGTTAGCTACACAAGAGGGCTAACAAAAATTTGGTGCTTATTTTTTGTATTTAATGCGGTTTTAGCATTTATTTTATCGTGCTTTGAAAATAAATTTTATTGGAGTATTTACTGCTCCTTTGTTTCTTATATTTTGATGGGATTTTTGTTTTTTGGAGAAATTTTATATCGTAAAGTTTTTATTTTAAAGAGGAAAAATGGAGTTTGAAAATAGTCTAAAAGAGTTTAAATTTGTTGATATTGATAAAAATTTATACTCACAAGTTGGTATTTTTGGGGCAAATTTAAAAGAGTATGGCCTAAGTGAAGTAGAGATCTATCTAAGCGAAACCTTTGACTTTTGTGTAGCTTTTTTTGGAGCACTTGCAATCGGCGTGAGACCGATTTTGCTTACAAAGCCTATTTTTAGTAGTGATAAATTTAATATCAATGATGAAAATTTCAAGAATTTTTTGACTCCAGCTAGAAATATAGAGCCAAAATTTAATCTAAATTCTACTTTTTTTCTTCAAACTTCAGGCTCGACTGGAAAGAGCAAAAATATCCCAAAAAGACTTGGTGCGATGATAGAAGAAGGGCTATTTTTAAAAGAAGAACTTGGAGTTAATGAAAGTGATATATATTTTTCAAGCGTTTCACATCAGCATATGTTTGGCCTTACTTTTAAGGTATTTTTGCCCATCATCTCTGGTGCAAAGGCTGTTAGCAAGGAGCTAAATTACCCAGAGGCGATCTTTGAGCTTGATCTTTCAAAATTAAGCTTTGTAACAAGCCCAGTCCTACTTCAAACGCTAATTTCTAGCCCAAGAGCAGCTGAAATTTCAGGGCTAAAAAACATCATCTGTGCCGGCTCAGCCCTAAAGAGTGAGCTAAGAGCTAGCATAGCAAAACTAAGCAGCGCGCGCATCATCGATATTTATGGCAGCACCGAAACTGGTGTAGTGGCTAGAAATTTAGGCGAAGAGCTTTTGCTTTTTAGCAAGGTAAAAGCTGCTTTAAGCGAGGACGAGGCACTAAACGTGAGTTCGCCATGGTGTGAGTTTTTTCAGACTAGCGACTGGGCGCAGATAGATGGTAGCAGGCTCACGCTAAAGGGCAGGATCGATAGGATAGTCAAGCTAAATGACAAAAGGGTCAATCTAATAAGCATTGAAAATAAGATGCTTGAAAGCGGTCTTTTAAAAGACTGCTACTGCGATACGCATCCAAAATTTAAGCGCCTAGCCGCACTTTTAGAGCTTAGCCAAGAGGGTGTGAAGCTCTTTAGAAATAGCGGTAAAAAGGGCGTTGTAGCAAGGCTAAATGAGCTTTTAAGGCCTGAGTTTAAAAATAGTGTTAGGTATTTTAAAATCGTTAGCTCACTTTGTAAAAACGCGCAAGGGAAATTTCTAAAGGCAAATTTTAAAGAGCTTTTAGAAAAGAGTGAGGAGCTTTCTTGGGAGAAAAGTAGCGAGGAGGGCGTTTATAAATTTAAGACAAAGCTTAGCCTAGCACTTAGTATTTTTATGGAGCATTTTCCAAATTTACCACTGCTACCTGGTTTTGTGCAGCTTGATTTTGTATTTAAATTTGCAAGAGAGCTTGGCGCAGAAATAGGCGATCAGTGTGTGGTGGAAAATCTGAAATTTTTAAAGTTTGTAAGGCCAAATGACGAGCTTTGTATAGAAATTTCACAAAAAGATGGGAAGGTATATTTTGAGATATTTTGTAACGGTACTAGAAGTAGTATTGGTAGGATAAAGCTGGGCTTATGAAGACGCTCTTTCTCATACCATTTTACAACCATCCAGAGAAGATCAAAGCCCTTTGTGAGGCGCTTGCGGGTTATAATCTACATATTTTAATAGTTGATGACGGTTCAAACAAGGTTTCAAAAAAAGCCTTGGAAAATTTAAGCGAATTTGGTGTAGAAATTTTGACAAGAACCCAAAACGGCGGCAAGGGAGCTGCACTAAAAGATGGCTTTAGATACGCCCTACAAAATGGCTACACGCACGCATTTCAGATCGACGCTGACTTTCAGCATGACATAAGTGAAGTGGCTGAGTTTTTGGAGCTTAGCAAAAAGTATCCACATGATATGATAATGGCTGATCCGATTTACGGCGAGGATGCACCAAAGTCGAGGTTTTATGGTAGAAAGATCACAAATTTTTGGGTCAAGGTAAATACATTAAGCACCGACATAAAAGATGCGATGTGTGGCTTTAGAATTTATCCGCTAAAAGAGCTTGAGAGCACGATATCTCAAAGCAAGTCAAATAGGATGGAATTTGACATGGAAATCCTTGTAAATGCCGTAAGAGCAGGCATTAGACTAAGATGGATACCGCTAAAAGTAAGATATGAAAAAGGTGGAGTTTCTCACTTTAAAATGCTAAAAGATAACGTGCTAATAAGCCTCATGCATGCAAAATATTTTTTTAGTTTAGTGCCATTTTTGCTGAGCAAAGTCTTTAGGGGACAAAAATACGTATGGTGGCAAAAAGGCGAAAGATCAAATGAATTTTTCTTAAAGGTGAGCTTGTTTTTAACCAAGAATTTGCCTATTTTTCTTATAAAACCTATCGTTATGATCGTCGTTTGCTTTTATTATATTTTTTCAAAAATAGAGAGAAAAAATATAAGAGAATTTTTACAAAATGTAGAGAAATTTAGTGGCAAAAAGCCAGCTACTAGTGTTTTTAGAAATTTTTATGAATTTGGTATTGCGATTTGCGATAAATTTCGCATCTGGCAAAATGGTGTACTCGAAAATGAGCTAGATATTGACGAACTTATGTGGATAAAAGAAGAGTTTGAGGCATCAAAGCGTGGCAGAATTTTGCTAACAAGCCATCTAGGGAATGTAGAAATTTGCAAGACACTTTCGCTTAGATCGCCAAGTTTTCGTATGATCATCTTGGTTTATAGCAAGGGAAATGAAAATTTTTATAAAATTTTAGAGCAGATAAGTAAGGGGCAGATCAAGCTAATAAGCGTAGAAAACCTCGATGCAGCAGCTATGCTTGAGCTAAAAGAGGCGGTAGAAAATGGCGTAAATATCGGCATAATGGGCGATAGAACTCCGGTAAATGGCGATAAATTTGTTGAGGTTAGCTTTCTTGGCAAGATGGCTAAATTTAACTATGGCCCATACTTATTAGCTGGCATTTTGGGTGTAAAAATGAGCACGCTTTGGTGCGTAAAAAATGGTGATAAATTTAACATCGAGCTAAGCGACATCGCAGATGAGATAAAACTAGGTCGCGACCGCAAGGCAAGCGTCATGCCATACGTGCAAAGCTACGTAAAACAGCTTGAGGATCACGCTTGCAAGAACCCATCGCAGTGGTTTAACTTTTTTGATTTTTGGAGATAAATTTGAAAATTTCACACGTTAGCACATTTAAAGTGGCGTTTTTTGATGTTGATAGCATGGAAGTGATGTGGCATGGCAACTACGTCAAGTACCTAGAAATGGCGCGCTGCGAGCTACTCGACAAGCTAGGGTACAACTACATAGCTATGAAAAAAGATGGTTACGCCTTTCCTATCGTAAAACTTGACGTAAAGTACGTGCGCCCAGCCTTTTTTAACGACGTCATAAAGGTCGCAACGACGCTTAGCGAGTGCGAAACATTTTTAAAATTTCACTATCTTATAGAAAATGAAAAGGGCGAAAAGCTAAGTGAGGCAAATACTGCGCAAGCTGTCATCGAGATGAAGAGCTTGCAAACTTGCTTTGAGATGCCAGAGGCTTTAAAAAAGGCGATTGAAGCTTACACGAAAAAGGAAAATTTATGAAAAAAATAACTCTTTTTTTAGCCATTTTTATATCTTGCTTTGGCTATGAGCTGAGTGAGCTTAAAAATATAGTAAAAACAGATGGCGTAAGCGGAAATTTCACGCAGACTAAGAGCCTGGCCGGCTTTAACAAAAGCATAAAAAGCTCGGGCGAGTTTAGACTAGAAAAGGGCGGTCTTTACTGGGATACGCTAGAGCCAGTCGTCTCAAAGGTTTTTATAAATAAAGATGGCATTTTTAAAAATGAAAATGGCAAGCTTGAAAAGACGAGTGCAAATTTTGACGAAAAGCTATTTCTTGCTATCATAAGCCTCGATGAAAACGAGCTTAGGAAAGAATTTGATATAAAAACAAGTGGCAGCCTAAAAGAGTGGAGCATAGAGCTAAGCCCTAAAAATTTACTCTTTAAACAAATTTTTAAATCTATAAAAATAAGCGGCGACGAGGCGGTAAAAAAGATCGAGCTTGACGAGATAAGCGGCGATAAAACGATAAATGAGTTTAGTGTAAAATGAAAAAACTAGCCACGATCTTGGCTTTTATCTTTGTTTTTTTAGCCTCGCTTGGATATTCGCTTGCGAGCCTAAAAAACGTCCAAACAGATATCTTTTCACTGATAAATTTCAAGGACGCCAAAGAGGCAAAGGTGCTAAAAGAGGTGCAAGATGAGATGGCGTCAAATTTTTTGGTACTAGTAAATTCCAAAGAACTAGCCAAAGACATGCAAAGCTTAGCACTTAAAAGCTCGCTTTTTAAGAGCTTTGAGGCGAACATTGACGTAAATTTAAATGATATAAAAAACGACATCAACCGCTCAAAGATCGCGCTTTTAAGTAGGGCTGATCTAGAGCTTTTAAAAAGCGATAAAAACGCCTTTTTCAAAAAGCGCGCAGAGGAAATTTTTAACAGTTTTAGCTTTAAGCTTTTAAATGTAAAAGATGATTTTTTCTCGCTAAGTAGTGGTTTTAGTGCAAAAAATGGCAATGTGAGCTTAAATTTAGCCGAGCTCATGCTTGAGGTAAAAGACGGAGAGAAGAGCTTTTTCTTGCTAAAAGGCGAGCTAAAAAAGGGGGCTTCGAGCGAGGGGCTAATAAAATTTTATAACGAGTTAAATGCGCTAAAAGTCGGACAAAATGAGCTTTTTATGCACTCAAGTGCCATCTATCAGGCGTTTTCAAAGCAAAAAAACGAGAGTGAGAGCCTTTATATGAGTGCGGTCTCGCTTAGTTTGACCGCTATATTTTTGATGCTTGCTTTTAGAAATTTGCGAATTTTTTATGTGATATTTATCGCCGCATTTGGCTTTAGCGTGGCATTTGCAGGCACTTTGCTCTGCCTTGGTGAGCTAAATATCCTTACTATTTTAATAAGCACAAGCCTCATTGGCCTCATGTTTGACTACGTCTTGCACTGGCTTAGCAAAAACGAGGGCGAAGTGATCAGGGCTAGTAGCATAAAAAATATGCTAAAAATTTTCTTGCTAGGCCTTCTTATCACGCTTAGTGGCTATCTAGCTTTTACATTTTCTGATCTTAGGCTGCTTAAAGAAGTGGCGCTATTTTCGGCGTTTGCACTAGTTGCTGCGTTTTTTGCTAGCTACTTTTTCATGCCTTTGGTCTTTGAAGGGGTGAAATTTTATAGATCAAAGGTTTTTGATAGGTTTTTAACTAAATTTTGCAAGCTCTCTGCCCTAGTTGCTAGGCATTTGGGGGTTAAATTTCTAGCTATCTCACTTATTTTGCTAGCTATTTTTCTTGTTTTTGATCTTAAAAATTTATCAAAAAGCGAAAACGTAAAAGACTACTCAAGTATGCCAAAGAGCCTGCTAGCGGACTCTTCTTATATCTTAAGTCTAACTGGAAATAATCAAAACACGATGATCGTGACAAGGTCTAGCGGTGACATTTTAGGAAGCGAAAAAAGCCTTTTAGACGAGCTAAAAAAGAGAAATTTGATAAAAGATGAGAGCTCGCTAAGTGATATGTTTTTAAGTAAAAGCGAGCAGGATGAGCTAAAAGAGGCGTTTAAAAAGGCGCTTGACGATGAGCAAATTTACGTGATTTATGAGAGATTTGGCTTTAGCAAGGATGAGATACGAAGCGAAATTTTAAAGGTTTTGGGCGAAAAAGAGCTTGGCGTGAGTGAAATTTTGGCTCTAAAATCAATGAAGAATTTTAAGAAATTTATGCTTGATGAAAATGCAAGTGTGGCTTACGCGAGTGGCTTTGTAAAAGGGGCGCAAAGTGATGAGGTGCTGAAGCGCCACAACGCTTTTAGTCTAAATTTTGCTGACTCGCTAAATGAGAGCCTAACTCAGGCAAAAGAGCTTGCTCTAAAGCTAAAAATAGCAGCGCTCGTGATCGCGTTTTTGCTGCTATGGTTTTACTTTAGTGCGCTTATTTCGGCACTTGTGATGGGCATCATCATCTTTGGTGTGCTTCTTGCGCTCTTTATCTTTGCTATTTTTGGCATAAATTTAAGCATTTTTGGTGTCTTTGGACTCATACTTGCAAGCGCTGTGGGGATTGATTACATGATATTTGCACTAAATGAGAGTCTTAGCGAAAAAGAGCGAATTTATGGGATATTTTGCGCATTTATCACAAGCTTTATTTCCTTTTGTGCCCTCTCTTTTAGTCAGACCGCCGCTCTTAGCGTATTTGGATTAAGCGTTAGCCTTTGCGTGCTGATATATGGGCTATGTGCTAGCGTTTTATCTTGTAAAAATATAAAAAATTAGTTTGATTTTTAGACTCCAAGCAGCTTGTCTAGCTTAGGGTTTTTGGCAAAAATTTTATTAATGGCTAGTTTTGCCTATGTCTGCATTTTATTTACCTCGTTTTGGATGTTTGAGGCTGAAATGAGATCAAATTTATACGGCAGCTTAAATAGCGATTTGTCTAGTTTTTTGCAAACACTACCCTTTTTAAAAGCTTTATTTTCCGCTTTCAAAAATACACTTATGGCTTACTAAATTTGCACGGCATGAGGCTAACGTAAGCTTGTATAAATTTGGCATAAGAGTTAAACTCACCACTGCTAATCTCGCTTATAAATTTATCTAACCCTCGCTCTTGCTATTTTGCGGGATATTACCTTCGCTAAGGTCTATGAGGTCATCCGCATAGATGACATAGTCGCGTATTTTATGAGCACTTGTCTATCTTTTGTGATGACTTCTTTACTCTCTTTATAGGCATATCCGCTAAAATTTTGCGCCAATGTATCCAAAGGCGAGTTACTTGCTTTTGTTTCGTCCGGCTACATCTTGGTGCAAATACAAATAACTAAGAAATGGCGAGCAACAATATCTTTTTAAATATTTTTAGCTTCCTAAATTTGGCTTTTAGATCTTTTGGTATAAAAATTTTTGGCTGGCTAAATTTCACTCAAGATTTTAAAGACAAATTTTTAAGCAAAAAATATCTCACTTTTTAGACGAAGCAAGCACAGATAGACGCTTAGTACGCTTTGCTCTCTAACGTAGTTGCGATCTCCTTTTAAAAGTAACCTCTCAACCTCGATGTTGCCGTTTCTATCGCCAGCTGCGACGTAGACTGTGCCAACTGGCTTGCTAGCCGTGCCCCCACCTGGTCCAGCTATACCGCTAATAGCAAGCGCAAAGTCCGCATTTGTCGTGCTTAGAGTGCCTTTTACCATCGCTTTTACGCAAGGCTCGCTCACAGCTCCGTAAGTATCTAAAATTTCATCCTCAACGCCCAGCCACTCGTGCTTTATGTGATTTGCGTAGGTTACTAGCGAGCCATCAAAGCTAGTTGAGACGCCTCCATATCTTGCAAATTTCGCCGCCGCAAGCCCAGCCGTGCAAGACTCGGCAAATGAAATTTTAAGCCCCTTTTGTATGAGTCTCTTTGCTACAAATTCGATCACGTCTTTTTGCGGGATAAATTTTTGCGAAAATAGCGTTTTTACACCTTGTAAAAAGCTCTCGATCTGGCCAAATTTATTACTTTTTGCCCTTACTAGTATCAAATTTGGCAGGATCTGCGCAAGAGTGATATCGACATCATAAGTTTTAGCAAGTGGCAGCATAAGGATCTTAGCGCTATCAGCGTCGATGTCTATTAGATGAAAGTAGCTAAAATCAGGCTCATACTCGGTAAGAAACTCGCCTAGCTCTTCATTTGGATTAGCTTTTATGAGATTTATCTGAGCGTTATTTAGGCTGGTTAAAAAGCTGTTTTTAGAGTAGTCTAAGCTATCTTTAAGCGCAAGTGTCGTGCTATCTTTTAGCTCGAGCGAGCCCCCAGTTAGCGTCGCTACGATCTTTGCAGCGATGGCAAAATTTTCATCCGAGCCAAAAATGCTTACAAAGTCGTAATCTTTTGATAAATTTTCGATGATAAAAGGTAGCTCTTTGCTATTTTTTGGAGCAAAACTAACCACTCCAAGCTCGCCAAAATGATCCTCGTAACTTTGAAAAATGTAGTTTAGAAATTCTCTATTTATCTCAAGATCTTCGCCTATTATCAAGATACTTTGTCTCATTTTTAAGCTCCTTTTTTTGCCTCATTATACTATTTTTCAGTGTGATTTAACCAGCACAGGTGTAAAATTAGCAAATTTTAAAATCAAGGTAAAAAATGGACTACAAAGAGACACTTTTACTCCCAGAGACAAATTTCCCGATGCGTGGAAATCTCCCACAAAATGAACCACAAAGACTAAAATCATGGTACGAAGAGCGCAAGGTTTATGAAAAAATGAAGAAAAACCGCCAAAATGCGGCTAAAAGCTTCAACATCCACGACGGCCCTCCGTATGCAAACGGACACCTTCACATCGGCCACGCGTTAAATAAAATTTTAAAAGATATCATCACAAAAACGCACTATTTTTACGGCGAAAACGTTCGCTACGTACCAGGTTGGGACTGCCATGGTTTGCCGATCGAGCAGCAAGTAGAAGTTAAGCTTGGCGATAAGAAAAAAGAGCTTAGCAAAGTCGAGATCAGGGAGCTTTGCAGGCAGCATGCGAGAGAATTTATAGATATCCAGCGTGACGAGTTTAAGAGCCTTGGCATCATCGGCGACTTTGAAAATCCATACATGACGATGAAATTTGAGTTTGAGGCTGACATCTACAAGGCACTTTGCGAGATCGCTAAAAAGGGGCTTTTGGTTGAAAGAAGCAAGCCGGTTTATTGGAGCTGGGCGGCTAGATCAGCGCTGGCTGAGGCTGAGGTTGAGTATGAGGAAAAAGAGGACTACTCTATTTACGTAGCATTTGGTCTTGATGGCGATGCGCTAGAAAAGCTTGGCGTAAAAGAGGCAAGCGCAGTCATCTGGACAACTACGCCTTGGACACTTCCAGCAAATCAAGCCATAAGCCTAAAACCAGATGAAATTTATGTGCTAACGGCTGAAAATTTGATCTTTGCAAAGCCACTACTTGAAAGCGTTGTGCAAAGTGGCCTAAGCAAGGGCGAGATCAAAAAAGAGTTTAAATCAAGCCTGCTTGAAAATACCCACGCGATAAATCCACTAAACGGCAGAAAGTCTAAATTTTTACTAGGCGATCACGTCATGATGGACGGGGGTACTGGACTTGTTCATACAGCTCCAGGTCACGGCGAGGACGACTACTACGTTTGTTTGAAATATGGCTTTAGCGAAATTTTGATGCCGGTTGATGATGGAGGCTGCTACGATGAGAGCATAAAACATCATGAGCTATTTAGAAGCGACGTGGTAGATGAGTTTGTCGGTATGCACATCTTTAAAGCAAATGAGAAAATTTTAGAGCTACTTGGCAAAAGCTTGCTTAGCGTCTCTAAATTTAGACACTCTTATCCATTCTGCTGGAGAACGCACAAACCTGTCATTTATAGAGCCACAAAGCAGTGGTTTATTGCTATGGACGAGGCTAAACTAGGTGGCAAAACGCTTAGACAAACAGCGCTAAAAGAGCTTGAAAAGGTTAAATTTTACCCAAGCGTAGGCATAAAAAGAATAGGCTCGATGATAGAAAATCGCCCAGACTGGTGCATCTCTCGTCAGCGTGACTGGGGCGTGCCTATCGCGTTTTTCAGAGATAAAGCGACAAAAGAAGTTATATTTGATAGTGAAATTTTAGACCACATCGTGGCTATCTTTAAAGAAAAAGGCGCTGATGCGTGGTGGGCGCTAAGCATAGACGAGCTTTTACCAAAGGGCACAAAATACAAGTCTGAAAATTTAGAAAAAGTGATGGACATCCTTGACGTTTGGTTTGATAGCGGCTCGACGTGGCATGCGGTCTTGCAAAGCGACAACTACGACGCTGGCAAATACCCTGCAAGCATGTATCTAGAGGGCTCAGATCAGCACCGCGGCTGGTTTCAAAGCTCGATTCTAGTAAGCACAGCTATAAATTCTCACGCACCTTATGAGAGCATCCTAACTCACGGCTTTACAGTCGATGCTAAGGGCGAGAAGATGAGCAAAAGTAAGGGCAACGTCATCGCTCCACAAGACGTGGCTAAGACTCACGGCGTGGAAATTTTACGCCTTTGGGTTGGCATGAGTGATTATTCAAGCGACCTAAAAATAAGCGAAGATATATTAAAACAAATAAGCGAGCAATACCGCAAAATACGCAACACTATACGCTTTTTACTAGCAAACGTAAATGATCTTGAAAGCTTAAATACAGAGTTTAACATCCTTGATAAGTGGATATTAGCACGTGCTAAAAAGGTCTTTGACGAGGCGAGCGCTTGCTTTAGAAATTATGACTTTTCAAAGGGCTTTAACATCCTTTTAAATTTCTTATCAGCCGATCTTAGTGGCGTCTATCTTGACGTTTGTAAAGATAGACTTTACTGCGACGCAAAAGACGCCCCAAGAAGAAGATCAGCTCAAAGCGCAATGGCTATCATCACAAAGGCACTTTTGCCACTCATCGCCCCAACGCTTACTTACACCGTTGATGAGGTGATGGACTATGCTCCAAAGATCATCAAAGGCGAGGCAAAAGACGCGTTTGACCTAGTCTATGAGCCAATCAAATTTGACCTTAGCTTCGAAGATGAGCTGCTTTTTGCTAGCAGGGAGAAATTTAACGAGATCGTGGATATTCTTAAGAAGGACAAAAAGATAAAATCAACTCTAGAGCTAAGCCTAGAGACCACAAACCACAACATCACAAGCTACGACGAGCGCGAAGTGGCTGATCTTTACATGGTAAGCTCGGTTAAAGCTTATGATGATAGCGAGCCGTTAGCTGAGTTTGAGCTTGAGGGCGATAAATTTAAGATCATAGCAAGCAACCTTCACAAATGCCCAAGATGCTGGAAATTTAACGCTAGCAAAGAAGATGCGCTATGCCCAAGATGCGAAGAGGTCATAAGTGCTAAGTGAGCCAGTAAGCGCAACTATCATAATAGCAACGATCGCTGCGGTGGTCGTTGCTAGCTTGTTTGGCATATTTTTGGTTAATAAATTTAAAGGATAAAAATAGTGGTAACTTTAAAAGAAGCTTTGAAATTTTCAGCTGAAGAGATAAAAAATTTAAGAGCCGAGCTTGAGGCAAAGATCATAAAAGAAAAAGAGCTTGGCGCTTATGTCGAGCAGCTAGCAAATTTAGAGATCGCAAAACTAGGCGAGGGCGTGCCTATCGCTATAAAAGACAACATCCAAGTAGAAGGCTGGAGTGTCACGTGCGCTTCTAAAATTTTACAAGGCTACGTAGCACCATATAATGCAACCGTTATCGAGAAGCTACTTAGCAAAAATTTAGCTCCATTTGGCCGCACAAATATGGACGAATTTGCGATGGGAAGCACGACTGAGAGCTCATTTTACGGCAAAACACTAAACCCACTAAATCACGCTCACGTCCCAGGTGGCAGTAGCGGTGGCTCAGCAGCAGCAGTCGCAGCCGGCCTTGCAGTAGCCGCACTTGGTAGCGACACTGGTGGCTCGATCCGCCAGCCAGCAGCATTTTGCGGATGCGTAGGGCTTAAGCCAACTTACGGCAGAGTGAGCAGATATGGCCTTGGCGCCTACTCAAGCAGCCTTGATCAAATAGGACCTATCGCTCAAAACGTAGAAGATGCAGCCATTTTATATGACGCGATCGCTGGACACGATCCAAAAGATAGCACGAGCGCAGATGTGCCGTTTGTGAGCGTGAGCGACAAGATAGATGGCAATAAAAAGCTAAAAATTTGTGTTATCAAAAACTACGTCGAAAATGCAAGCGAGCAGACAAAAGCTGCTTTAAATTTAGCGATCGAGAAGCTAAAATCACACGGTCATAGCGTAACTTACACAAATTTTGAAGACTCAAAATACGACGTCGCAACCTACTACATAATAGCAACCGCAGAGGCAAGCGCAAATTTAAGCCGCTACGATGGCGTAAGATACGGCAGACGCGCAGATGCTAGAAATTTAAAAGAGCTATATATAAACTCACGCTCTGAAGGCTTTGGTGAAGAGGTAAAAAGAAGAATTTTGCTTGGTACGTTTGTATTAAGTAGCGGATATTACGATGCTTACTACATCAAAGCGCAAAAAGCAAGAGCGCATATAAAAGCTCAATACGAGAAAATTTTAGAAGAAAATGACCTTATCTTCATGCCAGTTGCTCCAAGCACAGCTTATAAATTTGGAGCACACAGTGATCCGCTTCAAGCCTATCTAAGCGACATCTACACGATCAGCGTAAATTTAGCAGGCCTACCAGCTATCTCTGTGCCAGTTGGCAAAGATGATCAAAATTTAAACGTGAGCGCCCAGCTCATCGCAAAAGCGTGGGACGAACAGACCTTGATAAATGGTGCTAAGAGCCTAGAAAATTTAATAAAAGGATAAAAATATGAAGATAGTAAAGAGAGCTTTAACATTTGAGGATGTGCTTCTTGTGCCGCAATACTCTGAAATTTTGCCAAAGCAAGTTGATGTAAAAACCAGGATCAGCAAAAACGTCACGCTAAATATCCCGATCGTCTCTGCTGCGATGGATACGGTGACTGAGCATAGAACTGCTATCATGATGGCAAGGCTGGGCGGTATCGGCGTCATCCACAAAAATATGGACGTCGAAAGCCAAGCAAAAGAGGTCAAACGCGTCAAAAAAAGCGAAAGTGGCGTCATCATCGATCCTATCTTTATAAATCCAGAAGCGACCGTGGCTGAAGCTCTAAGCCTTATGTCAGATCTTCATATTTCAGGCGTTCCAGTCATCGACAAAGACCGTAAACTAATAGGAATTTTAACAAACCGCGATTTGAGATTTGAGACAAATATGAGCACTTTGGTAAAAGACCGCATGACAAAAGCACCGCTTATCACTGCGCCAAAGGGCTGCACTCTTGATGATGCGGAGAAAATTTTCTCTCAAAACAGAGTTGAGAAGCTACCTATCGTCGATAAAGACGGCAGACTTGACGGACTTATCACCATAAAAGATCTAAAAAAACGTAAAGAGTATCCAAACGCAAACAAAGATAGCTACGGCAGACTTCGCGTGGCTGCAGCTATTGGTGTGGGTCAGCTTGACCGTGCTAAAGCTCTTGTTGATGCTGGCGTAGATGTCATCGTCATCGACTCAGCTCACGGCCACTCAAAGGGCATCATCGACACTTTAAAAGAGGTAAAAGCAAATTTTAAAGTTGATGTCGTAGCTGGCAATATCGCAAACCCAGCAGCCGTAAAAGACCTAGCAGAAGCAGGAGCTGACGGCATAAAAGTGGGTATCGGACCAGGATCTATTTGCACCACAAGGATCGTTGCTGGCGTTGGCGTGCCTCAAATTTCAGCGATTGACGACTGTGCAAGCGAAGCAGCGAAATATGGTATCCCAGTTATCGCTGACGGCGGACTAAAATACTCAGGCGACGTGGCAAAAGCCCTTGCAGCAGGTGCAGCTTGCGTTATGGCAGGTAGCTTACTTGCAGGTTGCGAGGAGAGCCCAGGCGAGCTTATAACATTCCAAGGTCGCCAGTATAAAGTATATCGTGGCATGGGCTCAATAGGCGCTATGACAAAGGGCAGTTCAGACCGCTACTTTCAAGAGGGCACCGCTCAAGACAAGCTAGTGCCTGAAGGTATCGAAGGCCGTGTGCCATTTGCTGGTAGCATAAAAGATGTGATCCATCAGCTAATAGGTGGCCTAAGAAGCGCTATGGGCTATGTCGGCGCAAAAGATATCCCAACTCTTCAAGAAAGAGCTGAATTTGTCGAGATAACAAGCGCAGGACTAAAAGAGAGCCACGTCCACGACGTAGTTATCACTCACGAGGCACCAAACTACAAAGTTAATTAGTGTTAAACCTGCAAACTAGAACTATTAAATTTAACGAGCCACTCTATCTTGAGAGTGGCCGTATGCTATCAAATTTCAAGCTTATTTATGAGACTTACGGCACGCTAAATGCTGATAAAAGCAACGTTATCGTAATCTGTCACGCCCTAACTGGCTCACACCACGCTGCTGGCACATACGCAGGAGATGAGAAAGCTGGCTGGTGGGACGGGCTAATAGGCAGCAAAAAGGCGGTTGATACCGATAAATTTTACGTTATTTGCGTAAATATCTTAGGCTCGTGCTTTGGCTCGACCTCGCCGCTAAGCGTTGATAGAAGTAGTGGCAAAGAGTATAGGCTAAATTTCCCAGTCCTTGCCATAAGCGACGTGGTAAAGGCGCAGATGAGGCTATTTAGCGAGCTTGGCATCACGAGGGCAAGAGCCGTGATAGGCGGCAGTCTTGGCGGTATGCAGGCACTTTGCTACGCTATCGAGTTTCCAGAATTTGCGCAAGATATCATAATGCTTGCAAGCACCTATCAGACAAAGCCTTGGGCGATAGCGTTTAATAAAATAGCCATCGAAGCCATTTTAAACGATGAAAATTTCAAAAACGGCGAATATGACGTGGAATTTATAAGAAAAAATGGGCTAAAAGGTATGGCTTACGGCAGGATGGCAGGGCACATCAGCTTTTTAAGCCCTGATAGCATGGATAAAAAATTTGGACGCAACTACGTCGAAACTGACGGCCTTTACGATCTTTTTGGACATTTTCAGGTCGATCGCTATATGGAGTATAACGGCTATAACTTCCCAAAGAGGTTTGACCCGCTAAGCTACCTATACATCGTAAAGATGATGAATATCTTTGACTGCACAAGGCACTACGATAGCCTAAAAGACGCCCTTGCGCCGATCAAAGCAAATCTGCATCTAATCGCTTTCAAAGGCGATTTACTCTTTCCGCCAAGCTGCATGAGAGAAATTTATGACGCACTTTGCGAGATGGGCAGAGGCGCAAAGACAAATTTTGTAGAGATAGATAGCAACTACGGCCATGACGCCTTTTTGGTCGAGATAGAAAAATTTGATGGATATATAAAAAATATATTAAAAGGATAGAAAATGGAGCAAAAAGAGCAAAGTTTTGAAGAGAAATTAGCCCTAGCTGATAAAATTTTAAACGATCTAAACAAAGATGATGTGAGCTTAGAAAATAGCATAAAGCTGCACGAGCAGGGCAAAAAGCTCTTAAATGAAGCAAGAGAAATTTTAGAAAACGCAAAACTTAGCATAAAGCAGGTGGATGATGAGTAGAATTTGTGCTCTTCAGCTACCAACGCAACCTTTGAGCGAGGCAAGGCTTGATTATTATCTAAAAATTTGTGCGGACGAAAATGCAAGGCTAGTTGTCCTTGGTGAATATGTGCTAAATAGCTTCTTTAAAGAGCTCATTAGCATGCCAAAAAGCCTTATAAAAGAGCAAAGCGAGCGCAAAAAAGAGGCTCTTTTTGCAATGGCAAAAAAGTATGATCTAAATATCGTTGCACCCATTGTAAATTTAAAAGGCAAGGAAATTTTTAAAAGTCTAGCTAAATTTACCTCAACACAAGTAAAGCTATATGATCAGCAAATTCTAATGCCTTACGCTCACTGGAATGAGGCGAAATTCTTTAATAACACAAGCGATGAGCTAAATTTGCCTGTCTTTACATATGATAAATTTAAGGTTGGCGTCATGTTTGGCTATGAGGCGCACTTTGATGTGTGCTGGGCCTATATGAGCGCTAAGAAGGTCGATATCGTGCTCGTGCCAACGGCTTGTACATTTTTCTCGCAGGCGCGCTGGGAGGAGCTTTTAAAGGTTAGAGCCTTTACAAACAACGTCTACGTGCTGCGCGTAAACCGCGTAGGAAGCCACAAAAGTGACGACGAGCAGTGGAGTTTTTATGGCGATTCGATGCTTATTAATCCGTTTGGCGAAGTTAAAAATAGGCTCGGAAAAAATGAAGAGATGATGATAGATGAGCTTAGCAAAAAGGAGCTTAGCGATGCTAGAAGTACTTGGGGTTTTATGCAGATAGAGGCGAAATTTAAAAGATAAAACGCTATGCCTAGGTAGAAAAGAGCAAATTTAGCAAAAGTTATCACGATTACGAGTTGGGTAATGTGACATTACGACTACGAGAATGAGCGCTCTTTAAAGGAATTTTGGAGTGAAATTTGAAACGAAGCGAGATTGAAAAATATATAAAAGAGAAATTTAACATTTTAGGCGAGCAAATTTTCCCAAAATATCCAAATTTTAGTGTATTTCGTCATAAGAAAAATGAGAAGTGGTTTGCGCTACTTATGCAGCTAAGCGCTAGCAAGCTTGGTCTTGAAAGTGACGAGATGATAGAGGTTTTAAATCTAAAATGTAGCCCAGATCTAGCCATGGTGCTAGTTGATGAGAGGCAAATTTTTAAAGCATATCATATGAATAAAAAGCACTGGATAAGCGTAAATTTAAACTCCAAAATCTCACAAAAAACCGTTTTTGACCTGATAGATGAAAGCTTTAGCTTAAGCAAATAAAAGCCATTTTCAGCCTTAAATTTAGTAGTTTTTGTTAAAATCACAAAAAATTTAAGGATAAAATTTGCAAGAGTTAAACAACGAGATCAAAAAAGTCCATTTCATAGGCATCGGCGGCATTGGTATCTCAGCCATCGCTAGATTTTTACACGAAAAGGGCCACAAGATAAGCGGCAGCGACATCAAAGAGAGCAAGACGACGCTTGAACTAAAAGATGAAGGCATCGAGGTCATCACGCCACACTGCAAAGAGGCGATAAAAGACCAAGATTTTGTGGTCTATTCAGCCGCGATAAAAGAGGACAACATCGAGCTAGTGGAGGCCAGAAGAAAGGGCATAAAGTGCTTTTCAAGAAAAGAAATTTTGCCTTACGTGCTTGAAGATAAGTGCGTTTTCGCAGTTGCTGGCGCACACGGTAAGAGCACGACTTCAGCGATGCTAGCAAGCCTCATTGAAGGCTCAGTCATCATCGGCGCCATCTCAAAGCAGTTTGGCTCAAATATGCGCTACGCAAAAAGCGACAACGTCGTATTTGAAGCTGATGAGAGCGATTCTAGCTTTCTAAACTCAAACCCATATCTAGCCATCGTCACAAACGCAGAGCCAGAGCACATGGAGCACTACGACTACGATCTAGCTAAATTTTACGCAGCTTACAAGGGTTTTTTGGAGCGCGCGAAAGTTAGGGTGATAAACGCTGAGGACGAGTTTTTAAGCACGCTTAAGCTTGATGCGATCAGGCTTTATCCAAGCAGTGATATCACCGAGCTTACGATGGTGGTAAGAGACTATCAGCCATATACCAGCTTTAATCTTAAAAATTTAGGCAAATTTGAAGCCTTTGGCATGGGCGAGCACATCGCCATAGACGCATCTTTAGCCATCCTTGCTGCGATGCACGAGACGCCGCTAAAAGACATCAGAGAAAATTTACTAAATTTTAAAGGCATCAAAAAGCGTTTTGACATACTTAGTGCAAACAAAAATTTCGTCCTAATCGACGACTACGCGCACCATCCAACTGAGATAAAAGCGACGTTAAAATCAGTCTTTGAATACGCCAAAATTTTAGGCATAAACAGCGTCACAGCGATATTTCAGCCACACCGCTACACAAGACTTAGCACAAATTTAGCTGGCTTTAAAGAGTGCTTTAAGGGTGTTGATGAGCTTGTCATCTTGCCAGTATATGCAGCTGGAGAAAGTCCGATCGAAGTTGATATGAAGAGCGAGTTTAGCGAGTATAACCCGATCTTTACCGATAAGGTCGAGAGGGTTGAAGAGGGGATAGAATTTACAGATGAATTTGGCGTGAAAAACCGCCTAAGTGACGGCATCGTAGTTGGCTTTGGAGCGGGCGATATCAGCGTGCAGCTAAGAGGCGGGTACTAATGGATCTAAGCACTTTCAAGCCTCAAGATGAAAATGAAATTTTAAAAGAGATAAATGAAAAAGAGTTAAGCGAGGATGAAATTTCAAGCCTTATAAATTTAGGCAAAAAAGATATCTTGATCGCTCTTGCAAGGTCGCAAAAGCTAAGCAGCACTCAGATAAAAGAGATGCTGCCAAATGCCCCGTATATGGCTATTTGCTTGCTGGTTGAAAAGCAAGATATCAGCGAGGTTAAGGCTGAAATTTTAGAAAAGATCGAACCTCATGCTGAGCTTTACAAAGAGCTCATTGCAAAGTATAAAGGCGTGAAATGGTAAGAAATTTGATCCTAATCGCTGGCTTGATCGTGCTTTTTGGAGCGATCTGGGCGATAAAAGATGAAAAGATCAGCAAAGGCATAAAAGCGCTCGTTAGTGCGGTGCTTGTAGTGATCCTTATTTGCGTCTATTTTTACGAAGAGAATTTATCAAAAAACGAGGATGCCATCTCAAAGCTAGTTAGCGATTTTAAGCAGGGCAAAACACTAAAATGCGGCGAATACAACGTGAGCGCTGAGAAATTTAACTACGAATTTGGCACGGCGTCATTTTTAGCTAAAAGAGAATTTAGCGATCTCTCAGGCGTTATCGTGCCTATAAAAAGTTGCGAGCAATGACTGAAGAGATATTTTTAAAGCTCGATCTAGGTGAGTATCTGGATAAATTTAACTCCTTTTTAGCAAGGCAAAAACCGCTATTTTTACAAGGCGATAGCAAAATCCACTTTGAAAACATAAACGAGCTTTCAAAGTATGACTTCAAGGCACCAGGCGAGATAAAAAACCTAGATGACGCACTTATGAGACTTAGCAAGCAAGCGGTGCTTCACATCAGTGAAATTTACGAGTTTGCAAAGATTATTAAGTATTTTTCGTATCTAAAAAAGCAAAAATTTGAAGGTAGGCTTGGCGAGTGGATCGCAAAGGTAGAAATCCCTGAAGCGATGAGCCAGATGGCAAACAGCTTTGATGAAAACGGCGAGTTTAGCGACAGTGTGGATGAGAGATTTTACGCGATAAAGCAGGCTTTTAGCGAGAAAAAGCGCCAGATCGATGCCGAGCTTAAAAAGCTCATCTACTCAAAGCACATCACGCCCTATCTAGTCGATACTCAGACGCACTACATCAACTCGCAAGAGGCACTTTTGGTGCGTGGAGGTTTTAATCACGCCCTAAAAGGCACCGTGATCGCTAGAAGCTCGGGCGGCTACTTCTACGTCGCTCCTGCAAGCACCGAGCGCCTAAAAAAGGAGCAAAGCGAGCTACTTGATAGAAAAGAGGAGATCATTTTTGAGCACTGTAAGAAATTTAGCTTGCAGATGAGCAAGAGCCTGCTTTTTTTGAAATTTATAAATAACGCTTTTGATCAGTTTGACGCATATCAAGCTCGTGTAAATTTGGCTAGATCGCGTGACTATGAGTTTGTTTTACCAAACAGCTCGCACGTCATCAGGCTTGAGAATTTTGCCCATCCAGCGCTAAAAAACCCAAAAAGCGTGAGTGTGGATTTTAGTAAAAAAGTGCTTTTAATAACTGGCGTAAATGCTGGCGGTAAGTCGATGCTTTTAAAATCGATCATCTCAGCCACGCTACTTGCAAAGTATCTGCTGCCTATGCGTATCGATGCAAACCGCTCAACGATCGGCTCTTTTAAAGAATTTGACGCGATCATAGAAGATCCGCAAAGCGTGAAAAACGACATCTCGACCTTTGCTGGCAGGATGGTGCATTTTGCAAAGCTTTTTACTAAAAAATCGATCATCATAGGCATCGACGAGATCGAGCTTGGTACCGACTTTGAGGAGGCTGCGAGCTTGTATGGCGTCATGATAGAGCGCCTTATCACTCAAGATATCAAAATGATCATCACGACCCACCACAAGCGCCTTGCGATGTTGCTAGCTAAAAACAAAGAGGTTGAGCTAGTGGCGGCACTTTACGACGAGGTGGTTCAAAGGCCAAAATTTGAGTTTTTGAAGGGCACGATCGGCAAGTCTTACGCCTTTGAAACGGCGGCAAGATACGGCATATCTCAAAATTTAGTGGCTCAGGCAAAGAAAATTTATGGCGAAGATAAAGAGAATTTAAACGAGATCATCACAAAGACGCTAAATTTACAAACTAAGCTTGATGAGGGGATAAAAGAGGTCACGACAAAAGAGGAGCGGCTGGAGCGCTTGCTTGAGGAGCAAAAAGAGCTAAAAGAAAAAAACGAGATCAAGCTAAATGCGACTATTTCACGTCTGGAAAAAGAGTATTTTGAAGCAATAAATGCGGCAAAAGCTGTTATAAATTTCAAGGACATTAAAGACAAGCAAAGAGCGCTAAACGTGGCAAATGAGAAAAAAGCTGCCATCGTTAAGCCTAAGAAAACTGAGCGCGAGAGCCTAAAAGTAGGCGATAGAGTGAAGTATGAAAATATAAAAGGCACGGTTTTAAGCATCTCTAAAAACGATGCGATGATCGAGTCAAATGGCATAAATTTACGCGTGCCACTAGAGCTTTTAAGAAAAAATGGCAATGAAGTTGTTTTGCCTAAAAAAGGTGGCGTGAGTTTAAGTGTCGATAAGCCAAAAACGGCCTCACTCTCGATTGATCTGCACGGCATGAGAGCTGACGAGGCGATAGCAAAACTTGATAAATTTATCTCAGATAGTCTTGTTATGGGATTTGATGAGGTTAGCGTATTTCACGGCATCGGCACTGGTAAGCTTGCCTTTGCTGTCAAAAATTTCTTAAAAGAGCATCCAAGCGTGAAAGAGTTTTTTGATGCACCGGCAAATCAAGGCGGATATGGAGCTAAAATAGTCAGGCTTTAACTTCTTCCTAAAAGTTAAAATTTATTTTAAGGCTGATATAATCAGGGTAAGTACACAAAATAAGGGAAGTAACTTTTGAGTAACAAGGACGAGCAAACGGGCAAAAATCTAAACATCACTAAAACGATTATAGGTTTAGTGTTTGTTTTGGGAAGTATTTTTTTAGTCGAAAACCTGGCAGTTTTTTATTTTAAATTTAATAATGCTTCTGCTGAAAATGGTTTTAATCTTCGAAAGAAAGTTGATTATTTGACATATCAATATGTTGATTATTTCAAAAATGTCAGCAAATATGATGTCGCAAATTTCCAATCTTACATTAACGATAGTGCTATGGGTGATGTCCTTTTATTAAAGGATGATAATAAAAATGGATACAAGGTCGTAGCGTCTTCAGATAAAAGAATAATAAATCAAGAATTTAACGACAAAAGCTGTGGAAACATCTTTGCTCATAATTTCCAAAAAGATTATTTTTGGGCAAAAATTTTGCCAGAAAATGCTGCTCAAGTTTGTATGTTTGTACCGGTCGGAGAGTATATATTAGGCTTTAAAGGAAAGGTTGATCAACGTATTACTGGTACGCATGATGAGTACTTTTTTGAGTGGCTTTTAAATAATATGGCCTTAACATTCATCTTAAGCCTCGTTGGCGCAATAGTTGCTTTGTCTACTTGTATATGGTATGCGGTCAAGTACATAAAAGAAAAAAATAACTATAACGCATTAAAAACAGATGCTAAAAAACAGATAGAAGAGCTTGGAGAAAAGCTTTATATAGATCCAATGACTGGACTTTTAAATAAAACAGCATTGGTGCGTGATATTAATAGCTATGAAAATCCTAAAGTAGTGCTTATAGATATTGACGATTTTGGTAAGATGAATGACTTTTACGGTAAATTTGCATGTGATCAGATTTTGGTAAAGATGGCTGATTTGATCAGTGAATTTGCCAAAGATGAGAATATGAAGGCTTACTGTATAGAAGCAGATAGGTTTGCTCTAGTAGAAGATAGCGATAGCTTTATCGATAGATATGAAGATATGGTTGAAGATTTGATAGAAATTTTTAAAGGTCGTATGCTAAGTATAGTCGATGAAGATGGTAGAGAGATAGAAGGTATCGAGATACATAGTACAATAGGCTTTGCTCTTGATAGTGACCAAACACTAAGAAAAGCAACAATAGCATTAAAAACAGCAAAAGAGCAAGATAAAGACTATGTTTGTTATTTCAAAGGGCTAAATCAAAAAGAGGAATACGCAACTCAAATAGAACGCTCTAAACTGATACAATACGCCACTATAAATAACAATATTGTTCCTTATTTTCAGCCGATAGTTAATGATCAAAAGGTACCTGTAAAATATGAATGTTTGATAAGACTTTTAGATAGAGGCGATGTTATATCACCAAATGTCTTTTTAGATATCTCAAAGCGCATTAAACGTTATGCTGATCTTGAGAAACAACTCATTAAAAAGTGTTTTAAGCAGCTTGTAGAGGATAAGAATTTAGTACTTTCTATAAATTTAAGCAGCAGAGATATGATTGATGGTGATGTTAGCTCACTTGTTTTAAATTTATTGAACAAGCACAATGTTGCTGGTAGAGTAGTGTTTGAGATCGTTGAAGATGAAGAGCTTAAAAATTTAGAGAGAGTTTCAAATTTTATTGAGCGTGTAAAAAGCATGGGCGCAAAAATTGCTATTGATGATTTTGGCTCAGGATATTCAAATTTTTCTTACATTATAAAGATCAAGCCTGACTACGTGAAGATCGATGGCTCTATTATAAAAGATATAGACATAAATAAAGATTCACACTCTATCGCAAGTGCGATCGTGGCATTTGCAAAAGACCTTGGTATAAAAACTATTGCTGAATATGTGCATTCAAAAGAGATATTTGAAATCTGTAAAGAGATCGGCGTAGATGAGTTCCAGGGCTTTTATTTTGGTGCACCAGAGCGTGCCGGCTCATAAGGCACTTAGTGGTAATTAGCTTTTTAAAAGAGCTTTTAAGCTTTCGCTCTATCACACCTAATGATGCTGGAAGCTTAGAACTTATCGCTAAATTTTTGCCTGATTTTGAGGCGAAATTTATAGAAAAAAATGGCACAAAAAATCTCATACTTTCTAAAATTTATGGAGATGGCGAGCATCTAGCTTTTGCAGGGCATGTTGATGTCGTGCCTCCAGGAGATGGCTGGCAGAGTGAACCATTTACCCCGCTAGAAAAAGATGGCTACATCTACGCAAGAGGTGCACAGGATATGAAAAGTGGCGTGGCTGCTTTTGTTTGTGCTGCTAAAGATGCGAAATTTGATGGCAAGCTAAGCCTCGTATTAACAAGCGACGAAGAGGGCGATGGCACATATGGTACGCCTTTAGCACTTGAATATTTACGCGAAATAAATGATTTGCCAAAATTTTGCGTAGTGGCTGAGCCAACTTGCGATAAAGAATTTGGTGATAGCATAAAAGTTGGCAGACGTGGCTCGATAAATGGCAAGATCGTGATAAAGGGTGTTCAAGGGCATGTGGCATATCCTGAAAAGTGTGTAAATCCGGTAAATTTGATAGCTCCACTTTTAAATAAGATAGCTGATCACGATATGGACGCTGGGAGCGAATTTTTTAGTCCAAGCAAGATCGTGGTAACTGATATCAGAGGTGGTATGCAAGTTTGTAACGTCACACCAAGTGAGCTTAGCATAATGTTTAATGTGAGAAACTCAAATTTAACTGACGTAAATGACGTTGAGGGCTATCTTAGAGACGTTTTAAAGGGGCTTGATTACGAGCTTAGTATAAAACAAAGCTCAAAGAGATTTTTAACAAACAAAGATAGCAAAATCGTAAAAAATTTAATAGCTTCTGTCACAAAGATCACCCGAGTCACGCCACTTTTAAACACAAAAGGCGGCACTAGCGATGCAAGGCACTTTGCTAGCTTTGGTGTAGATGCGATAGAATTTGGCGTCATAAACGACCGCATACACGCTAAAAACGAGCGAGTTAGTGTTGATGAGGTAAATAAACTTTATGAAATTTTTAAAGCGTCCATATCGTGATCAGCTATCTTATTTAAAAGTGGAGCTATCAAATTTACCGGATTTACACACTTTTCAGGATATGCCACATGCCCTTGAACACCCTTTATCACGATCTTGCCATTTATCGAGCCACGTCTGCCAACTTTTATGCTATCACCAAATTCTTTATCGCAAGTTGGCTCAGCCACTACGCAAAATTTTGGCAAATCATTTATTTCGCGT
>NZ_CABPVR010000008.1:3246-20926 GCF_902460875.1 Campylobacter concisus | reverse complement strand
GGACAAATATCTTTATCGCTTTCCATTATATTTTTAGTTACCACATGGTCTGCTTCTGCTATGGCTTGTTTTATTTCTTCTTCTCTTGGACTTAATTGTTTTTGCTCTACTTGGTATAACAAAAGTTGTTTAATATCTTCAAAATTTAGCTGTTTTATCTCTTCTGTAAAATTTAAATCGCTTCGGATATCTTCGTAAGATTTAAGTTTTTTATAAAAGTTATTTTTTAGTTGGTCTAAATTTATATCTGTAGTAAAATTATCTATGATACTTTTTGCAAAATCTATTGTTTTGTCTCGTAAAATTTTATTTGTATTTCCTAGAATAGTTCTCTCGCGTTCAGCAAAATTACTCTTTAAATTTTCCACTACATCATTTTCATATTTTTTAGGGTTATCTGTATTTTTATCATCCTCGTATTTCTTTAATTCTTGTTCGTAGCCTTGTTGTCTTTGGGTTATAATTTTTCTAGTATGTTCTATTTTTTCAAGTTTTCCATCTATATCTGCCTTATCTCCAAGTAAAACTATCGCGTCCAAACCATTATCTTTAATTTTAACCTTGCTATTGACATATTCTTCATTAAATACAAAAATATTATTTTTCTGATTTTCGCTTGTTAAATCTACTACTGCTCCGCTTCTGTCTATAATTTGGCTAGTAATAAGAGGTTGATTGTTTTGTTTGAAGGGATCAAAAGCTTGTGAAATTGTGCTTTTACCGCTTCCATTTTTCCCATAGATTAAACAAAACCTATGATACTCTTTCTCGAAAAAATTTAATTTTGCTTCACTTTGAAAGCACTTCCCTTGAATTTTTATCCCACAAAAATTATCAAACATTGTGTTTACTCCAATGTATTATTAAATTTTAAAATCTCCAAAATTTTCTTTATTTTGTCGGCCGATTTTATACCGTTTTCATTCTCGACTTTTGAGTTTAGATCAAGCACTCGCGGGTTAAATTTGATCGCTTCGCGCGCGTTATGCTCGCCGATACCGCCCGCCATGCCAAATTTAAATTTTACCTCTTTTAAAATTTCCCACTCAAAGTTTGTACCATTTCCGCCAGCATTTTCGCCCTTGCAGTCAAAAAGCGCCATATCAAAATGCTTAAAATCAACCTCTGGCAAGCTATCTTTCACGCTAAAAACCTGCCAAATCTCAAGCCCCATATCTTTTAAATTTGCATGTAAATTTTCGCTCACCACTCCATGCACCTGAGCCACGTCAAGCTCTGCAAACTGACAAATTTCCATTATCTCGCACTCACTTTGATCAGCAAAAACGCCAACTACTTTTTTGCCTTTGGCGTGAGCAAATTTAGCTATCTGCCTAGCTAAATTTAACTCGACTCTTCTTTTGCTTTTGGCAAATATTAGCCCTATATAATGGACTCCAAGCTCGCAAACCGCACTTGCTTCATCTAGTGTTTTGATACCACAAATTTTAACTAGCGCCATTACGCTTGCGCCTTTATAAACTCTTCATAAAATTTATACGCACTGCAACTTTTTATCACTTCAAGTACCATATTTTTGGCTTCGTCTAGGCTCGTTGCGCCGTCTGCTGCATAAAGTGCAAACATCGCGTTAAAGACCACTATGTCAAATTTCGCCCCCTGCTCTTCGCCTTTTAGCGTGCGGATCAAGGTTTTGGCGTTTTCTTCAGGTGTACCGCCCTCGATATCGCTGTGAAGTGCTCTTTTAAAGCCAAACTGCTCTGGCGTGATGCTGTATTCAAAAATTTCTCCATTTTTTAGCTCAACAACGCTTGTTTCGCTACAAAGCGTGATCTCGTCTAGTCCATCATCGCCGCGGACGACTAGAGCGTGTTTTCTGCCAAGGATCTTAAGCGTCTGGGCATAGAGTTTTAGCACTGGTTTATGATAGACGCCAACTAGCTGATTTGTAAGGTTTAAATTTGGATTTAAAAGCGGTCCAAGCACGTTAAATACGGTTCTTATACCAAGTCTTTGACGCACTTCTCTCACCTCACCAACTAGCGGATGGAAAAATGGTGCGTGGAAAAAGGCTAAATTTTTACTGGCTAAATTTTCACGCTGTTTTGCCAGTGATTTTTCACTTTTTACGCCTAAAATTTCAAGCACATCAGAGCTACCAGACTTGCTTGAAACTGCCTTGTTACCGTGTTTTGCGACCTTTATACCAAGGCTTGCAAGGATAAATGCAACTGTAGTTGAGATATTTATCGTCTTAAAGCCATCACCGCCAGTGCCGCAAAGATCGATCATAGGCGTATCGTCGCGGTAAGTTTGCGAGTATTTTAGGATATTTTTTGCAAGCGCAGCGAGGCTTTTTGGGTAGAGGCTCTTTTCGCTAATTAGCACCAAAAGGGCTGAAAGCTGCACGATCTCGTACTCTTTACTGGCTATTATCTCGCAAATTTGCTCAAAGTCGCTATCATCAAGCGGGATATTTTCTTGAAGCTTGATAAGATATGGCTTAAGTGAGCGAATTTTTGGCTCTTTTACCTCATCTTTTGCTTTGTAATTTACAAAATTTTCAACGATCTTTTTGCCGTATTGTGTGAAGTAGCTCTCTGGGTGAAACTGGATACCAAAGATCGGCTTATCTTTTACGCTAAGCGCCATAACTACGCCATCATCGCTCACCGCATCAGCGCTTAAGCTAGCTGGGAGCTCATCGACATAGAGTGAATGGTAACGCATTACTTCAAATCTATCAGGTAGCCCTGCAAAAAGTGGCTCTTTGTTTTTCACGTCGATAAATGAGGTTTTGCCGTGTAGTGGGTCATCTAGTCTTTTTATCTTCGCGCCAAAACTAAGCCCTATAGCTTGATGTCCAAGGCAAATGCCAAACACCGGCACGCCAAGGTCTGCCTGCAAAATCTCTAAACAAACTCCGCTATCTTTTGGGTGCTTTGGTCCTGGGCTTAAAATGATCTTGCTTGGGTTTAGTTTTTTGATCTCATCAAGCGTGATCTTGTCATTTCTAACACATCTGACCTCTTCATCAGTAAGCTCTTTTACATATTGCTCGACATTAAAAACAAAACTATCGTAATTATCTATGAGTAAAATCAACCTATATCCTTTAAATTTAGCATCGGTTGAGCCTTGGCTAAATTTCTATAAATTTAGGCAAAATTATAACTAAAAGAAAGTTTAATTAGGCTTTTGTACGGCTTTCGTAGGCTTTTAAAAGTGAAAGCATGTCGACGTTTTCTAAATTTACACCAGTTGGCACGCCTTGAGCGATCTTGCTAAATGAAATTTCACTCATGCCAAGCTTGTCCTCGACGTAAAGCATGAGCGCGTCTGAATTTAGCCCCGGCGTAAAGGCAAAGACGACCTCTTTTGAGCCATTTTGCGTGATAGCACTTCGCAGCCTCTCTATGGCGTCATCATCGATCTCGTCAAGCACGAAGTAAAGGCCGTTATAAATGCCATTTTGCTCAAAAACCAAGATATCTTTTGGGCTCTCAACCAGCAAAATGACCTCACTGTCCCTGCTCTCGTCGCTGCAAATGTCACAAATTTCATTTTCACTTAGCCCACCGCAACGCTCACAACGTTTGATAAACCTCACCGCATCTTCGATATTTTGAGCGAGTCTTAGCCCTGCAAAGCTATCTTGCATGCAGACAAAATAGGCAAATCTTGCGGCTGATTTCTTACCAACACCAGGGAGCTTAGCAAAAGACTCAGTTAGCTCGTTAAATTTTTCTAAGCCTCTTTTCATGCTCGCTTTGCCTTTGATCTAAGTAAAATTTTAAAGACGTGATAGCCGTCTTCATAGTCATAAACTAGCTCAAATTTTTGCATCTGACAAATTTGCTCGATGATATAAAGTCCAAGCCCCATACCGCTTCCTGCACTTACCTTGTCGCCACGCACAAAGGCTTGTTTGTAGTAATCAATCGGATGATTTAGCTTTTTGCCTAAATTTTTAACCGCAATAAATTCACTATCGCAGATCAAAATAGCCTTTTTATCCTCTGCGTATTTTAGGGCGTTATCTATCAAATTTTTAATCGCCAAACTAAAAAGCTGAAAATCCACTCTTAATATGACGTCATCTCTGATGTCGCAGCTCACTCGCTCTTCAAATTTATCAAGCATGAGCATATCCTGCACCTGCTCTAAAATGAGCGAGAAATGGCACTCTTGATAGTTTAGCGCGTAGCTTTTAGAAAGGAGCTGCTCGACCTTGCTAAATTCATTTATCAGCATCTCAAGTCGCTCAAAAACGTTTATGAGCCTCATCTTTTGGGTCTCATTTGCAACCATTTCAGAGACGATCCTACCTTTGCCAATCGGAGTCTTTAGCTCATGCATGATCGCACGCAAAAATAGCTGCCTTGAGCGGATGAGCTCTCTGATCTTGCAAACGGCATTATCAAACTCAACAGCGACTTGTCCGATCTCGTCTTGCTCGTTTTCATTTAGCCTAGCTGTCATCGCCATTTCCATATTTCCGCTGGCAAATTTTCTGATGTCTTTACTAAGCCTTCTAAGTGGCGAAAGACTTCTAAGAACAGAAACATAAAGTGAAATTAGAAGGGCTGAAACTATCAAAAATGCGACCCAAAGCGGATCATTTACGTGTCTTGCATCATTACTTTCAAGAAGTAGCTGAAAAGATGGATTTTTAATAAGCAGATACAAATCGCCTTTATAATTAACCGACTGGACTATACCAAGAGGTGTATGCTGTGTGAAAATAACGGTTCCATTTGTAGCTATTGAAGTGGCTAAATTTTTATTTCCAACATACTCTAAGTAAAAATTTTTAAAATAATGTTCTAAATCTCTTGGGGGATTTCCGCGTTCATAGAGTGCGACAAGGTAGTTCATCGCACTTATTTGTCTATCTTTTAGCTTTTCTAAAGCGCTTTCTTGCTGAATGTTTGCAAAAGTTACAAAGAGCAAGCACATCAGCGAGAAAGCTATGGCAAAGATAATAGTTATCTTCGTAGTTATGGAATATTTCATCCGATAAGCTTATATCCTATGCCTCTTACTGAAAATATATGTTTTGGGGCTTTTGAGCTATCACCGATTTTTGATCTAAGGCGTCCGATAATAACATCTAAGCTCTTTGAATCTTTATCTTTTAGGCTTTTGCAGTTATAAACTAGCTGTTCGCGTGATACTGAAAAGCTGTGTTGCTTAATGAGATAAGTTAAAATTTCATACTCAGCTGGAGTAAGAGCTAATGGCTCATTGTTAAAGTAAATTTCGTGACGTTTATCATCGATCCTAAATGCGCTATCAACGACCTCTTCTTGTACTTCATTTGTCTTTTTGTATCTTCTTATAAGACTTGTGATACGAGCATACATCTCTTTTGGATCGTATGGTTTTGGCAAATAATCATCAGCACCAAGCTGAAGTCCAACGACCTTGTCACTAATATCGCTTCTAGCTGAGCTTATGATGATAGGAATATCGTATTTTTGGCGAATTTCTTTACAAACCTCAAGCCCATCAATGCCCGGCAAAGTAAGATCAAGTATTAGCAAATCATAGTTTTTTATCCCAGCACTAAGTCCTAAATATGGGTCTTCAAAATTCGTAACTTTTATATTAAAACTATCAAGATATTCAGATAAAATTTGTGCAAATTCTGGATCGTCTTCTATCATTAAAACATTAACCATGAATTATCCTTTTTATTAAAAATAGTAGAGATTATACGGCAAAAATGTAAATTCTTTTTTAAATTTAAACTTTTTTGGGTAAAATCCCATATTTAAAATAAGCTTAATTAACAAGGAAAAATGTGGAATTTGACTATTACGAAATCCTTGAAATTTCAAGAAATGCAAGCGGAGATGAGATCAAAAAAGCCTTTAGAAGACTTGCTTTAAAATATCACCCAGATAGAAATTCTGGCGACAAAGAGGCTGAACTAAAATTTAAACAGATAAATGAAGCTTATCAAGTTTTAAGTGACGAGCAAAAACGCTCTATTTACGACAGATACGGCAAAGAAGGCCTTGAGGGTCGATTTGGTAGCGGTGGCGGATTTAGTGCCGATTTTGATCTTTCAGATATTTTTGACTCATTTTTTGGTGGCGGTTTTGCGAGTAGTTCTAGGCAGAGAAAAAGATACTCTGAAAAATACTCAGCCGATCTTGAAATTCCTATAAATTTGGAGTTTAACGAAGCTATTTTTGGTTGCGAAAAAGAGATAAAATTTGATCAAAAAGTACCTTGTCCAACATGCAATGCAACTGGCAGTAAAGACGGCAAAAGTAAAACTTGCCAGCACTGTGGCGGAAGTGGCAGGATAACACGTGGAAATGGCTTTATGAATATCGTCCAAGAGTGTCCATATTGTCACGGAAGCGGTGAAGTAATAAGCGAACCATGCCCCGATTGTAACGCGAAAGCTTATAAAATCCAGCAACAAACTGTAAAGATTACCATACCTGAAGGTGTTGATAGCGGTATGAGGATGCGAGTAGCTGGCAAAGGCAATATCGGCACAAACGGCGTTCAAGGCGATCTTTATGTAAGCATAAACGTAAAAGAAGACAAGCATTTCATTCGTCACAACGACGATGTTTATCTAGAAATTCCTGTCTTTTTCACGCAAGCTATACTTGGCGAGAGTATAAAAATTCCAACGCTTCGAGGAGAAACCGAGCTAAAACTACCTGTTGGAGCAAAAGATAAGCAGCAATTTATATTTGAAAATGAAGGTATTAAAAGCGTAAATTCGCGTAAAAAGGGTAGGCTCGTAGCGCAAATTTCTATTCAAACGCCTGAAAAACTAAGCGATGAGCAAAAAGAGCTTTTAAATAAGCTTCAAGCTAGCTTTGGCATAGAATCAGGTAAATCAAATACCGATGAAAGCGTCTTTGATAAGATAAAAAGCTGGTTTAAAGGCGATGAGCCAAAAGGCAAAAAGAAAAAATAAATTTAATTTGTGGCGTTAAATTTAGCGTCACAAATTTCTGCGAAATAAATTTCCCAAATATTTTTAATATTCACAAAAATGAACGAAAATTTTAAAATTTTGAGTGAGTAAGATTTTAAAATTTACAGAAATAAAACAACATATATTTTTTATTCTTTCATTAAGGGAGAAGTGGCTTTAATTACGGTCTGCTTGCAGTTGCGAGCTAGCACTCTCTTCTCCCTTAATAATCCCTCTTCCCTGACACGTTTAAGGTACATGCTCTAACGCTAAATTACCGCATGTAGTCTAAAACTCTATCAAATTTTTAAATTTACTTTGTGATATAAATTTATCAAAAGGGAGACAAGGGGACTTAAGTTACGAAGCCGTCCCCCTATCCCCCTTTTAAATCCCCTAAACTCCTCGCACGTTAGAGGTGCATGCGTTTTGCTATCGAGCAAGTGTCAGGCAAATCTTAGCAGTCAATTCTTACGAGCAAGCAAAATTTTAAAATTTGCAAGAGAGTATAAATTTACTCAGTTGCAAGCTCCAAATAATAATCAAGCTGATCGCGTCTGATGATACGTATAAGGTTTGTGCTACCCTCAACGCCCGTAGGGTGACCGGCTGTGACAAGATAGGTCTTGTCGTGTTCGACATATCCCTCTTCATACGCCTTTTTCATGACATTTGCCAAAAGTGAGCTAAGCTTTGTTTTTTCTAGTACAAGTGCTGGTGTAACACCCCAAGCAAGGGTAAGCATATGTGCTGTTTGCTCATCGTGAGCGACTGCAATGATGTCAATGTTTGTGCGGTTTCTAGCTAATTTTATAGCCGATTTTCCTGAGCCAGTGATTGAGATTAATGCATCTGCTTTTATGCGAACAGCAAGAGATGCGGCGCTACTTGCCACCATATCAGTCTCGTCAAAAAAGTCAAATTCGTCAAATTTATTGTATGGATAGATGCTTTGCGTCTGGATGATCGTTTTGCTCATCGCCTCTACGACCGCGACTGGGTTTTTACCAATCGCACTCTCCTCGCTTAGCATAACAGCATCAGTACCGTCTAGCACGGCATTTGCCACGTCACTGATCTCCGCTCTTGTGGCAGTCTCATGCTCTGCCATGCTTAGCATCATCTGGGTTGCTGTGATGACTGGTTTGCTTGCTGTATTTGCTTTTTTGATGATGAGCTTTTGGATAGTTGGAACCTTATAAAATGGTACTTCTATGCCAAGATCGCCACGAGCTACCATGATACCATCACTCTTTGCGATGATGTCGTCTATATTTTCAACTGCGTCAAATTTCTCGATCTTAGACAAGATAGCAGCTTTGGAGCCAAATTCTTTTAAGATATTTCTTGCTTTTATCACATCATTTGCATCTTGCACGAAGCTAATAGCAACGAAATTTACGCCCTGCTTTACGCCAAATTCCATATCTTCTTTATCTTTTGGCGTGATGATGTCGATGCCAAGGGCGGTGTTTGGGAAATTTATACCTTTGTTTGAGTTTAAAATTCCGTCATTTTCGATGATGGTTTTTACCACATCTTTGCCCTCGCCTGTAACTCTTGCTCTGATCGAGCCATCGTAGAGATAGACGTACTCGCCAGCCTTTAGCATAGGTAAAATTTGAGGCTGATTTAGGCTCACTCTATAAACGCCTTTTTCAATCTTTTCGCCCACGATATCCTCGGCATAAATGCTAAGCTCGTCGCCAGCTTTTAAGTAAAATGGCTCGCTAAGCTTGCCAACTCTGATCTTTGGACCGCAGATATCTTGTAAAATTCCTATTCTTTTATTTAGCTTTTTTTCGATATTTCTTATCTTGTCAATGTTTGATTTATGGTATTCGTGTGTCCCATGGCTAAAATTTAAACGAAAGACATTAACACCCGCTTTTACCATCGCTTCCATTGTCTCTTCATTATCACTTGCTGGCCCCAAAGTAGCTACGATTTTTGTCTTTTTTATCATTTTATGCCCCATAAATTTGATTTTTGCGATTATAACACATTTTAATAATGTAATTTTTTGTATAATAGGCAAAAATTTCAAAGGAGAAGATATGAATAAATTTTTATTAGCGTCTCTTGGTTTAGCAGCTGTTGCTTGTGTTGCTATGGGAGATGATAAAGTTTATAAGCTAAAGCTTGCTAGCTCATGGGAGAGCACTATGCCAGTGCTTGGTGATGTACCAAAAGAGCTAAAGGATAAAGTTGAAAAGATGAGCAATGGCAGACTTGAGCTAAGGATTGATTATCCATCAAAACATAAATCACCTTTTGCAATGCTTGATTTTGCTAAAAGCGGTCAATACGACATTACCTACACAAGTAGCTATTATTATAAAGGCAAAGATGCTAAAACTATATTTTTTACAGCAACTCCATTTATGATGAATACTGACGAGCAAACAGCTTGGTATGAATTTGGCGGCGGTAAGGAGCTTGAGGCAAAAGTTTACGATCCATACAACATCAAAATTTTTAGAGCTGGAAATACCGGCATGCAAATGGGTGGCTGGTTTAAAAAAGAGATCAAATCACTAGATGATATCAAAGGCTTAAAGATAAGAATTCCAGGCTTTGGTGGTGAAATTTACGCTAAGCTTGGCGCTAACATCAATACTATCCCAACTGGTGAGCTTTACATGGCTCTTGAGATGGGAACGATCGACTCAGTCGAATGGGTAAGCCCGGCTTATGATATGGCACTTGGCTTTCACAAAGTGGCAAAATACTACTACACAGGCTGGCAAGAGCCAAACGGTGAAACTCAATTTTTCTTTAATAAAAAATCATACGAAAAACTTCCAGATGACCTAAAAGCGATCTTTGAAGCAGCTGCAGCAGAAGTAGCAAGAGATGCAAATACAAAAGTATTTTATTCAAACGTCGAGTACTGGGATAAAATGAAGAGCGAGTACCCAGACATCCAAGTAAAGTCTTTCCCACCAGAAGTAATCGCAGCTCTTAAAAAAGCCACAAATGAACTGCTAGATGAAGAGAGTGCTAAAGATCCATTATTTAAAGAGATCGTTGAGTCTCAAAGAGCTTTCCTTAAAAAAGCAAGAGAATGGACTAAAATTTCAGACTACGCTTATATCAAAACAAACGAATAGTAAAATTAAGCAGGGATATTCCCTGCTTTTTATATTTGCTCCAGTTACTTTCAATAAAATTTTTAATCAAAATGTTTTTATACAAGCCATAAATTTTTACAAAAATAAATACTGGTGGCTATTATAGATAGAAAATTTCTCTCATTGAATGCTCGATCTTTGACTCATCGAGTGTATTGTTAAAAAATAAATTTAGTGCTAAGACCGCTTGATATAAAAGCATATCGGCGCCATCTTTTACACCAAGGCTACTTTGCTTGGCCATTTCTAAAAATGGTGTTTGCTTGCCATAAATCACATCAAATGCAAATTTAGCATCCTTAAAAATGCTTTTTAAAATTTCTTTAGGTGCTGGCAAAAAATCATCCTTTAAGCCAGCAGAGGTTGAGTTAATGACTAGATCAAATTTTTGCTCTACGTAGTTATCCCAGCTAAAGCATTTGTACTCATCTTTAAATTTCTCAAGCCTATCTTTGCTTCTATTTAGTATGCAAACATCAACGCCTTGTTCTTTTAATGCATAAGTTATGGCATTTGCAGTACCGCCAGCTCCAAGAACAATAGCTTTTTTTACATCTTTAAAATTTTTTATTGCCTTTAAAAACCCAGGCGCATCTGTATTGTGAGCATAAATTTTGTCATTTTTAAGCACAAGAGTATTTGCAGAGCCTATTTTACGAGCTATATCTGAAGCTTCATCGGCTAAATTTAAAGCCCACTCTTTATGTGGAAGTGTTACGTTTGCACCGTTTAATTTTAAGGATTTAAATTTATTGATTAATTCGCTGCCATCTTTTAGCAAGACTCTTGTATAAAGTGCTTTTAAGCTAAGGTCTACAATGGCTTTGTTGTGCAGCCTCGGAGATACCGAGTGAGCTATTGGATCTCCAAAGACTGCAAATGTTTTCATTTTGCTCTAAAGATAAAAGCGTCTTTATTGATATCTTTTCTAATATCGCCTACTGCTTTTTGAAGTGTTTTTTCATCAAATGGACCAACTAAAATTTTAGTCAACTCGCCAACTTTTATAGTCTTGTAGCTATATCCCTTAGCAGCGATCTTCTTCATATATTCAGCATTTGGATTAAATTTACTAGTCACAAATACTTGAACATAAGAGCCTTTTGTAGCAGGTTCAGTTTTAGCTACTTCAGCTTTTTTATCCGTTTTTTCTATTTTGGTTTCAACCTTTTTTTCAATCTTTTTATCTACTTTATTTTCAGCCTTAGCTGGTTTTGCCTCACTCTTTTTATCAGTAGCTGCTACTTTTTCGACTTTTTTAACTGAAGTATCTACTTTTGTCTCAGCTTTTTTTGCTGGTATTTCAGCAGGCTTTTCGATAGGCTTAACTATCTCTTTTGGCTCTTCAGTTTTAGAAATAGGCTTATTATTTTCTTTATCTTTTAGCTTTTTGATCATATCTTCAAATTCGTCTTGTTGCTTATTTTCAGGCACGATCGGTACTTGCTCAAAAAGCTGTGTATCGCCTTTTTTATTGTCTGAATTTGTATCAGCTATCGGAGCTTGTCTATCTACTGGCTGCTCAGCTGGTACTGGAGGAAGCACTAGTCTTGAATCAGCTTCATTTTGAGCTTGTGAAGGATCGCTTGAATTTACTAGCTTCATAGCCACTACAATGATCAAAAAAAGTATAATAAGAGCTGCTATAAATATAAGAAGTTTTTTTAGCTTCAATCCTCTTGCGTCATCGTCTCTTTCTAAAAGAATATCTTTTAACTCATCGTTTTCCACTTTTTATCCTTAATTACATATATTTTGACCAACTTGCCCCGCGCTCTTTTTGATAGAGCTTATAAGGTAAAGTTAGTATGTTAAATTCTTTTGGCATATCGATATTTGGAAACATCCTCCACTCTTTAGGTAGCTTCTGTGAAAGCTTTGCGTTGAGCACGTTTGCCAGCTGACAAGCCTCATTTAGCGTAGTGTGGCCTTTATGCACGTAAAGGTGCAGATGTCCTGGCGTCTTACTCTCATAGGCTGTAAAATTTATAAATCCCTCTTCTCTTAGAAGAAGCTGTGCTTTATGCCAAAATCTATCTGGGGTTCTGCCGTTATAGTCAAAGACTATATTTTCAACTTTATCATTTGCATTTATTAAAGAGTGTGCGATAACAGCTTTGCCCTCTTCATGCTCTTTCATAATATTATAGGTCAGTGGCTCATTTATCTTTTCAAATTTATCAAAGAAAATTTTACCTCTATATTCTATTTTATTAACGATCGTATCACGCTTAATATAGTAATGAGTTGTAATAATCTTTATAAGTGCCGTATCAATACTTTGCATCAAAATGTCGCTTTATCATAGATTATAAATTTATGAGCAAGTTCAACTAGCTCAGCTTTTGTCTTCTCTTGCAAAGATGTGTTGTTTATGTCGCTTAATACGTCAGCTATTTTGTTTGCTATTAGTTCAAACTCAGCTTCTTTCATGCCACGAGCTGTAAGCGCAGGACTACCAACACGTATACCACTTGTGATAAATGGGCTTCTTGTCTCGCCTGGAACCGTATTTTTATTTACTGTTATTCCAGCATTTCCAAGAGCGATATCAGCGTCTTTACCGCTAAAATCTCTATTTAAAAAGCTCATTAAAATTAGATGGTTATCAGTACCGCCACTCACTAGATCAAAGCCTCTTTTTATTAGCACTTCGCCTAATTTTTTAGCATTTGCTTTTACTTGTTTAGCATAAATTTTCCACTCAGGGCTAAGGTTGTGCTTAAAGCCAACTGCCTTTGCTGCGATGACATGAACAAGTGGTCCGCCCTGGATGCCTGGAAAAATAGAGGCATTTATCTTCTTGGCATACTCTTCGTTATTTGTCATTATTATGCCGCCTCTTGGGCCTCTTAATGTTTTATGCGTAGTTGAGCTTACGACATCGCAGTATGGGAAAGGATTTTGATGCTCACCAGCAACAACAAGACCAGCTATGTGGGCAACATCTGCAAAAAGTATCGCACCAACAGCGTCAGCTATCTCACGGAATTTTTTAAACTCAATCTCTCTTGTGTATGCACTTGCGCCACAAACGATCATTTTTGGTTTTACTATCTTTGCGATATCCATGACTCTATCGTAGTTTATGCGGCCATCAAGCTCGACGCCATAGAAAAAGCTCTCATACATCTTACCAGAGCTGCTGACCTTTGCGCCGTGAGTTAGGTGTCCGCCATGGCTTAGATCCATGCCTAAAATTTTATCACCTGGATTAAGTAAAGCGCCGTAAACGCCTTGATTTGCCTGAGAGCCTGAGTTTGGTTGAACGTTTGCAAATTCACATCCAAAAAGCTCTTTACATCTATCGATCGCTATTTGCTCGATCTCATCTACAAATTCGCAGCCACCATAATATCTCTTGCCAGGATAGCCTTCAGCGTATTTGTTTGTTAGGATTGAGCCCATTACTTCCATAACTTCTGGATATGTAAAATTTTCACTAGCGATCATCTCAAGGTGATCACATTGGCGTTTTAACTCTAAATTTACTAGATCGTAAATGTCCTTATCATAGCTTTGCAAACTCATTTTTCATTCTCCTTTATCTCATTTTTAAGTGGCCTCATCGCTGGGAAGAGCACAACATCGCGAATTGATTTTTTATCCGTTAAAAGCATCACGAGCCTATCGATGCCTATACCCTCACCTGCAACTGGTGGCATGCCGTATCCTAGGGCTTTTACATAGTCCTCGTCCATCTCATGTGCCTCGTCATCGCCTGCGTTTTTAGCATCGATTTGCGCTTTAAAGCGGTTGTATTGATCGATTGGATCGTTTAGCTCGTTAAAGCCATTTGCTAGCTCGCGACCAGCGATAAATAACTCAAATCTCTCAGCTACATCAGGGTTTGCGTCACTTCTTCTTGAAAGTGGGCTGATCGAAATCGGATAATCGATAACAAAAGTTGGGTGTATAAGCTTACTCTCTACGTAGTTATCAAATAACTCAGCCTGCAAGTGACCAAGATCAAGCTTCTCATTTGCTTCAAGGCCATCAGCTCTTAGTTTTGCTAAAATTTTATCTTTGTCATTTATGACATTCTCATCTAGTCCACCGATCTCAACGAGAGCTTTTTTGTAGCTTATTCGCTTAAATGGCTTACTAAAATCAATCTCCATGCCGTCAAAATTTACAACTTTTTCCATATCTAGCTTGTCTAAAATGACATTAAAAAGATCCTCTGTAATGCCCATTAAATCGTGATAGTTATGGTATGCCCAGTAAAACTCTATACTTGTAAACTCAGGATTATGAGTAAGATCCATTCCTTCATTTCTAAAATTTCTATTCATCTCATAAACAGCCTCAAAGCCACCTACTATAAGGCGTTTGAGGTATAGCTCAGGTGCGATCCTTAGGTATCTCTCGACTCCAAGTGCATTGTGAAAAGTGATAAATGGCTTGGCGTTTGCACCACCTGCTATTGGGTGTAGCATCGGTGTTTCAACTTCTAAAAAGCCTTTTTCTTCAAAAAATCTTCTAATCGTACTAATAATCACTGAGCGTCTTTTAAAATCAGCTCTAACTTCAGGGTTCATTATCATATCAAGGTATCTTTGGCGATATCTTGTTTCAACGTCAACCAGACCGTGATACTTCTCAGGAAGTGGGCTTATCGACTTTGAAGCAAGGCTAAGCTCGCTTACATGCATAGAAAATTCGCCAGTTTTTGTTATAAATGCATAACCTCTAACATAGACGATATCGCCTATCTCTACGTATTTTTTAACGATTTTAAACCACTCTGGATCAAGCGTTTTATTACTAAAGTAAATTTGTAAATTTCCATCTTCATCTTCGATATTTGCAAAAACCGCTTTTCCAGCATCACGAATGAGTTTTATTCTACCCGCAAGACCTACTAGCTGACCTTCGGCCTTTTTCTCTTCTGTATCATTAATATAGTTAAATTTTAGTCTAAATTTAGAGATATTCATATCTCTTCTAAGAAAATGTGGATATGGATTAATGCCTAAATTTCTTAGCTCATCTATGCTTTGTAGTCGTTGAATCTCATGTTGGTTGTCAAATATCACCTTACTTTCCCTTTATATTATTTTTTGAGCATTTTTCACAAATTCCATAAAGCTGCATCATATGACCAGTTAGTTTAAAGCCATGATCTTTTGCGATACTGATTTGTCTTTTTTCTATCATTGGATCTTCAAATTCTATGATAAGGCCGCACTTTCTGCATATCATATGGTCGTGATGTGGCTTTGTGGCAAGCTCAAATTTTTTGCCTTGTGAACCAAAGCTGATTGATGTCACCATCTCTGATTCTTCAAGTAGATTTAGTGTTCTATAAACAGTTGCGATACCAATATTTAGCTCAGGGTGCGTTTCTTTTATAAAAAGATAAAGTTTTTCTGGAGTAAAGTGTTCACCATTGTTGTATAGCGTTTTTAGTAAAATTTCACGCTGTTTCGTATATTTTAAACCATTGTCGCGAAGCACTCTTTTGAATTTCTCAAGCAACGCATCATATTCTAAATTTTCTATCATCTTATTCCCCTTTTGTGGTATTAGAGTCGGTATTTACACTAGCATTTGCATCCATTGAGATAAATGCATCAGTTTTATTTGTATCCATTGGTCTTGCCACTATCTCATCTAACTCACTTTTGATATTTTTCACATCAAGATTTGTTATCCATTTGCCAGTTTCTATCAAAACCGGATAAACTTTACTGTTCGCAAAATAAGGAGCAATTATATTATTTAGCGAAGTGCCAGATATTACAGCAACTACTGCCGAAAATGTTAAGAAAATTTTTCCACTTCCCATAACAAATCCACCAAGTCTATCCAAAAAACCAAGTCCGCTTACTGAAACTATTTTTGATAAAAATTTACCAACTAGCAAGCAAACTATCCAAAAAACTAACCAAAGAGAGATAAATGCAACAAACTGTAAAAATGAAGGATTTTCAAATTTATATATATTTTTAGTTATAAACTCACCAGATAGATCTGAAAATCTACTAGCTATAATTAAGCCGCCGATAAGTCCGATAAGTCCGAATGCTTCTTTTATAAGTCCATTTAATATGCCTTTTATGCCAAGCATCAAGACAAGAGCAATAATAATGATATCAAACCACGTTACTAAATCCATTATATAGTTCCTATTAAATTTTGAAGTTCTTGCTGACTAGTTGAATAAGCTAGTGCATTTTCTTTTGTAATCTTACCCTCTTTTAGTACTTTCATCAAAGCCTGAGTTTGCGTACTCATGCCAGTCTGTTGTTGATTTAGCTGCATCTGAGAGTAAATTTGATGTATTTTGTTTTCACGTATCAAGTTTGAGATAGCCATATTGTTTATTAAAATTTCATGCACAGCGCACCTTCCACCGCCTATCTTTGGGATCAGACTTTGTGAAACGACAGCAGTTAGCGAAACACTAAGCATATTTCTTACTTGTAATTGCTCACTTCCATCAAAACTATCAACGATCCTATTTATAGTTTGAATGGCTGAATTTGTGTGAAGCGTACCAAAGACTAAGTGTCCAGTCTCAGCCGCCGTAATAGCCGTTGAAATCGTTTCTCTATCTCTCATCTCGCCCACAAGTATGATATCTGGATCTTCGCGAACCGCAGATTTTAGAGCCCTTGAGTAAGAAGTTGCGTCAGTGCCGATATTTCTATGAGAAAATAGAGCTTTTTTATTGTTATGCACAAACTCGACTGGATCCTCAATTGTAATAATATGCTTTCTATAATTTAAATTTATCTCATTAAGCATGGCTGCGAGAGTTGTTGATTTACCACTTCCTGTCGGTCCGGTAACCAAAATAAGACCTTTTTCACGCTTAATAATGTGTTTAAAAATTTGTGGGGCATTTAACTCATCAAGAGATGGGATATTGATTGGGATTATACGAAAAGCAGCAGCTAAATCACCATTCATGGTATAGTAATAGTTGCCACGAAAGCGACCAATATCTGGAAGCTCGATCGCAAAGTCAAGCTCTTTATTATTCTCAAGTTCACTTTTTTGTTCATCAGTAATCAAAGCAAAACATAAATTCTCTATATCCTTGCCACTTAATACGCCAAAATCAATGGGCTTTAAAGCACCGTCTACTCTTATTTGCGGCTCAGATCTTGAAACAAGGTGAAGATCGCTTGCCTTATCACTCACAACAGTTTTTAAAAGTGTTTTTATATCGCCAGCAAGATTATTAAGGCTATTATCTTCTGGTATTTTTACACTTAAATTCTTTGCCTGAAGCTGTTCGATTAGATCCATATTTTTACCATTATTCTATTATTTTTGGTACAGCAAAAAAATGCCCTTCACGCGAAGGAGCGTATTTCAAGATCGTATCAATCACATCGCTTGGTCTTGGCTCATCTTCTCTTAAAGGTGTGCCACCTTTTATAGAGCTAACTACAGCTTCATCGCTGCTTAGATCAAGTTCGTTTAAAATATCAACAAAAGATACAATCTCACTTAGTTGTTTTTTTACTTCTTCTCTTTTTTCATCACTGATTTGTAAGGCAGAAAGTTTTTCTAATTTATTTAAAAGAGTATCATCTATTTGCATTATATAAGTAACCTTATTAATTAATTTTGAGCCATTATATCACATTCAAGCTTTAATTTTGGGATAGTTTTAATTTAA
>NZ_CABPVR010000008.1:0-3189 GCF_902460875.1 Campylobacter concisus | reverse complement strand
CTGCGAATTAAAATTTTTTAAAAATAAAGGAAAAGCGTTGGCTATAAAAGAAGATCTAACACAGATAAAACAAGAGATTGGTGCTCAAGAACAGTTTTTAGAAAGCATGATCAAAGGTGAGCGTTTCTTTAGAAAGTATAAAAAATTTATGATAATTGCCATTATCGTTGCCGTCATTGCAATTATTGGATTTTATTCGAACAAAATAATAAATGATAATAGAATTGAAGATGCAAATTTGGCTTACTCAAAGCTCATTTTAAATCCAAACGATGCAAATGCCTTAAGCATTTTAAAAGAAAAAGAACCAAATTTATATGCGCTTTTTTCGCTTCAGCAAAAGCTTGATAAAAATGAGACAGATGGCATTAGCGAGCTTGCAAATTTAAAAATAAATCCTATAGTAAAAGATATCATTCTTTCACAAAATGGTAATGCAGACACTCAAATTTTAAGCGAATATAGCACACTTTTAAAAGGTTTTGAGCTTTTAAAACAAAACAAAATCAAAGAAGCAAATGATGAGTTTAATAAAATTTCACTCGACTCTCAACTTCAAACTTTAGTTAAAAATTTAAAACACTATCAGGGAATAAAATAATGAAAAAAATTACTCTTTTCTTGGCTTTTGCCTTGGCTTTAGTTTTAAGCGGATGTGGCACAAAAAGACAATATTTCGAGCCAGCTCAAACCTCTGGCAAAATTTCTTTGTCAAAAGATATGCCATCTTATATCAAATCAGCAAATGCAAATGGCGCCACTCTTGACAACGGCAATATCATCACCAAAAATGGCCTAAATACAAACATCAAGTTGCCTGAAAATTTTAATTTCTTAAATGAAAACAACGGCTTTATCATTTCAGCTAGTATAAATGGCGATCTAAATGTGACAGATCCTAACGGACGCAGCGTTTATAGCAATAAATTTCCAACAGCTATCGTTGCTGCCTCTCTTGATCAAAACCTATTAGCAGCTATCAGCGCGGCAAACCACATCTATCTAATAGACATAAATACCGCAACAACAATAATGGAATATAGCTCGTCTAATATAGCAGCAGTTGATTCAAGGGTCGTAGCACCATTTTTTATGAGCTCACTGATTGTATATCCGGCATTAGATGGCAAAATTTACATAGTACAAAAAGAGACTGGTAGAATTTTACGTGACGTGGTCGTAAGCTCTGAAAATTTCTTTAATAACATCATATTTTTAGGCGTTGAGGGCGATAACCTAATAGCGGCAACAGCAAAAAAACTAATCGTTATAAATCCAAACCAGACAGTTTATTATGACGGTGAGATCAAAGATGTATTAGTTAATAACGATGAAATTTATATCTTTAAAAAAGATGGTACGATCGTAAGAACAAATCTTATGTTAAAAGAGCAAAATAAAGTTAATTTCAAATTTGCTATCTTCTCAGCGGCTACTATCATCAACAATAAGCTCTATGTCATCGAAAAAACAGGCTATGTTATAAAGACAAATTTAGACCTCAGTGGCGCTGAAATTTATGAGTTTAGCGATGAGATAAAAGATAAAAGTTTTATGGGCAATGGTGCCTTTTATTATGATAATGAGCTTGTTAATTTAGGACAATGAACAAAACAATTTGGGAGCTTTTTGAAGCCAAAAAAATCCTTTTAAAAGATATCAAAGCACTTAATACAAGTGAATTTAGCACAAAAAAGACGCTTGATATCTTTTGGGGAGTGGACAATAAGAGCTTTTACAATCTTGTCTTTTTAAGAAAAGCAAAAAGTAGATTGCTACGTAAAGAGGCTTTGGAGCTTGAAGAAATTTCTAAAAAAATAGAGATAAAATTCCAAACAAATCTAAGAAAAAAAACTATATTTTACAGCTCTGGCATTTGTTCTAAAGCCTTAAAAGAACTACAAGACAATAATTGGCGATGTTATGATTTTGTGTAATATAGGCAATACTAACGCTACATTTTTAGAAGATGGTAAAATCTCACGTATGAAAATTTCTGAGTTTAAAAGCTATAAACCAGAAAAAAAAGTATATTTTATATCCGTAAATGATGAAATTTTGAATCTTTTAAAAGATAACAAGATGTTTGTAAATTTAGAGTCATTTTTTACTATAGATACGATATATCAAGGTCTAGGCGTAGATAGAATCGCAGCATGTTACTCTATAAATAATGGCGTAATCGTTGATGCTGGAAGTGCGATAACGGTTGACATTATGGCAAACTCTATCCATCTTGGAGGATATATCTTGCCAGGCATTTCAAGTATGCTAAATGCCTATAAAAGCATCTCGCCACGACTTGACATCACTATAAATTCACAAATTGACATAGATGCTCTACCACAAAAAACATCTGATGCTGTAAGTTATGGCATTATTAAACCAATAATAACTCTACTAGATAAACTAGCCGGTGACAAAAAAGTCTATTTTACTGGTGGAGATGGCGACTTTTTGTCCAAATTTTTTAAAAATGCTATTTGTGACAAGATGCTAGTTTTTCGTGCCATGCAAAAGCTAATAACCGAAAAGAAAGATATGATAATATGATAACAGTAGCACTACCAAAGGGAAGAATAGCCGAGGCAACACTAGAAATTTTTAGAAAAATTTTTGGCTTAAGTTTTTTATTTGAAGATAGAAAACTAATCCTTGAAGAAGGAAATTTTAGATTTTTAATGGTTCGCAACCAAGATATCCCAACTTATGTCACTGAAGGTGCAGCAGATATTGGTGTGGTGGGACTTGACGTACTTGAAGAGCATAAGCCAAATGTTGTAAGGTTGCTAGATTTGAAAATCGGGCAATGCAAAGTTTGCATCGGTATAAAAAATGACTCTGAATTAGATCTAAACCAGCCAGAGCTAAAAATAGCCACAAAAATGCCAAATATAACAAGAAATTATTTTACAAAACAAGCTGTAGCTGTAAAGATCATCAAGCTTTATGGCTCGATCGAACTTGCACCATTGGTTGGGTTAAGCGATGCGATAGTTGATGTAGTAGAGACTGGCTCAACCATGAAACAAAATGGGCTAAAGATCGCTGGTAATATCATGCAAAGCTCAGCTTATCTAATAGCAAATAAAAATAGCTTTATCATTAAAAAAGATGATATTTTAGAGCTTTATAAAAAAATTAAAGAAGAAATTTAAAGCTCTTCTCTCTTATCATAAAGTACAAAAA
>NZ_CABPVR010000007.1:378323-389325 GCF_902460875.1 Campylobacter concisus | reverse complement strand
GAATTTTTAATTTAAATTCTTATTTTGGATTCGTCTTAAATTCTTTATTCAATATTATTAATTTTATGTATATTTATACACAGGATTACTGCCTATTATGTATTTTGGATGTGCTACTACAAATACTATTTTGAGAATTTAAGATAGCCAAAAATCAAATATAAAAACTCTTAAACTTTCCCTTATCTTACAGCGTCTTGCTTTAAATAAGAAATTTACTAATATTTTTAGTTCTAGTAAATTTTGGACTGAATATTTATGGAAATTTTCTTATAGGTATTATGAACAATAAATTAGATGTATGGCCGGGAGATAGGGATTCGAACCCCAGGAGGCTTTCACACCTCAACGGTTTTCAAGACCGCCGCTTTCGACCGCTCAGCCATCTCCCGATTTAAAGATTTGTGATTATAACCAACTTTGCTTAAAATTTACTATAATCTCTAAAATTTACTCTGTTTTTTCTTTAATATATGTAGCTCCATCATTTATCTTTTCTTTAGTCCATTCTTTAGCATTATGAGTATCTTCTTTTACACCATGCCAAGTATTTGAACAACCAGCTGCAAAAAATGCTATAAACACTGCTAAAAGTAAATTTCTCACTGTTATTCCTTTGAGTAGTTATTTTTGAAGTTTGGAGGCGACACCCGGATTCGAACCGGGGATCAAAGCTTTGCAGGCTCATGCCTTACCACTTGGCCATGTCGCCATATCGTGGTGCCCGAGACCGGACTTGAACCGGTACGGTAAAAACTACCGAGGGATTTTAAGTCCCTTGCGTCTACCATTCCGCCACTCGGGCTAAGTTAATGGAGCGGGAAACGAGATTCGAACTCGCGACCCCAACCTTGGCAAGGTTGTGCTCTACCCCTGAGCTATTCCCGCGTTAAAGTTTGCAATATTATCCAAAAATTGCTTAAAATTTTATTTTACTAAAACGAATTTCAAAATATTGTAAGCCATAAAAAGATAAAATGTCAAAATCCACTTTGGGGTTATAGCTCAGCTGGGAGAGCGCTTGAATGGCATTCAAGAGGTCGGCGGTTCGATCCCGCTTAACTCCACCAGTGCTTTACTATCTCTTTTGCTTAATATATTTTCACTACTTTTTACTAAAATTTACGCCACATATATGTAAAAATTCAGATTTCTTTCGCTAAATTACAAATATGCAAAATTTAAAACAATATGTCAATGAAATTTTAAAAAGTCATAGTGACGGCAATGATCGTATCTTTAGCTTTGAATTTGATGGACAAAAATTTTGGTTAAAACGTATTGAAAAAAACATTAAAGGTGGCTTTTTAACTAAAATTTTTAAACCAAACCCTTATAGGTCATTTACTGCTGAGATAAAAAAGCTTGAAATTTTAAACGAGGCAAATGCCCCTGTTCCAAAAATAGTGCTAAAAAGTGATGAATTTTTCGTTATAGAAGATGTTGGTGAGCCAGTTGCTAGTCTATTTAAATATAGCACCGATGAAAAATTTAAGTATGAAATTTTACTAAAAGCAGCCCGCGCATTAGCTGGACTTCATGCACTAAATTTCGCGCACGGACGCCCAGCGCTCAGAGACATCGCCATAAAAAATGACGAGATAAATTTTCTTGATTTCGAGTCAAAATTTTTTAGCGATGATTTAGAACTTAGAAAGTGTCGTGACCTGCTAGTTTTCATTCACGAGCTCTACCGACAAAAAATTTCAAACGAGCTTGTAAAAGAGGCGATTGATGAGTACGTTAAGGCTAATGGCAGCGAAATTTACGAGCACTCTTTGCGCTTAGTAGTGAAATTTAAGCCACTTTACTACCTGCTAAGACCGTTTAAATTTTTAGATAAAAAAGATCTAAATGCTGCTATCTCAACATTTGAGCTACTTTTACCAGCCGAAAAATCCAAAATCACATTCAGATAATTAAAAAATTAATCTTCTAAATTTTATCTCCGCTTAACAAAAAATAAATTAATATTCGTTACTAAAATCTAAAGGAGATATATGCTTTTCAAGCGCAACAAAATCATCTTCAACATTCACCTAATAATTGGACTAATTGCGGCTATTCCACTAATATTCATGACTCTTTCAGCCCCATTTGCGTCTTATAGAGAAGAGATCAAAAGTGCGATAAATAAAAATTTTATAAACTTAGTTCCTAGCGAAAAAATAAATTTGAGTTTAAATGAACTCCTAGCTAAAGCAAAAAGTGAGATTCAATTTGATACGCTTGAAAGCTTACAAATAGGTGGAGCAAATGAAGCTTATCGTATAAGCATTACAAAGGATAAAAAGCAATTAAATTTCTTCATAGATCCAAGAAGTGGCGAAGTTATTAGCGAGGACTGGGGTGAGAAATTTCGTATCATTATCTTAAGTCTTCATAGAAATTTAGGCCTTGCCCTGCTTGATAGCAAAGTCCCAGCCGACATCGGCAAGCAAATAGTCGCCATTAGCTCTATCATCATGACTCTGCTTGCTATCAGTGGTCTCATCCTCTACGCACCAGCGATCAAGCGAAATTTCTTAAATTCGCTAAAAATTAAGCCAAAAGCAAAGGGCTACGCCTGCTTTTACAACCTCCACACGAGCCTTGGCACATACGTGGCGATCTTGCTTGTAGTGATGTCACTAACTGGCCTTTACTGGTCTTATGGCTGGGTGAGAAGTGGCGTAAATAGTATATTTTTCGATCTAAAAACAGCTCCAATGAAAAAAAGTCTACCGCAATCAAATTTACTCCCAATAAATGACGAGAAATTTAAAGAGATAGAGACTGCGGAGCAAATTTTTAAAGATAACGTCACACTAGAGCTAAAATCGCTCACGATAAACGTGCCTGAAAACAACCAAAGCACCTACACTATAAACTACGAAACTAGCGAGAGCCAAGTGGGCAAACTAAAGCTTGACGCTAGCGCTGGCAAGATCAAAGAGAATAAGCTTGTTAGCAAGTCTGAGAGCATCCCAGAGGCAAAAAAGGCTGGTCGCAAAGTGCTTAGTCTTCACACTGGTGAAATGTTTGGCGAGGTCGGCCAGGTCGTATTTGCAGTATCATGCGTGATCGCAGTTTTGCTGATCATAACTGGCTTTTTGATGACCATAAAAAGGACTAAGGCACTCTAAATAAAAGTAAATTTTTACCTTGCTTTGGGTAAGATTTTAAGAAATTTTTACTACAAACAAGAGAGAAATTTATGAACAGAAAACGCATCTACAACCCAAGTTCAAATGAAAATTTGACCGACAGAAGAGTCTTTAACGGCAACCCACACGGCATTTTAAATTTCACCAAGGCAAAATACGAGTGGGCGTTAAAGCTTTGGGACCTCATGGAGGCAAACACTTGGTTTCCAAAAGAGGTCGACACCACAGACGACGTGCGTGACTACGCCTACAACCTCACGGAGGCCGAAAAGCGCATGTACGACCTCGTCTGGAGCCAGCTCATCTCGATGGATAGCTTTCAGACAAATAACCTAGCTGACAACATCAACCCTTACATCACCGCACCAGAGATTAACGCCGTGCTAAGCCGCCAAGCCTACGAAGAGGCAAACCACAGCAAGTCTTACGCTGTCATGGTCGAGGCGATCTGTGACAACACCGACCTCATCTACGAGATGGAGAAGCACGACGACGTCTTACGCGAGAAAAACGACTACATCTCAAGTGTCTACGAGGAGCTTGCAGGCGAAGTGACTGATGAGAAGCTACTTCTTGCGATGGTGGCAAACCAAATTTTAGAGGGTATCTACTTTTACAGTGGCTTTACAGCGATCTACGCTCTAGCTCGCGCTGGCAAGATGCTTGGCTCAGCGCAGATGATCCGCTTCATACAACGCGACGAGATCACGCACTTGCTCTTGTTTCAAAACATGATAAATTCAGTCCGCAAAGAGAGGCCTGACCTCTTTACACCTGAAACTGAGGCAAAAATTTATGATATGTTTGAAAAAGCTGGAAATTTAGAGATCAAATGGGGCAAATACATCACTCAAAACCAAATAATGGGCTTTACCGACGATATCATCGAACAGTATATCCACTACCTCATCGACCAACGCCTAGTTGCGATCGGTTTAAAACGCAAATACAACGTCGCTCACCCGATCAAATGGGTCGATGACTTTGCTAAATTTAACGACCAAAAGTCAAATTTCTTTGAAGCAAAGGTGACAAACTACAGCAAAGGAAGCATCAGCTTTGATGACTTTTAAAAATGGCATCTTAGCCCTTGCCTGCGTGCTTCTTGCGGGGTGTGCGAGCAGCAATCAAAGGATAATTGATCAAGCAAATAAAAATAATCTCGAAAATTTTTACGCCTATAAGCTTGTTAAGGTAAAAGAGACAAGCCAAGCGGAAATCTATCAAGAGATGCCAAACGGTGAAATTGCACCAAGTTTCGCACCGCTAGGATCTGTGCTAGGAAATGACGTGATGCTTGGTATAAACAAACAGTGCGGCTTTGAAGCAAAAGATCTAAAAGATGTAAGAATAGTTTCACATGATGAGGCTAGGGGTCTTGGCTTTGAGGTCTGGGTTTTTAATGATCCGCTCTCCCAGCGCGATGATAAAATCACAGCTATAAGCGTTATTTTAAAAGCTACACCAAACATCGGTGGCACGGATATAAACTACAAAATTCCAAAAGACTGCCACGACGAAAAAACTATGACATTTGTATTTGGAAAGTAAATGAGCGAAAATTTAAACCTAATAAGCCTAACTTTAAAGGCAAAAAATGCAACCGATCGCTTAGAGGAGCTTGCAAATTTAGTTGAGGCTGCGCCTGAAAATTCACTCATACTTGCAAGCGAGCTTTGCATCAGTGGATATGACTTTGACGGTTTTTTTGCAGGGGCGAACAAAGCGATGCTTGGTGGCATGATAGGTAGCTTTGATGCGATGTTGCTTGAACGCTTGCAAGAGGCACTTAGTCCAGATAAATTTCTTGGTTTTACGCACCTTAGCAGCCTAAACAAAAGCGCAGGGCTCGCTAAAATTTCAAATCTAAATCCACACCAACCAAAAATTTATAACGAATTTTTGCTTCTTAACTCAAATAATGTCTTTCATTCACAATTTAAAGCCGAACTTTTTAGGCCAAATTTAGAGCATGAAATTTTTGCCACTGGCGATGTGAGCGATATAAATGCATTTGATTTTAGAGGGCTAAAGCTTGGGGTGCTAATCTGTTTTGAACTACGCGATAGCAAGCTTTGGGCAAAGCTAAAAGGATGTGACATCATCATGGTACCTGCCATGTGGGGTAAGGCTAGAGAGGATGCTTATCTTAGTCTTTGCAAGGCTCTAGCTATCGCAAACAACTGCTACGTCATGATCTCAAGCTCACTTGCATTAGAAGTTGCTGGAGTATTTTTACCAAATGGCACACTTGTTAAAGAAACGATATTTGATGCAAATTTAATAAAAGAGATCAAGACGAATTTAGGGATTTTATAAATTTTAAGATAAGCTTTAAATCGTATAATAACGATTTAATTTTTATTTAGGATATAAATTTTGACTCAACTAGAAGCGATAAAATGCCAAAATTTGGCTAGCGATATAGCCGACGAGATCATGCTAAGTCCGCTTTTGTTCGATGCGATAGCCACCACTGAGCGCGAAATTTTTGTACCAATCACTGCACATGCTTATAAACTTGACGCTCAGCCCATACTGGGCAATCAATGGATCAGCTCGCCGCTAACCGTTGCAAAGATGACAATGGCGCTAGAGTGCGAAAATATGGACAATATCCTAGAGATAGGCTGCGGTAGTGGCTATCAAGCAGCTATTTTAAGCAAACTTGCACATAGAATTTTTAGCGTCGAGCGAATAGAAAAGCTGGCTATGGAGGCAAAAAAACGCTTCGAGATACTAAAAATAAAAAATGTGCATGTAAGGTATGACGATGGCAACAACGGCTGGCGAAGCTACGCACCATTTGATCGTATCTTGCTCTCGGCAGCTGCTGATGAGATCTCACCGAATTTATTTAAACAGCTTAAAAATGGTGGAATTTTAGTAGCTCCAATGAAAAAAGATGGCAAGCAATTTATCGCTAAATTTAAAAAAGATAAAGATGGAAATTTAGAAAAAGAGTACTTAGATGAGTGCCTTTTTGTGCCACTTCTTGAAGGTAGAGAGTAGTCCAAAATAAGGCAAAGCCTAAGCCTTGCCTAAATGTTAGAATTTATAAGTATAGCCAGTATAAATCCCTATAGTTGTATCTCTTAGCTGAGCTCCGCTATTTTTCTTATAAAAAGTCTTATCAGCTTTTAAGCCAAATTCGATCGCGTTATGTTCATCAAATGAGTAGATGCCACCCGCTTTCGCGCCAACTAGTAAGCCTTTGAAATTTTTCTTACTTGTTTCGTTATTAAATCTCTCTCTAACGCTCAAGTAGCCAAGACCTGTGTATCCGCCAAGAACGGCTTTAAAATTTTCAGTGATATTTGGCGTATAATCAACACCACCTAAAAATTTATGCTTACTCCATTTTGCATCTGATTCACCAGCATTTTTCCTGGCTTTAAAGTCATAATAATAACCACCATAAGCTCTATAGTTGTCAAAATCATAACCGCCATAAAAGCCAAGGCCGTAGTGACCTTTTTTGAAGTTATTTTTCTCACTACTTGCTATGTTTTTTGTTTTGATTTTTGAGTTAAACGAATAATCACCTTCACCACCAACAAATGCACCTTGAGCTAGTGCAACTGAGCTTACCAAAGCTAGAATCAAGCTTGATTTTACAAGTAAATTTTTCATACCTCTCCTTTAAAAAATTTCTGAGATTTTACATCTAAGCTTTTAATCTATATAAAATTTAAATTTAATAAAGCCCTATTTTCATCCTTTGGCTTTAAAATTTAATAAGCTATTTTATACTAGGTGCTACATGGACTTTAATTTGACTATAAATTTATCCATAAAAGTAAATGTAGTAAGCATGAGCATTGTTATAAGCTAAGAATAAAAATACTCAAATTTGGCATAGCTTTTAAGGCAAATTCTAACCTCGTAGCTATGCCGAATTAACCGAGCTACGCCCTAAAAATGCACCTTAAATTTCACCCAAAAGCTTCTGCCCGGCTCATAAAGCCTCGTGCCGTTCGGGATAGTCTCGTAGCCTGCGATACCGCCGCCGTAGCCGCCTTTTGAGTTATGATAGGCGTATTTGGCGTCGTTTAGGTTTTCCGCCGCTAGCAAAAATTGATAATTTTTGTATTTGTAGCCCGCGCTTAGCCCCAGCGTCCAAAAGCTATCGCTCTTGCCCAGGTCCATGCCGCCCACGTCGCCGTAGCCCTTTTGCGCGCGGTTTTGCGACGCGTTAGCGTAGAAGTCGGCTTTGACGAACCAGTCGGGCTTTTCTAAGCCGGCGCTTAGCTTAAACGCTAGAGGCGAAACCTTAGGCAGTGCATCGCCGTCTTTTAAGCCGCCCGCGTTTTTGGTCACTTTGCCGTAGACGTAGGATACTCCCGCCCCCAGCCTAAACATATCGGCTAGCAGCGTAGTGCCCTCTATCTCGCCGCCGTATAGCAATGCATCGGTATTAAAGGCGTCTGAGGACATGCCCATAGTATTATACTTTAGCATGATATAATCATCCATCTTTGAGACGAAGAAATTCGCGTTTAGTTCGTAGTTTTTATCTTTTAGCACCGCGCCAAAATCCAGCTGCGTGTTTCTTTCTTTATGCAGCGCTAGGTTTGCGTCCTTGTTCGTTTCCCAGTGATCGGGCATCCTTTGAGCGTGCCCTAGCCCAGCATAAAGCGTTAAATTTTGCAGATATTTTTCGTATCTAAAGAATCCTGAGAATAAATTTTCTTTCCTACTTTTATGCGTTTTTAGCAGTTTTCTCTCGCCCGCATCCAGCCTAAGTCCGCCAAAAAGCCCGTAGTCGTTTTCTAGGACGTATTCGTTTTGAGTATAGATCGTTTTATACGTTACCTTGCGCTCTTTTGCGTGCGGCTTTGATAGGGCAGCGTCCATTTGGGCTTTAGATACGCCGGCTCCGCCCGTTCCGGCACCTCTCCACTTAAATACATCCTCAGAGTACCCAGCGCCAAGATAGCTGGTTAGATTGTCGAAATTTAGCTCGCCTTCTAGCTTAAAGCCATACATATCGCGTATCGGGTGGCTGATGCTATATCCCTTGCCGCGCCCCGTGCCCGGTACTACCGGACGCATGGTAAAGTTGTCCATTATATGGTCGATTTGATGATAGTACGAGCTTAGCCTGATCTTATGCTCGCCGACGTCTTGTTCAAATTTGAGCCCGAAAGATTTACGGTCAAACTGTATGCCGTCCCTCATCCTATCGGCATACGCCGCTTCGCCCTCGCCCAGATCCGCGCTTAACTGCAATGCGGTAGTTTCCGTGGGCGTTAGCGTGCCCACGAGCGAAATGCTGTTGCGTTTATAGTGCGTATGCATTTTCTGTCTGTCGCCGCTTTTATAATCGCCGCTCTGGTAGTGTCCGCCAGAAATTTCCAAGCTGCCCAGCTCGTTGCCCGCCGCTACGTCTGCAGCAGTTTCAAATCTTCTAAAACTACCGCCAAGTACGCTTACGTTTCCTCCAAAGCTCGGTTTAGATAGCCTTGCTATCTCTCTATCGAAAAATATACCGCCGCTAATGAGCGCACCGTATCTGACGTCTTGTGGGCCTTTTACGATGCGAACCGAGCTATAATTTTGCGCCGAGATGTAAGTGATGGGCGTATCCATGCGCATACCGCAACCGCCGTTTAGCGTGCTACCGTCGATTAGCACCGGCAGTCTGGCCGCCGTCTGCGAGCGGTAATAAACCTCGCTGCCGCCTCCGCCCTTGCGCTCCATCGTAAAGCCGCTCAAATTTAAAAGTGATTTAGCGATGTCGCCGTTTTCTAATATCGCGCCTTTGCCTACTATTTGAGCCTTTGTCGGTTCGTCAAGAACGGACTTTTGTATCTTTGCAGAAACGGTAACCGGAGCCAAGTCTATCGTTTCTTCAGCACCAAGCATTAAATTTGGTACTAAAGCAAATGCTAAAACGTAAGAAATTTTCATGTTTAGTCCTATGAAATTAATATTTAAAATTAAAATTAAAGCAAAAATAAACTTAAATAAAGTATAAATATTTATATAACATTAATTTTACAATACAGAAATTTGAGTCAAATAGTATTATTTTAGTTGGACTGCATTAAATATATAAAGAAACGATTTTGGCGAATTAAAACCGAAGCAATCTCGGTTTTATTAAAATTTTAGCATTATAAAACCGAGATAAAATTTATAAAATCTCTTTTATGAGTAGCTGTGGGGTAACAAGTCCGCGGAATGAATTTTTTGATATACAAAAGATAATATCTATCATCTCACCAACTCTAGCATGTCTTGTAAAGTTAAAAAATAGAGCCTCAAGCGTTTTATTATCCTTTTGCAAGATGAGCTTTAAGTGATTTTGATCTCTTCCTATAAGTCTTTCGTTTTTAACAAGAGCATTTTTTATCTTAAATACTGGGCGAGGGTTTTTCTGCCCATATGGCTCATAAAATTCTAAAATTTCAAGCAATTCAAAGTCTATCTCGCTTGGCATTATATCGCCAAGTAGCTCGTCCGAGCTTTTGCAATCTTGCATATTTAGGCATGAGCAACTTTTATTTATCGCTTCTTTAAATTCCACCAAATTTTCAGGCGCAAGCGTAAGTCCAGCCGCTCCTTTGTGACCGCCGTAGCTTGTTAGTAAATTTTCGTGGCTTGCTATAAGAGATAAGATATCAAGCTTACCAATGCTTCTAGCACTGCCTTTTGCACGACCTTTATCGATGCTAAAGACGATAGCTGGCTTTGCAAAGTGCTTTGCTAAGCGGCTAGCTACGATGCCTATCACACCCTCATGCCACTGCTCACCCCAAGTGATGATGACTTCATCGTCTTCTTTTACGTCCTTTAGCGAGCACTCAAAGAGCTGACGCTCCTCCTCTTTTCTAGAGTTATTAAACTCTATTATCATGTCAAGATAGTTGTAGGCTTCCTCGATACTTTTGGCACGTAAAAAGTTAAATGAATTCATCGCATCGTCCATGCGTCCGGCTGAATTTATAAGTGGGGCTATAAGAAAGCTAATATCATCGCACTCAAATTTTTCCTTACCATAAAACTCTTTTATAGCATGAAATGCGGAACGCTTAGACGCATTTAACTTACAAATACCAAGGCGAACAAGCATTCTATTCATATCTCTTAGCTCCATCATATCAGCGATTATCGCGATAGCTAAAAGCTCTAGAAATTTGCTCATATCGTAATTTAGACCAAAAACATCCTTTAACGCTCCAACCAAATACCAAGCGACCTCAGCGCCACAAATTTCAATATTTGGGAAGTTGCAGTCTTCTTGTTTTGGATTTATGATCGCATAAGCCTCTGGGAGAACAGCTGGTGGCATGTGATGATCAGTGATGATAAGATCGATGCCTTTTTCTTTACAGATAATGGCCGCATCGTTTGCAGAGATGCCATTATCAACGGTGATAATCAAGCTTACATCAGCTGAGAGTTCGTCTATTATCTCAGGATTTAGCCCATATCCATCTTTAAATCTATTTGGAATTTTTACTAGGTAGTCTTTTATGCCAAGATCATCAAAAAACTCGGCCAAAATCACACTTGAAACCACACCATCAACATCATAATCGCCCACAATGGCTATGCGCTCGTTTTTCTCGATCGCTTCTTTTATGCGGTTAGCGCCTTTGTAGATATCTTTTAAGGCGCTTGGTGTCGGAATTTCACTAATTTTTTTATGTATGTCGTTACAAAATCTATGCGCTAGTAAATTCCTTATATCCTCTTTATTTAGCATGGTTTTGGTAAGAATTTTTGAAGAACTTACCAATTTTATTTAATGCCACTTGTTCACTTAAATTTACACCCATATTGCCAAAAATTTGGCTATAAAAATACTTCTTTTTCATCGCAATCTTTCGTCTTTATTTTGAATGCTT
>NZ_CABPVR010000007.1:354161-377563 GCF_902460875.1 Campylobacter concisus | reverse complement strand
AAGTAAGATTTTAGGGCTAATGGCGAGCTTAAAAGCTTTGTTAAATTGATAGTCTTTACAAATTTAACCCACCAAAAATAGTAAACATTAGCAAAAATTTATACAATTAAATTTATAAATTTTTAAATGCTTTATGTCATAAAGTTTAAACCATTTTTATAAAAATTTATTCCAAATTTCTCAAAAACTCCGCATATTCTCTGGCGCCGCGTTCTATTTCGCTGTCGCTTGATACGTAGTCCACGCCAGGAGTCTCCTCGGCGCCGTAAAATGCGAAAAAGTCGCGGTAATTGGCGTGAAAATAGTATTTAAACGCAAGCTCAAACGGCGTAAGAACCTCGCGCAAGCTAAAATGATAGCGTCCTTGCGGGCAGTAATCGCTCTTTTTGATGCCTGCGGTCACGGCTAGCGCTACTTTGCGCCCCGCTATGCCGTCTGCGCCGCGTCCGTAGGCAAAGCCGTGCGTCATCACCGCATCAATCCATGATTTTAAAATCGGAGGGCAGGAGAAGTTGTGAAGCGGAAACTGTAAAACTAGGGCATCGTGGGCTCTGATGAGCTCTTGCTCGCGCGCGGCGTCGATACTTTTGCCCTTGTAAACCTGCGTCAAATCATGTACGCTAAAGCGCTGCGGCTCTTTGAGAGCCTCTTGTAGCAGGCGTTTGTTTATGACTGAGTTTTGGATATCAGGGTGGGCTAAGATGATTAGGGTTTTCATTTTTCTCCTTAAAAATTTATGGCAAGTAGTGGGATTTATCTGATAAATAATTTAATAAAAACAGCAAAATTTTAAAAGAATTTTTAGAGCCAGATGGCTCTAAATTTAAGATTTAATATTTTCTAAACTTGCCTTTATAAAGCCTAATATCACAGGATTTGGTTTAGTTAGACGGCTAGTAAATTCAGGATGACACTGCACGCCCACAAACCACGGATGGCCTTTTAGCTCGATAGCCTCTATCAACCCATCGCTCTCGCCACTTACTAAAAGACCATTTTTCTCAAAAATTTCTTTATATTTTGGATTTGCCTCGTAGCGGTGGCGGTGACGCTCTTTTACACTCTTTGCATTGCCATAAATTTCAGCTAGAAGTGTCTTTGGTTTGATGTCGCAGTTATATGCTCCAAGCCTCATCGTGCCGCCAAGTGGGCTTGTGTGCGTTCTTATCTGTTTTTTGCCGTGAGCGTCGATAAAGCTATCGATTAGATAGATGATAGGATTTTTACACTCTTTGTCAAATTCCATAGAATTTGCATCCTCTAGGCCCAAAACATCCCTTGCAAACTCAATGAGTGCTAGCTGCATACCAAGGCAAATTCCAAGGTAAGGGATTTTATTTTCACGAGCAAATTTAATGGCTTGCATCTTGCCTAAAACGCCCCTTTCGCCAAAGCCACCGGCGACCAAGATGCCATCTACGTCTTTTAAAAGCTCATTTACATTGTTCTCTTCTATCTTTTCGCTATCTATCCAGCGTAAATTTACCCTAGCGTCTAAATTTGCTCCAGCGTGGATGATACCCTCAGTTAGACTCTTGTAGCTCTCTTTTAGGTCGATATATTTACCCACAAATGCTATTGTAGTTTCATTTGTTGGAGCGATTATCCTTTTTACTAGGCTATCCCACTTTGCCATGTCTGGTTTTAGCTCATTAAAGCCTAAATTTTCAGCGATTGGCGTTAGTATGTCTTGCTTTAAAAATGAAAGTGGAATTTGATAGATACTTGCGCTATCTAAGCTCTCTATGACGCAATTTTTCTCAACACCACAGCTTGCTGCTATCTTATCTTTTAGCTCGCGGTTTAGTGGCATTTCAGATCTGCAGATGATTATGTCTGGTGTTATGCCTATACGTCTTAGCTCACCTACACTATGCTGGGTTGGTTTTGTCTTTAGCTCGCCGGCCACTTTTATAAATGGCACAAGCGTTAGGTGAATATTTAGCGCTCTTTTTTTGCCAACTTCCACCCTTAGTGCTCTTATCGCCTCTAAAAATGGTAATCCCTCGATGTCGCCAACGGTTCCGCCGATCTCAACGATTAGCACATCTTTACCCTCGCCTGCTTTTTTGATGCGATCAACTATCTCTCCAACGATGTGGGGGATCACTTGAATAGTCTTTCCAAGGTAATCGCCTCTTCGCTCTTTTTCTATAACAGAGCTATAAACTCTGCCCGTTGTGAAGTTATTATCTTGACTTAGGCTCTCATCTAAAAATCTCTCATAATGCCCCAAATCCAAATCTGTCTCTGCGCCATCATCTGTGACAAAAACTTCGCCGTGTTCTAACGGGCTCATCGTGCCAGGATCTACGTTGATATATGGATCAGCTTTTAAAACACTTACTTTTAGTCCGGAATTTTTTAAAAGAGTCGCGATAGACGCAGCTGCGATGCCTTTTCCAAGCGAGCTTAAAACACCACCTGTGATAAAAATGTACTTCGTCTCTTTTGCCATTAATTTTCCTTAAATTTATTTATTTTTTAATTGCGGATTATACCCCTTAAATATTTAGTAAGGCATTAATCGTATAAATTTTAAAAATTATTCTTTAAGTCTTTTTGTTATAGACTTCAAAAACTATGATAAAAAACTACCTAAACATCATTGCCTCTTTATATATAGAAGGCTTTAAAAATATGAAAATAGGCAAAAAATTATGGCTTCTCATAATAATAAAGCTTATCATCATGTTTGGAATTTTAAAAGCCTTCATCTTTAACGAGACTCTAAATACCAAATTTCAAACCGACGAAGAAAAAAGCGAATTTGTAATTCGAAATTTAATAAAGGAATAAAATGTCTGAGATGGATTTTGTCGACTGGTCTAGGGCACAGTTTGCGCTAACCGCCATTTACCATTTTTTGTTTGTCCCACTTACTTTGGGACTAAGTTTTATCATCGCTATCATGGAGACGATATATGTCAAAACTGGCGATAAAGCATGGCTTGAGATAACGAAATTTTGGCTAAAGCTCTTTGGTATAAATTTCGCTATCGGTGTGGCTACTGGTATCATCATGGAGTTTGAGTTTGGTACAAACTGGGCGAATTATAGCTGGTTTGTCGGCGATATCTTCGGCGCTCCTCTTGCTATTGAAGGCTTGCTCGCATTTTTCATGGAGAGTACATTTTTTGCCATTATGTTTTTTGGCTGGGAAAAGGTTGGCAAGAAATTTCACCTGCTTTCAACTTGGCTTGTCGCGATCGGTTCAAATTTAAGCGCACTTTGGATATTGATCGCAAATGGCTGGATGCAGTATCCAATAGGCATGAAATTTAACCCAGATACTGCAAGAATGGAGATGGAAAATTTCTTTGAAGTTGCGCTAAATCCACTTGGTATTAGCAAATTTTTACACACAGTAACTAGTGGCTACACTATCTCATCTATCTTTGTGATAGGAATTTCTGCTTGGTTTTTAATCAAAAAACGCCATATCTTGCTAGCTAAAAAAAGCATCGTCGTTGCTAGCGCATTTGGACTTATCACTTCGGCATTTTTGTTACTTAGTGGCGATGAGAGTGCATATTTTGTAGCTCAAAAGCAGCCTATGAAGCTTGCTGCGATGGAGGGACTTTATAATGGCGAGAAAAACGCTGGTCTAGTTGCCGCTGGTATTTTAAACCTAGCTAAAGAGCTTGGCGACGAGAGCGAGCCATTTTTGCTTGAGATAAAGGTGCCTTATGCACTTGGCATCATGGCAAACAGAGAGCTTGACTCATTTACACCAGGTATAAATGACCTACTTTATGGCAATAGCGAGCACAATCTAATAAGCGTAGAAGAGAAGATGGCAAAGGGCAAAGTAGCTATCGAGGCTCTTAAAAACTACAAAGAGGCTAAAAAAGCAAATGACGAGAGCTTGATGAAAAGCTCACTTTCAAATTTAGAAAGCAACCTAAATTTCTTAGGATATGGCTATCTTAAAGACGCAAAAGAAGCTGTGCCACCAGTTGCGCTTACATTTTATAGCTTCCATATCATGGTTGTACTTGGCACTTACTTCATAGCTCTTTTTGCTATTACGCTCTATCTAAATCTTTCAAGAAAATATAAATTTGAAAACATAAGAGCTTTTTTGTGGATCTGCCTCTTTACTATACCGCTTGGCTACATCGCAGCTGAGGCTGGCTGGATAGTAGCAGAGGTCGGCCGTCAGCCTTGGGTGATACAAGATCTCATGACCGTTGGCGTAGGAGCTACAAATTTAGCAGACTCAAATATCAAAATTTCATTTATATTATTTGCTGTTTTATTTACGGTCTTGCTAATTGCCGAGATCAAAATCATGCTTAAGCAAATAAAGATAGGATTTAACGACCATGCATAGTTTAAGCTTAGAAAATTTACAAATTTATTGGTGGTTTATAGTTAGCCTTCTTGGCGGACTTTTGGTATTTATGATGTTTGTTCAAGGTGGACAGTCGCTCATCTTTAGCCTTGGCAAGGATGAGCTGAAAAAAGATATGCTCATAAATTCTATCGGTAGAAAATGGGAGCTTACATTTACAACGCTTGTTATGTTTGGTGGCGCATGCTTTGCGGCGTTCCCGCTATTTTACGCTACTAGCTTTGGTGGTGCTTACTGGGTTTGGCTGGCTATTTTGTTTTGCTTTATCATCCAAGCTGTAAGCTACGAGTACCGCAAAAAGCCTGATAACTTCTTGGGCGCTAGAACTTATGAAATTTTCCTTTTCATAAATGGCTCACTTGGCGTTATTCTTATCGGCATGGCTGTTAGTACATTCTTTAGTGGAAGCGACTTTGTGCTAAATGAGCACAACTTTGTCGAGTGGAAGACTCCGTTTCGCGGCCTTGAAGCATTGGCAAATCCTTACTTGTACTTACTTGGTATAGCGATGTTTTTCCTATCTCGCGTAGGCGGCTGCTTATATCTTATAAACAACATCGCTGATGGCGAATTTATACAAAACGCTAGAAAACAGCTAATTATCAACACCGTGCTATTTTTGCCATTTTTTCTAGGATTTCTTGCTTGGGTGCTTACAAAAGATGGCTTTGCATACGACGCAAATGGCGTAGTTAGCCTTATGCCTTACAAATACGCTATAAATTTGATCGAGATGCCTATCGTCGGTATATTGCTTCTTGTTGGCATTGTTTTAGTGCTTGTTGGAATTTTCCAAGGGGCATTTACAAAAAGTATTCGTGGAATTTTTGCTTATGGCGTTGGCGTAACGCTTGCTGTGACTGCGCTATTTTTGATAACAGGCCTAAATGGCACTGCATTTTATCCGTCATTTAGCGACCTTGCTAGCTCGCTAACTATCAAAAATGCAAGCTCAAGTCACTACACACTTGGCGTTATGGCCTATGTTAGTTTGCTAGTGCCAGTAGTGCTTACTTATATCATCGTCGTCTGGCGAGCGATAGATAGCAAGAAGATCACGCAAGACGAGATCAAAAACGATCATCACGCATACTAAGGATAAAAGATGTTAGAAGCAGGAATTTTTTTGATACTTTGGCCAGTGACGCTATTTGTTAGCTATAAATTTGTTCTTTTTTCTCTTAAGAAATTTGATACAAATAACTAAAATTTAGGGGCGTTTGCTCCTAAATTCTTCTTTTTATTTTTACTCTTTAAAACGACTTCTTGATAAATTTACTTAAGCCACTTTTCATATAAGCGTTAGTTTTGTGTGAAATTTGGGTAGTAAGATATCATTAAATTTTATTAAAGGAGCGAAAATGAGCAAGAATTTCTTAGGTTCTGTTGCCCTTGCGGCTGTTTTGGTTAGTGGTCTTAGTATAGGCATCACGCCACTAGAGGCTGGAGTCCTGGCTCATCACGTAAAGGTTCAAGGCGAGCTTGGATCAGTCTTTATAAACCCCTACGACGTATCGCCGCTAACTGCTATCATCGATAGAGCTGGCAAAGACATCAAAGATATCCATGTCAAAGTAAAAGGCAAGCCAGATGGCGGCATCGACATCGACTACAACGTCTCAGAGCATGCCCTGCTTACGCATGATGGTGTGCCTATTTGGGGACTTTACCCTGACTATCTAAATGAAGTAGTCGTAAGCTACACGTTTAACGGAGCTAAAAAGGTAGAAACATATAAAATTTACGCCCAACCTATCGTCACATATAGCCGTGATTTTAGATTTTCTCACATGCAAAAGACTCGCGTCAAAAAGGTCGATCCTGCGTTTAAAAATAGGCTCTATCTCATCAACAATACGATCACGAGCGTTTATAAGCCGCTTGACTGGAAAAACGGCGGAGCTGCTAGCTGGAACGACTTTACCGAAAACTACATCGTAGATACCAAAGGCGAGGTCAGATGGTATCTTGACTATCAAAAATTTTACGACCGTAGCGAGAGAAGAGTGATGGATGGAGGCATGATGATGGGCTTTCATCAGCTAAAAAACGGCGATATCAGCTTTGGCATGGCACAAAGATATCTTAGATATGACCTTATGGGTAGAGAAATTTACAACCGCCCGCTTCCAAGAGGCTATATCGATCTAAGCCACGAAGTTATGCCACTAAAAGATGATCATTTACTTCTTAGAGTTGGCAAATACAACTACCACCACAAAGATGGCAGAATTTCTCACACCATAAGAGACCACATCATCGAGGTAGATGGCACCGGCAAAGTGGTCGAAGAGTGGGATCTAAATGAAATTTTTGGCAATAACGTCTACCGTAGCAACCTTATAAAAGCACTTGATGCCAGAGCTGTTTGCCTAAATATCGACATGGATGCAAAAGAGATCAAGATAAGCGATGATCTACCATTTGGCGACATTACCTCTACTGGCACAGGCAGAAACTGGGCTCACGTAAACTCTATCTCATATGATGAGAGCGACGATAGCATTATCCTCTCACTTCGCCACCAAGGTATCGTTAAAATCGGCCGCGATAAAAAAGTAAAATGGATACTAGCTTCGCCTGAAGGCTGGAGTGAAGAATTTAAAGCTAAAGTGCTAACTCCAGTCGATAGCAAAGGCAATAAGATAAAATGCGAAAACTCAAAATGCGAAGGCGAATTTGACTGGTCTTGGACTCAGCACACTGCGTGGCTAACACCAAGATATGACAACAAAGGCAGCGTAAAACACCTAAGCGTCTTTGACAATGGCGATGGCAGAGGCATGGAGCAGCCAGCCTTTAAAGAGGATAAATACTCTCGTGCGGTTGAGTACAAGATAGATGAGAAAAAGGGCACGGTTGAACAAACTTGGCAGTTTGGAAAGGAGCGTGGCTTTGACTTTTATAGCGCAGTTACTAGTAACGTCGAGTGGCAAAAGGATAAAAATACCTACTTCATCTCAAGCTCAAATGTAAATTTACTCCGTCCTGACAAGACTATCAAAATGGTCTTAGTTGAGATCGATCCAAAGACAAATGAGATCAAATTTGAGATGGATGTGGACTCTGCTTCAAGAGATGATGTCGCTTATAGGGCGATGGTTATTGATCCGGAGGTATTTAGTTATTAGCAGTATCTGGTGTGAGATTTTTCTCGCACCAGCTTTTAGTTGTTGTTTTGAAATTTATAGATTGCTTCTTTGATTCTAGTAAGGTTAAAATTTATCGCTCGCTCTAGTTCTGGCAAGTCTATATCTTTATCCGCTTCGAATGCTTTTACCATATCGCTTAGCTCTTTTGTCTCATCACTTGCAAGAACTATGCTTTTAAAATTATCATCGTCTATCTGGTCAAATTTTAAAAAGATCGATGCAAATTTATCTTTTAAAATTTCTTTATTTAGCTTTCTATTTTCCAAAGCTTTCTTTGTTCCACCATTTTTATTACAGGTTCTAAATATCGAATCTATTGTTTCATTCACTTCATCAAGTAAAATTTCTATTTTTTCACTTTGCATATAAAACTCTCTTAACTATAAATTAAATTTAAAATAAAAGCTAATTGCTCTTGTTTTGGAGATTAGAAGTTGTTTTACTTCTTCGCGTAAAAAGGAAAAATTAAAGTTGTATTTGTGAAGTTATTTTCATAAAAGTTTGTGCCAGAATTTAAAATTTTAGTTTGCATCGGCATCACTTTTATGCCCTCTGTTTTTGCGATCATTTTCTCATCCTTGTTAAAAAATTTTATCGCATTGTATAAATTTTCATAGGTCTTGTAAATTGTACCAGGGTACAATAAAGCCCTATAAATCAATATTTATAACACATTGATAATATTTTTACGTTATTATTTTGCATACTGCTTTGATTAAAATTACCGAAATTTCGTAGCTATTTAGCTCATCCTTTTTGGATAAATTTTAAAAATTTAATGTGTTATTTATGTAATAAAAAAATTTTAAATTTGCAAAAATTTTTTAAAATCTTTGATACTTTATATGTGATAAAATCCTCTCAAATTTTAAAAAAGGATCAAATTTGAGAAGCGACATAATCAAAAAAGGCTACACAAGAGCCCCACACCGCTCACTTTTACGTGCGACTGGGCTAAAAGACGATGACTTTGCTAAACCCTTCATCGGCGTTGCAAACAGCTTTATAGAGATCATACCAGGGCACTTTTTCTTAAATAAATATGCACAAATTTTAAAAGATGAGATTCGCAAAAATGGCTGTATTCCATTTGAGTTTAACTGCATCGGCGTGGATGATGGCATCGCGATGGGGCATGGGGGCATGCTATATAGCTTGCCTAGCCGCGAAATCATCGCAAACTCGATAGAAACCGTGATGAACGCTCATGCACTTGACGCACTTGTTTGTATGCCAAACTGCGACAAGATCGTCCCTGGCATGGTTATGGGCGCTTTAAGAGTAAATGTCCCAACCGTGTTTGTAAGCGGTGGCCCTATGAAAAAAGGCTACACAAAAGATGGCAAGCCGATAGATCTTGCGACTGCGTTTGAGGCAGTTGGTAAATTTGAGACCAAAGAGATAGATGAGGCTGAGCTAAGAGATATCGAGTGCAACGCATGTCCAAGTGGTGGTAGTTGCAGCGGTATGTTTACGGCAAATTCTATGAACACACTTTGCGAAGCGATGGGCATAGCACTACCTGGCAACGGCACTATCCTTGCACTAACCCCAGAGCGTGAGGAGCTTATTAGACAGGCTGCTCGCAGAATCTGTGAGATCGCACTTGATGAGAAATTTAAGATCAGAAACATACTAAACGAAAAGGCGATCCGCAACGCGCTTGTCGTTGATATGGCGATGGGTGGTAGCAGCAACACCGTTCTTCACATGCTAGCCATCTCAAGAGAGGCGGGCGTAAATTTAGACATCAAAGAGCTAAATAAAATCAGCCAAAATATCGCTCATATCGCTAAGATCAGCCCAAGCTTGCCAAACGTGCACATGGAGGACATCGGCAGAGCTGGTGGTATGAATGCGGTGATAAAAGAAATTTCACGCAGAGATAATGGCATGCTAAATTTGGATAATCTCACAGTTAGTGGCGAAACTTTGGGAGAGCGTGTAAAGATAAGTGATATCAAAGATGAGAGTATCATTCACAAAGTAGAAAACGCCTATTCACAAGTTGGCGGACTTGCCATTTTATTTGGAAATTTAGCCGAGCAAGGCTGTGTAATCAAGACAGCTGGCATCGTTGGCGAGCGTAAATTTAGCGGCAAAGCAGTCTGCTTTAACTCACAAGATGAAGCCATAGCTGGTATTTCAGGCGGTAAAGTAGATAAAGGCGATGTCGTCGTCATCCGCTACGAAGGCCCGCGCGGAGGCCCTGGTATGCAAGAGATGCTAAGCCCTACCTCACTCATTATGGGACGAGGCCTTGGCGCAGACGTGGCTCTCATCACAGATGGTCGCTTTAGCGGAGCGACAAGGGGTCTAAGCATCGGTCACGTGAGCCCAGAAGCGGCTGAAGGCGGTATGATAGGTCTGCTACAAGATGGCGATATCATTGATATAGACGTCGATAAATACGAGATAAACGTTCGCCTAAGCGAGGCTGAGATCGCAAAGAGAAGAGCGGAATTTAAGCCAGTCGATAAACCACTAACTTCTCGCTGGCTAAGGCAATACCGCAAACTAGTCACAAACGCAAGCAACGGAGCGGTGCTAGAAGCATAAAATTTACTATAAAAGCAAGGAGTGGCCTCTTTGCTTTTGTAAAAATATAAAAATTTCTTCATTTTTTAAGGATACTAAATGCAACAAGATTTCTATTTTTATGCTGCCATATTTTTAGGACTACTATTTTTGATTGCGATATTTGTCATCTATTCATTTAATAGAGACAAACTCGAGCTAAAAAGAAATTTGGCGCAAAAAGAGCAAGAAAATTTTGAAATTTCATCAAATATAACAAATTTAGTATCTAAAAATAGTGAAAATCTGCAGCTAATTAGTGAGCAAAAAGCAAGGCTTATGTCAAATCACGAGCGAATAGACGAGCTCATCAGTGAGATCGATGCGCTAAAAACCAAAATAGCACAAAAAGACGAAGCTGAAGATGCGATGGAGCGCGTGATAAATGAGCTTAAAGAGAGTATCGGTACAGCAAATGAAAGGGCCAAGAATAACGAGGCAAATTTTACTGCAATACTAGCCGAGCTAAATCAAAATAAAAATGCTTTAGCTGAAGCAAATGAGAGAGAAAATAGATTAAAACGTGATATGGCTGTGCTTAGAAATGAAATAGAAGCAAAAGAAAATAGCCTAAAAGAGCAAGAGGCAAATTTATTAAAAGTAAAAAATGAGTTAAATTTGGAATTTTCTAATCTTGCAAATAAAATATTTGAAGAAAAAAGTGCAAATTTCACACAAAATAGCCAAAATTCTTTAGATCTTTTACTAAAGCCACTAAAGGAGCAAATTTCAACCTTTCAAGAGCGCGTAAATGCAGTCCATGACGAGTCAGTTAAAGGCATGAGCGCGCTAGGAACGCAGATTAAGCACATAAGTGAGATTGGTATCTCAATGTCAAAAGAGGCAAACTCACTAGCCACTGCATTAAAAGGTAGCAATAAAACACTTGGAAACTGGGGTGAAATACAGCTTGAACGCACATTTGAGGCTTCTGGACTTGTTAAAGATGAGCACTACTTGACACAACAAAATTTCAAGAACGAAGAGGGCAAACGTCTTATTCCTGATTTTATAGTAAAGATACCAGATGGCAAACACCTAATAGTTGATTCTAAAGTCTCACTTATAGCTTACGAAAAGGCTATCACAGCCAGCAACGAAGAGGAGCTAAATTTAGCATTGAAAGAGCATATTGCTTCTATGAAAAATCACATAGATGGCTTAAATAGTAAAAATTACGGTGAGATCGTACCTGATAGCCCTGATTTTGTATTGATGTTTATACCAATTGAGCCAGCATATATCGAGGCTATGAAATTTGATAGTTCCCTTTTTGACTATGCATTTCAAAAGCGTGTAATACTAGTATCTCACACCACGCTTATGCCTATTCTTCGCACAGTGGCAAATTTATGGCGCATAGAGCGTGGCAATGAAGAGGCCAAAAATATCGTAAAGAGTGCGATTAAAATTTATGATAAAGTCCGCAATGTGGCCGAGCATATGAATAGACTTAGCAATACACTAAATACTGCAAATAAACATTTTAACGCCCTTGCATCAAGTTTTAGTGGTAGAGATGGCCTTGTTAGTAGACTTGAAAATTTTAAACGCTTGTCTCCAGACGATCAAAAAGATATAGAAGTAAAAGAGATCGGCGTAAATAACGAATTAGAAAAAGAGGATTAGGATATGGCTAGAAAAACTAGCCATAAAATTTATTTTAAAAGACCTTGTTTTTTCATTTGTTCCATTACTTGAGCAAACATCTCTTTAGCTTGTTTGCAAGTAGCGTCTTGTTGCTCTTTTGGAAGTGCAGCAAGTTGGTCCATTGATTGTTTCTTTTGATCTTCATAAATTTTTACTTGTTGCTCTTGACCAGCTTTTTTGTAAGCTTCGACCATTTTGTCGATGTCTGAGAAGTATGATTTGCAAGTATCTGTAAGATCTGCAGCGTTTAGGCTTAGTGCAAAGCCAAGAGTAGCTAAAACTAAAAGTGATTTTTTCATCTCTTTCTCCTTATAAAAATTTAAAATAATTATAGTACTTTTTGCTTATAAGAGAGTAAATTTGAAATAAAAAATTCATAGCCAAAGCTCTAAGCGCCTTGGCTATTTTGGCTTTTTAGCCTAGGAATTCGCGCTTAAAATACTCTTTTGGAGCTTTGCAAAGCGGGCAAGCACCTGGAGCTTTTTTGCCTCTGTGAACGTGTCCGCAGACCTCACAAACCCAGATATCTTCTTCATCACTCTCAAAAAAGCCCTCTTCATCAAGCATCTTTTTAAGCTCTAGATACTCCCTTTCATGCTCAACCTCAACCTTGCCGATCGCGTTAAATAGCCTCTCAACATCTCTTAGCTCTTCTTCTTTTGCGATCTTTGCAAAGTCTGGATACATTGTCGTATGCTCGTAGTTTTCGCCAGCTGCTGCATCAAGTAAATTTTTATCCATCTTATCGATCGGATCGTTCATTAGCTCGTGATATTTTTTAAACTCCGCTCTTGCGTGCCATTTCTCATTTTCAGCTGCCTCGTAAAAGTGCCTAGCAATAGCATGATAGCCTGCTTCTTTGGCTAGATCACCGTAAAGCTCATACTTGTTTCTAGCTTGTGATTCGCCAGCAAATGCCTTCATCAAATTTACCGCTGTTAAATTTTCAGTCACACACTTCATCTCTTCGCCGCAACAGGTTAGTCTGCCGCCACCAACTTTTTGTACCTCGATCTCGTTGCCGCATTTTTCGCATTTGTATGTTTCGTACTGTCTCATTTTGACTCCTATTTTGATAAATTTTGATTGGATTATAACCAAATAATTAAAATAAGTAAATAATAATTTTTATTGATAACGTATATTATTATTTTATTTTTTACACAAAATTTGTGTGAGTTTTGCTACAAATGGAGAGACTAGCAAAAGCACTGGATACGCTACCGCAAAGGCTTTTACGTAAGCAGTTAGCCAAATTTTTACAAAGCCATCAACGAGGCCAAGGTTTAGATACGTCATCAGCACAAATGACATAAAAAACGCCATAAATGCTGACATTATAAACGCAAAAACATATCTATAAAATTTCGCCGGTATCATGAAATTTTGCCTATCAGCTCCCCTAACCTTTTTGCATGATCAAGCGCCTTTTGCCTCATCAAAGCAAGCTTTGCCTCATCGTGTCTGCTCTGATATGACAGCCCTCCGCTATAAACATAGCCTGCAAACTCCATACCACACATATTTGCTAACGCCTTAAGCGGCGGCAAAAACTCCTCTATCTCGTATCGCTGAAGCGCCTCTTTTTTATAAAGCTCCTCAGGCGCGCCAGAGGTAAATGAAAGCACCAGCTTCTTGCCACGTAGCTTATCTCCGCTACTGCCATGAGAAAAGCCATGAACTAGCACATCTTCAAACCACTTTTGTAAAAGCGATGGCACACCGTACCAGAAAAATGGATAAACAAGCACGATCACATCAGCCTTTACTAGCTTTTCTTGCTCGGCTTTTACATCGATCACGTAGTTTTTGTAAAGCTCACTTAGTATGTCAAATTTAGCCTCTGGCACAAGCTTTTTTAGCTCGCCCAAGATGATCTTATTTGCAAAGGAATTTTCAAGGTCTGTGTGACCTGATACGACTAAAATTTCACTCATTTTCTCTCCTTAAATTTACTTACAAACAAAGCTACTTGCCTTGCTCGCGTCACCGCCCACGTATGTAGCCACCTTTGGATAGGCACACACTAGAAATTCCTTGCCAGCGTAGGTCCTGCTTTTTGCTAGCATGCTCTTTGGTGCTTCGCCCTTTTCGTGCCACGCTTCAAGCGCACTAAGCGGATCCACGTCATCTATGCCGTTACCGCCACCGCAGTGGTTCATCCCAGGTAGCGCAAAAAATGCCGCGAAATTTTGGCTATTTTTATTATCAGCCTCTAGCTTTTTAAACCAATCCATTTGATCTTTTGCTGAGAAGACTGGGTCTGAAACGCCAGTTACTATTATGAGCTTACCGCCATTTGCGCTAAATGTGCTAAGGCTTGTTGAGATGGCGTCATTTATCGCCGCAGTCTCGAAAGTCTTTGGCGTGTCTTTGTCAAAGTCGAAATTTATCGTGTCAAAATTTGGCTGCGCTGGCGTTAGAAAATAATAATTCACCGAGCCGCTTGAGAGCGTGATATTTCTAGCGTTTGGCTTGGCACTTTGCGAGTCGCCTAGCTTCCACTGCCTCCAGCCCTCAGCGCTCACGCCTGAGTCGTAAAACCAGCCACTATAAATTTGCTCGCCCTTGCTGTTTTTAGCTCCGTTAAAGATTTTCTCTATCGCTTCTATCTTTTGCTTTGCTAAATTTAGGCTTTTTGGATCAAATTTGCACGCCTCCCACGCATTGATGATCCCATCTTTTAGCCCGTCCAAGCCGTCACATTTTTCTAGCACAGCGTGGCTTAGCTTGTCAAGGTCGTCCTGCGTTAGGGCATTTGCAAAAATTTTCTCGCCTTTTTCATTTTTTGGAGCTATCTTCATAAGGGCTTGGTTGTCCCACTGCTGAGCGATCGCCGCGCGAGATAGCCTAAAGCCAGGGTTTGCAGCGATGACGCCGTCAAATTCAAGTGGATAGCGCTGTGCTGCTATGAGCGCTGCCCTACCGCCATTTGAGCAGCCCATAAAGTAGCTATGTTTTGGCTTTTTGGCGTATGCGGTGGCTAAAATTTGCTTAGATGCGTCCGTGACCTTGCCGATCGCCTGATAGGCGTAGTCTAGCCTTGCTTGCTGATCTAGCCCAAACTCAGCCGTTGGCTCTGGATGTCCTGAGTTTGTAGTAACTACCGCATAGCCTCTAAGAAGCGCTGGCGTGGCTGTGCTTGTGCGTATCGGCACTGCGCCAAGAGCAGGCGCTACAAAGCCGTCCATACCGCCTCCACCTTGAAATAAAAATTTCTCATTCCACTGCTCTGGCAGCCTTAGCTCGTAATCAATCGCATACTCTTTGCCGTCACTACCGGTGCGTTTATAGAGTTTGCCATGTACCACGCAGTGAGGCTTTGCTTTGATAGTGTTTTTACTGCCACCAGTTAGCGCGGACATCTTATCGGCTGATACTTCGCCACTCTCATTCCACACCGCGTCTATTATCTCGTTGTTTAAAATTTTTACATCTTTTAAACTCTCACATCCTGCCTTATCAAGGGCAAAAGCCGTGCTACTAACAAGTGCTAGTGCACAAAAAAGTGAAATTTTATTCATAACATCTCCTAAAATTTTACCTTGCTAAATGAGGTCTCGTTCTTAAGACCAAAGCCATCAAATTCGTCTATTAACCCAGCTCGCTCTTTGGCGTAAGCTTTGTAGTTTTCACTGTGGCGGTAGCTCTCAAAGCTAGCTTCGTCTTTGTAAATTTCAACCAAGATCCACTTGTTTGGCGCATCCTTTTGACTAAAGGCAAACTGCGCGTAAGCACCCTCATCTACGCTTTTTTGCATATATTTTTTGATGATCTTTTCAAATTTCGTATCGCTTTTTGCTAAGAGGCTTAAATTTGTGATGTGAAAGTAGGTATCTTTTAGCCTCTCTGGCGTTAAATTTTTTGAAACCGCAGCCCTCTTTTTCAAGCCGATAGCCTTTTTGCTAGCCAAAATTTCAGCGCTTGCGCTTGCAAATTTCTTAAAATGCGCCGAGCTTATATGCTTTTTATAAGCCTCCTCATCCTTATAAAACTCAAGCACGTAAAACAGCTCTGGCTTGCTCTTTGCACTTGCAAAAAAGATCGCCTGAGTGCCTGGCTCGCTCTTTGAGCTAAGGATATTTTCTCTGCCAAGCTCTTTTAGCAAAACCTTATTATTTGGCGTTGAAAGCAGCTCATATAAGCTCACTTTTGCCTCCACCCCAAAGGCAAAAGCCACCAAAACCGCTAGTAAAAATAGCTTTTTAAACATAAAAACTCCTATAAATTTATCTTTCTACTACTCTTTTTATCCAAGCAAAAAGCTCGTCTAAATCGTAGTCGCCGCCATGTCCTTGTCCCCAGACCGCTTCGAAATCAACCTCTTTGCCAGCATTTTTAAGCGAAAGTGCGAGCATAGCAGGCACGGCAAGGGCTAGGTCGGTGTCGTTTGTGCCCTGCCTTATGCGGTAAAATTTCGCTGCATTTTTGTTTTTAGCGTAGCTCATCGCATTCATCATCTTTATGACGCCAGCATCCGCCATCTCGCCCTCGCTTCTCTCTTTTGAAAATTTAGTAAAGTGCTTTGCGGGCGTTTTGCTATCGCCAAACAGATCGTTTTCAGGATTTTCTAGCCCAAATCCGTCAAAGGCGACCACCTCTTTGGCACGTTTTAGCGAGGCGATGAAGTCTTCTAGCTTAAACGTATATCCAAGCGAGCAGCCCTGAGTATCAAGCGTGATAAATTTAGGCGTGAGCGTGTTTTTGTCGCTGCTTTTTGTAGCGGTAAATGCCCTTGAGATAAGGGCGTTTATATACTCTTTGAAGCTGCCCTCGCCGTTTTCATCAAGGCTTAGCACGTGGCCTTTGGCGTCTTTTAAATTTAGCGAGTTTAGATAGGCTGGGAATTTACTCTTTAGCTCGTGCGAGAGCTCTTTTTGCGTGGCATTTAGCTCGCCTGTGATAGTCTTTGGCTTTTTGCTTCTGTCGTTAAAAGTGCTCGCATCAAGACTTGCAAAATCAATCCTTTCAAATTTATCCAAATCCCCAAACATCCACTCATATGCCTCGTCCTCATGCTCTAAATTTGTAACAGGGCAGTAGGCTGAGACGGCATAAATTTGATCGTCCGCCTTTGCAGCGCCTAGCTCTTTAAGATATGGCTCATACTCTTTTGCATTTGCGCTTGTGCCAAGAAGTGCTGACATCGCGCCGCCTGCGCTCGTGCCGTTTGAGATGATCTTATTTGCGTCGCCTGGCATAAATTTGTCGTTAAATTTAAGATATCTAACAGCCGCTTTTAGATCGACTATCGCAGCTGGGGCTTTACCGATAAATTTCTCGCCATCTTTTAGCGTCCTACCTCTAGCGCCAACGCTCGCCACGACATAGCCTCTAAGAAGCGCTTCAAGGGTAGCATTTGGTTTTTCGTTTTGAAGTTCTGGCTTTGGTGGCATTGCACTCATGTAGCCACCAATAGCATTTGGCATAAAAATGGCCGTCTTTTGGTCGCTAAATTTATCCTCTGGCACGTAGAAATTTAGCGCCTCGTAGCCACTAACTGGCTTTGCCACATAGACTATGCCTTCATAAGCTCTAAATTTAAGCGTCTTATCGCCAACTTGCACGCTTTTTAGCTCAAATTTGTTTTCATCAAATTTAAGCTCACCTCCAAAGCAAGCGCCTACTAAACAAACCCCTAAAATAGCAACTCTAACGCATTTCATGATCTGCCTTTTTATTTTGTCCTACTTTTTACTTTACTGGCCTTGGCGTAGGCTACCAAGGCTTTAAGGCCTAGTTATCTTTTGGCTTATACTTAATCGCATAGTCAAATTTAGGCTGGTACAGTGAAAACTCAAGGCTATCTCTATCGACCGAGCCAACGCAGTAATGGCTATCATAAAGTCGCAGCAAAAACTCCGCCATCTGCTCGCTCGTGTGATACTTTTTAAACGCTTTGTCGTAGTCGTAGCTCTCTTTGCTAGTTGCCACCATGCCAAATTCTGTTTTTGTGGCAGCTGGAGCTAGCACTTTTGCTTGCATCTTTGCCTGCTTGTCCTGTGCTAGCTCGTGGTAAAGCCCCTCACTAAAGGCACTTACGAAAAATTTACTAGCGCAGTACGTGACCGCGTTTGGCACGATCTTGTAGCCACCTATTGAAGAGATATTTATAAGCTGCGTATCTTTGTCTTTGTATTTTTTAGTAAAGAGCGTTGAGAGCGTGACAAGGGAGATGATGTTTAAATTTATCATCTGTGTGATTTTTTCTAAATTTTGCTCGCCGACCTTGTTGTAGTCGCCAAAACCGGCGTTGTTTATAAGTGCTTTTAGCTCATATTTTTCTAAATTTTGCCAAAGCAAGAGGGCATTTTCTTGCTTTGAGAGATCACAAATCTCTATAACGACATCAACACCCGAAAATTTAGCTATCTCGCTTTTTAGCTCCTCTAAAAGCTCGCCACGCCTTGCAATAAGGATCAAATTCTCCCCGCGCCTTGCAAATGCCTTTGCCGCAGCCGCTCCTATACCTGAGCTTGCTCCAGTGATGGCGATGTATCTTTTCACTTAGCATACTCCATAGGGCTATAAATTTTGACACCTTCGCTGTGGTCATCTTGCGCTACTTGCACGATCACTTTAGCGATATCAGCCGCTCTCATCGGACGATACTCGTCAAAAAAGCCTTTTGGAATAAATTTAAACGCCTTTATCGCCAGGTACTCGCCAAGTCTAAATTCTTTCCTTTCAGTCTCAATAAGTGGCAGCCTAACGACGTGGAATGAACTATATCCAAGCTCCTTTATCTTTGCTTCTGCTTGACCTTTTGCCTTTAGGTAAAACGAGCCTGACTTTCTGTTTGCACCTGCAGCTGAGAGCAAGACAAAGCGTTTTGCCCCACACTCTAAGCCAAATTTGGCAAAATTTAGCGGATAGGTCACATCGACTTTATAAAACTGCTCTTTGTGCTTTGCCGCCTTCATCGTCGTGCCAAGTGCGCAAAAGACATCATCAGCGATAAATGGCACCTCATCTTTTAGCTCGTCAAAATTTATTACTTTTACTTCAAGCTTTTCATGGGTAAATTCTAGCTCATGCCTAGCAAGGGCGATAACCTTGTTGTAATGCTCGCTCGCACATAAATTTTTTAAAATCTCACTTCCCACAGCACCGCTAGCTCCAGCTATAAGGGCGATCTTTTTCATATCTTTCCTTTGTAAAATTTAGATAAATTCTATCTCGCTAAGGCAAAAATTTCACTTATTGCCTCTTTTGTATAAATTTGCTCTAGTCCCCTGCCCTTAGCGTAGTCATAAACTAAAGCCATTATCTCGTCTAAATTTGTCTCATCAACGCCGATTTCTATAAGGCTTGTAGGTGTGCCAATCTTGCTAAACCACTCTTTTAGCTTCTCTATGCCTACGTCTGCGTCATCCACGCCAAAAATTTCTTTGCCAAAGCGCTTAAATGCCTCTAAATTTCTACTCTTATACCACTTCATCCAAGCTGGCATCACGACACTTAGCCCAGCTCCATGCGCGCAATCAACCACCGCACCTATGGCGTGCTCGATCATGTGATTTGGATAAGAGTAGCCAGCTGTGCCAACGTAAGTTAAGCCATTTAGCGCCATCGTAGCAGCCCAGGCAAACTCGCCTCTAGCATCGTAATTGTCTGGCTCTTTTAGTAAAATTTCAGTCGTTTTCATAACGGTTTTTATGTTTGCTTCGATGTATAAATTTATGATCTCAGGCTGAATGCTCGCCGTAAAGTAACCCTCGATGCTGTGAGCGATGATATCAGAAGCTGAATAAACCAAGTACTCTTTGCTCACGCTTGCTTGAAGTAGTGGATTTATCACTGAAACTTTTGGATAAAGACAAGCGCCGTGCATGGCAAATTTCTCTTTTGTGGCTTCGTTTGTGACGACCGAGCCGCCGTTCATCTCTGAGCCAGTTGCAGCTAGAGTTATGATGTCAAAGATCATAAGTGCCTCACTTGGATCCTTGCCGGTAAAAAAGTCCCAAACGTCGCCGTTATACTTCACGCCTGCAGCCACCGCCTTGGCCGTGTCAAGCACCGAGCCACCACCTATGGCTAGCACGCTATCGACACCTTGCTTTTTAGCTAAATTTATAGCCTCATTTACCTTGCTTAGCACTGGATTTGACTTCACGCCGCCTATCTTGCAAAACTCGATACCATTTACACTTAGGCTCTTTGCTGCGATATCAAAAAGGCCATTTTTTATAATCCTATCGCTGCCATAGATGATAAGCGTCTTTTTAATGCCGAATTCTTTCATATATCTGCCGATATTTTGCTCTTTATCTTTGCCAAATTCTATTTTTGTAGGGTTTAAAAAGCTAAAATTTTGCATATTTTCTCCTTATCAGTTTTAATGATTATAGTTTTGCAAAGCAAAAATTTTTGTTAAAAATAATGAGTAGAAATTTAAAAATTTCTTAGTTTGATAGGAAGTTTCGAGATGATTTTTTTCGGATCAAAGCTACTTTTAGCATCAACTAAATTTCCAAAATTTTCACCTGTGCTAAGGAATTTTTGCAAATAATAATTGCCTTTATATCCAAGGTCATAAAGAATTTCAGACATCAAAGAAATATCTGCTTCATCTAAAAAATCTGCATGCACAGTTGTTCTTACTTCAAAATCGAAATTTATCTCAAGCAGATATTTTAGTGTGCTAATAAATTTTTCATATAAATTTGAGCCAGTTACGCCTATAAATTTCTCTTTTGGTGCTTTAAAATCAAGTGCGATATAGTCAATCAGCCCTTCGCCTATCGCCTCTTTTAAAATCTCAATATGAGAGCCATTTGTATCAACTTTTAGGCAAAAATTTCTTGACTTAACCTCTCTTGCAAGCTTTAGAAACAAAGGATTTGCCGTGCATTCGCCACCGCTAAAAACGATACCATTTAGCTTACCTATACGACGATCTAAGAAGTTACAAACCTCAGCCATTTCTATATTGCCATTTGAATTTACAACTTCTATATTGTAGCAATAAACGCATCGCATATTACAGCCTGTGAACCAAACTACTGCAGCCACTTTGTCTGGATAATCAAGCGTAGTAAATGGCGTTATGCTAAAGACTTTATGCAAATTTATGTACCTTTTGAGATTTAAAAGGCACAGAAGATTGTGCCTTTTTTATTTGAGTTTTTGTGTTTTTATTGGCTGCGGTGATTATCTTTTGCAGCAACTTGCGTATTCATCAAATTTAATACGCTCTTTGTGCTCACCTTTTTTACCAAGGTTAAAGCTCTCAACTGGGCGATGATAACCCATAACACGAGTATAGACTACGCATTTTGTGCGTTTGTCTTGTACTTTTTCTAAAATTTCTTTTTCTGTCATTTCCTCTCCTTACTTGGAATTGTTTTTCTCTTTTTCTATTAATTCTGCATCGCAAAGCGGACAAAATTCATGTTCTCCAGCAATGTAGCCATGTTTTGAACAAACGCTAAACACAGGCGTTATCGTAATATATGGAAGCTTATAATTTGAGATTATGCTCTTTACAAGCTCCTTGCAAGCTTTAGGTGAGCTGATCCTTTCTTTCATATAAAGGTGAAATACTGTGCCGCCAGTGTATGAAGTCTGAAGATCATCTTGCAAATCAAGTGCCTCGTAAGCATCATCTGTAAAATTTGCTGGAAGCTGGGTTGAGTTTGTGTAGTAAATATTCTCCCCGCCACCTGCTTGGATGATGTCTGGATAGCGCTTTTTATCCTCTTTGGCAAAGCGGTAAGTTGTGCCCTCAGCTGGAGTCGCCTCAAGGTTGTATAAATTTCCAGTCTCTTCTTGAAATGTCCTTATCTTATCGCGCAAAAACTCAACCATCTCAATAGCAAAATCACGTCCAAATTTTGTTGAGATATTCTCTTTATCATTTGTGAAATTTCTAAGAAGCTCGTTCATGCCATTTATGCCAATCGTGCTAAAGTGGTTATTAAAGTGCTTTAGATATCTAGCCGTATAAGGATAAAGCCCTCTGTCATACATCTCTTGGATAAATTTACGCTTCTTTTCAAGTGTTGATTTGGCTAGTTCTAAAAGATAGCTAAGTCTATTATAAAGTGCGACCTTATCGCCTTTGTAGTTGTATCCAAGGCGAGCCAAATTTATAGTCACAACTCCGATCGAGCCTGTCATCTCAGCACTACCAAAAAGACCACCACCTCGTTTTAAAAGCTCTCTTAAATCAAGCTGCAAGCGGCAGCACATAGAGCGAACATGTCCTGGTTTGTAGGCTTTTTCGTTTTCTATCTTATTGCCATTTTCGTCATAAGTGTATTGTGAACCGATGAAATTTTGAAAGTAGCTTGAGCCCATTTTGGCGGTATTTTCAAAGAGCACATCCGCCACTTCGCTATCCCAGTCAAAATCCTCTGTGATATTTACCGTTGGTATAGGAAATGTGAAAGGCTGCGAGCACTTATCGCCAGCTGTTAAAACCTCGTAAAATGCCTTATCTATGCGTGCCATCTCAGGCTCGAAGTCCTTATAAGTCATATCGATTAGTTTTTCTCTGCCACGCTCGTTTGCTTTTTTCAAAATTTTCTCGTCTTTTACGTTTGTAAAAAGGTGTATATCATCACTCGTTGGGATCTGATCTCTTAGATCGCTTGGGCAGGTGATGTCTATGGTTACGTTTGTAAATGGACTTTGTCCCCAGCGTGCAGGCACATTTAAGTTAAAAATAAAGCTAGTGATCGCCTTTTTGATCTCGGCGTCGCTTAGATCATCTTTGAAAACGTAAGGCGCAAGGTAGGTGTCAAAGCTAGAAAACGCTTGAGCGCCCGCCCACTCGCTTTGCAAAATTCCTAAGAAATTTGCCATCTGATAAAGCGCCTCTCTAAAGTGCTTTGGCGCCTTGCTCTCAACCCTGCCACGAACGCCGTTAAAGCCTTCGTTTAACAAAGCTCGCAAGCTCCAGCCAGCACAATACCCTGTAAGGCAGTCAAGGTCGTGGATGTGATAATCGCCATTTCTGTGAGCAAGACCCTCTTCTTTGCTATAAACAGCGTCTAGCCAGTAGTTTGCTATGACTTTGCCAGCGGTGTTGTTGATGAGACCTGCGTTTGAGTAGCTTGTATTTGAGTTTGCAGAAATTCTCCAGTCGGTGCCATTTATATACTCATTTATCGTTTGAGTTGAATTTATGTAAGTCGTATCGTCATTTAGGCCTAAAATTTGCTCACGTTGAAGCTTATGCGTGTGGCGGTAGAGCATAAAGCTCTTTAAAACGTCGAAATATCCACTATTAAATAGCTCTTTTTCGATCGCATCTTGGATGTCTTCGACTGTTATCGCGCTTGATTTTTGAAAGATATCTTGGACAACATTTGTAAAAACTTTCTCATCATAAGCTAAATTTTCGCTAGCAAATGCTTTTTTTATCGCATCCACTATCTTATATGCTACAAATTCTTGTCTTGTGCCATCTCTCTTCAAAATCTCACGCATTACTCGCTCTTTCTTCTAAATTTTTCAATATAAAGTTTAAAAGTATAGGACAAGAAAGCTTAAACAATAGATAACTATTTTATTTTGTTTAATAATATTTATCAAAAAATATAAAATTTTATAAAGTTTTCTTAAAGCATAAATTTACGTTATTTAAGTATTTTAAATTAATTTTTGATTATCTTACTTAAATAATTATTTTAGTTTTACTTTTTAAAATAGTAGATTTA
>NZ_CABPVR010000007.1:349928-353299 GCF_902460875.1 Campylobacter concisus | reverse complement strand
ATACTTATTTCCTTTCTTTGTCTCCATGAAGCCATTTTGTTTATCTAGACCAAATTCGCGTACCAAAGGTTGCATATAAATTGGAGCAAAATTTAGATCTAATTCTTGAAATAAATCCTTTGCTGTATAATAATCATCTTCTAGATTTATTTTTGGGTATATTAGTTCCCCATTTTGAATTTCTCCAACTAGTTTTAACGTTGGGGCTCCATCTTTTTCTACAAATTTTCCTTCTTCAACAAATTTTATATTCTTTAATAGCTCTTTGTCTAAGACTATACTTCTATCACCATCCAAGACAACTTTACCTCTAATCAAATCAAGCATTTTTACATTTCTTGGACCTATAGTTGCTATTTTTTCTATGTGTTCCTTCCATTTTATACGTTCTAACTCTATATTATTATCAAAAATACTTTTTAAGTCTGGATATTTTATTCTTTCACTTCTTGCACTATATCTGTAAAAAATATCACCTTCACTGATTATGGGTTTATTGTCTTTTTTTCCATCTGTTTTTATGCAGACTACAGGTTTATTATTACTTTCATTTACTTCGAAAACACCAAATTTTTTACCACTGAATGAAAAACTATAAGTTTCAAATTCTATTTCTGGAGAAAAGTGGTTATTAAGAACTTCACTAATATCTTTATTATCGATATTGTCAAAGTTATCATTTGTCATACCATTAGCTTTTCTTGGGTTATCACTAATTCCAAATACTATATAGCCACCTTTTTTATTAGCAAAGGCGACCATCGTTTTTGAATATGTTATTAGATCATTTTTATTATAGTTGGCTTTAAATTCTAATTTAGTATTTTCTCTATGCTTTAACTTTCCAATTTCATCAACTTCAATAATTTTTATAAAGTCCCCTTCTGTCATTTTAAGTCCTTGCCAATTATAAATTTATATGCAACTTACTACTGACAACCCTCGCATTCGATCGAGCGGTCAGCTACGTCGTTTAGTTTTTCGCTGTCAGGCGACTCTGAGCGTAGATAATAAGTCGATTTTAGTCCGAGCTCCCATGCAAGCGTGTAAATTTCACTTAGATATCCGCCGCTTGCCTTATCTAGGCTCATAAATATATTTAGACTTTGACCTTGATCGATCCATTTTTGGCGGATCGCACCTGCTTTTATAAGAATTCTTTGATCAAGCTCGTAAGCTGGCGTGTAAAACTGCCAAGTATCTGGGCTTAAATTTGGCACGACATTTGGGATCATGCCACTTAAGTTGTGCTCAAACCACTTGCGTTTATAGACTGGCTCGATAGTCTGAGTGGTTCCAACTAGGATCGAGATCGAGCTAGTTGGAGCGATGGCCATTAGGTAACCGTTTCTCATGCCGTCACGCTTGACCTTCTCTCTTAGCTTGTCCCAGTCGCAGACATTTTCGTCAAATAGCCCGCCTTTGTCGTTTAAAAGAGCCTTTGCGTTCTCGTTTGCAGTGTCTATCGGCATGATGCCTTTACTCCATTTTGAGCCTTCAAATTTTGGATAGATGCCCTTTTCTACGGCTAAATTTGAGCTAGCGTAGATCGCGTTGTAGCTTATGTTTTCCATTATGCTATCTATCAGCGCCAAATGCTCATAGCTGCCCCATTTTACGTTTTTCTCGGCTAGCATTTGCGCCTCACCCATGACACCAAGGCCGATCGAGCGAGAAGCTAGGTTTGTGTGCTTTACCTTTTTGTGTGGGTAGAAATTTAGATCTATAACATTGTCAAGCATTCTGATAGCTATCGGCACGACACGCTCGATGTCCTCTTTGCTGTTTATCTTGCTTAAATTTATACTTGCAAGGTTGCAAACTGCCGTTTTGCCCTCGATGCTCTCTTTTTCTACGATGAAAATTTGCTTGCCTTTTAGGCTATCAAGCGCGCTAAGCTTTTTGGCTTTTTTAGTTATGCCGCTATCGACCGTGACGTCTTCTTCTTCGTCAAATAGTTCCTCGCCGCCATCTTCATAAGTGATCTTGATCTTATAGTAGTTTGGCGCTGTGTTTTGGAAAATTTCGGTGCATAAATTTGAGCTTCTGATGATGCCTTCGTGGTCGTTTGGATTTGCTTTGTTGGCATTGTCTTTAAAGCACAAAAATGGCATGCCAGTTTCAAAATAGCTAGTTAAAATTTTCTTCCAAAGCTCTTTTGCAAGGATGGTATTTTTCTGGATATTTTCGTCGTTTTCATACTCCAAGTATCTCTTCTCAAACGCCTCGCCGTAAAGGTCGCAAAGATCGCTTACTTGAGCTGGGTCAAAGAGGCTCCAACGGCCATTTTCTTTAACACGCTTCATAAATAGGTCGTTTATCCAAAGCGCAGGGAAAAGCTCGTGCGCGCGGCGTCTCTCTTCGCCTGAGTTTTTACGAAGATCGAGAAAATCGCTCACATCCATGTGCCAAGGCTCGATATAAACAGCGATCGCGCCCTTTCTAGTGCCTAGCTGATCAACCGCCACTGCGATGTCATTTGTCACTTTTAAAAATGGGATGATACCGCCAGCTGCGTTTTTGTGTCCGTCTATACTGCCACCCATCGCACGCACCTTGCTCCAGTCCCAGCCGATACCGCCGCCAAATTTTGAAAGTAGTGCCATCTCTTTGTAGCTATCAAAAATTCCTTCGATATTATCAGGCGTACTACCTACGTAACAGCTACTTAGCTGGTGACGTGTAGTCCTTGCATTTGAGAGCGTCGGAGTGGCGAGCATCACTTCAAATTTAGAGATGAGGTCGTAAAATTTCTTAGCCCAGCCTTGACTGTCTAGCTCGTTTTGCGCTAGAAACATCGCGATCGCCATAAACATGTGCTGTGGCAGCTCTATTGGCATGCCATTCTTATCTTTGATGAGATAGCGGTCATAAAGCGTTTTGATACCAAGGTATGCAAACTGAAGGTCACGCTCAGGCTTGATATAAGCGTTTAGATCCTCAAGATCGTACTTCTCTTTTAGTCCAGGGATGATACGGCCTACTTTTTCACCTTTTACTAGATAATCTTTTAAGTGATTGTAGCCGTTAAAGCCAGATACTTTGTGATAAAGATCGTATAAAAATAGCCTTGCAGCAACAAATGTCCAGTTTGGGCGGTCGATGTCGATCTTATCGACTGCTGTTTTTATAAGAGTCTGCTGAATTTCCTCAGTCGTGATCATATCTCTAAACTGGATTTTCGCGTCTACTTCAAGCTCGCTAAGGCTTACGTTGCTTAGTCCAAGAACTGCTTCGCTTGTGTATTTTTTGATCTTACTTATATCAAGCTCTTCTGTTCTGCCATTACGTTTTATAACTTTCAAAAATATCTCTCCATATTAAATTTTAATTTGGGATTTTATCTAAAAGGAGATAAAAACTCTCTTTGT
>NZ_CABPVR010000007.1:322406-349650 GCF_902460875.1 Campylobacter concisus | reverse complement strand
GATTGTAAAAATTTTTGAATCGATGTATTGAAGCAAGAAGCATAAATTTGCTTCTTGCATTTAAATTTACTTGCCAAAAACTCTGGCGAAAATTCTATCTACGTTTTTGGTGTAATAGTTGTAGTCAAAGCACTCTTTGATCTCATCTTTGCTAAGGCTCTTAGTTAGGTCCTCGTCATTTAGCAAATTTTGTAAAAATAGGCTGTGGCCTTGCTCGTCGATCGCTTTTTTGCCCTCTTGCAAGTCCGCCCAGACCTTCATGGCGTTGCGTTGAACGATCTTGTAGGCGTCCTCTCTAGAAATTCCACGCTGTGGCAGCTGTAAAAGCACGCGCTGTGAAAAGACTAGCCCGCCCGTTAAATTTAAATTTTTCATCATATTTTCTGGATATACGACCAAATTTGCTATCAAATTTTTGATACGAACCAGCATAAAATCAGCCGTGATAAACATATCTGGCAGAATAAATCTCTCAACCGAGCTGTGGCTGATGTCGCGCTCGTGCCAAAGTGCGACATTTTCAAGAGAAGGCGTGACGTATGAGCGTAGCACTCTGCAAAGGCCTGTGATGTTTTCGCTAAGGACTGGGTTGCGCTTGTGTGGCATAGCGCTTGAGCCTTTTTGCCCTGGGCTAAAGTACTCCTCCGCCTCATAAACTTCAGTCCTTTGGTAGTGTCTAATGGCAACTGCGATCTTCTCACAAGTAGAGGCAAGAACTGCGATGGCGCTTACCACATGTGCGTAGCGGTCGCGCTGGATCACTTGGTTAGAGGCTGGAGCGGCTTTCAGACCTAGCTCCTCGCATGTTAGCTCTTCAAATTCCATCGGAGCGTGGGCTAAATTTCCCATAGCGCCTGAAAGCTTGCCGTAGCTGATCGTATCTTTTGCGTCTTTGATGAGCTTTAGCGCCCTTGCGATCTCGTCATACCAGATAGCAAGCACAAGGCCAAAAGTTATCGGCTCGCCGTGGATGCCATGGCTTCTGCCGACCATGAGAGTGTGCTTGTGCTCATTTGCTCTGTTTTTGACCGCCTGCATAAACTCCTCTACGTCGCTGATGATGAGCTCTAGGCTCTCTTTCATCTGAAGTGCGACGGCTGTGTCGATACAGTCGCTTGAGGTCATGCCGTAGTGCACGAACCTGCTCTCCTCGCCAAGGCTCTCGCTGACGCTTGTTAAAAATGCGATGACGTCGTGCTTTGTCGTCTTTTCTATCTCGTCGATGCGAGCTACTTCAAATTTAGCGTTTTTGCAAATTTTCTCGCAGTCGCTGTCGCTTATGAAGCCAAGCTTATTCCAAGCTTTAACGGCAGCTTTTTCTACCTTGAGCCAAGCGTCGTATTTTGCTTGTATGCTCCACTTTTCAGCCATCTCTTTGCGTGAGTATCTTTCGACCATTGTTGAACCTTTTGTGTTAGTTTGCTTTTGTCCTGAAAGTATAAATTTGGCTTTTTGAGCCAGAAATCACGTCGTGTAATTTCTCTAAATTTAAGTTTTGATTATATAAAATCTGGGCTGAAATGTCGGTTATACGCTTATAAATTTGGGCTTAAGATAGCTCGCTCATTTTTCAAAAGGATCATTTTTGCCCTACGTAAATAAATTTATCATTAATGCAGATCATCAAAAAGCTTACGAAATTTTACTGCAAAATGGCTTTAACATGAGCCAAACCCAGCGCCTCATCGATAAAGGCAGGCTGATCTGTGGCGGCAGTGTCGCGAGTGAGAAAAATGCCATTTTGTGCGGCGATGTTTTTTTGATCGACTATGAGGCCAAGCCAAAGGGACTAAAGCCGATCTTTGAATGCGAAAGCTTTGCGGTATTTGACAAGCCAAGCGGCGTGCTGAGCCATCCAAATGGCAGACACTGCGACTACTCGCTAAACGATGAAATTTACACACTTTTTGGGCGAGATGCGAGCGTGGCACATAGGCTAGACTGCGAAACAAGTGGCGTGATAGTTGTGGGCAAAGATAGAAATTCTACGATAAAACTAAAGAAAATTTTTGAAAACAGAGAGGTTTCTAAAAGCTACGTCGCGATGGTGCAAGGCAAGATCGAGCGAGAATTTACGATCGATGCCAAAATGGATCTAGCAAACAACTACGACGATGTGAAAATACGAATGCAAATTTGTGAAAATGGCAAAAGCGCAGTGACTAAAATTTTGCCGATCAGATATTTTGAAGATATTGATACGACTTTGGTTCAGGCTATCCCACTCACTGGTAGACAGCATCAAATTCGCCTACATTTGTTTCATGTGAAACACAAGATACTTGGCGAACCACTTTATGGTTTGTCACGTCCACAGATCGAGAAAATTTTAGATAAAGAGATGAGCGAGCGTGAACGGATAAATTTAACTGGAGCAAAAAGGCTCTTGCTTCACTCGGATGAAATTTCTTTTAAATTTGATAAAATTTTTTATAACATAAAAAGTAAATTTGACGCTGAAAGCGAGTTTTATAGATTTGCAAAAGAAGGTTTACTTTAGTCTAAAATTTTCTTTTTTTAATAAATCTTTACCTACTTTTGCCAAAGTTCATCGCATTTAGATACCATAATGATAATTTTGTAGTTTATGCAATTAATGCTCCATTTTATTTCTATATGAAAGTTAGATTTTATCTTGGTGTTAAGGCTTAGAATTTATGCCTATCTTTTTCATCTTTTAAAACTTTTAAAATAAGCCCTAATCCAAGTAAAACCACAACAGCAACAAAGACTATTTCGGCTATATCAAGTGCACTCATTCTAACTCACACTGGATTTACTATTATCTTCAAGTGAATGTGTTTTTAAATTTTTATCGCTGGAAATAGCTTTAAATTTTACATTTTCATTGCGTTGTTTTAATTGCCCACAAGCCGCACTTATGTCAAGGCCTTTACTCTGTCTGATCGTGCAAGTAACACCGTGATCTCTTAGATATTCTTGAAATTTTAGCATGCTAGTAAGCTCAGGTCGTCCAAATTCACTGCCCTCATGTGGGTTAAAATATATAAGATTTACCTTCGCTTTTATACCATGAAGTAGTTTTACCAACTTTTTAGCATCACTCACACTATCGTTTAGGTCTTTAATAACAAGGTATTCAAACATTACACGCTTTCGCATATCGATAGGAAATCCCCTAACAGCATCCATAACAGCCTCGATATTATATGCCTTATTTATCGGCATTAGGCGACTTCTAAGTTCATTAGTAACAGCATGAAGCGATATGGCCAATAACACACCAAGATCCATCTCGCCAAGCTTTTTTATCTGGCTGCCAAGTCCGCTAGTTGAAACGGTTTGACGACGCGGCGATATGGCTAGACCCTCGTTAAGTGCTAAAATTTTGATCGCTTTACTAACGTTAGCAAGATTATCAAGTGGCTCACCCATACCCATATAAACGACATTTATGCGTCTTTCATAAGGTATCTTATTTTCTCTTTTTATCCATAAAATTTGTCCCACAATCTCGCCTGCGGTCAAATTTCTAACAAGCCCACCTTTTGCTGTTAGACAAAAAGCACATCCCATTTTACAGCCAACCTGTGAGCTAACACAAACTGTATAACGAGCATGGCGACTAATCTTTCCATTCTCATCACTAATCTCCTCTTTCATCGGGAGTAAGACACTCTCTATCTTTAGCCCATCTTTTAGCTCAAAAAGATACTTGATCGAACCATCACTACTTTGCTCAAATTTTACACATTTTAAAGGATCGATATAAAATTTTTCAGCCAGATCTTGACGCATATCTTTAGGTAAATTTAGCATTTGGCTAAATTCGGTTGCATTTTTTTTATATATCCACTCGTAGATTTGTGTTGCTCTAAATGGTGGAGAAACTAACTCCTTTAGCTCATCGATACTAAGATCAAGCAAATTTATCACATATTTTCCTTTATATATTTTGTTAGAATTTTCTTGGCCTCTGCGTGATTTTTTACAAAATCAGCATGTGCATCTTTATTACAAAAATTTGTCGCTACGAAAATTCCATAAGCTGGAATTTTAAAAATTTGAGCTACTTTTAGAACAGAAAAAAACTCCATATTTTCTAAAAAATAGCCTTTTTCAAACATTTTATAAGCTAAATTTTTATCAGTCGTTATAAAATTTGACGAATTTGTTTTGATAGTTCCACGTGAAACGATAGAAGAAATTTCACACTCAATCGGTGAATAAGATCTATTTTCTACGCTAGAAATTTCAATATTTGCCCCAACCGAACTTTCATAAATTTGCAAAATTTCACCATCTTTATAAAGCCCTGCAGAGCCAACGAAAACTATCTTTTCTGGCATTTGATATAAATTTCGCTCAGGATTTTTTGACAAATTTTGGCTTAGATTTTGTAGCTCTGGATTTGATGAGTTTGCAAATTTAGCTTCAATCTTTGCAAGATAGTGCGGATCTATATTTTTTAAATTTATACCCTTTTCATCCACTCCAATACATGCTCGTTTCTGCAAAAATTTTGTCAAATTTATCGCCATATCAACTAGCCCCACGCCCATCGGCAAGGCAAAGTCAAAAATTTCGTTTTTTCCAGCAGAGATAACTAACATCAGAGCCTAACCTCAATACCATTTGCCTTGAGATACTCTTTTAGCTTTTTTATCTCGATTTCGCCAAAGTGAAATATCGAAGCAGCTAAACACGCATCAGCCCCGGCTTCAAAAGCCTCTTTAAAGTGCTCCATCTTACCAGCTCCGCCGCTTGCAATAGTCGGTATAGAAAGCGTGCTAAATACCTTTGTTAGCTCAAGATTAAAGCCCTGTTTGACACCGTCGTTGTCCATAGAGGTTAGCAATATCTCCCCTGCTCCTCGCGACTCGACCTCTTTTGCCCAGGTAAAGGCATCTTTTTTGGTATCGATCCTGCCACCATTTATAAAAACACTATAACCATTTTCGATCTTCTTCGCATCGATCGCCACTACAACACATTGCGAGCCAAATTTCTTAGCTGCCTCATCAATCAAATTTGGATCTTGTATGGCTGATGAATTTAAGCTTACTTTATCACAGCCAGCATTTAAAAGACGTGAAATATCGTCTAACGTACGTATACCGCCACCAACGGTTAGCGGTATAAAAAGCTTACTTGCAACCTTTTTTACGACATCAACTATCGTATCACGGCCAAGGTGAGAGGCTGTGATATCCAAAAAGCAAAGCTCGTCAGCGCCCTCGTCGTTGTATCTCTTAGCTATCTCGACTGGGTCTCCAGCATCGACAAGTCCTACGAAATTTATACCTTTTACAACTCTGCCATCTTTTACATCAAGGCATGGGATTATGCGTTTTGCAAAATGATTCAAATCTGTCCTTTATCTATTTTTCTAGCCGCTACCTCAAAATATGGCAAATTAGACCAATTTTCTCGGTTACCAACTATATAAACAACCTCTTTTGCTCTTGTTAGTGCTACATTTAGTAGATTTGGCGTACTAGCAGCCCATGCTCTAGCACCTTTTGTGGCACCACCAAGAATAAAGATAACAACATCAGCTTCTTTACCTTGCATGGTGTGAATGGTACCAGCCTCTTTTAAATTTTTACAAACATCTTTAAAAGGTGTTATTATTTTAACACTATCTTTTAGCTTGGCTAGCTTACCATCTAAAAGCTTTTTAACGATCATACCTTCGGCTTTATTATAATTACCTATCCATTCATTACTACTAACATCAATCCATTCTGTTTTGATATTAGGATCACTAAGTTTACTTTCACTACTTCTGCCAAGTATCATCATATCATCATATGTTGTTTCGTTTGAAATTTTAAACATAGGGTTGGCGCACCTTCTATGAACAATAAGTGGCGAACCAACCCAAATGGACTTACCCTCTCCTTTTATATATGTACCAATATTTTGTACTTTATCGGCTCGAAGTTGAACTGATGATTTTAGTAGATTAAACTCATCTTTTGCATCACAGTAGCGCAAAATAGCATTATTTAAAGCTGGCGGTAATGTTACAACGGGCTCAAGTTGAAGTGGATCGCCAACTACAACAGCCATGTTTGAACGAAGCAATGCGCCTAATGCGTTAGTTAAATTTGCCTGCCCTGCTTCATCTATTAAGAGCAAACCTATATCGCCATTTAGTAGCTCTTTAAAGGTATTATTAAAAGATGCGAAAGTAGAACTAACAACTGGCGTTAGCAAGAACAATCCTTTTATTATTTCACGTCTATCTTTAGCCTCAAGCCCGTTTTTCTCAGCCATTTTTTCATCATTAAATATAACGCTAAGAGCTCGTAAATTTGTTCTAACAGCTTCTTTGCAAGCAAAGATAGTAGCTTTATGCAGATTAAGTGCTTCTTTAAAAAGCTTGATTCTTGCGTTAAAAAGCTTTGTCTTATGAAATTTCTCATCAAGGCTAAGCTCCATCATAAATGGCATACTCTTTTGTATTTCTTCATTGCTCTGATTAAAAGTACCATTTAAAAAGCTATCAAGTTCTTCACTTCTGCCAATTAATTTTTGACGTCTAACAAAGTCACCATTAAGTTTGTTGAGATGGTCTATCTTGGTGTTAAGTTCTAAAATTTTCTCTTCAAGCTGAGTTATTTGAGCTTTTAGTTCGTTTAATTTTGCTTCATTCTTCTCTTTATTTTCACTATTTTGCTTACTTGCTTTCAAATTTTGCTCAGCTATTTGGCGATTTATCTCACTAACTTTTTGCGCTTCATTGTTATATTTTTCAAAAGCTTGTGTCTTTAAAATTTGCTGGAAAATAAAAAATAATGGCTTTGGAGGCGCACTGAGATACTCTTGTAAAATTTCATTTTGTCCGATAAGCTTTGTTAGCTCGTTAGCTTCCGTAGCCTTTTGCTCTAGCTCATTTTTGCTCAAATCCAGCTCATCTATTAGTGGCCTTAAAAGCTCTTCTATTTGCTTTGCTGAATTATAGCTATCAAGTCTTTTATCGATATTTATAAGCTCACTATTTATACTTTTTAGCTCCTCTTCTTTGATCCTGATCTCGCTAAAAAGTAGATTTACTTCATGTAGAGCTTGATTAAATTTCTCCTTTGCCTCGTCGTAATCATCAATTCCTTCGCCAGTAGCCAAATACTTGCCAAGTCCCATTAAAAAGCCATCTTGTTCTATAAATTCTTTAAATTCTTTTGAAATATCTTCAAACTGACTATGCGTTTTTTCGATCTTTACGCCATTAATCGCGTTAAAGACAAAATTTGACTTATTTTGCTTTGAGCCAAGAGGTATGCAAAAAAGCCCCCATGCAGGTTTTGAGATAAAAGATTTTTCTCCAAAATTTGTCTTTTCATCAGCCGAGAGAAGCCTTGTAGCTATAAATTTAAAATAATCAATCTCGCCAGCGTAACTACCGATGCTTTTTAGTTGGCTAAGCTCTTTACTTAAAATTTCAACCGCACCGTTATTACAAGAGCTAACAACCATCTCATAGCCCTGGAGTTCTTTATTTAGAGTGAAATAAAGCACCTTATCGCTACTATCTCGAACTGGAGAAAAGATATCATGTCTACTCATTTGTGCGAGCTTTATCGCTCTAAGCGTAACAACTTCAGCCATTACGTCTTTTAAAAGCGTTGTTTTACCAGTGCCTGGAGCACCATTTACGCTATAAATTCCACCACTTTTTTCTTTAAATTTTTTAATGATGTTATTAACGGCAATTTGCTGTGAAAAATTTAGAGCGAAGTCACTAGCAAAGGCCGATCTTGGATACTCCTCTGCTTTAAAAAAATCTCTAACAAGCCTTTTATTTTGCTCATCTCTTACATCAAGTCTTTCAAATTTATTCTCACTGCCCTCGTCCAAAAACTGATCCGTTAGCTCATGCGTCCTGCCTGACTCGTAAAATTTTATAAGCAAATTTATATCATCTATGAAAAAGCTATTTAAAAGGCTATCATTTTCTTTAAAATTTGGATTTATAATCTTTATTTCAAGCCTTAAGAAATCATTACAAAATGGTGTTTTAAGTGCACTTTTTAGCTCATCGTTTATAAGCTTTATATATTTGCCAAATTCCATTTTTTCTTTATAGATAGATAGCTTGTCTTTTATGCGCTCGCACTCTTTGCTAAAGTCACTTTGGCTTATCTCTTTTAGATGATCTAGGCGAGCCATTGCCCAAGGAGCTGTTGAGATGAAAAGATCATCAGACGAGTTTGGTGTAAAAAACGGAGTTAAATCATCATCTAAATTTACATCTTTTAAAGCAAAATTTTGATCATCTTTACAAAATACCAAATCACCAGTAAGCTTAAATTTATAGCAAAATGCCTTATCAAAGCTCGTTTGCTCAGATCGCAGCTCATCCAAAATTTGCTCTTTTTCAAATTTTGAATTTGCTAGCTTTGAGATATAAATGGCAAGCAAATCAGTCTCAAAAATACCGCCATAAATAGAAATTTCTATACCATTTTTTAAAAGCGAGCTATCAAATGCCCTTAAAATTTGTAGAAATTTCTCATCAAAATTTGTAATGTCAAGGTCTATTGATTTTTTAAATTTGGTATTTGTCTTTTTTGGCTCATCTAAGGTTTTTGGCTCTAAATATTGTGATAATAAAAAGTATTTTAAGGTATTTGCTTTGCTCAAATTTATGCCCTATTTCGTTATTGTTTAGTGATTATAATCCATTTTATATATGATTAAACTAAACTTGTAATCATTGTATAAGTAATTTTTGGCTAATATCGCGACTATGATAAAGGCAAAAAAGCACTTTGGACAGAATTTTTTACAAGACAAAGCGACACTAGATAAGATCATCCAAGCGATACCCAATGATGTAGCGAACGTCGTTGAGATTGGGCCTGGCTTAGGTGATTTGACATTTAGACTTTTGCAAATTTACAAGACGACCTGTTTTGAGATAGATTGTGAGCTGTTTCAAATTTTAAAGGCCAAATTTGCAAATGAGATCCAAAATGGACAATTAAAACTTTTTTGTAAAGATGCATTAGAGCAGTGGCAACAAGAGGGCGGACTAAGTAGCGAAAACTACTTTTTGGTCGCAAATTTACCCTATTACGTTGCTACGAAGATGATACTAAATGCAATAGATGACGAAAAATGCCTTGGCCTTATCGTGATGATACAAAAAGAGGTTGCTCTTAAATTTAGTGCAAAGAGCAAGGATAAAGAATTTAACGCTTTATCGATCCTCACTTCACTCCAGGGCAGATGTGAGCTTTTGTTTGACGTGGATGCAAAGCTTTTTAATCCACCTCCAAAGGTCACATCCTCAGTCATCAAACTACAAAAAACAAAAAAGATTTTTGGCAAAGACGGGATTTTCAAAGATGCAAAACAATACGAGGCTTTTAAAGTATTTTTAAGAGCTGCGTTTGCTTCGCCAAGAAAGACGCTTTTGAAAAATTTATCCACAAATTTTGACAAAAAGGCGTTAGAAGAAATTTTTGAAGACCTAGACTTAGCTCAAAATTTACGTCCACACGAGCTAGATGTCGATTCTTATCTAAAAGTATTTGAAAGATTAAAGGAAGATAATGAACGACAAAAACGAAGAGAAAGTTGTAACTAACCAAAGCAAAAACAACAAAAGACGAAGATTTAGACCAAAAAATAAACCAAAACAAGAGGGCGAAACTACTGAGCAAGCTTCACTAGCAAGCAAAAGTGTGATAGATAACTTCTTTGCAGCAGAGCAAGCTGAAACTGAAATACACGCCGAGCCAAAGAGCCAAAATTCTCACCCAAAAAAGCCAAGAAATAACAAAAATCAAAACAAAAATGGCGAAAACAATAAGCCAAAAGAGCAAAAACAAGAATCACAAGAAACAAAAACCAAAACACAAGAACAAAAAGATAAACCAAAAAAGGCTAAAAAGCCAAAGAAAAATTTACCAGCTAAGCTAAACGGCAATGAACAATGGCAGCAAGATATCGCAAGTGCAATGGTGGCAAACAAGGCCGTTCACGAGCTTCGTCTGGAGCCGATGAAGTATCTAAACTCAAGTGAGCATAAAATTCGCATAACTCCACTTGGCGGTCTTGGCGAGATCGGCGGAAATATGACTATCTTTGAAACCGAAACTAGTGCCATCATCGTTGATATCGGCATGAGTTTTCCGAGCGAGAGCATGCACGGCGTGGATATACTAATCCCTGACTTTGACTATGTTAGAAAAATAAAAGACAAGATAAAAGGTGTCATCATCACTCACGCGCACGAGGATCACATCGGCGCGGTACCATATTTTTATAAAGAGTTTAAATTTCCGATTTACGCCACACCTTTGCCACTTGGTATGATAAATAATAAATTTGAAGAGCACGGTTTAAAGCAGGAGCGTTCGCTTTTCCGCTCGGTCGAAAAGCGCAAGCCGTATCTGATAGGCGACTTTGAGGTTGAGTGGATACATATCACCCACTCTATCATCGATGCTAGCGCGCTAGCCATCACGACAAAGGCAGGCACCATCATCCATACGGGCGACTTTAAGATCGACCATACGCCGATCGACGGCTATCCAACTGACCTTGGCAGACTAGCATACTACGGCGAAAGAGGTGTATTGTGCCTAATGAGCGATAGCACGAACAGCTACCGAGAGGGCTTTACTAAAAGTGAAAGCAGCGTAGGCAAGACCTTTGATGCGATTTTTTCCAAAGCCAAAGGCCGCGTGATAATGAGTACATTTAGCTCTAACATCCACCGCGTCTATCAGGCTATAGAATGGGGACTAAAATACAACCGCAAAGTCTGTGTCATCGGCAGATCAATGGAGCGAAATTTATACACTGCAATGGAGCTTGGCTACATCAAACTTGATAAGAAAATTTTTATCGATGCTAACGAAGTCGGCAAATTTAAAGATAACGAAGTGCTGATCGTCACCACAGGCTCTCAGGGTGAGACTATGAGCGCACTCTACAGAATGGCTACCGATGAACACAAATATATAAAAATAAAACCAACCGATCAGATAATAATCAGCTCAAAGGCGATCCCTGGTAATGAAAGCAGTATCTCAACTGTATTAAATTTCCTAATAAAATCAGGTGCAAGCGTCGCTTATCAAGACTTTAGCGAGATTCACGTCAGCGGTCACGCAGCACAAGAAGAACAAAAGCTGATGCTACGTCTTATAAAACCAAAATTTTTCTTGCCAGTTCACGGCGAGTACAATCACATCGCAAAGCACAAAGAGACAGCTATAAGCTGCGGCGTAGATGAAAGAAATATCTATCTAATGAGCGATGGCGATCAAATGGAGATCTGTCAAAAATACTTAAAACGTGTAAAAACGGTAAAAACTGGTAAAGTCTTCATAGACAATCAAATAAATAAACAAATATCAGACGATGTCGTCATCGATAGACAAAATCTTGCCGAAGCAGGTGTCGTCATGATAATCGCTCAAATTTCACGTCATGGCGCAAAGCTAATAAACAAGCCTCGTGTCATTAGCTACGGACTTGTAGGCAATAAACAAGATGCGGAGTTTAGCAAAGAGATGCAAGAAATTTTGACGCAGTTTTTAAGCAACGTCAAGGAGGAGCTTTTAAAAGATGGCAGACTACTCGAGTCACAAGTGCGTCAAGTAATTAGAAAGCATATCTTTAGAAAGGTCAAAAAGTACCCAACTATAGTGCCGATTATCTATCTAATGTAAGGGAAATTTATGCAAACAATTAACCAAATCGCAGCCGAAGTTTTAAAAATAGAAGCAAACGAGCTTTTAAGACATGCTAAAAACTTAGAGATAGAAGATGCTGTAAATTTGATATTTAATACAAAAGGCAAGGTCATAGTAACAGGTGTAGGCAAGAGCGGTCATGTGGGAGCAAAGATCGCTGCTACGCTTGCAAGCACTGGTACGCCAAGCTTTTTCTTGCATCCAACAGAGGCCATGCACGGCGACCTTGGCATGATAGAAAAAGATGATGTTTTGTTAGCCATTAGCTTTAGCGGCGAAAGCGATGAGCTTATCAAAATTTTGCCTCACGTAAAGCGCTTTGGCGTAAAAATAGTCGCCATGGCAAGGAGTAAAACAAGCTCACTTGGTAAATTTAGTGATGTATTTATTAGTATAGACATAGAGAAAGAGGCCTGCCCATTAAACGCTGCTCCAACAGCATCAACCACACTAACGTTAGCTCTTGGCGATGCGTTGGCTGTTTGTTTGATGCAAAGGCGAGGCTTTAAAAAAGAGGACTTTGCAAATTTTCATCCAGGTGGCAGCCTTGGCAAGAGGCTATTTTTAAAGGTAAAAGATGTGATGAGAAGCGAAAATTTACCGATAGTTCGCTGGAATGCGAGCCTAGAAAAAGCAATCGATACTATGACACACGGTAAACTTGGCACGGTCCTAATCGTCGATAAAGATGGTGTGTTAGATGCTATTTTAAGTGACGGCGATCTTAGACGTGCGCTTATGAGAGAAGACTTTGATCTAGACGAGCCAGCGATGAAATTTGCAACCTTGCATCCAAAAGAGATAAACGACAAGGAAATGTTAGCCGTGGATGCGTTAGCTTTGATAGAAAAATATAAAATTCAGCTTCTGGCCGTTGTAGAAGATGGCGTACCTGTTGGCGTTTTACACATCCACGACCTTGCAAATTTAGGACTATAAAAATGAAAAAAACAAGACTAAATAAATTTATCTCACATAACACAAACTACTCACGCCGTGAGGCAGATGAGCTGATAAAAGCTGGTAAGGTTAGCATAGCAGGACGTGTGGTTAGCGACCTTGCCACAAGCGTGGATGAAGATGATAAAGTACGTATAAATGGTCGTTTAATAAAGCTAAAAAAGGAATTTACTGTTATCGTTTATCATAAACAAAAGGGTGAACTAGTTAGCAAAAAAGACGACCGCGGACGAAAAACGATCTACGACACATTAGATAAGAAATTTGCAAAATTTGTTAGCGTAGGGCGCTTAGACTATGCAAGTGAGGGGCTACTTTTACTAACTGACGCTCCAGCGATCGCCACAGCACTCATGAATAGCGACTTAGAGCGCGAATACTATCTAAAAGTAAAAGGCGAGATAACAAAAGAGGTAATTGAGGCGATGACAAATGGCTTTTTTGCCAAGGATGCCACAAAAGGCGCACACGCAAAAACTACTATAAAATCAATGGAATTTAAGCCATTTCTAGCCTACAAAGTCTTTGGCTCAAGTGGTGGCTACACAAAACTAAAGGTTATCATCAACGAGGGGCAAAACAGGGAGCTTCGCCGCTTCTTTGGCTACTTTGACCTTGAAGTGATGGACCTAAAACGTGTTAGCTTTGGGCGCGTTAGCCTTGATATGCTAAAGCCTGGCAAATGGCGCTACTTCGAAAATAGCGAATATGAAGACCTAAGAGACTTTTTAAAGGTTAATAACGTTAGATACTAAATTTGGCTTGTTTCTCTAATAAAAGAAGACAAGCTAAACCAAAATAACAACAAATTTACAAAAATGGAGAAAAAATGAAAAAGGCCGCTCTTTTATCCGTGATCCTAATAACTACCAGCTTCTCTAAGGATATAGTGGAGCTTGGAATTGAAGCCTATGATCAAGGCAATTATTATAAGGCGGCCTAGATATTTAGCACGGCTTGCGATGATGGAAATGCTAAATGCTGCAATATGCTAAGGGCTTTATACTCAGATGGTCTTGGCGTCAAAGTAGACTATCATAAAGTAGCCTGGCTCTATGAAAAAAGCTTGCGATGGCGAATACGCCAATGGTTGCCACAATTTAGGAGTTTTGTATATGAATGGCAATGGTGTAAAGCAAGATTATATAGAAGCAGCCAAGTTGTTTGAAAAAGCTTGTGATGATGGATATTCTCAAAGCTGTAATAATTTAGGAAATTTATACTCAAAGGGGCAATCAGTAAAACAAGACCACCTAAAATCAGCCAAACTATGGCAAAAAGCATGTGATGACGAAATTAGCCAAAGTTGTTCTAATTTGGGGGTTTTATATTTAAAAGGCCAGGGCATAAAACATGACTATATCAAAGCAATTAAACTATTTAAAAAAGCTTGTGATTTAGGATATCAGAGAGGATGTGATTATTTTAAAAAAATGAACAATAGCAACATAGACATAATAAGAATAAACTAGCAGCAGATTTTAGGCAATAAATTTAAAACTAATACCCAAAACCAAGCGAGCTCTAACAAATATTTAGAGCTACGCAAATTTATATCTTATTTTCTGAAAGTAGGATGTTTATATATGGATTTAGTAGCGTTTCACCGCGTGCTGCGTATAGCAAAACCTCTTTAAAATAATTATCACATATGCCATACAAGTGAAACTCATATGCCCCTATGCCATATCCCATCGGTGTGATATCAACCCTTGAGTACCAAGCGTCTTGTGCTAGGATATAGCGGTTTGTATCCTTTGTGTATACATATAGCTTTATCTTTTCTTTATCTTTTTCTGCCATATACCAGATAAAAGAATTTGTAATATCGTTAAAGAAGTAGATATTGCCATTTGGCATGATGGCTTGAGCTGTGTCGTTGTTATCAGCGATAAGCGTCCTACTCTCATAACATATATATTTATTTGGCGTTAGCTCTTCGATCGGCTCTGATTTGCCATTATTGAAAACCAAAATTTTATCATCACTTATGTCGGCATTATAGGCGAGTACGGCTAAGACTAGAGCTAACAAACACAAAGAAAAAATTTGTTTTATCAAAATAAAAATCCTCTTAACAAATAATATTTTAGGACATAAAGCGCGCAGATCAGCACGCAAACACCTAGCCAGATCGATGAAAATTTAAGCTTGTGTGAGTAGTTTGTCTTTGTGATTATCTCAACAAGATACGGCATAAGACCGTAAAATACACCAAGAAACAAACTGCCCCAGATAAGGTAGCCAACGTAAAAATAGTCGCCTTTTAGCATGCAGTATGGGCATTTATGGTTTGGCTGTTCATAAACATAAAGGCCAAAAAAGTAGGTGATGGCGTAGTAACTAAGCACCAAAAACAACAAATTTGCCACAAAGCTCGCCATACTTTGCTTTAAGAAATTTAGCACCAAAATGACAAAAAATAACACGTAAAATGCGCTTACTAAGCCAAAATTTGTATAGCCAAATGGTAGCTTTGGGGCTTGAAAAGTAACAGAACAGCAAAAGACCGGTACTTTTAGTGGGATATTGTAAAAAAACGAAATTTCTATACCAAGCTCAAGTAGTATCATGACAAAAAGGCAGATAAAAATGGCGTATTTTCTCTTTAGATAAGGGAAATTTAGAGCCTGCAAGTCAAGCTTGTTTATAACTAGCCAGATGCCAAGCCCAAAGATCAGCAAAATTTTAGTGAGCATCAATATACCACCAAATTTATTTGAGCCAATCACACCAGCTGAACACATAGCACCAGGCACAATATCAGAGAGTTCATTTAGGCAAAGTGCAAAAAATATAAACAATACGATCTTGATACAGACGCAAAAAAGTAAGATCGTATTTACAAGATAGTTTTGTTTTTCAAGCGAGTATTGAAGCGATGTTAGTGCGTTGTAGTCCCACGATCTCACGATCCTAATGACATAAAAGAGCGAAATGCTCATCAAAACTAAAAGTACAAACTCTGCTAACAAAAATGCAATAACGGCGTTTGATAAAAAGACACTCATACTATCTCTCCGTTTTGCAAGCTGACAACCCTATCTGTTGCACTTAGCTCATCAAAAATGCTATCGTGAGTAGCGACAATAACACTCTTTTTTAGAGCTTTAAAAGACTCTAGCAAGCCTAAAAATGCACGTGCGTTTTGTCTGTCTAAATTTGCCGTTGGCTCATCAGCCAAGATGATGCTAGCATCCATAGATAAAGCCCTAGCTACCGCGCATCTTTGACGCTCGCCACCACTTAAATTTGATACGTTCTCATCTTTTTTATGAGAGATATTTGCTAGGCTTAGAGCCTTTTTTATCATCTCATCTCGCACATTTGCCTTGAAATTTGTTAGAGCAAATGGAGCTAGTAAATTTTCATATACACTCAAGCCATCAATAAGATTAAAATTTTGAAAAACCAATCCGAGCCTTTTGTGTCTAAGCTCAGAGCAAAAGGCATCAGGTAGCTTTGCGATGTTAGTGCCATCTATCAAAATTTCTCCACTAGTTGGCTTTTGAAGTAGGGCGATAAGAGAAAGTAAGGTGCTTTTACCGCTCCCACTAATGCCTTTTAGTATCACTAGCTCGCCGTCATTAATATCTAAATTTATATTTTTTAAAGCACAAAACTCATTTTGTTTGTTTTGGTTATAAACTAGGCTAACACCTCTTATATTTATCATTTTAGCCCCTCATTTATGTCACTACTTGCTACTCTCCATGAAGGTATGAGTACAAACGCCAAAAATGGTATCACACCAAAAACAAAGATCAAAAAGAGCTTATCAAACTCTAAAATAGGCGTGAAATTTGTAAAATTTAAAAGCTCATCACCTAAAAATATCCCTTTTAAAAGTGGAGCGTTTAATACAAAAACAAAGAGATAAGCCAGCATAACACCGAGTAAAAAAGCACTAACACTAACGATAAAATTTTGTATAAATTTTAAAAATATAATGTCTTTTATACAAAAACCAATGCTTCTTAAAATAGCTATTTCGCGCTTTTTACTACCATAGGCAAGTGAAATTTGGTTTTTAAGCAAGACAAAGAATATAAGCATAACGCTAACGTAAATGCTCATAAAAATTCCACCCTTATAATAGTAAAGGTGCCTAACTTTAGCCACCTCATCTTCTATACTAAGAGCGAAAGAATTTGGATATAAATTCTCTATCTTTAAAGCTACTTCACTGATCTCATCTGTATTTGGCACCTCAACGTAGAGTTTTGTATACTCTTCATCTTTTAAATTCAAAATAGCCCTTAGCGTATTTGGATGCAAAAATATAGCGTTATTTGAGATTAAACCACTTTGTGCCGGCATGGTCTTTAATATCTTTACTGGTATCATGCGCTCTTCAGTTAGAAAATTAAAGCTCTCATCGTAGTAAAGCTCATTCATCGCTGCCTTTACACCTTCTCCGACGATCATCTCATCCTCTTTTAAGCTATCATCTTCATATAGATGAAACCAAACACGCTTTTGAACGAAGTAGTACTCTCCATCAACCACGCCCCTAACGTCAGCCACGCCATCAATCTTTGAGATGTCGTAGATATAGCCAGGGTGCATTAGATCGCCTTTGCCAGCACGAAACGCGCTCACTACGATACTTGATCTATCTTTTACTAAATTTATAAGATCGTGTTGGATCGATCCAGAGATGAAAAGTACCGAGCTTAGCACAAAGATAATGAGTGCAAAGAGGCAAAAGCTAAAAAGGTGATCCTTTCTATCTTTAAAAAGCAGAACCACAGCATAGTTTATAAAATTTTTACCTATCATAGACAAAGCCTTTTTGCCCCTTTTGGTTAAAACTAAAAGCAGCATTTGCTCTTGTTATCTTAGAAATTTCTCTTAGCTCATCTTGCTTTGCTTTATGATCAAAGCTAAGATAGTGTGCCGCTAAAAGCGTATAAAAAAGTCCAAAAAATAACGCCAAAAAAACTAGAAATTTCACACTATTTACCGATAAAATTCTTTATCTCGTCAAATCTTATGACACCTTTGCCAGCATGATCTTTTAAAAAGTTCTCTGCCTTTGCTTCATCTTTAAATGGGATAAACTCATCACCCATTGGTCCATAAACGTTTGAGCCATGAACATAAAACGCATCTTTTGCATCAAGCTTTTCTAGCGTGTAATAATCACTCACATAAGCATCTTTCATTTTGCCATCCGCAAAGTAAAATTGTGCCATATCTTTTACGCCATCAAAATAATAATCCTTGCCATCTGCTTTGATGAGTGTTGCCCATGGAGAATTTTTGACAAGCATGCCACATACCGCACATCTTGTGCCCTTTGGTACGACTATTCTCTCAGGTTTTTTTATTTCTTGTTTAGGTTTTGAGGTTTGGTTGCTAGCGCCTAAATTTGCCGGAGCATCCCATAGGTACAAAGCAGCAGCTTGTAGGTGTTTATCATACTCTGGGGCTTTGCTAGCTTCTTTTGCGTCGCATACTTTTTTGAGATGAGCTTTTAGCTCAGAGATAGCTTTAAAGCTTTTTGGATCTGTTTTTTCGCAGTTTGCTTCATAAAATTCTTTACCATGTGCATAAACGCCGTCCTCACGTTTAGCTTTTATCATTTTATTATCGCCCTCGAAATCCTGTCCAGCGATCTCGTAAGCTTTAGCAAAATTCATTATCTCGCCACCATTTTCTGCTTGAAATTCTTTTGCGTCAGTCTCGGTTGAGAAAGCGTATTTGCTATTTCTAGTCATTGTGCCTTTAACACTACTACCAACGACATAAAAGGCTTTATTGACATCGATTAAATTTAGATTTTTAGTATCTACAACTTGTGCGTCGCTTGGGATCTTGCCTTCTGTTAGCTCGTATAGGCAGTGGAGTGATGCTACTTGCTTGCCGTTATATACGTGATTGGTCTTATAAAATTTAACCAAATTCATTCCACAAACGGCGCAGTACTCCTTGCCCTCGCCACTTCCTACTAGTGTAGCCTTGCTAGGATCCACGCTTTGAAACATCGGTTTCATTTTGACGGCTTGTTCATTTGCCGAAGCACCAAAAAGTATGGTTGCTAGTAGTGCTGAGCCTAAGATAGAACGTAAAATCATATTATCTCCTTTAGTATTTTTTATTTTTATATTTATAAGCTTTAAATGCCACTAGGCTAGCTTTATCAAGCATCAATGCTTTCCTAAGATCTCTAAATTCTCGCACGCTTCTTTTAAGCCATTTTTGCAGCTTTTAGTAAAAATTTCACGTGCTTTTTTTATATCTTCTTTCACACCTTTGCCTTCAGCTAGCATGATAGCGTAGTTGTTGCAGCCCTTTTCATATCCATATATACACGCCTGTTCATAAAGCTTTGTGGCTTTTGTAAGGTTTTGATCAACGCCTTGTGCATAAACATATAAAAAGCCAAGATTATCACACCCTATGCCAGCTTCGTTTGCGCAAGCCATCTCGTAGTTTGCTTTGGCTTTTGCATAGTCTTTCTCAACACCTTCGCCTTGCGCGTATAGATAGCCAAGGTTACTGCATCCTATGCCATCGCCCGCCTTGCAAGCCTTTTCGTAAAGCTCTTTTGCCTTTTTAAGATCCTTTGTCACGCCGGTGCCATTTGCATAAAGCAAGCCAAGCTCCGTGCAACCCTCATTATCCTTGCAAGCCTTTTCATAAAATTTAACTGCTTTTTCTAGGTCTTTTTCCACGCCTTTACCTTTTTCATAGACGTAGCCAAGATTATTGCAAGCCATAGAAAAATTTTGATCGCAAGCTTTTTCATAAAGCATCGCTGCCTTTGCTTCGTCCTTTTTGACGTTGCCATCGCCCCTGCTGTAAAGCACAGCTAGGTTGTAGCATCCTGATGCCTTTTTCTCTTTATCACAAGCATCTTCATAAATTTGTGCTAGCTTGTTGTGATCTTCTTTTGCACTTAAAGCCTCTTTGATATAGCCAGCATTTAATAGTCCCAAACAAGCAAATAATAAAACTAAACTCTTTTTCATTATATCTCCTAAATCTCTTTTATATCCTTACCTCTATAAGCAAAGGCGATTAGCAAAGCCAAGAGCGTTAAAAGCAAATAAAGCAAATTTGAAACGCTAAATCCATCGCCATTTGCGTATGAGTGAAGTCCACTTAGATAGAAATTTACACCAAAATAGGTAAAAATAACTGAACCAAAAGAGAGTACACTAGCTACTAAAAAGGTAAAAATATTTTTTAATCTTGGAATAAATCTTAAATGAAGTGCAATAGCATAAATAATTATCGTAATGTACGACCAGCTCTCTTTGCTGTCCCAGCCCCAGTATCTGCCCCAGCTCTCGTTTGCCCAGACGCCGCCAAGAAAATTTCCAATAGTTAGCAAACTAAGTCCTATGATGAGACTTAGCTCATCAGTTGCAGCGAGGTATCTTATCTGCTCGCTGAGCTTTTGCTCGCTTTTTTGATTTTTTATAGCCATTAAAAGAAGTCCAAGAAGCCCAAGCACAAAGCTAAAGCCCAAAAAGCCATAGCTTGCCGTGATGACACTTACATGCACACTAAGCCAAAATGACTTTAAAACTGGGACTAGATTTGTTATTTGCGGATTTATAAAATTTAGATGAGCGACCAGCAAGCTCACGCTTGCAAAAAGTGAAGCAGCTCCAAGAGCAAAGCTTTGATGTTTAAAAAATAAAACTCCAGCTAGTACACTTGCAAGCGAGATATACACTAAGCTCTCATAGGCATCACTCCAAGGTGCATGCCCTGAGATATAAGCACGAAGAGCTAAATTGAACAAATGCACCGCAAAGCCAAAATAAAATGCAAGGCTTAATGCGCTCTCAAATCTAAATTTCTTTCCAGAAAATAGCCTATAAAAGCCAAGAGCGAGCGAAACTAGCCCAAGGATCATGTAAAAATATATAAGAAATTTAAAAATTTCCATTTGGTTATAAAGTACTTCAAGCTCCACCTTTGCCTTGCTTGGCGCAAGAGAGCCTAGAGTGCTTCTTTGATAGCTTGAAATTTTCTCCAAGCTCCTATCAGCTCCAGCACACTCGCCACTTTTTACGCAAAGGCTTAAATTTTCTATATAAGCGCCTAAAACGCTTTTAAGCTCGCTTGAAATCTCACTTGAGCCAAAGGCTTCATTTACGCCTAGCCATATTAATTTATCACCATTTTTAGCTGGGATAAATTTTAAAATTTCCCCCTTTAGTGCAAGATATAAGACATTTAATCTCTCATCAAATTTGATAACGTCGTTGTCAAATTTATCTCTTTTTGAGGCGGATTTTTCATTTGCAGCTTCTACAAATTTAGCCAGCTTATACTCGCCATTTTCGTTAAAAACATCGTTAAAACTAGCAAATTTTTCATTAACTCCCAAAAGCTCGCCCACACGCTCACTTGTGATCTTTACTATCCTTTTATCCATCCACTCTTTTGGCGAGATGGCAAAAGAGAGTATTAACTCCTCGCTATTAAGCCCAAATAGCGTGGTTTTGGTTGAAATTTTACTTATCACAGCTCTTGAGTAAGAGCCAGCTGGAGCGATTCTGCTATCAGCCTGAATCAAAATTTTGGCAAATTTGCTTGCATGAGCGTCTAAATTTTTATTATTTTCATTAGCAAAATTTGGAGTAGCATTTAAAAGCAAAATTGCCAAAAATGCGATTTGCGAACCTTTTATAAAATTTAGCAGCCTAAAAAAACGGCTCTTTTTGCTAAATAAATTTGCCACAAAGCCAAGACAAAGTAAAAAATATCCTATGTAAGTTGGGATTTTGCCAGGATCACAGCTGATCTCAAAAGCGCTTCCAAGCTCGTCAGGATCGTATGAAGACTGAAAAATTTTATAGCCATCAATCGTTAGTGGATTATTTAGTGAGATGTCGTACTTGCCGCCAGCGATACTTACTTTGCTTGTATAAGATGATGGACTATTTAGCCCCGCATATCGCTCTAAAATAAACTCGTCAAGCTTTAATGAAAATGGTAAATTTAAAGCCTTTGAGCTAAAGTAAAATTTCACCTCTTGCCCACCAAAACTTAGCACACTAGGCTCCAGCTCATATCCAGCTCCACCTTTTAGCTTAACGCTCTTTTTTTCACCGTTAAAACTTATCTCTAAACTAAGCGTAGCAGGAGCGTTTTTCTCATCTTTTTTATATCCAAGCAAGTTAATTATAAATTCCTTGCCGTCTATAAAATTTTTAAACTCAAAGTCGTTTTTACCAAACAAGCTTAATTTTAATGGATAACTAAAATTTTCTCCAAGCATTTCGACTATAAGATAAGGCTTGACGCTTTGCATTACATTTGAGCTTTGCAGAGCTCTAAGATGCATAACGCCCTCTTCACCAAAATACCTTGTAAGCGCAGCCCCGATGAAGATAACGATAAAAGCAAGATGTATCAAAAATGCACCAAATTTTTTATACATCTTGGTTTTTATGATACTAATGGCTAAACAAATAGTGCAAGCAAACATGACACACTCGTACCAAAGTGCTTCATAAACAAGCACTTTGGCCGTTTGTGTGTCATAAAAATTTTCTAAAAAAGTCGCGAGTCCTGCACCAAAAGCAAGAATAAATAATAATATCAAAGACAAGCGGTAGATATTTAAAATTCTCATCGCTCGCCTCTGCTTTAAATGCTATAAGTTTGTCCCGCATAAAGTATAAACACCCTAAGCAGTAAAACACCAATAACAGCCGCTAATGAACTGATATAAAAGCTAAATTTTAGGCTAGCTACTTTTTTGCCAAATGCAAAATTTAAAACAAAAGGCACAATAAAGCCAACTAGCACAACACCAAGCCAAAAGAAATTTGCCCAAACACCGCTATAAAAAGCAACAGCTGCATTTTGCTGATAACTTGAACCAAGTAAAAGCGATACAAAAAGCATTAAAATGAGTAAAATTTCAGCTCCCAAAACGCTAAATTCTACGCTGTGAAGCGAATGAAGGTCGCTTGAATGTGGATCTTCTTTAAATAAAGCTACTGCAACCAAGCTACTGCCACTTATGCCAGCACTTAGTCCTGAAGCTATAAATAAAGCTGGAAGCACAGCTGTGTTTAAGAGCGGGAATCTAATCAAAACTGAGATCAAAAATCCAGTATAAGCACAAATTATTACAGCAAAAATAAGACAAATACGACTTAAAAATGGATAAAGCGGTATTAAAATTTTCATTATTAGTGCAAAAAGAGCGCTAAAGGATTTTAAACTTTTGGCTAAGAAATTTGAAATCTCATCATTAAATGCATAAAGGCACATCAAAAAGCTAAGCGGTATAAATACACAAAGTCCAGCAACACCGATAGACATAACTGATGTGAAATTATAATTAATCAAAATTTTCCAAAACAAAAGTGGCTTTTCAAGATCAGCTATCAGACAAACCATACCAAGCATGATGCTAACAAAGGCTAAAAGCGAAGCAGCCTTGAAAAATGAGCTAAAGCTCTCTTGCTTTTTATAGTGTTTTAAAAGTATAGCAGCGATTAGCGCTCCACCACTCATACCAGCTAGCAAAAGATAAACAGCGATCGGCCAGCCCCACTCTACTCCATGCGAAAATGTTGCAGTAAAATTTAATGCACCATCCATCTTACACCCCCATTTTTACTTTAGGAATATATCTAAGGCTTGGTTTTGTGCCAAGCTCTGCTCTTAGCCTTATGCTATCTTTTACGGCTAGTAGCTTACTGATGTGCGAATTTTCATCGTTAAGATCACCAAAGACGATCGCCTCATATCTACAAGCTTCTACGCAAGCTGGCTCTTTTTCGTCCTTTAAATTTGTATCTACGCAAAAGTTACAGCTTTGAGCTGAGTGCGTAACCTTATCGATATATCTCACGTCATATGGACAGGCTACGATGCAGTATTTACAGGCGATACAATCATCTATATTTGTAGTTTGTATGCCAGTTTTTTCGTCTTTATGACAAGCCTTGGTTGGACAAACAGCTACACAAGGCGCATCGACACACTGCTGACAAGACACTCTTACAAATCTTTTATCTAGTAAATTTTTAGGATTAGTCTTATCTTCTATAAAAAGTCTCATCTGTCCTTTTGGGACTAAATTTACCTTTCTGCAAGCTATCTCGCAGTCTGTACAGCCAACACATTTATTTTGGTCAAATATCATACCAAAGTGTGGTTTTTTTACACTTTCTTCACTCTTAAAAGCAAAACCACTACTTGCCGCACCAGCACCAGCAGCCACAACTACCATGCTTTTTAAAAAGGCTCTTCTATTTTTTTGATTTTGCATTTTTAACTCCATTTTATATCTTAATGAGGCTTTTTAATGCCCTCATTTAGTTCTTTTTCATGAATTTTCTTTGCAGCCTCGGCTAATTCACCTGGCTTTAAGACCTTAACAAGCTCTATCTCAAAAACAATAGTCTCGCCTCCAGGTATGCCCTCCATGCCGCTATTGCCATACGCAAGTTCTGGCGGGATAACAAATTTAAACTTATCGCCCTCTTTCATGAGCATTAAGCCCTCTTCAAGACCTGGGATCAAATTTAGCATAGAAAGATGAGCTGGAGCCTCTTTTGTCTCATCAAAGACCTTACCATCGATAAAGCTAGCTTTGTAGTTTGCTATGATGATACTCTCTTGTTTTGGAGTCGCTCCCTTTTTGCTTGATTTTAAAATTTCATATTGCAATTTTGATTTTGTCGTTTTTACATTTTTATTTTTTGCATTTTTATCCATAAAAGCCTTGCCTTGCTTTAAATTCTCTTTAAGTATGGCGGCTTCTTTTTCTTTTACTATCTTGTCTAAATTTTCAGCTCTTTTATTTAGTAGCTTTACTATCTCATCATCGCTTAGTTTTAGCTCTCCTTTTAGTGCATCACTAAAACCTTTGATAACGGCCTCAGCATCGTAGCTAATGCCTATTTGTTTTTGTTCAAGTAACCCTTTTAAAACATATCCACCACTTGTTGCTCCCATAGCATAAGACTCATTTGAATCTACATTTGCAAGCAAACCAGAAGCACTTAAGCTAAGAAGTAGCGTAAATTTTAAAACCTTATTTTTCATATCAAACCCTTAAGATTAAAGGGGCTAAAACTAGCCCCTAAATGCTATAAATTTTTATTCAAAATTCTTTGAGCTTCTTTTATATACTCTTTTGATGCATCGAGTTTTTGTTTAGTAAATTTAAATCCGTGCATACCCCATGAACCATCTTTTTCAACCATATCGATGATCTCTTGAGCATTTTGGATAAGCTCATAAACTCTTACTTTATCACTTGCATCAAGTTTTTTAGTCTCAAGTAGTGAGTAAAGTCCTTCAATACCAATCTTAACTTCAGAGAATTCATTCTTAACTGGAGTTTGCCATCCCATGACTTCATCATAAACTTGTTTTTGGTTTTTGAAGTGAAGTGTTGGTTTTAGCTCAGATAACACTGGGCTGTGGCAGCCTTTGGTATCTTTCATATCTTTATCAGCCCAAGATGTTCTAGCGCATGCCCACATTAAGTCAACGTAGTTGTGACCATTTTTATCTCTCTCAAAGTGCCAATCTTTAGTATCTCTTGGACCTTTAGCAGCATCGCCTGGAACTAGAGATTTCTCTTTTGGATCAACCATGATCTTCCAGATATGAGATCTTCTTTGAGTATCAAAGCCAGCGTTGTCTTGGAACTGAACAGCGTAGAAATTCTCACAACTCATCATAAATGGCATGTGGCAAGATGCACAAGTGTTATCTTTGTGAGTATCTGCTTTAGATGCGATATATGCTTGAGTCTCGTGGCAATCTTTACACTCTTTTTTGAGTTTTGGTTTAGTGTAGAATGCACTTAAATAACCTTGTTCTGAGTTATAGTTCATGCCTTTTACGTTTTTATCGCCTACAACTGGACCTGTATTGTCGTGTGGATCGTGGCAAGTTACGCATCTCATGCCTTTGTCGTAGTGAGCTGTAAAGTATGATTGTGAACCTTCAGAACCACATCCTGGTCCCATTGACTTAAATTTAGAGCTTAATGATAGATCAAGCTTGCCGTTGTTTAATGGGTTAGCACGCATTAAGTCTGGGCTAAAGTTAAATCTTTGGTGGCAGCGTTCGCAGTTTGATGTTCTAAAATTTGTAGCTCCATCAAGGTGACCACCGGCTCCGTGACACTCTTCACAACTTACACCTTTTGAGATGGTGTGTTTTTGAAGCTCTTTAGCATTACCAAGTGCTGCATAAAATTCTGCTTTTGATTTAAAGTCGAATTTAACTGGGTGACAAACTTCACAATATGATGAGTTTGCTTGGAAGAACATTGACTTTTTGTGTTTTGCGGCGTATGAAGCAAGACCACGTATGTATCCGCCATTATCACCATACTCTTCAAGAGTGCCAGGAAATTCTGGAACAAGCTCTTTGATTTTCTTAACAGTAGCGTCGTCTAAATTTAACGCCCATGTTCTTTGCCATTGGTTACCGCCAGCTACGATCTGACCTGTGCCATCTCTTAGCAAGCCGCCCTCAACGTAATAAGTACCACGAAGTAACCATGCATCTACGTAGCCCATTTTTGTTCTTAAGTGACCAACAGTTGCATAGATCACATCTGGTGTGATACCTTTTGGAAGGATAGAAGCGGTATCTTTGTCAAATACTGGCTCAGTTAGGTTGTTATTAACCTCTGGGTGCTCGCCAGGGAAGCGCATAGTAGTTGCGTGGCGAGATCTGCTCCACACTTCATACTGGGCTGGGTGACACTCACCGCACTTTTCTGGTCCTACAAATTTGTTAGGAAATTGAAGTGATGAAGTGGCTGGAATTCTATACATCATAGAGCTATAGCCCTTACCGCCATCTCTTTTACTAAGCTTTGACATATCAAAGCCATGTCCCTCGGCAAGCCACTCTAAGCCACGGTCGTGAACGACCATTTTACCGACGGTTTTACCACCATATTTTGTAAAAATAGGGTGGTTTTTAAATAACCAGTTATACATCTCTTGCTCTTCTACAACGTAGTCTTGCAAGGAGATAACACCTCTACTTTGCAGTGTGCCTTTAGGATTTGCGATAACATCACGTGCTTTATCGGACATCTGCATATTATGCTCTTCGCAACAGGCTTGTGAAGCGAAGATGCTAACACCCATGAGCAAACCAGCTAAGGCTTTTTGTAGATTTCTCATGTGCCCTCCTTTAAATTTTTTATCCTAAAATCAAAATGATTTCATACTGATAATACTAACACCAAAAAAGGGTAGAAAAGGGGGAATTTTAATAAATTATAAATTTTCGAAACTAATTGTAAATGTAATACTATTTTCATCTACGTTTCTAGCAAAGATTAGAGCGTTATTTTTACTAGCGATTAGCCGACTCATATATAGACCAAGCCCGCTGCCAGACTCTTTTGTGCTAAAGTGTGGCTCAAAGATAACCTTTAAAAACGAAGCCTTTATAGCTCCTGCATTATTTTGCACGCATAAATTTTTACGATTATCTTTTATGAAAGTATAAATTTTTATTACTCTTGGCTTTACATAGCTTTGTTTAAATGCATCTTTTGCGTTATTTATAATATTTATTAAAATTTGGATTATTTCATTAAAATTTGCAAAAATCGTAAAATTTTCTCTTATATCGATCTC
>NZ_CABPVR010000007.1:320577-322283 GCF_902460875.1 Campylobacter concisus | reverse complement strand
TCATCAACCGTTTCAGACATGAAATTTATCTGCTTGCTAGTCTCTTCTATAAACTCATAAATTTTTGCTTCATCAAGCTTTTTTCGCTCCTGATAGAGCTCTAAATTTATTAAAGCTGAGCTAATTTGAGCTAAAGGCTGCTTCCACTGATGTGAGATATTGCCTATCATCTCGCCCATTGAGGCTAGGCGACTTTGATGTATCATTAGCTGCTCAGTCTGTCTTTTGCTCTCTTCGCCACGCCTATGCATCTTATAAACGAGTAGCAAAAATATCCCGAATACAAAGGCTATCGCGCTCATTATGATGACAACCTCTTTTAAATGGTAAGAAAAAATGGCACGTAGTGGGATTTTAAAAGATAGCATTGCCATCATCTCACTTGCTTCAGAAATTTTTCCATTTGAAATTTCATAGCGATCCAACATCTGTTTTGGAGCACTTTCGCTATTGTGACAGGCTAAGCAAGATGTATTTTGACTTTTTATAGGAAGTCCTACAAAAAATTGTGAGCCATTTTCATCTTTTATAATCTTTGAAAACTCACTAAATTTATTCTCTTTAAAGCCTCTTAACACCTGCGCTTCAAATTCATTTGGTTCATGAGCTTTATTTAAAGGCGCCATGGCGACTAGTTTGTAGTCAAAGTCAAGATTGTATTTTTTCTTTTGGATATTATAAATTTCACGGCTTATATACGAAGATGAGAGCAATCTCTCGTCAAAAAAATCCTCTTTTATAATGCCATCACGCTTTAGCTGCTCTATTAGCGGACGCTGAACGCCTGCAATGTACTCTCTTACAGAATTTATACTCTCAAGCACATAATACGCCTCTTTTTTGGCATCTTTCATTGCAAGATTATTATAAAAATTTAAAACAAGTGCGGATATTAAGAGATAAACAAAGATAAAAACACTAACGATTAGCTGAAATTTATATTTCACAAAGATAACCTACACCATATAAATTTTTAATCACATCTTTGCCAAGCTTCCTTCTAAGCTCTTTTACGATCGTCTTTATCGCCTCTTTGCTTGGCTGCTCATACTCCCAAATGTAATCAAAAATTTGTTCATAAGTTATAGTTTGATTTTTGTTGTTTAAAAAATACTCTAAAAGCCTACTTTCGCTCTTACTTAGATGAGAAATTTCACCATTTATATAAAGTACTTTTTTACCAAAATCGTATTCTAATTCATCATTTAGCCTAAGAGTCGGCTTGCGTCCAACAAGCTCTAAAGCAACGTCTTCTAGGGCTTTTATAAATGACTTTTTATCATATGGCTTTGCAAGATATCTTGTGATCTTTAACTCAACTGCTCTCCACAAATACTCTTGCTCGACGTGGCTTGATAAAATCACAATGGGAATTTTTTGATTGATCGCTCTTACTTTTTTGGCGATCTCTAGGCCATCGATATTTGGCACGCTTATATCAAGTACCAAAACATCGTAAGCATCACTCAGAGCTAGCTCAAGTGCTTCACAGCCGTCTTGCACACCTGTTACCTCTCCAAAAAAGAGCTCCAACGAAGTACAAATGTTTTTTAAAATCGCCTCTTCATCCTCAAGGCAAAGGACCTTTTTATTTGATAAAACGTCTAAAATATCATATTCTTGCATAGCTTCATCTCGCTTTTTGAGCAGATATTATCACTTGGTAGCTTAAAAAATAAGATTATCTAAAAAATAATTCATACCAA
>NZ_CABPVR010000007.1:308284-318486 GCF_902460875.1 Campylobacter concisus | reverse complement strand
CAGATTACTTTTAAAAATTAAACTATAAATTTTTGTTGAAATGATTTGAAGTCTTGATTAAAATTTTTCTATAAGTACTATTTTTGGATTTTTCTAAAAATTTTAGCTATCGATCAATTTAAAAAAGAAAGATAGCTATATTTATAGTATAAATTTTAGTTGCCTCTGCTTCCAGGTTTGATCGCTTTGCTTCCATTTTTACAAAGTGGGCAATGCTCAGGCTCATAAATTTCAAACTCAAAATTTCCTAAAGCAAAAAATGGCTTATCGCTTGGTAGTTTAGCATTTGGCTTAGCTTCATTGTCTAAATTTGTAACCTTACAAAAGCCACGGTTTGCAAGCGCTGCAAAGCCAACTACCTCGCCGCCAAGGCTCTCTATCACGTGCGCTGCTTCAAGTGCTGAGCCGCCGGTCGTGATGATATCCTCACAAACGATAAATTTCTCACCCTTTTTCACCTCAAAACCACGTCTAAGACTCATTACCTTTTCGACTCGCTCTGTAAAGATAAATCGTTTCTTTGCCGCACGTGCGAGCTCATAACCAGCTAAAATTCCTCCAAGCGCAGGCGAGCAAACACTATCAAATTTAATACCAAATTTCTCTATCACACAGGCAAGCTCGTCAGCTAGCTTTCCAGCCAAAGCTGGATCTTCAAGCACCTTTGCACTTTGTAGATAAAACTGCGAGTGATTGCCACTGCTTAGTAAAAAATGTCCCTCTAAATATGCCCCAGCCTCTTTATAAATTTTCTCTAAATCCATCGTTTTTTCCTTTTAAAATTTACTCAAAATCTTAACACAAGCCCACTTAAGCCACTCTTTTTAAAATTTAATAAGCCACACATTTGTATAATCTCTCAACACTCACAAAAAGGACGCTCATGCTTATATTTAACCCTGTTGTTTTTAGCATTTTGGTAATGACGATACTTTGTCTATTGCGTTTTAACATCTTGCTTTCTATCCTTATCTCTGCTCTTGTTGCGGGAGTAATGTATAAGCATGGATTTAGTGGATTTGAAAGTGGCATTGCAGGTGGAATCGATAGCCTCTTTACAGCCCTAAAAGAGACTACACAAAGCCTCATAAGCGGTATGCAAGGCAATCTTGAAACATCGCTTAGTTATATTTTACTTGGTGCTTTAGCAGCCGCCATCGCAAATACAAATTTAACTGCTATCTTGATAAATGCTTTGAGTAAATTCCTTAGCTCAAATAAAGTGATTTTTATACTAACTATCGCATTTATAGCGTGCTTATCTCAAAATTTAATCCCAGTTCACATAGCTTTTATACCTATTTTGATCCCGCCACTTCTTGCTATTATGAACAAAATGGGAATAGATAGACGTGCCGTAGCTTGCGCTTTGACATTTGGTCTTCAAGCACCTTATGTAAGCCTTAGCGTTGGCTTTGGTCTGCTTTTTCACAATATCTTAAAAAAAGAGCTAGCAAATAACGGCATAACCACATCTATTTCTGATATCTCTTCTGTTATGTGGATAGGCGGCGCTTCGATGCTTATTGGACTTATCCTTGCCATACTTTTTTACGGTAAAAAAAGAGCTTATAAAACTTCAAAATTTGAAAAAGAAGAGCTTGATGAGATCGAGCGCGCAAAAAGCCTTGAGATGACTAAAAAAGAGTGGGCGGTTTTAGCTGGTGCAGTTGTGGCTTTTGGTGTGCAAATTTATACTGAGCTGCTACCTCTTGGCGCACTACTTGGACTTTTGGTAATGGTTGTTTTTGGTGGTATCGAATACAAAAAAGTAGATAAGATCATGGATAATGGCCTTGCTATGATGGGATTTATCGCTTTTATCATGCTAGTTGCTGCAGGTTATGGCACTATCCTAAGAGAGAGTGGTGGCATAGACGAGCTTGTAAAATATGCTAGCTTGGTATCTGGCGGCAAGATAGGCGGAGCATTTTTGATGCTTCTTATTGGTTTACTTGTAACAATGGGTATAGGCACTAGCTTTGGCACGATACCTATCTTAGCTTCTATCTATGTGCCACTATGCGTTAGCCTTGGTTTTGGCGTACCAGCCATCATCTTGTTAGTTGGTATAGCTGCAGCTCTAGGAGATGCTGGAAGTCCTGCAAGCGATAGCACACTTGGGCCAACAAGCGGTCTAAATGCTGATGGCGAGCACAACCACATATATGATACTTGTGTGCCTACGTTTATATTTTTTAACATCCCACTTATCATCGGTGGCATCGTAGGAGCTATGATACTTGGATAAATTTTGGCGTTAATTACGCCAAAATTCTTTTTATTTCTTCTGCTTTTTATCAATATAAATTTTTGGAACATCTTTTGCTTTTAAAAAAATATAAAAATTTAAAACGCAAAAAGGATAAGTCAATGATGAGATCACTTTGGTCTGGTGTTTCAGGCCTACAAGCCCACCAGATAGCCATGGACGTAGAAGGCAACAATATCGCAAACGTCAATACTTATGGTTATAAATACAACCGTGCAAATTTTGCTGATATACTAAGCCAAACTCCAAGAGTCGCTACTGCTCCACAAGGTCAGCTAGGCGGTCAAAATGCTATGCAAATAGGTCTAGGAACGACTATAAACTCAACTACAAGAATTTTCTCACAAGGCACACTGACATCTACTGATAAGCAAACAGACCTTGCACTTCAAGGAAATGGTTTCTTCGTCGTATCTCCAGATGGTGGAACTACAAGATACTATACAAGAAATGGTGACTTTGTCCGTGATAAAGCGGGAAATTTTGTAAACAATAGTGGCTATGTCGTTCAAGGTTGGACAAGAGATGAAGAGACTGGCACTATCGACTCAACAGGTCCGATAAAAAATATTGTGATCAAAGAGGGTCTTACAACTCCGGCAAGAGCTACAACAGAAGTAAAGATAAAAGGCAACCTTGACTCAGGCAACACCATCGACCAAAGAAGCACTCCTATTTATTCACTAGATTCGGTTGCTGGTGGACGTGACTATAACAATGACGGAATTTTAGATCCAAACGAAGTCCACAACGAGAATGATGTAAATAACGATCAGTTTTATACGAACTCAAGAAAAGAACAAAGCCTAACAGAGCGTGGCGTCGATCTTGGTGTTACATTTGATGAGCTTGGAAATGGCCTTGCTTTAAGAGATGGACAAGGTATCTGGGTAAGCTACGCAAATGCTAAAACTGAAAAATTTACTATAGGTAGTGGATTACCAAATAATATTGGTTCACTTACTAATGGAACTGCAAAAAAATTAAATATAACATTAAATGGTGTAAATATAACCGGAGATGTAACAAATATAAGTGATGTTGCAGCCGCTATTAACGCTCAATACAATAAAACTGGTGTTAGAGCTGAAATTTCAGAAGGTAATAAACTAACACTTATAAATAGAAATAATTCAGGTACTACAAAAGAGACAAAAAATATTCACTTAACTGTCAATACTGGTGATGAATTAGTAGCAGCAACGACAGCAATGGGAGTGGCAAATGGCGGTTTAAAAAATCGAGATATTATCACAGCTTATCAATATGTCTATACAAGTTCACAAACAACAGCAGTTCACGAATATAATGATGCGAAAGAAAGGCAAGTAACTACAACAGAAGATCTTCGTGCTGCTATGCAAAAAGATGCAAGGAACTACATTGACTACAACGGTGATGGTCAAATAAGAGCAAATTCAGACGCACTTGATGCTGCAAAACAAGCAATAGCGGCACATAGAAGAACGCCTGGAACTGGCGGGGCAGCCATAACTAGCACCGTATATCAAACAGCTTATAATACTGCTTATAACAATACAACTGGTACTCCGGATGCAAAACACGCAGCTGGTATCGCGGCACTTCAAGCACTTGCAGGTGATGATACAAATGATGGTGTAAAGATCACTGTAAATAAACTAGGTCAATTTCAACTAGAAAATCCATCAAACGAAGTAGCAGATCATGCACTTTATATGACAACAACTGGTCTTACAAAGCCAGCTCAAGGTACAAATAATTCAGCTATAAATGAAAACGTTAGGCTTACAACTATTATGAAAGCACTTGATGGCGCACTAAGCCCGGGCCAAGCTTTAAGAGCAAGTGGAAAGATGATGATGTCAAGCCACGGCTCAACGGCAGAAATTTTTGACTCACTTGGCTCAAAACACACAGTTAGTATCAAATGGACAAAGACAGGTACTACAACAGATGGCGGAACTGAGTGGAGCATGGTTATACAAGTACCAGAGCCAGCTAAGATAAACTACACAGGTGAAGGTCCAGATAACGTTATAACTGGAACAGCTAGATTTAACGCAAATGGCTCACTTGCAAGTTTCCATCCAGCAACGATAACATTTTCAGCTAACAACGGCTCACAAAGTGGCCAAAACATTAGTCTAAATTTTGGTCTTGGAACTGATTTTAACGGCTTAACAAGCTTTGATAAAGACTCATCAACTGAGTCAATCTCACAAGATGGCTACACAGGTGGCACTCTAAATGGCATAAAAATAGATGAGACCGGAACGATAATAGGCTCATTTTCAAATGGACAAAGCTTTGGCCTAGCCAAAGTAGCACTTGCTACCTTTACAAACAACGAAGGTCTTCAAAGTGAGGGCGGAAATGTCTTTTCACAAACCGCAAACTCAGGTGAAGCAGTTATCGGTGCAGCTGGCACAGGCGATAAGGGAACGATCGCAGCTTCAAAACTTGAAGCTAGTAACGTCGATCTAAGCCGTGCGCTAACAGATCTTATCGTAATCCAAAGAGGTTTCCAAGCAAACTCAAAAACGATCACAACAAGTGACGAGATGCTAAATACACTTCTTCAATTAAAACAATAATAACTAAGACTTTTACAAAAGGGAGCGTTTGTCTCCCTTTGAAATTTATGCTTTAAATTTACAAATAAAATCAGCCTTCTTTTTGTAAAATGTTAAAAAATTTTACAAAAGAGAAAAAATGCAAGTAACACTACTAAATCACACTCCACTAAATATCTGCTCACATGCGATCCGCACATGCTGGCAAAGCTTTGAAAAAGGCGACAACGGTGGAGAAAAAGATGTTGAGCTAATAGATAGAGTAGGTAATAAATTTAAACACGCCTCGACGCTAGAGCACCTATACTATAACTTCTACATTCAAGGTATCTCTCGTGCGCTACTTCAAGAGCTAGCTCGTCACCGCTTGGCAAGTCTAAGTGTCAAATCAACCCGCTACACGCTAAAAGAGCTAAAAAAAGAGGAGAAATTTGAAGTAGGGCAGTTTGAGCGTGCGGCTAAATTTATCGTGCTAACAAATGATGAGTTAGTCGATAACGCGAGCATAAAAGCGCTTGAAAATTTGCGCGAAATTTTAGCCTCAACTACAAAAAGCCTTGATATAGTCAAATACTGCTTGCCAGAGTGCTATAAAACTGAGCTTACATGGAGCATAAATGCTAGAAGCTTACAAAATTTCATCTCTCTAAGAAGCTCAAAATCAGCCCTTTGGGAGATAAGAAATTTAGCAAATGCCATCTACGATGCCTTGCCAAAAGAGCATAAATTTATCTTTGAGAAGTGCTTGCCAGAGGATGAGCAAAACTAACATTTAAATTAGTGCGATTTTAGAAGTGATGAAACTGGAGCTAAATTTACTTTTTCAAAACGTAAAGAAGTTCGTCTACGTGGATGTTTCTAGCTTTTAAATTTCTGCTGCCGCGGTAGGCATTGTATTTTTGGCGCAGTAGTTGAACCTTGCCCATTTTATTTAGGTTTTGATCAAATTCATCTTGGTTGATAAAGCCCTCTGAGTTAAACGAAATGAGTACAAATTTTGCCTTTAAATTTGTTATCAACTCGAAAAATGCCTCGCTTGCTGACGATTTTTTATTAAAGACTGATCTATTCCAGTCTTTTGCGATGCCTGAAACTTTTGAAATATTGCTTGGCTCTTCATAGCTTGCGATGAGATTTAGCATGAAGTAGTTTGAGCCATATGGGTGCTGGTTATAAGGTGGATCAAGATAGACTAGATCAAGTCCATTAAGCTCTTTTGCGAGCAAATTTGCGTCCTTTTGATAGACCTCAAAAGGCACATTAAAATTTGAGAAAATTGGCTTAGTCAAATTTATATCAGAAGTGATCCTTGAAATGGCGTTTTGCCCCCTGCCACCAAACTGGCCAATGCCCTCTTTATTTTTATGAAAACCTTTAAAAATTCCACTTGTATTTGCATGCACACTTGCATTATAAAGAAGTGGAGCTATGAAAAATTTTCTCATTTCATCTGGTAAGAGCTCATCTATGAGCCTTCTTGCAGTGTCGATGAATATAGCATTTTTTCTTGTGTAAAAGACCCGCTCGCCCTCGGTAATATTTTTATCATCTTGTGGGGCATAAAGTTTTGTTATAAAGCCTTCAGAAAGGTTATTTTCTATCTCTTTTTCAAGCTTTTTTTGCCAGAAATTTATCTCATTTTTTAGTTCATTTGTGGCGTTTTGCAGGTAGCATGAGTTTGTGATGAAGCTGTAAAGTTCCAAGTCGTTTGCGACTAGGAATTCGCTATTTTGCTTTAAAAACCTAGCCACCACGCCACTTCCGCTAAAGAGATCACAGCAGCTAAGCTTCTCTTTTTTAAGCTCGTCTTTTGCGTATTTTACGCCTAGATCTATAAAGCCTAAAAGAGAGCGTTTGTTACCAAGATAGGTTAAAATTTGCTCTTTTAAATAGGCTTGATTTTCTTGTTTAGCTGGCTTCAAATCAGTGCTTTTTTAGTCCCATAGCATCAACGTCAAGCTTAATCTCATCGTTATTTATGATAACTAAGCCCTGATCAAGAATTTTCTTTGCTATAGTGTGTGCTTCATCAAGTGAGTGCATCTTGTAAGTGCCACATTGAAATTTATTTAGCTCTGGGATTTTATCTTGGTCTTTGACTTCTAAGATGTCTTTCATAGAGGCTAACCATGCCTTTTTTACAGCTTCTTCGCTAGGTGTGCCGATCAAACTCATATAAAAGCCAGTTCTACAGCCCATCGGCGAGATATCGATGATCTCTACTCCATTGCCGTTTAGGTGGTTTCTCATAAAGCCAGCAAAAAGGTGCTCTAAAGTGTGAGTGCCCTTTTCTGGCAAAATTTCTTCATTTGGCTTGCAAAATCTCAAGTCAAAAACACTGATATCATCACCCTTTGGCGTTTTCATACTTTTTGCTAGTCTTACTCCTGGGGCTTGCATTTTTACGTGATCTACACAAAAACTATCAAGTAATGGCATATCTTCTCCTTTAAATTTTTGGTAATTCTATCGTAAAAAATGTTTAAAAATTTAAAGGCTCATGAAAAATTTTACATAAGCCTTGTAATATCTGAATGTTTGTGAGTATTAAAATAACAAAACTTTTACTTACTATTATAAATTTCTCATATATTCCGTACTATAAATACCTTGAATACGTCTTTCCATGTCACCATACCAACTTTTTGGAAGAGTAGTAAGAGAGTTAAATTTCTCTAGTAAATTTAAATTTTCATTTGGTGTAAAAAAGAGCCTATTTATCTCTAAAATGCTCATATGAACTGGATCTTTTTCTATAACTTCTATCACATCGCCCACTTTGCACGATCCTGGTGTTATTACGCGGTAGTACCAGCCAGTAAGACCAGTTTCAAAGATGTGAGTAGCCATATTTTCATTACCCCATCTTTTTGAGAGCTTAAAGCAAGGCTTTCTTGGCTGCGATACTTGAAGGACTAATGAGCCGATTTTATGTATATCACCTACACAGACACTACTCTCATCAAATCCATCAATGCATAAATTCTCCCCCATAGCTCCATAAGCTAAATTTTTAAATCCTAAAAATTTCTCCCACTGAGCATAGTTTGCAAACGAATTTGCAAATATAGCTTTTTCAGGACCGCCATGGTGCTTTATATCAGCGACACTATCGCCCACAAAGCCAAGTTCATTTGCAAAAATTTCACCATTTTGAGCTACTTTAAATATAGCTGAACTCCATGGTGTATTTAGCTTATTAGTAGCACTTTGCGAGCCATAGTTTTTCACCTCGCCAATTAATAATGCTTTTACTATTGCCATCTTTTTCCTATCAAATTTAGCTTATTCTTAAATTATTTGCGTGAGTTAGCGCGATCGCGATTGCATCTGTGATATCAAGTGGTTTTATCTCTTTATTTATACCTAAAATTTTCTTCACCATAAACGCTACTTGCTCTTTATCAGCTTTAGCCTTGCCAGTGACCGTCTTTTTAACCTGAAGTGGCGTATATTCGGCAAAATCACCATGAAGCTGTAAAATTTTAAGGCTAAGTGCTCCACGAAACTGAGCGAGCTTTAAAACCGTTTTTGGATTATAAGCAAAAAATATATCTTCAATCGCAACCTCGTCAAATTTATGATTTTTAAAAATCAAGTCGAGTCCCTCGCAAAGCTCGGTAATTTGATATTGAAGTGTGTTTGGTTTTATTTTTATGAGTCCTGCTTCAAGAAGAGTAGTTTTAAATTTATTTTTTTCAAGTATTGCATAACCACAATTCTTCGTTCCTGGATCGATTCCTAAAATTTTCATCACTATCTTTTCAATACTTTTTCACGACTTTTTCACGATGTGAAAAAGTTTGTCGGAGTTTAACAAAGGTTTTATTAAAATTAAGATAGTATCACTATAAAAATTCTCGAAATTTAAGGCATAAAAATTTGATAGCAGACGAAATTTTAGAAAATCTTTCAACACAAATTTCACCTGAAGAATACCAAAGTTATATCAAACAATTAAAATTTAACGAAAAGGCTTCAGACGATCATATTATAGTATTTACTGCACCAAATGAGTTAATGGCTAAATTTATAAATACAAGATATGCTGATAAAATCGCTCATCTATATGAAGTTAGAACAGGCATAAAACCAAATATAGAAATTTCATCTACTAAAAGTAGCAAGGTATCAAAACAAAATCAAATAAATGTTAAGCAGATAAAAACGCAAAGTAGCATTTTAAATCCAAGCTACACATTTGAAAATTTTGTCTGTGGAGCGTCAAATCAATACGCATTTTTAAGCGCAAAAGCAGCCGCTGAAAAACCTGGCGTACTTTATAATCCACTTTTTATCTATGGCACGACGGGACTTGGCAAGACTCACTTACTCCAGTCAGTCGGAAATCACTGCCTAAATAAAGGAAAAACCGTTATTTGCGTAACTAGCGAACAATTTATGATAGATTTTACCAGTCACATAAATAACCACTCAATGCCAAAATTTCGTGAAAAGTATAGAAACTGTGATGTTTTACTAATAGACGATGTGCAGTTTCTTGGTAAAACTGATAAAATCCAAGAGGAATTTTTCAACACATATAATGAGCTTTTAGCAAAAAATGGTCAAATAGTTATGACTTCAGATCGACCTCCAAAAACTCTAAAAGGCTTTGAAGATAGGATGATTTCAAGATTTGATAAGGCTTTTATGGCTGATATTACGCCGCCTGAACTTGATACAAAGATAGCCATCATCATCAAAAAATGCGAGTTTGATAAAATCGATCTAAATAAAGAGGTCATAAACTACATAGCTACAAATATGGGAGATAATATCCGTGAGATCGAGGGAGCTATCATAAATTTAAACGTATTTAAAACTCTTATGAAAGAAGAGATCACACTTGATCTTGCAAAAAGTATATTAAAAGATTTGATCAAAGAAAAACGTGAAAATATAAATTTCGATACTATCGTTGAAATAGTTAGTAAAGAACTAAATATCAAACAAAGTGATATAAAAAGCAAATCAAGAGTTACAAATATCGTAGAAGCAAGACGCATCATCATATATCTTGCAAAGATGCTTACAACAAACTCAATGCCACAAATCGCAAACTATTTTGGTATGAAAGATCACAGTGCTGTTAGTCATAATATTAAAAAGATAAATGAGCTAATACAAACTAATGAAATTTTAGTCTAAAAGTTACTGAATTAAAAAACAAAATTTTGACAAAAGGATAAAATACAATATGAAATTTGTGAATAAATGTGAAAAAGAAAATATAATTTTTCACATTTTAAATAGCTGTATTTCGATGTTTAAAAGCACTTTTCACTTTTTAACATCACCTACTAAAACAAAAAAATTAAATTTAAAAATAGAAGGAAGTTTTTAATGAAAGTTTTAATAAACAAAAATATGCT
>NZ_CABPVR010000007.1:302429-307868 GCF_902460875.1 Campylobacter concisus | reverse complement strand
ACAAAAATATGCTTGAAAGCATAGTAACAAATACAAATCCATATCTTGAAAAAAGAGATCTTAGTGCTATAACTTCTCACATTTATATCTCGGCAAAAGATGGAGTTTTAAACATAAAAGCAACTGATCATGAAATAGGTCTAGCATATAAGCTAAGTAATGTAAAAATCGTTGATGAAGGTTACGCAACTGCAAATGGAAAAAAACTACTTGACATTATAAAAAGTCTAAAAGACGAAGAAGTGATGTTAGAAACTGTAAATAACTATCTTTACATAAAACAAAAAAACTCAAAATATAAACTTCCAATGTATAAATTTGAAGATTTTCCAGAGTTTCCAACGATTGAAGGTAAATCAAAATTTGACGTTGACGCTGTTATGTTAGGAAGAAGTTTAAAGAAAATTTTACCAAGTATTGATAGTAATAACCCAAAATTTGAACTAAACGGAGCTTTTCTTGATATTAAAAAAGACTTTATAAATATCGTTGGTACTGATACAAGAAGACTTAGTGTATTTAGATTTCAAACACCAACTAAAAAAGAATTTTCACTTATAATCCCTAAAAAAGCTATAAATGAAATACAAAAACTATTTTTTGACAAGATAGAAATTTACTATGATGAAAATATCTTAATCGCTCAAAGCCAAAATTTTGAGTTTTTCACAAAACTTATAAATGGTAAATTTCCAGACTATGAGCGTGTCATACCAAAAGAAGTAAGAAAAAGACTTCAACTAAGTAGAGATAAGATGATAGAGGGTATAAAAACTATCTCAATGCTAAGTGATACAATGAAAATAACTTTTGCAAGAGACAACATAACATTTGAAAGTGTTATAGAAGATAACTCTGAAGCAAAAACTATGATTGATTATCAAACTGGCTTAGAAGATGAATTCTTTATAGGCATAAAAAATAGATACTTGCTTGATTTCTTAACTAGTATCGAAGATGAAAATTTTGAGCTTGGATTTAATGAAAGCTCACTAGCATTTGTTGTAAATTCAAAAGAATTAACAACAGTAATAATGCCGATAAATTTATAAGATAAGGCAAGATTATGGAAAATAATTACGGCGCAGAAAATATTAAAGTACTAAAAGGGCTTGAGGCGGTCAGGAAACGCCCAGGCATGTATATAGGCGATACAAACATTAGTGGTCTTCACCATATGATCTATGAAGTTGTTGACAACTCTATCGATGAGGCAATGGCAGGATACTGCGATACGATAGACATTGAGCTTACACGTGAGGGCTCAGCTATCATTAGCGATAATGGCCGTGGTATCCCAGTAGATATGCACCCAACTGAGAAAATTTCAGCTGCGACAGTTGTTTTAACTGTTCTTCACGCTGGTGGTAAATTTGATAAGGACACTTATAAAGTTTCTGGTGGTCTTCACGGTGTTGGTGTATCTGTTGTAAATGCCCTTTCTAAAAAGCTAGTCGTAAATATCAAGCGTGATGGTAAGCTTCATAGACAAGAATTTGCAAAAGGTATCCCTCAAAGCGATCTTGAAGTGATAAAAACTACAAACCGCACAGGTACGCAAGTTGAGTTCTGGCCAGATGATAGTATATTTGAAGTGACAGAATTTGATGATGAAATTTTAGTAAAAAGATTTCGCGAGTTAGCCTATCTAAACCCAAAGATAACTATAAATTTTAAAGATCAAAGAAATGGCAGAAGCGAGAGCTTTCATTTCGAGGGCGGGTTAGAGAGCTTTGTAACTGATATGAACAAAGCAAATGCTGTTAGTAAAGCAGTATCATTTAGCGGCGGCGAAGATGATGTTATGGTTGATTTTGCCCTGCTTTACAACGACACTTATAGTGAAAATTTACTAAGCTTTGTAAATAACATCAAAACTCCAGATGGTGGTACACACGAAGCTGGATTTAGAGCGGGCCTTACAAGAGTTATCACAAACTATGTCTCAGCAAACGCTGCTGCACGTGAAAAAGATACAAAGATAACTGGCGAAGATATCCGCGAGGGACTTATCGCTGTTGTGAGCGTAAAAGTGCCTGAGCCTCAGTTTGAGGGACAAACAAAGGGTAAACTAGGATCAAGCTACGTAAAACCAATCGTTCAAAAGATGGTTTTTGATGTTCTTACAAAGTATTTTGAAGAAAATCCTATCGAAGCAAGAGCGATAATGGACAAAGCCCTAATGGCTGCACGTGGCCGCGAAGCTGCTAAAAAAGCTAGGGATCTAACTCGCAAAAAAGAGAGCATGAGCGTAGGCACACTCCCTGGTAAGTTAGCTGACTGCCAGAGCAAAGACCCAGTAATTAGCGAGCTATATCTAGTGGAGGGCGACTCTGCGGGCGGTTCTGCTAAGCAGGGACGTGACAGAGTTTTCCAAGCAATATTACCGCTTAAGGGTAAAATTCTAAACGTTGAAAAGGCAAGACTGGATAAAATTTTAAAGTCTGACGAGATAAAAAATATGATAACAGCGCTAGGTTGCGGCATCGGAGATGAATTTGACGCTGAGAAGCTTAGATATCATAAGATCATCATCATGACCGATGCCGACGTCGATGGTAGCCACATCCAGACACTTCTTTTAACTTTCTTCTTTAGATTTTTAAATAAAGTTGTAGAAAACGGCCACATCTACCTAGCTCAGCCGCCACTTTACCGCTATAAAAAAGGCAAGAAAGAGATTTATCTAAAAGATGAAAAGGCATTAAACGAATTTCTTATCGAAACTGGTATCGAGGGTGTTGATATAGAGGGTATCGGCAGTGCGGATTTGATTGACTTTTTAAAGATTGTTGCAGCTTATAGAAGCGTCTTAAAAGAGCTTGAAAAACGCTTTAACGTCCTTTCAGCGATTCGCTATATGATAGAAAATCCGGACATCGTCTCAAAAAGCTACAATGAAATTTTTGAAATTTTAAAGAATTTCTTAAAAGCTGAGGGTCACAACATCCTAAACCACTACGTTAGCGAAGATGAGATTAGAATTTATGTCCAAACTGAAAGTGGCCTAGAAGAGCTTGTAGTAAATGAAAATTTATTTACAAATCCACTTTATGAAGAGGCGCTTTACATCAGCCAAAAGATAAAAGAGCGTGGCCTAGACTTGCATAGTGACGTTATAGACGTGCTTGATGAAGTAGAAAAAAATGCGAAAAAAGGTGCATATATTCAGCGCTACAAAGGTCTTGGTGAGATGAACCCAGAGCAGCTTTGGGAGACTACGATGAACCCTGAAAATAGAAGACTTTTAAAGATCGATATAAACGACGCTATAAGCGCCTCTGACACGTTTAATCTCTTCATGGGCGATGAGGTCGAGCCAAGAAGAAACTATATCCAAGACCACGCAAAAGACGTTAAACACTTAGATATTTAAAAGGTGATCAAATTTAAATTTGATCTAATTAGCAAAAAAATAAAGGATAAAAAATGAGCGAAGAGCTAGATATGAAATATGGCGAGAAAATTTTGAAAGAATTTGACGTAGAGAGTGACCTTGAGGTCTGGGAAAATAAGCAGACAAGGGACTATGTCATAAAGATCACTCTGCCTGAGTTTTGCTGCCTTTGCCCTCGCTCTGGTTATCCTGACTTTGCGACGATCTATCTTGAGTACATACCAAATAAGCTTGTAGTCGAGCTAAAAGCGATAAAACTTTATATAAATAGTTTTATGAACCGCAATATCAGCCACGAAGATAGTATAAATGAAATTTACTCTGTTTTAGAGAAAAAACTAGAGCCAAAATTTATGAAGATAGTTGGCGACTTTAACCCTCGTGGAAACGTCCATACAGTTATTGAGATCAGCTCTGATCTAGTGGTGAAAAAGCCAGCTGAAGAGAAAGAATTTATTCCAAGAACTAGAGAGAGAAGTAGCTTTGGCGACAAGCCACGCGAAAGACGTAGTACGAGTGATCGTGGCAGTAGCAGGGGCAGCAGTAGAGCTGGTGGCAGCAGAGGTGGCAGAGATGATAAATTTCAAAAAGATGATAAACCAAGAAGAAGCTCAAACAAAGAGGGCTTTAGAAAGATAAGCTACGCAGATGATAAGAAGCCAAAAGTAGTCAAAAAGGATAAATAATGATAAGTGCTAAGCTTATAGAACATATCTTTAAAGCAGCATCTATATCACGTTGGAACGACTATCCAAAGATGGCAAATTTAGTTGAGCTTGACAAGCAGGCTCATAAATTTATCATCGCTTATTTCATTGCAAAACAAGAGCAAAACGCCGACATGAACTACATCATCGAGGCTGGAATTTTTGAGTTTTTAAGTAGGGTCGTAGTCACAGACATACGCCCTGACGTCTTTCACCACATCCAAAAGACAAAAAAAGAGCAGATAAATAGCTGGGTCTTAAGCAACCTAGAGGGGCTGATTTCAGAAATCGAAGATGGCAAATTTTTAGAGAGATTTAAAAACCACTTTAAAAATGATAAAACTCACGAAAAAGAGCGCCTTATACTAAAAGCAGCGAGCTATCTTGCCACGAGGTGGGAATTTTCTATCGTCTATCAAACGAGCCAATTTTTAAGCGATATCGACGAGCTTAAGGCGAAGGTTGAAGAGGAGATGGAGGATTACTACGAGTTAATCGGCGTTAGAAAGATCGCTATGAATCAAAAGCTAGCCCGCCTTGTTGATCTAAGCGGTAGGCTAAGGTTTCAAAAGCGCTGGGCACAAACGCCTCGCATTCCTGAAACTGCGGTCTTAGGACATATGCTAGTTGTTGCAATACTTAGCTACTTTTACTCACTAAAAGCAAAAGCTTGCAAAAAACGCCTAGAAAATAACTTCTTTTGTGCACTATTTCACGACCTACCAGAGAGCCTCACAAGAGATATCATAAGCCCTGTGAAATACGGCGTAAAGGGGCTAAATGAGATCATCAGCGAGTATGAGATGAGGCTTATTGATGAGAGAATTTTGCCATTTGTGCCTGAAAAGATCAAAGATGAGTTTAGCTACATCCTTGGTATTAGAAAAGATGGCGAGAAATTTATAAAAGATGAGTTTGAAAATAGAACTTATGAGCGTAAAATCATCTACCATGAAGGGACGATGGAAAACGTAAATGAGGATAAATTTAATCCGATCGATGGCAAAGCGCTAAAATACTGCGACAAACTCTCAGCCTACATAGAAGCTGGAATTTCTATAAGCTACGGCGTCAAGTCAAAAGAGCTAACTGATGGCTTTAATAATATGTATAAATTTTTTAGTGAAAAACCTAAGATTGATGGAGTGGATTTTCTAGAAATTTGCGATGATTTTAATGAGCATTTTGGTTTAGAAAGACCCCCTCTCAGATAACTGCGGCACACACTTAATACAAGTGCTCTGCTGTGTTCCCACCCTGAAGCGGTGCTCATAAAAAGCATTGCACAGGTCTAAGAAGGAGCTTCGCAATCATACAGAAACTATACTTAAATTT
>NZ_CABPVR010000007.1:273421-302408 GCF_902460875.1 Campylobacter concisus | reverse complement strand
ATTTTTAAAAATTTAGCTTTAAAAGTATATAATCAGCCCAAATTTCATAAAAAGTAGAGTAATGTCTGGAAAGTTTAAACTTCGTTTTTTATCAGCTTTTAGAGATTTTTTTATCTATCATCACAAATCTTTAGAATTTCGTGCAAAAATTTTTGCTGCTATGATCTCTGCTAAATTTGACCCAGACGAAGATGATTTTTTTGTTTTAAATGACATTACAAATGAAATTTATGAAAATGACCAAACAAGAAAAGACTTTTTGATCCAAACTGTTAAAGAGTATGTAGTAAGAGTTAAAAGAAACGATAGAATCACACTTGATGCACTACTTTTAAGCATTGATAAAGACCTAAAAGATCACAAAAGATACACCAAAAAAATAGATTTTTCTCATCTTCGTCGCTTGATGAGTGGCTGTGAGGAAGAGATTTTAGTTCAGCAAAGAGTTTATGAGTTTTTAATAAGCGAAGTCAAACTCTATTCTTAAAATTATCATTCATTTTAAATTTTTAATCATCAACTAGCATAAAAATTATTTCTTCATCTGAATAGCAGTCTGAATCATCTCGTCGCTTGTTGTGATACTTTTTGCACTAGCCTCATAAGCCTTTTGCGTGACTATAACCTCACTTAACGCTTGACCAAGATCGACGTTACTCATTTCAAGTTTATTTGCAAGAATTTGTGAGCCATAAATAGTCTCACCAGCTTTATTTTTGTAAAAAAATGCTTCACCTGAATTTGGAGTTGCTTCATAGAGATTATCACCCACTTTTGATACACCCTGTTCATTTTGGAAGTGATATAGAGCTATTTTTGCAACTATAAATGAACGAGAATTGTCAAAATTTGCCATGATATTTCCACGGTCATCGACGCTATATTTTGTGAGATTTCCTTCGGCGTAGCCATCTGCTTTTATTACAAAATCTTTTTTTGAATTGGCCGAGCTTGTTATTCCATTATAGACATTCGCATCTCCATCGCCAAGAAAATTTAAAGCAACGTTTCCAACGCTTGTTAATGTATTTGTAACAAGCCTACCGCTACCATCAAAAGTAAGTGTTCCCATAGCTGTATTTTGCACAACACCATTAGCATCAGTTATCGTAGCTGTGGCATTCCATGTAGTTTGATTGCCACCTTGAGGGATTTGCTTTGTAAAATTTATAGTTACTAAGCTCTTTGTACCATCACTGTTATATATCTCTGAGCTTAGTTTTTCTTTATTAGTTACTTCAACTAGTGATGTAACTTCAGCTTTTACATCTAAGCTAGCAAAATTCATAAATTTTAGGCTTTTATTGTTTATATGCCAGCTGCCATCGCTCTCTAGTGTGGTTGAAAACTCACTAATTTTACCATCACCGTCTTTTACTTTTACCACTACGCTATCACCTGCTTTTGCACCAAATCTTGTCTGACTTAGCGGGATTTGCCCATTTAGTGAGATAGTTTTGTTTGTATTATCGAGTGTATAGTTAAAATTTGCCGCATCAATGGCTGTTGTTCGCTTATCTGTTATAAGGCTTGAGTCTAGGTTACCTTTTAAATTTATATTTTTTGTTTGCTTGGCTGGCATATATAAAAAACGAGGTAAATTTATGCCTTTTTGTGAGCCAGTATCGCCTAGTTTTAGATCTTCTTCTTTTGCAGTAAATGCCTGCGTGGTACCTTTTGTTTGACCATATTTTCTAAGGGCATTAGCACTTGGAGTAACTGGAGTAAAACTTGTTAACGTACCAAGAAGCAAGTTGCCTTTATTATCTACTAAATTTCCAGCCCCATCTATATCGAAGCTACCTGTTCTTGTGTAGTAGTTTCTACCATTTTTATCAACGACACCAAAAAAGCCTTTACCGCCTATGGCTAGGTCAAAGTTATTATCAGTATTTTGAAAACTACCATTTGTCATCTTTAAAGCTGTCGTTTGTTTCGTAGCTCCAAGACCTACTTGATTGTTAGTTGGACCACTTCCAGCAGAAGCCATATGTTGATTGATTAAATTTTTAAACTCAGGGATTGAAGCTTTAAAACCTACGTTGTTGATATTTGAGATATTATTTGCCCAAACATCCATGCCAAAGCTTTGTGTTTTAATACCACTAATTCCGTTGTAAAAACCTCTCATCATGGCTTTTATCCTTCGTAAAATTCAGATATTTTATCCATTGGGACATATTCGCCTGCGATTTTTATCATGGCTTTACCATCTACAAATTTTACTGCCTCAACTGGATAGCTACCTACCTGAGTCTTGTATGAATTACCATCTTTCCCAGTGTAATTAACAGAGACTGTATATGCGCCATTTGGTAATTGTTTTCCAGAATCATCTTTGCCATCCCAAGATATTCTGCGAACTCCTGATTTTAGATCTTTTATATCGATTGAACGAACGACCTCTCCATTTGCATTTTTAATTTCAAGCTTGCCATTTGCAAGATCTGATTTAAAATAAAGTGCAAAATTTACAGTTTTTTGCTCATCTGTTAGTAAAACTGAGTTTGAACCAGTTGAGACCATTTTGCCAAGGGCTGAGATAGCATAGGCATTTGCATTTGATTTTAACTGATTTACAAGCTCTTTCATAGCTGAGTTTGTATTTTGTTGCATCTCTAGTGAAGCTAGCTGACTAGTTTGCGTAAGCATCTTTTCAGTATCCATAGGGCTTGTTGGGTCTTGATACTGAAGCTCTGTTAAAAGTAGCTTCATAAATGCATCTTTATCTAGCTGCGCATTTGGGTTAGTTCCTGTGCCAGCTGCCGCATCTTGCTTTGCTTTTGCCTTTTTCTCGGCGTTTTTTTGTTGTGTTGTTTGTGTAGTTATATCTGAAACTGAAGCCATGATCTCTCCTAAATATATCTTGGTATTACTAGCTCAAGCAAGCTTTGTTCCGCTTGAGTGTTTTCGCTCTCATCGCTTTGATTTGAGCTATATTTATTCTTTGCTTGTTCTTTTTTATCTTGTCTTTGATTTTGATCTGAGAAATTCATCTCAAGCTCGGTAAATCCCATATTTACAAGGCTATTTTTAAACTCGGCTTGATTTTGTAAAAATAAATTCATCGTAGCCGTAGTTGAGTTAAAATTTACATGCAAGTTGTTGCCACGATTTACCATCGTGATCTCAACCTCTCCTAATTTTAGTGGATTAAGCGTGATGTTAAAACGAGTGATCGGAGCTTTATAGTTTTGCACCTGCTCTTTTAGTGTAGAAGAGAAGTTACTAAGCGTCTCTTTTATCTCAGCCTTTGTTTGAAGCTGGTGTTTGGCACTACTAGCGATATCTTTTACCATTTGATTTAGTTCTGATTTATTATCGCTGTTAAATGTCTCTTTGCTCTCTAAATTCTCATTTTTTTGCTGTTCTCTTTCAGGGAAGAGTAGCGACTCAAGAGTTGGGGCTTTTTGCGCCTTTTGCTCGTGTAAATTTACCTTTACTTTAGGCTCTTTTAGCTGCTCCTCTGGCTCAACATCCACTATCTCATCATCAAGCTTTACTTCACTATCTAGCTTTTTAGGCTCTTCTTTTACTAAATTTTTAGCTTCATTTGTTGGATTTGCTACCACCTCTTTTAGCAAAGTATCAAGCTTTACGACCTCTTTTGGCTCGTTTTTGATGATAGTTTGCTCGACCTCGTTTTTTAGCTCTTTTAGGTAAAAAGGCTTCTCTTCGATCTTTATAGGTGTGAAAAATTCTTTCTTGCCTAAATTTTTAAACATCTCATTTAGTTTTGGCACGTCTTCATTTGAAATTTCTATATTTTCAAGGCCAAGGTTAAATTTCTTAGCAAGGTCGATAAGATCGCTAACGCTTTTAACGTTGCTAAGCTCTTCGACATTTTCAGGCACACTTAAGAAATTTGCGATCTTGTCGCTGAAATTTGGAAATTTACTTACTTTTTCATTGCCATTTAGAATTTCTAAAACTTGCAAAAGCTGCATGAAATTTGCATTTTCATAGAGCTCATTTTTTGTATCTTCGTCTAAATTTTCTTCAAGTGCGGCTGAAATTTTTGCCGCGCTTTCGCTTTGAGCTTTTTGCAGTGTCTCTTTTTGAGTGGTAACCGTTTTTACTATCTCTTTGACATCTTTTTCAGTGATTTTTTGGCCGCTATTTGCCTTGCTCGCAGCTGCATCTAAAACCATCGACAAAAATTCGCCGTTGTTTTGAGATTTTTTAGAAACAGAGGGCTTTTTACCTCCAGTAGGAGCTAGCAAATCTACGTTATTTTTCGCTGTATAAGCTTGCATTTAAACCTTTCAAATTTTTAAACTTAATGCCAAGCATGCAAAATCTATTCCAAAAATTAATTTCTTGATATCAGCTTAAAATTTATAAAAATTTGGCTATAATCTGCCCCTATTTTAAAACTGACAAACGAAAAATAGCAAACTAATAAACGGAGAAAAATTTGGAAAAGATACGAAATATAGCCGTTATCGCACACGTCGACCACGGTAAAACAACAATGGTTGATGAGCTTTTGAAGCAGTCAGGAACATTTAACGAACATCAAAGCGTTGGCGAACGTGTCATGGATAGCAACGATATCGAAAGAGAACGTGGTATCACGATCCTTTCTAAAAATACTGCTATTCGTTACAAAGATACAAAGATCAACATCATCGATACTCCGGGCCACGCTGACTTTGGTGGTGAGGTTGAGCGCGTTCTTAAGATGGTTGATGGCGTTTTGTTGCTTGTCGATGCGCAAGAAGGCGTTATGCCACAAACTAAATTCGTCGTAAAAAAGGCACTTTCACTAGGGCTTCGCCCAATCGTCGTTGTAAATAAGATCGATAAGCCAGCAGGCGATCCAGACCGCGTTATAAATGAAATTTTTGACCTTTTTGTAGCACTTGATGCAAACGATGAGCAGCTAGAATTTCCAGTCGTTTATGCCGCTGCTAAAAATGGCTATGCAAAGCTAAAACTAAGCGATGAAAACAAAGATATGCAGCCACTTTTTGAGACTATCTTGGCTCACGTACCATCTCCAAGCGGCAGCGACGAGAACCCACTTCAGCTTCAAGTTTTTACGCTTGATTATGACAACTATGTCGGCAAGATCGGCATCGCGAGAATTTTTAACGGTAAGATATCAAAAAATCAAAATGTCATGCTTGCAAAGGCTGATGGTACAAAGACAACTGGTAGGATTTCAAAGTTAATTGGCTTTATGGGTCTTGAAAGAACCGATATTAACGAGGCTGGCACTGGCGACATCGTAGCGATCGCTGGCTTTGATGCGCTTGATGTTGGCGATAGTGTCGTTGATCCAAATAATCCTCATCCGCTCGATCCTCTCCATATCGAAGAGCCAACACTTAGCGTTGTATTTTCTGTAAATGATGGGCCATTAGCAGGTACTGAGGGCAAACACGTCACATCAAATAAGATCGATGAGCGCCTTGCAAACGAGATGAAGACAAATATTGCGATGAAATACGAAAACATCGGCGAGGGCAAATTTAAAGTAAGCGGCCGTGGTGAGCTTCAGATCACTATCTTGGCTGAAAATATGCGCCGCGAGGGGTATGAATTTTTACTTGGCAGACCTGAGGTCATCGTAAAAGAGATAAACGGCGTAAAATGCGAGCCATACGAGCTTTTAGTGATCGATGCGCCTGACGATACGACAGGCACAGTCATAGAAAAACTAGGCAAAAGAAAAGCTGAAATGGTCTCTATGAACCCAACAGGTGATGGTCAAACAAGGATCGAGTTTGAGATCCCAGCACGCGGACTTATCGGTTTTAGAAGCCAGTTTTTGACTGATACAAAAGGCGAGGGCGTTATGAACCACAGCTTTTTGGAGTTTAGGCCGTTAAGTGGAACAGTGGAGCACAGAACAAATGGTGCTTTAGTTTCGATGGAAAACGGAGTAACGCTTGCTTATTCGCTATTTAACTTGCAAGATCGTGGTGTGCTTTTCCTTGATCCGCAAGCAAAAGTCTATGTAGGCATGATCATCGGCGAGCACAGCCGTCCAAACGACCTTGACGTAAATCCTATCAAGGGTAAAAACCTAACAAACGTGCGTGCTAGCGGTAGCGACGATGCGATCAAGCTTGTGCCACCTAGAAAGCTAAGCCTTGAGCGCGCACTAGAGTGGATCGAGGATGACGAGCTAGTCGAGGTTACGCCTATAAATATCCGCGTTCGCAAGCGCTATTTAGACCCAACAGAGCGCAAAAGAAAAGCAAAACTCTAATTAAAATTTGTCATCTAGCCCCTTTGTAAAGGGGCTAATAATTAAACTCTAAAAACAGCAAAAAAGATTTAAATAAATTCTTATATCTTTTTGAATTATTTATTTAAATTGGCTTTGTTCAAGACGAAATAGAGTCATTCTCTCTCATCTAAAATTTATCAATCCTAAAACTATTTATACTTTAAAATACCATACTTACTTTTCTATTTTTACTTTTAATATAATCAATACAAAAATGCTTAGTTTATGCTAGAATCGGCGTAAATTTAAAGGAAACCGATGAAAAAACTAAAATTTATCTTCGCTTTCGCCGCAGCGTTAATTTTTGGCGGCTGCTACGAGACGACACTGCTTACGCGCGTGCCGATCTCTACGCTTGCTTCGGATAAAGGCGAGGATGTGAAATCCACGATCGTGCTAACTGGCATAACGCCGCAGACGCACGAAACGAAGACGGTAACGGACAACGTTCGCATTTTCGTCCCTGACGCTAAATTTAAGGATTTTCCGACGGGAGAAACCGCCTACGAGATGAGTGTGAGCGTCGGCAAGGGCGAAAAGGGCGGCAAAAACTCGGACAAGCGCGTCGTGCGGATATATCTAAGCCCAGACGGCGACGTCTACGGTAAGCTTAGCAAAAACATACTCGAGCAGTACGCGGGCGCAGCTAAACAGAAAATGGAGCCGACGCTAAAAGCGGCGATCAAATTTGAAAATGACACGAACGTCGTTTATGAGCTGGTCGTGGGCAACGAGTTTAAGGCGAGCGACGAGGCGCAAACGGGCGGCGTTTATACCTTGGCGCCTGGGCAGGTTACGGGCGCGATCTGGGCGGATAGCGCGGCGGTAAATACGGCGATCGCGGGCAAAGCGGTCAAAATCGGCACTCTAAAAAAGACGGCGAAATGAAAAACGTAAAAATAGGCTTCATCGGCGGCGGAAATATGGGCGGCGCAATGATAGAGGCGCTTTGGCGAGCGCAACCTGACGGGGCAAGCTCGGCCGAGGACGAGCAGAAATTTGACGGCGGTAGCGAGGCGTGCGGGACGGAAAATTTAGCACAAACGGATAAAAACGCGAGCCAGTGCGAATGCGAAAAAAAGGCGAAATTTGAAATCCTAGCCTGCGCCAGAAGCAAAAACGAAGCCTTACGGCAGAGATTTAGCGTAAAAATAGCCGCGAGCGAAGCGGATCTAGCGCGCGAAGCGGACGCGGTCGTGCTGGCTACTAAGCCCGCCAGCTACGAGGCTATCTTGCGCCTGATCGCGCCCGAGCTTGCGGGCAAAATTTTGCTTCTTTTGGCGCCGGGTTTTGACATAAAGCGCGCTAGGCAAATCGTAGGCGAAGGCGTTTATATCGCTCGCGCGATGCCAAATATAGCAGCTTGCATCGGCGCGTCGGCTACGGCTCTTTGCTTTGACGCGGGATTTAGCGAGGCTAAGGAAGAGACCGTGCGCGAGATAATCGCTAAAATAGGCAAAATTTACGAGATAGACGAGGCCGGGTTTGCCGCATTTACTGGTATCGCAGGAAGCCTGCCCGCGTATGTTTGCGCCTTTATCGAGGCTGCGGCGGATGCGGGTGTGCGAGGCGGACTGCCTAGGCGGCTTTGCTACGACGCCGTCTGTGCGGCGATAGAGGGGACGGCGCGCCTGATCCAAAGCGGCAAGCACCCGGCCGCGCTAAAAGACGAGGTCTGCTCGCCGGGCGGAACCACGATTGAGGGACTTGCCGCGCTTGAAAAAGGCGGATTTCGCGGCGCCTTGATGCAAGCCGTCGCCGCTTGCATCGCCAAGACTCGGAGTTAGATAAATTTAAAGGATAAAAATGAAAAATTTATTATTTGCGCTCTTTGTAGCGTTAAATTTATTCGCTAGCGAGCCCGGCTTTTCGCCATTGCTAGCCGCAGATACGCTAGAAAAGGTCAAAAAATGCAAAAACCCCGACCTAAACGCCACCAAAGAGTGCGTGCAAGCGGGCATGGTAGCGGCTAACTTAAAGCAAGACTACGGCGCGGCGGAGGGGCTATTTAGTCTAGCCTGCGCCAAAGGGGACGGCGAGGGTTGCTTTTATCTTGGCGAACTTTATAAAAATAACCTAGTAAATGCCGCGGATAAGAGCGAGCGCGAGACTAAGATTAGCGCGTATTACAAGGCTAGCTGCGTCCTTTACGAGTATTTGCCCGGTTGCTTGGCGCTAGCCAATTTCATACAAGAAGAGCTGGGCGACGAGGTGCAGTCGTTTGCGATAAACAACACTCTATGCAACAAAAAATACGCTCCCGGATGCTACAACGTGGGCTGGATGATAGAGCGAACGGGAGGCGATATAGGCGAGATGATGGAGTATTACGAGCGCTCGTGTAAGCTAGGCTACGTAGGCGGCTGCGCAAGAGCAGCGTGGCTGTATGAGGGAAATTTCAACGAAAACAGATACGAGCAAGTAAAAAAAGACGCGAAAAAGGCAAAGCAAATGCGAAAAAAGGCTTGCGAGCTAGGCGATAAGCAAAGCTGTTAGATTGATAATAAGGCGTTTTGATAAAAATTTTTAAAACGATAAAACTCTAGAAAGTCTTAACATAGCTAGCAATGTAGAGTAGTAACTTTTAGCATATTTTTGAATTCTGTAAGAAGTTTACTAATTTAAGTTTTTAAGTTTATAAAAGCTCTACCATACTTTTTATAGTAGCTAGTGAAGTAAAGTTAAATTTTTACTTCACTAGATCCAAAATTAAAATTTTTACAGAGCTTGTGTTTGCTTATACTTTTAATCATTAAGACAATCAATAAAACTCATTGATAAATTTTCTTCTAAATCTTATTTTTAATAAAAATGAATATTAAATTTCTTAAATAAAGCTAAATATAACAATGTAATTTTAAGTTATTAGGTTATAAATTTTTTTTAAATTTTATTTTTAAGGATTGCAACATGAAAATGCTATTTTTAGCCCCTGCCTTAGCATGTAGTCTTGCTTTTAGTGCCGATGTTATCGCAAAAGATGCCAATATAACGCTAGATGGCAAGATGATCGGAAAGATCGAGGTTTTAACACCAGTTGAAGTCGTCGAAAAAGGCGATAAAACGAGCAAGATTAAGGTTAATGGCGTAGTTTCGGCAAACTATTTAGCCCAACTTCAAAGAAGTATAGAAGATCCGGAAGTTTTTGTAGCTTTTAATGACGAGAGTGAGGCAAATTTCAAAAAAGTAAAAGATCTTGAAGATGACTACGGCGAGGTTTGGTACCAAGCAGAGGGCGTTTACGAAGTGCCAAATAACGCACTTGGCGGCGATACAAAAAAGCTTTACGTAAAGGCAAAGAAAATTTACGAAGAGACCTGCTCGGCATGTCACAGGCTACATGAACCAAACAGCTTTACAGCGGCTCAGTGGCCAGCAAATTTAGCTGGAATGGTCGATGCAAAATTTGTAGCACTAGACGAAACTGACCTAAATTTAGTGCTCAAATACTTACAACACAATGCCAAAAAAGTAAAATAAATTTTCATAAGGGAGAAAATATGAAAAGACGAGATTTCATAAAATTTTCTGCGCTTGCAGCCACTGCGGCACAAGCAAGTAGGATTGAAGGCGTGACAAAAACCATTTTTGACCAAAACAAAACCTTTGGCGCAAATAGATTTGGGCTATTTTGGGCAAATACCAACTCAAATCAAATCGTCTCTGTTGATCCATTTGAGGGCGATAAATTCCCAAATACCATGAATAATAGCTTGCCAGACCTCATCCAAAACGAAAGCCGCGTGCTCTATCCATACGTAAGAAAGAGCTACTTAAAGGCAAAAGGCGCAGCAAAAAGTGAGCTTCGTGGCAAGGAAGAATTTGTGCGTGTTAGCTGGGATACAGCACTTGATTTAGCTGCAAAAGCCTTAAAAGAAAATTTTGACAAATATGGCCCTGAAAGCATCTACGGCGAATGCTACTGGTGGGGTGGTAGCGGTAAGATCAGCTGGGGCAGAACTGTTGGTCACAGGATGCTAAAAGTGCTTGGCGGATACGTCGAAGAGAGTGGCGACTACTCAACTGGAGCTGGCCTTGTCATCATGCCTCACGTCCTTGGAAATAGTGCGGTTTATGACGCTCCTACAAAATGGGAAGCTATGGTTAAAAATGCTAAGAACATCGTATTTTGGGGCACTGATCCGCTTGTAACTGGTCAAATTTCATGGCAGCCACCAACACACGATGGTTATCTTGGCATCAAAAAGATAAAAGATGCTGGCATTAAAACCTATAGTGTTTGCGTCTTCAAAAACGACACCACAAGATACCTTGGCTCTGAAACTATCATCGTTCGTCCAAACACTGACGTAGCAATGATGCTTGGTATGTGCCACTATCTTTATGAAAACAAGCTTTATGATGAGGAATTTATCAAAAAATACACAGTTGGCTTTAATAAATTTAAAGACTACCTGCTTGGCACAACCGACAAAGTGGTAAAAGACGTAAACTGGGCTAGTAAAATTTGTGGTGTAAAAGCTGAAGATATCGCTAAATTTGCTACTGTACTCGCAAAAGAGCCAAGCACTATCATTGCTGGCAGATCTCTTCAAAGACAAGATCATGGCGAGATGGGCTTTTGGGGTATCGTAACACTTAGTGCGATGCTTGGCCACATCGGTAAAGAGGGTCTTGGATTTGAGTTTAACCTCTACTACGGAAACGGCAGCACTGATAAGATAGCACCTGCTCTAAAAGGTATCAGCACTAGGATAAGCGAGAAATATGAAAACGTAGATGGTGCTCCGTGGAAGAAATTTAAAAACGTAACCATCCCATCTTCAAGATCAATCGAAGCCTTGCAAAACCCTGGCAAAGAGATAGACTATGATGGCTCTAAGATCAAACTTCCACATATGAGAGTAGCTTATATGGCTTCTGGTTCAATGTTTACAAGGCACCAGGATGTAAATAATGCCGTAAAAGCATGGCGTAAATTTGATACTGTAATAACTGCTGAGCCATACTGGACAAGCACAGCTAAACTAAGCGACATCGTCTTACCAGTGGCACTTGAGGTAGAGAGAAATGACATCAACCAAAGTGTCCCATCGAGCGAATACATCGTGGCATACAAACCAGTAGTTGAGCCAATGGGCGAAAGCAGAAGTGACTACTGGATATGCTCACAAATTTGCAAACGCTGGGGCAGAGAAGAGGTCTTTACTGAGGGTAAAGATGAGCTTGGCTGGGCAAAAGAATTTTACGCAGATGCGGTGGAACAAGCTAAGGCACTAGATCTTAAAATGCCAAGCTTTGATGAGTTTTGGAAAGAGGGCTATGTCAAATTTGACAAAGACAATGAAGAGACAAAATACTACACAAGACTTAGTGCATTTAGAGAAAATCCGCACAAAAATCGCCTTGGTACGCCATCAGGCAAGATAGAGATATACTCTCCAACTATTGCTAAATTTGGCTACAAAGACTTTGCTCCACACTTTGCTTGGATCGAGCCATTTGAGTGGCTTGGTAGTGAAAAAGCTAAGAAATATCCATTTAGCATCACAACCCCACACTCAAGATATCGCCTCCACTCTCAGCTAAATAACTCAATAATCAGAAACTACGCTGAAGTTTGTGCTAGAGAGCCGATGTTAATAAACACAAACGACGCTAAGAAAAAAGGCATCGCAACTGGTGATGTAGTGAGAGTCTTTAACGACAGGGGTGAAATTTTAGTAGGAGCGCTTGTCACTGATATCATCCCAGAGCGTGTCATCGCTATTTGCGAAGGTGCATGGTACGACCCTGAAGTGCTTGGCGAAAGAAGCCTTTGCAAGCATGGCTGCATCAATGTCCTAACACGCGACAAAGGCACGTCTAGTATCGCTCAAAGCAACTGCGGACATACGATACTAGCGGATCTTGAAAAATATAAAGGCGAGATCAAACCAATAACTGCGTTTTCTAAACCAAAAATTTTACAATCTTTGTAGAATTTAAATAAATTTAGCCCTCGCTTGGGGGCTAAATTATTTTTAGGTCATTTATATCTTCAAATTTGATCCTAGTTTTTACAACCATAAGAGTTTTATTTTTGAAATTTACGTCAGAGATTAGTCCGCTAGCACTTGTATAGGTGTAGCCGTCATGATAGCTCACATATACTTCATCAGCCGGCCTTAGCTCGCTTATCTTTTTAAAAATTTCATCGACTTTGCTTTCATCAAGCTCTAGTTTTTCGCATTTCTCTCGCTCTTTTTGTCGCAAGGCTCGCTCTAAGGTTGAGAGAGGATTAAACGAGCTAAAAATTTTTGCTCTATCTTTACTCGCCACTTTTGTGCCCTCCGATCTTTTTATTTCGGTCTTGCCCAGTGGCTTCTGGTAGTAGATCGATCGCTCTTAAAACCGAGTTTTTACCAAATTTTTCTTTTATGAGATTTAGGGATTTTAAAACCGCCTTTTCTTTAGTGTCATCATCAAAAAGACTAGAGTGAGCGAGGCTCTCTTTTACTACGTCGTTTGCACTGATGCTAATTTGCCTAATCAGCCCAACATTTTTTATCTTATTTAAGAGTAACTCTTCGGCTGAACTCATCAGCATGCTTGAAACATTTGTTGGTGTTTTAAATCGAACGCTTGCACGCTGTAGTGGCTCAAGCTTATCGGCAAATTTTATATTTATCGTTATTCCACTTGCCATTACTTCTTTGTTGATCATCCTAAGTGCTAGCCTATCCGCCATCTCTTTTAGCACGATCACTGCCTCACAACGTTCGTAGTCTCTTGGTAAAATTTCAGAGCTAAAGTAGGATTTTGTGCTTGGTTTATATGCTTTTATGTCAGCTATTGTTGTTGGCTCTATGCCATTTGCGTGATCTATCGTTATATAGGCATCAACTCCAAAAAATTTCTCAAGCAAGCTTCGCGGAGCATTTGCTATATCTTTCATACAAAAAATTCCATGTTTTTCCAGCTTTAGCCTAGTTTGCTTACCGATACGCCAAAAGTCATCTAGCGGTTGATGTGTCCAAAGACGTTCTTTATAAAGCTGCTCGTCTAAAAATGCAATCCCATCATCACTGTGCTTAGCCAGGATATCAAGGGCGATTTTTGCGAGGTATAAATTTGTACCCATGCCACAGGTAGCCGTCACGCCAGTAGTTTTTAAAATTTCATCCATTATCTTTTTGGCTATGGATTTTGCGTCGGTATTATAAAATTTAACATAAGAAGTAAGATCGATAAAGGCTTCATCGATAGAATAGACATAGATATCATCTTTTGAGACATATTTTAGGTATATCTCATAAATTTTAGCCGCATAGTCGATGTAAAACTGCATTCTAGGTGGTGCGATGATAAATTTTATAGCCTTTGGTATCTCAAAAAGCCTGCATCTATTTTTCACGCCTTTGGCTCTAAGAGCTGGGCTAACGGCTAGGCAAACACTTCCGTTGCCACGACTATCGTCAGCTACGACTAGATCGGCTTTAAACGGATCAAGCCCTCGCTCTACGCACTCAACTGAGGCGTAAAATGACTTTAGATCAATGACGGCATAAAATTTTTGTGCTTCGTTTTTCATGGGGTGATTATAGATGAAAATTAGTAAAAGTTCGTTTTTGAAAAATTGATCTTAAGGCTAAAATTTCTAATAAAAATTTTTTAGAAACAAAATAAGTAAAATGGATAATTTTTACTAGTGGAGTTAGGGTAAATACGATGCATAAAGAAGTTAATATAATTGGCTCTACTATTGAAAAAAGCGGACAATCAGGTGTTTATATTGGTTTAACAGATAGAAGTGATGTAAATTCTAGCAAAGTAAAAATAAAAATGGCGAGTCTATGCTTGGAGCTTTTGCTATACCAACATTTGATAACAGCTATGAAGATGCCAAAATAGATGGCAGAGTTAGAAACTATGGACTTGGTATTTTTTTAAGACTAAATTTGCCACGTGATTTTTATATCGATCTCATGGCAAAAGCTGGTAGGAGCCAGATTAAGGTTGATGCAAAAGACATAGATTATAAAATCTCAATGCCATACTACAATGCTAGCTTTGGCGTAGGCAAAAAGATAAAATTTGATAGCTTTATACTTGATAGTGGGCTAAACTACGCACTCTCTTATGTCGGTAGCGATGAGGCAAATATCGGACAAAGCACATTAAAATTTAGCAGCGTTACATCAAGTAGAGATAAAATTTACTCAAAAATAGCCTATGATGCTGGTAAATTTAATCCTTATGGAAAAATTAGCGCTGAGTATAAATTTAACACCAAGTCAAAAATAGCGGTGATCCAAGAAGACGAGGAGATCAGCCTAACTCAAAAAGGTACAAGTTCAGAGGTTGAGGTCGGTCTAAGATATACGCCAACTTATGTGACACTCATAAATTTTGGCATAGCACAATCTTTTGGTAAAAAAGATCAAAGCAGCGCAAAACTTCAGTTTGCTTATAGATTCTAAAATTTAGTGGCTTTTAGGCCACTAAATTTTACTCGTTTTATAGATTTAGCCGTAAATTTTCTTTAAATTTTCAAGCTTTGTGCTAGCATTTAGTAGTAACATATCGGCGATAACTAGCCTTATCATCGCGGTTGTAACGACGCTTCCTCGTATGCCTATACAAGGATCATGTCTACCCCTTAGCTCAAAGTCTACCACTTCGCCAGCTAAATTTAGCGTCTTTTGCTCTTTAAATATCGAAGGTGTAGGCTTAAAATGGCTCTTTAGCACGATCTCGGCGCCACTGCTTATGCCCCCAAGTATGCCACCAGCGTTATTGCTCAAAAAGCCAAGTTCGTCCATCTCGTCGTTGTTTGCTGAGCCAAGCATAGAGCTTACATTCACGCCAGCACCGATCTCTACGGCTTTTACGCCGTTTATTCCCATCAAAGCCGCTGCTAAAGCGCTATCTAGCTTATCATAAAGTGGCTCGCCAAGACCAGCTGGTACGCCTTTAGCCACGCTTAAAACCACAGCTCCCACGCTATCGTGCTCGCTTCTAGCTTTATTTATCACTTCTTTCATCGCTTCTTCATTGCCAAGAGCATAAATTTGAGAATTTTTAGCAAAGTTAAAGTCTATTTTGTCGCTAAAAACTTTGCCTATACCAAGCACTCCACTTAAAATTTCTATATTAAACTCATTTAAAAGTAGCTGCGCAAAAGCCCCACCAGCTACTCTAACGGCCGTTTCTCTTGCGCTTGAGCGTCCGCCGCCTCTATGATCTCTAAAGCCATATTTTTTGAAATAAGTAAAATCCGCATGGCCTGGACGGAAAATTTCACGTAAATTGTCATAGTCATTTGACTTTTGATTGTTATTAAAAATGGCAAAGCCTATCGGCGCCCCAGTGCTTATACCATCAAAAAGACCACTAAAAATTTCTATCTTGTCAGCCTCGTCTCTTGCGGTTGTGAAATTGCTTTGTCCTGGGCGACGCTTGTCAAGCTCACTTTGGATAAAATCTGTATCGATCTTTAGCCCAGCTGGAAGTCCGTCTATCACGCCACCGATCGCCACTCCATGGCTCTCGCCAAAGGTTGTTAAGGTTAGTTTTTTGCCAAATGTATTCAAAATTTTTCCTATTTTTTGATTTTTTCTAGTGCGATTTTTGCTGCAAGCTGTTGGGCTTGCTTTTTAGAGCTGCCAACGGCGCGTGAAATTTCTTTTCCATTTAGTAGCAAGGCTATCTCAAATTCTTTCTTGTGATCAGGACCTGACGTGCCGATGAGTTCGTATGTTGGTATGACACCAAGACTGGCCTGAGTGACCTCTTGAAGAGCGGTTTTGTAGTCCTTTTCAAGGTGTGCAAAGTCGATCTGTGGATAGCAAAGCTCAAGCAGGGCGATCGAAATTTCTCGCACTTTATCAAGTCCAGCCTCAAGGTAGATAGCACCCATCACAGCCTCAAATGCGTCGCTTAAAATGCTATCTTTCTCGCGCCCGCCATTATTCTCTTCGGCCGTGCTTAACCTTAAAAATTTACCCATTTTTAGATGCCTTGCCATATTTGCAAAGCTTTTTTCATTTACAAGCGCAGCTCTTAGCTTACTCATGTCGCCCTCTGCGATCTTGCTAAATTTCTTAAAAAGATACTCAGCCACAAGCAGATCCATTACCGCATCACCCAAAAACTCTAGCCTCTCGTTATTTAACGCCTGTTTGGTGCTCTTGTGCGTTAGTGCCTCTTCTAAAAGTTCAGTTTTTTTAAATTTATATCTAAGACTTTCTTCAAATTCTTCTAAAATTTTCATCTTTCATTCTCATCTTTTATTTTTAATGCCTCATCTCTTGCCATCTGGTCGCACTCCTCGTTTTCAGGGTGTCCAGCATGCCCCTTAACCCAGCTTGCCACGACTTTGTGAGGCTTTGAAATTTCTAAATACTCCTGCCAAAGCTCTACATTTTTTACATTTTTAAAATTTCTCTTTTGCCAGTTAGAAAGCCACTCATTTATGCTATTTACCACGTATGAGCTATCGGTAAATAGTCTCACTTCACAAGGCTCTTTTAGAGCTTTTAGTCCCATTATCGCAGCTTTTAACTCCATTTGGTTATTTGTCGTATATGCCTCGCCGCCGCTTGCTTTTTTCTGCGCTTCATTAAATCTCAATATATATGCCCAGCCTCCAGCTCCAGGGTTTCCAAGACACGAGCCATCACTAAAAAGTGTTACTATCTTCACTTGCTTTTTCTGTGATGTGGGATAAAATTTTGACACTTCCTAGCTCGTGGCAGACCGGGCAGCGGTAAAAGTGCATAGGAAATGAGTTTTTGCAGCTTTTGCAAACGTAGTTAAAGCTTAACCCAGCCGCGTCAAATTTAGCGTCTTTTAGTTTTTTGATGACGTTTAGCTCAAAGCCATAAATTTCACATGGCTCATCTATATCGCCCTTTGCGTAAAAGAGTGATTTGTATTTTGGATCGCTTAAATTTATAGGTGTTTTTAGGTTGTAAAGCAGATCGACCACATCTTCAAAACGAGCAAAATCTTTTAAATTTTCTAAATTTTCATTGTGTCTTATGAAAAGGGCTAAGATCATGCGTTTTAAAAGCTCAAAATTTTGGCTAAGACGAGTGAGAATTTCTACCTTTTCGCTAAAGCTTAAATTTCTATCATCAAGCGTGCTAATAGCCTTTATATAGGCTTTTTGATCTTTTACATTTACACCAAGCTCTTCAAGAGAATTTAGCGCATAAAGGGCTTCTTTGTAGTTTTTAAGTTTTTCATCTATCATCGTTAAAAAGCGAAGTGCAAGCACATTTCTTGGACTTAACTCAAGCACTTTTTCAAAGACTTCGCTAGCTTTTTTTAAAAATCCAGCCTTAAAATAGACCTCTCCAAGCTCGTTTAGTATAAATTCTTTTTCATTTTTATCTCTAACTTTGCCAAGTGCTATGAGATAAACACTAATTGATTTTTCAAAATCACCATTTTTGGCAAAAGTTTGCCCTAGCATGCAAAGGCTTTGAGCGTCTATCTCTGGGCTTTGTAGCATTTGTTTATGCTCGCTACTTATGCCGTCTTTGCTATCAAATTTTCTTATAAATTTTTCAATACGTTTTTTCTCATCTTTGCTCGAAAAGATACCCCAAGCGTAGCTTAATGCGGCTATCATCAAAATAATGCTAAATAAAATAATAAGGCTAAATATCGGATCTCTGTGCCCAATGAAAAAAATATCCACGCTCATACTTTGTAATAAAATTTTACTTTAATTATAACAAAGCGGTTGTATAATTTTGCTTATGATAGATCCAAAATCCATAGAAAAACTCAAAAATCAAATCGATATCGTTGACATTATAGAGCACTATTTGCCAGTTAAAAAAATGGGTGCAAACTATAAATGCGTCTGCCCATTTCACGATGATAGAAATCCTAGCATGAGCATAAGTCAAAACAAGCAAATTTTTCACTGTTTTGCTTGCAAGGCTGGCGGAGATGCGATTAAATTTGTAATGGATTATGAGAAACTTACCTATCCAGAAGCTATCGAAAGAATAGCTAGCCTTGTAAATTTTAGCCTCGAATACACAAGTGACAAAGCCCCAACACAAAAAGAAAATAAGCATATTTTAGAAAAGATAAATGCCTTTTATAGGAGCGAATTTTTCAAGCATGAAGCTGCTGTGAGATATATCTATTCTCGTGGCATAAATGATGCGATGATCGAGAAATTTGAGCTTGGCTGGGCAGGGGAGAGCGCTAGTACCATTAGGCTTTTACAAAATGAAAATATCGAGCCAAAAGAGGCGCTTGAAGTTGGCATAGTAAAACAAAACGAGAAGGGAATTTATGCTAGTTTTATCGAGCGTATCACATTCCCTATATATGCACATACAGCAAAACTAGTTGGCTTTGGCGGTAGAACGATCTCAGATCATCCTGCAAAATATGTAAATTCTCCACAAAGCATGGTTTTTGACAAGTCAAAGCTACTTTACGGCTATCATTTAGCTAGACAAAGCATTTTTGAAAAGAAGCAGATCATCATCACAGAGGGATACTTAGATGTTATTATGCTGCACTTTGCTGGCTTTACAAACGCCGTTGCCGTGCTTGGGACTGCGCTTACGACTAATCACTTGCCACTTTTAAAAAGAGGCGAGATAAGCGTAGTACTTTGTTTTGATGGTGACTCGGCTGGTATAAATGCCGCTATAAAATCATCTCGCCTTTTGGTTCAAAACGAAATAGATGGAAGTGTTGTCATTATAAAAGATGGTGCAGATCCTGCAGATATGGTCTTTGCAGGTAGAAGCGACGAGCTAAAAGAGATGTTTGGCTCAGGGACTGAGCTTGGCGAGTTTTATATAGAGCAAATTGTAAAAAAATATGATATTACGCGTCCAGTGCAAAAGCAAAAATGCTTAGAAGAGATAGTGGAATTTACAAATTCTCTAAAGCCAATAATCGCAAAAAGCTACGAATCACTGGTATCAAATTTACTCAAAATAGAGCTAAATACTTTTAGTCTTCATAGGCAAAGATATATAAATAGGCAAGATCAAAATTTTACAAATGCTGCAACGACAAATAAACAAGTGGCTCAAAAAAAAGATAAAACTGATATTTTGGAATTTAGTGTTTTAAAGAGCATGCTTGCAAATAAAAATTACGAAACTATCGTTTTAAACGAGCTTGAGGAGAAATTCTTCTTGCATCATAAAGATTATTTTCAGGCTGTTTTATTGCCAAATATTGAAGATAACGCGGTGCTTGTTAGGGAAATTTATGTTGATGAAAGCTCAAACATAGCTTCTAGTGAAGATAGCCTTAAAGAGGCCATTTTAAAGCTAAAGCTAAAATACTATGAGAAGTTTCGCGAAGATACCAGAAAATCACAAAAACCAAATAAAATCGAAATAATGCAAAAAATTTCAGAGATTATTAAAGGCTTACACAACAAACTACAAAAAAATTAGATTTAAAAATTTAACACTTATTCAGCTTTAAATCATAAAACTAAATGTAAAATGTTCAAAGTAATAAATGTTTTTAAGATTAGTTTTATTTTTAAGGATTTATTATGATAAATTTTAAAAGATTTGAGGCGAATTTTAATGCTATAAGCAGATTTGGAGCATTAAAAGGTGGAGGGCTAACAAGGCTTGCATTTAGCAAAGAAGACTTGGAAGCTAGGAATTTTCTTATAAATTTAATAGAAGAAAATGGCTTTAAACTTAAAATTGACAATGTTGGCAATATCTTTGCCATATATGATGATGGCTGTGAGCCAGGCGAGAAGCCAGTTTGTGTGGGCTCTCACATAGATAGCGTGCCAAATGGTGGCTTTTATGATGGCACGCTTGGCGTTATGGCTGGACTCGAAGCATTAACCTCGATAAAAGAAGCTGGCATTAAACTAAAGCGTCCGCTTTGGCTCATAAATTTTTGCTGTGAAGAGTCAAGTAGGTTTAAGACAGCAACCATTGGCAGCAAGATAATAAGCGGCAAACTTGGTTTGCAAAGGCTTCATGAATTAAAAGACGAAGATGGCATTTCGCTTTTTGAAGCGATGAGTAAATTTGGACTTGAACCACAAAATTTAAATGATTCTATTTTAAAAGAACACTCAATTCATTCATATTTAGAACTTCACATTGAACAAGGCCCAGTGCTTGAGCGAAGCGGCATAAGCGTTGGTGTAGTAAGCGGTATCGCCGCTCCTATTAGATTTGAAATTATTATTCATGGTAAGGCAGATCACAGCGGTGCAACGCCGATGAATATGCGTAGTGACGCTTTGCTGGCTGCTTCACACATCATAATTGCTGCCAATAAATTTGCTAAAAACAAAAAAACAGCTGTGGCTACTGTTGGTTACGCACATGCAAAACCAGGCGTTTTAAACGTCGTACCAGGCGAGGCAAGGCTTGGAGTTGATCTAAGAGATATTGATAAGGTAAGCTTAGAAGAGCTAAATTTAGAGCTTAGAAATTTTATAAAAGAGCTAAGTGGTGAGCTAAATTTTAGTTATGAGATAAGAGAACTAAGTAGTGATGAGCCAGTAAAACTTAGCGAGCATGCTATAAATTTACTAAGCGAAGAGGCTGCTAAACTGGGCATAAAAACGCTTACTTTGCCAAGCGGAGCTGGACACGATGCGATGAATCTAACAAAACTTGCAAGTAGCGTTGGCATGCTTTTTATACCTTGCGTTGGTGGTATTAGTCACAATATAGCAGAAGCTATAAATTTTGATGATGCTTTCAAAGCTACACAAATTTTAACAAATGCACTAATTAAACTATCAAATGAATAAGGAGAAATCTATGGATAAGATAGCAAATTTGGCTCTTTCTTTAAAAGATGAGCTGATCAAGGATCGCAGGTATTTTCACTCGCATCCAGAGACTGGCTGGTTTACATTTTTTACAACCGCCGTACTAGCAAAGAGACTTAGCGATCTTGGTTATGAAATAAGCCTTGGTGACAAAGTCGTTAAAGCTGATGCAAGGCTTGGACTTGGCTCAAAAGAGCAATGCGAAAAAGCAATAGAAAGAGCCAAAAAGCTCCTAAGTCCTGAAGAGGCAAAGTATCTTCCTTATATGAAAGATGGACTAACAGGCCTAACAGCCTTTATAGATACGAAAAGGCCTGGTAAATTTACAGCATTTAGATTTGACATCGATAGCGTTGATGTGACAGAGAGCGCGGAGGCTGCTCATAGACCTTGCAAAGAGGGTTTTGGCTCAGATATCGCTGGTATCACGCACGCTTGTGGGCACGATGGACACATGGCGATGGGTCTAGCGCTTGCAAAGCTGATCGCTAAAAATTTAGACGATTTTAACGGCAAATTTAAATTTATATTTCAAACAGCAGAAGAGGGCACAAGAGGCGCTGTGGCGATGGAGGCTGCTGGGGTGCTTGAGGGCATCGAGTACCTACTTGGCGGACACATCGGCTTTCAAGCAGAAACAAATGGGGGCATAGTTTGTGGCACAAACAAACTGCTTGCAACTTCTAAATTTGACGTGCATATCACTGGCCGTTCAGCTCACGCAGCAGGAGCGCCGCAAGAGGGAGCAAACGCCCTTTTAGCCGCTGCTCAAATGGCTCTAAATATGCATGGCATCACAAGGCACGCAAAGGGTGTGACTAGGATAAATGTGGGCGTTTTAAGAGCAGGCGAGGGCAGAAACGTCATAGCACCAAACGGCTATCTAGCCTGCGAAACAAGGGGCGAGGATACAAATTTAAATGAGTTTATGTATAAAAAATGTATGGATATCGTAAAAGGTGTGAGTGAAATTTACGGCGTCGATAGCAAAGTCGTGATGACTGGGGGCACAAGCGGGGCAAATAGCGACAAAGAGGTGACTGAAATTTTCTATGAAGCAGCAAAGCAAAGTCCATTTATAGATGATGATAAGATCGTTAAAGAGCTTGACTTTGGCGCTTGCGAGGACTTCGCTCACTTTATGAGAGCTTTGCAAGATAGGGGCGCAAAGAGCGGATATATGATGATCGGTACAAATTTAAAAGCAGGCCATCACAACAGCAAATTTGACTTTGACGAGGAGTGCTTGGTCGCTGGGGTCGATATCTATCTAAGGGTTGCTTACAAACTAAATGGAGCTAAAAAATGAAAAATGCTTTACTAATCAGCGCTTCAAGCTACCAAGATACTGGCTACTTGAGACACTGCAAAAACTGGGTCAAGGACTTTTTGGGCGAGAGTGGCAAGGAGGAGATTTTATTTATCCCTTACGCTGGAGTCAGACGAAGTAATGACGAATATGAGCAAAAGGTGATCGACCGCCTAAAAAATAAAAATATAAAATCTATCCACCACTACGAGGATAAAATTTCAGCTATCAAAAACGCTAACAGTATCGCAGTTGGCGGCGGCAATACCTTTATGCTTCTTTACACGCTTTATAAACTAAATTTAATCGAGCCTATAAAAGAGGCTGTGGCAAACGGCGCAAAATACTTTGGCTGGTCAGCTGGCGCAAATATCGCTGGCAAGACGATGATGACGACAAATGATATGCCTATCATCATGCCAAAGTCATTTGATAGCCTAAATATCTTCCCTTATCAGATCAATCCGCACTTTATAAGCGGCAAACTAGCAGGTCATAACGGCGAGAGCAGGGAGGAGAGGCTAGAGGAGTTTTTGATAGCAAATCCAAAAGAGACTATCTATGCTTTGCCTGAGGGCACGGCTTTGCTTATAGCGGGTAGCGAAGCTGAGGTCATAGGACACAGCGAAATTTTAAAATTTGAGTATCAAAAAGAGATAGAAAAAATAGAAGTTGGAACTAAATTTAAAATCTAAACAAGGAGAGAGGTATGGAATCATTCAAACTAATTGCTGCCATTCTTGGCATCGTTGCAGTTGTAGCACTTCTAGTCTTAAAAAAAGAGACAAGAACGGTGCTAATAGGTGTTGGTTTGGTGCTTTGTTTAATCGCACTAAAACCGATGGGGGCACTAAGTGCTTTTACTGACTATATGACTAAAGCAGGGCTTATAAAAGCTATTTGTGCCAGTATGGGTTTTGCTTTCGTTATGAAATACACGATGTGCGATAAGCACCTTGTTGCACTTCTTACAAAGCCACTTAAAAACGTGGGATTTATCTTGATCCCTGTAACAACCGTGCTAACTTACTTTATAAATATCGCCATCCCTTCAGCTGCTGGCTGCTCGGCTGCTGTTGGTGCGACGCTTATACCACTTCTAATGGCTTCAGGCGTTCGCCCTGCGATGGCTGGTGCGGCTGTTTTTGCAGGCACATTTGGCTCAGTCCTAAGCCCAGGCTCTGCGCACAACATATATGTGGCTGACCTTGTTAAAAAGACAGTCGAGGGATATACAGTTCAAGACATCATAAAAGTGCAAATTCCTAGCGCATTTACAGCTCTTGCCATCGTAGTTGTCATGCTAACTATCGTTGCAATATTATTTAAAGACTATCAAAAAGGTACAAATTTCACTCTTGAAAGCGGTGCTTCAAGCGAAGAGAAGTCAGCGTTTAAAGTAAATTTGATCTACGCTCTTATGCCACTTGTCCCACTTGTTATCTTGATTATCGGCGGAACAAGCCTAGCAAAAGATTACAGCTTTTTGGCATGGACAAAGATGGGCGTTGCTGAGGCGATGATACTTGGCGCTATCATAGCTATCTTTGCTACGCTTACAAACCCACAAAAGATCACAAAAGAGTTCTTTAACGGCATGGGTCATGCTTACGCTGATGTTATCGGTATCATCATCGCAGCTGGCGTCTTTGTCGCAGGTCTAAAGGCGTGCGGAGCCGTTGATGTGGTCATCGCATGGCTAAAAACTGATCAAAGCTACGTTAAATTTGGCGGAACATTTGTGCCATTTATCATGGGTATAGTCACAGGCTCAGGCGACGCTGCTACATTTGCATTTAACGAAGCTGTCACAACAAATGCTGCTGCTCTTGGCTTTGAGCAAGATAAGCTTGGTATGGCTGCAGCAATCGCAGGCTCACTTGGACGTTCAGCTTCTCCGATCGCTGGAGCTGCTATCGTTTGTGCTGGTATCGCTATGGTTAGCCCGGTCGAGCTTGCAAAAAGAACGTTTTTAGGTATGTTTCTCTCTGTTGTGGCGATCGCATTTTTCGTCATCTAAGGATGAAAGATGGATATCGTAGAGAGATTTATAAACTATACGAAATTTAACACCACGACAAATAAAGAGAATGGATTAAAAGGCATCATGCCTTCTAATCCAACCGAGTATGAGCTGGCTCTTTTTATAAAAGATGAGCTTAGCTCGCTTGGTATAAAAGATATCATCTTGCAAGATAACGCTATCTTGATAGCAAAGATCCCTGCAAACTGCGAAAATGCCCCAAGTATCGCCTTTTTTGCGCACTTAGATACAAGTAGCGAACAAAAAAACGACACAAAAGCGAAGATAGTAAAATACACAGGCGGCGACATCTGCCTAAACGAAGAGCAATGCATCTATCTTAAATTTAGCGACAATCCAGAGCTTAAAAAATACGTTGGCGATGATATAGTAGTGACTGACGGCACTAGCTTACTTGGCGCTGATGATAAGGCTGCAATCGCTAGTATCGTAAATATGGCTAGCTTTTTCATGCAAAATCCTGATGTAAAGCATGGCAAGATCGTGATCTGCTTCGTGCCTGATGAGGAGCAGGGCTTGCTTGGCGCAAAGGCGCTTGATGTAAATTTACTGGGAGCCAACTTTGGTTACTGCTTAGACTGCTGCGAGATAGGCGAGCTAATATATGAAAACTGGAACGCAGCTGACTGCACGATGGTCTTTAAAGGTGTTTCGGCTCATCCGATGAACGCAAAGGGCAAGCTTGTAAATTCGCTACTTCTTGCGCATAAATTTATCTCGCTTTTGCCAGGTGGTGAAGTGCCAGAGTGTACCGAGGGTAAAGAGGGCTATTTTTGGGTGAAAGAGCTTAGCGGAAACAGCGCAAAAACGACGCTCAAGATCGACATTAGAGAATTTGACGAGGTGAAATTTCAAAAAAGGCTTGAGCTTTTAAGCGAGATGGCAAATTCTTTTAATAAAATTTATGGAAATCGTTGCGAGATCACGCTAAAAACACGCTATGAAAATGTCTTTAAGTTCTTAAAAGATGAAAACTCACTGCCTATAAAACTAGCAAAAGATGCCTTTAGTGAGCTAAATATCACGCCAAACATAAAGCCGATGCGTGGCGGATATGACGGTGCTGCGATCTCTGCAAAGGGCGTACCAACGCTAAATTTATTCACAGGCGGAAATAACTTTCACTCTATCTTCGAGTACTTGCCAGTTAGCAGCCTAAAAGCCGCAAGCGAAGTCATTAAAAAAATCGTAATTAACGCTGCTAAATAAACTTCATAAAAGCCTAGATTTAGTAAATTTAGGCTTTAAATTTTACTTTCAGGACAAAAATGAAGGCTTTAGCTTTGTTTAGCGGAGGGCTTGATAGCATGCTCTCTATGAAAATAATAAGCGATCAAAACATCGAAGTGGTCGCACTTTATATGGATACTGGATTTGGCGTAGATGAGGAGAAGCACGAAGTTTTAAGGCGCCGTGCAGCCTTGACTGGGGCTAGCCTAAAGGTGGTTGATATGAGAAACGAGTATCTTCGCGACGTGCTCTTTAACCCAAAATACGGCTACGGCAAGCAGTTTAACCCTTGTATTGATTGTCACGGATATATGTTTAAAACAGCTCTTAATATGCTAAAAAGCGAAAATGCAAATTTCATCATCACTGGCGAAGTCGTGGGTCAAAGGCCGATGAGCCAGCGCAGAGACGCGCTCTTTCAGGTTAAACGCCTAGCTGATGATGAGGACGATCTAGTGCTTCGTCCGATGTGCGCTAAGCTCTTGCCACCAACAAAGCCAGAGCGCGAGGGCTGGGTCGATAGAGAGAAGCTACTTGACATAAGCGGGCGCGATAGAAAGCCACAACTTGCTTTGGCGAAGGAATTTGGCTTTGAGGACTTTGCAACGCCTGGAGGCGGCTGCTTGCTAACGATCGAGAGCTTTGCTGTAAAGATAAAAGACTACTTGAAATTTGATAAAGAGATGCGAGATATCGACGTTACGTGGCTAAAACTTGGTAGGCATCTGCGCTTGGTTGATGGAGCTAAAATGATAATAGGACGTGATGAGAGCGATAATAACGCACTTTTGGCTCATCCAAATGATAAATTTGAGCAGGTGAAATTTAAAGAGAGCGACGACATCGTGGGAGCTGTTAGTTTTATAAGTAAAAACGCAAGCATTGCCGACAAAGAGCTTGCTGCAAGGCTCGCGTTAGCTTATACAAAAGCCAGCAGAGAAGATGAATTTGAAGTTAGTATCGCTGGAGAGAAATTTAGTATCACACCTGAGGATAAATCTCTAGCTCAAAATTATTTCATAAAATAGACGTTTTATTGATTCTTGGTGCTTTTACTTTGTGTTTGTAGATAAAGATGGTTTTTATCTACAAATAAGTTTAAAAATTATATAATCCGAAACTTATTTTAAAGTGTCACGGTAGCTCAGCTGGTTAGAGCGCTGGTCTCATAAGCCGGAGGTCGGGAGTTCAAGTCTCCCCCGTGACACCATAAATGTCCTACTTATCGATACTTTAACTGCCCTTTTTGCAGTTTCCCTTTCTTTAAAATTTTCTAAAAGTATGGTACACTTTTTAAAAAAGTGGTACATTTTTTCAGGATTGTTTTATTTTACAAGATGCTTTCTATAAATTTGCTTTTATTTTTTACTAATTGGTAAAATTTAGATCAAAAGACAAACTCGTATAGACTTTACACATGAATTTTCACTCTGCTACCAAAAAGCGGTTAGCCCTACGGCACAACTTTTGCTTACTCTTTGAAGCTAAATTTCAAGGAGTAAGCTATGAAAGTCTCTTATAACTCCATCTTAACAAAACCACACTACCAAAAACAGACAAAAAACGAGGGCTTTGCAAATTTCTTGCCTAACACTCCAAATATAAATTTGATAGACCAAACCACTATTCCTAAGAATGACTTTGTTTCATCTAGTAGTATCGACTCTCTTTATCAGGCTAAATTTACTTCACAAGAGGGTTATGGATATAGTGTAGATGCTAAAGGATTTATGGGAGCTGACTTTAACAAAGTAGCAGGCTTGCCACAGGACTTTAAAATCCACAAAAGCACTCTTGATGCAATAGTGCTACACAATCAAAAACATCCAAATAGTATAAATTTTTCAATGGAAACAAAAAAAGATAACCAACTCTTTGGAGAGGATAGCTTTGCAAATATCGATCTAGCAAATACTATCAAGCAATACTATAAAATTTTTGATCAAATTTCAGCTGGAGTTATTAGCAAGGGTAAAGAGTTTTACTCAAATGAAGATCTAGCAAAGATGCCAAAGGGCTACTTTTCAAAAGATAAAAAAATGGATCATTTCGAATATCTAATGGGTAGGATGACTAGCGATGAGATAGATGGGCTAACCGATAGGAGCAATGAAAAGATAACTCATGTATTTAGAACAGCACAAGATGCAGACGATGCACGTAAGCTAATGAATGATCTAAAAGATATAAATATAAGGGTCAATGGAAATTTTCTTGACTTTTCTCCAGAAGTGATGACAACTGAGCATACTATCCCTTATATGTGGGTTAGTAGTGCTGGATATGACTTCAAGCCTGATATGTCTGTATATGATAATGAACAAGGCTATACTAAGGAGCAAATCTTTGTAGCATTTTTAAAAAACGAGCAAGGTCTTGTGTTGCAAGGTGGCACAACAAGGATAACCGACGAGGCTCTTAGTGTATATAGAGACACGCTTATACTTACAAAGCAAGATAGAAGCGAGATAGGCATACCAAAGGCTTATTATGATGAGATACTATCTGGCAAGAAAGATCTAAAAGATATACTAGCTAGGATTTTAAAGCTTAGAAATTTAGAGCTTAAAAAAGATCAAACGCTTGAGGGACTAGCAAGCAAGATAATGGATGTTTTAAAAGAATTTGATGAGAGGACGAAGGTAAGAGAACTATAAAAATATATAACATAGTAGGCATTCGCTCTAAGCCCTTTTAGCTCCCATACTACTAAACATTTTTTATATTTGCCGATATAAGATATATATTTTAAAAGGTATAGGACTCTAAATTTATTCAGACTAAAAAGCCTTGACAAAATAAATCTTTTCATAAAAAAGACGATATCTTTGGTGTGGGTTAAAGCTAAAAGGATCTAAGATGATAAACGCACTTGGTAGCTACTCGTTAAATTTAGAGCAGAACATAAAAGGTATCAGCTAGAACTGCCACCAACCAAACCAGCTCAGAGGTTTTAGGCTACAAGGTAGATAAGGATGGCTACTTTACAGATGAGTTTAACAAGCAATCTGGCATACCAAGCGAATATAAAATTCACTCAAGCACGCTGAAGTCATTAGTAAGATCAGACAACATAATGAGCATGTTGTCTGTTGCATACCAATCTTAATAATATGCCATGGCATATTATTAAAGTAGATTATTTTTTTGATTTGCTTGCTAAAATATTCTTCCTTGTTGCAATTCCAATCCCTATTTTATCACATATCTCTTGCTTTTTTCTAAGGTCAACATCAAATTTATAAAAATGTTCAATTACTAAGAATTTCAGCAATTCTTTAGCGACAGAATTATTAAGAGAAGAAAAATCTTGGCTTAGTAAAATAACTTTATCTTTATTTAAGCCATTATGAAAATATAATTTAGTAGAAGTATTTATAAGCTTCATTACTTCACTATCGGACTCCAATC
>NZ_CABPVR010000007.1:268950-271617 GCF_902460875.1 Campylobacter concisus | reverse complement strand
ACAATAACGAAACAGTAGCTGATATCTCAGCTTTACAACAAGCCATCTTAAAAGGAACAGATCTTAATGCTCTAGAAGAAACTGCTGCAGGTGGTCCACAAGCAGGTGGTAATGGTGGAGATGGCGTAAGCTTATCTTCTACTAGCTTTGCAGAAGGAGGCCACATTAGTAACATAAATGCTAATGTAGGAAGCATAGATGCTTTATCTCTAGCAGCAGGTGGAGATAATAGCTTTGGTGTAAGTGGAGGAAGTGCTGTTGGGGCTGGAGCTGGAGCAACAGGACCTGCTTTGCCAGCAGGAAGTATAAAAATTCCATTGTCGGCGTATAAGGGAGAAAGCACATCTTCTGCGCTCTTAGACTCATTTGCCTCTTCTATACCTAATGGATATCACGTATATAGACATACCGACGGTAGAGATTATCTAACTCCTAACGATCCTGCCGCTCCTAGTGCATTTGATTATAAAGAAGGCTGGTATGTAAGTAAAGACGGTAACCTTGCTATCGGTCAAGATGATGCTAAAGACCTAGCGGTAACTAGCGCGGCAAAAGCTTCAAACTATCCGGATGACGGATCGGTAGCTAAGATAGTAAATCCTAATCCAAGTTTAAAAGTGTTTGGATCAGATAATATAGATAATATAACCGTAGACGGCGCAAAAATAACGTCCGTACACGGAGGAGTCGGAAACGACAACGTCGACCTCAAAAACGGCGCCGAGATAATCGGTATTTCCGGCGGTTCGGGCGAAGACAAAATTTCGGTAGATAATTCTAAGGTAACTTCAGATATCTTAGGCGGCTCTGAAGACGATATTATAAAAGTAAGTAATAATTCCGAAGTTAAAAACATAGGCGGCAATGACGGGATAGATACCATAAACGTCGAAAACGCTACGGTAACAGGAAGCATTCGCGGCGGCGCAGGCGACGACGTGATAACCGCCAAAGGAAATTCTTCGATAAACAATATACTTGGAGAGGCTGGAAAAGATACTATAACTTTAGAGGACGGTGCCAAAGTCGTAGGGCAGATAAGAGGTGACACCAAAACTATGAACGATATATACCAAAAGCAGGTAAATCCGGCTTTAGATATAGTAGATAGCGGTGCCGATGCCGATACTATAACTTTAAGCGGTGCAGGAACCAGTGCGAAATATATATTCGGTGGAGACGGCGCTGATATCATCACCGTAAAAAATGGCGCAAAAGTAACAGAAGAAGTAAGGGGCGACGAAGGAGGCGATAAAATAACTGTATCTGGCGATCAAACCTACGTTAGCGGTATAAACGGTAGAGGCGGCGATGATACTATCCTAGTAGAAAATGGCGCAAACGTAGACGGTATAGTCGGAAGATGGGGTAATGATAGTATAACTGTAACCGGAAAGGGTACTACGGTAAAAGAATATATTCACGGCGACGACGGTAACGATACGATTAAAGTTTTGGACGGTGCCGTCGTTAAGGGTGATATTGAAGGTAATGCTGGTAACGATATTATAGAAATCGACGGAGGAGCTAATAAAGAAGGTTTTGTCGGTGGTAAAATTATTAGTGGAGATGGCGATGATATCGTTACGATAAGGAATACAAATCTAAACAAAGTCGACAATGACTACAATAAAAACGTCAAGGTCGATACTGGAACTGGCAACGATACTGTAAATTTATATAACGTTACTGTAAACGATACTAATATCTGGACGAAAGAGGGCAACGATACTATAAATGCTACTGATACTACATTTAAAACGACAAGCGCAACACAAGGAACTGGAATAGGAACCGGAAGCGGTAATGACGTTATAAATATAAATTCAGGGTCTAATTTCGAAAGCGGTACGCATATAAGTGCAGGCGAAGGTAATGATATTATAAATATAAATTCTGGAGCCAATTTAAACGGCGGTCACGTTTATGGTTATGCAGGAAACGATACTATAAATATAAATTCTGGAGCTACTTTAACAAACTCTTCAGTGCGAGGCAATGAGGGCAATGATACTATAAGTATAAGTGGCGGAGCTACTATAAATAATTCAGGTAACATAGCTATAAACGGAGATGGGGGCAATGATACTTTAGTTTTGAAAAACGGAGCTTCTGCTGGATTTAATAACTTAAATTTTGAAAACAAAGTATCTATAACTCATACAAACGGGGAGGTAAATATAACCGATATGGAAGGCGATAAAACCGTGGATCTATCCCAGTTATCTGCTATAACGGATAAAAACGTAAAATCGATAGATATGACGGGCGTAAACGGCGCAAAACTAAACATCACCGCACAAGACGTGCTAGACGTCAATAAAACTACCGGTGATACTCTTACCGTAAAAGGCGGTACCGACGATACCGTTCATAAGACGGATACGTCCTCATGGCAAAATAATAATGACGGAACGTATTCTACGACCGTAAATGGCGAAACGGTAAGTATTAAAATAGAAAATAACGTTACGCCGGATTTATAATATCTTGTTTAAAACCCGAGAAATTCTTGGGTTTTTTATTTAAATAATTTTATTTGTATTTTTTGATTTTTACCCTTTGGCGAGCCATAGAAATAAGCAAGAATATTAATTAATCTTTTTTAAGACATTCACTAAAAATATGTAAATTAAAAAATTATTGATGTTTTTAAATTTTTGATTA
>NZ_CABPVR010000007.1:248280-258017 GCF_902460875.1 Campylobacter concisus | reverse complement strand
AAACATCTATTGTGGTACCACTTTCAATATGCTCAACCAAATAAAAATATCCATATTCTGTTATTAAAAGTAAAAAATCTTCTTTGATCTTATTTTTATCTATTTTATTAGAGATATGATTATATACTATGCTTGGATCACAAATTATTTTAGAGCTTTGTAAAACTTCAATTAGTCTGTTGGGCGTATAGAAAATAAAATCTCTAGAGTCTTTACCGCGTTCAATATCATCCTTAAGACCTTTTGCATCTTTTCCTAATTCAGATGTGGTTATTAGCCATACTTCAGAATATTCTTTAATATGTTTTATTCCAACAATATTTTTTATAACATCTGCCTGTATTTTATTATTTTCCGAATAGGCTTTACATTCTACATAAATCTGCCTGGAACGATTCGCCCTATTCCTACACAATAAATCCAATTCCATGCCTGTATTGCGAACCTGTGTTTCAACCTCATAATTTTGTATTTCTAATATTTTCTTAGATAGATCTTCCAATAAATCGCCTCTTTGTTTTGAGCTGTCTCCATTTGTAACGGCAACCTCTATTCTCATTTTTTATCCTTACATACAATATTATTTTTAAATTTTATTTTTATTTTTTACAAAAACTCTGAAACTTATTGGGGCTTTATCGCATCATTCAGACATCTTCATAGCCTCGTAGCTTGTCCTTTGCAACCTTTGGGTTTTCTAGACGCTCACTTAGCTTCTTTTTAAACTGCACTTTTATGCTATTGTCTAGCTTTTGCCACTCTTTTAAAGCACTTGGTAAGAACTCTAACTCATAGCTCATCTAGACTTACTTTTACTGGTTTTTCACCACTTGCTAGAGCAGTATCTACTGCTTTACTTAGATGATACTCTTCTATTATCTCTGCCATTTTTTCATAGACAGAGCTGGGTACTAGATAGGCGCTAGGGACATTGTGGTTTAGTATAGCTACGACATTATCTCCAGCTTGTTTTAAAATTTGAGCTGGAGACTTTTTTAGCTCACTTATGCTAGCTGTAAAATTTGCTTGTATAGTTTGCATTTTTATCCTTTATTTAATACCTAAAATAATACTAAATAAGATATAAGAATAGTCTTAAAACTCATGCTTTAAAATTTACTCCTATTCATTATCATACGATACCATCTCTACTTTAGCCTTTAGTGTGTTTGCATTAATAGGTTTAGCATAGGTGTTTAGCAAAATTTTATACTGCTTCTCATGCCCTACTATCTGAGCTATAAGATTTGCTTCTACCTCGCGCTGCACTAGATAGTCTATAAAGTAGTGTCTAAAAGAGTAGAAGGTCTTTTTAGAGTCTTTATCTATAAACTTTCTTTGGATCTGGCTTCTAAAAATTTCAGAGAAGTCCTTATTGCTTACCTTAAATATATTTCCGCTTTTCTTGCTATTAACATATTCTAGCAGGCCTAGATCTATGAGCTTACTATGGATAGGCACAAACCTAATGCTGTTTTTGGTCTTGGTAGTTTTACCATCATTTGTGTTTATGTTAAAGCAGTAAATTCCATCTTTTAAGACTATATCTTCTTTATGAAGTTGTGTGATCTCTTTTATCCTCATGCCACTATAAGCAGCTATCATTGTGACGTAGTAGAGCTCACTAGCCTCTATCCTTGAACTTGGTGATTTACCACTTTGTTTGATGTTAGTTACTATGTCAAAGATTTTCCTAGCTTCTGATACATCGTATGGAAGCACTGCCCTCTCATTAGGATCTACGTTTATCTTGACACTCATTTTTGCAGTTATGCTTTTATTTATATAACCACTATCAAAGCAGTAGTTAAAAAACTGAATAACCCTTATCATATATTTTTGGATAGTAGGCTCAGAGAGCTTATCGTCCTTTTCGCCTAGCTTAAGTATCTGAGATAAACTTTTATCTTTGTACTTACTCTTTTGAGCTAACTTAGTTGGAACTTTATAAAGAATTTCTCTAAATTCAAGCAAGTTATCTCTTGTGATCTTATGAACTGGCGTATCTTCGTTAAAGTATAAAAACAAGAGCTTTTTTACGCCAGTAACTAGTCTTTGTGTATCTAGTAACTTTTGGTGTTTGTTTCAATTATATGAAATATACCAAGTAAAATAAAAGAATGTATAGACAAAGGTGAACTAGATATAGTATTAGGTGATTATGAGAGCGTTACCGCAAGAGATACCGGAGCACTAGGTACGCTATTTGGCGGAACGGCTATAGCTTCAAAGACGGGCAAGATGGCTAAAATGGTAAAAGATGCAGGTAACGAAGCTATATTAGAGGTAGCAACAAGGCTATCTACATATACAGTAGTAGATACTGTTAAAATCTCCGGTAAAGAATATGTTAAAATTGGTTTTAATCATGTTACTGGTAATCCTATTGTAAGAGAGGTACGAAAAGTGAGTAAAGTGAGTGATGATTTTGCTAAAAATGACTTTGTAACATTTGGTAATAGATACGAGTTAGGAAATAATGGTTTAATGCCAATAGGTAAGAACTCTTTAAATAAAAGCAATATCAAATTGAATGAAAGTCCTAAATTTCATGATGCAAAGAGTCTAGAAGAAATAATATCTATTGGAGAAAGAAAATTTAGTGATTTTATAAATAGCTATGCTCCGTCTGGCTTACCTGAAGCTACGATTGCTGGTGGTATAGGCTGAGTCATGAGTGATCCGAGTGAACAGATAAAAGATAGTTATTTCGCATTAAAATCTAGGATTGGAGATTTTATAAACTATATACAATCAGATCAGGATAAATAAGATGTTTAAACGCATAGGCTGGTCTTTTTTATAGGATTTATGTGCTTGCTTGATTGCATATCTATGCTAATACATAAAAATGTAAAAATAGGCGAGAAGTTTTTTAAATTCGATGATGCTGGTAATTTATATCTTTTGCCAGCTTTTAGTTTTTTATTTTTGGGTATATATAGCTTTTGGATGGCTTTTAGAAAAGAGCCACCAGTCGTACAAAGACTAGAGGGCATGTGGTGCCCTGATTGCACGAAATTTTATAATATAGGCGAAACTACATGTGAAGTGTGTGGACAAGAGCTACTAAAGTAGTATAACACGCACTATGAAACAAGACCGAAACCAAAAACCGAGCCGCTGTTTAGATCAAAACCTAGAAATAAAAAGCGAAAGTTAAAGAGGTAAATTTATCGTTTAGCTCCTGTGGTAGCAATATAAAGAAAATAGGGTGGAAAAAGAAAAGCCAAATTTAAAATATATGTGGTGAAAAATGTAGAGAATTCTATCCGCTAGGTAGCAAGGAATGCAAACAATGCGATAGAAATTTAAAAAAGTACTATGTTAAGAATAAAGACAAAAATAAATACCTCAAAGATGAAAAAGATAGTGAAAAAACAAATAGAGAAATTTTATAATGCGGATATTTGCATTTACTGCACTTTGGGATTTGATGATGTTTGTGGTTGGAAAATAAAATATGTTTAAACGCATGGGTGGTTTTTTATAAAAAAGATGAATCTAATAAAAATAGCCAAGATAAAGCAGGCGCAAGCTACTCTGGACTAAGGTCAATAAACTACTCAAATCAAAGAAATTTAAGCTACGTACTATCTAAAAAACCTAGCGACTCTAGGTAACGGAAACATAGAGATAGCAGATAAAGAGAACTCCGATGATCTAGATAGGTTAAATAGGGATACCGCCAAACTAACGAAGGATCTAGCGGGTACCGGTATAAGCTCAAATGTAGATGCTAGTATAGATGCCAGGATGTTTAGTAAAGATGGTAGGAAAGAGATAGCAAAAGAAGTCAAGCAAATTGAAGATGGAGCTATACGGTTAATCTTTAATATGGTTTATAAAGATGAGGTACGCGAAGCAAAACAAAGTTTAAATAAAATTGCAAAAAAACTAGAAGCACTAAAAGAATCAGATATTATTAAGTATAATGAAGTAGTAAGTGCTTTAAATGAGTATTCAAGGGATAGAGAACAAAAAAGGTAAAAATGGAGAACAAGATTTCGCTCCACTGATTGCTATTCCTGTAGCATTAGCATGGTTTGCTACTTATCTTAATGCACCAGATAAAGATGATGAATTAAAAAATGGAATACCGACTGAAAGTCAAGTAGTTGCGACTGTAGTAGGTGGTGGTGCAGCAAATTTGGCAGCCAAAGGATTATCTAAAGCTGCATTAAAAGAAACAGCAACCACTAACGTAAAAACTGGTGCAATAGGAACTGTAGTAGATGGCACTATTTAAGTTGTAACGGAAGCAAAAGATAAAGCTATGCAAAAGTAAACTTTAAAGATCAAAGCTTTTTGGAGATAGGAAGTACCATGGTAGATAATATAAACAATATTAAATTTAGTGATTTTACATTGGATTATAATAGTTTATTGTATTCAGGCATAGCAACTGCTACAACCGCGCCTAGGTTTTTTGATACTTTAAAAAAATATAATAACTTAAGAGGTACTAAAAAACATTTGAAGATCAGTTAAAAAACACAAAAATCTAAAAGTAGAATAGAGAAACTGACAAATAGGATTGACGAACATGAAAAGGCTGCAAGGAGTAATATTATATTTCAAGGAACAAATAGTGTAGTAAGAGCCACTATAAAATATAGCCTTTTAAAAGAAATGAGTGAAGATGAATAGTTTTATTAGCAGAATAATTGACATTGGTTTTATGCCAAACGCTACATGGCTGTATTGGCTGGTATTTGACACTGTAGGATTACTATTTTTGAAGATGCTGATGGAGGATGTTATTTTAAGTTTATACTATCTTAAATTTAGGACAAGGGGTAATATCCAGTCTATTTTATATATCTTGTTTGACCTAGCAATTATATTCTTGATCGCTTTTTTGTTTTATAGGCTATATTTTAGTATCACTGGAGTAGAGGACATTTTATCTCTTATAGCAAATTTCTCACTCTTTCTTGTTGTTGTGGTTTGCTTTTATACTATTTTTGGGACAATTAGGCATTTGGTAAAACCACAAAACAATACCAAAGAGGCTAAGCCAAAATTCTTTAGAATGCCTCGTTCAAAAAGGCGCAAGGAAAATTTGAAAAAATAGTTCTAAAAATAGAAATGATCATAAGAGTAAATAAACAATAATGGCCAATACTCCAAAAGGAGGAAAATTAGGTAGCGACGGTATATTAAGACATAACGGCAAAGAGTATGTAGCTCATAGTATGGATATAACGGGAAATAAAGTGATATATCAACAATTAGGTAAAATAATAAACCGGTAGAGGTTTATAAAATTACTAACGATAAAGGTTATTTAGTGACAGCTTCTAAACCAAAGCTCTCTGCTTCGCAAAGCAGTCCTAGTACTTTAATAAAAGACGTAACAAAAGATATTAAATTTTATGATAGCTCAAAAACCCCGGGTATAGTAGCGGGTGGCACTATAGGCATAGGCATAGATATTGGATCGCAGTATATAAATAACGGCTATAGTTTTAAGGTGCATATGGCGGAGCTGCTAGCAGTTTATTCTCAGCAATAGTCAGAGGCGCTTTTGTTAACTCATCTACCGAGCTATACTCTCAGCTTAAAGATAGATCAAAAGATCTAGATGCAGAGAGAGTGGTCGGAAAAGGTTTTGCTGGTGGATTTTATGGACTGTTTGGTAGCCTTGCGGGAGCAGGCGGTAAAACCATAAAAGTTGGCGATGGAGATTTACAGACTGCAGCAGAAGTAGGAACAAATTTTCTTACTACAACAGGACAAGCTATTGCAGATAGTGTAGAAAACAAAAAAAGATAAAGCAAAAAAGCAGAGAAGCAATGAAAAAGAATTGGATTGTATTTTTTGGATCAATAGCATTTTTTATAGTAGGTGCTATTTGCATAATAATCCTAAAATTTCTCTTTGGAGAACACTATATTGATGCCATGGCTGTGTTGCTAATATTTGCCAATGTATGTTTTATGATAAAAAATGGTATAAAAAAGAGTGACTTTAAAAAAGAATATATACAAAAAATGGAAATAAAAAGAGGTGGTGTCGCTTTAATCCACTCTTTTTTAGTTTTTGTATTTTGGCTTCTTTACAATGCCACAATGGGATAAACATAAAAGTTGGTGATGGAGATTTACAGACTAAGGCTGAAGCTGAGGAAGTATATTTACTGGAATAACGCAGGTAGCTGTAGATAGTATGAGTAGTAAAGATAATAAAAATAACAAAGACGATAAAAAAGAATGAGAACTGATATAAAAGTTTTGTTTAAGAACATTAATTTTAAAATGAGCATCATCTAAATTTTTAGATATAATTACGCAAAAATAATATTATTAAAATCAGGTAAAGGAACTCATGAAAAAAATATTTAAATTTCTATCTTTTTTAGTATTTATGCTATTTCTTACAGGATGCGCAAAAGATCTTATTATAAGCAATATGCCAAATTCAAATTTGAACTATCATGGCGATAATGTTCCTATAACTATCATAGCTTATAAATTAAGAGATGTGGCTAAATTTAAAGAAGCTAGCATTATCGATCTAGCCGAGAGAAATGGTGAAATACTAGGTTATGACAAGATTGACTCTATAAAAACACAAATTCAGCCAAATACAAATAGATATGCTTTTACAAATGTATATCCTGACGAGGTTCCGTATGTCGGTATTTTGGTACTTTATGCTGATCAGAGCAAGACAAATATCAAGGCTTACAAAGCAACAAAAGAGATAAAAGAAAAAAATATAGTTTTTGCAATAACAAAAAATGGCGTAAATGTTTTAGACGCTAGTAGCTCTAAAATACAAGCAAGCAAATAAAATGTCTGAAAAGCTAAAAGTCGTTTGGTATAACGGAATGAACGTCGATAAGGTTCATTTCGAGCAACAAGAAAGATATTTTGAGAGAAATTTAAACCTAAAAACCATCTCTTCTTTTTCAAATTTATATGGTGTTTTAGATTTAGAAATTTCAAGCGATCTTTTGCTTCAAGGTAAAATAGGGCTAACTAAAATTTCTTGTATCTCTCAAGATGGCACGATTTTTAACGCGCCAGATCAAGATGAATTACCAGAGCCACTTGAGATAAGCCCAAGTGAACTAAACTCAGCCATTATAGTGTTAAAACTACCTATTAACTCAGGTCTGGTTGATATTAGCTTGCAAAATAATTTACCAAATCTAAAATTTACAGCCAAGCAAGCACTTATTAGCTCAAGAGTGCATGATGAAGCTAGCAATGATATATTAAACGAGCTAGATGATAAAGATGATTTTGAACTATCTTCTGCCTTTACACAAGATAAAGAAAATCTAATCCTAGCAAGCCAAAGATCATCTCTTGGAGTATTTGGCTCAAAGATGCCTTATGAGCTTAGCATACCAATTTGTAAAATAAAAAATATAGACCTAAATAAGCAAATAACACTTGACGAAAAATTTATTCCAACTTGTATTGACATCAGTAAAAACACCTTTATAACAAATTTTATAGAGGAGCTTAGCTTTGCTACAAAGCAACATCAAGAGAGTTATTTTGGGTTGCTAGGAGGTGTTGATCAAGCTAAAAATAGACTTGATTTTTCAACATATTTAACACTAAATATGCTAAAAAAATGGCATTTAATATTCTCTTATTTACTAAAGAAAGATAAATTTCACCCAGAGTATTTGTATGAAAAATTAGTTGATTTTCAGGCTGATTTGTTGGCACTTAGTCACGATAATAGTTTTAGCGAATTTATAGCCTACGATCACAATAATCTAACTCAAACTTTTGTGCCTTTGATAAATAATCTAAGACTTTTATTCTCACATATCTTATCTCCAAAATATATAATGGCACAGATTGTTAAAAATAATCACGGCTTTTATGACTGTATTTTTGATAATCCAAGCATTATTGAAAACTCAGAAATTTATTTTGCTATTCACAGCGATACGAAAAATGAGTATCTTCTTAAAAATTTCAAAGAGCAATGCAAAATCCATACTCAATCAAATATAAAAGGCATAGTTTCTTCACAGCTAAGAGGTATAAACGTAGAGCAAATTTCTGTTGTTCCTAGCACTTTACCAAAGTTAAACGATTATATCTATTATAAGATAGACAAAAAAGATGAAATTTTTAAAAGCTTTGCAAATCAAAATGTGATTAGCGTTTATATAACGGCAAATTTACCAAATGCTGACATTAAAATGTGGGCTTTATTATAAGGATAAAAATGAACGAAAATCAAAATGAAACCTCAGTTTTAAGTCAAACAAATCTTTTGGGCCTTGGCACAAATCTTGCACTAGATCACGTGTTACCATTACTTCTTTTGGCAAATAGGGTTTCAAAATTACAAAATTTTTCACAAAGCGAAATGGCAAATTTACGTGAAAAATTGATAAACGATATCTTAAGTACCACTTCAAAGATATCAAATCTAGGCATTTATGAGGAAGACGATATCATTAGGCTTAGATATTGCCTTTGTGTTTTTATAGATGAGAGCTTACTAAAAAATGAAATTTTTATGAACAGCTTTTGGGCCAATAATACCCTGACAACAAGATTTTTTAATGAAAATCTAGGCGGAAATAAATTCTTTGGCATTATGGATAAGTGGTTTGAAAATGTTGGCAAAAATAAAGATTTCTTGGAATTTATATATGCTTGTTTGGTGCTTGGCTATAAAGGAAAATATGAAACCCAAGAAGATTGCAATGAAAAAATTTCTTACCTTTGTGAAAATATAGCTGCAGCCGTTTCTCCGCTCATAAAAGCTGATGAAAATGTATTTGAAAAGAGCTACTTAAAACAGACAAAGAAAAGCTTTCTTGAGATATTTTCGCTAAAGCGCTTAAAATTTTATTTCATTTTGCTAGCCATTGCTATGATCGCAGCCGCGTTTTTATATAGTACATATTCTATGGATCAAAATAATATCAGAAACGATAGTGTCCTAAATAATAAGATAGAGAATTTTATGGATAACAAGTAAGTGCAAGATAATTTTTGTAATAAATTTAATGAAGATTTTTTAGAAAATGAGCTTTATATTAGTTTAACTGATGAAATGTCAAAGTATAAAACTTTGATGCATGATAGCATAAAGTGGGATTACGTATTTAGCTCATCTTTAAGAGCCTTAAGTGAGTTTAGTCTTGACGCCAAGCTTTTAAATTTCTTAGTGATTTCTGCTATAAATTTAAACGACAAAGAGGCTTTTAAGACACTTATAAAAGCCTTTGCTTTTTTTCTATTTATTTTGAAAAAAGAGCCAAATTCGCTTGCAAAAAACGAAAAGCAGCTACCTGCTAAAAAAAAGATAATAGCTCAGACAATAGAGCTTTTTACGCAAGCTAATGATAAAGCTTTGGATCAAGCTGACGCAAAAGCGTTTAATGACCTTGTGCCTGAGCTTTCACAAGAGCTTGGTATACATTTTGATACGCTTTATATAGAAGAAAAAAAAGAAGAAATTTTAAAAGCTAAAGAGCCAAAAGTCATTACTAAAACTGAGCCAACTTACTATCAAAACGTTTCATTTAGTGGCAATGATATTAGCACATTTAATGATAGAGAATTTAGAGAATATTTTATAAATTTATCACTAATGCTTTTAAGGAGTGATATTAAAAATTTTAATGCTTATGCTTTAATTTTTGAAGCAATGTGGGGCAGAATAAAGGCGCTCCCATCAAGTAGCGATCAAATAACACAGATACGTTATCCTGATGAAAATCTGATTATGCTTTTTAAAAAAAATAA
>NZ_CABPVR010000007.1:243146-247459 GCF_902460875.1 Campylobacter concisus | reverse complement strand
CTGTAAAAAATAAGCTAAATTCTAATAATGAAGATTTAAATATTGACCTTGATTTTGAGAGCATCCATGATTTTAATCCAGACAATATTATAAATCAAATCCCTGAACTAAAAAAACTCTTGCAGCTTAGAAAAGCTTTAGTTGCACTAAAAGGTCCTATGGGCAATATGCCTGATTTTAGAAAAGCGGTTTTAGAAGCTATAAAAGATGAAGATAGTAGAAAACAACTTCTTTTAGAGATTAAAGACGAACAAGATAAGGAATAAAAATGTCTGAAACTAAAGTTAAAACTCCTATCATTGAAAGCATAATGCAAAGGAGTAAATATTCAAAAGATGACGAGAGTTATAGTGTTGTAAAGCAAGGAGTTGCTGAGTTTATTTCAAACATAATAACAACAAATAATGCCGAAGATAAAATAAATAAGCTCGCACTTGATGAGATGATAGCTCACATCGATACCCTTTTATCTGCTCAAATGGATGAAATTTTACACAATAAATCTTTTCAAGAGCTAGAATCAACTTGGCGTGGAATTAGATTTTTGGTTGAGAGAACAAATTTTAATGAAAATGTAAAAATTGATCTTTTAGACGCCACAAAAGAAGAAATTTTAGATGATTTTGAAAATAATCTAGATATAACTCAAAGTACACTTTATAAACAAATTTATTCAGCCGAATATGGACAATTTGGTGGTGAACCAGTTGGTGCGATAGTGGCTGACTATGAGCTAGATAAATCAAATCAAGATATGACTTTTTTAAATAAAATGTCATCAATTGCTGCAATGAGCCATTCGCCACTTCTTACATCTCTTTCTGCTAAATTTTTCGGACTTGACAATTTTGGTGAGCTTGAAAATATAAAAGATCTAAAAAGCATGCTAGAAGGCCCACAATATACAAGATGGAGAACTTTTAGAGAAAATGAAGATGCAAAATACACAGGATGTATGGTAAATAGATTTCTTACAAGATCTCCTTATGTGCCAGAAGATAACCCTATAAAGAGCTTTAATTATAGAGAAACTGTAAATAATCATGATGATATGCTTTGGGGCAATGGAGCTTATGCGTTTGCTACAAGGCTTACAGATAGTTTTGCTGATTATAGATGGTGCGGCAATATTATTGGGCCAAAAGGTGGCGGTGCCGTAAAAGATCTTCCAACTTATACTTATGAAAATTATGGAAGCGTCCAAACAAAAATTCCAACCGAAGTTTTGATCACAGATAGAAGAGAATTTGAACTTTCAGAAAATGGATTTATCGCTCTTACTTTAAGAAGAGATAGTAATAACGCTGCATTTTTCTCAGCAAACTCTGCGTTAAAACCTAAAATTTTCCCAAATACTCCAGAAGGTAAAGCTGCTGAGACAAATTTCAGGCTCGGAACTCAACTGCCTTATGTGTTCTTGATCTCTCGTTTGGCTCATTATCTAAAAGTGCTTCAAAGAGAAGAGATAGGTACATGGAAAGAGCGTAGCGATGTTGAGCGCGGCTTAAATGAATGGCTAAGACAATACATCTCAGATCAGGAAAATCCACCAGCAGATGTTAGAAGTAGAAGACCATTTAGAAGCGCAAAAGTAATCGTCAGTGATATAGCTGGCGAGCCTGGATGGTACAAAATAGAGCTTTTGGCTAGACCTCACTTTAAATTTATGGGAGCAAATTTCGAGCTTTCTTTGGTCGGAAAACTAGACAAAGAGTAAGCTTACTATGTCGCTGATAGATAAAATTTTATATGAATTTAGTGACGAATCAAAACTACGTCCATATTTTAAAGATCTAGACAGCGACATAAAAGATCACATTGATACTATCTTAAACTCTAGACTTGGTAACTACGGCCGATTAAATGATAGTATTATTGATCTTTGGTCGATGGGTGTTGAGATAAACGAGCTTGGTCATAAACTTGGTATGGCAATATATGAATTAATCAGCTCAAATGAGAATAGAATAGAAGTAACATCTATCGGATACGATGACTCACTAAAGCCTTGGCGTATCATCTTTAATATAAACTACAAGCATAAAAATGATAATTTTAAAGAGTATTTGCTAAAAGTTATTTTTAAAAACAATAGATATTGTGAGATTTTATAATGGATTATAATGAAAATAATCTAGCTTATTTTCAAAAAGAGATGGCATATCTTGATGAAACAAGAGCCCTTTTTATTAAAAATTTTCCAAAAGTAGCACCCTTTTTAGATACTAAAAGCAAAGATCCTGATGTTGAGAGTATAATAGAAAATATGGCTATTTTAACATCGAGGATCAGGCAAGAACTAGATGAAAATATCCCACTAATCGCTGAGTCTTTAGTAAATATATTAATGCCAAGCTATACAAATCCTTTTCCATCAGTTTGTATGCAAGAATTTACATTAAGAGATGACTTCTCTGGGGTAAAAGAATTTATACCAAAAGGAAGTATAGTCGAGTCAAAGCAGATCAATGGCGTAACGTGCAAATTTCAAACAATCTTTGACATAAATTTGCTTCCCTTAAAGATAACAAAAGCTTTTATGTCAAACAATAAGAGTGATTATCTTCTAAATTTAAATATAAGCGCTACAAAGGACGAGCTTAGTACTAAAGAACTTGATATAGACTTTTTAAATTTATATCTTGGAGATAATGTTTACTTCTCTTCTACACTCTTAATGTGGCTAAAAAATTACTTGAAATTTATTACAATAAGTTTTGAAGATAGCGATCAAGAGATAAAGTTAAGCCCTGATAAACTTAGTTTAGATGAGTTTGATGAGCGTTTGATAAAGAGTGATGAGTTTGGATTTGAAGCATTTGAGCTTTTAAAAGAGCTATCATTTTTTCCTTCAAAGTTAAATTTTGTGCGATTAAACGGCCTTAGCTTTCTTAAAAATTTTTCTACAAAAAGCTTTAATATTAAATTCATATTTTCAAAAGATATGCCAAGTGGATATGTGCCAAGGCTAGAGTATTTTTCTCTTTTTGCTACGCCTGCAATAAATTTATTTGTAATGAGTGCCGAGCCTATTTTAAATAACAATAGACGAAGCGAATATAGAATTTTTCTAGATCGCTCAAATATCGATGCTTATGAAATCGTTTCAATAAATAAGGTGGTTGCCCATAGTAGTAATAATGAAAAAAGGATATTAAAAAACTATAAAAGTTTTGAGAGATTTGAATTTTTAAATGATGAGCGAGCAAAAGATTATTATTTTGTCAGTAATAAAATAGATATAAAACTAAACTCATATAAAGAAATTTCTTTTTTTAAAAGTGACTCTAAAGATCAAACCATTAGTATAGATGCACTTTGTTGCAATGGCGACTTGCCTTGCAAACTAAGACTTGGCGAGATAGATAGAGTGCTATCTCATCAAGGTGTAACAACTAAAAATTTAACCATTCCAACTAGCGTAAAGCGAGTAAAAATAGATGGAAATCTTCTTTGGAAACTAGTTAGCATATTATCTTTTAGCTATCAAAGTATACTAGAGAAGGGCTCTTTTTTAGCACTTCTTAATACCTTTAGCACACCAGATGATGAGTTTTTTAAAAAATTTGCAAACTCGCTTTATGATATAAAAACAAAGCAAATTTATAGAGTTGATCAAGGCTTTGCAAAAAGAGGGTTGCTATGCATATTCTATATAGATGAAAGCGAATTTGAGAGTATTGGAAATGTATATACTTTAGGTATAAATTTGGCTAAATTTTTATCAAAATTTGCCTCAATCAATTCATTTTGTGAACTTAAAATAAAGTGTATAAAGAGTAAAATTTTGCTTAATTATGACTTCTTGGGCGGTACAAAAAAATTAATATGAGCAAAGAACTAAATCAAGCTTCTTTTTTTAAATTAGTAAAGAACTGCCTAAAGCACCAAGATAGAAGGGATATTTTTTTAAAAAATAGCCCAAGTTTTGCTTATCCGATTAATGAGCTTGAGAGCTTAAATAAAGAGGACATAGTAAAAATCGTCGTAAATTTTATGGGTCTTTTGGGAAGTGGCTCGCATCTTACGAGCTATATTTTAGAAAAGATCTCAAAGAGTAGCGATAATAATTTCGAGAAATTTTTTGACTTTTTTGACAATTATTTGCTTTGGCTTTTCTTTGATAGCATTAGTTTAAAAAATTATGCAAGATCCTTTGAAAAAGAGCTTGATGATAAAATTTCAAAGATTTTATTGGATATATTAAATATAAACAATAAAAAATTAGCAAAAAAATTCTTACCATTTTCTCCGCTTATTATTAGCCAAAGAAGGCCTAAAAGAGAGATTGAGTTTGCCTTGCAGCGTCATTT
>NZ_CABPVR010000007.1:241809-242685 GCF_902460875.1 Campylobacter concisus | reverse complement strand
TGTTATTATTACATTAAAGAAATATATTTATTTGTAAAAGGATGTGCATCAATGGCATTTATCGATTACCTAAGAAGGTTTTTTGTCTTTTTTAGATTTAAACACAGTACCATTTTGGTAGCTTCTATTGCATTAAGCATCTTATTTTGGCTTTATGCTCCACTTATAGCTTTTAATGATGTATATAGCTTTGCTAGTATAAGTTCAAGAGTCACTATATTAATTGCATTTTGGGTAGTTATTTTATTTTTTGTTTTAATCAAGCCATTAATGCACTATTTAGCATCTCAAAAAGATGAAAAAAATAACAAGCTAAAAGAGATAAAAAAAGAGTCTATGGATAGCTTTGGTAAGGCAAAAAGAAATTTTATGCTTTCTTTGAAAGATGCCAAAACAACATGGAAAAAAGATATAAATTTTAAAAAATTACCTTTAATAATGATAATGGGTAATGAAGGTGCTGGAAAGAGTGCATTTATAAACTACTCAAATATCGAATTTCCACTATCTGATAGTTTAGATACTTATAAAAAAATACACAAAAGTACAACAAACTTTAATCTTTACATTTCAAAATTTGGCGCACTTTTAGATACTGAGGGTATACATTTTGCACAAGAGAGCTTGTACCAGCCAACAGCTACTGAAGAGCTTCCTGAAGATGATGTGGATAAAAATAGGGATTACTTGCTTAAAAAAAGTATCTGGAGTGAATTTTTACACTTTTTAAAACGAAATGATTTTAACGCTAGATTAAGTGGTGCGGTTTTAATCATAGATACTAAAAAATTTCTCGAAGGCACTCAAGAATATTTTGATGAATTAATTAGATATATGATAAAAAGAGCTAATGACTGCGAGAAACATCTAAATATT
>NZ_CABPVR010000007.1:240202-241220 GCF_902460875.1 Campylobacter concisus | reverse complement strand
GTGCTGGAGTATATTTAGGCTCTAGTTTTATTCTAGATACCAAAAATATAAAAGAGCAAAATGCTATAAATAATGCAAATAAAATTTCTTCATACCTTGATGGTAAAAAATACAAGGATCTCTCTCCAACACAAAAGATTGAGCTTCTAAATTTACTAAAACAAAGTCTAAATGACTATCCAAGAATCTTTAGCGGCGATACTAAATTTGAGTATATAACACTAGATACTTCGTATAAAGGCTTCACTCCAGTTAAAGCACTTTACTATGATTTAAATGCTGATTTTTTCAAAAATACAGTTTTAACTGAAATGGAAAATATACTAAAAAATGAAATTGATCCAGATAAGCTAATAAAAGCATTTTATATGTATGATTCGCTCTTTGACAAAGACTATACAAATGTGGATTTATTTAAAATTTGGATTAGCACAAACTGGGATAAATTTGAAAAATATGGCGTTGCAAAAGATGAATTTTTAGCTCATATTGAGGCTATTTTAAAAGCAGAAAATTTAAACATAACTGCAGATACAGTTGCTCAGAGTATAGCAAATACTAGGCTATCACCTGTTCAAAGAGCACAAAGACTCTACTACATACTTGAGTTCATATCATTCAAGGACGATAAATCTTTTTACGATATTAAAAAAGATGTTGAAAATTTATACACAGTAGTCCAAGAAAAAGAAGCATTTAAGCCATTTAATAAAATTTATACAAAAGAAAATTTAAGAGATTTCTTGTCAAAGCTTAGCTCAAACATAGATCAAACAGCTGGAATAGAATCTTGGCTAATGGAGACAAATTCTTCTTTAAAAGATATTAGCTCAAATGATAAGAAAGAGTTAAGTATTGCTGTAATAGAGCTTTATTTGCAAAATTATGCTGACAAATGGAGTCAAATTTTAAGAGAAATAGAGCCAAATGAATTTAGCACAAAAAAAGAGGTCATAGAAGAGCTCGACATCTTGTCAAAGAGAGAAAATCCTTTAAATTCTTTAATAAAATTAACTAA
>NZ_CABPVR010000007.1:237322-240113 GCF_902460875.1 Campylobacter concisus | reverse complement strand
TGCTTCAAGTGAGATAAAACGTGTTTTCAGCGATTTTAGTGCTAAATTTACTAACTATCATGCGTTAAATTCTAATGACTTGCTAGACATTATAAGTAATGATGTAACAAGCGTTTATAAAAAAGTTAGTGACTATAACTTCGAAATGCTTCAAAGTAACGATGATAAAATAGTTTATGCAATAAATGGCATAAAAAATGAAAATGACCCATTTGTTGTCTTAAATAATGATGCTAAGAAGCTTCCAGATGAGTTAAATGAATATTATCAAAAGTTATCGACACTTGCGTGGAAACAAGTAGAAAATGGCGCTTCAGCACTTTTATCAACAGCATATAGAGATGATGTTTTTGATGATTTTGAAAGTCTTATCAAGCCATTTTATCCATTTAACGAACAATCTCCAAAGGCTGTCAGTATAGAAGAATTTAAAAGATTCTTTGGCAAAAACGGAACTTGGAATAGCTTTTATGATAGATATCTAAAACAAATCTTAAGTAAAACTGCCGATGGTTATAAAATAAGACCAAAATATGCAAAAGAGCTAAGATTTAGCAGGGATTTCCTTAAAAATATTGCCTATATAGACAGAATTTCAAATTTAATGCTTGATTCAAATGATGAGCTAAAATTAAATTATAATTTAAAAGCTGTCGACTTATCGGCAAATTTTAGCCATATAAATATTAGCTATTCTAATAACTCTTTGACTTATGATCATACAATTGCCTCAAATTTGATGGTTTCAAGCAAAAATTTTGATATATCAACACAGTTTAAATTCAATGCAGTTTCAAGTACTGGAAGCGAGAGAAAAGAATTAAGCTTTGATGGAGAATGGGGCTGGTATAAGATATTAAAAGCTTCAAATTTTAGTAGTGTTGGCGTTAGTACGCTTAATTTTGATGGTAGAAGAGATTCATATTTTGGCTTTGAAGTAACACCAAATGGAGGAGAGCTTTTAGAGCTTATGGATATCATACCAACGATAAATTTACCAAAGAAGATGCTTTATTAAGGAAAAAATATGCAACAAATAACAGCAGTTATACAAAATTACGATAAAGCGTCAAGCTTTTCAGCTCAATTTATCATTTTTGATGAAAATGGCGGTGATATAGGCTCACTAGACACTACAAAATTTTCTTGTAATGATATGAGCGATTCAATCGCACCAAAACACGCTCATGTTGGATTTGAAGAGGGGGTTTTCACAATCTGTGGCTATAAAGATTGTGAAATTTTTTATAGTGATTCATATTCAAAGCTTCCAGATGACTATGAGAGCGTCATAAATTTGGGCGATGTCTTTAGGATAGGGGAGTTAAAATTTATATTTATAGACCCTTCTAGGATTGATGAATATATAGGAAAAGCCCATAAGATAATAGAAAATACGAAAAATTTTGACAAACTCGATGATAAACGTTTTGAGCCAGTTGGTAAAATTTCAAATGTTGATTTTAAAGAAGAGCCAAAGATAAACTCATTGATCAATGAGAAAAAAGATATCACTTTAAATGAAAATGCGCACGATGCAGTTTTAAATTTAAATGAAATGGCTCAAAATTTTGACGAAGAAGAAAATACAAATAATCAAAACATGCTGACTGCAAAAAGCATGGATGAGCTTTTGACAAAGATAGTTGAGAGTATAAAATTGCAACCAAATATGAGCCCTATAAGTGAGCAGACTAGGACTTTAAATACAAAAGATATGGAAACAATCATGAAAACTCTTCCTCTTAGTGATTCGACAGAACTAATAAATACTGTTTTGGTTAAGCTTATATGCAAAGAGCTATATAGTCAAATGTATGATATAGTCGAGAATAACTCATTTTTTAAATATCTTTCAGGAGCCGTACTAAAAAGTACTAAGGAAGATAAGGAAGCGTTTAATTACCTATTACATAAAGCTCTTCAAAGCTATATGTTAAAAAAGTAATGTTTTTAATAAAACAGAAAGTAAATAAAAGATAGAATAATCCAAACTTTTTAATAGGAGTAAATATGTCACAACCAGTGTATATTAAAGTGAAAGGTTCTACACAAGGACTTATTTCAAGTGGTGCTTCAACAGAAGCTAGTATAGGTAATCGCTATCAGTCAGGTCACGAAGATGAGATCATGGCTCAAGAGGTTTCTCATATAGTAACAGTTCCAACTGATCCACAAAGTGGCCAACCATCAGGTCAAAGAGTCCATAAGCCATTTAGTTTTACTACATCATTAAATAAAGCTGTTCCACTTCTTTACAATGCCTTAACACAAGGCGAAAGACTTCCAGAGGTTGAGATCTATTGGTATAGAACATCAACTAGTGGTGGTGCGGAGCATTTCTTTACTACAAAACTAGAAGATGCAACTATAACAGATATTACTCTAGTAAGTCCAAATGCTCAAGACAAGCTAAACAGCGACAAAACAGAGCTTTTCAAAGTTTCAATGAACTATAGAAAGATAGTTTGGGAACACGTAGCTGCAGGCACAAGCGGAAGCGATGACTGGAGAGAAGCTACTAAAAAAGCTTAAAACCAACCTAGGGTTTATCCCTAGGGTTAATAAAATCATCTTCTAGCTAGAAGGACATATATGAGCCCTTTTTATCTTTATCTTTTAAATTAATATGATATGTGAAATGCGATATGAAACACCTAGTTATAATCATATTTCTCATAACATCTTTATATTCACACGAAGCAAATTGTACGGATATGTTCGCTGCTATATTTGATAAAAATGTAAGTGATGAAAATACCACTAAAATCATAGATTACTATATAGACAA
>NZ_CABPVR010000007.1:232165-236715 GCF_902460875.1 Campylobacter concisus | reverse complement strand
ATAGACAAGTTTAATTGCGATGCGAATATAACTTTTAAAAGTAATGAACTTAGATATGAGCCAAATTTATTAGAAATCGCCTTTTTAATGAAAAAATTTAAGACTTTTGATGATCTTTTAGATAAAGGTACAAAGCCAAATGGTAGATTAGCTTTTTCTATGGGATCAGAATTTTTATTCTTTTTTCAAGATAATGGAGTTGGATTTGAGAGTAAAACACCTAGCAAGGAGCTACTAGAATTTATAAAAACTCAAAAATATAAAGAATTTAAAGAAGAGAAATTTAAATTAATTAAAAAGCAACTACAATACGGGCAAGACCCTAAAGACTACAAATATTTAAAATATATTTTGACACTCATAAATGATGAAAAGGATTTAGATAATTTATTAAAGAATAGAACTCAAAAGGAATTAGCGCAATGAAGCAATTGGCAATAATCATATTTCTCATAACATCTTTGTATTCACACGAAGCAAATTGCACGGATATGTTTGGGGTTATTTTTGATAAAAAAATAACTGATGAAAATACCGCTAAATACATAGAATATTATATAGACAAACTGGGTTGTGATGCTAATGCTAGCGTAAAATTAAATAATTTAATGGCTAGATCGAATTTATTAGAATTTGCTTACGATGCAAACAAGACTGGAACTATTGACATGCTTTTAGACAAGGGTGCTACTCCAAATGGCTGGCTATCTACATCAATAGGGCTTGACTTTTCGTTTTTTTTTAATAGCAATGGAGTTCCAATAGAGAATAAAAGAGCCAGTAAAGAATTGCTTAAATTTATAAAAACATCAAAATATAAGGAATTTAAAGAAGAGAAATTTAAACTGATTAAAAAACTATTAGATCATGGGCAAGACCCAAAAGATTATGCCGTTTTAAAATCTATTTTAAAAATTGTAAATGACGAAAAAGAATTTGATGAGCTAGTAGAAGGCAGGAATAGGTAATGGATTTATTTAATATAAGTAAGAAGAAACTCGAAGTAAAAAATGATAATACTGATTTAAAAGACTTTAAAGAAAAAACTACCTCACAAAATGCAAAAGACAATGTAGATGCTTTTATAAGAGTTTATCCTAAACCTCCGCTAATGGGCAAAATTTTTGATGCTGCTGGAGAAGGAGTAAAAAGAGGCATAGACGATCAAACAGAAATTAAATTCAGAAAATATAAAGAGGCAAAAAGGCTTGGCATACTGGAAGAGTCAAAGCCTACGATTAAATTAAATGATGCTGATATTAAAGAATTTGAAAAAAGATTACAAGAAGAAGAAAACGAAAAAAGATTGAAAGAGCAACAAATGGACAAAAATTTAACATCGCCAACATCATCACTGACTAAGCCTGTCATGCTAGCATCCGGTAACTCAGTGGCAACAGATGGCTTTGTGGACTACGGCGTATCTAACGATACCTTCTCAACTCTTCAGATAGCAAACGAGTCCAACGATAAATTTATCGTTACACGTGCAGATATTTATGAAAATTTAGAAAGTATATTTAGCATAGAGTGCTTTGCTTATATAAATTTGGTGAAAAACCCGCTTTATGAAAATTTAGACACCATCTACAATAACGATAAAAGTTACTCAAGCATATATAAATATCTTGATAAAAGTATAAAGCTAAGCATAAAAAGGCCGTCTTCAACAAATAAAAACATCGTTCCAGATGGTAGCTCAAACGATATGCACTTTAGTGGAATAGTAAGCGATGTAGAGTATCTTGGCGTAGATGATGAGACTAGTACAAATATAGATAAAAAATACTTCTTTAAATTTAAGCTAACTTCGCCACTATATAGACTAAGCATAAATAGAGCAAATAGAATTTATACAGACCAGAGCATTTTAGAAGTAGTAAAGGATATTTTAGCTTTTAATAAACAAAGACTAACCAAAGAGCTAGACTTCTCAAATATCAAAAATAACTACAACAAAAGAGAATTTATAGCCCAGTACAATGAGAGTGATCTAGCTTTCATAACAAGGCTTTGTCATGATAGCGGTATATATTTTTATGAAGACAATGAAAAAATTTACTTTCATGATACATTTATACTAGCTTATAGCAATCAAAATGAAAATTTTATTTCAAGCGATACAAGCAGTGGCAAGGAAGCTAGAAAAGTAAGCTTTAATGTAAATTTGAATAATAATCTAGCAACCGAACACATAAATAAAATAACAAAGAGCGAGACGCTAAAAGCAAATAGCTTTACGCACTCTTTTCAAAATACAGCTTATCCAAATGTGCTAGAGAGTAAAAATGAAAAGATATTTGACGAGCAGGTAAATATCTATGATAAGCATATAAATTTAGATGAGTATTCATTTAGTGATACTAGCTTGCTTGAAGTTAGCACCTACCTTAAGAAACTAAGAAGCGATATGCTTTTAAAAGAATTTACCGCTAGCTCAAATGTATTTGCGCTAAATTTAAATGACAATATCTCGGTAGCTATTGATGCTAGCAAAGGTGAATATGAGTTTAAAATAATAGCTTTAAAGCATACTTATATTGATGAGAGCGTTTTAGAAAATACCTTAAATTTGGGCGATAATGTCCCATTTAAAGATAAAAAATTTATAAGCTCATACACAAACGAGATAAGCATCATTCCAAGTAGTGTGAAATTTGTCCCAAGCTACAAGCAAAAGCCAAAAGCACCAGATATCACGCTAGGTCTTGTAGTTGGTCAAGATGGACTAAACAGCCAAAATAATACGATCCATACTGATAGCTATGGTAGGGTAAAGGTGAGGTTAAATGCTTTTAGTACGCAAGAGATAATCGATAAAGACGATGCCATCAACGCAAGCTATCACAAGAGCGCTTATCTAAGAGTGATAACGCCTATTGCTAGCAATAGCTCAGGATTTTTTGCCATACCAAGGATCGGTGATGAGGTGATCATCTCGTTTTTACAAAATGACATAGATAACCCAGTAGTAAGCGGTAGCCTATATAATGCCTCAAATACGCCACTTGTAAATGTAGATAGTAACTATCACCAAACATCTCTTAGCTCAAAAACAATTGGTGCAAATGAGACCGGTATAAACGAGATCACTTTATCAAATTTAAAAAATAAAGAGCAAATTTATGTAAAAGCAGAAAAGGACTATGACGAGCTTGTAAATAACGACTTTTCTCAAACAATACTAAATGACAAAAGCTCACAAGTGCATGGAAGTTACACCGAACGAGTAAAAAAAGCTCACATTCAGACGATAGATCTAGCAAAAAATGTAAATGTCGGAGGCGAGTATCTAACAACAGTCGGGCTTTCAAAAGATACAGTAGTGGGCGTCTCAAATACGCTAAACGTAGCTGTTGATAACAATACAAGAGTAGGTCAAGATAGTCATGAATTTGTAGGACATGATAAATTTGTAGAAGTAAAATCAAATCTTAATACGACCATACATAATGATGAGATGAGAGAGGTAAAAGGCACAAAAGAGCAAAATATAGATGGTGGCTATAAGCTAAATTCACAAAAAGGCATAAATGAATTTAGTAACGAGCATATTGTGCTTCAGGCAAATAGTTACATTGATGTAAATGCTAAGTCAAATTTTACAACAAAAACAGCTGCCCAGCACACAGAGATTGCTGATTCAAAATTTAGCAATATAGAGACGACTTATGAGGTAAATGCCAAAGATAAGATAATCCATCAAGTAGGTAGCACAAAAGTAACGATAGAAGGATCAAGTGTCGTGATAGAAGTAGCTGGCGTAAAGGCGATATTTGATAGTAGAGGGTTAAGAGTTATTGGTGGAGATATAAAGGCTTTATAAGATTATGTTTAAAGACTTGCTTTGTTGGCAAGTCTTTAAATTTTTTAAATAAAATCAATTTCTACTAAAACTAATGCTAAGAATTTTAAAAGCAAAGGCTAAATTCTAGGGCTACGATAAAAGATAGTCACACAAATATTTCACATGGTACAAACATGGTACAATAGACAAGCCCTTCTAAAATTTATATAATTCATTCAAAATTTCAAAGACTATAAACAATAAGGAGAACATGATGGCTAAAGAAGCCGGAGTAGTTAAAAGCGTAAACGGAGGAATAGTAAGAGCACTTAATGACTTAACAGGAGAGGTAAGACAATTAAGTGTAGGAGATATTGTATACCAAGGTGAAAAGATAGTTACAGAGGGTTCTAATTCTAAAGTAACAATAACTCAAACTGATGGTAAAGATATAACTTTAATAGGTAAAGATACTCTAACTCTAGATCAAGACTCTAACAATAACGAAACAGTAGCTGATATCTCAGCTTTACAACAAGCCATCTTAAAAGGAACAGATCTTAATGCTCTAGAAGAAACTGCTGCAGGTGGTCCACAAGCAGGTGGTAATGGTGGAGATGGCGTAAGCTTATCTTCTACTAGCTTTGCAGAAGGAGGCCACATTAGTAACATAAATGCTAATGTAGGAAGCATAGATGCTTTATCTCTAGCAGCAGGTGGAGATAATAGCTTTGGTGTAAGTGGAGGAAGTGCTGTTGGGGCT
>NZ_CABPVR010000007.1:191645-228220 GCF_902460875.1 Campylobacter concisus | reverse complement strand
GAAAGATTAAGATTTTTTGATCGCTCTAATAGGAATAACAAATATCGCTGCGATCACATAAAAAGCAATACAAAAAACAGCCGCCATCATAAATATCTCACCGATATCATAAAAGCTTGACTCAAGCCTAAATGTATCCACGTAATTTATCGCAAACCATAATGCTACGCCAAGAGCAATAGCAAAAACAAAAAATCCCCAAGAAAACAAGAAATTTAATATCTTAGTTCCCAATTTCTCTCCTTTTTAATTATTTTTCTAACTTAAAACCGCCACCAAAAGCTCTATAAACTTCGACTGCACTATCGACCTCATCAAGCTTTGCCGAGACATCTTGTAATTTTGCTTGAAGCAAATTTCTCTCCGCATCAAGAAGCTCTAAATGCCCAATATAGCCAGCGTCATATTGCTCTTTAGCAAGCGAGTAAATTCTTTGTTGGGATTTTAGCAAATTTTTCACTTGTTCCAAAGAAATTTTTGAATTTTGCCTTGAAACAAGCGCATCTCTTACTTCGCCAAGAGCCGATTTTACCGCTGCTTCATAATTAACAGTGGCAATTTGTTCATTTGTTTTAGCCACTGCGACGTTATTTTTTGTCCTATCAAAATCAAAAATTTTCTGTGCTAAAGAGCCGCCTATACTCCATGTATTAGCATTTCCAACAAAGATATTTTCAAAATCAATACTTGAAAAGCCAAAAAGCCCAGTCAGTGAAATGCTTGGAAAATACTCAGCCTTTGCAACACCAACAAGAGCATTTGTAGCTTTTAAATCAGCCAGTGCCTTTGCCACGTCGCTTCTTCTTAGCAAAATTTCAGAGCTAATGCCAGCACTTATCTCGGGAGAAGCTGGTAAATTTTGTGAGCTAGAAATAGCTCCACCTAAAATTTCATTATTACTTTTACCAGTCAAGATGGCTAGTGAAGTGATAGCTTTTGACTTTGCATTTAATATAGAAGTAAGATTGGTCTTAGCGCTTTCTACTGCTGCCTTGCTTTGCAAATAAGTCATCTCATTTATGCTTCCAAGATCAAGCTGTGTTTTGCGAAGCACTAGCGTGTCTTCATAGGTTTTTAAAGTCTCTCTTAGCACAGCTTCTTGCATATTTAATGAAACTAACGCAAAGTAGCTTTTTGCAACACTTGAGCTGATACTTAGCCTCGCGCTATCGTAGTCAAATTTGGTTGCATTTAGGCTTTCTTCAGCTGCAGCTACATTATTTCTTACTCTGCCCCAGAGATCTATCTCGTAGTTTAGTCCTAAATTTATGCTCGAACTTCTATAACGTGTTTGAGGCTGCTTAGTGTAGGTTTCCCCACTGGTTTTTGCCTTGGTGTAGCCTACATTTAAATTTACCCCAGGGAGCAAGTCAGCCTCAGCTACGCCAAGGCTTGCTTTTGCTTTCTCTAATTTTAAATAAGCAACACGTAAATTTGTATTTTTCTCAAGTGCATTTTCTACTAGAGAATTTAAATTTTCATCTTTAAATTCTCTCCACCAAAGATCCCTTATATCGCTTGTCTCATAAGCGTAAGTAGATGTGAAATTTGTATCTACATTTGGCATATCTGGACGAAATGAGCAACCAGCTAAAAACGCCGCCGTTATAAGTATAAACGCCTTATTTCTCATCTTTTTTTGCTCCCTTTTTCCAGTATTTCTCATTTAAATTTTCAAGCAAATAGTAAAACATTGGCACAAAAAATATCGCTATCGTCGTAGAAGCGATCATGCCACCAACCACGCCAGTTCCTAATGAGTGGCGAGATGCTGCACCAGCACCTGTGCTTATAACCATCGGGAAGACGCCTAAAGTAAATGCAATTGATGTCATTACAATTGGTCTAAAGCGAAGTCTAGCTGCATTTATCGCTGAGTCAAATATACTCTTACCGCTATCACGCTCTTGCATTGCAAATTCTACGATCAAAATGGCGTTTTTGGCCGCTAGACCAATGAGTAGCAAGAGTCCGATCTCAAAGTAGATGTCGTTTGTTAGACCTCTTATCCAAACTGCTAGCAATGAGCCAAATACCGCAAATGGTACGGCTGTGATGACCGCAAGCGGGATGAGCCATCTCTCGTACTGAGCCGCAAGGATCAAAAAGACAAAAATCATACCAAAGATAAAAGCAACCGTGCCTGTTCCTTGAGAATTTACCTCTTGATACGCCGTTCCCGCCCAGCTTATAGCGTAGTCCTCGCTACTTAGCGTGTCATTTACGACCTCTTGGATCGCTCTGATCGCATCACCTGATGTATAGCCAGTTTTTGGATCGCCCATGATCTTAGCTGACGGGAATAGGTTAAATCTATCAACGATATCAGGTCCGATCGATCTTGTAAGCGTCGCTACTGAATTTAATGGCACCATCTCACCCTCATTTGAGCGGACGAAAATCTTTCTTAGATCCTCAGGGTTGTTTCTAAAGTTATCGCTCGCCCTTGCATATACGCGGTAAGATTTACCAGCAAGGTTGAAGTCGTTTATATAGTAAGAGCCAAAAGTAGCCGCTATCGTGCTAAAAATTTCGCTCTCGCTTACGCCAAATAGCTTTGCTTTTTCTTTATCAACCGTGATCTTAAACTGGCGGTAGTTTGTCTCAAGCGTAGTTCTCACATTTGTTAGCTCAGGTCTTGCGTTTGCAGCTGCAGTTACCTTTCTAGCGTCTGCTTCTATCTCGTTGTAGCTCTTGCCACTTTTGTTTTGTAGATACATCTCAAAGCCGCCAGTCATTGATAGACCCATGATAGGTGGCACGTTTACGACAAAGGTCATTGAGTTTTTAGAGCCCCAAAGCATGCCGTTAAACTGACCAACTAAGGCATCTGCGCCGTCTGTTGCACCTTTTCTCTCGCTCCAGTCTTTTAGCTTGATAAAGCTAATGGCTGAGTTTTCTCTAAGTGAGCTAGCTAGCATATCATAACCTGCAACGCCCATAGTAAATTCGACATTTGGATTGCTCAAAATGGCGTTACTAATAGATTTTACCTCTTCTTTAGTCTTTAGCATATTTGTTGAAGGTGGAAGCGAGGTGATAACCATCAAAGCGCCCTTGTCTTCTGAAGGCACAAGCCCTTTTGGCACCTTTTGAAACAAGCCATACGTTGCAAATCCCATTATGCCAATTACTATAAAGCTAATGATGACGTGTTTTAAAATTTTTGCCACACCAGCTGTAAAGAGCTTAGTGCTAAAGTCAAAAAAGTCGTTAAATTTCTGAACGATCCAAAATGGCTTGTTCTCTTGCTTTTTAAGCATAACCGCACAAAGCGCTGGCGTAAGCGTAAGAGCGACAAAGCCTGAGATACAAACGGCGACAACAAGTGTTAGCGCAAACTGCTTTTGTATAACGCCAACAAAGCCCTCCATAAATGAAACTGGCACGAAAACTGCGCAAAGCACGAGCACGATAGAGATAACCGGAGCTTGCACCTCCTCCATCGCCTTAAATGTCGCGTCTTTTACGCTTATCTCTTTATCTTCGTGCAAAATTCTCTCGACGTTTTCTATAACGATGATCGCGTCATCCACGACGATACCGATAGCTAGGATCAGGGCAAAAAGTGTGATCAAATTTATACTAAAGCCCATCACATAAAGTCCGCCAAATGTGCCTATGATAGAGACTGGCACGGCTAGCATCGGTATGATGGTAGCTCTAAAGCTCTTTAAGAAGAAGTACATTACGATAAGAACTAGCACCATCGCTTCTACGAAAGTTTTTATAACTTCGTCTATTGAAACGGTGATAAATTCAGTTGGATTGTAAGCTATCGTGTGCTCTAAGCCAACTGGGTAGGTTTTCTTTAGCTCTTCAAGCTTTGCTTTGACCGCTTCAGCAGTTGCAAGTGCGTTTGCGTCGTTTTGCAAAAATAGCAAAAGTGGCACTGCTGGCTTGCCATTTAGCATAGCTTCAGATGCGTAGCTAGCAGCTCCAAGCTCGACTGTGGCGACCTCTTTTAGTTTTACAACGCTGCCATCTTCACTTTTTATCAAAATTTCGCCAAACTGCTTTGGATCTTTAAAACGTCCTTCAGAAACTACCGAATAAACATAAGGATTTTCACCCTTTGATGGCTGCTCGCCGATCTTGCCAGCGGCATATTGTGAGTTTTGAATTTTTACTTGAGAGATGACGTCACTTGGAGTTAATTTAAACTGAGCAAGTCTATCTGGCTTTAGCCAAATTCTAATCGAGTACTCTTTGTTGCCAATTAGCACTGTATCGCCGATACCATTTACCCTTTTAATCTCGTCAGCAATGTTTAAATTTACATAGTTATATAGCTCAACTTGGTTCATATTTGGATTTGTAAAGCCAACAACTTGAAGGATCGAGCCACTTCTTTCGCGTACCGTTACGCCCATATTTTGCACTTCTTGAGGCAACCTTGAAAGAGCAGCTTGCACGCGGTTATTTACATCGATTGTAGCTTGTTTTGACGATGAGCCGATCTTAAAATATACGCTTATATTCATCGTGCCAGCAGAGCTTGAGGTGCTTTGCATATATAGCATATTCTCAACACCATTTATCTGATCTTCAATCGCACTTGCGACTGAGTCGGCGATAGTCTGCGCATCAGCACCGCTATATGTCGCACTTACAGAGACAGTAGGCGGTGTAAGACTTGGATACTCCTCTATTGGAAGCCCCTTGATACCCATAAAACCTGCTATAACTATGATGATAGATATAACAGTTGCAAATATCGGGCGGTTTATGAAAAATCTTGAAAACATCTATCTGCCTTTACTTGCTACTTGTAGCGTTTGCATCTTTGCCATTTATAAATTCCGCACTTAGGTCTTTATCAGTTTCAACTGGTGCGCCAACTCCAATTTTAAGGAAGTTACTAACTATTATCTTATCGCCCTCTTCAAGACCCTCAGTCACTACGATCATATCTTTTGTTTGGTAGCTAGTTTTTACATTTTTTTGGCTTACTTTACCATCTTTTACAACTAAAACATAAGAGTTTGTAGCGCTTTGTTGAAGGGCAACTTGAGGGATGTTAAAGGCATTTTTTTGCACAAATCCACTCATCTTTATATGACCAAACGCACCTGGTAAAATTTTACCCTCACTGTTATCAAAGCTAGCCTTTGCCAAAACGCTGCCAGTTGCGGTATTTACGACATTATCTATAAAATTTACTTTACCATTAAAATTTTCGCCATTGACACTTAACACAGTGTCACTATTTAGCTGTTGCCATGAGCCGTTATCCAAATTTGTCTTTCTAGTTAGATTATCCACATCGGCGATATAAAATTCTGCTTCAATAGGATTTATTTTTGTAAGTCTTACAAGCTTTGTTTGGTTTGCTATGACAAGCGAGCCAACATCTACTTGGTTATCACCCACTACGCCGTCAAATGGCGCTGTGATAGTCGTGTAGCCAAGGTCGATTTTCGCATTTTTTAAATTTGCTTTTGCGCTTACTAAATTCGCATTTGCAATGTCATAGGCTGCAACTGCTGCGTCATAGTCTTTTTGAGAGACTGCATTTTTCTTATAAAGGGCAGAAATTCTTTTAAACTCGGTCTCGGCATTTTTCAAATTTGCATTTGCCACACCAACAGAGGCATCAAGTGAGTCAAAGCTAGCTTGATATTTTTCTGGATCTATTAAAAATAACTTATCGCCTGCTTTTACTTTGCTTCCCGGCTTAAAAAACTGCTTTATGATAGTTCCGCCAACTTTTGGATAGATAATAACATCTTGACTACTTGCAACCGTTGCGGTGTAATCGAAACTAATAGGTATGTCTGTTTTTTGTGCGGTAAAAATATCCACATGAGATAGTGGCATCTGGTGACCTGCTGCCGCTTTATTCTCTTTATTTTCAAAACAACCACTTAGAAATAAAACTGCAACCGAAAGCACAAGAGCACTTTTAAAATTTGCCATAAAAACCTCTCTTAATTTTAAATTTTAATATCATATTTAGTTTTTGTAATAATTGTTACAAAAATTTAAAGTTCTCGATTCTATTAGAAAACAAATAAAAAGTCAATTTTATTTTTTACTAATTCCATTCAAAAACAACTCAACACACAAGCCAACATGCTTTTTACGCTCTTTTTCACTAAGCTTTGGTTCTTCATTTATCAAAAGCGAATCGTAGTAATAAGCTCCTATCACACTTTGTATAAAGTACTTTGCAGCAAATTTGGCTGAAAATTTTGAATCAAGTTTGGCTTTTACCTCATCTCTTTCAAAGAAATTTATAAGCACAAGATCGATCTTTTTTAAAATTTGATCCAAAAATGTCTTACCAAGTTTGCCACCATTCTTAGAACCCTCACTCATCATTATCCTACCAAGAGAGATATGCCTTTTGCTGCAAACGATAGAAAATATTATGGTTGCAAATTTGGTTAAAAATTCCTCCAAGCTGTGAGAAATTTTAAGATCTATTTTCTCATCGATCTCTTTTATAAGGCTATCTATCTCTTGCTCAACGATCGCCTCAAAAAGCCCCTCTTTGTTCTCAAAAAACGTATAAATGCTAGAAAGTGATCCGCCACTTATCGCTACTATGTCACTTAAGCTTGTCTTTTCGTATCCTTTTTCTAAAAATAGTTCAAGTGCTGTGTTCAAGTGCTGTTTTTACGATAAGTTCATATCTTTTTTTACCCTTTTCTGAGATCGCCATCTTGCTTCCTATTAAATTTTTGCCATTTTATCATCTTTTAGGATAGATAAAAGTACTTTGCCTTTGCACGCTGATAGCTGGCTCGTCAGTGGCATAGGCTTTGATATTTATATGTTTTAAAAGATCTTTATCGCTTAAATTTTCATTTTTTGATTTTAGCGTGACGATTACTCGTTGCTTTGCACCAGCTTTTAATATAAATGGCTTATTTGGACGAGAAATTTCTATATTCTTATCATCTACTTCAAAGTAAAAGGCGTGCTCTTTATTTTGTGTGTTCTGCACCAAAAATACGTAAGAATTTTCGACTTCATTTTCGCCTAAAATTTTATAAAGCTCGCTTGTTCTATTTATATTTAAAAGCATACTTTCTTTTTTGCCACTCATCAATACCCCAGCTGTTAAGACAATGCCCAAAATGACAAGGTAAGCAACCGTTCTAAAGCGTAAAATTTTGACTCTTTTTTGCTCTTTTATAGAATTTATACTTCTCCACTCAATAAGCGAGCTTTCATCAAAATGCTTCATCACTTTAGCGCAAGCATCGCTACACTCTAGACAATTTATACATTCAAGCTGCATACCTTTTCTTATATCAATGTGCGTTGGGCATACTCTTACGCACGCCTCACAGCCAGTACACAGCGCGCCCTCTTCTTTTGGTTTTTTAAATTTCTCTTTTCCATTATAGATTACGCCGCCTCTTTTTTGATTGTAAATAACTTGGATCGTATCGTTATCAAACATCACTGATTGCACCCTAGCGTAAGGACAGACATAAATGCAAAAATTTTCTTTTAAAATGACGACATCATAAACTAACCAAATAGCTATAACAAGCCAAAATGCAAGCAAAACTCCATGTTCGCTTGGCTCTTTTAAATAAGCAAAAAAATCAAGCGGCGGCACAAAATACCATAAAAAATTTGCTGAAATAACAAGAGCTAAAACACACCAAATTCCAACTGCTAAAGCACACTTTAAAATTTGTCCTTTTGGCTCATTTTGTTTATTTTGGATATTTTTTCTGATCTTTAAAATTTTAGTTTGCAAAAGGTCACGAAATATCGTTCTAAAAATAGTTTGTGGACAGCTCCAACCGCACCAAACGCGCCCTGCAAGTGTCGTTAGGAAAAATATGCTTAAGAACAAAATGATAAATAAAAATGGCAGCAAATAAAGCTCTTGCATATCAAATTTTGTAAAAAATAGATCAACTCTACTTTTATCAAAACTTAGCAAAAATAGCTGTGCATCATTTACCCTGATAAATGGCAAAACAAAGACAAATAGCGTAATACAGGCGAAAAAAATGTAACGCCTCTTGGCGTAGCTAAGATGAAAATCCTTTGACATAATAAGCCTTTTTTGAAATTTTATGATTATAAAGCTTATGGCATTAAAAGAGTTTTAAAAAAAAATAGTTAAAAGCTTAAATTTATGAAAATTAAACTATACTCACGGCTTATTTTAATCTGAAAGGTGGTGAGGACGTTGCCTGGTATTAAGGTACATCCTAACGAGTCATTTGACGAGGGTTACAGAAAGTTTAAGAAACAAACTGACCGTAACTTAGTAGTAACTGAAGCAAGAGCTAGACGCTTCTTTGAGCCTAAAACTGAGATCCGCAAAAAACAAAAAATTGCAGCTCGCAAGAAAATGCTTAAACGTCTTTATATGCTTAGACGCTACGAGTCAAGACTCTAAAACCAAGACAAAGAGGGCTTTGCTCTCTTTGTTTAACTCTTCTTTTAGCCTTATTTTTTTATAATCAAAGCAATTTTTTTATTTTATTTTAAACGGAAATTCGATGCAAAAGCTAGCTATAAACGAAGCTGCAGAAATTTTAGGCATAACAAAAGAAGCAGTCTATAATAGAATCCGCCGTGGTTCGATAAATACAGTCATTGAAAATGGTACAAAATTTGTCATCCTTGACGAGAAACAAAGTAGCGAAAAGGCCACAAAATCCGCTCCAAAAAGTACAAAAACTAAATCCCAAAATGATGAATTTGTAAATTATTTGCTAAATGAGTTAAGCGAGCTAAAGAGCTTAAATTTAAACTTACAGGCTGATAAAGATAGGCTTTTTAAAGAAAAAGAGCAGATGCTAATCGAGCGAAAAAATGAAATTTTGCAAATTTATAAGGACAGGGATGAGAAACTCATGCAGTTTCTAAATGCCATGCAAAGGCCGCTTTTAGCACAAAAAAACGACGATATGCCAAGCAGTGAAGCGATAGAGGCCGAGATAGAAAATGAGTCAAAATGGATAAATTTAAGTGAATTTTTAAAGGAGCTAAATCTAAAGCCAAAGGCAACGAAAAAAGCCAGTGAAAAGATAATAAAAGCGATACACCACTCAAAATTTATAAAATTTAAACGAGGTGTGATACTTGTTAGAAGACATAAAAATTTAAAAGAGTTGATAGGAGAGATATGAAACACATTAAAAAAATAGCTACTTATGCTGCGGTAGGCGGATTTGGTGCGATCATTATGGCTGGCCTTGCTGGTTGTGGCAGTGACAATGGCGGTGATGAAAACGCACTAAACGAGGTTGCGCAAAAAAATGGCGCCTTTGTCATTATCGAAGAGAGCGCGCCTGGAGTTTATAAAATTTTAGAAGAGTATCCAAGTACTGAAACTAGAGTTGTGCTAAAAGATATAAACGGCACTGAGCGTGTGCTAAGCAAAGACGAGATCGATAAGCTCCTAGCTCAAGCAAACGCAAATATCGACAATGGCACTTCAAATTTAACAAAAACGAGTGACGCCCAGCTAAGTAGCGGTGGGCTAAGTCTTGGTGAGACGATACTTGCCTCAGCTGCTGGCGCGATACTTGGTAGCTGGATAGGTAGCAAGCTTTTTGGAAATCAAAATTTCCAAGCTACTCGTCAAAATTCTTACAAAAATCCAAGCGCATACACAAGAAGCGTTGATAGCTTTAATAAGCAAAAAGCAGCAAATTCTGCTGCAAGAAGTAGCGGCGGAAAAAGTGGATTTTTCGGTGGTGGCTCAAAATCAAGCTCAAGCTCTAGCCAATCAAGCTTTGGAGGCTAAAATGATAAATTTAAGAAAAATCACTCCATTAAATAACGAATTTATGGAAAAAATCGGCTTTGCATGGCACACAGATAATGACAACAGCTCATATATCGCAGATGAGATCGTACAGGTGAAAGCAAGCGAAGCGGATGCTTACTACGAAGCGGCAAATGAGCTATACGATATGTATGTAAATGCCGCTCAGTACGTCATTGACAACAACCTTTTTCACGAGATAGGCATACCATTTAACCTTGTTGATAGCATCAAAAAAAGCTGGGAAAATGACGTTCACTGGCATCTTTATGGTAGATTTGATCTAGCTGGTGGGCTTGATGGCAAGCCAATAAAACTGATCGAATTTAACGCCGACACGCCAACGGCAGTCTTTGAGACGGCGATCATTCAATGGGCGATGCTAAAGCTAAATCACATGGATGAAGCAGAGCAATTTAATAACCTTTACGAAGCTCTAAAGCAAAATTTTAAACGCCTTATCACTCTTGGCGATGATAATGTAAATTTTGAGGATGTTTACGAGGGCTGGGGGATACTCTTTAGCTCAATTGCTGGCAGTATCGAGGACGAGCAAACCGTAAAATTACTACAATACATCGCAAAAGAGGCCGGCTTTAAAACCGACTTTGCTTACGTTGATGAAGTCGTTTTTGACGACAACGAAGGCATTTTTAAAGATGATGAGAATTTCGAGTACTGGTTTAAACTCGTGCCTTGGGAGAGCATAGCGATCGACGAAGGCGAGCTAGCACTTATACTTTCAAATATCATCAAAAACCAAAAAGCCATCATCATAAATCCCGCCTACACGCTACTTTTCCAAAGCAAGGGAATTTTAAAAATTCTTTGGGATCTTTATCCAAATCATCCACTCTTACTTGAGACCTCAAACGAGCCGCTAAAGGGCAAAAAATATGTGAAAAAGCCAGTATTTGGTAGAGAGGGCGCAAACGTCTCGATACACGATGAAAACGGCGCACAAATAGCAAGTAATGACGGCGAATACGACTCAAACAAAGCCATTTATCAAGAATTTTACGAGTTTAATCAAGATGAAAGAGGCGATAACTACCAAGCAGGCGTATTTTACGCTTATGAAGCGTGTGCGCTTGGATATAGAAAGGGCGGCAAAATTTTAGATAACTACTCTAAATTTGTAGGACATTTCATTAAGGACTAAAGATGAAGATCGTTTGTTTAGACGCGGCCACGCTGGGGGAGAACGTTGATCTTAGTGTTTTTAAGAAATTTGGCGAGTTTATCAGCTACCAAAAAACTAAAAGCGAAGAGGTCGTGCCTCATCTAAAGGGCGTTGACGTGGTCATCACAAACAAGGTCGTCATCGACAAAGCCGTGATGGACGCGACAAATTTAAAGCTTATCTGCATAAGCGCAACTGGGATGAACAATGTCGATCTAGAGCATGCAAGAGCTAAAAATATAGCTGTTAAAAACGTCGCTGGCTACTCAACTGCAAGCGTCGTTCAGCACACATTTGCCATGCTTTTTGAGCTAACAAATCACATCAATTTTTATGACAAATACGTAAAAAGTGGCAAGTGGGTGAAGAGCGAAATTTTCACCTATCTTGGCGCAGACATCAGCGAGATCGCTGGCAAAGAATTTGGCATCATCGGCCTTGGCGAAATAGGACGCAGCGTGGCGGCAGTGGCGCGTGCATTTGGTGCAAACGTGAGCTACTACTCGACAAGCGGAGCAAATAAAAATAGCGAATTTAAGCAAAAAAGCTTAGAAGAGATACTAAGGGGCAGCGACATCATCAGCATCCACGCACCGCTAAATGAAAAAACTAGAAATTTACTAGGTGCAAACGAGATAAATTTGCTAAAAGATGATGTGATAGTGTTAAATTTAGGACGTGGCGGCATAGTGGACGAGGCAGCTATGGCAAGGGCGATAGATGAGAGAAATGTACGCTTTGGCACCGACGTTTTAGAAAGTGAGCCAATGAGCGAAAATAGCCCATTTTTAAATGTAAAAAAGAAGTCAAATCTACTCATCACGCCGCACGTGGCATGGGGCAGCTTAGAGGCTAGAAAGACGCTCATCGCAAAGATCGTCGCAAACATCGAAATTTTCATAAATGAGAGCAGATAATGGGCTATGATATAAGCTATCACGCCATTAGCGAAGATGAAATTTCAAAGTGGTATTTTGAAGCACTTGAGCTCACAAGGGCTGGTAAATTTGACGAGGTTTTGTCACTTGCAACAAAGGCTGGCGTAGAGGAATTTTACGCCCAAAAGTACAAAGATACACTAAACGCTGCACTGCAATATAAAGACGATGAAATTTTTAACAAAACTCACGGCTTTTGTATCGCCGTCACGCAAGGATTTTTTAGAAAGTATTTCTACACTCGGGGCACAGCGCTAAGCTCTTTGGCGCGGCAAAATGAGAAATTTAAAAAATATATCAGCAACTGGCAAGAAATTTTACCAAGCGATTTTTTGGATAAATTTGGTGGTGAAATTTATAATGAGATCACCGAAAACTACTGTTGTGGTGCTTATGTGAGTGCTAAAAACGTAGCTAAACTAAAGGCTGATTATGAAGCAGGTGGCGAGATAAAAGATGAGATTGATGGCTTTTACGCTCAAAATTTACCTGCCTTTTTAGATGCGCTAAACTACGCATGTGAGCTAGAAATAGGCCTGCTTGAGGCCACTGAGGTCATGGAGCCAAATCCGCTTGATTTAAACAAATCAAGCTCATATTCAAACCTCTTTAACTGCGATCCAAAGGGAGCTATCATCTACGCACAGATCGCAGTGCAGCAGATTGGCGAGGCGATAAATCAAGAAGAGACTGGCAAAAAGTCGATTTTTGAGAAGATCAAAGGGCTATTTAAATAAATTTTGAAAGGATAAAAATGGCAACTGAACACAGCTTTGATATAAGTGCTGAGGTCGATATGATGGAGGTTAAAAACGCTCTTGAGACGGCGAAAAAAGAGATCGCTGCGAGGTATGACTTTAAGGGGCTTGCAGCCGAGGTCGAGCTAAATGAAAAAGAGAAATTTATAACGCTTCTTAGCTCAAGTGACAACAAGATCGACGCGCTAAAAGATATAGTGATCTCAAAGCTCATCAAGCGCAACATCCCGCCAGTTGCGATCACCGAGACAAAAAGAGAGCCGGCAAGTGGCGGAAATTTAAAGGCGACACTAAAGCTAAACGACACGCTTGATGGTGAAAACTCAAAAAAGATTACCAAGGCCATCAAAGACTCAAAGATCAAGGTGAGCGCACAGATCAGGGGCGAGGAGATCAGAGTGACAAGCAAAAGCATAGACGATCTGCAGGAGTGTATAAAGCTGGTGAGGGGGTTAAATTTAGAACTTCCGATAAGCTTTAAAAACTTAAAATAACGACCTCTCGTGAGTGCCTTTAAATGAGCTAGAAAAATTTTCACTCCGCAGGCTGTATGCCTAGCACACGCTTATTTTTTGTCGCAACATTTAAATCCATCTCACGACATTTTTGTTTAAATTTGAAGTTGGTAGGCTAAATTTTGAAATCATCACGTAATTTTCGGATTTAAAATTTTGTAGGATTTTGGGCTAAATTATGCGAAATTTCGCATAATTTTTGTATTTAAAATTTGTCGAATTTATGGGTGAAATTTACCTTATCATTTTGTATTCAATTTTGATCTACCTAAAAAAGAAGGACAAAAAATGAGCTTTTTTAAGAAAATTCTCGGTAAACAAATCGATCTTGGCAAGCAAATGCCGATCTATTTTGTAAGTAGCGACGAAGACTACATGCAGCGTGCATTTGAGCAAGCTCGTGAGAGCTTTAGATATTTTTGGCGTGAGGTTTACTGGGAGCGCCACAGGATCGTACCTATGCTTGACTATGCAATGGTAAAAATTTGCTTTTTAGATGTCGTAAATGGCGAAGAAGTTGGCGAGCACATGTGGATAGACGATGTGGAATTTGATGGCGAAACGATATATGGAACACTCGTAAACGAGCCTGACGCCGTGCAAAACGTTAAAGTAGGCGATCAAGTAAGCGTGAAGATAGATGAGATGAGCGACTGGCTCTTTGCGATAGATGGACGTGCATACGGCGGATTTAGCGTGCAGGCGATGCGTTCACGCATGCAAAAGAAAGAGCTAAAAGAGCACGATAAAGTATGGGAGCTTGATTTTGGCGATTTTAACGATATTTTGGTAGTTTACGAGCAAAAAGAGCACCCTGAAAATTTGATAGAGCATCCAATGAGCAAAAATACATATGAGCAAGTAAAGCAATATATAAAAGAGCACCCAAATATGATCACAGACGCTGATGAGTTTGGCTATACGCAGCTTCACAACGAGGCGATCGCTGGGAATTTAAATCTTGTAAATCTCTTGCTGCAATACGGCGCGGACAAAAACGTACGCACAAAAAGTGGCAAAACGGCGGCTGATTTTGCTGAGAATTTGGGCTGGAGCGAAATTGCAAAGGTGCTTAGGTAGTTAAATTTGTAAATTTAATAGGATGGATAAAATTTTGAGCTATAAAGACATTTTAGATGAAAAAGATGAGAGCGTTAAAAACGCTAAAAAATTTGTAAATTTCTTAAAGGCAAATTTTTCAAACTGCGAGATAAGAAGCAGCAAACAAGCGCGTTTGATCGCACTTTTAAATGAAGAAAACGACCTTTTTGATAGGCTAAATAGGACAAATTTTGCTGAAGTTTCAAAAAGGCTCGGCGAGATAAAAGAGCAGATCACTCTTGTTATTTTGGATATCAAAGATGAGATCACAAAAGACTTTGATGAAAAAAACTATGAAATTTATAAAAGGGCGCTCTCAAGAGAGCCAGAGGAGCTTGAAAATGTCAAAAATGAGCTACTTTTAAACTCCTTTTTCGAGAGCCATTTGGGTGAGCACTCGGCAAATTTAAAGGCAAATTTCATAAAAGAGTGTGTCACAAATTTCTTTAAACACTCAAATTTCATCGTGCCTATCATCAGCGTGCTTTGCTACTTTTTATATTTTGGCTTTGAGATAGGATATTTTCCGAGTTTAGATAGCTCACAGATGATATTTACGGGCATTTTGCTCTTTTGTGCGACTGCATTTGTCACCGTTTTTGAGATATTGCTCCTCGTTTTTGTCTCATTTTTGTACCAAAACGACGATAAAAAGTATAAATTTAAAAAGCCAAAATTTCTATTTTTTTATAACTCAAATTTCATCTACATTTTAACGCTCGTCTCCTTTGCTATTTTGGCCTTTGCAGCCCTCAAGCTAAACTACGGCTGGGGCGCCATTTTATCGTTACTTTTGCTCTCTTACGCTGGGGTAAATTTAGCAGTTTTCTTTAAAGATAGACCAAATTTAATCATCTATCTTTTATCGCTTACCATGCTTTTGCTCTTTATTTTTTCGGTCGTTATCTTAAAAAATGGCGGATTCTTAGCACTTTGGATGCTATTTTGCTCGTTGATGCTCTCTTTAATGCTGGGCGTTGCAAGCATTAAAGAGACAAGGGATTTTTCATTTGTTTTCTACGCTGCACTCTCGCTTATGATCCTTTCAAACTCGCTTTTGTTTATCAAATACACAGCAAAGTCCTTTAATATAGGCGATGTGGATTATAAATTTTTACTTGTAGATAAAAGTGCATTAAAGGCACTACCAAGCTCACTTTGTGAGACAAAAAGTAAAGAGCAAATGCCTTGCGAGATAGATGAGAAAGCGGTTAAAATTTATGGCATAAAATCGCTTTGCAATATTGGTAAATTTTATTATTTAGAAGCAATAGGTTGTGAAAAAAATGAGAAAATAAGATTTGAGCTTGATTCAAGTAAAATTATCTCAAGAGCCAAGGAGTAAAATCCTTAAGCTTTGGGGCTAAAATTTGATCGATACGTGAAATTTGCAGATTTAAAAAATTAAAATTTATAGGCCAAATTTATCTGGCTAAGCTAAAAATTTCTTTAGCACAAGGCTAAATTTATTAAAAGTTAGCTATCCTAACACATCAATTTAAAACCAAACTTATTTAAGGCGATTAGTTATGATCTTTAAAAATATTGTCGAGAATTTTGCCGTAAATTACGCTCATAATTCTATTCAAAGATCACTATATAATGAATTTAATATAGACATTTTAACCACAACCTACACCAAAACTCCCAAAAAAGACAAAAAGTATATGCTCTACGCACATGTACCATTTTGTCACACATTCTGTCCATATTGCTCGTTTCATAAGTACCACTATGAACAAGAACTTGCAAGAGTTTACTTTGAAAATTTACGTGAGGAGATGAGGCAGGTTAAAGAGGCTGGATTTGACTTTGATTCACTTTATGTTGGCGGTGGCACAACGCTTATAAATGAACCTGAGCTTGAGAAAACGCTTAAGCTTGCAAAAGAGCTTTTTAGTATAGATGAAATTTCAGCAGAAAGCGATCCAAATCATATCTCACCCGAGAGTTTAGCCAAATTTGATGGGTTAATTGATCGCTTAAGCGTTGGCGTACAAAGCTTTGATGATGAAACATTAAAAAGAGTTGGCAGATATGAAAAATTTGGCTCAGCCAAGGAGGTAAAAAGAAAGCTTGAGCTTGCTCTTGGCAAGATCCCGGTCATTAGCCTTGATCTCATCTTTAACCTGCCAAATCAAACAAAAGAGCAGCTCATAAACGACATAAATACTGCAAAATCGATCTCTCCACAACAAATCACCTTCTATCCACTCATGAAATCAGAGCTAACAAGAGAGAATATAGCTCGCTCGCTTGGTGTTTCAAACGTAGATAATGAGCGTGAATTTTATGAGATAATCACTGAAGAATTTAGCAAAAGTAACTACAAACAAAGCAATGCTTGGGCATTTTCAAATGAAAAAAGTGCTGACCTTCGTGACGAATATGTTGGCTCAAATTTAGAGTATCTTGGCGTTGGTAGCGGAGCATTTAGCTTTCTTAACGGTGAGCTTGTAATAAATGCATTTAATCTACTTGAATACGGCAAAAGGATAAAAAATAGGCAAAGCCCAGTCATCGCAAAATGTGGTTTTAGTAAGAAAGAGCGACTTAAATACACGTTTTTAACAAGGCTTTTTGATGGCGGAGTTGATATTAAAAGATACAACGATGAAAATAGCACAAACATTAACAAGGCCTTATTTATGGAGCTTAGCTTGCTTAAGCTTGTAAATGCGGTATATGAAGAAAATGGCATTATCAAGCCGACATTTTTTGGCAAATATATCTGCATCGTGCTTATGCGTGATTTTTACGCTGGCATGGACAAAGTGCGTGCGATATTTAAGGATGACGCTAAGATAAAACGAAGCAAGGTGCTTCGCATAATGAGCGAAAATACTGAACAAAAGTATGAGCCAAATATCATTCAGCCACGAGCTGCGATGTAATGCTTGCAAATTTAATCAAAAAAAATATCTACCAAATTTCTAAAATAGTGTTATTAACACTCCTATTTAGCGGACTTGGTGTTTGGACCCTTTCATTTATAAACAATGAGCTTGTAAGCTTAAAAGAATTTGACCCGATTCTTGCAATTAAATTTATAGCAGTCTTACTTTTATTTTTTATAAGCGCCATTGCCGCAAATATATCGCTTACAAATTTTGGACATAAATTTATCTACGAGCTAAGATATCAAAGTGTAAAGCAAATTTTAGATACGCCAAATAGCGTGATAAATGAGATCGGCAAGGCAAAGATCATAGCTAGTCTAAATAATGACATAAAAACGATCACATTTGCCTTTATGAGCGCTACTGGCTTTATACAAAGCTTAGTTTTTATAATCTGCGCTAGCATCTATCTTTGTGTAATCGCTCCAAAAATTTTTATCTTTTTATCCATTTGGATCGGTGCGACTCTTTTTATAAATACGCTTTTTATGAAAAAAATTCATCTTTATTTTAAGCATTCTAGAGTTCAAGATGACGCATTGCAAAAGCACTACGACGATATCGTAGAGGGGCATAGAGAGCTTAGTTTAAATAGAGCAAGGGCAAGTGTCTGCTTTGATGAGTTAAATTTTACAGGCGATAAAAAACGCCAAAATATGGTAAAGGCCGATATTTATCACGCATTAAGTGATAATTTTACAAACATTATGCTTCTTGGCTCAGTTGGACTTTGTGTATTTTTGTGCGTAGCATTTGACTGGGCGAGCCTGCAAACAGCACTAAGCATAAGTCTTACGATACTATTTTTAAGAGGCTCGTTTATGAGTATGGTTGGCTCCATACCGGCTGCGCTGAGTGCAAAAGTAAGTTTAGAAAAGATCATGAGCTTAAATCTAAATAAATTTAAGGAAGGATTTAAATTTGACGATAGCCTAAGCGATAATTGGCAAAGCATAAAACTAAAAGATATAAATTTCAACTACACTCACGGCAAATTTAGCCTAAAAGACGTAAATTTAGAGATCAAACGCGGTGAGATAACGTTTATCATCGGTAAAAATGGTAGTGGTAAAAGTACGCTTATAAATTTACTTTGCGGGCTAATACGCCCAAGTAGTGGCGAAATTTACCTTGATAGCACAAAGATAGATGAAAGAAATTTACAAAGCTACCAGGCAAAGATTAGCGCTATTTTTGCTGATTTTTATCTATTTTCACAAACGCTCTCTCATAATGGTTTTGCTAGCCAAAGCGAAATAGACGAGCTTTTAGCATTACTTGAGATCGATAAAAAAGTAAGTGTCATAGATAATAAGCTTAGCACCACGCAACTCTCAACCGGTCAGCGAAAGCGTCTAAGTCTTTTAATAGCTATTTTAGAGCACCGCTCTATCCTTATCCTAGATGAATGGGCAGCCGATCAAGATCCGCTCTTTAAACGAAAATTTTACAAAGAAATTTTGCCATTTTTACAAAGTAAGGGCATCAGCATAATCGCTGTTAGCCACGATGATAGTTACTTTGATGTAGCAGCTAGGATCATCTTAGTAAAAGATGGCTTTGTGCGTGAGCTAGACGAGAGCGAGCGAATAAGTGCTGCAAAGGATGCAGTTGAGAAGATAAAATAGGAGTAATTTTTACACAAAAGCACAATACTCACCCTACTCTTAAGCCGTTTCAAGCTCAAATAAATTTAAATTTAGTAGAATCTTAAAAATTAAAAAAGGCAAAGTATGTCACATTCAGAGCTTGAAAGTACCTATTTTGGTGCATTTATCATACTTTTACTAGCGACTTGTTCATTTTGTTTAATAACATTCTTATCTTCAAAAATAAGCAAAAAACTAGCCAATCGCAATACCCAGCGTCTAAAACTTGGCTTTTATGAGTGCGGACCGACAACCGTAAAACAGCCAAATAAGATAAATATCCACTACTTTTTTTATGGAATTTTATTTATTTTGTTTGATGTTGAAGTCATCTTTATGTATCCGTGGGCGGTGGATTTTAGGCTACTTGGAATTTTTGGGCTAATCGAAATGTTGCTTTTTGTAGCGATTTTATTAATTGGCTTTGCTTATGCTTGGCAAAAAGGAGTCTTTAAATGGCAAAGCATCAGATAAATTACGCTGCAAATGGTGGCTTGCCAGTCGTTTTAACAACCGTTGATAAGCTAGTTCAATGGGGCAGAAGTAACTCACTTTGGGCACTTAGCTACGGGCTTGCTTGCTGTGCTATCGAGATGATGGCAAGTGGCGCTAGCAGATATGACTTTGATAGATTTGGCACCATTTTTAGAGCAAGTCCAAGACACTCAGAGGTGATGATCATAGCTGGTACGCTAACTAAAAAACACGCCGAATTTACAAGACGTCTCTATGATCAGATGCCTGAGCCAAAATGGGTAATCTCGATGGGTAGCTGCGCAAATACCGGTGGCATGTTTAACACCTACTCTACCGTTCAAGGCGTAGATAGAATAATACCAGTTGATATCTACATCCCAGGCTGTGCCCCACGTCCAGAGACGCTTCAATACGCACTTATGATGCTTCAAAAAAAGATAAGAAAACAAAGTGCATTTAGGGCGCAAAAGCCAAGGAAACTTGAGATATGAGAGAGTATAAGCCAAAGAATGATCTGCAAAAAAAGCAGTATTACAAAGAAAAATTTTACATAGAAAAGCAGAAGCCAAAAGATGAGGTAAGAGGTTCTAAATTTGATGAAGAGCTAGCCATCTTAGAGCAAAGCGGAGTAGAAATTTTATCTAGCTACGTGGAGTTTGATCAGCTTGTACTTTATGTAAATTCTAGTAAAAATTTTAAAGCTCTTGAAGTATTAAAATCTTTTGGTTATGAACAGCTTAGCGAGCTTGCAGCACTTGATTTCATAAATCAAAAAGATGGATATGAAGTCTTTTATCAGCTTCTTAGCATGAGCAAAAATAGACGCGCTCGTGTAAAATGCTTTGTAAAAAAGGATGAAATGCTAAAAAGCGTTTGCGAGCTTTATAAAAGTGCAAACTGGGCTGAGCGCGAGATGTATGATCTAAGCGGCGTTCTCATTAAAGATCATCCAAATTTAAAGCGCCTCATTATGCCTGACGACTGGCACTCACACCCGCTCTTAAAGAGCTATCCGCTAACTGGCGACGAGGCTGCCAAATGGTACGAGGTGGATAAAATTTTTGGAAGCGAGTTTAGAGAGCAAATTGGCGAAGAGAACCGCGACCCAGCATATGTGGATGAGAAAGATACCTTTGGATTTTCAAGAGTATTTAGCGAAGAGTACGAGTATCAAGAAGATGGCGGCGTAAAATTTGTCAAAAAGGCTAAATTTAGCCAGAGCCAGATAGTAAAGGAAAGACCTTGAGCCAGGCACCAAACCGCTTAAAACCATTTTTTGAAAATTTAGAATTTGAGCAAAATGACGGCAAGATGATACTAAATTTTGGCCCACAGCACCCAAGCGCACATGGCCAGCTAAAGCTTGTGCTTGAGCTTGATGGCGAAAAGGTCGTGCGCGCTATGCCAGAGGTTGGCTTTATGCACCGAGGCGTTGAAAAGATGGCTGAAAATATGACCTATCAGGAATTTATCCCAGTGACTGATAGGGTTGATTACATCGCCTCAAGTGCGAATAACTACGCGTTTTGTGCGGCTGTAGAGAAGCTTTGTGGTATCGAAGTGCCTCGCCGTGCGCAGATCATTAGAGTGATGCTTTTGGAGCTAAACCGCATCAGCTCGCATCTTTTATTTTTAGCTACGCACTCCCTTGATGTGGGGGCAATGAGCGTATTTTTATACGCATTTAGAGAGCGCGAATACGTCCTTGACCTCATAGAAAAATACTGCGGCGCAAGGCTAACACATAGCTCGACAAGGATCGGTGGCGTGCCGCTTGATCTACCTGATGGCTGGTACGAGGAGCTGCTTAAATTTTGCGAGAAATTTCCAAGCGACATCACGCTTTATGAAGATCTGCTAAGTGAAAATAGAATTTGGCAAGCAAGGCTCGTGGACGTGGGTGTCATTAGCAAAGAGCTAGCCCTTAGTAGTGGCTGCTCTGGCGTAATGCTAAGGGCAAGTGGCATCGCGCGCGACATCAGAAAAGAAGAGCCATATCTCATCTACGACGAGCTAGAATTTGACGTGCCTTACGCTACCAAAGGCGACTGCTATGCAAGATACCTACTTTATATGAAAGAGATGCACGAGTGCGTGAAAATTTTAAAGCAGTGCGTTAGCAAGTATCAGACAAGTAGTCCAGCTATCATCGCCGACGCGCCAGAGTATGTGAGCGCCTCAAAAGAGCAGATAATGAGCCAAAACTACTCACTTATGCAGCATTTTGTGCTGATAACTCAGGGTCTAAAGCCACCAAAGGGCGAAATTTACTTTGCTAGCGAGTCGCCAAAGGGCGAGCTTGGAATTTATATAAACTCAGACGGCAGCGCAAGCCCGTACCGCCTAAAAATTCGCACGCCAAGCTTTTGGCACTGCGCTATTTATGAAGATTTATTAGTAGGCCAGTACGTTGCTGACGTCGCTACGATAATTGGTAGCACAAATATCATCTTAGGTGAGGTCGATAGATGAGAAAGGTCGATCTTAGGCACTTAAAAAGTGAGTTTTTAAGCGCTCTTGGACAGCAGATAAAGGCTAGCGAGGCTGGCGAAGTGATTATATTTTTATTTGAGATAGGCGATTTTAGCGGCGTGGCAAAGGCTGTAAATTTAGCCTATAATCTAAACTGCGAAGTGATGAACTCGCTTAAATTTAACCAAGTTGATTGGGTATTAACCATAAAAAAGGGCAAGATATGAAATTTAATGATTTAATAGCAGGCAAAAGCTTAAGCATCGCAAATTTACTAAGCTTGAGCGATAAAAATTTAGCAAAAAAGATAAAAGAGCACGAGTTTAAATATATCTCTTGCATCGAAGATAGCGAGCTTGGTGGCGAAAATTTAATCCGCTGCGAAATAGGCTCAATAAGCTATGTCTTAGCTCTTCTTTGCAAATACGCAAATTTATCTTGCGATAAGTTTTTTAGCGAGCTTGATGATGGACTGATAAGCGGCGAGTGCAATGTTGGAGAAGAGGAATTTGAAGAGCTTGGCGAGTGGATAAAGGACGTTAAAAACATCATTATTGATGATTCATTTTTTACTCATCCAAATAAAGATGCGATCTTTTGGCTACTTGAAATTTTAGGCAAAAATGTCGTTTTAGCTGGTGGTTGCAGGAAAGAATTTAGTGATTATCACAAAATAGACGAGCTAAAAGAGCTTGAAAATTTTGACGGAGCGGTCGTTTATCTAAACAAAAACGCAAGCGATGAGATCGTGGGCGGCGTGCAATTTGGCATCGTAGCAAAGGCAAAAGATGGCGATATACTAGAGCTTAAAGCAAAAGATTTTAGCGTGAGAGCAAAATTTAAACTAGACCATTCGCTAAAAGGCACAGTTGCCGTGTTTGGCGCAAAAGATTTTGATGGATACGCATTTAAGCAAGTAGTAGTTAGTAAATGAAAATAAGCATAAATGATCAAATTTTAGAAGCAGATGAGGGCGAGAGCATCCTAAATATCGCAAGAGCAAATGGAATTTATATCCCAGCTCTTTGCTATCTTAGCGGTTGCTCACCAACTCTTGCTTGTAGGCTTTGCATGGTTGAGGCAAACGGCAAAGTAGTTTATAGCTGCAACGCCAAAGCAAAAGAGGATATGCAAATTTATACAAACACACCAGAAATCGCTGCCGAGCGAAATGCGATCATGCAGACTTATTGCGTAAATCATCCGATTCAATGTGGCGTTTGTGACAAAAGCGGCGAATGTGAACTACAAAATTTAACCACACATCTAAAAGTAAATGAGCAAAAATTTGCCATCGCTGACACACACAAACCACATAAAAAATGGGGGCTAATCAACTACGATCCAGCTCTTTGCATAGTCTGCGAAAGATGTGTCACTGTTTGCAAAGATAGGATCGGTGAGAGTGCACTAAAGACCGTACCAAGAGGCGTTGAGGTGCCAAAAGAGCTAAAAGAGAGTATGCCAAAAGATGCCTATGCTGTTTTTAGCAAGATGCAAAAAAGCTTAATAGGTCCAAGCGTGGGCGAGAGTCTTGACTGCTCATTTTGCGGCGAGTGTATCAGCGTTTGTCCTACTGGAGCACTTATTAGTTCGCATTTTCAATATAGCACAAATATCTGGGAGCTAAACCCTATCCCAGCAGCAAATCCACATCAAAGCGACTGCGAGCTAATTTACTATGATGTAAAAGAAAAGAGTACTAGCGATAGAAGTAAGCAAATTTACCGCGTCAGCAATGATTTTACATTTGGTGAGGTAAGTGGAGCAGCTAGGTTTGGCTATGACTTTCACAACGAGCTTGCCTGTAAAAATGAAGAAAAATTTGAAGAGATTGTTTTAAATATTAAAAATGGTGCGATCAAAAATATAAAATTTAATAGCTTCATCACGAACGAAGAAGCCCTTATTTTAGAGTGTTTAAGAGAGAAATTTGATCTAAATCTAATAAACAATGAGGCGCTAAATTATCAAAAATTTTTAAATAAATTTAGCGAATTTAGTGGGCTTAGCTCATATAACGCAGACTATACAGATATTAAAAATAGCGATTTTATCATCAGTGCTGGCAGTTTCTTAAGACACGAAAGCCCAGTGACAAGCTTTAAGTTAAATAACGCTTTAAAAATGAATAAAGCAGCTGGAATTTACTTTCATCACATAGCCGATGAGGTCGTGAAGAAATTTTCAAAGAATTTCGCTTGCGTGATGCATGAGGCTGGAAAATTAGAGCAAATTTTACTTTTTATACTTAAAAACTGGGGTGAAAATTTACCTAGCACACTTACATCAAAACTAGCAAATTTTGATGAAAATTTTGGCTTAGATATACCAGCTTTAAGCGAGGGCAAAAACAAATTTACGCTCATTTTAGGAAGCGATTTTTACACAGATGAAAATGCGAATTTACTAGCCGCACTTACTGGAGTGATCGCAAGAGCTACGCCATTTCGTGTGATGCTAATACCACCACGCACAAACTCACTTGGCGTTGCTAAAATTTGCACTCTTACAAGCGAGAAAAAGCTTGGCAAGACGCTTGGCTATAACGAAAATGGTGATTATAAATTTAGCATTTTTGAAGGTGACATCGATGCTAGCGCGCTAAATCAGCAAGAAGGAACATTTACAAGCATAAATAACGCCCTAGTGCCAACAAATGTGGCAATACCGCACAAAGGTTATTTTCTAAACGATATCGCAAACGCGCTTGGACTAATGGCTAAAAATACGATTGATTACACGCCAAATTTACCAAAAGAAAAGGGTTACAAAGGCATTAAATTTGATGATTTAGAAAATTTTTATGCAAATGACGGCACAAGTCACAGAGGTTATAAACTAGAAATTTCAAATTTCACGCCAAATGATGATATAGAGCCACTTTTAAAAGATAGCAAGAGCATAAATTTAAAAGATGACGAGGCACTTATAAGTCTTGCAAATCCTATAAATTTGCCATCATTTTTTGCAAACTACGCCACACAAACAGCCAAAAGAGCGAAGCTTTATGCAAGTAGCGAATTTATGGCTAAATTTGAAATTTCACAAAATGAAGCGATTGTTTTAGAAAAAGATAGGCGAAAGCTTGCCATTTGTGTGGAGCTTGATAGCGAGCTTGGCGGAGTCGCTGCGTATTTAGGTGATTATGACGATAAGCTTAATGTGGGCGTTATATTTAATGGTAAAAGCTACGCCGTAGTTAAAATCATAAAGGTAAAAGATGAGTGAAGCACTATTTTTTGTGCTAAGCACTATTGTTAAAGCCGTGGTCATCTTAGCCGTCATGGCAAGCCTTGCAGGGCTTGCAACTTATGCTGAGAGAAAGGTACTAGCTTACATGCAGCGCCGCGTGGGACCTGATATGGTGGGACCTGCTGGAATTTTACAGATAGTAGCTGACATGATAAAACTCTTTACAAAAGAGGATATCGTACCAGCAAATACGAATAAATTTATCTTTTTAATAGCTCCACTAATATCAGCCATTGCCGCATTTGCAGCGCTTGCACCTGTGCCATTTTTGCCTGAGTTTGAAATTTTTGGACATACATTACGTCCAATTCTCTCAGATATAAATGTCGGTATTTTATACATCGCTGGTGTTGCTTCAGTTTGCGTTTTCTCTCCACTTGCAGCAGGTCTTGCAAGCTATAATAAATTTGCTCTAATTAGTGCGGCTCGCGCAGTAGTCTCACTTCTTAGTTTCGAAATAGTCGCTGGCATGGCTCTTTTAAGCGTCGTAATGGTAACTAGCTCACTCTCACTTGTGGATATAAACAACTATCAAAAAGGAATTTTTGGCTGGCTTATATTTAAGCAACCCCTTGCCTTTTTGCTCTTTTTAATAGCAAGCTTTGTGGAGTGCAATAGAACGCCATTTTGCTTAACAGAAAACGAAACAGAAATAGTAGCAGGCTATGGCACCGAGTATAGCGGCATGAGATGGGCGATGTTTTTTATCGGCGAATACACAAATATGATCGCTGCTAGCATCATCATTACGATTTTATTTTTAGGTGGATTTAACGAATTTTTATTTATCCCAGGTGCTTTGATGATCATCTTAAAATCAAGCATTGTCTTTTTCTTTTTTCTTTGGGTAAGGGCTTCATGGGCACATTTAAGAGTTGATCAGTTAAGTGCATTTTGCTGGAAAATTTTACTTCCGCTTGGAATTTTAAATATCGTAATCACTGGCTTTATGCTACTAATCTAAGGCGAAAAATGAGTGAGAAAAAATATATTTTAATAGATGAAAAGTTAAAGCCAAAGAGCACGTTTGATAAATTTAAGCACTTCATTGCTGCCACATTTAAGCCTGATCTTTTGATCGGACTAAAAGTCACGATAAAGCAGATGCTCTTTAGCAAGTCACATACTTTAAAATACCCTATGCAAAAGATGGAGCTAAACGCTAGATATAGGGGCATTCACAAGCTTTTAAAATTTGTTGAAAGTGAAAATGAACGTTGCATTGGGTGTGGGTTATGTGAGAAAATTTGCGTTAGCAACTGTATTTCGATGAAGACTTCACTTGGCGAAGATGGCCGTAAAAAGGTCGCAAGCTACTCAATAAATTTAAGCAGATGCGTATATTGTGGATTTTGCGCTGATGTTTGCCCTGAGCTTGCGATAGTCTGCGGACAAGAGTACGAAGTTGCTAGCGAGAGCAGGATCATATTTGGAACAAAAGATGAGTTTTTGACAAAGGATAAATTTTTAAAAGATCAAAGCGAGTTTGAAGGATACGGAGCGCTTCCTAAAAATGCTGATAGCTTAATCAAAAAGACGCCAAATGCATTTATAAACGAAAATGAAAATGAGACAAAAAGTGATGAGTAGTATAAATTTTAAAAGGGCAAAAGATGTATGAGAGCTTTGCATTTTATCTTTTTAGCGCCTTGGTTTTAGTTAGTTTTTCTTTTAGCGTATTTTGTAAAAACGCACTAAATGCAGTCTCTGCGCTAGCTGCTGGCATGGTCTTTATCTCGGCTATATTTTTCTTACTTGGAGCGGAATTTCTAGGCGTAGTGCAGATAATAGTCTACACAGGTGCTGTGGTCGTTTTATATGCATTTGCGATGATGTTTTTTGATAGTAGCAAAGAGTGTGAGCCAAAAAGTAACAAAAAAGCAAAGATCACCATCTATCTTTTAAGTAGCTTTATAGCGCTTCTTTTGATATTTATATTTTTAGCTCCTATTTATGGTGCAAAATTTGATGGATTAAGTCCCATTGCTAGCGAGCTTGGCAATATCGAGGCTATTGGAATTTTACTTTTTAGCAAGTATTTGATCGCTTTTGAGATGTGTGCTGTAATGCTTCTTGTGGCAATGGTTGCTGGCATTATCTTAATACATAAAGATCTAAATACTAAAAATACGCTAGAGGAGATGCTATGATAGGACTTACTCACTACCTCATCCTTGTAAGTCTGGTCTTTGTCATAGGGCTAATTGGCATAATGCGAAGAAGAAATTTGATTATGCTATTTTTCTCAAGTGAAATTTTACTAAACTCGGCAAATATCGCACTCGCGGCTATCTCAAAATACCACTTTGATCTAACTGGACAAATAGTTGCATTTTTTATAGTTGCCATCGCTGCTAGCGAAGTCGCCGTGGGGCTTGGCCTGCTCGTGCTTTGGTATAAAAAGACTGGTAGCATTAGTCTAGATTCGATGACAAATATGAAAGGCTAAGAGATGACTTTATTTTGCATTTCACTATTTTTCCCACTTCTTAGCTTTATCGTTTCTGGACTTTTTTCACATAGCAGTAAAAATTTTTTACTTGGTATCTTTTGCTCACTTTTAATGATAATTAGCACAACCGCCTCACTCATGCTAGCAGCCAGTCTTGGCATAGATGAACCGCTAAATTTATCACTAAAAGAGTTTATAAATTTTGGCGGTCTGGATTTAAATTTTGGCTTCTATCTTGACGCCATTAGCCTTGTTATGCTTAGCACTGTGGGTGTGGTAGCTAGCGTAGTGCATATCTACTCCATTGGCTACATGAAAGATGACGCAAGCTTTAACCGCTTTTTTAGCTACTTGGGGCTTTTTGTATTTTGCATGAATGTCCTTGTATCAAGCGATAACTTTATAGGGCTATTTATTGGCTGGGAGGGCGTTGGACTTTGCTCGTGGCTACTCATTGGCTTTTGGTATAAAAAGCCTAGCGCAAACGTCGCTGCAAACGAAGCCTTTATAATGAATAGAGTCGCTGATCTAGCCATGCTTGTTGGCATTTTTTATATATTTTATAGCTTTGGCTCACTTAAATTTAGCGAGGTTTTTAACGCTAGAAGCGACTTTTCTGGGCTAAATTTAGGTATCATCGCCACACTTCTTTTTATAGGCGCCATGGGTAAAAGTGCACAGTTTCCATTTCACACCTGGCTTGCAAACGCCATGGAGGGACCAACGCCAGTTTCTGCACTCATCCACGCTGCGACCATGGTAACAGCTGGCGTCTATCTAGTCATACGCGCAAATTTTATCTTTACAAACGTACCTGAAGTTTCGCACTTTATCGCCTGCCTTGGCGCATTTGTAGCGGTTTTTGCAGCAAGCATTGCACTTGTGCATAACGACCTTAAAAAAATAGTCGCCTACTCGACGCTTTCACAGCTTGGCTATATGTTCGTAGCTGCTGGACTTGGGGCTTATAAGATTGCACTTTTTCACCTTGTCACGCATGCATTTTTTAAGTCACTTCTCTTTTTATGCGCTGGCAACGTTATGCACGCGATGAATGATGAGCTAAATATCAAAAAAATGGGCGGACTTTATAAATTTATGAAGCCAACCGCACTTCTTTCTATCATCGCAAGCTGCGCGCTGGCTGGATTTTACCCATTTGCTGGCTTTTTTTCAAAAGATAAAATTTTAGAGGTCGCCTTTAGTGAAGATCAAATTTTGTGGGCCGTCTTGCTCTTTGGCGCGGTGCTTACGGCATTTTATAGCTTTAGACTTGTCATGCTAGTATTTTTTGCAAGGCCAAAGAGCGAGAAACACGTGCATGAAGCTAAAAACTATATGCTAGCTGGCATGGGCGTACTTGGAATTCTCTCAGTCATAAGTGGCTTTTTTTGGAGCAACTTTAGTGAGTTTTTAGAAAAAAGCTTAAAAGATTTTTCACTAAATTTATCTCACGGTAGCGAAATTTTCTTGCTCGTTTTAACACTTAGTCTAGTGCTAGCAAGCGCTGGCTTTGCAGTATTTGCCTATAAAAAAGAAATTTTTAAAGAGAGTGTTTGTGAGAGTAGAATTTATAAAATTTTACAAAATGCCTACTTTATCCCAAAATTTTATGAGAAATTTTTTATAAATGGCTACACGTTAATTTCACAAATTTGTAAAAAGATTGATGAGATGATAATCGATCGTAGTGTCGATCTAGTCGCAACGGTGCTAAATAAATTTGCATATTTAGCAAACAAAATGCAAAGTGGCGACTTAAGCATCATGCTTAGATTTATGGTTGCAGGATTTGCCTTGCTTTTAAGCTTTATATTTTTATTAAACGGAGCCAAATAATGCTAAGTGTCATCATATTTTTCCCTGCAATAAGCGCAATGCTAGGCTTCTTGATAGAAAATAAAAGTATCAAATTTTATGGAGCAAGCATCGCTCTTATCGAGCTTTTGCTAGCCATTTTTGTCTGTTTTAATGTTGATTTTAAAGGCTATGAGTTCGTGCTCATGCATCAAATTTTGCTAATACCAAGCCTAAACATCAGCTATTTTGTCGGCATCGACACCATTTCGCTAGCACTTATCGTACTTAGTGCATTTATGAGCTTCATCTCTATCGCCACACTTAGCAATGATGGAAATTTAAAGCACCTAATTATTAGCGTGCTCTTTTTAGAGAGCACGATGATGGGCGTCTTTAGCGCGCTTGATATGATCTTGTTTTATAGCTTTTGGGAGCTTAGCCTCATACCGCTACTTTATATCATCGGCGCATTTGGTAGTAAAAATAGAATTTACGCTGCGATTAAATTTTTTATCTACACATTTTTGGGCTCTGTCTTTATGCTAGTAGCGATCATCTTTATCGGCTATCTGTGCTATCAAAAAAGTGGCGTCTTTAGCTTTAGCCTGCTTGATTGGTACAAGCTTGGTATCGGAGAAAATGCTCAAATTTGGCTATTTTTAGCATTTTTCTTTGCCTTTGGCGTGAAAACTCCGCTATTTCCATTTCACACGTGGCTACCTTACGCGCACGGACAGGCTCCGACTATCGGCTCTGTGCTACTTGCTAGCGTGCTTTTAAAGATGGGCTCTTACGGCTTTGTGAGATTTTCACTTCCACTTTTTCCAGATGCGAGCCTGCTTTTAAGCGGCTTTGTCTGCGTCATAGCTATCATTATGATCATCTACGCAGCCCTTGTTGCATACGCGCAAAGCGACATGAAGCAAGTGATCGCTTATAGCTCCATTTCACACATGGGCGTCATCATGCTTGGCATCTTTTCTTTAAATTTAATAGGCCTTGGTGGCTCAATATTTTTAATGATAAGCCATGGCATCGTAAGTGGTGCGCTATTTTTACTAGTTGGCGTCATATATGAGAGGGCTCACACAAAAGAAATTTGTGAATTTGGCGGCCTTGCCAAGGTGATGCCAAAGTATGTGCTTATATTTTTTATAGCAACGCTTGCAAGTATCGGCCTACCACTAACGATCGGCTTTGTAGGCGAGTTTTTGAGCCTTCTTGGCATCTTTAAGCTAAATAAACTCTTTGCGCTACTTGGTGGCTTTAGTATCATTGTGGGCGCTATTTATATGCTAGTGCTTTATAAAAGGGTGTTTTTTGGCGAGTGCAAGGAGAAAAATTTAAGCCTAAAGGATCTAAATTTTAAAGAGTTAGCCGCTCTTGTGCCACTTTGCTTACTCATTATCGCCCTTGGTGTCGCTCCAAATTTAATCCTAAAGCCGCTTGAGCCGAGCATACAAAATATCATAAGCAAAATGCAAACTAGAGCGGTAGATAGCAGTACAAAGGATAAAATTTCATCTTTAAATGGTGGGAGCAAACTATGAACGAAATAGCCTTTTTAAACCTTAAAGAAATTTCTTTATCTTCGGTTGCTCCGATGCTTAGCATGATAATCTTCGCGCTTTTTATCTTAATCGTTGGCACCATAAAAAAAGACCTTTCAAGAAATTTCTACTGCGTATTTTGTATCATCGCAATATTTGTAAATTTGGGCCTAATACTTGATTTTAACGGTCTTAGCCTTAGCTTTTGGGATATGCTTTTAGTTGATGGCGTTTCGGTCATCTCTCAAGTCATCATCCTAATCGCCTCAGCTCTTTTCATCCCACTCGCACTTAGTACAAAAGAGTATTTTGAATACAAAATTTATGAGTATTACGCTCTATTTTTGTTTATGATCGCTGGATTTTTGTTTATGGTGAGCTCAAATAACCTACTCATCATCTTTTTAGGCCTTGAGATCAGCTCGCTTTGCCTCTACACCCTAATCGCCCTTCACAACAAGGCAAAAAGCGTTGAGGCTGCTATAAAATACTTTGCTATGGGCTCGCTCTCGGCTGGCTTTTTTGCGATGGCGATAGCGATGTTTTATCTAGCGACAAACTCAATAGACATCGCTCGTATCGGTGTTGTCATAAAATATCTTAGCCTAAATCAAAATTTGATCATTTTATTAGGCTGTGTTTTCATCGCCTCAGCCATTGGTTTTAAGCTCTCACTCATACCATTTCACACATGGATCCCAGACGTTTATGAGGGCTCAAATGCCCCACTTGCTGGCTATATGTCGATCGTGCCAAAGGTGGCAGCTTTTATCGTTGCGTTAAGAATTTTTGCGATGCTTGAAGGCTCACAGATTTTGTGGATAAAAGATATGCTCTACATCATCGCTGTGCTTACGATGAGCCTTGCAAACATCATGGCGCTAGTACAAAAAGACGTAAAAAGGATGCTTGCTTTTAGCTCCATAGCTCACGCTGGTGTCGTGCTCTGTGCGCTTGTGGCAAATTCTCACGAGGCAAATGTCGCCTTGTTTTTTTACTGGATCATGTTTTTGTTTGCAAATTTGGGCGCATTTTCTATGCTCTGGGTAGCAAGGTGCGACGATGTGGTCTGCTGGGACAAGCGTTTTAAGCACCCATTTGAGAAATTTTCAGGGCTTATAAAAATTTTACCAAGCTACGCAGTTATAATGGGAATTTTTATGATCGCCCTTGCTGGCATACCGCCTTTTAGCGTATTTTGGGGCAAGATGGTGCTTATCTCATCGCTTATCAAGTCTGATTACGTCGTACTTAGTGTCATTATCATGATAAATTCTGCCATTGCGATTTATTACTATTTAAAGCTAATCGTCTTTATGTTTTTAAAAGAACCGATCGTAAAAGATAAAAATCTCTACACCGCAAATATCTCTATGGCGCTAAAAGTAATTGTTGGCATTGCGGTAGCTGGAACAGCCTTTTCGTTTTTATTTTCTGGGGCGATTTTGGAATTTATTGAGCATTTTGTCTTTGCTTCAGGATTTTAGAAAATTTAACTATAATTGCGGCATGAAAAAGCTCTTAATTATTTTATTTTTTCCGCTTTATCTAACCGCTTTTAATCTTAGCCTAAATAGCGGCGCAAATGGTGATAAACCTTATAGCGTTCTTCAGCTAAGCGATGAGCAAGAATTTGAATGCGTTGAGCAAATTTTAGCTTACGACACCAAACGCTATGTCTGCATGCTTGATGATGAAATTTTACCCAAAATTGAAGATACGACACTGCCATTAATGGATATAAAATATAAAAAGCAAGATGGCAAGCTTTTTATCGTCATAATGCCAAAAGCACCGTCAAAACTGCTAAATATAAAAACTGAGCTTTATAATAGCCAAAACGTACAAGATAGCCCAAAAACAACCATTTCAAAACACTTTAGCATCATTATAGATACTTCGCTCAGTGAAAATAGCAAGAGAAAGTCTGGGCTAAATTTTAAACCTGATTTTAAAGATATGCTAAATCCTAGTATTGGAGCGCTTGATCTTAACAAAGCCCCTATTGCTGGGCTTGATAGTAATGACATTGATATCTACATAAGCATAAAAAGAGCTTATGAAAAAGGCGCTTATGAAAATGTAGTAAAAGATACTCAAACAGCGATAAAAAGGCATCCAAATAGCCTTTTTTCAAGTGAGTTTTTACTATTTCGCCTAAGGGCTCTTGATAAAATTTTTGAGACAAAAAATGAGTTTGAAGAGATCGAGCCAAAAGATATCGTAAGTGAAGGTAGGGCTTGGATCAGAAAATTTCCATCTGATGAAAACTACCCAGAGGTGCTATATCTAATCGCTAGAGCCTACCTAAAAGATAGCATTGCAAGTGATGCAAAATATATGCTTGATATCTTAAACGAAGAGCATGCAAACTCAAAATTTACGAAACTTGCAGCACTTGATTACGCTGATTATCTCTATAAAATAGGTAGACAAAAGGAGGCCCTAAAAGACTATGAAAAAGTGCTTTACTCCACAAACGACATCGACCTTGCAAGTAGAGCAGCACTAAGCCTAGCTGATGCAAATATTGATAAAGAAAAATTTGATGAAGCAAAGAAATTTATACTAAAAATCGCAAATGCGAATGAAAAATTTTTTATGAATAACCCGACAAAGTCGATGAATCTTGCAACTACATTTGCAAGTAAAGATATGCCTGATGTGGCTGCTAAAATTTATGAAATTTTGATAAATAATAGCGATAGGACGAAAGATTTTTATGAAGTTGCTTTAAAAAATTTAGCACTCAATCTAGCCAAAACAAAAGATGAGAAAAAAGCATACGAATACTTAAATAGATATGAGACAGAGTTTAAATATGGTGATTATATTGATGAGGTGACTAAAGCAAAAGATGGGTTATTTTTTGAAGAAAAGGATAAAAATGCTACTGCACTTCATGCTAGATATAAAGAGCTAATTGAAAAATATGCCGGGACAAATATTAGCCAAAAGGCTCTAATAAGCGAGCTTGAGCTGGATATTAAAGAGCGCAAATTCTCCGATGCACTATCTTACAAAACCATGGCAAAAGATGGAAATTTAAGCAAGGCAATGGAACTGATAAATGAGGCTGCGCTAGAGCTTACAAAAGAGTATTTTATAAAAGATGATTGCACGGCTGTTATAAATTTACTTGAAAACTACGATATAAACAAAATCTCATTACCACAATTTAAGCTCTTTAACTGCTATTACAGAACGGCCCGCTACAACGATGCACTTGAGCTCGCGAAAGCTCATGCAAAAGATGAAAATTTAGAAGATAGGGTCGAGTGGCTGGTAAATTTGAGCAAAATTTTATATAAAAACAAAGACTACGAGCATGCGATCATTGCCGCAAATGACGCACTTTCACTTGGCTCATCAGTCGAATACTCAGATCCAACACCATCTCTTTTTGACAGGTTTTACTCATTGCTTGCGTTAAAACGCTTTACGGAGGCGATCTCAACCATTAGCGCTATTGAGCAACTAAGAGGCCAAGACTTTAAGATTATCGAAGCATATACAGCCATAAGTGACTATGCGATGAAAAGTAATGACTACGCCATAGCTACAACGTATGCTAAAAAAGCTCTTGAGCTACAAACAAAAGCCAAGATAAATACATTTTCGCCAAAGATAAATTTTAACTACTCAGAAGCTTCACTAAAGACAGATAACCTAGGTGAGGCGCTTGACGAGGCGAAATTTATACTAAATATGAAACTTGGACCAGAAGACCGCTTACACGCTTTAAATTTGATAAGTGAAATTTATATAAGACAAAAGCAGTTTAAGTTAGCTAGGACTTATTTAAATGAGTGCTCTGACTCAAATTTTGTAAGCCCGTATAAAGATGCTTGCAAAGCTAAGCTTGATATGATAGGCAAAAACTAAATAAAAAGAAATAGCTTGTTTGCTAGTTTTATATTTGAGCTTAAATTTTAACCTTTATTTTTGCTATTTAAGTTGAGTTTTCTTTATAATTGCGTCTTTAATATTTTTACATTGCCACCAAATGCTCTTTATATTATAAAAGAGCTATATTTTATCGTAAGCTTTAATATATTTTTACGCATGGATCCTGGCTGGTATGATCTTAAAAATTTTAAGCACCTTTCTCACAAACAAGAGAATTGGCCATTTTATTACCAAATATAGCTGTTTTATGTTTTATAAGCTTAAAAATTAAAAATGCTTATAAGTTTTTTGTCCAATAGATCAAAGCAAAAATAATTTGCAATGCTCTGTAATCATGTTTCTATGATGTACTTTTATTATATTTATAAAGATTTTTTAGCTTACTACAAGCTAACTTCTAGAATTTGTCGCTTAATACACACTCATTAAGCACAATATTATAAAAATTGATTTTTACGTTTTTAGTATCAATTTGCCAAGCAAATAAGTATACATTTTTAAGAAATTTCTATAAAAATTCTGCGTAACAAATTAAAAAATAAAAAGGATTAGAAAAATGGTGACCCATACGAGACTCGAACTCGTGTTACCAACGTGAGAGGCTGGTGTCCTAACCGCTAGACGAATGGGCCAAAATGGATGGTGCCCCGTGTAGGCCTCGAACCTACGACCCCATCATTAAGAGTGATATGCTCTACCAACTGAGCTAACGAGGCAAGATTAAATAGTAATAATAAATCTTAAAGTGTTATCTTAGAACTTATAATCTTAAAATTTAATTTGACACTCAATAATGGGTGCTTTATTAGACACAACCTTAACCTAAGGTTTAATGGATGGCGCAGCGGACGGGGCTCGAACCCGCGACCTCCGCCGTGACAGGGCGGCATTCTAACCAACTGAACTACCGCTGCACCTAAAATGGTGGTCGCTATAAGACTCGAACTTATGACATCCACCTTGTAAGGGTGGCGCTCTACCAACTGAGCTAAGCGACCTAAAATTTAAAAAACATCTGGCGACCCTTAGAGGATTTGAACCTCTGTTTCTACACAGAGAAAGTAGAGTCCTGAGCCACTAGACGAAAGGGTCATAAACCCAAAAATGGTGTCCTGCGTTGGATTCGAACCAACGGCCCCCTCATTAAAAGTGAGATGCTCTACCGACTGAGCTAGCAAGACATTTGCTTAAAAAAGAATTGAGATTATACAAAAAAACATTATCACATGTCAAGAAACAAGAAAAAGTATCCAGTACTTTACAATAAAGGCTAACTTTAATTTTTAATAATATAAGTTTATCTCAAATTATAAAAAAGAATGGTGCGGATGAAAGGACTTGAACCTTCACGCCGTGGGGCACCAGATCCTAAGTCTGGCGTGTCTGCCAATTTCACCACATCCGCACAACAATAATAAAGTGGTACGCCCATCAGGATTCGAACCTGAGGCCTACGGCTTAGAAGGCCGTTGCTCTATCCAGCTGAGCTATGAGCGCATAAAGTATTTTAAGTGGCGCGCCCGATAGGAGTCGAACCCATAACCTACAGATCCGAAGTCTGTCGCTCTATCCAATTGAGCTACGAGCGCCCAAAATGGGGTGAGTGATGGGAATCGAACCCACGACCCTCAGGACCACAATCTGATGCTCTAACCGACTGAGCTACACTCACCATTTAACATGGTCGGGGTGAAAGGATTCGAACCTTCGGCCCTCTGGTCCCAAACCAGATGCGCTAACCAGACTGCGCTACACCCCGCCTGAGTCGTGTTTGTAAGTTTATGCCACTACCTCATTAAAAAGTCGTATTTTAACTTGTTTTTTTTATAAAGTCAATTAAAAAACACTTAAATTAATAGAAATTA
>NZ_CABPVR010000007.1:179575-181003 GCF_902460875.1 Campylobacter concisus | reverse complement strand
GATATTTATACATTTATACAAAGTATAAAAAATGACAAAATCAATCAAAACATTTACATTTTGACAATGATATCGGCTGTAATGCTACCACTAAATCTGATAACTGGCTTTTTTGGTATGAATACACAAGGCTTGCCATTTAATGAAACCAAAAATGCTACCATAATAGTTGTATCAATAATGCTTGGAGTAATTCTTTGTTGTGTTATTTTTTTATTTTGGTATACAAATAAGAAGAAGTAGAAAATAAATAAATTTAGTATATAAGGTATCTGAAACTTTATATAGAAATTTGTTATATATTTTAAATTTTTTATAGACTAGCGGTAAAAACAATAAAAATAAATAGATTTTTTAATATTAAAAAACAAAAAATATTTAAAAAAATTAAATTTAAAAAAAATTAAAAGTCCTGAATAGACTTCAGGACAGATAGTAAGATCATTTTCTAAGTTCGCGGATTTTAGCAGCTTTACCACGAAGATCACGTAGATAGAATAATTTAGCTCTTCTAACACGACCTTTTCTAAGAACTTTTATTTCTTCAATTGAATCACTAAAAATTGGAAAAATTCTCTCAACGCCAACACTATTAGCGCCAATTTTTCTAATGATAAATGTTTCACCAGTACCGCTACCACGTCTAGCTATACAAATGCCTTCAAAATTTTGAATTCTAGTTTTATCACCTTCGTGAATACGAATAGCAACACGCAATGTATCTCCTGCACGGAAGTCAGGAATATTTTTACTAGCAATTTGAGCATTTTCAAATGCTTCAATGTATTTATTTCTCATGTTTTTCCTTATTTATGTGGCTTAAGCTTTTGATATAAATCAGGGCGAAAGAACCTTGTTTTGCAGTGAGCCATCTTGTTTTTTAAGTTGTGGATTTTAGCATGATTACCCTTTAAAAACTCTGAAACCACAAAGATTGATCTAAAATTATCAGGCTTTGTAAAAGATGGAGCTTCAAGCAAATTATCCTCAAAACTCTCAACTTCAAGGCTCATATCGTTTCCTAAAACTCCAGGTATATTTCTTGATATTGCATCACTTATACAAAGCGCAGGAAGCTCTCCGCCAGTTAAAACAAAATCGCCTATGCAAAAAACTTCGTCTGCCCAAAGCTCAACAACTCGTTCATCAAGGCCTTCATATCTACTGCAAACAAAACAAATGTGATCTTTTTTAGAGAGCCTCTTTGCGTCATTTTGATTAAATTTTTTACCAGCTGGCGTCAAAAATATCACATGAGCATTTTTATCTTTTTCTTTTAAAAATCTGATTGATTCATCCAAAGGCTGCGGAAACATTAAAAGCCCTGCTCCACCTCCGATCATATAATCATCAACTTTATTATGCTTATCTTTAGTAAAATTTCTTGGATTTATAAAATCAATTTCAATAAATTTATTACCAATTGCA
>NZ_CABPVR010000007.1:151636-179544 GCF_902460875.1 Campylobacter concisus | reverse complement strand
AATTGCACGTTTTAAAATGGAATCAAAAAAATAAGGTTTGACTAAATTTTCAAAAAGTGTAATAAACGTAAATTTCATGAATTTTCTAAAATGGCTCTAGCACCTTTTACCAAAATCTCTTCATTGTCTAAATTTACACTCATAATAAAATGCTCTAAATATGGAATGTAAAAATTCTTTGGTTTACCACCTAAGGTAAGCTCTTCATCAGTTTTTATGTATAAAAGTGAATTTGCAAAATTATCTTGGATATCTTCTACAATACCCAAAATTTCACCATTTTCTATAACTTTTAAGCCGATAATATCAAACTGAAAAAATTCATTTTTTTTTAATTTGCAGTTTTTTCTAGTGAGCTCTTTTGTGGTATATATAGTTCTATTTACAAGCGCTTTAGCAAGATCTAAGTCATCAAAATTTTCAAACAAAACCAGTTCTTTTTGTCTATTGTAGTCTTTTATAGTCAGCTGATCATTGTTTTTGTCAAAAAAGGTTGCACCTTTTTTAAACTGTTCTGGGAAGTCGCTCTTATTGTGAAGCTTTAAGTAGCCCTTTAAACCAACACATCTTCCGATGGTAGCGACTTCAACAATATCACTATTCAATAGCTTTTACCGTTACTCTATAGCTTGTATTGTCTTTAGCTTTGCAACCAATAATAACGGTCTTTATAGCGTTTATCATTTTGCCATCTTTACCGATAAGTTTTCCTGTATCAACCTTGTCGGCACTTATAATTATCTCAGCAAAATTTTCACCAAGTTCCTGACGATCAACACTTACTTTATCAGGAAAATCGGCAATCAACTTGGCATATTCGTATAAAAAATTTTTAACCATTATTTTGTAATTTGTGCAACTCTATCGCTAAGTTTAGCACCAACGCTTTTCCAGTAATCTAATCTCTCTTTGTCGAAATTTATAACATTTGGCTCAACCATAGGATTGTAATAGCCAACACTTTCTATCCAGCCACTATCACGTCTTTTTCTGCTATCTGTAACAACTATACGATAAAAAGGTCTTTTCTTACGTCCCATTCTTGTTAGTCTTACTACTGTTGCCATATTATATTTCTCCTCTTGTTTTTAAATAAAGTTTAAATTTGGATAACAAATATCCAAATTTAAACCCTTTTATCAAACAGGTCTTTTAAAATTTGCTTGAGAAAGCATATTTGCAAGTCCTTTTGCTCCACCTTTTCCTGAAAATTTCTTAGCAAGTTTTGAGGCATTTTCAAACTGCTTTAAAAATCGATTTACCTCTATCTGAGAAAGTCCAGAACCAGCCGCTAAACGTCTTTTTCTACTATTATTCAAAAGTTCAGGATTTTCACGCTCTTTTTGCGTCATAGAGTTTATCATAGCTTTAATATGTAAAATTTCTTTTGAATTATCAAGGTCTATATCTTTTATCTGATTTGCTATATTTGAAAGACCAGGTATCATCCCCATCAAAGACTTCATACTGCCAAGCTTTTTAACACTCTCCATCTGATCTAGAAAGTCATTAAAGTTAAACTGACCTTTTTTTATCTTTTGATTTAGACGTTTTGCCTCTTTCTCATCTATAATAGTTGATGTTTTCTCTACCAAAGTGGCCAAATCACCCTCACCCATTATACGGCTTACAATGCGGTCTGGTATAAAACTCTCGATATCAGCTACTTTCTCGCCAGTGCCGACAAATCTAAGCGGTATATTTAGCTGTTTTGCGATGCTAATAGCTACGCCACCCTTTGAATCAGAGTCAAATTTAGAAAGGATAACTCCAGAAATTCCCAAAATTTCATTAAAACTCGTAGCTGTTTTTACAGCGTCTTGTCCGCCCATAGCATCAGCTACGTAAAAAATTTCATGTGGATTTATCACATTTTTTACATCTTTTATCTCTTGCATCAACTTTTCATCGATCGCAAGACGACCAGCGGTATCCACTAAAAGAACGTCATAAAGACCACTTTTTGCTTTTTCTAGTGCTTCTTTTGCTACTTTTATAGGGTTGTTTTCATTTTCTATATAAAAAAGATCGATCTCATTTGCAACGCAGAGCTGTCTTAGCTGCTCAACCGCTGCTAATCTTTGCAAGTCGCAAGCCGCAACTAAAACTTTTTTCTTTCTTAATTTTAGATAGTTTGCAAGCTTGATAGTTGTCGTTGTTTTACCGCTACCTTGTAAGCCAGCCATCAAAACAATGGTTGGCGCAACTGGCGCATAGACAAATCCTTGGTTACCAGGAGCTGTTAAGATAGTAGTCAAATTTGACTTGATTGCATCTAGGAAATTCTTTTGACCAACGCCAGTTTGCTTTAGTTCGCTTTCGATAGATGCGAGTAGATCTTTGGTGACTTTGTGGTGAACATCAGCTTTTAAAAGAGCTTTTTTGAGCACGTCAAGTGCGTTTTTTAGAGCTTTTTCATCATCTACAAAACGTATCTTGCTAACGGCTAATCTAAAAGACTCGCTAATTTGTTCGAACACTAATCACCTTTCTAAGTTGTTATTAAAGGGCGTATATTACTAAATAATTTCTTTATTGCTCTTTAAATTTCAAATTTATTAGATAGCTCAAATCCAAGAGAGTTAAATTCTCTTGGGATCGACGCTTTAAATTTATAGTCTAAAAGAGCGATAGAATAGGCATGCAAAAACATTCTATTTGCCCTATTTTTGCCGTATTTCTCATCGCCAACGATAGGTAAATTTAAACTAGCCAAATGCACTCTTATCTGATGCGTCCTGCCTGTTTTTATGGCAACTTTTACAAGCGTTTTTTTGCCAACGACCATGAGCGGTGAAATTTCACTGATCGCCTCTTTGCCATCTTTTGATATCTTTGAGAAGGCGCCATTTTTATTTTTTATCGTTAAGATCGGCTCATTTACGACCACCTCCTCGCTCATGATGCCCCTAACTGCGGCCACGTAAATTTTCTCAACCTTCATCTTTTTAAACTCATTTATGGCAAGGCTCGCAAATTCGTCATTTTTTACAAGAAGCAGCACGCCGCTCGTGTCTTTATCGAGCCTGTGAAGGAGTGGAAATTTATAAATTTGACTGATTTTTTCGCTAGTTATGGCAGCTGGTTTGTTAATGGCTATTAAATTTTCATCTTCAAAGATAACACTTGGCTTTGGCATCTCTTCGACGTTAAATTTAGTATTTTCGCTCATTAGCGCACGAGCGATCATCACCTTTTGCCCCTTGGCATAGACCAACCCGCTATCGATTAGCTCCTTTGCCTCGTTGTTTGAGATGTTTTTTTGCTTGGCTAAAATTTTATACGCTTTTTCTTCACTCATAAAGTGCTCCTTATATCTTCTATGATCGCATCAGCGCTGGCCTGCACGGCGATCTTGCTCTTTTTAGCATCATTACCCATTATGCCACCTATTTCGCTAGCCTTTGCGAAATAAATGTTTTCAACTAAGCTAAATAATGCCTTTTGGTTAAATATAAACTCGCCACTTATTATCACTGGGTTAAATTGTGCGCACTCGATTGGATTATGCCCACCGATATTTGGTACAAAACTGCCTCCAAGCACTACTATATCGCTAATAGCATAGACATTTACAAGCTCGCCTAAAGTATCAAGCAAATTTACTTTAGCTTCAAATTTATATGATTGGCTAAATTCAGCAAAGCTAAAGCCATACTTTTTAGCGTACTCGCTCGCTAGCTTCTTCACCTCTGCAAATCTCTCAGGATGGCGTGGCGCGATAATTAATAGATCGTTTTCTTTTAAATTTAAATTATCTAAAATCATCTCTTCTTCGCCTATATGTGTGCTTGCTAATACGATCACTCTAGCTTTTGGCTTTTCATAAACTCTACTCACGCTTGGCAAAAACGCGGCTTTTATGTTGCCAACGACCTCTATCTCACCTGCTCCTAGCGTTTTTAGCCGTTCTTTATCAAGCTCGCTTTGGGCATAAATTTTATCTATAAATTTAAAAAGATATTTGTAAAAAAAGCCAAATTTTAAGTAACTTTTATAGCTTCTATCTGAAATTCTAGCGTTTATTAGTATCACGCGGCTACCTTTTAGCTTTGCCATGAAAACTAGCATAAGCCAAAGCTCAGCCTCAAAAATGACTAAAATTTTGCTCTTTTTTAACCAAAATGGCAAGAAAATTTCAAATGGCAAAAATCTTGTGTTAGCACAAATTTTACTTGCCGCTTCAAAGCCTGTATTTGTCACCACACTTATGGCTTTGCTGTTAAATTTTTGCATCAAAGGCTTAAGCGCTTGCACCTCGCCAAATGAGCAAGCGTGAAAATGCACATCTGCATCTTTAAATTTAGGATTATTAAAGAGAAAGAAACGTGCTGGGATCGATCTATGATATTTTTTTTTGAAACTTAATAAAAGTAGAAAAATAGCCCCAAAAAAATAGAGTATTGAGGCTAAAAAATAATATATTATTATCACGAAACGTGTTATTGCTCTTGTTTATACAAAATTCTGCCACAATGCGGGCAAGTAACGATATCTTCGCCTTTTACAACCGCAGAGAAAGTTTTATCATTTATCTGCATAAAGCAGCCATAACAAGCTTGTTTTTTAACAGGCACAACTGCTGTGTTGTGAGCCCATTTTCTTATTTTTTCATAAAATGCTAGGATTTTTTGGTTCATCGCAGCGACAAGTTTATCTTTTTTAGCATAAACTTCTTCACGTTCTTTCCCAATATTTTCAAGTTCAGATGAAGTTTTGCTTTTTATATTTTTTAAATTCTCTTCAAGTTCAGCTTTTTTTGCACCAAGCTCATCTTTTTGACTATTTTTACTATCTATTAGCTTCTCAAGTCTAGCGATCTCTTCATTTGCAGCCTCAAGTTGCTCTTTCGCAATATCTTCTTCAAGACTTAGAGCTTTTATCTCCTTTTCGCTTTTTGCACTTGAGCTTTTTTTAGCTACATCTTTTATCTTTGCGCTAAACTCGGCAATATGAGCATTTGTGCCTGATTTTTGAGACTTTAAGTCATTTACCTCTTCATCTAGTCTTTCTATATTAACCGTTATAGTTTCGCACTCTTCTTCTATATTTTTATAAGCCTTTTCTATATCCTGAATGCGTGGTGTAAAGCCATCTATTTGTTTATCAAGCTCAGATAATTCAACTAATTGTTGTAAGTATTTATTCATAATGTTTCCTTTTTTTGTTAGCAATATGTAAATGGATTTTTAGAATTGCGTATTATAACTTCAATTTTCAGATTTTGCAAATATTTTGCTAAAAAATCACCAAAACAACGTTCACTTTCATAGTGATTTATATCGATTAAATTTAGCCCATTTTCCTTTGCATAAAGGGCTTGGTGATATTTTAGATCACCCGTTAAAAAGACGTCTGCTTTGATATCTTGAATAAGATCTGCGCCACTTCCAGTGCAGATACAAATTTTAGAAATTTCATCTTTTGCATGAGCCACTCTTAAATTTTCTAGCCCAAGTTTTTCTTTTACAAATTTGCAAAGCTTGCTAAATTTCATCTTCACATCAGCGTAGATCAAAAAACCCTCTTTGCTTGAAATTTCTAGCCCCAAAACCTGCGTTACAAATTTTTCATTTAAAAATGCAAGGTCAGCATTTGTGTGAAGCGAGATGAGCGAGATATTTTTTATCATCATCTCTCTTATGAGTGAGCTTGGATAAAGGCTGTAGTCCAGGCTCTTTAGCCCCTTAAAAATGAGTGGATGGTGAGTGATAATGAGCGAATTTGGCAAGACATTTTGCAAAAGTTCGCTATCTAAATCAAGGCTTAGATAAATTCGCTCAAATTCGCTATCAAATGAGCCAACTTGTAGGCCACTATTATCCCAAGGCTCTTGGCTCGCAAACGGGCAAATTTCATCTAAAATTTTATAAATTTCAGCTATTTTCATCAAATTTTACTTTTGCTCTAGGCTCTCTTTATAAGTTAGCGCACACTCTTTGGCCAGCTCGCGGATTTTTAGGATGTAATCTTGCCTTTGCGTTACACTAATCGCCCCACGCGCATCAAGGACGTTAAATGTGTGAGCCGCAAGCATGCAGTAGTCGTAAGCTGGCAGTGAAATTTTAGCCTCTAAGCAACGCTTGCACTCGTTAAATGCGTTTTCAAACTGGTTAAAAAGCATATCAACATTTGCTACTTCAAAGTTATATTTACTCCACTCATACTCGCCTTGTTTGTGCACATCGGCGTAGGTTACGATGTTGCCATTAGAGTCGTCCCAAACTATGTCGTAGACGCTATTTACATCTTGCAGATACATAGCTAAGCGCTCAAGACCGTATGTTATCTCGCCAGAGACCAGCTCACAAGCGATACCGCCAACTTGTTGAAAATAGGTAAACTGCGTCACTTCCATTCCATCTAGCCAGACCTCCCAGCCAAGCCCCCAAGCGCCCAGAGTCGGGCTCTCCCAGTTGTCCTCAACGAAGCGGATATCATGATCTTTTAAATTTAACCCAAGCTTTTCAAGACTTTTTAGATAAAGCTCTTGGATATTTTCTGGGCTTGGTTTTATAAGCACCTGAAACTGATAATAAGCACCCAGGCGGTTTGGGTTTTCGCCGTATCTGCCATCAGTCGGACGGCGGCTTGGAGCTACGTATGCAGTCGCCCACGGCTTTGGTCCGAGGCTTCTTAAAAATGTCGCTTGGTGATATGTTCCAGCACCAGCAGGCATGTCGTATGGCTGAAGTATAACGCAACCTTGCTCTTGCCAATAGTTTTGAAGGGTTAATATTATTTGTGAAAATGTCATTGCTTTCCTTTTAAAATTTTACTTTACATAGTGTATAACTGCACCAGGTCCTAGCGGTAGATCAAAAATGTACCAAAATGACATTAGTGCTGTCCAAGAAATTAAAAATGCAACCGTATAAGGAAGCATAATAGAAACTACTGATCCGATTTTTAACTCTTTATTGTATTTTTGCATAAAAGCTACTATCAAAACAAAAAACGGCATCAAAGGCGTTATTATATTTGTAGTAGAGTCGCCTATTCTAAAAGCAGCCTGTGTAAGCTCTGGCGAGAGTCCAAGATTCATAAACATTGGTACAAAAATTGGAGCCATCATCGCCCACTTTGCAGAATCAACAGCTATAAATAAATTTATAAAAGCGATCAAGAAAATAAAAACTATAATAAGGCTAAGTCCAGTTAATCCAATCTCTTTTAGAAAAATAGAACCTTTTATAGAAAGCACTAGCCCAATATTTGAGGTATTAAAAAGATATGTAAACTGAGCTGCAAAAAATATCAAAACCAAAAATCCTGATAGCTCAGAAATAGATTGTTCCATAAATTTTATGGCGTCATTACTACTTTTTATAGTCCTAGCACCTACACCGTAAGCTACACCTACCACTATAAAAAGTAACATCATAAAAACAACAATAGAATGCATAAAAGTAGACTTCATAAAGCTTTCATTGCCTTTTGCTCCGAATAAAGAGCCTGAAGGCAAAATAGTCACAAGCAATAAAATCACAAAAACAATCAACGCTATTAGTGAAAATTTTAAGCCACGTTTTTGCTCTGCACTTATCTCGCTATGCTCTTTTAGACTAAAATCACCTAAAAAATCAAATTTGCCAAGCCTAGGCTCTACAATTTTATCCGTTACAAACCAGCCAACAAATACGATCAAAAATGTCGAAGCGATCATAAAGTACCAATTTGCAGTTGCTAATACCACATAATCCGGATTTAGTACGCTAGCTGCTTGCATAGAAAATGCCGCAAACATCGGGTCATTTGTACCGATTAATAAATTTGCCGACCAGCCGCCGCTAACACCAGCAAAAGCAGCAGCTAATCCAGCAATTGGATGGCGACCAAATCCAGCAAATAAAATAGCTCCAAGCGGGATTAGCACAACATAGCCAACCGAGGAAGCAACATTTGACATTACACCAAGGAAAATAACGATTGGAGTTACCCATATTTTGGAAGATTTTAAGGCAATCTTTGTCATAAGTGCTGACAAAAATCCAGACTTGTCTGCAATACCAATGCCTAGGATAATCGCAAAGACTACTCCTAAAGGATAAAAATTAGTAAAATTTTTAAGCACAGACGAAACAAAAGATCTAAGACTATCAGCAGAAAGCAAATTTATAACATTTGCATTAAGCTGTGATATTTGTCCGTCTTTGATAGCCTGATAGCTTACGCCAACGCCCATCTTTTCTAATACAAACGATATTATTATCGTAATAATCGAAAGATATATAAAAAGCATAGTTGGATTCGGTAATTTGTTACCAAAATTTTCGATAAAACTTAAGATTGAACTATTGTTTTTTTTATTCATTTTTTCTAACCTAAAATAGAAATATACATTTTTATCTCGTAGCTGCTGTAAAGCTCAAAGTCCGTTTCATAGGCTCTTTTTAGCTCACTACTTTCAAAATATCTCCAAATTTCATCCCAAAATTTTGCTACGTTTTGTGGCTCTCTTGCAAAACTAAAAACGGCGTATTTGCCACTTTTTATCTCTAAATTTTCATCACTTTTGTGGCTTGATCTTGTGCCGATGAAGTTATCGTAATGTCCGTTAAGATCGCTTTCATAGTTGCAGTAAACGCTATAAATTTCACTCTTGCCATCATAGTGCTCACTCATAAATTTAGACCATAGAGCTGGAATTTTACCCTTGCCACCTATCTCATCTTCATTTTTAGTGCGAGTTTTTACTCCGTAAATTTCAAAGCTTTCCTCTAAATTTATAATCTTCATAAACTACTTCTGTCCGTTAAAATTTTCAACCGCTTGGTTCCACATGAGCTTGTATTTTCGTTTTAGAAATTCAACTTCATCTTGTGAAATTTTAAGCTGTTTTGTAAGCGTTTCGACCGTTTTTCTATCTTCGTCATAGAGCTCTTGCATAGAAATAAGCGCCTCTTTTAAAAATTTATTCTCATTTCTTAGGGTTTCAAGCGTCTCATCCTTTGCGTCAAGCACCTTTTCGTGTAAATTTAATATCGTTCCAATCGTCTTTTCAACAAAGCTGATACCATCTTGGCTTTGCGGCTGCATAGATAAATTTTGCGAAACACTAGGCACCACGCTCATCGTTCCTTCGCTCGCTTCTATCAAAATTTCTCCATTTTCCTCTTTGGTTTTCAAAACGCCACGATTTATCATATCTTCGATAACTTCACGCTCCAAGTGCACAAGTTTGCAAAATTCATCAACTCCAAGATAGGTCTGCACCGCTTCTCCTTTTTACAGTATCACTTCAACCTTTGAAGAGTCTTCCTCTAAAGCCTTTATCTTCGCCTCTCTGTCAGCTTTTAGAGCACTTGCTAGACTATCATCTTCAAGGGCTAAAATTTGCACCGCAAGATAGGCCGCATTTATCGCTCCAGCTTTTCCGATAGCTAAGGTTGCCACTGGCATGCCACTTGGCATTTGCACAGTTGAGTAAAGTGCGTCAACACCGCTAAGGGCCGAACCTGCCATTGGTATGCCGATCACTGGTTTTGTTGTATTTGCAGCAATCGCACCAGCTAGGTGAGCCGCCATACCAGCAGCTGCAATAAAGACCTTTGCACCCTTTTTCTCAGCATTTGCGACGTACTCACTAGTTCTTTTTGGACTTCTGTGGGCTGAGCTGATTATCAGTTCATATTTTACGCCAAATTTTTCAAGAGTTTTTGCCACCTCGCTAACGATCTCATAGTCACTTTTACTTCCCATTATAATAGAAATAAATTTCATATTTTCTCCCTTAAAAAGCTAAATTTTGGTAGCTTAACACCAAGGCTTATCTCATTTTCATTGCCGCTATGAATTTCACTCATAATCTTGCCTTTTTTGGTGATGAGCTGCTTAAATTTGATAAATTTCTTGCCCTCTTGTGAATAAACCTTTGAGATTTCATTTTCACTATCTTCTATAACCGATCCAGTAGGAGCCACGATCTCGTAGCTATTGCCTGGAAAAATTTTATATTTACACTTAAAAAATTCTCCATCTTTGCTTATTGCATTTACCTGATGTGTGCCCTCTTCTAGGCTGCTAACATGATTTTGTGTATCTATTCTCTCATAAGGCCTATGCACCAAGTAGCCATCCGTAAAGCCACGATTTTTCAGCGTATTTATTTCGTTTTCATAAATTTGCGCGTCAAATTTATCATCCATGGCATCATCTATCGCCATTTTATAGGCTCTTGCTGTGCAGGCTGCATAATACTCGCTCTTTGTGCGACCTTCTATTTTTAGGCTATCAATAACGCCGCTATCAACGATCTCTTTGATGTGAGATATGAGGCAAAGATCTTTTGAATTCATAATATGAGTGCCATTTTCATCCTCTTCTAAGCGGAAAAGCACGCCACTCTCTTCGTTTTTAGCGTAAAGTTCATACTTAAACCTGCAGTCGTTGGCACAGCTGCCGCGATTTGACATGCGTCCGCTTTGCACTGAGCTTACTAAGCACCTACCAGAATAAGCAAAGCACATTGAGCCATGTACAAAAATTTCAATGTCAAGAGTTGGAATTTCTTCTTTTATCTTTATGACATCTTTTAAATTCATTTCGCGTGCTACGACGATACGTTTTGCGCCCATATCGTGATAAATTTTTGCATCAAGCACGTTCATGACATTTGCCTGAGTTGAGAGATGTATCTCGATATCAGGAGCGATGGCTTTTGCTAGACTCATGACTCCTGGAGTTGCGATAATAAAAGCATCTGGCTTCATCGCCGAGATAGTCTGCAAGTGCCTTTTTAGTGGCTCGATCTGAGAGTTAAAAGGGAAGGCATTTATGGTCGCATAAAATTTCTTTCCCTTTGCATGTGTGTAGTCTATCGCCTCTTTGAATGTTTCAAGGTTAAACTCCCTTGCTGATCTAGTCCTTAGTGAAAAGCTAGCCACCGAGCCATAAACAGCATCAGCTCCATACTCAAGGGCGATTTTAAGTTTTGTTAAATTTCCAGCTGGAGATAAAAGCTCAGGCCTTTTTAGCACTATTTTTTACCCAAACTTTCTATCAAGGCTTCGATATCGTCGTTGCTGACAAGATTTTCAGTCGTTGTATCACCAGCGATGTGAACAGCAGAGCTAACACGCTTATCATCATCAATTTTACCTTCAAACAAGGTATTCATATATTTACTTAGCGCTCTCATAACATTGATAACACGCTCGATCTTTTGTCTATGAATGTCTTGATACTGCATCATATCCATAGCCATCATGATCTCATCTTGTCCCATTTGTAAATTTCCGATGATATTATCTATCGTGCCAAGAAGCGAGTTGTTTTTCTCCAAGGCCTCACTAAATGCAGCGATATTTGGAAATTTCTCACTTAGCGTCGTAAATAGTTCAATGTTTGAGTTTATCGCATCTTTTAGGCTATTTGAGTCGCTCTCAGCGTCCATAAAAAAGTTATTTATCGTCTCAAGCTTATCAAACATCTGAGTAGCTTTTTCTTCGCTATCTCTTGTTACATCATCAAGCTGATGAACCATTTTGTGATCTTCCGTTGGTGGTGGTGGTGGCCAAACGCCATCTGCACTTACTCTGTAGTTTTCCGCATTCTTTGAATTACTTTCTGATTTTGACTGTAGCTCATCTTTAGTATCAATTGCTTCTGCAACTTCTGTTACCTCGTCCGTATCCTCTTTGACGTCCGCAACCTCTTGGCCAGCATCTTCTTTAGCATTATCTAACTCATCATCTAGCCCACCTGCCATAAGTGCGTCAAGTTCCTCTTGGGTCATAAAAGCTCCTAATAAAATTTGGCTTGATTATATAGGATTTAAATAAAAAGTAAGTTTAAAGGCAATGCTTTTATCTTTAAATTTATAAATTTTTAGATAGCATTTTTAAAAATAAACAACCTTAAAAGGCTAAAAATGACCGTCGATCTTCACAACCACACGCCACTTTGCAAACACGCAGTTGGCGAACCAAGAGAGTATGTACAAAACGCAATCAAAGCTGGCACAAAATACTTTGGTTTTAGCGATCACGCGCCGATGAACTACGATGAAGCTTACAGAATGAGCTTTGATGAAATGCAAGGATATGAAGATGAAATTTTACGTTTAAGAGATGAATTTAGCAGTGAGATAGAAATTTTACTTGGCTATGAGATGGATTTTTTAGATGGATTTATGGATGAGCGAGTTTTTGCTAGAAAAGTTGATTATCTAATAGGCTCTGTGCATTTTTTTAATGGCTGGGCATTTGACAATCCAGAATTTATCGGTGGCTACGAGGGCAAAGACTTGGATCAAATTTGGCAAGAGTATTTTGATCATGTAGAAAGATCAGCCAAGCTTGGCAAATTTGACATTATGGGGCATATCGATCTTTTAAAGCTTTTTAAATTTTTACCAAAAAAGGATGTTAGGATTTTAGCTAAAAATGCAGTAAATGCGATAAAAGAAGCAAATTTAGTTGTTGAGATAAATGCCGCTGGCTTTAGAAAACCTATCGGCGAGCAATATCCAAGCGTAAATTTACTTGAACTAATAGCTGAAAAAGATATAACCATCACCTTTGGCTCAGACGCTCACGCAAAAGAAGATATCGGTAAAAATGGTGAAATTTGCGAGCAAATAGCTAGAGATTTAGGTTATTCAAAATGTGCTATTTTTAAAAATAGAGATAGAGAATTAGTAAAATTTTAGATTGGGTTCAAATAAAATATAAATTTAATCTTAAATATTAGGTTTTATGATAGAATACGAAAAATTTAAAAATTAAAAGGAGAAAAAAGTGGGAAAATTCGTCCAAAATATAGATCATTTTTTTGATTTTTGTAAAGAAAATGAAGTCAAATTTGTAGATTTTAGATTTACTGATTTAGGTGGTGCTTGGCATAGCATTAGCTACAACATAAAAGCTGTTACGAAAGAAAATTTTATAAATGGTATCCCGATGGATGCTAGCTCTATGCATGGCTGGCAACCAATCGATAAGAGCGACATGATAATGAAGCCAGAAGCCACAACTGCATTTTTAGACCCATTTACTTCTGATATTACAGTCGTTGTTTTTTGCGATATTTACGACATTTACAAAGGTCAAATTTATGAGAAATGCCCTCGCTCAATAGCCAAAAGAGCAATGCAGTACGTAAAAGATAGCGGTCTTGGTGACGAGGCATACTTTGGCCCTGAGAATGAATTTTTTGTATTTGACAACGTTAAAATCATCGATAGTCCAAACTGCGCGATGTATCAAGTAGATAGCGAAGAAGGCGAGTGGAACGACGCTGCAGACTTCAAAGACAGCTACAACACAGGTCATCGCCCACGCAGAAAAGGCGGCTATTTGATGACTCAACCAATCGACAGCATGGTAGATCTAAGAGCCGAGATGATGCAAGTTCTAGAGCAAGTTGGTCTTGAAGTCTTTTTAGGACACCACGAAGTCGCTCAAGGACAAGGTGAGATCGGTGTAAAATTTGGTAACTTAGTTGAAGCCGCCGATAATGTTCAAATCTACAAATACGTCGTTCGCATGGTGGCTCACCTAAATGGCAAGACAGTTACGTTTATGCCAAAACCACTTTATGGCGACAACGGCAGTGGCATGCACGTGCATCAATCAGTCTGGAAAGATGGTAAAAATTTATTCTACAAAGAGGGTAACTACGCAAATTTAAGTGATTTTGCAAGATACTATATCGGTGGTGTTTTAAAACACGCAAGAAGCGTTGCAGCCTTTACTAACCCAAGCACAAACAGCTATAAACGCCTAATCCCTGGCTTTGAAGCACCGTCTATCCTAACATACTCTAGCCAAAACCGCTCAGCGAGCATCCGCATACCTTACGGCGCTGGCGAGAAGTCAGTTAGAGCCGAGATGAGATTTCCAGATAGCACAGCAAACCCTTATCTAGCCTTCTCAGCGATGCTAATGGCAGGACTTGACGGCGTCAAAAACAAATACGAGCCAGTTGGTCCGATGGATGAAAATTTATTTAAACTTCACCTAGATGAGATCAGAGAGCGTGGCATAGAGCAGCTTCCACACACACTTCGTGGTAGCCTTGAAGCGCTGATTCGCGATAATGAATACTTAAAGCCAATAATGACCGATCTTTTCATAGATACATATCAGCACTTCAAATTTGAAACTCAAGTTTGGCCTTACGAAGCACGTCCAACCGCTTATGAGTTTAAAACCTGCTTCTCTTGCTAATCTAAAATTTTGCCTTGGCACACATGCCAAGGCTTTTTATACCAAACACAATTTATACAAAAATACAAAATATTTAACATAAAATTTTATGTATTTTTATTATAAATTTTAAATCTATACGGCTATGGATCATTATAAAAAGGGATATTTTTTATTTTTTTGCAAATGTACTAGAACTTTTATGCAAATCTATAAAAATTTATCCGCCCTCATTAAACTAAAATAAAAAATTTTAAAGCCAATTAAATATATAAATAATCATAAATTTATGCCTTTTTTTATAAAATCCTTGAACTTTATAAAAAGGATACCGCATTGCAAGCACTAGCTTTAAAATATCGCCCTAAAAATTTTGATGAACTTATCGGTCAAGAAGCAGTTAGTAAAAGTCTTATACACGCACTTGACGAGGGTCGCATAAGCCACGCATATCTATTTTCTGGGCTTAGAGGCAGTGGTAAAACTTCAAGTGCTAGGATATTTTCAAAAGCTTTAGTATGCGAAAAAGGACCTACCTCAAAACCATGTGAAGTATGCCCACAATGCATCATGGCAAATGAGTCAAGACATATGGACATCATCGAAATGGACGCAGCTAGCCACAGAAAGATAGATGACATAAGAGAGCTGATAGAGCAAACAAAATATGCTCCAGCAATGGCAAGATATAAAATTTTTATAATCGACGAAGTGCATATGCTAACCAAAGAGGCATTTAACGCTCTTTTAAAAACACTTGAAGAGCCGCCAAGCTATGTAAAATTTATCCTAGCGACGACTGATCCTTTAAAACTCCCAACAACGGTGCTTTCAAGAACGCAGCATTTTAGGTTTAAGCAAATAAGCAGATACAGCATCATTAAACATCTTGAGTTTATTTTAAGTAAAGAAGGCATTAGCTACGAAAAAGAGGCACTTGAAATTTTAGCAAGAAGTGGCGGAGGATCGCTAAGAGATACTTTGACACTTCTTGATCAAGCTATCATTTACGGGGCAAATAATGTCACGGCAAATGGCGTAGCATCGATGTTAGGACTTCTTGATCCAGAAAAGATCGAAGAGATAATAACTCATGTTTTAAATCATGATAAAAATGCTATCAGAGTGCTTGTAAGCGAACTTGAAAGCTATGATCCTGAGATGATAATAGATGAAATTTTGGCAAATTTAAAGCAAAAATTTATAGAAAACGACTCAAAAATTTCACTACTTGTTTATGAGAGATTTTTTAGGATTTTGGCACAAGCTAAAGGTATGTTAAACGTAAGTAGCGACAATGGCTTTGTACTAATGCTAATGCTTTTTATGATGATAGAAGCTCTAAATTTACAAGATATCGATGATGCTATAAATGAAGTGATCTCAAAAAATAGCGAAAATTCCACTCAAATCGCAGAAGTCATCACTCAAAAAAGCCAAGTAGCTCCTGCTAAAATGCAAGGTCCATACGAACTCTTTTTAACAAAAATTTATGATAGAAATTACGATCTTGGCGAGTTTTTTAAAGAATTTGTAGAATTTAGCTTTTTTAATAACAATGAGCTTGGTCTGATAGTAAATGCAAAAGATGAAAATCTTGAATATTTTAAGAAAAATTGGAAAATCTTAAACGAGATATTGCGTACGCTTTTTGGACAAAATGCGAAGATAGTAAATGCAAAGAGTGATGAGCAAAAAGCACAAACTAAGACGCCTAAAGCCTCTTTAGAAAATAATGAAAAAAGCGAACTAGACGAGCTTGATGAGGAAATTTCAAGACTAAATGCAAATAACGTTGAAACTAAAAATGAGCCAAAAGCAGAGATAAAAGGCAAACTGCAAAACGAGAAAAACAACTTTGCTTTGATACTCAATAAGGAGCCAAAAACACCAGAAGAGCTTCAAAGACAAAGAGAACAAGGTGTGCTAAAAGAGGCCAATAGACTTTTTGGCGAACCAACGATTGAGAGCTAAATTTTATCTTTATTAGATTTTGCTCTTTTTTTTAGAGCTTCTTTTTTGCGAAGCTCTAGCTCATAAGCTTCATTTAGCGCCTCTTCATCGTCCAAATTTGCTCCGTCTAAAAATTTTCGGTAGTCCTCAAATTGCTTATTCTTTATCCCCCAAAGCACGCCAAAAAGCAAAAATGCTCCCATCAAAACTGAGATAAAAACTAGCATCGCAAGTGTCGCGCTATCCATTATTTTTCCTTAAATTTTCTAACAATATAAAGCGAGTTTAAGATAACACTTAGCGAGCTAAGCGACATAAAAAGCGCAGCAAATAGCGGAATGACGTAGCCACATACGGCAAATGGCAGAGCAAGAACATTATAAAGAAGGCAAAAGAGCAAATTTTGCTTTATCGTTTTGTAAGTAAATTTCGAGATTTTTATGGCCTTCGCTAGACTTTTTAAACTATCATCAAGTAGCACTACATCGCTTCTTTCTAAGCTTATTGCCGCCCCGCTTCCCATACAAATGGCAACATGAGCAAGGCTAAGCGCTGCTGCGTCATTTATGCCATCTCCTGCCATTAGAACCTTTTTGCCCTGCTCTTTTAGTTCGCTTATAAATTTAGCTTTCGTTTCAGGCAACATCTCTGCTCTAAACTCACTCACGCCAAGCTCATCTGCCACATTTTTTACCACTTTTTGCACGTCGCCACTTAAGATACACACTTTCATGCCAGCACTCTTTAGCTCGTATATCAAGGTCTTTGCTTCAGGCTTTACACTATCTCTTAGGTAAAATTTCGCCACTAACTCACCATTAAGCCCCACAAAAAAGCTCACATTTTCTTCAGCTTCATCAAAGCTAATACCATTTTCAACTAAAAATCGCTTGCTTCCTGCATAAAATTTTTTACCCGAAATTTCAGCCTCAACACCCTTTGCCACGCTTAAATTTGTATTTTTAAGCTCTAATTTTCTTGCGCCTTTTTGCTTTAGAAATTTAGCCACTGCCACGCTTATTTGATGATTTGATATAAGAGCTAGCGAATAAATTTCATCTAAACTTATGCTTTCTTTTATAAAAAAATCACTAACCTCAAATTCTGCTTTTGTGAGTGTGCCAGTCTTATCAAATACCGCTATATCGCACTTTGCAAGACTTTCAAAAAATTTAGCCTCCTTAAAAAGCACTCTATTTTTAAAGGCCACACCAAGGGCACAAACACTACTAACTGGTGTGGCAAGTGCAAGTGCACAAGGGCAAGCGATCACGATGACGCTAACAGCCGTGACAATGGCTTCTGAAAAGCCAAATTTAAAGCACCAAAACCAAAATGTAAAAAATGCTAACGTCAGCACGCTAAGAGAAAATTTAGAAGCGATTTTATTGACTACTAGCTCGATATTTGGCTTTTTTAGCTCTGCATTTTGGAGCAAATTTATAAGCTGATTTAGATAAGAATTTTTAAAAATTTCCTTTGCTTCATAGATGATTTGTCCATTTTGGCAAATGACGCCACTTTTTACCTCTTGTCCCACTCCCAAGATCACAGGCAGGCTCTCTCCAGTTAGACTTGAGCTATCCACACTTGCCTCGCCACTAAGCACTACTCCATCAAGCAATGCCCTCTCGCCTGATCTAAGCACGATCTTTTCGCCCAAATTTACATCTCTTGGCTCTTTTAAAATATCCTTACCATCTTCTAAAACGCACACCTTTGCAAGCAGCATATCATTTAAGAAATTTGAAGTCTCAAGTGCCTTTTTCTTGCCCAAAATTTCTAAAAATTTACCGATAAAAACAAAGGTGATGATCATCGCAACCGAGTCAAAATAGCTCTCACCACTCCTCGTAAACATCGCATAAATCGAGTAAATATAAGTAATGCTAGCTCCGGTGATAACGAGCAAATCCATATTTGGCGAAGCGTTTTTTATGGCTATCTTTGCCCCTTTGAAAAACTCGCTACCAGTATAAAAAAGTACAGGCGTTGCTAATACAAACTGCGCAAAGCTTAAAATATCTTTTATATCGCCTCTTATGCCACTAAAATACCCACTATACTGAGCAATAGCTAGCCACATAATATTCATCGTAGCAAAGATACCAACTAGCGCTTTTGTGTAAAAATTTCTTCTTTTCTTAGCTAGCTCGTCCTCTTTTTGACTCGTAGCATATGGCTTTGGGACGTAGCCAACGGCATAAATTTTTTCAATTATTTGCTCTACCAAAAGCTCCTGCTCATCAAAAACAATGACCGCTTTTTGATTAAGCGAGTTGATATTTACCTCCAAGACTCCAGACAAGCTAAAAAGTGCCTTTTCAAGTAGCCAGATGCAAGCTGAGCAAGTGATACCATCGATTAAAAATGAAATTTGACTAAACTCGCCCTCTTTTGTCACAAGCTCGCTAAAATTTGCCGCTAAATTTTTGATATTTGATCTGCCACTTGCAGGATTTAGCGTATTTTTACCAAGACGTTCATAAAACTCGCTAAGCCCATTTTCATTTAAAATTTCATAAACGCCTTTGCAACCAACACAGCAAAATTTAAGTCCACTTTCATTTGAGATCATCACGCTTTCATCAAATTTTAATCTACAATGAGCACATCTACTTTGTGGCATTTTTACTTTCTTTTATCTAAAATTTTTACCAATATTATTGCATCACATGCCTATTACACACCATATAAATTTATGGTAGGCAAACTGCAAAAATAGGCACAAATTTCTTCTTTTGTTACCGTTATAAAATGACGAGATTATAGCAAATCAACCATTTTTGAGCAAAAATTTTATTTTGTGCCATTTCTTGACAACAAAGTTTTATTTTTATAAAATGCCAAAACTTTCAAAAACTTCTTTTTGAAACTTAGAAATTCTGCAAAATTATCCCCGCATTTAAAGAGGAAATATGGAAAATAACCAAACCGAGCAAAGTGCTGCTCAAAACACAAAAACTACAAAAAAACATCAAGTATCAAGAACACACATACCAGTAGACGGACACAAGATCGAAGAACTAAGAATGCTTAGCTTAGATGAGCTAGTGCAGATCGCAAATGGCGTTGGCGTCGAAAATCCACGCGAATTTCGTAGGCAAGATTTGATATTTGAGATACTAAAAACCCAGACAAAACAAGGCGGATTTATACTTTTTACTGGAATTTTAGAGATCACAAACGAAGGCTACGGCTTTTTAAGGGCTGTTGATGCAAATTTAAGCGACAGCTCAAACGACGCCTACGTCTCAAACTCTCAGATCCGTAAATTTGCACTTCGCGTGGGCGACATCATCACCGGCCAAGTAAGAGAGCCAAAAGATCAAGAAAAATACTACGCTCTTTTAAAGATCGAAGCGGTAAATTATATGCCTCTAGCAGACGCAAAAGAGAGGCCACTCTTTGACAACCTAACTCCACTTTTTCCAACTGAAAAGCTAAATTTAGAGTACGATCCGATGAAGCTAACTGGCCGTGTGCTTGATCTTTTCACGCCTATTGGCAAGGGTCAGCGTGGTCTAATCGTCGCACCTCCAAGAAGCGGTAAAACTGAGCTTATGAAAGAGCTAGCTCACGGCATCGCTAAAAATCACCCAGAAGCCCAGCTCATGGTGCTTTTAGTTGATGAGAGACCAGAAGAAGTTACAGACATGCAGCGCTGCGTAAAAGGTGAGGTATTTAGCTCGACATTTGACCTGCCAGCACTTAATCACGTCCGCGTAGCAGAGCTAGTCATCGAAAAGGCAAAACGTCTAGTTGAGATGGGCAAAGACGTCATCATCTTGCTTGATAGCATAACCCGTCTAGCGCGTGCCTACAACACAGTGACCCCACCAAGCGGCAAGGTGCTAACAGGCGGCGTGGATGCAAACGCACTTCACAAGCCAAAACGCTTCTTTGGCGCAGCTAGAAACATCGAGCACGGCGGCTCACTAACCATCATCGCAACAGCACTTATCGACACTGGCTCACGCATGGATGAAGTTATATTTGAAGAGTTTAAAGGCACTGGAAACAGTGAAATCGTGCTTGACCGCAACATCTCAGACCGCAGAATTTACCCAGCTATCAACGTACTAAAATCAGGCACCAGAAAAGAAGAGCTACTTCAAAAGCCTGATGAGCTTCAAAAAATTTGGGCTATCCGCTCTGCGATCGCGACAATGGACGATGTCGAAGCGCTTAAATTCTTATACGCAAAAATGCTAAAAACAAAAGACAACAAAGAGCTTCTCTCTATCCTAAACGAGTAAATTTAACTGAGCTTGAAGTGCTTGCTTTGAGCTCAAATTTCTTCACTTAAAATATCCAGCTAAAAATATCTTAGAAATTTTAAATTTTCTAGCTCTTGCAATTATAAAAGAATTTACGATTTTTAAACGATTATTTACTAAATTTTTCTATGTCTTGATTGATCAAATTTTCATATTCGCAAAGCTCATTACAAGTCTTTTTGCTCTGCTCTATAAGCTCATCAAATTTAAATCCAAGCATCACAATACGATAAAGATTGGGCTTGTGTTTTCGCCAGTTGTAAAGCGTCGCGACATCAACGTCTAAATGATAAGCCATATCACGTTTTGTCATCTTAGCCACTTTATACTCCTTTTTTCGAGTGATTTTATAAATTTTATTCTGATAAGAAAACAATTGAATTATTTTATGTTTTTTATATATTTAATTGAATATTTAAACCTTATTTAATCCAATAAAATTTAGAATACCAGTCAAATATTTTTTAAATAAGGAGCAAAAATGAAAAATGTAGTTTTAAAAGTTGTTTTAGGGTTAAGCCTGGCTAGTGCCACTGCTTTAGCACAAGAAGCATTTATTGGAATCGAAGGAGATTACTCTTTTAATTCAAAATTAACAGCAAAAAGCGATAATGACACAACGAAAGTCAAAAAAGCTCAACCAGGTATCGGACTAAAAGCTGGCTATGATTTTGATAGTTTTAGAGTTTATGGCGCTTACATTTATGACTTTCAAGCAAAGAAGTCACTTGGTGATGAAGACGGTACAGTAATAAAATAGAGTACACATAAATTTATAGTGGGCGCAGACTATACACCAGAATTGACAAAGGACATAAAACTAGTTCTTGGTGGCTACACTGGCTACTCAAAGCTTAAAATGGATGTATTTGACACTCATGATGGCTCGGAAAAAGCTAATACAAATGGTTGGATACTAGGTGCAAGAATTGGTGTTGAATACTCTATTAATGAAAACAATGCAGTTGAGTTTGGTCTAAAAGCAGATAGAACAAAATATAGCTCTATAGCAAAATATGACAATGCAAAAACAAAAGAGACAAATGTAGGTATTTATTTGGGATATACATATAAATTTTAATCACTCACAAGCTCAAATTTAAAAGCAAATTTGAGCTTGTTATTTAAAAAGAACTATAAATTTAAAAGTTTTTCTAAATTTTTGCCGTCCAAGCGATAGTTTCTCCATTCAAGAGATTGATTTGTAGCACCCATACTTTCATAAAATTTAATACTTGGCTCATTCCAGTTTAGGCAGCACCACTCAAGCCTTTTTAAATTTTCATCCTTGCAAATTTGAGCTAAAAATTTAAAAAATGCCTTGCCGATACCTTGATTTCTAAACTCTTTTTTGACGTAAATATCCTCAAGATAGATCCCACCAAGCCCCAAAAATGTAGAAAATGTATAAAAATAGATAGCATAGCCAATTATCATACCTTCACTCTCGCAGACAAGGGCCTTTGCGTAGTTTTTATTAAAGATAGAGTCTGCAAAAATTTCATTTGTAAAAGTGATTTTATCGCTTAAATTCTCATAGCTAGCAAGCTCTCTTACAAGCTCGCATATCACGTCTATATCGTCAATAGTCGCTTTTCTTATTTGAAATTTCATTAGTTATCACCAAAAAGTGCTTTTAAGTCTTTGATTGGCTCATTGTTTTCTGCATTACTACTAGTTTTTGAGCCAAGCTCATTTAGCTCGATCTCATAGCCAGTTAGCATACTTGCTAGGCGGATATTTATGCCGTTTTTGCCAATCGCCTTGCTCTTTTGCTCGCTCGCAAGTGTCACGATCGCCTTGTTTTCCTCGATCTTTACAGATGTAATGATCGCAGGTGCCATAGCGCGAGCTACCAAAATCGCTGGTTCAGTGGTGTATTCGATCGCGTCGATGCTCTCACCATGAAGCTCTTTGCTTACAGCATTTATCCTAACACCCTTTGTGCCGACCGTTGCACCAACTGGATCGATGTTTGGAGTAGTTGAGATGAGCGCTACTTTAGCTCTTTCACCAGGAATTCTCGCACTTCCTTGAATGATAATGCCGCCATCTTTTATCTCAGGTACCTCTGAAGTTAGCAACGCCTCAAGAAATTTTGGCGAAGTCCTTGAAAGCTCGACCTTTATGCCTAAATTTTTATCTGTAAAAACTTTTCTAATGACCGCCTTTACAACGTCGCCAACTTTAAATTTCTCGCCTTTTATGCGGTTTTTACGTGGCAATATAGCACGAAGCTCATCTATCTCGATAAAAGTGTTTTCATCGTTATCGACTCTAACAACTGGTCCAAAGACCATGTGACCGCTCATTTCATTATATTTTTGTAAAATTTTCTCTTCAACTAGGCGCTGGATGTGATACTCAAGCTCCTTATGAAGCGTTTGAGCTGCGGTTCTGCCAAGGTTATCAAGGCTTAGCTCATATGTGAGCTCATCTCCGATCTCTACGCCACTATCTATCTTTTTAGCCTCTTTTAAGCTTAAGAAGTGCTCATTATCCTCTTCAAGCCTCTCATCGTCGTTTGCTACGATTGAGATTTTTTGATAAAGCTTTAAATTTTTATTTGCATCGATACTCACGTCATACTCATAATTTTCGCCATAAACTCTTTTTGCAGTGTTTATCAAAGCTCTTATAACGCGCTCTTTTACATCTTCTATCTCTAAATTTTTCTCATTTGCAATTGACTCAATGATATCTGAAATTCTTTCCATTTTTTCTCCATTGTAACGATAAATTTCGGGGATTTTTCGTGAAGTTTTGAAATTATACATAAGCCATACTTTTAATAACTTTAAGCTTATTATTAACTTTTATTTAATCCTTTTTTTATGATGTTTTGGATATATTGACCGATTAAAATTTAAGATTTTGAAAGGATTAAAAATGGAGCTAAAACTTGCAAGAGCTGAATTAGACGCAAAACCAAAAACGATTTCACTAGAAAAAATAGAGGCAGCTGTCGAAAAAGAGGGTCAGAAAATTTTCTATTTTGATAAAGAAAACACACACAAACAACTAATCGCCTTAGTCGAGCATTTTGAAGAAAAAGGGCTAAGCGTCTATCACAGAACCGTAAAATACGGACTTGATGATAGCGACTACATGTATGAAGTGCATATACTTTAATGAGTAAAAAACTCTTTATCCAAACTTTAGGCTGTGCTATGAATGTTCGTGACAGCGAGCATATCATAGCTGAGCTCTCACAAAAAGAAGACTACTCCCTAACACAAAATATAGAAGAAGCTGATTTAATCCTTATAAATACTTGCTCGGTTCGTGAAAAGCCAGTCCATAAGCTCTTTAGCGAGGTTGGAGCCTTTGAAAAAGCCAAAAAAAGAGGTGCAAAGATAGGCGTTTGCGGCTGCACTGCTAGCCATTTGGGTAGTGAAATTTTCAAGCGCGCGCCTTATGTTGATTTTGTCCTTGGCGCAAGAAATGTTAGCAAGATCACAAAGGCGGTAAATACGCCTAAATTTATCTCAACCGACATCAATCACGACGAGAGCGAATACGCATTTGGCGAATTTAGAGGCTCGCCATATAAAAGCCATATCAACATCTCGATCGGCTGCGATAAAAAATGCACCTACTGCATCGTCCCACACACCAGAGGCGATGAAATTTCTATCCCTTCAAGCCTCATCTTAAAAGAGGTAGAAAAGGCTGCAAAAAGTGGTGCAAAAGAGATATTTTTACTAGGGCAAAATGTCAATAACTACGGTAAAAGATTTTCAGGCGTGCAAGAAAATATCGATTTTAGCGACCTGCTAGTAAAGATAAGTGAGATAGAGGACGTTGAGAGGATAAGATTTACAAGCCCACACCCACTTCATATGGATGATAAATTTCTTGAAATTTTCACTAATAATCCAAAAATTTGTAAATCTATGCACATGCCACTTCAAAGCGGAAACACCAAAGTTTTGTGCGAGATGAAGCGCGGATACACAAAAGAGTGGTTTTTAGATCGCGCGCTAAGACTTAGAAAGATGTGCCCGGACGTGAGCATATCAACTGATATCATTGTTGCATTTCCAGGCGAGAGTGAAAGCGAATTTGAAGATACTATGGACGTACTTGAGCAAGTTAGATTTGAGCAAATTTTTAGCTTTAAGTATTCGCCTCGTCCGCTTACAAAGGCAGCTACTTTTACAAATCAAATAGACGACAAGACCGCTTCAGAAAGGCTAACACGCCTGCAAAATCGCCACAGCGAAATTTTAGACGAGATCGTGGCGGCGCAAAAAGATAAAATTTTTGATGTATATTTTGAAGAGTTAAGGGCAAATGGCGGAGTTGCTGGGCGAAGTTTTAACAACTTTTTAGTTCAAGTTGATGGAAGCGAAGAGCTTCTTGGCACTACACAAAAAATCAAGATCACAAACCCAAAACGAATGGTTTTGTATGGCGAGCTGCAAATTTAAAAATATCTTTGAAAAGCTCGCCACAAGCATTGGTGTCTTTTTCATCTATATTTTAATGTGGCTCATTTTCCTAACCTGCAAAAAGAGCTACTCTCCAAATTTCTTACCACAAAATAGCTGCGTAGTCGTCTTTTGGCACGGCAGACTTAGCTTCATGAGCTTTGCTTACAGGCAGTGGTGGAGCAGACAAAATAGAAAACAAGGCAAAGTGATAATCAGCGACCACAAAGATGGCGAACTAATCACCAAAATAATCAAATTTTTTGGCATCGGTACCATTAGGGGTAGTAGCTCAAAAGGCGGCGCAAGGGCGCTTATAGAAGCTCTAAGAGAGATAAAGCAAGGTCACGACGTCATCATCACGCCAGATGGTCCAAGAGGGCCAAGACATAGCGTAGCAGACGGAGCAGTAGTGATCGCACAAAAGTCATCTTGTGAAATTTATGCTCTAAATTTTGAAGCAAGCTCGTTTTGGGAGTTTAAAAGCTGGGATAAGATGATACTTCCTAAGCCATTTTCAACTATAAATTTTAGCCTCTCAGCCCCATTTAGCGTGGCAAATTTAGAGCAAAAAGAGGCAAAAGAAAAGATACAAAATGAGCTTTGGCAAGCCTCACAAAATGATGGCGGCAAGAGCGCAGAGCAAAACAAAGATGATTTTAAATCAAATTTAAAAATTTGGTGGAAAAAATATGCGCATAAAAATCCGCAAATCAGCAACGAGATAAGAGAAATTTTGGACGAAATTTATGAAAAATAAACTATCTATTTTTATAGCCATCTTTCTAATTGTTTTATTTGGACTATTTTTTTATAGCGACAACTCCTATAAACTCGCCCTTGAAGCAAAATTTTTATACGAAAACAAAGAATATGAAAAAGCCTTAAATTTAAGCCAAAAAGCACTTGATATAGATATTTATAACAAAATGGCAAATACTATACTAAACCAAAGCAAGGCTGCTATCAAATTTAGTTCATACATAAAAAATGGCAAAGAGTATCTTGAGCGTATCAAAAAAATGAGCCAAAATAGCGTCAGCAAGGCTGATAGTGAGCGCATTAAGATGATGTGTGATGTGATGATAGAGGATTTTGACGACCTTAAAAACTCGGCCCTACTTGATAATGAGCTAAAAAATGAAGCTTTGAATACAAAAGAGATTTTCGTTAAGCTTAAAAACGAGCTGTTTTAAACTTATTTAATCCCTTTTTAGCTACCATAACGAAAATTATGCACTAAATTTAGGAGATTTATGTCTTTTAGCGTCAAAAAGCTTTTTTCTAACCTTTTTTTAAGCGTCGTGTTGGAGGGCAATGAGTGCATATTCTTCGGTCAGGTCTTTAGAAATGGCAAACTTTTAAAAACCATAAATGCTAAATTTACAGATATAAATATCGATAGTATCGATGAAAAAATCATAAAATACATAGAAGAGCAAGAAAAAGCATATTTTGGTGTATATGTTTCAGTTTTTTTTAACGACGACTCGCAAGGCGCGCTTCCTAGTGTTAGCTTCGATGAATACAAAAAATTTAATATAAATACTAAAAATCTTACAAGCCTTATCATGCAGGATAGCTGGAGTATTTATGCAAATTTAAATGCTATAAAAAAATATAAAAATTTATTTGGACAAGATAGTGTAGATCTCATCTACTCACCTATCGCTCTACTCTTTCACGAGCTTTTAAAACGCGGAATTTCTCCAAAAACTACACTTTATCTTTATATCCATGCACATTCGTTTACACTTGCGATCTTTAAAGATAAACAAATGAAGTTATCCACTTTTTTAAATATGTCTGGCATTGAAGAAACCAACCAGGAAGCCGAAAGCCTAAAAGAAGAAGATATAACAGATATTGACAACTTGATAATTAAAGAAGAAAATGACGCAACATCTCTTGATGATTTTAAAAGTTTAGATGATTTTTTAAGTGATGATAAACCAAAAGAATTTGAAGATCTAAATTATGAACTAAATATGCCAGTTTCTACAAATGTAGAAAAGTCAGTTGCTATTTTTGGGTATGACATGAAGATGTTTGATTACATCGTAAAGGCTGTAAAAGAATTTTACGAAAATCCTCTCTACGGCGGCGATTTTATTGAGCAAATCATTGTTTTTGAAAATACAAAAACAAGTGCAACCTTTTTACAATATCTGCAATCCGAGCTTTTAGTGGAGACTTCGGTGTATCCAGTGAATACAAATCATATTATGAATGAAATCATGCAAGAAGAGATAATATTATGAGATTTAGCTTTATTGCTCCAGAACCAAGACCACTTATATCTATCTTTAGTAAAATTTGGCTAAGCCTTATAAGCTTTGTTTTTGTAGCTCTTTTGGCAACAAATTTCTTTATACTTTACAAAAACTATTCAATTGAAAAAAATATAATTTTTTTATCAAATGAGCAAAAAGAACTTAGTCAAAAAATAGTCACAACAGATGAAATTTCAGCTAAGCTCGCCGTACAAATAGAATCTGCAAATGATATTTTCACTTCAAATTCTATTCTCAAGCAAAGCTTGCACAATCTTTTTGATCTAGTACCCGACAGCATAACGCTTGAAGAGGTTTTTATGGATAAAAACTCGCTCATCATTCGTGGTATAACGCCGACAAAAGATGTATTTAACCAGCTTCTAGCTTCACCTTTAAGATCTATTTTTACGACTTCTAATACTAGCTTTTATCAAAGCAAAAACGGCTGGTATGGCTTTATAAGCACAAATAAAATTGATAATTCTGAGGGATATAATGAGTAAAAAAGATACGAGCTTAGAAAAAATAGATCCCGTCAAGCTTTTACTTTTTATATTTGCTTTTATCGTAGTTTGTTTCATTATGATATTTGGTTTTATCGTGCCAAATATAAAAGAATTTAAAAGCCTAACTAGACAAAATTATTCACAGACCTCATCTTATACAAAAGTAAAAGCTTGACGGGATCTATTTTTTCTAAGCTCGTATCTTTTTTACTCATTATATCCCTCAGAATTATCAATTTTATTTGTGCTTATAAAGCCATACCAGCCGTTTTTGCTTTGATAAAAGCTAGTATTAGAAGTCGTAAAAATA
>NZ_CABPVR010000007.1:113324-143919 GCF_902460875.1 Campylobacter concisus | reverse complement strand
TATGTATTTCATCGGTATTGATATAAGCTCAACATCTACAAAAGTAGCAATGTTAGATAATCAAGATAATTTTTGTGATCTATTTTTGTTATCAAGTAGTTTTAGTGCCATAAAAATAGTACACGATATAAAAGAAATTTTAGAACAAAAAGGCTATCAATATGCCTCGATCGTAGCTACTGGGTATGGAAGAGCAAGTGTAGAAGCGGATGTAGTAGTTTTTTAAACTGTACAGGAACTAAAAATTTAAAAATAATATGAGTACACAAGGCGACCTTGTAGAAAATATCGCCAAACATTACATAAAGATGTCCCCCTTCAGTAATGTACAAAAACGACGCAAGATCTGATGCTATCAAAAAATTTGTAGATGAATATAAAGTAGATGGTGCAATAGATATCGTTTTAAGTGGCTGTCACACTTATGCAATAAAAACAAACAAGATAAAAGAAGCAGCAAAGAAGCTGGTGTAAGCTATATGAGTCTTGAAACTGACTACTCCAAACAAGATGTATGTTGGCCAGATCTGTACACGCTTGGAGGCATTTTTAGAATTTCTCAATTAAAACATAAAATTTTAAAAGGCTCAAGAAAGAGCCTTTGTTGATTTGTTACGAATTTTTAGAACAGTATTTTGACTAGTATTACTTTTTATCCACACATTTACCAAGCTGGCAGGCTCTTTTGTAAAGTGCGTCCGCCTTTGTTTCATCTCCGCTTAGCTTTGCAAGCAAAAAGCATGACTGAGCGTACTCAAGCTCGCAGCTCTTAGCCAAAAGCCTTAGCACTCTAGCCTCAGCCCTAGTTCTATCTATCTTATGAGTCTTTAAATTTTCGCTTTCGATGTAGGATTTTAGCCCCATTGCCTCGTTATAGCAGCCAACGCCATCGCCACTATCACAAGCTAGTTTATAAAGTTTTAGAGCTTTTTCCATATCTTTTTGCTCATCAATAAGCCCTTGCTCATAGATTTGACCTAAATTTGAACAAGCCGTCGCAAGCCCAGCATTGCAAGCTTTTTCGTAGTAGCCTTTTGCTTTTACGAAGTCTTTTTCATTACTAAAATTTACAGCTAGGTTATTGCAGTCGATGCTATTTCCACTATCGCAGTTTTGCATCATTTTCTCTTTTTCAAGCTCAAGACGCTCTGTCCTAGCCTCTTCATCACTTTGCCAAAAGCCAAAACTTACCATCTTTTGCCAAGACCAGCAACCACTAAGCATAAAGCCCATAGCCAAAATAAGACCAAAATTTAAGACCTTTTTCACTTACATTCCTAGCTTTGTGCCTAGTCTTTTCATCTGCGGGCATGCCTTGCTTAGCCCACGAAAGCAAGCGACTTTATAAATTCCATAAGCCCTTTTTTCATCTTTATTGACACCAAGACCAAGCTCATACATCGCTCCGATATTGGCGCAACTTGGCAAATCGCCAGCATTACATGCGTTTGTATAAGCTTGCATTGCTAAGTAATAATCTCTCTTAACTATTTCGCCTTTTCTGTAAGCATTGCCTAAATGATAGCAAGCTTGCATGCCTCCACCATTGCAACTTTCTTTATAAATTGAAATTGCTTTTTTTGGATTTTTTTTAACTCCGAGTCCAAGCTCATAAAGAGTGCCCAAATTTGCACAACCGACTTGTACCTTAGCATCGCAAGCTTTTTGATAATTTGCTAAAGCATTTTCATATTCTTTTAAAAGCTCGTAATTTACACCCAAATCATTGCAAGCTTCCGCATCACCTTCTTCGCATTTTGGTATTAAAATTTCGATCGCATTTCTTGAAATTTGCTCTTTATTTTGCACTATTTTTTCATCCTTTGGTTGCTGCCACGAATCATCTTGTTTTTGTCCTACACCAATCACATTTAAGCAGCCAGTGAAAAATAAAGCCGATAAAAGCAATAAATATTTTTTCATTCTTTTCCTTTTAAAATTGTCCAAATAAGTCATTTAGTGCTTCACTGATACTTGGGTGAGTGAAAATTTGATTTTTAAAGAAATTTGCGTTTGCTTTTAAATTCATAGCAATTGCTATTTCATTTATCAGCTCATTTGCATAGATGCAGTGAAAGCTAGCACCTAAAATTTCGCCGCTTTGTGCATCAACGATAGCTTTTAGCATGCCTACATCGTGATTTAGTACTTTTGCGCCTGGTACTGTTGCCATGCTAAGCTTTAGCTCTTTAAAATTTAGCCCAAATTTGCTTGCTTCTTTGGCGCTCATTCCAACTCTTGCTAGCGGAGTGTCGGTAAATAGCACATTTGCGTGAATGCTTCTATTTTTAGTATTTCTCTTTTTATCACCAAAAATTTGTGAATAAACTATCCTAAAATCATCCAAGCTCGTATAAGTAAAAAGCTCTCCGCCGCGCACGTCGCCTACCGCATAGATGTTTGGCACATTTGTTTGAAGGTTTTCATTTGTCTTTATAAAGCCTTTTTCATTTAGCTCAACTCCAGCAGCTTTTAAATTTAAATCATCCACATTTGCCACTCTGCCAAGCGCGATCAAAAATGCATCAGCCCTAAGGCATCTTTGCTCGCCATTTTGCTTGAAAATTAATACATTTTCTTTAATGCACTCTATCTCGCAACCCTCTAAAATTTCAACGCCTTGGACTCTAAGAGCTTCTTTTACGCTATTAGCTATATCATCATCTTCGTTTTTAAGTAGTTTTGAACGTCCTACGATAGTCACTTTTGAGCCAAAATTTGCAAACATCGATGCAAACTCTATACCGATAAAACCGCTACCGATAATAACAAAATGCTTTGGTAAATTTTTTAGATCAAGCAAAGTTTGGCTTGAAAATACATTTGAGCTTATAACTTCAAAAGGAGTATCTGCCTCTTTTGAGCCGCTATTTATAATGATAAAATCGCCCTCTATTATCTTTTTCTCGCCGCTTGGCGTTGTTACAAGTACGCTTTTTTCACTAGCAAATGAGCCAACACCATCGATCACATCAATATTTTCTTTATCATTTAGCATTGCATAGTTTTTAGCATTCAAGGCTGAAATTAGTTTATTTTTATTTTCCACACTAAGTGTGTAATATTCGCTTTCAACGCTATTATTTACAAATTTTGCCTCTTTAGCGGCTGTTATTAGACGTTTGGTTGGTATGCAGCCAACATTTATGCAAGTGCCTCCATACATCTTTGGTGATCTCTCTACAAGAGCCACTTTTTTGCCAAGTGCGGCAGCCTTAACCGCTAGCGTTTTGCCAGCCTTTCCAAAACCAATAATTACAATATCATATTTCATTTTCAGTCCCTTATCTTTCCCATTACATAGTAAGTTGTTTCATTTATCTTTTTTAGCTCCATTTTATATTTATTAGCCCAGTTTTTTATAATCTCATCAACTCGCTCTTTTATTTCATTAACGGTAGCTACATTTTTTATCTTTAGTCTATCTTCACTTCCACTCATCGCCACAAAACAAAGATGCGGCTTTAAATGATCGTTTAGTTCAATTATGCTCTTTGGCAAGAGACCATCAGTATTGTTTAAAATTCTACACATTTGAGCAGTGGTCGTTTCATTGACGTTATAGCCAAGCTGGATTAAAAGTGCATTATGATCCATATCGTTCCTTTTGCTTAAAATTTGCGGGCATTATAAGATAAAATTGGATAAAATCGCCTAAATTTTCAAGGACAAATATGAAAAAATTTATCATTTTTGTGTTTAGTGTTTTACTATTTTGGGGATGTTCGTTAGATCAAATTTCACAAAATTTTGGCCTTAGTGAGCCACCACTTGATCCAGAGGTCGAGCAAATAGCAGACGCCATCTATCTATACAATGAAGGCAACTATCCAAAGGCTTGCAAGAGATTTTACGACTACGCAAAAGATGGAAATGTTCTAGCCATGCAACAAACTGGCATTTGTTTTCGTGATGGCAAAGGCTTTAGCAAAGATATCTTAAGAGCACTTTTTTGGTTTGAGACAGCTGGTAGATACGGCAACATAGACGGGCTAAGAAGTGCTGGATATATCTACGAGTACGGCCTTGGGGTCAATAAAAATTTAGAAAAAGCGATATATTTTTACGAAAAAGCCACAAGCCTTGGCTCAAGCGAGGCCAGCTACGATCTGGGGCTTATCTATCTAGGCAAAAATGACTATAAAAAAGCAAGAATTTATCTTGATGAGGCTTGCTTTAAAGGCAAAGAAGAAGCGTGCATGAAGCTAAAAGAGATGAAATTTTAGCTCTCATCTCTTTTTATAAATTTGCTACGCCTCAGCCTTTTGAGCGATCAAGACGCCCTCTATCATCTTTTTGATATCCCCATCAAGTATCGCGTCAGTTTGCGAAAATGCCTCGCCACTGCGGTTATCTTTTACTTGCTGATACGGAAAAAGCACGTATGATCTTATCTGATGTCCCCAGCCGATCTCACTCTTTTCGACACTATTGCTCGCCTCTTGCTGCTTCATCAGCTCAAGCTCGTAAAGGCGCGACTTTAACATTTTCATCGCTGTAGCTCTATTTTTGTGCTGGCTGCGGTCGTTTTGGCACTGCACGACGATGCCAGTTGGTATATGCGTGATACGAATGGCTGATTCAGTTTTATTTACGTGCTGACCGCCTGCACCGCTTGCTCTATAAGTATCTATCTTTAGATCTTTCTCTTCGATCTCGATCTCTATATCATCATCTATCTCAGGGCTTACCATGACGCTAGAAAAGCTCGTATGACGGCGCCCTGCACTATCAAATGGACTTGTGCGAACGAGCCTGTGGATGCCATTTTCTGCCTTGAAGTAGCCATAAGCATTTTCACCTTTTACGATAAAGCTCACGTCCTTTAGCCCCGCCTCTTCACCCTCTTGAAAGTCAAGAGTCTCGACCTTAAAGCCCTCGCGCTCGCAAAATCTAAGATACATCCTATAAAGCATGCTCGCCCAGTCGTTACTCTCAGTGCCACCAGCTCCAGGGTGGATCGATACAATCGCGTTTTTGCCATCATCTTCGCCACTTAAAAGCATAGAAATTTCAAGATTTACTATCTTTTCATCTAAATTTTTAGCGTCATCAAAAAGAGAATTTATAGTCTCTTCGTCATTTTCAGAATTTGCTAGCTCAAAGAGCTCCTTTGCGTCACTTACTGCCTGATTAGCATCATTAAATTTTGCAAGCATGTTTGAAATTTTAGTTTTTTCTTTATTTAGTGCCCCAGCTCTTGCGATATCTTGCCAAAAATCAGGATCTTGCTCAGTGGCCTCGATCTCTTTTAGCCTAGCCTTTATCTCTTCAGGCTTTACGATAGAGCCTATGTTTTCAACTTTTGTTTGTAGCTTCTTTAAAAGCTCGTTGTATTCGTAACTATCCAAGTTTTTCTCCAAAAATTTTTGCCGATTTTAGCCAAAAGTTGCTTACATTTTTAAATTTACGCCCTTTTAATCCTTTTTTGTTACAATGCCAAGTTAAAATTTCAAACAAAAAGAGTCAAAATGCAAATCATAAGAACTATAAAAGAACTTGAAAATTTCGTCTCAAACGCAAGCGCAAAAATCGGTTTTGTGCCGACCATGGGCGCACTTCATGACGGACACGTTAGCCTTATTAAAAAATGCGTGAGCGAAAATGAGATAAGTATCGTCTCAACATTCGTTAATCCAACTCAATTTTTACCAGGCGAAGATCTAGACAAATATCCAAGAAACGAGCAAAACGACATTAAAATTTGCGAGCAAAATGGCGTTAGTGCTATTTTTATCCCAGATGCTAATGAGCTTTACTTTGAAGATGAACCTCTAATCGTCGCTCCAAAGAAATTTTCAGCCATCTTAGAGGGCAAAACTAGGCCAGGCCACTTTGACGGCGTCTTAAGGGTGCTAAACAAGCTATTTCGTCTAACTCGTGCAAATAGCGTTTACATGGGCAAAAAAGATACACAACAATTAATCATCGTGCAAAACATGATAAAGACATTTTTTCTTAATACCAGCCTAGTGGCTTGCGATATCGTTAGAGAGCCAGACGGCTTAGCGCTTTCAAGCAGAAACGTCTATATCTGTGACGAAGATAAATGTAATGCTCTAAGGCTTTCAAGATCGCTAAATAAAGCACAAAATTTGATCCAAAACGGCGAAGAGGACGCAAGCGAGATCAAAACAAAGATGCTTGAAGTGCTAGAGCCGTTAAAGGTTGATTATGTCGCTATTACGGATAGAAATTTAAATGAAATTTCCAAAATAGAAAAAAATAACACCATCATTTTAGTAGCAGCTTATGTTGGCAAAACTAGGCTAATAGACAACATCTGGATCTAAAAATGCCAAAACTTCACTTAATTTCACTTGGCTGTAACAAAAATTTAGTTGATTCAGAGATCATGCTAGGACGCTTGCAAAGCTACGATATCACGGATGATATCAGTGACGCAGACGTCATCATCGTAAATACCTGCGGCTTTATCAAATCCGCCAAAGAAGAGAGCATACAAACCATCCTTGAGATGCACGAAGCTCGTAAAAATGGCTCTTTGCTAGTCGTGACTGGCTGTCTTATGCAGCGATACAAAGATGAGCTAATCAAAGAGCTACCAGAGGTCGATCTCTTTACCGGCGTGGCTGATTATGACAAGATCGATGAGATCATCTTGAAAAAGCAAAATTTATTTAGCCCAGATACCTATCTGCAAGCAAACGAAGAGCGCGTGATAACTGGCTCAAACTACCACGCCTACATCAAAATTTCAGAGGGCTGCAACCAAAAGTGCAGCTTTTGCGCGATACCGACATTTAAAGGCAAGCTAAACTCACGCTCGCTTGAAAACATCGTAAATGAGGTCAAAAATCTAGTTAAAAAAGGCTACTACGACTTTAGCTTTTTATCCCAAGACTCAAGCTCATATATGCGCGATCATGGCGTTAGCGACGGACTAATAAATTTAATAGACGAGATAGAAAAGATAAAAGGCGTAAGAAGCGCTAGGATACTTTACCTCTACCCAAGTACGACCAGCAAAGAGCTAATAGAGCGTATCATCGCCTCGCCTATCTTTCACAACTACTTTGACATGCCCATCCAGCACATCAGCGAAAATATGCTAAAGATAATGAAGCGTGGAAGTGGCACTAAAAAGATAAAAGAGCTTTTAAATTTGATGAGAAATGCCAAAAATTCATTCTTACGAACTGGCGTCATCGTGGGACACCCAGGCGAGAGCGAGGAGGATTTTGATGAGCTTTGCGAGTTTTTAGAGGAGTTTAAATTTGATAGAATTTCCGCCTTTGCCTACTCAAAAGAAGAGGACACAGCCTCTTTTGAAATGGAGCAAATCTCAGCTAAAATCATCTCAAAAAGACTAAGCAAGATAGAAAAGATCACTAAAAAAGCGATAAATGAGAGCTTGCAAAAAGAGCTTGGCAAGCAAATTTACGCATCGCTTGAGGGCATTAGCAGCGAGGGCGAGATGTTTTACGCTGCCAAAAAAGATATCTGGGACAAAGATATAGACGGCGAAATTTTAATAAACGAAAGCGACGTAAAAGAGCTTGAGATCGGCTCACTCTACCTTTGTGAGGTCAGCGACGTGGTTGATCAAAAACTAGTCGCTACCATCGTCAAAAAAGCAAAATGATAAGCCAAAATGTGCTTGGTAGGCTAAGCGCAGGCGCAAACCTGCTAGCCTTCTCGCACGGCGTCGATAGCACCGCACTTTTTTACATTTTAGAAGAAGCTGGGGTCAAATTTGACCTAGCGATGGTTGATTACAATGTTCGAGAGCAAAGTAAAAGCGAGATAAAAAGTGCAAAAGAGCTCGCAGATAAATTTGGTAAAAAAATTTATACCAAAAGCGTTTTTTTAGATAAGTCAAATTTTGAAAAAAATGCGCGCGAGGAAAGATATGAGTTTTTTGGAGAAATTTGCCAAAAATTTGGCTATGAAAATTTGATCCTAGCGCACCAGTTTGACGATAAATTTGAGTGGTTTTTGATGCAGCTTGGCAAGGGCGCTGGGCTAAAAGAGCTCTTTGGCATGAGCGATCTTGAAAAAAGAAAGCACTTTTGGTTAGTTAGGCCACTTTTAAATTTGCGCAAAAAAGAGCTTCAAAACTATCTTGATGTGAGAAATTTACGCTATTTTATTGATGAGACAAATTTAAAAGGCGAGTTAAAAAGAAGCTTTATTCGGCTAAATTTTAGTGAGCCATTTTTGGATAGATATTTTAGTGGCGTACAAAAGAGCTTTGAGTTTTTAGAAGCCGATAGACAAATTTTAATGCCAAATATCACAAAAATAAGTGATGAAATTTTTATCATAAAAAATGATAGTAATGCGATACGAGGCGTTGATATGGCGGCAAAAGAGCTAAACGTACTTCTAAGTAAAGCTCAAAAAGATGAGCTAAATGCAAATTTAGCAAAGCAAACAAGCGTGGTGCTAAGCGGCAAGATCGCTGTCGGATACGCAGACACTTGCCTTTTAGTAACTCCATTTTGCAAAGCCATAATGCCAAAAATTTTTAAAGAGAAGGCTAGAATTTTAAAAATTCCAGCTATAAATAGAGGCTATCTTTTTGCTATAAATTTTGATTTATCAAAATTAGATTCTAATAAATATTGAAAGATTTGGCTTTTGCCTGAAACGCTAAAAACAAAAGCCAAAATCAATTAAAATAAGCTATTTACGCTTTCATTGTGATATACACGGCGTATCACTTCGCCAAACAATGAAGCTGCACTTAGCACTTTTATACAAGGTAGCTCCTCTGCTAGTGGGATCGTATCTGTTACCACCAACTCATCCAAAAAGCCTAGTCTTAGCCTATCGTAAGCTGGCCCACTAAGGACTGGATGCGTGCAAAATGCCATAACGCTAGTTGCGCCACGCTCTTTAAAAATTTCAGCTGCTTTTACGATCGTGCCAGCCGTATCGATCATATCATCAACTAAAATCACATCTTTACCATTTACGTCGCCGATTATATTCATCACTTCGCTCTCGTTTGCTTTTTCACGGCGCTTATCTACGATAACCATGTCAAGATTTAGATTTTTAGCCAAGGCTCTAGCACGAGCAACGCCACCTACATCAGGGCTTGCAACGATTGGATTTGGTAAATTTTTAGCTCTTACGTAGTCATTAAAAATAATACTTCCATAAAGGTTATCAACCGGAATATCAAAAAATCCTTGAATTTGTCCTGCGTGAAGGTCCATAGTGACGACTCTATCGATACCTGCTGTTTGCATCATGTTTGCCACTAGTTTTGCAGTGATCGGCACTCTAGGAGCTGCTTTTCTATCTTGTCTAGCATAGCCAAAATACGGCACAATCGCTGTTATAGAGCTTGCACTGCTACGTCTTAAAGCATCAGTTAAGATAAGTAGTTCCATTAAATTTGTATTTGTCGGTGCACATGTTGGCTGAATGACAAAAACATCTTTTCCGCGCACGCTCTCGCCGATTTGCACGCTGATCTCTCCATCGCTAAATCTTTTTATACTTGCCTCGCTAAGAGGAAGTGAAAGATATTGCGAAATTTTCTTTGAAAGCTCAATATTAGCCGTTCCTGAGAAAATTTTATAGCCTCTCATAATGATAACCTTTTTGGTGATTTTTATGTTGGGATTTTATCGAAACGAGCTTTAATTTAAATTTATTCTTTTTAGGACTATTTTCTAGCCCTAGTTTAATTCTTGTCGCCACAATCAAAATTTTAAGCTTTGATTTTACAAACCTTAAAATTTAAACAAGTATAAAAAATATAAGATAACTAAGAATATTTTTTTATTTATAAACATTATAGGACTACAATCACAACATGTTTAAAGCTTATAGAATTTATGATTTTATCAAAGATGATAGTTTGGATATGAAGGCGGCTTTTGTTGATAGACTCTATCCAAGAGGCATAAGAAAAGAGATATTTTCAAATTTCCTTTGGCTAAAGGATATCACACCAAGCACTGCTTTAAGAGAGTGGTTTCATGAAGATAGAGAAGCTAGATTTGATGAGTTTTGTGAGAAATTTGAGCTCGAGCTTGATAATGAAAAAGCGCAATCTTGCTTTAAAATGCTAAAGAAACTAGAAAAAGAGCATGGCGATATAGCACTTCTAACAGCTAGCAAAGATATAAATCTTTGCCATATCGTTGTGTTATTAAAAATTTTAAATAAGTAGTTTGCCAGCCTATTTTGCAAGAGTGCCAAGTATCTTTTCAAACTGCACACCATACCATGTGCGGCTCTTATCTTTTAGCGTGATTTTAATGCTGCTAAGCACAAAGTTTGCTGCCTTTTTGATGGCATTTTGCATGCTTTCGCCATTTACTAGCGAGCCAAAAAGCACAGAAGCAAATATATCTCCAGTCCCACTCGTGTGAAATGGCAAAAATTCGTGAAAATACTCTACTTTCTCTTTTGTCTTTGCATCGTAAGCTATGATGCCACATTCATTTTGCTTGTATCTAATGCCCTTTAGCACAATCTTTCTAACTCCAAAGCTAGCCAAGCTTTCAAGCAACTCTAAAATATAATCTTGCGTATAGTCACTGCCTAAAAACGGCATCCCGCACATAAAGCTTGCCTCTGTTATATTTGGCGTGATGACGTGAGCCTTTGAGCAAAGCTCACGCATTTTCATAACAAATTTTTCATCAAATCCGTGATAGAGCTTGCCATTGTCGCCCATGCAAGGATCTACAAGTATTAGTGGAGCAGAGTCATTAAACTCATTAAAAATTTTCTCTATCAGCTCAAGCTGGCTAAAGCTGCCTAAAAATCCAGTATAAATTCCATCAAATGCGATATTTTCTTCGTGCCATACTTGTGTTATCGCGTCAAATTCATCAGTCAGATCACGAAATGTGAAATTTTTAAAGCCGGTGTGAGTCGAAAGCAGCGCAGTAGGCAAAATACACGCTTCAATGCCTTGTGCGCTGATTACCGGAAGTGCGACAGTAAGGGAACATTTGCCAACGCACGAGATGTCTTGTATTGTAAGGATTCTTTTCATTTATGCTCTTAGTTTGTAAAATTTTACTCCAGCAACATCGGATAAATAAACCACATCATCTTGTAAAAATTTTGCCAGAGTTTGCTTTGAAGAGTCAGAAAAATTTTCTTCAACATTTGCGATAGTTTGCGGACGACGTCTTAGCATTTCTAGAATTTCATCCTCACTAAAGTTATACTTTTGCTCTATTTTGTGAGCTTTAGCTATATTAACCGGTACGCCACTTATCTGCTTGGCTAGCTCCTCTAGCTTTTTAGCGTCTAAACCCTTTACATTGTAAGCTGGTGGGCGATCTATCGTGCCAATATCCACTCGGTGTGGAGCTATCTCATTTATCGCAGCATTGAGTGCTATAAATTCCTCTTCTTTGTCGTTAAATCCAGCCACGACCAAAATTTCAAGCACAAGCTCGCCAGCAAATTCCTTGCGAAATTTAGCCATTGCTTTTATAAGTTCATTTACTTCTATGCCACTTTTGTTGCGGTCTATCTTTTTAAATGTGCTTTGTACCGCGCTATCAAGGCTAAATTTCACTATATCAAGCCCATTTAGCGCTTCACAAATTTTTGGATCACACACGCCTGAGCCATTACTCAAAATAAGTGTTTTTGCGCTACCTTTTAGCTCATTTACTTTTGCTATCAGTTCTTTTAAGTATGGGTAAAGAGTTGGTTCGCCATTTGCCGTAAGTGTGATGACGTCGATATTTTGATGAGTTTTTAAAGCCTCTTTTAAAGCACTTATGATCTCATCAACACTTGGCGGATTTTCTATTGTTTCAACAGTCTTTGCACCACTTAACTCACAATAAACACAGTCAAAATTACATGATTTTTGCTTTGGGCTTAGATCGATGCCTAGGCTCATGCCAAAACGGCGAGAATTTATCGGTCCAAAGACGATGCAAGGCTTATTACCTTGCACTTTTTGTCTGAACCTGTTTTATGAAATATTTTGCATTTTCAACTGGCACATCTGGTAAGATTCCGTGACCTAGATTAAAGATATGTGGAGCACCTTTCATTGTATCTAAAATTTTATCAATGCCTTCATCTATCGCTTTTTTGCTATAAAGTCTAGTTGGCTCCATATTGCCTTGAAGGACGTATTTTGGACTTAGTTTTTCTTTTGCTAGCTCGATCGGCGTACTCCAGTCAACGCCAAAAACATCAAATTTACCTGAAATTTTATCCAGATAGCCGCTTATTCCTTTTGGGAAAACGATGACTGGGATTTCTGGAAATTCAGCCTTGACACTATCAACTATTTTATTAATGTAGTTAAATCCAAACTCAAAATATGCCTGCTCTTCAAGCGCAGCTGCCCAGCTGTCAAAAATTTGTACCGCATTTACACCAGCTTTTATCTGCTCTTTGACATAGAGGATGAGAGCTTGCGTCACTTTTTCTAAAATTTGATGTAAAAATTCTGGATTTTGATAGAGCATCTTTTTGCAGACCGCATAAGTTTTAGTGCCACCGCCTTCTATCATATATGTAGCTATCGTCCAAGGTGCGCCACAAAAGCCAATGAGCGCCTTATCTTTGGTTAAATTTTCTCTTGTAAGTTTGATCGTATCATAGACGTATGCTAAATTCTTAGTCGATTTTTCGATACTTAGTGCGTCAAGTGCGGCTTTATCACGCAAAGGCTCTGTAAAAACTGGTCCCTCGCCCTTTTCAAAACGTAGATCCATGCCCATTTCAAGAGGCACGACCAAGATATCGCTAAATAAAATAGCCGCATCAACGCCAAGAATTTCAACTGGTTGAAGCGTGACTTCACTAGCCTTTTTGTAGTCTTTGCAAAGTGATAAAAAATCCCCTGCTTTAGCTCTTACATCCATATACTCAGGCAAATATCTACCAGCTTGGCGCATCATCCAAACAGGCGTATAAGGGGTAGGTTTTTTAAGACAAGCGTCTATAAAAATCATTAAATTTCCTTTAAATTTTTAAATGGATATTATCTAAAAATAGCTAAAGAAAAGATGTAGGAGAAATTTTAAGCGTAAAAACGCTTAAAATTTTAGTGATCTCCCTTGTGAAGGAAGTAAAGTCCAAGGCAAAGTGCAAGGATAGAAGCCGCAAGATAGGCCATCTCAAGCGGAGTTGTGAAGTTTGCGTGAAGCACTCTTTGGAAGAAATTTACGATTAAAACCATGACGATCACTTTGCCAAGCTTGTCTTTTAGCTCATCAAGCGAATGCACTTCAAGCACTTTGCTCTGCTTTGACTGCTTTAGCTGTATGATCTCTGAGATGAAAAGCTCGTAAATTCCGAAGCTAAATATATAAAGAACAAGCGCCATCAAGTATAGATCGATCGCTCCAACGATCTCGCCAACGACTTCTGAGTGGAAATTTTCAACGTGAAAATCTGCAGCAAAAAAATATTTATAAATCTCTAAAAGTACCTTGCCGACGTCGTAACTTGCTATGATAAAAAGTACGATCGCACCTAAAAGTCCAAAAACTACTGGAAAAAGTGTAAAGCTGTTGCTAGCAAGCAAAATTTTTTCAAATATCTTACGCAATAAAATCCTTTTTAATTACTCTTGCATCGCGATCCACTTTTGTGCGATCCTGACAGCATTTGTTGCAGCCCCTACGCGGATCTGATCGGCACTGCACCATAGATGAAGCACATTAGGTCTATAATTATCAACTCTGATCCTACCGACATAAGTCTCATTTGTATCACTTGAAATGATAGGCATCGGATACTCTTTATTTGCTGGATTATCGACCACAACGACGCTTGGAGCTTTGCTTAAAATTTCTCTTGCTGCATCTGCGCTCACACCTTTATCAAAGTGGATAGTGATCGCCTCTGAGTGGCTTCTAAGCACTGGCACACGCACACAGGTAGCGCTAACTTCTATATCTTTGTGAAGGATCTTTTGCGTTTCATTAACCATTTTCATCTCTTCTTTTGTATAGTCATTGTCCAAAAAGACGTCGATGTGAGGGATCACGTTTAGCGCTAGGCGGTGTGCAAATACCTTTGGATCGCACTCATCAAGCTTAAACTCAAAGAATTTTTGCATCTGAACGACAAGCTCTTCCATGCCCTCTTTGCCAGCACCGCTTGCTGCTTGGTATGTAGAAACATCGACTCTATTGATACTAAAAGCGTCGTTTAGTGGTTTTAAAATTTGCACCATTTGTATAGTCGAGCAGTTTGGATTTGCGATGATGCCGCGGTTTTTCCACATAGCAATGTCGCTTGGATTGCACTCTGGCACAACAAGAGGGATATCTTTATCCATCCTAAAATGGCTAGTGTTATCGATGACTACTGCGCCGCTGTCAGCTGCAAATTTGGCAAATTTCTCTGAAACTGAGCCGCCTGCACTAAAAAATGCGATATCGATCTCGTGCTCGCTAAAAACTTTTTCAGTAAGCTCTTTTACTTTGTAGTGTTTACCTTTAAATTCTATCTCGCTGCCAGCACTTTTGGCACTTGCAAGTGGCAAAAGCTCACCAACTGGAAAATCAACCTCTTCCATCACTCTAAAAAGCTCTTCGCCAACCGCTCCTGTAGCACCCACGACCGCTACGTTAAATTTTCTCATCTGCTCTCCTTATTTTTTTAATTTTCGTAATTTTACTTAAATTTATGGCTATTTTTTGCTTCTGGCTTGTAAAAATAGATCATTTGGCAAAATTTCATCGCCCTCGCTTAGTATCGCCGCTCTTTGTACGACTGAGATAAGCTCTCTTATATTGCCTGGGTAGTCGTAGCCTAAAAGCTCCTCTTTAGCCGCTTTTGAGAAATTTTTAGCCTCAAAGCCATACTCTTTGCAACATTTTTCCAAAGTATCCTGCGCGATAGGTAAAATTTCATCTTTTCGCTCACGAAGTGGCGGGATGAAAAGCGGGATCGTGTTTAGGCGGTAGAAAAGATCCTCTCTAAATCTACCCTCCCTCATAGCAAGCTCTAAATTTGCATTTGTAGCGCAGATGATGCGAACATCTATCTTTTCGCTCTTTGTAGCACCAAGCCGAGTAATCTCACGCTCTTGAAGCACACGAAGCAGCTTTGGTTGTAAATTTATGGGCATCTCGCCGATCTCATCTAAAAATAGCGTTCCACCATTTGCTAGCTCAAACTGCCCTTTTTTGGTAGTTGCAGCGTCAGTAAATGCGCCCTTTTCAAAGCCAAAAAGCTCACTTTCTATCAAATTTTCAGGGATCGCAGCCATATTTAAAGCAACAAATACAGCATCTTTTCTAGGTGAGTTTGCGTGGATAAATTTAGCAAAGACCTCCTTGCCAACGCCGCTTTCGCCACTAAGCATTATTGAAGCGTCAGTCCTTGCGGCTTTTAGCGCGATATTTAGCGTAGTTTCAAGCGCCTTTGAAGTGGCTAAAAAGCCGTTATTTTCGCTTTTTGTTTCTATTTTTTTTATAGTTTTTGGAGTTTTTTGCTTAAGAAGCTCGACCCTTTTTATCGCTTCATATAGCGTTGAGACGTCAAATGGCTTGGTTAAAAAGTCCTTGACGCCGAGCCTAACACTTTCGATCGCCTTATTAAGTGTGGCGTTTCCAGTCATTATGATGACGTCAAATTTGCCGTTTAACTCTTTAATGAACTCAAGTCCGTCCATCTTTGGCATGTTTATGTCGGTGATTATTAGATCAGTGTCGTCGCTTAGCTTTTTTAGAGCCTCAACTGCGCTCTTGTAACTCTTGATGTTTAGCTCTTCATACTCGCCAAGTGCGATCTCAAGCGACTTTCGCATATTGATGTCATCTTCTACTATGACGATATTCATTTGATCTCTTTTTTATTGAAGTGTGCCGATGATAGCGGATTTTGGCTTAAATTCCACCATAAATCTAACTGGCAAAATTTTCAAATTTGAAGCGTTTGTGACCTGTGCATTTTTGACATTAAGCTCATTTTTTATCATCACTTTTTTTAAAGCAAAGCAGTCAAAAATTTCATCTTTGTGTAAATTTAAAAAGCCAAGAGTTGTGGTATTTTCATCTTTAAAAGCATCTATCTGGCAAAGAAATTTTGGTTTTGGATTTAGTGTTAAAGTCATCGCCTTTGAAAATGAAATTTCTTCAAAGGCAACTATTTGATTTTTCGTATCGACCTTCGCCCAGAAGATAAACTCCTCCAGGCAAAAGGCGAAATTTAAAAGTATCGTTAGTAAGAAAAGACTTCTCGCCACTTATCTTCGTCTATCTTAAGCTCCATATTTACCTTATAAAGCCCGTCTTTGAAATTTTCATTCACGATCCTTGCGTTTTTGACAAGACCTTGAACCTTTGAAGTGATAGATGAGTCATTTAGCATCGCGTCTCTTACGGTGTCTTCAGCGTTGATCTTTACGCCATAAAGCTTGCCTGCAAGCTGCGAATAAGCATCAGCCATCGCCGCTCTTTTCGCAAGTGTAACAGACTGAGCGTATGAGAGCGAATTTAGTGGGGCTATGCCCTCGCCTGTAGCTCTAAAAGTGGTCTCTCTTGGAGCGCTATCATATATCATCTTCTCTTTTTTCATCACCTCTCTAAGATCGTCTTTATCGACCTTTTGGATGACTACGTTGCGGTTTGATGTGTTAGTTGGCTCGCCCATAAAGCCATTAAATGAGCAACCGCCAAATAAAGCTACCATCAAAGTAAAAGATAAAATTTTAACCTTCATAAACAACCTTTTTTATGCTTTTATTTAAAAATTTAATAGCAAAATTTATTCCAAAAGCCCCATATCTTCGCTTGGTGCTTCATCCTCGTCCTCGCCATCATCTGCCTTAGGGCATCTTGCGATACTTACAACATCATCGCCATCGACATTTACGACGATCACGCCGCTTGTATTACGTCCTGCTTTGCGGATGCTTTGCATATCAACTCTTATCATCTTGCCGCTTGATGTTAGAGCCATTAGATCTTGCTCTTCATCAACCATCACAACGCCCACAAGATCGCCTGTTCTGCTTGTTAATTTCATGCAGATGACGCCTTTACCGCCGCGGTTTGTCAAGCGATACTCATCAGCGGTTGTGCGCTTGCCGATACCTTTTTGAGATATGCTTAAAATTTCTTGATCATTGCTTTCGATGACAGCTGCGCCCACAACCTCATCGCCTGGCTCTTTAAATTTAATGCCAGTTACGCCGCGTGCAGTTCTGCCCATTTGGCGAACCTTGCTGATCTTAAATTTAAGGCACATACCCTTTTTAGTAACGACAAATAGCATTGTCTCATCGCCTGAGTTTGCGTCCTCTTCGGCATTTACATTATCTTCGTCGATCTCGTTTTGAAGCTCTTCAACTTCAAGCACCTCTGTCTCTACGCTTAGCTCATTTTCTGGGTCAGTCACTGGCATATCATCGTATGTCTGAGCGATGAGCGCAGTTACTAGCTCGTCGTTCTCATCGAGGCTTATAGCTCTTACGCCAACTGAGCGGATGTTTTTAAACTCACTTAAATTTGTGCGTTTTACGATGCCGTTTTTAGTAAAGAACGCTAGCGATTTGCTCTCATCAAAGTCAGTCGTTGGGATGATCGCTTTGATCTTCTCATCAGGCTGCAACTGGATCAAATTTACAACTGCTTTGCCCTTTGCCGTGCGGCTTCCCTCTGGGATCTTATAGACTTTTAGCCAGTAGAGCTGCCCGCGGTCAGTCACAAACATAAGCGTGTCGTGGGTATTTGAAGTAAAGAAGCTCTCTATAAAGTCATCATCGTATGTAGTGACCGCTACTTTGCCCTTGCCACCGCGTTTTTGCTTCTCGTACTGCTTGCTTGGCACACGCTTGATGTAGCCGCGGTGAGTTATGGTTACGACCATATTTTCATTTGGTATGAGGTCTTCGATGTCGATATCATCGTAGTCATCAACGATCTCAGTCACTCTTGGTACTTTAAATTTATTTTTGATCTCAAGAAGCTCTTCTTTGATCAAATTTTCAAGCAATATCTCGCTCTTTAAAATTTCATCAAGTCTTGCGATCTCAGCCATAAGCTCGGCTAGCTCAGCCTCTAGTTTTTCTCTCTCTATGCCTGTAAGCTTGCTTAGACGCATATCAAGGATAGCATTTGCTTGAAGCTCTGAGAGGTTAAATTTACTCATCAAGCCTTCTCTAGCAACCGCCGTATCAGCACTATTTCTAATAAGCTCGATCACCTCATCTATGTTATCAAGTGCGATCTTTAGACCCTCTAAGATGTGGGCTCTTGCACGCGCTTTTTCAAGCTCAAATATCGTTCTTCTAATGATGACCGTTTTTCTGTGATTTAAAAACAGCTTAAGTAGCTCAATAAGGTTAAATACCTTTGGCTCTTTGTTATTAATAGCAAGCATAATAACGCCAAAAGTGCTCTCCATCGTGGTTGATTTAAAAAGATTGTTTAGCACGATGTCACTCATAGCGTCACGTTTTAGCTCGATGACGACGCGGATGCCGTCTTTGTCAGACTCATCTCTAACCTCGCTGATGCCATCTATCTGCTTATCTTTTACAAGCTCAGCGATCTGCTCGATAAGTCTAGCTTTGTTTGTTTGATATGGTAGCTCATCAATGACGATGACATCTTTGTTTGGCTTTTTTTCTATGTGAGTTTTGGCTCTTAGTTTGACCCTGCCACGACCTGTGCGGTAAGCCTCTATGATGCCCTTTTTACCAAAGATGATACCGCCAGTTGGGAAGTCTGGACCTTTTATAAATTCCATCACCTCTTCAAGTGTCGCCTCTTTGTTTTCAAGAAGCAGCAAAAGACCGTCTATCAGCTCATCAAGGCTGTGTGGCGGGATATTTGTCGCCATACCAACAGCGATACCGCTTGAGCCGTTTAATAATAAATTTGGCACACGGCTTGGAAGTACATCTGGTTCGACCTCTCTATCGTCATAGTTTGGCACAAAATCAACCGTGTCTTTGTCGATATCTTTTAAAAGCTCTTCGGTAAGCATTGTCATTCTAGCTTCAGTATAACGCATCGCAGCTGCGCTGTCGCCGTCTATTGAGCCAAAGTTTCCTTGTCCGTCAACAACTGGATAACGCATAGAAAATTTCTGAGCCATGCGAACGAGTGCGTCATAAACCGCCGTGTCGCCATGTGGGTGGTACTTACCAATGACTTCACCGACGATACGAGCTGACTTCATATAAGCACTTCTGCTGCCAACGCCGAGATTGTCCATAGCGTATAAAATTCTTCTGTGAACTGGCTTTAGTCCGTCTCTAGCGTCAGGCAAAGCACGTCCGACGATAACGCTCATGGAGTAGTCAAGATAGCTAGTTTTTATAGACTCTTCGATATCAACAGATGCAATATCTTGAGTTAATTCAAGTAGATTGTCTTTCATTTTTTTCCTTAAATTTAGCTTGGCTGATTTTAGCTTAAAATTAATAAAAACTTGCTAAATAGCAAATCAGCGACTTTGGCAATAGTGCGATAAAAATTTTAGTCTAAAATTTTTACTATCTGCTCTTTTTTAAGAATAAAATCATAGCTAAAAGCATCAACCACGATTCCAGCGTAACTACTCTCTTTTAGCATCGCAAGATACTCTTTTAGCCCTATCTCAATGCTTTCTTGCTCGCTGTCGTTTCGCCAAAGCTTCATCGCCTCTTTGCTAGTAAATGCTGGAAAATAGCTAAGCTTCTCGCTCTCATCTTCAAGCAGGATAAATTTGATATTTGAGCCCTCTTCTTCATAAACCACACCACCATCAGGCTTTGCAAGTGCTTGGTTTAAAAGCACCGGAGCGAAAAAACTAGCCTTTTTCAAAGCCGATATCAAATTTACCTCATTTTGTTGGTTAGGATCTTCTAAAAATTTATCCATAGCTTCTTGCATTTTAGCCCCTAAAAGCCTCGTCTACGGCCTGGCAAATCGTGTGGATAAAAAAGATATGTGACTCTTGAATTCTTGCCGTATCGCTTGAGCTAACGACTAAATTTAGATCGCATCCTTCATTCATCGCGCCGCCACCTTTGCCGCTAAGTCCAAGCACTGATGCGCCCATTTTCTTGGCACTTTTTATAGCTTCAAGGACGTTTTTGCTGTTGCCACTAGTTGAGATCGCCACGAGCAAGTCGCCTGGCTGAGCTAAGGCCTCAAACTGGCGTGAAAAAACATAGTCAAAGCCGTAGTCGTTGCCAATAGCCGTAAGTGCCGAAGTATCAGTAGTTAGCGCGATACCAGGAAGTGGTTGGCGCTCGCTTTTATATCTGCCAGTTAGCTCTGCTGCAAAGTGTTGAGCGTCCGCCGCAGAGCCGCCGTTACCACATATCAGCACCTTTTTGCCATTTTTTAGCGTATCAGCCACCATCTGGCAAGCGCGCTCTAAGCTGTCAAGTAAATTTACATGCTCGCTAAAGGTCTTTTGGTGAGCCTTGAGCTCATTTTTTATCATCGTTTTTAGCATCTTTTATCCTTTTTATTATCCCTGTTGTGCTTTTGCCCTCGACAAAGTCGATCAGCCTGACCTCTTTTACGATCTCGCTACCGACGACCTCTTTGTCTTTATAATCAGCCCCTTTTACAAGCACGTCTGGCTTTATCTTTGTTATCAAATTTAATGGTGTATCCTCATCAAAAATCACGACATAATCGACAAATCCAAGCCCACTTAGCACGCATGCTCTATCATCTTGCGAGTTTATGGGCCTTGTCTCGCCTTTTAGCCTCTTAACTGAAGCGTCTGAGTTTAGTCCAACAACCAAAAGATCGCCAAGCTCTCTTGCGCGCGCTAGGTATTTTACGTGCCCAGCGTGCAAGATATCAAAGCAGCCATTTGTGAAAACAACCTTTTTTTTATCCTTTTGACTCAAAATTTCTTCTAACTCTTCAACAGTTTTAAGCTTATGCTCGAAATTTGCCCCAAATGAGCTATTTAGCAGCTGCTCGATTTCGCTAAAGCTAGCCGTTGCGCTACCAATCTTGGCCACTACGACGGCTGCTGCGAGGTTTGCTATCTTTATCGCCTCTTTTATGTCAGCCCCAGTTGCTAGCATGTAGCCAAGTGTGGCAAGCACCGTATCTCCAGCGCCAGTGACATCAAAGACCTCTTTTGCTTTAGCGGCAAAGATGTGCAATTTGTCATCATATAGCGCGATACCCTCTTCTGAGATTGTGATGATCGAATAGGTCAAATTTAGCTCATCTTTTAGCTGTTTTATCGCCTTTTCAAGCTCGGCCTTATCTTTTATCTTTAAATTTGTAGCCTCACTCGCCTCTTTTTTATTTGGTGTTAGAAGGGTTGCGTTTTTGTATTTTGAGTAGTCGCTACCTTTTGGATCGATAAGCACTGGGATATTTAGTCTCACGCACTCGTTTATGATCTCTTGGCAGACCTTTTCGCTAAGCACGCCTTTACCGTAGTCGCTTAACAAGACGGCCTTGAAATTTGCAAGATTTTCTTTGACTTTTAAGACGAGCTCATCTTCTAAATTTATCTTGACAACGCTCTCTTTATCAATCCTGACAACTTGCTGGTGGGATGCCATAATACGGCTTTTTATCGAGCTTTCACGCCCTTTTTCGGTAAGGATTAGCTCATCTTTTACATTTAGCTCAGCAAGCTTCTCTTTTATCTTTTTGCCGGCCTCGTCATCTCCTAGGACGCTAGCCACACTCACATTTGCGCCAAGAGAGAGTAAATTTCTCACCACGTTGCCAGCGCCACCAAGCGTGTAGGTTTCGTTATTTATCTTTACTACCTGCACTGGCGCTTCTGGCGAGATACGGTCGCAGCTACCCCAGATATAGTGGTCCAACATGAGATCGCCAACGACTAAAATTTTAACTCTCTTAGCCATTTATCTCTTCCTTGTAAATTCTCTTTATTTCTGGCAAGTAGTCTTTTATCGCCTCTTCCAGGCTCCAAGTCGCGCTAAAGCCAAATGCCTCGCGAGCTGGGGCGACATCGGCCTCTGTATGAAACTGATATGAGCCGATAAATGGGTTTTTGATATATTCGTTGCCTAAATTTACGCCGATCTCGCGCTGTAAGATGTCAGCGATATCTTGAAAACTTCTGGCCTTGCCAGTAGCTGCGTTATAGACGCCACTTGGCGCGTCAAGTGCTTTTATGTTTGCATCAATGATATCTTTTATATAGACGAAATCTCTTTTGATCTGGTCGCTGCCTTCAAAAAGTCTTGGGGTCTTGCCAGCTAAAATTTGCAGGCCAAACTGAAGCACCATCGAGGCAGTTTTATTTTTGAAAAACTCACCCTTGCCAAAGACGTTAAAATACCTCAGTCCAACCACGCTTACACCGCGTTTTGCGTAAATTTTATTGATATTATCCATGCTTAGCTTGCTAAAGCCATAAACGTTATTTGGTGCTTCACACTCGCCAACTGTTTGTGGACTCTTTGCGTTGCCATAAGTGGCACCTGAGCTTGCGTAGATCATCTTTGCGCCTAAACTCTCGCAGATATCAAGCAAATTTACAAAGGCGTTTACATTTGTTTTGATAAGCTCGTCTTGCTCTTTTACAGTCGTATCTGAGATCGCTGCCTCGTGGTAGATGACGTCTGGACGAAAGCTCTTTATCTTTTCAAGTGTGCTAGGATCGTTGATGTCACCAGCGTAAATTTCACCCTTAAATCCAAGTAAATTTTTAAAATGACCAAAGCTTTTTAGGTTGCCATTGCTAAATGTCTCGTCGTTTCTAAATTTATCCACGACAAGCACGTGAGCGTCCTTGTAATTTTCATCAAAATAATGCGCTAAGGCTGAGCCGATAAAGCCAGCGCCACCAGCTATAACTATCTTTTTGTCATTTAAATTCATAGTGATTTTTCCTTTTTTAGCTTATTTAAAACATCTCTTACATCTTTAAAATTTATGCCATCAAGCAAGAAATTTCTACCAACACCTGCTCTTTTGCCAGCCTCGACGTCGCTTGGCTTATCGCCTATCATTAGCGAGTTTTTAAGGTCTATGTTAAACTCTTTGCAAGCATCAAGTATCATTTTTGGATTTGGTTTTCTACAAGCGCAATCCGCCTCTGGGGCATGTGGGCAAAAATAGACTTTGGTGATAAGAATTTGCTCTTTTTTGAAAATTTCTAGCATAAATTTGTTTAGAGCATCAAACTGCTCCTGCGTGTAGTAGCCTCTTCCGATACCTGATTGATTTGTCACGACAAAGAGTTTATAGCCAGCCCCAGCAAATTCTCTTAACGCATCAAAAATGCCATCGATAAATTTAAAGTCTTTTATCTCGTAAACATATCCAGCATCTTCGTTTATTACGCCGTCTCGATCCAGAAAAAGTGCTTTAATAGGCTCATTTTTATTCATTTGGTGATTATAGCCAAAATATTTTAACTAGCTTCTTGCGAATTTACCTTTTTGTACTATAATGCACAAACTTTTTTACAAAGGATGAAAAATGAAAAAATTACTAATTGTTTCTAGCGTTGCAGCTCTACTTTCAACTGCTGCCTTTGCTGCAGATGGTGCTGCTATCTACAAAAAATGCATCGCCTGTCATGGTGCAAAAGCCGAAAAAGTCTTTAATAATAAAGTTCCAGCTTTAACATCTCTTGATGCAGCAGCTATCGAAGAGGCACTAAAAGGTTATAAAACAGGAGCAAATAAATTTGGTCTTGGCGCTATGATGAAACCAATCGCTACTCCAATGAGCGACGAAGATGCAAAAGCAGTAGCTGAATACATCCAAACTTTAAAATAATAATTAGGGGCATTCGCCCCTCCTGCATTTTTAAATTTATACTAATAATCCATAAAATAATACTAGGTGAGAATTTCTCTTTTTATATTTAAAAGTTATGAAACCTATTTTTACTAATCTTTCTTTTTACATATTAAAACAAAACTATTCTAGTCTTCAAAGCCATAAAACAACGCTTAGAGATAGCTAAGAGCGTAAGTAAAATAGAGGCACGCAAACTCTTTACTGAAACGAAAGACGACCAAGTGCTTCGTATGGCTTACTACTGGGTATCTCAAGGTGCTTATGATAACTGCAAAGACCTACCATTAAACAAGTGCCCTATAACTCATCTAAACCACGATACAGCAAATCGTATGTGGTGGGCTGTAAGAAACCATCTAGGATATAAGGGAAATGATAGCACTCACGGACTATATGTATTACGCCATACAGTAGCTTCTAGGTTAGTGAGTTTGAAGGGATTTAATGCTCATAAATTAATGAAATTTATGGGTCACAAGGATATTAAGAGTAGTTTGCACTATGTCCATCTAAATGTTGATGATATACGTGATGGCACAGGGGTTGGCGTTTAGTTTTTAGATGATAAAGATATGAGGCATTTGGTTGCGGAGGACGGATTTGAACCGCCGACCTTCGGGTTATGAGCCCGACGAGCTACCACTGCTCTACTCCGCGATAAGTATTATTTTGGATTTAAAAAGTGGATGGGGTAAGAGGATTCGAACCTCTGAATGACTGGACCAAAACCAGTTGCCTTACCGCTTGGCGATACCCCAATGTTTTTAAGAGTTGTAATTATATAGATTTTAATGTGCTTTGTCAAGACTTTTTAGAATTTTAATAAAAATTAAAATTCTAAAATTAAAGCAATTTATGACTTTAGCTATAAAATTTCCCTTTGTCCTTTTGCATTCACTGGGCTTAAAACACCCATTTTTTCCATTTGCTCTATTATGTTTGCAGCTTTGTTGTAACCTATTTTTAAACGTCTTTGCAGATAACTTATCGACGTCTTTTGCTCACTTAAAATGATCTCTTTGGCCTCTTCATAAAGCTCATCAAGCTCATCTTCTCCTAGAGTACCAGCGGCTACACTTCCGCTTGTGCCCTCTTCTATTAAGAATTTCTCATCATAAACTACGTCTTGTTGCTCTTTTAAGAAATTTACAATCGTTTCTATCTCTTTTTCGCTAGCAAATGGCGCATGCAGTCTTATCACACCAGGACTTCCTGGAGGTGTAAATAACATATCTCCTCGTCCAAGCAAGCTCTCAGCTCCCATTTGATCAAGAATGACCTTACTATCGATCCTCTGCCCTACTCTATAACTTATCCTACTTGGTAAATTTGCCTTTATAAGGCCAGTCACGACATCAACGCTTGGGCGCTGGGTTGCCACTATCAAGTGTATACCGCTAGCTCTTGCCATCTGTGCTAAGCGTCCAATATAAAGCTCCACATCCTTGCCACTAGTCATCATCAGATCAGCAAGCTCGTCTATGATCACAACGATATACGGGAACTGCTCGCCACCCTCCTCTTTCATCTTTTCATTGTAGCTCTCTATATTTTTTGTGCGAGTTTGGCTCATTATCTTATATCTTCGCTCCATCTCAGCGACCATATTGGCAAGTGCAGTGATCGCTTTTTTAGCCTCTGTGATGACCGGTGTCAAAAGGTGCGGAATATCGTTATATATGCTAAATTCAAGCATTTTTGGATCGATCATCATTAGACGCAAAGTTTGCGGACTATTTCTATAAAGCAGGCTTAAAAGCATCGCGTTTATACCCACACTTTTGCCAGATCCCGTCGTTCCAGCGATTAACAAATGAGGTAGTTTTTTAAGGTCTGTTACAAAAGGAGCACCAACGATATCTTTGCCAAGCGCCATAGTTAGCGGACTACTTGCATTTTTAAAGACTTCGCTCTCTAAAATTTCTTTTAGATAGATTGTTTCTAAATTTTGATTTGGCACCTCGATGCCTACGACATCTTTGCCGGGAATCGGCGCTTGGATACGGATCGTTTGAGCCTTTAGTGCCATCGCTAGGTCATCTTGAAGTGTTAAAATTTTACTTACCTTGATATGTGGAGCTGGACGAAACTCAAATGTCGTGACGATAGGCCCAGTATAAGTTCTAACCACATCGCCGTCTATTTTAAACTTACGGAGTTTATCAAGCAAATTAGAAATTTGTTGATCGATTTCCGTTTCATTTACACTATGTGAGCGTTTTGGTGGATCGTTTAAAAATTTAAGCGGTGGCAAGACAAAATTCTTTGGCTTTTCCACATTTCCTCGCTCTATTTGATCAAGCAACTTCTTGTTTTCAGCCACTTCGTTTAAAATTTCAACTCCGTTTATAGTTGAGGCCCTACTCTCTTTTTCTGGCTCAGGCTCTAGCTCTTCATCTAAATTCTGCTCATCATCATTTAGTACCTGAGCTTCTATAAGCTCTTCTTCTTTTATATCATTATTCTTTTGTCTTTTGCGTTCGATTTTTGGAAGTTGTTTTTGTTTTAACTCTTTTAAATTTCTCTCTTCATGGACTTTTATCTCTTTATCTACAAAAGCCTTTCTTAAAACAATTATAAAATTTTCTCTAAAAGCAAGCCCAAGTGAGATAATAAACATCATAAGTATAGCAACCGCAGTGCCAATAGAGCCGATCACCTCTTTTAAAGCACTAACTATAAAATTCCCAATTATGCCGCCATTTGCACTTGAAGCACTCAAGGCTTGAAACATCAAAAAAGCTATAAAAAAGAGAAAAATTCCTACCAAAAACTGAGCAAAATCAAAGTCAAATTTCTTAAAATTTTTATAGACAAAATAGCCCAAAATGATCAATAAAAATGGATAAACATACGCAATAAGTCCAAAATATTTGATATTTAAAATACCAAGGCTTTGTCCAAGCGAGCCTACAAAATCAGCAGTAGGAGCAGCTGTTGCTATACCAAAATATACAAAAATACAAACAAAAATTGTAAATAAGATATGTCGTAAAATTTTAGATCCTTTATAAAAAAGGCTTATTATAGCACGCCTGAGTTTAATTTTAAAAAATCAGCAAGCTAGGTGGCCTGCTGATTTAAATTTTAATTTAAATAATTTAGCAAGCTTAGTTGATTTATCTTTGCGCTTGCTTGTAGGGTTGCTTGATAAGACAGTGAAAGCTGCGTAAATTTCAGATATGACTCCGCATAGTCTGCGTCAATTACATCATTTTTAACAGTTAGCACATTCACTTTCATTACTTCGGCTCGCTCTTTTGTAGCGGTTAAAAGTCTTGATTGAGAGCCGATCTTTGTAAGCTCTTTATTTGCATGATCTATTAAATGATCAAGCCTTTGTAATGCGCCTTGCATGCCGGTATTTCGTGGATCATTGCTATTTGCGTCAGCTCTATAATATCCCTTTCTAACAGCTTCAATCATATTATCAAGGTCTTGAAAAACGCTCGTACTTGGCTCATCAATAGTTAAAGCATTATTTTCATTAAAGCTAAAAACAGAGCCTTTTCCTTGAGCGTGTCCAGCATTGCCGGCTGTATCTCTGCCGGTGCTATCCCCATCAAATTTATCGCTATTTTTTGCATCATACATAGTTACTTCTATGTTTGTTACTGATTTTGTCTTGTCAGTTAAAACCATTCTGCCACGATCGTCTAAAGTTGTCTCTACTGCACCTCTTGTTTTGTCAATAGCCTCCTTATAGGCATCATGGTTTCGCTTTCTATCTACTTTTTCTGCGTCTGTATCAAAATTCGCATTTTCTGGACCAACAGGTGGGTTAGGTATATTGTCGCTTGCTGCCATCGCGACGATATCCATTAGCTGGCGATATGTAAAATCGCTAGCATATGTTCTATACTCACCAAATTCATCTGAGTTATAAACTGATAAAGTTCTAGGTCCTGTAACCGTACCAGCAGCTGTTGTTGATTTTATTTCAAACTGCACTGGAGTATTTGTACCCCCTGCTGTACCCATTTTTACCTTTATGTCATATTTTGTACCAGTGATTGACTTTACTTGTAAATTTATCTCTTGGTTGTCGATATTAAAAAGCTCTCTCTTTCTAGCGTCAACATCTTTTGGATATAAATTTCTATCGTAGCTCTCTTTTGTGCCAGAGACTTCACTTAGCTTTGTCTGATCTGTTGCATATTCGCCCGTTCTTCTAGCTACTTGAGATAAATTTGCGATTAGCTCATTATCTTTTCTTTCAAATCTAACCTTATCATAGTCAAATGCATTTGTCGCATTTCCATCTTTATCGGTATATTTGCTCTTTACAAACTCGGTGATATGAACCTTTTTTGGAACGTTATTTGCCCTAGTCTCAAGATCTTCAAGAGAATTTACCGCATCAAGTTCGTTGTTTTGAGCGATTGCACCGCGATTTGGTGCTACCGATGTGGCTGCAACCATATGAAAGTCAATAGTTTGATTACCTTTAGTAAGATCTTTTATATTAAATTGTCCATCGTTATTTATGCTCACATCAACAACTTTTGTTGTTTTTGTATTGCCAAATTCCATACCGATTTTTTCCATAAGCCCAGCCATTGTTGTATTTGCACTCATCTTAAATTTGCTAGTAAATGTCGTGCCGTCTGGCTTTTTGCCTTGCATGAAAAAATATGTATCTGGAAAATTTACATTTGAATTATCTAAAAAATCATAATCCGGATTTATTGTTCCATTGTAAGAGCCGTCACTTCTAACCACTGAATCACTAGCGTAATTTAGCCCGATCATATTTTTTATCTTGCTGTTATCGTTTAGAAATTTTGGCGCATAGGCGATGTCGGTTCTAGTTTGATCAGCTAAACGAACATTTGTAGTCAAAATTTTACTGTAATCGCCATCTTTTCCTAAAAATAGATCATATCCTGGGATATTATAAGGAAGCTCAACCTGAGCACCAGCTGATGTTTTCATATAATCACGGTTGCCTTGATACTTTCCTGCACCATCTATTGGCTTTGTATCAACAGCGCTTCCAGAAAACAAAAACTGCCCATTGACCGAAGTATTTGCAATATTTACAAGGTGATTTTTTATGCCTTGAAGATCATTTGCCAAAGCCTCTAGTGATGTCTTACTATGCACGCTGCTAGCTGCTTGGACTACTTTTGTCTTAAAATTTTCAAGCTGTTTTTCAAACTCTTGCAATGCATTATCTGTATTTTTTGAGAAATTTACAGATTTACCAGTGGCATCAACTACTTGAGTGAGAGTAGTTGCTTCATAATCAAGCCTCATCGCATCATTATAAGTTGCAGCGCCATCGTATGGATCTTGAATTTTCAAACCATTTGAGAGCTGCTTGTAGCTTTTATTTACACCAGTCATATTTTTTTGGTAGTCATGTAAAGTCTGACTAAAACGTAGTTGGTTTGTTATTCTCATAATTTTTTCCTAAATTTTTATTCACTCTAAGCAAAAATGATTCCGCTTGTTTTTATATCGGTAAAAATTTGATTTTTTTTAGCATAAAAAGTTTATTGTATAATCCAACAAATTTTATATATAAAATAGGTAAGAAAAATGGCATTAAAAATTCTCTTTTCTCCAAGCGAAAGTAAAATTTCTCTAAATACGAATAATAAATTTAATGGTAAGAATTTGATATTTCCAGAACTTTTTGACAAAAGAGTTGAAATTTTAAACAGATATGATGAGTTTTTAAAAAACGCAAATTTAGACGAGATAAAAAAGCTTTTTGGGCTAAAAGAGCTTGAAGAGAGCAAGCAGTTGCGAGAAAGCCTATCTCAAAAAGGCAGTATAAAAGCTATTTTAAGGTATGATGGAGTGGCTTATAAACATCTAAACTATCGTGGTTTAGGCAATGAGGCACAAAAATATATAGATAATAATGTTTTAATATTTTCAAATTTATTTGGGCCTATCTTAGCAAAAGATGAGATACCAGAGTACAAACTAAAGCAAGGTGAAAAGCTAGATGGCTTTGAAATTTCAAAATTTTATGAAAAAAATTTTAGTAAAGCGGTTGATGATTTTTTGCAAAATGATGAAATTTTAGACCTTAGAGCTAAGTTTTATGAAAAAATTTACACTATAAAAAAAGAATACATAGCTTTTTGCTTTATAAAAAATAAAAAAATAGTGAGTCATCACGCAAAAGCATATAGAGGCGAAGTCTTGCGCCAGATAGCAAATAAACTTATAAAAAATAAAGATGAGCTAATGAGCTTAAATTTTAAAAATTTAAGGCTTATTGATATGAAAAAGATTGGTTTAAGGACCGAGCTTATGTTTGAAATTTGCGAGTAAATTTTTAAAAAAATTGTATTTTTTGTTAAAAAAATGTAAAAAAGAGCTAAATTTAGGGAAAAAGTATTGTATTTTTTTTTAAAAGAGTGTAATATAGCCACATAACTTCTTAAAAGGATGGTTCATGAAAAAAGCTGAATTTATTCAAGCTGTTGCCGATAAGGCTGGTCTTTCAAAAAAAGATACTCTAAAAGTTGTTGATGCTACTTTGGAGACAATCCAAGCAGTTCTTGAAAAAGGCGATACAATTAGCTTTATAGGCTTTGGTACTTTTGGTACTGCTGACAGAGCTGCAAGAAAAGCTAGAGTTCCTGGAACTAAAAAAGTTATCGATGTTCCTGCTAGTAAAGCAGTTAAATTCAAAGTTGGCAAAAAACTTAAAGAAGCAGTTGCTGCTGGTGCTGCTAAAAAAGGTAAAAAGAAATAATTTCTTTTTAGGGGAGCAAGTCTCCCCTTTTTCCTCTCACACAAAAATTAACTTTCAATCTTACTTTAGCCCGAGTGGTGAAACTGGTAGACGCGCCAGACTCAAAATCTGGTAAGGGCAACCTTGTGTCGGTTCGAGTCCGACCTCGGGCACCATTATACGCCTAAATACTTTATAAATTTATCCGATATTA
>NZ_CABPVR010000007.1:65294-113196 GCF_902460875.1 Campylobacter concisus | reverse complement strand
GATATGCTCCATTCCTTTAAGGATAAACAAGGTTTAGAGATAAATAACGAACAAATTTCAAGTCTAAAAGAAAGTATAAAAACAGGCAAAGTTATAAATGTCACTGATGCCGAGATAAAAGAGCAAAATAGACATAAAATCCTACAAAAAGTAGAAGAAATTTTAAATAACTACTCAAAAAATCTCATCTACAGCAACAATAAAATTCACTCCGATGAACTTTCTAGAGGCTATCATTTTAGTGAAAATGCCTACTTTAAAAATATAAAAGCTTCAGATAGTAGCAGCATGCTATCTACACTAAAAAGTGGATACCTAGAAAATACAAAATTTAAAAATTTAAACGATTACGCTTACTCAAACACTCTAAAAACAAAATATGGTGAAGTAGAAGTATTTTTAGATATTTACGGCGATAACGACAAACTTGGCACTACAAAATTGGAAAATAATAGCTATCTTTTTAGCTTTGATAGCAATAACGACGGTGTGCTAGACCAAAAAGACATACTCTTTGATAAGCTAAAAGTAAGGGGTCATGATAAAGACGGAAATGAAAAAATAGCAAATTTAAGCGATGTGATGCCAAGGGTCGATCTTAGACAGTTTATCAGCACAAATGTCATAAATCACAACCAAATAGAAAGAGAAGAGCTAAATCGTAAATCAACGATCACAAATAATCCCGATCTTTACGTAGATACAAAAGATATTGACTATAGACACTCTTACTACGCCTCAGATCCAAATACTTTGTTCGCTGCAGAAAACAGATATGAAAAGATAAAGAAAAATGATATAAATAATTTCTTTAAAAAATATGCCCAAAATGACGGCTGGGTCGATCTAAGACACAATAATATCTTTGGCAAAGATAGCTCTTTTAAAAATTTTGCCTATCTTAAAGTGGGTTTTGATGACACTGCAAGATTAAGCGAGTTTAATCCGATCATTGAGCCGAGCAAAGATTACAAAAAAGATGAAAATTTCTCATATACAAAATTTCAAAAAGATAGTTTTATGAAATTTTACAAAGATTATAACGCTGAGTTTGACGCATACAACAAAATGATAGAAAATCTTGGCAATAATTTAAAGAAATTTGAAGAAAATGCGGACGCTTATATATCAAAGCTTGAGAAGACAAAATCAGCCAAAATGATCGCGATGGAAAATGAATTTAAGCAAGCAACTGGGCTTGAGTTTAGTATCTCAAATTTAAAAAAAGTAAAAAAGGCTTTTATAACAAATGAAGCCAAAGCTGCCGCATCTTTGCAAGATAGCGATAGCGTCATAGCCATGAAACTAAACAAAGATGGCACCATAAGGCTAAAATTTGATAGTGGAAGAGAAATAGACGTAAAAGAGCTTTATAACGATACTGGCAAGCTAAACACATCAAGCGAGCTAAAAACTAGCATAAATTTAGAGGCAAAAGAGATGAATAATGTGCAGCTAAATAGCTTGAATTTTAAGGATATTGGCTTCATGCAAGGTGATAAAATCGTAAGCCTAAAAGATGCTGGAGCGATCGCTATTGCCAATCTATCTAATAAATTTGAGAGTAAATTTTTAATCAGTCTAAATAATGGCAAAAGCATATCTACAAGAGAAATTTATAATATCAGCTATCTTGAGAATGATTTAAAGAGCAAAGAAAAGATAGATGAGAGAGATAAATTTTATAAAAAGGTTGATATTAAGGCATAAATTTTGAGAGCAAATTTTAAAAAAGGTTTATTGTAATTTAATCTTATGGGTCCTATAATCAATTTTCCGTAAAAATTTAGATTTAAAAGAGAATGCTATGAACTTCACTCCACTTTTTGCAATTTTTTTCATAATCGCAACTGGTTTTTTTGCTAAAAAAGTCGGCATTGTTGAGCAAAAGCACTCGATCCCTTTTGTGGATTTTGTCCTTTGTTTTGCAATGCCTGCGCTAATATTTGACAAAATTTATCACGTAAACGTCGATGTTTCGCTTATAAATACAATTTTAATTGGCTTTGGCTCAACAGCTATCAGTGCTGTCATGGCATTGGTGCTTGGCAAGATCTTTAAATTTACTAAAGTAACAACTGTTAGTATGGTCATGCTAAGCCTTTTTGGTAATACCCTATTTGTCGGTATGCCTGTCATTCAAGGCTTCTTTGGCGATGCAATGGTAAATGAAGTCATCTTTTACGATCAAATAGCTACTGGTATCCCACTTTCGATCCTTGGGCCACTTATCCTCTCTTTTGCTGCACCAGAGAAAGTTTCGCTATTTCAAAATACGATGAAAATTTTAAAATTTCCGCCATTTATCGCGCTTATTATGGCTCTTATCTTAAAAGAAGTCCCTTTGCCTGAGTTTATCTTTGCACCACTTAGGATGTTTGAAGGTAGCGTTACTCCGGTGGCACTTTTTGCGATTGGTGTTGGTCTTAACTTTAGTAGTATCACAAGCTCATATAAAGGTGTTAGTGTCGTGCTTTTGTGTAAGATGATCTTACCAGCTATCGTATTTTTCATCATATTAAAATTTTCAGGTATCCAGATGAACAAAACTTGGGTCGTTGGTCTCTTTCAATGTGCGATGCCAACATCAGCTCTTGCAAGTGCGATGGTCATAAAAGCTGGCCTTGATAGCTCTCTAGCTATATCCTCAGTGGCTATCGGCGTGCTGTTTTCATTTATCACGCTTCCAGTTATCTATTTTGTATTTGCGTAAATTCACACTCACTTAACACTAAAGAGATAGTATTTCATCATATTTCATTTAAAGGAGACGTTATGAAGAAATTACTACTAGTTGCACTTGGTGCTATGTTTATGCTTGGTGGTCTTGCAAATGCTACTGAAATGATGAAAAAAGATGACATGGGCAAAGACGAGATGATGAAGAAAGAGCAGATGATGAAAGATGACATGGCTAAAAAACCCATGGTAAAAAAAGATGAGATGAAAAAAGACGACATGGGTATGAAAGATGAAATGAAGAAAGACGACATGGGTATGAAAAAAGACGAAATGAAAAAAGGTATGTAAAGGTGCTTGATGGTTAGAATTTTGCTCGTTGAAGATGATGAAATTTTACTTGATCTTATCAGTGAGTATCTAAGCGAAAATGGCTACGATGTCACCACTTCAAACAACGCAAAAGATGCACTTAATCTTGCTTATGAGCAAAATTTCGACCTTTTGATCCTTGATGTCAAGCTCCCAAAAGGGGACGGCTTTTCACTTCTTTCTTCCTTAAGAGAGCTAGGTGTTAGCGCACCTAGCATCTTTACCACCTCGCTAAATACCATAGACGATCTTGAAAAAGGCTACAAAAGTGGCTGCGACGACTATCTAAAAAAGCCATTTGAGCTAAAAGAACTACTCATACGTATACAAGCACTTCTAAAGAGAAATTTCTCACATCATAGCGGCGATGCGATCAAAATTTCAAGTGAATTTAGCTTTCATCCGCAGAGCAAAACACTAAGCAAAGATGGCAAAAATGTAAATATCTCGAGTAAAGAGAGCGACCTACTCGCGCTATTTTTGCAAAACAAAGGCAAAATTTTAACCAAAGATGAAATTTTTAATAAAATTTGGAAATTTGACGAGGAGCCAAGCGAGCTTAGCCTTCGTGTCTATATCAAAAATTTACGTCAAATTTTAGGCAAAGATGCCATTTTAAATAGGCGTGGGGACGGCTATGTCTATGTCTGAAAAGACGCAAATTTTATTTAAAATTTTATCCCTTTATCTTGTTAGCTCTGTGCTATTTTTAGGATATTTTTTCATACATGACTATAAAAACAAAAAAGAAACGCTCATTTTAAACGAGGTGAAGTCTTTAAAAGAGATAAAAATGGGCATTTACATGAAAGCTAGAATGAATGGACTTGACTCAATCTCAAGTCTAACAAAAGAAAAAGGCGTGCATGCTTGCATTTTGCTAAACAATGGCGAGAAAATTTATAAAGACTTTGACTGCCAAAAGATCGACAAAAGCAAAAATGTAAATTTGATAGACGGCAAAGTCGCGATATTTGAAAAGATCCAGTACATGGACGACAACACCACAGACGAGCTCTCACACGCAGATATTTTTCTAGTTGGCAAAGATATCAACGGCGAAATTCTATCCTTGCAAATTTCGACCACACTAAAGGCGCTCTTTTTCTTTTTTGCCCTGCTCTTTATTGCCTTTTACCTAGCAAAACTAAGCCTAAGACCGCTTTATGAAAAGATAGATACGCTAAACCGCTTTATAAAAGACTCAACACACGAGATAAACACGCCTCTAAGCGTCATCTCAATGAGTATAGAAACGGCTGATCTAGACAACCTAAATGAGCGAAATTTAAAGCGTTTTAACAACATCAGCCTTGCCGCAAAGAGCCTAAATAACATCTATGACGCGCTCGTTCATCTAAGCTTTAATCTAGATAAGCCAATTAAAAAAGAGATAATTGATCTAAAGCTACTAGTATCACAAAAGATTAACTATTTCTCGCCATTTTTTGCAAAACGCGGACTTAAGATAGAGGCTAGTTTAAAGCCTAGCTTCATAAACGCAGACCTTGAAGATATGAGCAAAATTTTAGACAACCTCTTAAGCAACGCCTCAAAATATGCATCACCAAATTCAAAAGTTCGCATCATTTTAGAGTCAAATTTCTTTAGCATAACTAATCTAGGCCACGGCATCAGCAAGGAGCAACAAATGCAAATTTTTGATCGCTATACGAGATTTAACGAAGATCAAGGCGGCTTTGGCATAGGGCTAAATTTAGTGAAAGAGTGCTGCAAGAAAAATGGCATAGAGGTAAAATGCACAAGCGATCTTGATGGCGAGACTACATTTTCACTCTCTTGGCGGAGCTAAATTTAAAACACCACCCTACTCTAAACAATAAAATTTATTAAAAAAGATAATTTATAGCAAAAATTTATTTTTGATAAATTTTATTAATATTATAATCCTTTTACAAAATCTTAATTGAGGAGAAAAGTATGAAGTTACTAGAAAAATATGGGCTTTTCATAAATGGTGAGTGGCGCGACGCAAAAGACGGCGCTACACTTGATGCAAAAAATCCAGCAAACGGCGAGCACCTTGCAAAGATCGCTGATGCTACCGAAGAAGATGTAAATGACGCAGTTCGTGCTGCACGTGAGGCTTTTAAGAAATTTAAACACACTACAATTAGCGAGCGTGCAAAGCTGCTAAACAAGATCGCTGACATCATCGATGAGCACAAAGAGCACCTCGCAAAAGTTGAAAGCATGGACAATGGCAAGCCGATTAGAGAGACGCTAAATGTTGATATTCCTTTTGCAGCCGAGCATTTTAGGTACTTTGCTGGCGTTATCATGGGTGAAGAAGGCAGTGCAAACGTACTTGATGAGAAGCAGCTCTCTATCGTTTTACGCGAGCCAATAGGTGTTGTGGGTCAGATCGTACCTTGGAATTTTCCATTTTTGATGGCAGCTTGGAAGCTAGCTCCAGTGATCGCAGCAGGCGATGCGAGCGTATTTAAACCTTCAAGTGAGACAAGCCTAAGCGTGCTTGAGCTATTTAGGCTGATAGATAAAATTTTGCCAAAAGGTTTAATAAACATCGTAACTGGCAGAGGCAGCAAGAGCGGCGAGTGGATCAAAAACCATCCAGGCCTTGACAAGCTAGCATTTACTGGCTCAACCGAGATCGGCCGAGATATCGCCATAGCTGCGGCTCGTCGTATCATCCCAGCCACACTTGAGCTTGGCGGAAAGAGCGCAAATATCTTCTTTAGCGACGCAAATTTAGACAAAGCACTTGATGGCCTTCAGCTTGGCATTTTGTTTAACCAAGGTCAAGTTTGCTGCGCAGGATCAAGAATTTTCGTAGAAGAGAGCTTTTATGACAAATTTATAGAGGCTGCGGTTAAGAAATTTAGTACCATAAAAGTTGGCGATCCGCTTGATCCTAGCACTCAAATGGGCTCACAAATCAATAAAAAACAAGCTGAGCAGATCTTAGAGTACGTCGAGATCGGCAAAAAAGAAGGTGCAAAAGTGGCAGTCGGCGGCAAAGCCTACACTGCAAATGGTTGCGACAAGGGCGCATTTGTCGAGCCAACGTTGCTAGTTGATGTGACAAACGACATGAGAGTGGCTCAAGAAGAAATTTTTGGCCCAGTTGGCGTTGTCATTAAATTTAAAGATGAAGCCGAGCTTATCAAAATGGTAAATGACAGCGAATACGGCCTAGGTGGCGGAATTTTCACGCAAGACATCACAAAAGCACTTCGCGTTGCAAGGTCTATGGAGACTGGCAGAGTCTGGATCAACACCTATAATCAAATCCCAGCAGGCAGCCCATTTGGCGGATATAAAAACTCAGGCATCGGCCGCGAAACTCACAAGATCATCCTTGAGCACTACACTCAAATGAAAAACATCATGATCGACCTAACCGGTAAGGTCAGCGGCTTTTACGCACAATGATTTTAGGGAGCTTAGGCTCCCTTCTACTTTAAATTCCTTAAATTTTAAATATCTTTTACTAGGTTTTAACTTTATATATCGCTAGCATTACGCCAATATAGTACAGCTATACAAAAGTGTTTTCTTAACACTACATTTTTAAGCTTAATAGACTAAAATTTGGCACAAAGGAGAAAAATTGAGCGAGCAAATTTATATCATAGGCGATGTGCACGGCTGTTTTAATACACTTTTAGAGCTTATCAAGCAGTTTCCAGACAAAGAAAAATCACAAATTTGCTTTGTCGGAGATGTGATAGATCGGGGGCTTTTTAGTTGCGATGTAGTCGAGCTTATCATGCAAAATAACTATAAAATGGTAATGGGAAACCACGAAAGAAGGTTACTAAGCAATAAATATGAATTTTTAAACAACCAAGCACCGTTTGACACGAGTTGGTTTTTCAATAATGGTGGCGTGGCGACATATGGATCATACCTAGCTCAAAGCCTAAATTTTAAACAAAGACACATAGAATTTTTAGAGAGTAGCCCAGTATATTTAGAGTTTAAAGACCACAAAAACCAAAATGGCGAGCATTTGGTCGTTTCACACTCGGCTGTTGGTAAATTTTGGGGTTTAAGAGATGATGATAGCTCAAGAGATGAGTTTAGAAGGCATGTACTATCAGGCAGAGGCGATATGATGCAAGTTGAAGGCATATTTAATGTCTATGGCCATACGCCAGTGCGTGAGGCTAAGCTCTATACAAATAGCGCCAATATCGATACAGGATGTGTTTTTAACGAAGAAGGATATGACAAGCTAAGTGCCTTAGAATTTCCATCGATGAAAATTTATACGCAAAAAAATGTTGAAAATTTTAATAAACAAGGATAAAAATGTGGTTTTCTAAAAAGAGCTCTAGCTTTGCAAGCAGAGTTGATAAATTTTGGAGCGAGTTTGGCAAAAATTTAGACGCCATCAAACAAAATTTAGAAGATAAAAATTTTGAAGCTGCAAGCAAAATGACCGAAGAGGCGCTAAATTTATGTTTGGTTGATCCAACTTTTATGATAGGCCTTATTGATGGAAAGATCGATCTAGTACTCACTCCAGAAGGACTCAAACATAGGCTTTTGTGGCTTAAATTTATCAAATCGCGCATGCCAAAAGAGTATGAAGCAAAGCTTACTTGTACACTTGGCAAACCACGTGCGCCACGAAACGTCGCTACTATACAAATGTATGGCGTAAGCGTTGATGCAAATGAGGTCATGGTCTATGCAAATTTTAACGACAAAAGCGTGGATATGTGCCTATATAACGAAACTCTAAGCAAGCTTAAAAGCGAAGATGAAAATAAGGCTTATACATTATCGCTCATACTTTGTGACAACGTAGTTGGCGAGATGATCATGATAAATATGCTTGGAGAGTTTGAGATAATAGACGAGCCAAGAGAAAAAGGCGTGCCACTGATCGACTTTGCCGATCTTATAGATGAAAAATTTGGTAAAGAAGCCTCAAACGAGCCGCTTAAGAATTTTATGGTCTATGAGCTAGAGCCTCGTTCAAATGAGTTACGTGACGACGTTTTCACAGGATATACATCTCTTAGCGAGCTACTAAACGAGTACTACGACGGCGCAAGCGATACTTATAACGAAGCTTTTGAACTTGGCATAAATTTTTGCTTTTTAGCCATATCTCACGGTGGCGACATACAGTTTGGCGTTGATAGCAAAAATAAAATTTCAGATGCGCTACAAGAGAGTGAAATTTGCGAGATCATAGGTGAAGCAAATGGCGAGATGCGATCTTACATAGATCTTATCTGCTTTGATAAAGATGAGCTTGAAAAGGTCACTAGTAAATTTAGCAAAGAGCTTGGTACAAAGATAGAAATTTGCGAGTTTAAACGCTGATACTACATAAAATTTTACATAAAATAATACAAATCACACCAGCTGGTAAATTTATAAAAATATATTGCCAGCTGGTACCAACTATTAAATTTATCTTTTAAATTTTGAGCTGTTTGAGAGATAAGCACAAAGCTTTAGCCCATATAAAAAGATGATCCACGATATATAGATCCAGACAAAAAAGAAAAGCACGGCTGAAAACGAGCCATAAACGCTTAGATAGGTTTTATTATAAAGGACATAATAGACAAAGGCTGACTTGCCAAGATACCAGACGAGCGAAGCGGCAAATGAGCTAAAAAGTGCGCTTTTAAACTTTATCTCATCATTTACTGAGATGAGATATGTGACACAAAATATCGCCCAGATGATGAGATATGGAAAGATACTTAAAAAATTTATCGAGCTTGTAAACTCGTTTGAGTTTAGCATCTCTTGAATGAGGCTTGAGAGATAAAAACTGCCAGCAAGACCAAGTGGCGCAAGCGTGATAAGAGTCCAATACGAGCTAAGCGCCGACCAAAATCCTCTAGCCTTATTTGCACGTGTCACTTTCAAAACTACATACTCGTAGTCGCTAAAAAACATAGCCGATGTAAATATCATCGCTACAAAGCCAACTATACCTAAATTTCCACTATTTTGTAAGAAATTTTGCAAGTAGTTTGAGATGATCTCTTGATTACTTGGTAAAAGAGCCGAAAATATAAAGTCCTGAATCTTGGCGTAATAATCCTCAAAACTAGGCAGTTTTGTAAAGATAGAAAACGATATAAGAAGTATCGGAATGATCGATAAAATCGTATGAAAACTAAGGCTTGAGGCATAGTGAAAGAGCTCTTTGTCCTTAAGCGTTGGGAGCAAATTTAAAAACTCTTTTAAGCTTTGCTTACTTAAGGACAAACGGCTCATTTATCAGTTATCTTCTTCAAAAAGTTTTTCATAGTGAGCATCGTAGTTGTTGATGTGCTCGCTATTTAGCTTCCAAAAGACGGTGTCTATGTCGCTAACTCTTGTATAAAATGGTAGTTGATAGTACTCAACCTCGCCAGTTTTGAACTCTTTTAGCACCTTAAAGCTTTGACAATCAGCAAAAACGCTCCTGCCATCCATCGCGACAAAGATAAGACCAGCCGCACTTTGAGCGCACATTTTTCTAAAGTCATCTCTGCTTGGATTTGGCTTGTATTCGTAGCTTAAGTATGCTCCGACAAGGTCTGGATGGATAAATATCATATTAGGAAATGCGCCCAAAACCTCTTCGTAAATTTCTTTATTTGGCACGATGATTAATGAGCGGTTATAAAGATAGTTTAGCACAACCATATCGCCATTTGCAGGTGCAATGCCTGGAAGTGGGAGTGCCTTTTGTTCAAGCAGATCAAACACCTCAAATCTAATCTTAGCAAAGCCAGAATTTTTTGAGATAACGCTAACTCTCGCGATGATAGAGCTATCAGTGTCAAATTTATGAAGTACGACACCACTTGAGCCGATTAAAATTTCTGGACTATCAACTATCGTCGCTGTGCCGTCACTCTCGACGCTAATAAGAGGAGTTCTATACTCATTTAAAGAAAAATCAGCCCCAAAAGCAAAGCCAAAAACTAGCGATAAAATCACAAATATACGTTTCAAAAATATCTCCTAAGTTTAAATTTTTAGAGCGATTATAGCCTAAAATGCTTTATCTTTTGCAAAATTAAAGCAAGTTTTAGTTAAAATCCCACCAGCTTTTTAAAAGGACATTAATGCCTCGTATTTTTATAATTTTTGCAATATTATCTATAAATTTATACGCTATAAAGCCAAGTGTCGACGAGCTTAGCTGGCCAAATGGAAGTAACTTCTTAAATTTCTTAGAGACAAACAAAATCCCACTTTCACTTTACTATAACTTAGCAACCGAAGATCAAGAGCTAACAGAAGAGATCATCGCTGGCACAAAGTATCAAATTTATAAAGACGATAACGGCAATACCAAACAAGTACTAATCCCTGTTAGCGACGAGCTTCAAATGCATATTTTTAGAGATGATAATGATAAATTTAAACTAGAATTTCTTCCCATCTCTTATCAAAGCGAGGATAAATTTTTAGCCTTAAAGGTGGACAAATCAGTCTCTGAAGACATTTTTGACTACACTGGCTCTGGCACGCTAGCTCTTGGCTTTAAAGAAATTTTTAAAGGAAGTGGTATTGATTTTAAAAAGATAAATAAAGGCGATACGATCGCTATCGTTTATAATCAAAAAATACGCATGGGCCGCTCTTTTGGTACTCCAGAAATCTATGCTGCGATGATAGAAACAAAAAATAAACGATATGTCATGTATAAATTTGAAGATAAATTTTATGATAAAAACGGCAAGAAAAATGATAAATTTTTACTAGTTCGCCCTCTTGCAAACGCCAGAATCACATCAGCTTTTACCCTAAAAAGATGGCACCCTATTTTACAAAGATATAGAGCGCACCTTGGCGTTGACTACGGTGCTCCAAAAGGTACACCAATCAAAGCTGCAGGCGATGGCACGGTTAAATTTGTCGGACAAAAAAGCGGATATGGCAGAACCGTTATCATCTCTCACGCTGGTGGCTACGAGACGCTTTATGCTCATCTAAATGGCTTTGCTAAAGGCATAAAAGGCGGACTAAAAGTCAAGCAAGGCACGCTTATAGCTTACGTTGGCACAAGCGGTATGAGCACAGGGCCACATCTTCATTTTGGTCTTTACAGAGACAATAAACCTATCAACCCAGAAAGTGCAATAAAGGTCGTTAAAAGCCTAGAGGATAAGAAAGAATCAGCTAAATTTAAAGCAGTTGTTAGCAAAAATGACGAGCTAATAAAAAATGCTTTAAATAATGAAAAAGAGTATCACAAAGTGGAATTTTTCCCTAATGTAATAGAATTTTAAAGGTAAAACTTGAGCCAAGAATTAGAAGAAGCAAAAGAGCTGATAGATCAGCATTTAGATGAAAATTTAGAAGATAACGAGCTCTCGCCTTACGAGCTAGCCCAGCACTTAAAAACACTAAAGAAACACGATGAGGAGCTTTTTGCTCACTATCTTGAGAAGCTAGATCCTGAAATTTTAGGTGACGTTGCTATCGAGCTACCTGATCACATGCTAAAAGACGTGATCGACACACTCCCAGCTGAAAAGATAGTAGAGGCACTTGAAGAACTAGAGAGTGATGATGCGACTGACTTGCTTCAATACATCGAGGACATTGACGAGGATAAAGCTAGAGAACTCTTTAATGAGCTTGATAGAGAAAACCAAAATGAAATTTTAAGACTTAGAAGCTACGAAGAAGATAGAGCCGGTGCTCACATGCAAACAGAGCTTTTCTCAGCTCACCTTGAAGAAAAGCTTGGCAATGCAGTAGCAAGACTTAGACGAGAAAAACAAGAAGGCAAGTTAGAAAATATCTCACAGCTTTTTATCATTGATAAGAACGGCGTTTTACAATATGCTATCCCGCTTGAAGATCTTATACTTTTTGATTTTACAAAGACACTAAAGCAAAATATTGAGTCAGCGCAGATTGATCACTACAAACCACATGTTGCAAATGATATGGACCTTATGCAAAATGTCGCTGATATGTTTCAAGAGTACGATTTAAACGTTATTGCAGTTACTAGTAGCACTGGAATTTTACTTGGTCGTATCACGTCTGATGACATCCACGACTACATTCAAGAGAGTGCAACTGAGCAAATTTATAACCTAGCCGGCGTTGATGACGAGTCAGAAGAGGATGATACGCTATTTAAAGCGGGTCGTGGTCGTGCGGTTTGGCTTGGTGTAAATTTACTAACAGCTCTTTTTAGCTCATCTATAATCGGACTTTTTGACGAGACAATAGCAGCCTACGTCGCTCTTGCTGTTTTAATGCCAATAGTTGCGTCAATGGGTGGGAATACCGGCACACAAGCGCTTACCGTTACGGTTCGCCGTTTGGCACTTGGCGAGATAGAGTTTAAAGATGCCAAAAATGTTCTAAAACGTGAGGTTAGTATTTCACTCATAAATGGACTAATCTTTGGTGTGGTAATGGGCATAATCGCCTCTGTTTGGTTTGACAAAGGTATGCTTGGCGTTGTTATTGGGCTTAGTATGATCACAAATTTATTCTTTGCTGGCTTTTTTGGTACGATCATACCTTTGACACTAAGGCGCTTTAACATAGATCCTGCAGTCGGCTCAGCCGTCATTCTTACTACTTTTACAGATGCGATAGGATTTTTTAGCTTTTTAGGACTTGCAAAATGGATACTACTATAACTAATTTAGAAATTCTGCCTCTTGATGAGTCAAAATACCTAAAGCCATTTAAGATGAAATTTATGCAAAATGGTGTTCAAAGAGATTGGGACTGTGTAAAAGTGATGAATAGCGTTAGTATTTTTTTATATCACGAGCAAAAAGATGCCTTTTTATTTGTAAAGCAGTTTCGTCCTGCTGTTTGGTACTCGCAAGAGAAAGAAAGCATCAAAACAAATGAGCAAGGCTTTACTTACGAGCTTTGCGCAGGGCTTATGGATAAAGGACTAAGCGAAGAGCAAACAGCCAGAGAAGAGGCGATCGAAGAAGTGGGCTATGAGCTAAAAGAGATAGAGCGTATCACAATGACATACGGTGCTTTTGGCTTTGGAGGCAACACACAAACGATGTTTTACGCAAAGATCGATGAGAGTATGAAGGTAAATTCTGGCGGTGGCGTCGATGGCGAAGATATCGAGCTTGTTTTTATAAAACGAGAAGATATGATGAAATTTGCCTTTGACGAGAGCAAAGTCAAGGGTTTTGGGCTTATCTTTGCTTATTTGTGGTGGGAGAAATTTAAAAGCTAAAATGATATCTTTTTAATAAGTGCAAAAACAACGACTGCCACTAAAAAGATACCAACCAATATCACATAATCAGACATAATAAGCCTTTAAATTTAAGTTTTGGCTTATTGTAACCAAAATTTTAAATAAAGTAAGAACTTTATAACCACATATATCATAAAATAACTCAAAAACGTACAAGGAGAAGATGATGAGCGAAAATGAAACTCTTTTTATAAACCGAGAATTAAGCTGGCTACGCTTTAATTCAAGGGTACTCGCTCAGTGTGAAAAGGAAATTCCTTTACTTGAAAAGCTAAAATTTATAGCCATTTATATGACAAATCTTGATGAATTTTATATGATAAGAGTCGCTGGCTTAAAGCAGCTTTTTACAGCTGGAGCTACTACAAGCAGTGGCGATGGTATGAGTCCACTTGATCAGCTAAGAGAGATTAGAAAATATTTACAAAATGAGCAAAATTTAGTAGAAGATCACTATAAAAAAACAGTAAATGCTCTTAGCAAAGAGGGGCTTTTTATAAAAAATTATGACGAGCTTGATGATAGCTTGAAACAAAAGTGTGACGAATACTTTTTTTCAAACATCCTGCCAGTCATCGTTCCTATCGCTGTCGATGCAACTCATCCATTTCCGCATCTAAACAACCTTAGCTTTTCACTTGCCGTAAAACTTGCTGATATCGAACATCCAGAAATTTTAAAATACGGCATGATAAGAATTTCAAGAGTCTTGCCACGTTTTACACAGCCAAGTAGCAATGTTTTTGTGCCGATTGAAACGATCGTACACCGCCATGCAGAAGAAATTTTTCCAGGGTATAAGCTACTTAGCTCGGCTGCTTTTAGAGTGACGAGAAACGCTGATATCGTTATCGAAGAAGAAGAAGCGGATGATTTTATGATGATACTTGAGCAAGGGCTAAAGCTTCGTAGAAAAGGAGCTTTTGTTCGTATGCAGATAGATCAAAATGCAGACGCTGATATCTTAGAATTTTTAAATTTCCATATGAAAATTTTTCATAAAGATGTCTATTTTTCAAGTATTCCACTCACTCTTAGCTCGCTTTGGGAGATAGCTGGAAGTAAAAATTTTACCCACCTAGCAAATACCCCTTACGTTCCAAAAACACTACCACCATTTGGTAATGGCATCTCGGTGTTTGACGCCATAGATAAAGAAGACGTGCTCTTAGTGCATCCATTTGAGAGCTTTGATCCAGTTGTAAGCTTTATCAAAGAAGCTAGTAAAGATCCAAAAGTCATATCTATTCGAATGACACTTTATAGAGTCGATAAGAGCTCACCAATAATTCAAAGTCTAATAGACGCCGCAAGTGACGGCAAGCAAGTAACCGTGATGGTTGAGCTAAAGGCAAGGTTTGACGAGGAAAATAACTTGCACTGGGCAAAGGCACTTGAAGACGCTGGAGCGCACGTGATATACGGCATTACAGGCTTTAAGGTGCATGCAAAAGTTAGCCAGGTCATCCGCCAAATCGGCGATAAGCTTAAATTTTATATGCACTTTGGCACAGGCAACTACAACGGCAGTTCGGCTAAAATTTACACCGACGTGAGCCTATTTACGAGCAAAGAGGAATTTAGCCAGGATACGACTTCGTTTTTTCATATCCTCTCAGGATATAATAAAAATCGCCGTCTAAACGCTCTTAGCATGTCGCCTTTTCAGATAAAAGAGCGTATCATCGAAAAGATAAGAATGGAGGCAAGCAAAGGAAGCGAAGGTAGAATCATCGCCAAAATGAACGCCCTAATCGATGAAGACGTGATAAATGAGCTTAGCCGCGCATCAAACGCAGGTGTGAAGATCGATCTTATAGTTCGTGGTGTGTGCGGACTAAGGCCTGGCATAAAAGGCAAAAGCGAAAATATAAAAGTTCGCTCGATCATTGGCAAATACTTAGAGCACGCTAGAATTTTATATTTTAAACATGCTCAGCCAAAAATTTATATCTCAAGTGCTGACTGGATGCCAAGAAATCTAGAGCGTCGCTTGGAGCTTATGACACCTATTTTTGAACCAAGGCTTCAAGAGAGACTACTTGAAATTTTAGAGCTTCAGCTAAGCGATAATGACCTAGCTTTTGAGCTACAAAATAGCGGCGAATACGTAAAAGTAGCAAGAAGTGAAAATGAAAAAGTAATATCTTGCCACGAAGTTTTGGAAAATTATATATCTAAAATTTACAAATCCGTAAAAAAAGATACAGATAAAGCAAAAGCCGATATGCTCGCAAGCAAGCTCTTAAAAGAGAGCTAAAAAACAAATTAAGCTTTTAGACCTAGTCTAAAAGCTATTCACTAGCATTTGATTAAGTAAGTCTTATTAAAAATTTCAAATCCGCAGCAAAAAGCAAAATTTATAAATTTACTTGAGCCCCTCAAAGCTAGCCAAATATTTCAAATTTTTTAAATAACTCTGGCTCGTCTTTTACTATACCGCGCTTAACTAGATCAGCAACTACTTCGCGGTCACAATCCGTTTGTAGCGGCCAGCCTCTAGTATATCCTTCGCGCTCATCTTTGCTAGTGGCATCTACGCAGAAATTTTCACCCTCAATGTAGATATCACGCAAAGCATCGATATTATTTGTCACACGCCAAAGTAGCATATATGGGTTTTCAAGGTAATTTTGCATATCTACAACGATAAGGAGCTTGAAAAAATCTCTAAATATCAAAAGCTTGTCAAAAAGCTCTTTTACCACACAATCTTTTTCAAATTTCACCATACAAATAGGCGTTTTGGTATCCGTTTTAAACTGCTTAAGCTCTTTTACATTTGGCGTAACGCTTTGAAATTTAGCCAAAAGCTCGCTGTCGCTTAAAACCACAGGGCTAAATTTACAAAAGTCTTGCGTCGCATCTACGCCGAGTTTGCCACCAAAACACGAATTTGGACTAGCATGATCAAGCTGATCGCACACGCCTTGGCTTATTAGCACACTCTGGCTACCAAAACGATTTAAAACAAAGCTAGTAAATTTATCATAATCTTTAAGTTCAGGCGCATCGGCTTCAACAAAAATGGCATGTTTTACAAAGCTCATCTGTCCAACGCCCCAAAATGCGTGCATGGCCTGCTTTGCATGAGCTGGATAGAGCGTATTTATCTTGGCCAAGATTAGGTTGTGAAAAACGCCATTTTCAGGCATATTGTAGTCCAGTAGTTCAGGCACGGTCGTTCGCAAAAGTGGCAAAAAAACCCGCTCAGTCGCCCAGCCCATATATTTATCCTCAAGTGGCGGCTTTCCAACCACGGTCGCGTGAAATATAGGCTCACGCTTGCTAGTTATCGCCGTTACATCCATCACCGGAAAAGGCTCGATAGGCGTATAAAAGCCAGTGTGATCGCCAAATGGCCCCTCAAGCTCGCTCTTAGTCGTATCCACAAAGCCCTCTATTACGTAGTCTGCATCGTACGGGACGTAAATTTCATTCGTTAAGGATTTTACAAGTTTGGCTGGCTCTTTACGGATAAAACCATAAAGCAAAAGTTCAAAAATTCCCTTTGGAAGCGGTGCTTGCCCACACCAGATGTAGAGTGGATCGCCACCAATAGCTACAGAGACTGGCATTTTTTTGCCTGCACGCTTGTACTCGTGAAAGAAATTTGCGCCGTCTTTGTGGATCTGCCAGTGCATGCCAAGGTGATTTTTGTCATAAATTTGCAGTCTATACATGCCTAAATTTTGCAAATTTCCATCCAAGCTTTGCGTATAAACCTGTCCCATTGTAATAAAAGCACCGCCATCATACGGCCATGTTTTTAGTGCTGGAAGCGATAGCAAATCAGCATCTTCACCTATAAATTTCACCTGCTGGCACTCACCCTCACCTTTTAGCCTTTTAGTAAAAATTTTTCTCATGCTAAAAAGATAGGCTAAAAAATCAAGCTTTTCTTTGAAATTCTCTGGTTTTCTGGGCTTTAAAAGCTTTTCTATCTCGGCTGCGATCTCATCAGGATTTAGCCCAAAGGTAAGCTCAAGCGCGCGTTTTGAGCCGTATATATTTGTAAGCACTGGTGCAAATTTACGCCCAGTTTTTTTGCAGACCGGGTTTGCAAAAAGTAGCGCTTGCGAACCCTCACGCTTAACCTCGATATAGCTTGCGTGTGCGATCTCAAGATCAATATCTGTTGGCTCATCGATAACACGAAGTAGATTATTTTCTTTTAAAAGCTTGATGTAGTCCATATTTCGCCTTTTTGATTTTTGGGCGATTTTAGCCAAAAAAAGCTGAAAAAGGCGAAGCAAAGCGGATGGCTATTATTTACCGCACACACCGATAGCTATCAGAGTATCGATCGCTGTTTCGGAAGCAGTCTTTGCGGTATTGCCTCGCCGTTTAAATAGATACAAGCACTAAATTTATACTCCATTGCCATAACGTCCGCAAACTAGCGCTCAACGCACAGCCACACATGGCCGGCATACTTACGTCTTTTCCAAAGTGATTCATTACAATTTTTTTAAACGCTAGATGGCATCGCAGTTTTAAAAACGGTAGTAAATTTTATTAATTACTTCGATATGCTACATTTTAGCAGTTTGCCAAATATCTCTTTGCTATATTTCATAAAGCGCTCACTAAGCTTAACACCCTCTATATCAACGCTAATAACGCTATCTTGCACCTCAAAAATGATGCTCTTATCAGTGATCTTCACCCCTTTGCAAGCGTTATAGCAAACGTCGCCATTGTACTCTGCATATAGGCCCGTTTATATCGGTGTTTTCGTCGTCACCCTTTTTTAGTTTGATCGGTCTTTGAAAGATTATGTAGTTTTTGTAGTCATATTTGTCGTCTGCAAAACCGATCATATAGTAGTTGTCTTTGCTATTTTTGGTGGCACTTATGGCTTTTGCTTTAAATTTTAGTTCAAACACGCTTACGCCATCTCTTCAGCGCGTCTTAAAAGCTCTCTCGCCCCTTTTTCTATAAATTTATACGCTAGCTCCTTGCCGACACTTTGAAATTTATCTTTGCTAGTCTTTAAGCTATCTTTTATAAACTCGCTTCCATCAGGCAGGCCAACGATCGCATCGATAGAAATTTCATCACCTTTTAGTCTTGCGCTTATGCCTATTGGCACTTGGCAGCCGCCCTCTAAAACGCTTACAAAATCACGCTCTATGGTCGTTTCGATGACCGCATTTTCGTCATTTAGAAAGTCAATCTGCTCTAAAATTTGCTTCTTGTCTCTAGCCTCGACGCCAAGAGCGCCCTGACCCATCGCAGGTATCATCTCGTCAAAGCCAAATGTGTAGATGTGTGCCACTTCAGCCTTGATATTTAGGCGGTTTATGCCAGCCATCGCCAAAATGATCGCGTCAAATTCGCCCTCTTTTAGCTTGCGTAGGCGGGTCTGCACGTTTCCACGAAGCGAGATGATCTCAAGATCAGGCCTCATGATAAGTAGCTGCATCTTACGGCGCAGGCTCGTTGTGCCAACTTTTGCGCCGTGCGGTAGGTCGCTAAATTTAGCAAATTTCTCACTTATCATCGCATCTCTTGTATCCTCGCGTGAGCAAATGGCCGCTAGTTTAAGCCCTTCTGGAAAGACTACAGGAACGTCTTTTAGGCTATGCACGGCGATATCAGTCTCGCCTTTTAGCATGCTATCTTCAAGCTCTTTTGTAAAAAGCCCTTTGCCGCCGATCTTTGCAAGTGGCGTGTCAAGTATCACGTCGCCCTTTGTCTTCATGCCCTCAAGCACGACCTTCATGCCCTTGTGCTGCGCCTCGATCCTAGCCTTGATATGTTCGCTTTGCCAAAGCGCTAAGATACTCTTTCTAGTTGCTATTTTTATCTCTTTCATCATCTCTCCTAATTTACTCTTTTTGGCTCTTCGATGACCTCAACGTCGATGATCTCGCCCTCATCTTTTTTACTGCCCTGCTCGCTAAAGTTTTGAAATTTAAACTCCTGATAGCTCTCATTTTTCGCTGCATTTTTCTTAAACACTAAAGAAAAAACGACCACGGCTATGCCAAAAATATCTGTCAAAATCCCTGGCAAAAAGAGCAACGCTCCGCCAAAGCTAAGTCCTAACTGGCTAAATAAATTTCCGCCAAGAAAGCTTTTAAATGCCGCTTGAGGCGAATTTAAGCTAGAAAATCCAGCATTAAAAAGAAGCGCGATGCCCACAAATCCAGAGACCAGCACCTCAAGAAAATAGTTCAAAAAGCCAAATTTATCCACAAAAAGATAGATAAAGACCGCTTCTATCAAAAAAAACAAAAATGCGAAAAATCTCATAAGCTTTCTTTTATCTTTCTAAAGGCGTCGTTTGCGCCTATGGTCTCTTTGCTTAGCCCATCTCTTGTGATAAACTCGACCTTGCCATTTGCAAATTCTTTACCAACAAGCAGCGCATAAGGGAAGCCGATAAGTTCAAAGTCATTCATCTTAACGCCAAATCTCTCATTTCTATCGTCGATTATGACGCTAACACCAGCTTTTTTAAGGCTTTCATAAAGCTCAAATGCAAATTTCACGCCCGCTTCATCTTTTAAATTTGAGATGATGATCTCCACATCAAACGGCGCGCACTCTTTTTTCCAGATGCAGCCCTTCTCGTCGTGGCTAGCCTCTATCATCACAGCGATAAGCCTGCTTATGCCAATGCCGTAGCAGCCCATCAAAAATGGCTTTGCCTTGCCGTTTTCATCAAGATATGTCGCGTTCATCGCAGCTGAATATTTATCGCCTAGCTGAAAGATATGACCGACTTCTATGCCTTTGCTAAGTTTTAAATTTCCGCCGCAAACTGGGCATTTATCGCCCTCTTTTACCTTTACAAGGTCTTTAAATCTCTCTTCGTTAAATCCGCTAACACTAACGCCAACAAAGTGATAGTCCTTCTCGTTAGCGCCGCATATCATGTTATTTGCGCCCCTTAGCTCGTTATCTATAAAAAATTTCACATCTTTTAGCCCAACTGGTCCGCAAAATCCAGCAGATAATCCAGCTTTAGCCACGTCAGCCTCACTAGCATCTACTAGCTCAAGCGCCTTGCAAGCATTTTGTGCCTTTGTCTCTTGAAGCTCGTCATCGCCCCTTACAAAAAAGACCACGACCTCCTCTTTGTCCTCATAGATCGCCTTTTTCATAACAGCTTTTATGCAGTAAAACTCGCTAACTTTGAAAAACTCCGCCACATATTTTATAGTTTTTGCATTTGGCGTTAGAAATTTAGCCGCGTCCGCCTCTGGCGCTTCAGCCTCGCTAACTCTTGGTTTGCGCCTTGCAGCCTCAACGTTTGCAGCGTATCTGCAAGCCTCACAGCAAAGTATGTCGTCCTCTCCGTTACTTGCAAGCACCATAAATTCTTTACTGCCACTTCCTCCTATGGCTCCGCTATCAGCCTCAACAGCTCTAAAATTTAGCCCCAAGCGGGTAAAAATCTTACTGTAAGTTGCCTCCATAAGGTCAAACTCACGCTTAAGATCCTCTTTGCTTGAGTGAAAGCTATAACCATCTTTCATCGTAAATTCTCGCCCTCTTAGCAAGCCAAAGCGTGGTCTTGCCTCATCACGAAATTTAGTGTTTATCTGGTATAAATTTAGTGGTAGCTGCTTGTAGCTAGTCACCTTGCCACGCACCAAAGCAACGGCTGCCTCTTCATTTGTCGGGCTTATGACAAAGTCATTATCTTTTCTATCTTTAAAGCGCAAAAGCTCCTTGCCAAAGACATTGTAGCGACCACTTTGCTTCCAAAGCTCGCCTGAAGTGACCACACTAAAGCTCACCTCTAGCGCGCCAGCCTCGTTCATCTCCTCTTTCACCACGCGTGAAATTTTATCATGCATGATCTTTCCAAGCGGAAGATAGTTGTAAAGCCCAGAGCCGATCTGCTCGACAAAGCCGCCCCTTATCAAAAACTGATGGCTTGGTAAAGATGCATCTTTTGGCGCTTCTTTGGTAGTTGGGGCGTAAAATTTACTAAATTTCATCTATATCTCCTGCTTGAAAATTTTGTTCATCTTTTATGTCAAATAAAAATTTAACTCCGTTTGAAAGCTCGCTCGCTCTCTCCTCGTCTGCAAGTCCTTTTAGCTTCATCGTTGGCTGGTGCAAAAAGGCTTTAAAGACTTGATGAATGAGCTTTTGTGCCTCCTCATAATCGCTATGTTTTAAATAGCCCTTTTTCATCGCCTTTTCTAGCTCATTTTTAGCGCAAATTTCAGCCTGCTTGCGGATTGATTTGATAAGAGGCACGCTAAGATCATCTTTTAATATCCTTAAAAACTCGCTCGTGCCTTGACCAACGATCGAGTAGGCCTTTTGCGCCTGCTCCTCTCTGAGGGCTAAATTTTTACGCACGATCTCTTCTAGGCTATCGACCGTGTAGACGCTTATAAGATCGGTATTTAAAAGGTCTATATCCCTTGGCACGGCGATATCAAAAAAGTATCTATGAAATTCTCTTGGCTCGATGATCTCGCCTGTGATGATAGCGTGCGGGGCTGCAGTGCTTGAAAATATAAGATCATAGCTATTTACATACTCTTTTAGCTTTAATATACTATCCCAGCTCGCATTATCGCCTAGGCTGTCAACCAACTGCTCGACGCGCTCGGAGCTTCTATTTATGATGATGACTTCTGCGCCACTTGATATGAGGTGTTTTGCTGCTAGCTCGCCCATCTCACCAGCGCCTACGACGATAGCAGTTTTTCCTTCAAGCGTGCCAAAAATTTCTTTTGCTTTTGCCACAGCCACACTTGAAACGGAGATCGGGTTTTTAGAAATTTGAGTTTCGTTTCTAACTTTAGCAGCGCATTTACATGCATAGTGGATGATTTTACTGATTTGTTCGCCGCAAGCTGAGCTATCGTAAGCAAATTTAAAAGCATTTTTTAGCTGGCCAACGATCTGCGTTTCGCCGACGACTAGGCTATCAAGCGAGCTTGCCACGGCAAAGAGGTGGTGCACGGCTCCGCTATCTTCATAAATATCAGCCCTTTCATAAAGCTCATCTTCAAAAACACCTGAAAATACAGACATGCATCTAAACGCATGCGTCGTTGCACTTTCTAGATCACTAACGCTTGCAATTATCTCGACGCGGTTGCATGTGTTTAAAACCATACATTCGTTTATACTTTTGTTTGATCTTAGTAGTTTTAAAATTTGCTCTTTTTTCTCATCGCTATCGAATGCAAGCTTTTCTCTGACTGAAATATCAGTATTTTTATATGTAAAACTTATATCTAAATAGTGCATTAAAATTCCCTATCTATCATGCTTTTTATGATCCCTTCAAGCTCGGCGTTTTTATACTCTTTTATCGATTCTATCGCTTCATTTCCAAGCCTTTTTGCTTCATTCACCGCTTTTTGAAGCGAATTTGTCTTAACAAATTCCTCTTTTAGCCATGAAATTTCGCCCGCGTTTAGCTTCTTTGACCAAAGCGATTTAAGCTTTGTCTTACCAGCTTCGTCTAAGCTCTTATAAAGATAAATGTAAGGAAGTGTCGTTTTGCCTTCGACAAAGTCATTGAGTGCTGGCTTGCCAAGCGTTTTCTCATCTTGAGTTATGTCTAAGATATCATCAACGATCTGAAATGCAAGGCCTAAATTTTTGCCATAAATTCCAAATTTCTCACTATCTTTGCCAGCTAGCTTTGCCCCACAAATAGCCGTAGCTTCTATCAAAACAGCTGTTTTATAGTAGATCATTTTCAGGTATTCTTGCTCGTTTTCATTAAAATTTTCAGCCATTTTCACATCCATCATCTCGCCGATACTTAACTTGCTGACTGCGTCTGAGATGATAGATGCGATGCTTGGATCAAATTTTGTAAGCTCAAAATAAGCTTTTGAGTAGAGGATGTCGCCCAACATAACCGAGTTTTTACTACCAAAAAGTGCGTTTATACTTGGCTTGCCTCGTCTTATGTTTGCCTCGTCTATGACGTCGTCGTGCAGTAAGCTTGCAAGGTGGATGAGCTCGATGATAGCGCAAAGCTTAAGAGAAATTTCGCTCTCGCCCGCGATTTTTAAAAGAAGTTTTGAGCGAAGCTTTTTGCCTGAGCTTATCTTTAAAAACATCTCAAACGCCTCTTTGTAGCCAAGCTCACTTATAAATTTACCCATTATTTCATCGATTTTATCCATTTTTATCCTTCTATTTAGCCTCATCTGGATCTCTAAAACCCACATCCACACGCTTGCTCTCATCTAGCAGAGCCACCCTAAAATGCGCCTTTTTATCCTTAAAATCAATAAAAGATATATAAAGGCTTACGCTCTCATTTGGCGGCATCGTAAAATCAGGCAAAACTCGCTGCATGTAGGTGTTTTGTCCTTGTCTTAGAGAAAAGACCATCTGCCTTGGATAGCGCCTAAAAAAGCTTTGCACGGTGATGTTTGTGCTATCAAACAGCGTCCAGCGAAAGTCAAAAGTTTCAACCCTTTGAGTTCGCTTCTCAGTTATAAAAACTCTTGCCCACTCATCTTTTTTAAGCTCAAATGTATGCACCGAACTTGGATCAAAATTTGGCTCCTTAGCAAAAACAAGAGCAGCAAGCAAAGCAATGAGCGCGAAAATCTTACTCATTTTGGCTTAAAATTTCTCCGCTAAGCTCGATATATAAATCATTTACTCCGTTATAAATTTTATCTTGCTCTGAGACTATAAAATTTCTGATCTCATCTTCACTAACGCCATGCTTTTCACAAAGCTCGCTCATAGCCACAAATTTTTCAAAAATTTTATCTATCTCGTTTTTAACCAAAACGGCATTTGCGTTAAACAAAATGTCATAAAATTTATCTCTCGCACTGCCCTCAAATATATCTATCATCGCTGTTTCTTTGAAAATTTCTTAAGATTATAGCCAATTAAAACTAAGTTAGAAATTTAATATTATCTCCCACGCCTCGCTGACATTTTTGGCATTATAAGTCGCTGTTTTGCTCTCCTCGCCAAATCCCCAGCTAACTTGCATGTAAGGCATATTTGCATTTTTGGCCGCTAGCTCGTCTTTTAGGCTATCTCCTACAAAGATCGCCTTGCTGGCTCCTGTTTTACTAATAGCTAGGTAAAGCATCGCGGGATCTGGCTTTTGCGGTATCTCCTTGCTAGCGCCGATGACCTCGTCAAATAGCTCATAAATTTCATTTTTCTTTAAAATTTTCTCTAGTGTATCGTGCGGTGCATTGCTTGCCAAAACGACCTTGTAGTGAGCCTCTTTGCACTTTTGCAAAAGCTCTTTTACGCCATCATAGGTAGTCGCACACTCATCGTAAAATTTCTTAAATTTCTCTTCAAAACCATCTTTTAAGCTCCTGCTTGGCGTGTCGATGCCGTAAAACTCAAGGGCTAAATTTCTACCTGGCTCGTTGATCGCTTTTATGATAAATTCTTTTTCAATTGGTGACAAATTTAGCTCACCTCTTACTTCATTTACCGTTTTATATATCGCCTCGCCACTATCGATCACCGTGCCATCCATATCAAAAATAACTACTTTCAATCCTCATCCTTAAATTTATTTTTATGTTTTTCTTTTTTATATGTCTTTTGATTTTTTAGCTTATCAAGTAGGTTTGCCGCCTTTAAAAGCTCCTCTTTTGAGGCGTTTTTGATAAGCAAATTTATAAAATTTTCTAGCGCCTTTGAGTATGGCTGATCAAGATAAACAGCCTCGACTTTTTCGATAACTTTCGCATTTTTCTCTACTCTTTGGCGAAACTCAGTCTCGTCAAAGTCATCTCTTTTTAGCCCGTTTATCGCTGATTTTGCAAATTTTTCTAGTGCACGAAGATATTTTACACGTTTAAATTTGTCCGTAACTTGGTTCAAATTTTTCCTTTTTTTTTGGCAAATTATATCAAAATTTGATTTTATCCCCTAAATTTTGGCTTTGCTAATGTATAATTTACGCCAAAATTACTTAAACAAGGAGCAAAAATGAGGCAAGAAACCGCTGCGATCCACGTAGGCTACGATACACATGAGGGCTTTGGCACGATGGCTGTGCCTATTTTTCAAAGCACGGCTTACGACTTTGGAAGTGCCGAGACAGCCGCAGCTAGGTTTGATCTAAAAGATGGCGGCCACATCTACACAAGACTTGGCAATCCAACGACAGATATCTTTGAAAAAAGAGTCGCCGCACTTGAGGGTGGAGCCGCTGCGATAGCGACTGCGAGCGGTCAATCAGCTTTGTTTTACAGCATCATAAATTTAGCCCAAGCAGGCGATAACATCATCATTGCCAAAAAAATTTATGGCGGCACGACAGTACTTTTTACGCACACACTAAAGAGATTTGGCATAGAGGCCAGAGTCTTTGACAGCGACACGGCTGATGATCTGGAGAGTTTGATAGATGATAAAACAAGGGCTATATTTTTTGAAACACTTTCAAATCCGCAAATTTCTATCCCAAATATAGAAAAAATCGTAGAAATCGCAAACAAATATGGCATCATCAGCATCACCGATAACACCGTGCCAACGCCTATCATCTTTCAGCCACTTCGCCACGGTGTCGATGTTTGCGTGCATAGTGCTAGCAAATATATGAGCGGTCAGGGTCTTAGCCTAGCAGGTGTTGTTGTAAGCGCAAATCACCTAAACGAAAAGCTAAAAGGCAACAAGAGATATGAGCACTTTAACGTCCCAGATGCGAGCTATCACGACATCGTCTATGCTGATATGACGGATCGTTTTGATATCTACACGCTAAGAATGAGGCTTGCTATCGTGCGTGACATCGGCGCTGTAATCTCTCCGTTTAACTCTTGGCAACTCATACAAGGACTTGAAACGCTTGCTGTTAGGGTTGAGAGACACTCGCAAAACGCCCTAAAAGTGGCTAAATTTCTAAACTCTCACAAACATATAAAAAGTGTGGCACACCCAGGGCTTGCCGATAACGTGGATCACGCAAAGGCGCAAAAATACTTTAAAGATGGCATGGCAAATGGACTATTTTGCTTTGAGACTGATAGCTTTGAGCGCGCAAAAAAGATGCTAGAGCGCGTAAAACTCTTTAAGATCGTGGTAAATATCGGCGATACAAAGTCGCTCATCACACACCCAGCCTCAACGACCCACCAACAGCTAAGCAGTGAAGAGCTTATAAAAGCTGGCATCACAAAAGAGCTAATAAGAGTTAGCATAGGTCTTGAAAACACCGAAGATCTAATCGCTGATCTAGCTCAAGCCTTAGAATAAAGAAATTTCTAGCTCATTTTTCTAGCTCATTTTGGGCTAGAAATTTAAATTTTACTCAAGCTTGCCACATATCCTCTCGCACTCTTTTGCTTGCCTTATAAATTTTATAACGAAAAAGATGACAAGTAGCGGCACGCTTATATACCAAAAGGCAAAAAAGGCGAGCAGAAAAAACATAAATAAGAATGTTGCAAAATATACCAGGACTGCAAGGATGATACTATCAAGCATTGTGCCTCCCATTTTGCTAGTGTTTTAGTGATTTTATAAAAAGCAAAATAAAATGAGACTGAACGGATTTGTTTTGGCCTTAAAATTTGAGCTAAGCTGCAAGCGAAGCCAAATTTTTAGTAGGTAACTCTTGCGAGTAAATAGAATTTCAAAAATTTGTAAAAATATAAAATCCCATTTGTGATACTTCTATTCAAAAGGGAGACAAGGGGACTCAAGTTATGGTCTGCTTGCAGTTGCTAGCTTGCGAAGCAAAGCCGTCCCCTTATCCCCCTTTAATCCCTCAATCACCTCGCACATCAGAGGTAGCACACAAAGGTGCTAACGCACCGCATGCTATTAAAAACTCTGGCAAATTTTAAAATTTATGAGCGAGCATATCACGGCTCTAAATTTAGTACTAAACGAAGTGTAGCCTAAATTTAGTAGTCTGCTAAGGCGAGTGAGTAAAGTTTTAAAATTTACAAAGAGAAATAAAATGTGGCAATTTTTATCAAAAATTTTAATAAGTTAAATACTTAATCGTATCTTGATAAAGCACTTGATTTTCGCATTGTATCAGTAACAGGTCATTTTCTTCAAAGATTGTTGAGCCAGTCGGCTTTTGATACTCGTTTTTACGCTTTATTAGGATGATTAAAAACTCAGTTGGAAGCTCAAGCTGAGCCAAATCTTTGCCAATTAGTTTTGAGCCATAGTGGATGGTATGCTGGCGAAGTGTGTAGCTTAAGATCGGCGAGTTTTCTACTGCCTTAACATCCTCTTGCTCACTCTCTTTGACCTTAAATTTATCAGCCGCAAAGCCAAGCGACATGCCCTGTATCAAAATAGAAATCAAAACCATAAAAAATATAATATTAAAAATCATATCCGCATCACGCACGCCATCGACATAAACATAGGTAGCTAGCACAACTGGCACGACGCCCCTTAGCCCAACCCAGGAGATAAAAATTTGCTCATTTATCTTAAATTTTGAAAATGCAAGCGATGCAAAAACACCAAGTGGCCTTGCAAAAAACATAAGCCACAAGGCCAAAACAAGCGCCATTAGTGCTGTTGCTGGAAGCTCGGAAGGATTTACCAAAAGACCAAGTGTTAAAAAGACTACTATTTGCATTGTCCAAGCGATACCATCGTGAAAACCGACCAAATTTTTCTTATGAGAAAACTCTTTTTTGTTTATAAAAATTCCAGCAATATAAACAGCCAGGTAACCGTTGCCGCCAACCTTAAAGCAAAGTGTGTATAAAAGCAATATCCAAGCGATAGAAAAAACTGGATAAAGGCCCCAGCTTTTTAGGCGAAGTCTATTAAAGATAGCAGGTAAGGTGACGCCAAACAAATAGCCCATAGCGATACCTATACCAAACTGCTTAACCAGTGTAATCGCCCACTCTGACGCACTTGGAGTGCTATTTAGTGAGATCATTTGAATGATCGTCATAGTTAAAAATATCGCCATTGGATCGTTTGAGCCAGATTCAAGTTCAAGCAATGGCGCAATGCTATTTTTAAGTGAAATTTTCTTAGCTCTTAGTATGGCAAATACTGCTGCTGCATCTGTTGAAGAGATGATAGAACCTAGCAAAAAGGCTTCCGCCCAAGTAAAATCAAGCAGATATTTTGCAACTGGAGCGATGGCTAGCGCGGTTAAGAAAACGCCAAGTGTAGCGAGCGCTAAACCTCTGCCAAAAATAGGCTTAATCGCTGCAAAATCAGTATCTAGCCCACCAGCATAAAGTATAAATATGAGTGCCAGCATGCCGACATTTTGAGCGATCACTTGATCATCAAAATTTACACCGAGCAGCCCATCTGAGCCAGCTAGCATACCAACACCTAAAAATATTATTAAAGATGGAATTCCGAATTTATCAGAGATCTTACTTAAAAGAATGCTAGTTATAAGCAAAACTGCAAAAAATAGTAGTAAATTCTCCAAATAAACTCCACAAAACTATATTAAATCATGCTTTCAAAAGCTTCAAATTTTTCTTGATTTGAAAGCATTTCAAGCAATACGCCATAATTGTCTTTTATCTCATCTTGAAGCTTAGTAGTAAGCTCTTTAGCGTTTCTTCCGTCTTTTGGATAGCTCACTATTAAATCAATTGGCTCAGCGTTTAAAAACTCTTGAATACCTGATAATAGTTCGCTAGCTCCTCTTTCATTTGTTCCATGAAGCACGACAACATAATGCTCATTCTCTCTTACGACAACATCAGTTTGTCTTAAAAATTTTTCAAATAGTTCACTATACTCTTTAGTGCTTGGCAAAGAAAAATATATCAAAGATAAATTTTTTGCATAATCTTTTACATTTTTATAACGATTTATAAAAGCTATTTCAAGATCTATTATTGATAAGATATCAACTGGTGAGAAAATTTTTGCTGCCATTTTTAGTCCTCTTTTGTTTATTATGTTTTATTTAAGTCACTATTATATCTTGTAAATTTTCAAAAACAAAGACATTCATTCCGTTTTTATATTCGTATCTAAATTTGAGTCCATGAGCATCAAGTATATTGCTAACTATATATAAACCTAGGCCAAAACTCTTTTGAGTATCCTCTCCTTTGATAAATGGCTGGACATAAAAGTCAAGATCATTTTTTAGCTTCTCGCCTTGAGTTATAAATTTCATGTGTTCTTTATTAACGATGATATTTACATGTTTATCAGTTGAATATTTTATGCCATTATCTATCATATTTTTTATAGCGACTGAAAATAGCTTGAAATCAACAAGCACTCTAACCTCATCAAGCTCACTGACGCCAACACATTCTTTTTCAACCATCGCTATATCGATTGCCTCATCGATGAGATCCCTCATAAAACACGGCGTTTTATTGCTAAGTCCTATTTTTGATGTTATTTGCTCGATCGCTGCAAGTTCGTTTATTAAGTTTTCAAGCTTGTGAAAGACAGAGATCAGCCTTTCTTGATTTTTACTTTTTTCTATCATTTGAGCGGCTATTAGCCCCTTTGTGATAGGAGTTTTTAGCTCGTGCATTATGTTTCTTAAAAAAAGATGCCTCGAGTCATTAAGCGCCTTGATCTGACAAACCGCCTCATAAAATGCTTCAGAAACTTCAGAAATTTCATCCTTGCCGTTGCCAACATTTTGCACACCATCAAGCTCACCATTTGCAAATTTTACGATCTGGCGCTTTAGCTTTCTAAGCGGCTTTATCTTATATATGACAAAAATGTAAGCACCTAGCAAAATGACCGCAACCACCAGAAAAACAGCCTTTATCACCTCGTATCTGTAAGGCTGAAATTCCTTATCCATTAAAAGCTTCAGCTCGTCTAAATGCTCAATCCTTAAGTAGTGATGCTTGTCATAAAGCAAAATAGCACTTGAGCCCAGATCACTTGAAATTTCTTCTAAAACGGTCGCTTGTTTTAAAATTTCATCCTTTTTCTTCTCGTCTTTGATCTCTGGCATATCGATATTTGAAAGTTGGCGGTCGTACTGAGTTTTATTTATGATGCCACCCATGTAAAATAAATTTGTCCTAGCAACGTTTGAGTATTTGTTATTTAGCTCTCTTGTATAGTTTTGCTTATCAAAGCCCATAAGCCACAAAAAGGCTAGAAATATCGAAACAAGCGCAAGGGCAAAGATAAAGGTTATGGTTATAAAAATAGACGATCTTGGCATCAAAGAACCAATTTATAGCCAATACCGCGGATCGCGTGGATGTATTTTGGCTCTTTTGGATTTTCATTTAGTTTTTGGCGAATCCTGCCGATGATGACGTCAATACTTTTGTTTGAGCTATCTTCATTTATGCTCTCGCAGTTATAGATGAGCTCCTCTCTAGTAACCGCTCCGCCCTCTTTTAAAAGTAGATATTTTAAGATATCGTATTCTGCAGCAGTTAAATTTAGCACGTTTCCTTTAAATAAAATTTCATGTTCAAACTCTTTTAAAACCAAGTCTTTATTTAAATTTCTCGCCTCACTTGCAGGAGTGATACTCTGCCTTCTTAAATGACTTTTGATACGAGCCAAAAGCTCTTGTGGGTCATATGGCTTTGGCAAATAATCATCCGCTCCGTTATCAAGGGCATTTACCTTATCTGTTATATCGTGCCTTGCACTTGATATGATTATAGGAATATTGTGATTTTTCCTGATCTCTTTACAAACTTCTAATCCATCCATGCCAGGCAATGTAAGATCTAATATCACTAAGTCGAATTTACTTGTATTTAGCGTAGATAGTCCGATATATGGCTCTTCGGCAGTCACTACTTCAATATCATAGTTTTCTAGATATTCGGTTAAAATTTCAGCAAGTTCCATATCATCTTCTATCATTAAAATTCTAGTCATGATCTTTCCTGTTGTAAATTTATTTTTAAGGATTATAGCAGATTAAGATTTTAAAAATTTAAAAGGGTTAAGAGCTGAAATTTCAGCTCTTAGATGATTATTTTATAACAAGGCCTTGTATGATACCACTGCGATTTATCCACACCAGCGTCTTTTTACCTTTTGTATTTTTGATTGTATTTGCAAATGTTTGAAGATCTTTTATGCTCTCTTCACCAACTTGCACGATCACATCGCCTCTTTCAAAGCCAAAGTCTTCAGCTTTTGAGCCTGATTTTACATCAGTTACTAGCACGCCTTGAGTATCTGGGCTGATTTTGTATTTATATCTTATCTCATCGCTTAGATTACTAACGCTAAGTCCTTCGATTATAATGCTTTTTGCTATGTCTTTTGAATTGTGATCAGCGTTTGCAAGCTTGATTTTTGCATTCATTATTTTATTTGATCGCTCGTAAGTTATATCAACACTACTATTTGGAGTTAGTGAGCCAATGAAATTTTTAAGATCATTTGCGTTTTTGATAGCTTTATCATTAGCTGATATAACCAAATCGCCTCTTTTTAGTCCAGCTTCATCTGCTGGCATGCCTTGCTCTACGCCACTTATTAAAGCACCTTCTTTATTTGTATAAAGCTCTTTTTGCTCATCAGTTAAATTTGCAATCGTAACGCCGATAAAGCCACGTTCGATCTTACCGTCAGTTATCAGCTTTTTAGCGATATCTTTTACCATATTTGATGGGATAGCAAAGCCAATGCCGTTATTGCCACCGCTTTTTGAAAGTATGGCTGAGTTTATTCCAACCAAATAGCCCCTGCTATCAACCAAAGCTCCACCTGAATTTCCTGGGTTTATAGAGGCGTCTGTTTGGATAAAATTTTCATATTGATTAAGGCCGATATTATCTTTATTTAGGCCTGAAATGATACCTTGAGTGATACTTTCACCAACGCCAAATGGATTACCTATTGCAAATACGACGTCTGCATCAAGCAGCTTTGATGAGTCCGCAAAAGTGATCGCATTTAGTCCGTTTGCTTCTATCTTTACGACGGCTAGATCGGTTTTTGGATCACTTCCTATTAGCTTTGCTTTATACTCTTTGCCGCCATTTGCAAGAGTTACAACTATTTGATCGCTATCTTCTATAACGTGGTTATTTGTAACGATATATCCATCATTTGAGATGATAACGCCAGAGCCAAGCGAAGTAGTTTTTTCTTTTTCTTTTGGTTTTGCAAAGTTAAATCCAAAAAATTCATTGAAGAAAGGGTCGTTAAACATCTGCTCAATGCCAGCGTTATTTACAGTTTTTGTAGTTGAGATATTTACAACTGAAAGCTTTGCCTGAGCGATCGAGTCATAATAAGAAAGTACGCTATTTTTATCGCTAAGTGGCGAGACTCTCGTGATATTAGAGTTAGCTTCATTAAATTTAATATCAGCCCCCACTAAAAAAGAAGCTGCTACTAATGAAATTAGCACAATCTTTTTCATTTTTTTCCTTTAAACTAAAAATTTTTGCAAATTATAAATATAGTGAAAAAATAAAATCTTAACACTTTTTCTTGTTATTAAACAAAAATAAACTTGACTTGCATAGACTAAAGCTTTGTGATATAATCCGTATCAAAAAAATATAAGGAGAATATATGAGTGAAAGCTTATATGAGACTTTAGGGGTTTCAAAGGGTGCCTCAAGCGACGAGATAAAAAAAGCTTATAGAAAACTTGCTAGAAAATATCACCCAGATATCAACAAAGACCCTGGAGCAGAAGATAAATTTAAAGAGATAAACGCTGCTTATGAAATTTTAAGCGACGATAAAAAACGAGCTCAATACGATCAGTACGGCGATACTATGTTTGGCGGTCAAAATTTCCACGACTTTGCTAGTAGCTCAGCCGATATGGGCGATCTAAATGAAATTTTAAAGAATATCTTCTCAGGTGGCTTTGGCGGCGGTGGAGCTAAATTTAGCAGCGGATTTGGTAGTAATTTTGGAGGCTTTGACGGATTTAGTAGTGGTGGATTTGGCTTTGGCGGAGCTGATCTAGACGTAAATGCAAAAATTTCTATACCATTTGACGTAGCTGTAACTGGTGGCGAACATAAGATAAATTTTAATGGCGAAAGCATTAAGATAAAAATTCCAAGCGGCATAGAAGGCGGCGAGAAGCTTCGCGTAAAAGGCAAAGGTAAAAGCGCTGGTGGTCAAAAAGGCGATCTTATACTTGCTATTAACGTTGAGCCAAGCGACGAATATGAAAGAGTCGGAGACGATCTTTATAAAGATATAGAAATTCCACTAAAAACTATGCTTTTTGGCGGAAAAGTCAATGTGCATACTTACAAAAAAGATGTCACGATCAAGATCGCTGAGAACTCAAAAACAGGCACAAAGATCCGTTTAAAAGGATATGGCGTGCAAAACAGAAAGAGCGGAATTTATGGGGATCTTTACTTAAAAGCCAGGGTAAAACTTCCAAATATTAGTGAGCTTGATGAGGGCTTAGTAAAAGAGTTAAAAGAGAAATTACCGGAGTAAAAAAATGCAAAATTATGAAGAACCACTTTTTTTAATAAGCGTTGTTGCAAAGGTTTTAAGCATACATCCACAAACTTTAAGACAGTATGAAAGAGAGGGACTTATCGAGCCATCAAGAACAGATGGCAAGATGAGGCTCTACTCACAAAAAGACGTTGACCGCGTAAAAACTATACTAAATTTAACTCGAGAACTAGGTGTAAATTTAGCCGGCGTTGATGTAATACTTCAGTTAAAAGAAAAAATTGACGATTTAGAATCAACTATTGATGAGCTAAATAAAAAATTGCACGAAGCTACCAGTCAAACTAGCACAAAAAGATCGCTTGTAAAGAGAAAAAATAGCTTTGATCTAGTCTTTTATGAAGGTAAAAAATAATTTATGGAACAAATTTTAGAAGGTTTCTTGCTTGTTGCAGCGATCTCAGTCGCATTAAACGTCATTTTTAAAAAATTTCAGATACCAACCATCATCGGCTACATCGTAACAGGTACGCTTATATCAGAATTTTTCAACCTAAAAAGCAATGATGAAATTTCTCATATCGCGGAATTTGGTATCGCGTTTTTGATGTTTACAATTGGACTTGAGTTTAGCTTTAAGCACTTAATGGGTATGAAAAAAGAGGTCTTTTTAAATGGCGGATTACAGGTTTGTTTAAGTGGCTTTATAATGGGTGTGATGCTTTATTATGCCCTTCACTTAAAAGACGAAACAGCTCTCATTGCAGGTCTTGCGCTTGCACTCTCATCAACTGCGATCGTACTAAAGACGCTAAATGATAGTGGCGATGTGAGTAAAATTTACGGCAGAAAAGCACTTGGAATTTTACTATTTCAAGATATTGCAGTCATTCCTATTTTGCTTATGATTGATATGTTTAGCTCGCAAGATGCTTCGATAAATGAGCTTTTGCTAAAGACATTTACAAGTGCGATTATCCTTATCGTTGTGCTATTTTTACTTGGTAAATATGTCATCAACTGGATATTTTATAAAGTTATTCAAACAAATTCGCAAGAGGTTTTTATAGCTACTATTTTATTTATGGTCGTTGGCTCTAGCACTTTGGCTCACTTCTTTGGCTTCTCATACTCTTTGGGCGCATTTTTGGCCGGTATGATGATGGCTGAGACGCAATATAAACACCAAATCGAAGTTGATCTTATTCCTTTTAGAGATTTACTTCTTGGGCTATTTTTTATAACCGTTGGTATGCAGATAAATTTTGCTGTCGTCGTCTCAAACATCTGGCTTGTTCTTGGCCTAGTATTTAGTGTCATGGTGATAAAAGCAGTTGTCGTTTTTGCTATCTTAAACATCTACTTAAAGCGAAGAGTTGCTGCAAAAACTGCACTTAGTGTTTGTCAAATAGGCGAATTTGCACTAGCTGTTTTTGGACTAATGACTACTAGAAATTTACTTGATATACAAACAGCTCAAATTTTTATCGCAGCCTCAGTTGTGTCGATGTTTGCTACACCTTTTATACTTAAAAAACTAGACGCAATAGCAGACCTCATAGAACGTGAGATCGTTGTTGAACCAAATGAAACCCTAAAGCCGCAAAAAATCAAAAATCACATCGTAGTCTTTGGTTATGAAAGGCTTGGACAAGAGGTCGTTTTAAGACTAAAAGAGACAAAGCTTTTATATCTTGTGCTTGATAATGATATTAGTCTAGTTGAGCTTGGTAGAAGCCGCGGGGAAAATGTATTTTTAGGTAACGTTCTTCAAAGCCACACACTTGAAAATGCCTGCCTAAACGATGCAGCCGCTGTTATTATAACTGTTAATAATGAGCAAAGAGTTGAGCTCATCGCGCAAAAGATAAAAGACTACGGCGTAAATACCCAAACTATAATAAAAATAAATGGTGAGGGCAATAAAGATATTTTTGGTGAGCTAGGTAAAAATTTTCACCTAATAAATGAAGAGCGTGTCATGGCAAAAACACTAGTGCACGAGGCTCTTCAATGCAAAATCGATCATGATATAAGGGCGTAAAAGTATAAATTTATCCTAGAATTTTATGAGTTTATGCCAGTTTTAAAATAATCTTTTAAAAATAACTTTTACAAGCAATGAGCAAGCCTAAGCCTCTAGGCTCTACTCATTTCTTAAAGTTTGAAGTACGTTTACTTCTGTGGCTTTTTTAGCTGGGTAATAAGACGAGATAGCAACGATAAAAATAGCCCCAACTATTATAAGCATAAAGTCAAGCAAAGAAAGCTCTAATGGAAGTTTGCTTGAGCCATAAACGTCAGCTGGCAGGTCTATGATATTAAAATTTCCAAGTAAAAATAGCCCTAAAAAGCCAAGTATCAAGCCAAATATAATGCCACCGCCCCCGATTACTAGTCCTTGATAGAAAAAGCTTCTTTTTATCTCACTTTTACTAGCTCCAAGTGCAAGAAGCAAGGCAATCTCTTGCCTGCGGTTCATCACTGTCATTAGTAGCGAGCTTATGATATTTAGCGACGCCACAAGGATAATAAGCATCAAAACGATAAAAAGTGCTCGTTTTTCAAGTGCGAGCGCTGAGAAAAAGTTGCCATTTTGCTCCCACCAACCAATGGCAACCGTGCCAGCCGGAAGTCCCTCACGCACTCTTTTTATATCATCAAATGGTTTACTTGAAAAGATGTGAATTCCATCATAAACGCCTTTTGGATAGTCCAAAATTTTCCTCAAAGCCTCGACCGAAGTATATGAAAATGCCTTATCATAGGCGATGAGCCCAGATGTAAATGAGCCGCCGATGTCAAATCGCTTCATCTTTGGCGTTAGTGAAAAGCCAGCTGGATCGGCCTTTGTAAAAATAAGTGTTAATTTCTCATCGTTTCTTAGTCTAAACTCACTCGTTATGCCACTTCCTACAAGTATCTCAAAACCATCTAGCTCTTTATCTTTTAAAGCTTCATTTACGACTGAGTTTATCTGCTTTTCATCTTTAAAATTCACGCCATAAACCAGTCCGCCCTCAAGCGCATTTGCCGAGCGGTAAATGACCTGTGTGCTTATAAATGGACTAAATTTTAGATCGCTAAATCTAGCCTTTAGCTCATCAACAAAATCATCATCAATAGAGCCTTTAAAGGCACTTTGAACGGTTATTGGATAGTTCATCGTAAAAAGTTTACGCTCAAATTCTTTATCAAATCCATTCATAATCGCCATCGCAACGATTAAGACCATAAGTCCGATGCTAACACCAAGAAAGGCAAGCAAGGCACTTAGAGTGATAAATGGCTGAGTTTTATCAAATCTTAAATATTTAAAAAGTAGGTACTTTGGTAAGCTTGTCATCAAATAGCCTTTAAAAGATTAAGGCGCTTTTGCGCCTTAAAAGTAGAAATTTTAAGCAAATATGCCTTTTTTAGGGCCACTTTTTCCGTGGCAATCTTTATATTTTTTACCGCTTCCACAAGGGCATGGAGCGTTTCTTGGTATCTTTTTTTCAGGCGTAAATTTATCATCCTCGCCTTGGTTGTTATAGCTTAAATTTTCATTTTCAGCATTTTGACTAGCTTCAAGCATCATTCTGGCTTGCTCTTCTTGCTCTTCACGGCTCTTAAATCTTACAACCTGAAGCGTCTTAACACTCTCACTTTTTAGCCTGCTAACTAGCTCCATAAAGAGGTTATAGCTCTCTTTTTTGTATTCGACAAGCGGATCTTTTTGATTATACCCTCTAAGGCCGATACCAGTTTTTAGAATATCCATTTGATAGAGGTGCTCTCTCCACGCATTATCAAGCACTTGAAGGTATAAAATTTTCTCTATCTCTTTTCTTTGATCTTCATTTAGCACGCTCATTTTTTCGTTATATCTTACTCCAAAAATTTGCGCAAGTTTTTCTATTAGCTCATCATACTCTAGGCCTTTTAGCTCACTCTCATCTATCTCTTCGCCACAATCTGCAAGAATGATAGAACATAAATTTTTAATATCAAAGTCATCTTTTAAGCCGCCATGGAAAATTTCAGCTGTATCAAGTAAATTTGCAGCGTACTCTTTTCTATTTTGAGCTATCTTTTCGCTCATATCATAGTTTTTATCAAGTAGTTCGTCACGGTATTTGTAGATAGTTTTTCTTTGCTCATTTGCCACATCATCATACTCAAGCAAGTGTTTTCTAGCCTCAAAGTGTAAGCTCTCAACTTTCTTTTGAGCGTTTTCAACAGCTCTTGTTACCATGCGACTCTCGATACTTTCGCCCTCGTCGATACCAAGCCTATCCATGATCGCTTTTATGCGGTCACTACCAAAAATTCTTAAAAGATTATCTTCAAGACTTAGGTAAAATCTACTCATGCCAGGATCACCCTGACGTCCAGCACGACCACGAAGCTGATTATCTATCCTTCTACTCTCATGCCTTTCGGTGCCTATGATATATAGACCGCCTAAATTTCTAACCTCATCATCGATCCTGATATCAACACCGCGTCCTGCCATATTTGTAGCGATAGTCACAGCACCTTTTACACCAGCTTGAGCGATGATCTCGGCCTCTTTTTCGTGGTTTTTAGCATTTAGCACAGAGTGTGGGATGCCAACTTTTTTAAGCATCTCATGAAGTACCTCACTGCGCTCAATACTTGCAGTTCCCACAAGTACTGGCTGACCTTTTTCATGAGCTTTTTTGATCTCGTCTATAACTGCCTTAAATTTCTCGTTTTGAGTTTTATAGATAAGATCGTTTTGATCTATCCTTTTAACTGGTAAATTTGTAGGGATCGAAATAACTTCAAGGTTATAAATTTGAGAAAACTCAGTTGCTTCTGTCTGAGCTGTACCAGTCATACCTGCAAGCTTTTTATACATCCTAAAGTAGTTTTGATAGGTCGTATCAGCAAGCGTTTGGCTCTCTTCTTGAATTTTTACGCCCTCTTTTGCCTCAAGTGCTTGGTGAAGCCCCTCACTAAAGCGTCTGCCCTCGCTTAGACGTCCTGTAAATTCATCAACAATGACCACCTCACCATCTTTTACGACATAATGAACGTCTTTTTCAAAGAGATTGTGAGCTTTTAGAGCTTGATCTAAGTGGTGGCTTAGTATGGCATTTTCAAGATTATATAAATTTTCAACACCAAATAATTTTTCAGCCTTGCTTATACCAGCTTCTGTGATCATTATCGTTCTATTTTTTTCATCTACTATAAAGTCTCCCGTTGGCTTTGAGCCTGGTACATTTGGATCAGCTGGAGTGCCTCTAGTAAGCTGTTTTGCGACCTGATCGGCTCTTATATAGCCATCAAGCGTGCGATTTGTTGGACCTGATATTATAAGTGGCGTTCTAGCCTCATCTATCAAGATACTATCGACCTCGTCTACGATAACGAAGTTGTGGCCTCTTTGCACCTTTTGGCTAGCTTCAAATTTCATATTATCGCGCAGATAGTCAAAGCCAAATTCTGAGTTTGTGCCGTATGTTATGTCGGCATTATAAGCAGCTTGTCTTACTTCATCGTCGTATCCACCACTTAGTATCACATCGACGCTTAAGCCTAAAAAGTTATAAAGCTCGCCCATTTGCGTAGCGTCACGCTTTGCAAGGTAGTCGTTTACGGTCACTACATGCACGCCCTTGCCGCTCATCGCGTTTAAGATAACTGGCAAAGTCGCCACCAAGGTCTTGCCCTCACCTGTTTTCATCTCGGCGATCCTGCCCTCGTTTAGCACCATGCCACCGATTAGCTGCACGTCAAAATGGCGCATCTTAAGCACCCTTTTGCTGGCCTCTCTAACTAACGCAAAGACATCATTTAAAATTTGATCTAAAGTGACTTTCTCTTCGACGACTTGGGCTTTTAGCTCATTAAATTTAATCTTAAGCTCATCGTCGCTCATCTTCTCATATGTAGGCTCTAGCGCGTTTATCTGCGCCACACGTTTTATATATTTTTTGACTTCTCTATCGTTTTTCGTGCCAAAAATCTTTCTAAATACCGATGAAATCATTATTTTACCTTCCTAAATTTTTAAACTTTGGATCTTAGCATAGTTTAACTATTTATTTAATTAAACTGGGCTAGAATACGCCAAAAAAGGATAAAAAATGAGAAAATTTCTAGTTGCATCTCTCGTCGCAGTTTGCTCATTTGGTGCTGGCTTAAATTTTAAAAGCCTTCAAAGTGACTTTACTCAAACTGTATTTAGCGAAGGCAAAAGTATAAATTATAAGGGTAGATTTTACGCGAAAAACGACAATACTGCACTTTGGATATATGAAAGTCCAACGCCAAAGAGAATTTATTTTAACAAAGAGCGTGTGATCGTGATTGAGGACGAGCTTGAGCAAGCCATCATTTCAAAGCTTGATGATACACCAAATTTGACGCAAATCTTGGCTCATGCGGAGCAAATTCAGCCGACACTTTATAAGGCGATATATGACGGAGTTGAGTACTTTATAACTATTAAAAACACGCTTCCAACGACGATTGACTATAAAGACAAGCTCTCAAATAAAATAAAAATCACTCTAAGCAACCCTGTAAAAGACGCGCTAATTCCGCAAGAGACGCTAACTCCTGTCATTCCTCAAGGTTACGACATCGTAAATCAATAAATTTGGCTAACTTTAGCCAAATTTATTCACTTCTCTCCAAAATCTTTTCCAAATTCCTGCACATTATTTAGATCAATAGGCTTTTGAACTACATCATTTGGATCTGGCGAGATGATGATCTCATTGCCTTTTTTCTTCTTTTCTGGTTTTGTTACAATCTCTTCATTAACACTTGGATCGGAGCATAAATTTTGGCTTTTTATTGCTTTTATAATCTCGCTTAGCTCAAGATTATTTATCACTTTTATATTTAAGATAAGCACATCATCTATATCAAGAGAGTGCTTTTTGGCTGCGTATTTTATGAAAAGCTCTTTAAATTTCTCTTTTCCCATTGAGGTTAAAATATCTTCCACGTAAAAGCTACCAACTATTATGTTTAAAGCATCAAGCACATACGCTTCATTTTCTTCAACATCACGTCCGACGACTTCAAGGTTCATATTTATCTTTTTTGTTAAATTTTGTCCAGCTTTTGAATAAATATCTGTTTGAAAATCTCTTACTTTTAGCACGTCTGCAAATGCAAAAATACAAAAAGCAAGGCTTAAAAATAGCTTTTTCATAAATTCTCCTTAATATGCAAAAATACGTTTTCTTGGTAAAATTTCTTAACTTCGTCGTCAATTTTAACCACTTTTCTTAAATGCTGCCTAAAATCACTTTTTTTATCATAAAAAAGTTTTAAATTTTTAGGACTTACTGCACGAGAAAGTGCGACGTAGAGTTGTCCTTTGGCAAAAATATGGTTGATATTACAAATGAGCGAGTTTATGCTCATTCCTTGAGATTTGTGGATGGTTAGAGCGTAAGCAAGCTTAAATGGAAACTGATAGAGCGATGCCTGTACATTTTCTTCGATCTCATCTTCGTTTAAATTTAACGAACTAAATATATAAGCGGCTTTTTCTATCTCACAAATTTCGCCGCTATCTTTTTTCACGATCACGCTTGAGATGATGCCATTTTCTTTTAAAATTTGCATGATCTTGCCTTGCTCACCGTTATAGTACTCACCCCATTTATTTGACGTAAAGATAATCTTAGCGCCTATCTTCATCTCCAAATCCCTTGAGATATTTAGTGTATTTGCCCACTTTTCAAACTCTTTTTTATCTAAATTTTCATCCAAAATGCTCACATCTGAGTTTGAAATTTCAAGTGGCGTGCCAAGTTCTGAAAGCCTTTTTTGATTTAGCATTTCAGCCTCGGCATTTCTACCAAAAAGCACACTCGTATCATCATCTGGCTCTATCTTGGCCACTCTTAAACTCTCTATATAGCTCATTATCTCATCATCTAGCTCGCCTACTCGCAGTCTAGAGAGAATTTCATAAAATTTAAGATCATTTGTGCGTTTTGAGACTAGTAGCTCAACATTTGTAAATTTCATATCCTCCCACGCACTGGAGTTAAAAGCGTATAAAAAATTAAAAAGCCTATTTTCGTTTTGCTCCTTTTGCACTGGCGGAAGCTGATAAAAATCACCCACTATAAGCACCCTGCCTTTAAATTTGGAAGTAAGTAGACGGTATCTTATCATCTCCATTAAATCTGAGCTCACCATTGAAATTTCATCAATTACAAGCAGATCACATGCATCAAGCATATTTCTTAGCTTGCTTAGTTTGTCTTTTTGATGATAGTCAAAGCGCCTTAGCTCCTCATAGTTCTTGCAGTAGCCAAATTTAAAAAAGCTATGTAAACTAACTCCTCCCAGACTAACGGCACTTATGCCAGTTGAGCCAAGGATTATGACGTTTTTAAAATTTTCTTTGTAGTGTCTGACGACAGAGGCAGTTAGATAGCTCTTGCCAACGCCTCCACCACCAGTTAAAAAGACGTTTGAGCGAGATAAAATTTCTAAAATTTGCTCTTTCATCTACTCAAACATCTCTGGGCGATACTCAAAGTGCATCGTATCAAAGTGCTTCCAGCGTCCACCCCAGATAAATTTATGCTTTTCAAAAACACGCACGATCTGTTCAGGGACGAGGTTTTGGTAGCCATTGCTCCACTGCCAATAGTGGCTCTTTTTCACATTTATATCAATCGCAATGCCGTAGCTGTGCGGACTCAAGCGGTTTGTGCCAGCGATCACTCGCCACTTAAATGTTCCACCTGGATTTTTTAAATATTCAAGCAAGCTCGCATCACTTTTTACCATCTCATTTAGCTCATTGCTTACGTCTTGCAAAGCAGCTGCGGCTCCATTTTTAGAGTTAAATGGTAGTTTTAGCGCAAGGCTATCTTTTAGCCAAACAACATCTACCAAATTTGCTTTTACCTCGCTCTCGCTTGAGCCATAAATTTTGCCTAAAAATTCATAATTTCTACATCTGCCAGCATCGCTTAGTGCGGTGCTAAGCGGCGAAAATGCAGCGTAATCAAGTGCATTCATATCCTCTATATCAGCCCCAACGCTACACTCATCATCTTTTTGCTTAAAGTCATCATAGACAAATATTGTTCCATCACCGAATTTGACCAAATTATCCTCAACCTTAACATCATAAGCTCTTTGTAAAGCTGAAATTTTTCTAGATTTATCGCTTATTACATTTTCTGGCTTTATCACATTTATAGAATCGACCTTTGAAATGAGCAAATTTGAGTTTTGTATATCGCTTCTGTTTTGTCCGATGTTTAACGTAGTTACTGCCGTAGCACCGATTAATGCCCTGCCGTTATTTTCGGTTTTTAACCCCCAAGCATCATGCACCACATATATATCATCGCCCTTGTATCCAGCATAAAGCATGATATGCCCTGGTAGATGCACAAGCGTAAGATATGGCACACCTTTTTCTTTTATCTCTTTTGTCTTAGCGGCGTTACTAAGTCCTTTTAGATCAAATTTTTGTCCCATATTTGCTTGGGCTTTTGAGTTTCTAGGTAGCCACACACCAAAGCTAGCTAGCAGATCTTTGGTAAAAAGTGAGCAATCCCTTAGCTTATCGACCCCGCCCCAGCCATAAGGCTGAGTAAGAAGAGAGCTAATAAGTGTTTTTAGATTTGAGTCATTAAATTTAAGAGGAAAAAGGGCGCCAACAGACTTTGGCAACACAAATTCTCTCAAGAGATTTCTCACATAAATTTTGCCGTAGTAGTTTTTATCATCCTGTGCCAAAACAGGAAGTATCGCTCCGACTCTTGAGTAAAATAAAAAATTTCCAGCCTTGTCATAAACTGGCATTTTATCCGTTTTTATAGTTACAAAACTTGATTTTTGATAGGCATTTACCTCATCATCGCTTATAAATTTTATATCCTCGACCTTTATCCAGCCCCAAACCGCATCATCACTCACAAACGCCCATGCCCTGTCTTTAGAAAGATGTGAGACAAAAAGTGGATGAGCGATGCTTAGGGTTGATTCTTGCAGATAATCAAACGGATAGCCCTCACCTGGAGTTTGTGGATTTAAAAATATCGGCTCATCAGTTGGAAAATTTCTCAAAGCTGTGTTTGCCGAAGTTAAAGCATAAGCAGAGATGCTTGAAAGAGCTGAAAAATTTGCATTGTCCTTTTGTGCGTCAAACCAGCTTTGAGGTATCTGTCTAAAATTTGATCCAAAATACTTTCTCTTTTCGCTTGGTTTATATATATTAAATGCCCAAAAGACATCATTTGGATTAAATTTTACGCCCCTTAATGTAAAAACATTAAACCTTCTTTTTAAGATTTCTTCTTGGTCAAAGCTTGCACTTTGCATATTTTGCGGTAGCGACGAGGCATCTTGCTTCATTTCAAAATCAAGCAAACTAATGCGTTCATTTGGCTTATATACATTTTCATCTGGTAAAGAATTTTGCACACTTGGCTTTGGCTGGGTCTGCGAACATCCCAAAAACAAAGCAACGCTAAATGCTAAAAATATACCCTTTTTCAACTTTTTTCCTTATCCTTAAAAATAGCTTCTACAATCAGAACAAAAATATAAAACATCTTTTCATCGTTGTTTTTACAAATTTGCTTCATAGTCTCATTCTCGCTTTTTACTTTTATGTCATTTGATTTTAAAATTTCTACAATATCAGAGCCAAATTTCTTTGATAACTCGCCAACCTTTACATCATTTAAAGCGTTCAAAAATCTAGTAGTGTTACAATCCATCTGCACCGGCTTGTGATTTAAGATATTTTTAAACTCAAGGCTTAGCTTCTTTAGCTTTTTCTTCTTAACATAACTATGAACAATCATCAAAACAACCAAACTAAAGCCAAAGAAAATGTGTAAATTCAGCGAATTTTCACTCATCTCTCCATTCAAGAAAAGAACGCCGCTTGCAAAAAGCCCAGCCACACAGACAAAAAGCAGCAACAAGATGATGTACTTAAAAATCACCTCAAGCATAATGTTGTCTTTTAGCCTATCAAACATCAAACCCTGCTATCTCATCTTCGCCGTAAACTAAAATTTTATTTTCTTTTAGCAGTTTTGCTGTGATGCCATCGCCTAAAATAAGCCTCTTGCTAAAGCTTCCATCATAAATTTGCCCACTTCCACAACTTGGACTTTTTGATTTTAAAATAGCCTTTTTACAACCATTTAGTTTGGCTATCCTTAGGCAAATTTCTGCTCCTTTTTTAAAATTTTCGCTCACATCTTTACCTGAAAATTTACAAACAACCGCACCATTTTTTATCTCAGCTGGCTCCCTTGGCGTACTAAGCCCACCAAAAACCTCCGGACAAACAAAAAGCAGATGATATCTCTTTGAAATTTCATCTAAAACATCTTTATTTAAAAGATTATTTTCGCCGTTAAATTTACAATTTATACCGACCAGGCAAGCACTTATTAGGATTTTTTCTCTCAAAGCCCGGCTTCTTTTAAAAGTTCACCAGCATAAATTTCACGAAGTTTGCTTGAAATTTCTCCTACTTTTGCACCATTTATCGCCTTGCCATCAGCATAAACGACTGGTAAGAGTATAAGCGTAGCAGCCGAGATAAAGACTTCATCAGCATTATAAACTTCATCCATACTAAATTTTCGCTCCTCTATCTTAAGGCCAATATCTTTAGCGATCTTTAAAAGTCTCATACGGCGAATTCCTGGCAAAATTTCATTTGAAAGCGGTTTTGTGATTAAAGTTTTATCTTTGATGATAAAAGCGCTCGAGCTACAGCCCTCTGTGACAAAGCCATTTTCCACCATAAAGCCCTCGTCTGCGCCTTTTTTGTGAGCTTCATTTTTAGCGTAGCACTGAGCCAGAAGTGAGATAGACTTGATGTCACGCCTTTTCCACCTGATATCCTCGACGCTCACGACTTTTATGCCAGTTTTTGCAGCAGGATTGTTTAAAATTTCACTCTCGTAGCAAAAGATAAAGACGCTTGGTGTTAAATTTTCTATGAAATAGAAATTTCTAAACGCCACGCCTCTTGTTACTTGCATGTAAATTCCGCCCTCTTTTAAGGCATTTTTGGAGATTATCTCGTTTAAGATCGCTTCAAATTTTTCCTTTTCATAGGGCAAGCTTATATCTATTTCATTTAAACTTCTTTCAAACCTCGCCCAAAATCCATCTTTATCAACCATTTTTGAATTTATCACAGGCACAACCTCATAAATTCCATCACCAAATATAAATCCTCTATCAAAAGCATTAACTTTTGCCTCGTCTTTTTGTAAAAATTCTCCATTTAAAAAGACGGTTTGTAAAGCTTGATCTGCCATTTTTAGCTCCTTAAATTTTGGGCAAATTGTATCTAATTTTGTTTGAATTTATAGATTCTTAGATATAATAAGCCAAAATTTCAAAGGTAAAAAGTCTATAAAAAATGCAAGAAACTTTAAAAGATAGAATCATAAAAAACGTTTTTTTTGTTTCAAAACAGCCAGTTTTATTTAGGGATCTACTTGAAGCGAATGCCCTTTTTAACGAAGGTATGCTAATAGATGGAGCAAAGCTAAATTTTAGATTTAACCACATCAAGCTCTACCAGATTTATGCACTTATCTGTTTTGTCATTTTATTTCCATTGTTAATCATCACGCATCATTTTTTAGCAAAAACTGACGCGCATATATCGATAATAGCGACTGCTGTCGTTACTTCGGCCGTTTTCATTGGCTTTGATATGTTTAAAGTTTGGGCAAGAAGAGAGATAAGTCACGATCTTATCAAGAAAGCCTGGAGTGTGCATTTTCCTTATTTTAGCTATGAAAAATACTCAAGCAAGGTCGAAGAAATTTATAATACTGCTATAAAAAATGACATATCAAAAAAAGATTTAGAACAATATATATATGAAAAGCTAATCTCTCAAAAAGAAAGTAATTAGCAAGTTAAGCTTGGCTTTGTTTATTGAGCTAATTTTATTTTTGTGCAGTTATATACAAAATAGCTATATTATTTGCCAATATAATTGAATCGCAAAAATTTAGATGAGAATAAATAAAGCTTTAAATGTTTCGTTATTTCCATTGGCGCTCTTGCATATTGTTTAAAATTTGATTTTTATAACGTAAATTTTCGAGCTTTATATTAAGAGCTCTATTTTCCTCTAAAAGCATATCTCGCTTACCGCTAATGTCCGCTATATCTCTACTTATATAATAAATTTGATTCGCTATGTAAATTTTTGGCAAAAATATAGCTAGAGCTATAAAAACAGCTAAATAGACCATCACTAATGTCTTAAAGCTTAAATTTACCTCACGTTTTTGCTCCTCGTCGTGAAGCGTTAGTAGCTCTTCTTTTTCTTGCATTTTTATCCCTTTATCTTAAAAACCCGCAGTTTTGCGCTCTTGCTTCGTGAGTTTATCTTTAGCTCATTTTGGCTTGCTGTTAGTGGCTTTTTTGTCAAAATTTCGCCTAATTCGTGGTTATTTCCGCACTCACATCTATAAACACCAGGTAGGCAGATACAGCTATTAGCCCATTTTTTAAAGCGCTCTTTTACGATCCTATCTTCAAGCGAGTGAAATGTAATAATCGCCACAAGACAATCTTTAAACCCACATTTTTCTATACTATCAAGTAAATTTGTTAGCTCATCTAGCTCTCCATTTACCTCTATCCTGATGGCTTGAAAGGCAAGTATTGCAGGGCTAACTCCACGCCCTTTTATATGGGCTGTACCTATTAAATTTGCAAGCTCTTTTGCACTCGTTATCTTGCCTAAATTTCTAGCGTTTATAATCTTGTTTGCGATCCCGGCAGCATTTTTTAGCTCGCCATAATCTCTAAAAATTCTAACCAACTCATCAAAAGAGTAATCATTTACAACATCATATGCGCTAAAATTTCGCTCTTTGTCCATCCGCATGTCAAGCGTACTTGAGCCAAGACTAAAGCCTCTATCATCTTTATCTATCTGAAGCGAGCTAACGCCGATGTCAGCCAAAATTCCTCTAACATTTAAAATTTCTTCTTGACTTAGCCTGCTAGTCAATTCAGAAAAGTTACTTTTATAAATTTTAACCCTACTACCAAATGGCTCAAGTTTTTTTAGTGAAAAATTTATAGCTTCATTATCTCTATCATAGGCAATTAAATTTAAATTTTCATTTTGAGATAAAATGGCGCTAGAATGCCCAGCATATCCAAGCGTACAATCTATAAAATTTCCATTTAAATTTTTAAAAAAAGATAGAACTTCATCAAGTAAAACACTGATATGTGGACTTTGCAACACTGCCTCTTTATAGTAAATAGTGTGAAAAATTTATCGAAATTTTACTTAAAAAGCTATCATTACGTAAAATTTTACAT
>NZ_CABPVR010000007.1:62541-64626 GCF_902460875.1 Campylobacter concisus | reverse complement strand
AATCGCTTAAACGTAGGAGAAAAAATGGAGCTAGAACACTCAATAAATGAGATAAAAATAATATCACTTTCTATGTTTAGAAAGAATTTTTTTGGCGTCTTTCACGGCTCAATTTCAGCAAGAGTCGAAAAAAATCAATTTATAATCAATAAACAAAATGCCATTTTTGATAATTTAAAAGACGATGATTTGACACTTCTTTCATCAAAAAAAGACTATCGTTGGAATGAAGCTAGTCTTGATGCTGATATACACTTAAATATTTATAAAAATATAAATGAGGCAAGATTTGTTTGCTACGCGATGCCACCATACGCAACTGCATACGCAATGAAACATGAAAAAATCGTACCGAAAGATTATTTTGGGTATATGAGATTTGATAAAATTTCAGTATATGATCCAAAGCAATATGATGACTGGTATGAACGTGCAGAAACTGAAATTTATAGATATATGCTAGAAAAAAACACAAACATTATTATCGTTAAAGGATATGGTATTTATGCATACAGCAGAAGCCCTCAGCTTCTTGCAAAAGAGATAGCTTTACTAGAAAATAGCTGCAAATTGCTTCATTTAACTAGTGGTTATAGCGATTATAGTATTTAAAAATTTTGCTAACAATACTAAAAAATTGTTAGCAAAATTCTTCACAAAGGTATTTTTAAAGCCCCTATTTTAAGCTTATTTAAGGCAATTTTATATAATATATCATACAAATTTCGTTAGTCTTTTAAAGGAAAATTTAATGTTGTCTTGGATGCAAAAACATAAAAAATACCTAGTTGTTACCATTTGGGTAAGTACAATAGCCTTTGTTGGAGCAGGCTTTGTAGGCTGGGGAGCATATGATTTAAACAGCAATCGAGCCACTTCGGTAGCAAAAGTAGGACACAGAAATATAAGCATTCAAGAACTACAACAAAAATACGATAATTTGTATCAATACTACAATAATCTTTTTGATGGTAAATTAACACAAGAAAAGGCCAATGAGTTAGGATTACAAAATGCTGCACTTCAGGCTACAATTCAAGAGAATTTACTATTAAATTTTGCAGACGATATAGGTCTTAGTGTTAGTAAAGATGATATTTTAAAATATATAATCGCTGATCCAACATTTCAAAAAGATGGTGCCTTTGATAAAAATTTATACTACGATATTTCAAGAAGAGCTAGAATAAATCCAACTGATTTTGAAGAAAATTTAAAACTAACAATACTACTTGATAAGCTTAGAACTATTTTAAATTTACCAGCTAGCAAAGAAGACATTGCAATGATGGAAGCAAGCTTTTTTATGCAAGACAAATTAGCAATACAGATAATAAATGCTAATCAAAGCGATATAAAAATAGATGAAAAAGAGCTAAAGAATCTTTGGGAAACAAATAAAAACAACTATATGACAAAGACTATATACGGTCTAGAAACATACTTTATAGAGTCAAATAAAAATGATGTAAATCAAACTACTTTGAGTGACTACTATAACGAAAACAAGGAGAGATACAAAGGCTCTGATGATAAAATCAAATCATTTGACGAAGTAAAGACTGAAGTTGTCAAAGACTACAATATCGAGAAAAGCAAGACTGATGCTTTAAAAAAATATACCTCTATCAAAAAAGCTGAGCTTGCAACAAATGAATTTGTTAGTATAAATGAAGATAATGCAACATTCTCACTTGATGAAATAAAAGGGGCAAAAGTTGGTGAGGTTATAAAACCATTTACATACAAAGATGGATATTTGATAGTTAGGGTAAAAAGCATAACTCCTCCACAACCTATGAGTTTTGAACAAGCAAGAGCAATGGTACTTGAAATTTACAAAGATAAAAAGAAAAAAGAAAACTTAATAACCATAGCAAAAGAGTCTTTACAAAATTTCAAAGGAACTGATATAGGCTTTATCAGTAGAGATATAAATGGCTCTATCTTAGGACTAAATGAAAGTGAAACTAGAGCTTTTGTTTCTCAACTTTTTGAAACTAACAACAAAAAAGATTATGTTATATTAAAAGACAAGGCCGTTATATACGACATTTTGGAACAAAGGTTGCTTGTAGATAATAT
>NZ_CABPVR010000007.1:44511-62435 GCF_902460875.1 Campylobacter concisus | reverse complement strand
ATAAGCAAATAACACAGCAGAACGTTACAATGCTTAAAAATAATGAGCTAATAAAAGATTTAACAAACAAACTTAAAAAATACTATGAAGTTAAAGAATATATCAAAAGGTAATTTATCTTGAGTACAAAAATTTTAGGTATAGATATCGGCTCTTTCCAGATTTGTGCAGTAATAGCACAACATGATGAAAATGGTATTAAGATAATTGGAATTGGAACTGAAAAAACGCAGGGAATAAGAAAAGGTGTTATAACTAATATTGAACAAGCTGCAAAGTCGATAAAAAATGCATTGATAGAAGCACAAAGAGTTGCAGGAACACGCTATGAAAAAGTCATAGTTTCTATTTCTGGTGCGTATACAAAAAGCGTTGATAGTAGCGGTGTAGTAAATATACCAAATCATGAAATAGGTATAAAAGAGATTGAGCGTGCTATGCAAATGGCCGATCATACGGCTGACATACCTCATGAATATGAAAAACTACATGTGCTTCCTTATAATTTTAAAGTAGATGGGCAAGAACATATTGAAGATCCAATAGGTATGAACGGTAGTAGGCTAGAAGTTCAAACACATATTGTTACAGTACAAAAGTCATCTATTAGCAACCTAAGAAAAGCCGTAAATTTAGCAGGTGTTCAACTAGATAATATAGTGCTTTCAGGATATGCTTCTGCGATAGCAACATTAACAAAAGATGAGAAAGAACTTGGTGCCGCACTTGTTGATATGGGTGGTGCGACTTGTAATCTTGTGGTACATTCTGGAAATTCTATAAGATACAATGAATTTTTACCTGTTGGCTCAGCAAACATTACAAATGATCTTTCTATGGCTCTGCATACACCTCTTCCAAAGGCAGAAGAGATAAAATTAGGTTATGGCGCTTTAATAAATAAGTCAGTTGATTTAATAGAGCTCCCGATCCTTGGAGATGAAACAAAAAGCCACGAAGTTTCACTAGACATAATATCAAATGTTATATATGCCAGAGCAGAAGAAACCCTTATGGTACTTGCTAAGATGCTAGAAGATAGCGGCTATAAAGATAGCATTGGTGCTGGAATAATACTTACTGGCGGCATGACTAAGCTAGAAGGTATTAGGGATCTTGCATCTGCGATATTTGATAAAATGCCAGTTCGTATAGCAAAACCAAAAGAAATGGATGGATTATTTGAAATTTTAAGAGACCCAGCAAATTCTTGTGCTATAGGGCTTTGTTTGTATGGTGCTGGCAACTTTAGCCCATACGAGATTGATTCTGAGAAAAAAATGAGATACCAAGGGGAAATAGCCTCAAAACCGAAAGTAAATTTTAGAAATGTTTTTGTAGAAGAAGAAAATGTACAAAATTTTGGACAAGAGGTGCAGGATCCAAATGAAAAAGAGGATAGTTTTTCTGATAAAGATTTTGAATTAGAGATAGCAAATAAATCAAAAAACAAAGAAGAGCTTGCCAATATTGCAGATATTAGCAAACAAGAAAAAAAGCCAAATGCTTTTGCAAAATTTTGGTATAGTATTACACAATTATTTTAAGGAGAATTTCAAAAATGAGTAGCTTCACAGTAGAAGAAAATAAAAGCATCTATGGTGCAAAGATAAAAGTCGTAGGTGTAGGTGGAGGTGGTGGCAATATGGTCAACCACATAATAAGAGTTAATCCAAATTTAAATATAGATCTTATTGTTGCTAATACAGATGCTAAGGCTCTTGAAAATTCTCTTGCACATACAAAAATACAGCTTGGAGAAAAGACAACAAAAGGTCTAGGTGCAGGCATGAGACCTGAAATAGGAAAAGCCGCTGCTGAAGAGAGCTACGATGAAGTAAAAAGTGCACTTGAGACATCAGATATAGTTTTCATTGGTACAGGACTTGGTGGTGGAACTGGTACAGGTGCAGCTCCAGTAGTTGCTCAAGCTGCAAAAGATATTGGTGCACTAACAGTTGCAGTTGTTACCATGCCTTTTATGTTTGAAGGAAAAAAACGTAGAAAACTGGCTGATTGTGGCCTTGAAGAGCTCAGGAAAGAAAGCGATTCTATTGTAGTCATTCCAAACGATAAACTCTTAACACTAATTGATAAAAATGCTGGTATAAAAGAAAGCTTTGAAATGGTTGATGAAGTACTTGCAAGAGCCGTCAATGGTATGAGTACGATCGTACTTGACTCAGGAAAAAGCGATATAAATCTAGACTTTGCAGATGTTAGAACGATTATGAGCCATAGAGGACTAGCTTTAATGGGTGTTGGCGAAGCAAGTGGCGAGGATGCAGCGCAAGAAGCTATAAAAAATGCTATACAATCACCACTTCTTGATAACATGACAATAAATGGTGCATTTGGTATTTTAGTTCATTTTAGAATAAGCCCTAGTTGTCCACTAGCTGATATCAATAATGCGATGAGTATTATTCATGAGGCAGCAGATGAAGATGCTGAAATTATATTTGGTACAACAACTGATGATAAAATAGAAGACAATAAAGTTGAAGTTACAATAATAGCCACAGGTTTTCAAAGCTCACAAAAAGAAACTGAAAAAAAAGATGAAGTACAAACTTCTAATGCAAGCGATATCATAAAAAAAGAGCGTATATTAAGACTTAAAAAAGTTAGTGGTGGATATGACGAAGACTATATGTCACAACTTGATGTGCCATCATTTATGCGCCATCAAATGGACTAATAAAAAAACAAACTCCTTAAAATTTCTAGAGAGCTTTTGCTCTCTAGCTTATTAAAAATTTACAAACTTTCAAATCTAAAAACTTAAAATTTAAACTCCAAGTTGTGCTTTTACAAAATCGCTTGCCATTTGTATATTCCACTCAGGCTCCCAGACAAGATCGATCTCACACTCTTTGACACCTTCTATATCAAGCACGGCAGTTTCTACCCAGCCAAGTATCATTTCATGTAGTGGGCAAGATTTGGTTGAAAGCGTCATAGTAACTTTTGCTTTGCCATTTTCATCGCAGCTCGCATCGTATATAAGTCCAAGCGAAACGATATCAAAGCCAACTTCTGGATCAACTATATTTGACAGTGCGTTATAAATTTTTTCTTTCATTTTTTATCCTTTAAAACCAGTAAATCTAAAAATATTTATTATATTTATTGATAGTAAAACTATACTAAGAGCTATAAACATCATACCAGCTTGCACTAAAATTTCTAGTTCAAAGCAAGTTGAGAAAAGATAGCAAAGAAGCGAGATAGCATTAAAAGCTATACCAAAATAAGCTATCTTTTTTAGTATCATGGCATCAAGAAGTGGCACTTTTACCTTTCCGACAAAAGGTGCTACGTAGTGATACCATATGAGAAATGGTGCGATCTTGTAAAGATGAGCTACGATAAAAGCAAATAAAAAGCCATATATTAAAAAATATGCAGCTAAATTTAATTTGTCTAAAGCTATAAAAACAGCAGCACCAAGCAAAGCCACCAACGAAAGCACTATATTTACATTCCAGTAATCATACGCCTTTCTAACGCGCTTTTTTAAAATATAAAGTGCTTGAGCTATAAAAAGTAAAGCCGCCACACATATTGACAAAATAGACAAATTTTCATTAAAAGCTAGTAAGATGCCACCCAAAATATAGCATGCTAGTGAGGCCTTGCTAAGTGTAAATTTTAGATCGTGAGCCAATGCAAACATAGGTAAGAGTACGCTAGCAGCTCCAAGTATCACAAGAAATACAAAACCTAGCACAAAATAGACGTGAAATTTTAGTGTCATCTCAAAATCAAGCATCAGCGTGCCACTAAGTATCATAAGCAAGCAAAAACCAAGCGTTATTCCAATTACCAAAAAGATAGCTGAAACAAAAAGTGCAAAGGCCGCAAAGCTCTTTTTTTCATTATCCATAAAGCTTAGTGCATAAGTCGTAGCAAAAAAGGCAAGTGAGCAAAAAAGCAAAACTCCACTAATTTGTAAAATTTTAGCCTCAGCAAATAACATCCCGTAGCACATACCCAGCAATGATAGACAAAAAATAACCAAATTTAAAATAGCACCTTTTGCGGTAAAAAATGGCTTTTCTAAGATGACTGAGGTTAGCTGATAGAGTGCTCCAATGATAATGCTCATAACAAAGCCAACAAAAAATATATGCAAAAAACCAGCTGTATTTAGTGACCTAATCGCATCAAAATCTGCATAAAAGAATGCTGGCACACTTAATGCTAAAAAGAAAATTCCAGCAATAAAATATCCACCAACTAACTTAAATGGTGGTGCATAAGTATTTAAAAGCATCTTAGTGACAAAGACTCGTATCTACGTCTTCTATGTTTGCACCGTCTTTTAGGCTAAAAATCATCTTTACAGCCCCACCATCTATATCTTCACGCTCTATGTCAAAGCTCTTATCTATCTTTGGTATAAGACCAGCTGGAAATTTATGATTTAGCATCATAATTTTTGTGTTTTTATCAGCAAATTTAATAGCGATTAATGCATTGACCATTGGCTCTGGCGGCACGCAAGGACGTGAGTCAAAGCCAACAAAATTTACACCATTTTCATTAAATTTATAAAATGGCACGGTTGCACCATCAACACTAAATTGCTCCGCATTTTTGAAAAAATCGCTCATTTTTTCTCCTTTTAATTTTGGAGAATTATACTCTGATTAAACTTTTTAAACTATTGATTTGCTTCAACAAAAGCTATTTTACGTAAGGTATAAATTCCTCGTATCCAAGTCTAGCCATATCTTCAAGCGGTATAAATTTAAGGCTCGCACCGTTTATGCAATATCTTAGCCCACCCTTATCGCTTGGGCCATCGTCAAAAACATGCCCAAGGTGCGCGTCACTATTTTGAGACTTAACTTCGACCCTTTTCATCATAAACGAGTTGTCCTCCTTATATGAAAGAGCTGTTGTTGTGATAGGCTTTGTAAAGCTTGGCCAGCCACATCCTGCATCAAATTTATCTGCACTTGAGAAAAGTGGCTTTCCGCTCGTTATATCTACATAAATACCTTTTTGATCAAATTTATCATACTCACTGCTAAATGGCCTCTCAGTCGCTGCTTCTTGCGTCACGGCATACTGCTCGCTACTTAAATTTTTCTTTAGCTCATCTTTACTAAGCGGCTTAAATTTTGCCTCATCGTAAAGCGGTTTATCAGCTAAACCTAGGTCAATGTGACAATATCCAAAAGGATTTTTATCAAGATAGTCTTGATGATACTCCTCACCTAAGACGAAATTTTTAAGTGGCGCCACCTCAACCACGATCTTATCTTTAAATTTCTTTTGCTCTATTTTCATAAAGCTCTCTATCGTTGGCAGATCACTTTCGCTCACATAGTAAATTCCGCTTCTATACTGCCTACCGACGTCATTGCCTTGTTTATTTAGCGATGTCGGGTCGATCACTCTAAAAAAGTGAGCCAAAATTTCAGCTAAAGCGACTCTATTTTCGTCGTATTTTACATAAAGTGTCTCAGCATGATCGCTCTCATGAAGCTCGCGGTAGCTAGTATTTTCGCTCTTGCCATTTGCGTAGCCTACCTTTGTATCCACTACACCAAATATCTTTTTAAAATATCCCTGCATACCCCAAAAGCAACCACCTGCTAGATAAATTTCTTTTAATTTTTGCCCTGCCATCGTCTGCTCCTTTATAAGCTCATCTTTTGCCATCAAATTTAGACCAAAAAACATTGCCGCCATTAAGATAAATTTTAAGATCTTTTTCATTCTATCTCCTTTTGTTTTTGAAAGATTATACGAAAATTAAAGTTATAAAGTGTGAAGAAAGGGGCAAGCGCCCCTAAATTTTAGTGTAAAAAGTGTCTAACGCCAGTAAAGTATAGCGACATGCCATGCTCATTGGCAGCCTCTATCACCTCATCATCTCTGATGCTACCGCCTGGCTCGATGACGCATTTTACGCCCACTTTGCTAGCGATGTCGATACTATCTCTAAACGGAAAGAACGCCTCACTTGCAAGTACGCAGCCGCTTAGATCGATCTTTAGCTCTTTTGCCTTTGCCACGGCTGCACGAGCAGCATCAACGCGGCTTGTCATACCCATGCCAATAGCTACCATAGCGCCATCTTTTACGTAAACTACACAGTTGCTCTTCGTTAGTGCAGCCACTTTCCACGCAATCTGAGCATCTTTTAGCTCACTACCAGTTGCAAATTTCTTGCTCATTTGCTTCATATTTTCAAGCTCTTCGTCCTTTACATAGTCTCTTTCTTGAAATACAAATCCACCATCAACGTGTTTAAAGTCAAATTTATCATTTGAGCGAACTAAAAATTTATTGTCTTGAGTGAAAATTTTGATGCGTTTTTTACTCTCAAATACTTTAAGCGCGGCATCATCGACATTTGCAGCGATGATGACCTCAACATAAATTTCATTTATCTTTTTAGCAAGCTCCTCGTCAAGCGTGCCATTTATCGCGACCACGCCGCCGTAAGCTGATATCGGATCACATTTAAGCGCTGCCACGTAGCTTTCAAGCAAAGTATCTTTTACAGCAAAACCACAAGGATTAGCATGCTTGATGATAGCCACTGCTGGAGCATCATCAAAGCTAGTTGCAAGCATCAATGCACCATTTATATCGGTCATATTATTGAAACTTGCCTCGCCTTTTAGAGCTCTAAAGTTATTTGTAAAGAAATAATCAAACTCGTAAAGTGCCCCTTTTTGGTGTGGATTTTCTCCGTATCTTGTATCAAAAACCTTGCTTCCCACGATAAATCTAGCATCGCCAAAACCACCATTAAATCTATCATTCATATAGTTTGCGATCATACTATCATAAGCTGCTGTGTGCTCGAATGCCTTTATCATCAGCGATCTTCTAAACTCATAATCATCGCTTTTTTCTCTTAGGCGCTTTAAAATTTCATCGTAGTCAAGTACGTTTGTGACTATGAGCACGTCTTTAAAATTTTTAGCCGCACTTCTTACCATAGCTGGGCCGCCGATGTCGATATTTTCGATGATCTCGGCAAAGTCATCAGTCCTGATGGTAGTCTCTTTAAATGGATATAAATTTACGCAAACTAGGTCAATGCCCTCGATGCCATACTCCTTTGCCTGAGCCACGTGCCTAGCGTCGTCGCGTTTGTGCAAGATGCCACCATGGATCTTTGGATGAAGGGTCTTTACCCTGCCCTCAAACATCTCAGGTGACGCCGTAAATTCGCTAACTTCAGTCGCTTTGATACCATTTTCTTTTAAAAGCTTAAATGTACCGCCAGTTGAAAGTATCTGCCAGCCAAGCTCTTCCAGCCCCTTTGCAAACTCTACAATGCCCTCTTTATCGCTAACGCTAAGCAATGCTCTCATTTTTTCTCCTTTATTAAATTTTTTATCTTTTTGTTAAACACATACCTTTTACAAGCAGAAGCTGCCCCATTTTTATATCCTTTGCGATATTCTTTATCGATAAGACTTCTAGCGTAACCATAACATTTGTAGCCGCATCTATATAATAGTCTTTTCTCTCTACAAAGTTTTCACGCTTTTGACCAACAATATCAACGCTAAAGGCATAGCTTGAAATTTGATTGCCGTCAAAATATCTCGCATCTAATACGCTTAAATTTACAGGTTCCTCTTTCTCAAGCGCCTCGCATATCGGCTTTTTCGAACTAAATTTCATCATCTTTATGCCGCGATCATACGAAAAGATATACTCACTAATTTCATTTAATTTTTTTGCTTGAACTGACATAATGTCGCTCTTGTTGCCATCTTTATCGACAAATACTATACTCACATTGCTATCTTTAACATCGTAGTTGCTGATGACTAACCTTTGATCTTGATAAAGCTCGCTTTGCGTAAGCTTAAATTTTATCTCTTTTCCATCGACATTTACCACTTTAAAATCATTACAAAAGCCAGCCACTGCTAGCAGCAAAATAATAAATTTCTTCATCTAAGCTCCAAATTTCTCTTTCAAACGCCCATAAGCCTCGTTTATCTCCTGAAGCTTTTTAGTTGAGCGCTCGATCACCTCTTTACTCTCGCCCCTACCCATTAAGATATCAGGATGATACTGCCTTACAAGCTCTTTGTAACGAGCTTTTACCTCTTCAAGACTTGCATTTTTACTAAGTCCTAAAACCTCAAACGCATCTTTTTCTTGGACCATTTCATCGAGATTTGTATCAAATCTTGAGCCATAAAAGCTATCAAATTTAAAGATGATCTCATCAAGTGTTTCTTTATCAATGCCAAATCCATAAGCGATATTTCTTATAACATCTTGCTCACTTTTGTTAAATTCTCCATCGATGTAGGCTAAATTTAGAAAAAATGTGAGTCTGGCGACACATGTATCGTAGTTTAGATTAAAAGCACTCTTGTAGTTTCTAGCGGTTTCGTAGGCGTTATCTACATTTTCTTTTTGGCTCTTATAAACCTCTTTTAGATACTCACGCACACCGCTAACACCGCTAACTTTCTGGCTTAGATCATCTAGCACTTGAGTGATCAGCCTAGCCTCTAGCTCGCTAACTCTGCCATCACTTTTAGCTACTTTTGCAAGCAATGCCACAAGAAATTTAGCCTCACCAAAGGCTAAATTTTCTCTTTTTCCTTGTGAAGCATTGCCGCTTTTATAGACAGAAAAAAGCGAATAAAAAGCGACAAAAAGAACAATGTAAAAGATAAAATTCATAAATTACCACAAGTGATAGATAGTATTTTTTATTTTGCCATTTACTAGCTCGTTTTTACGCCAAGAGCTCTCGTCATTCATCACATTCCAGCGACGCTCTTCAGGGCGGTAGAACCAGTCTTTATCTATCTGATAGTAAATTTGCTTGCCATTTGTTTCGATGATGTTTGCAATATTGTTATCGTGGTAGCTATTTTCATCGTAGTCAGTAAAAGCCCGCTGTCCCATCTCAGAGTAAAGTAGCGTTAGCTCCTGAAGCATTTCATTTAGATCATCATCCATCTTTTTTACATGAAGGCCGATCTCGTGCGCCTCTCTAAAGAGGATCGGATATTCGTGAGCTGGATAGTCGCCATTTAGCCTTTCAGAAATTTCTGCGATCTTTTTATCATCATCGATGTGATACCTAAGAAGCTCGGTGCAAATCTTAAGCGATAGCGAGCTAGCACGGTCAACCGCACCAAAGACTAGTGGATGAATATACTCATAAAGTGAGTTATAAGGGTTTGTGTCGTTTGGTCTATCTTTATCTTGCTCTTTCCAAAGCTTGACCACACGACTAAGTTCGTCCATCGAAACGCTCACAAGCTCATTGCCTTTGTTTGTCGGGCTAAGCTCGTGTTTGAGTGAAGTATCAACAGGCGTTAGATAGGCAAGCGGTCCCATGACAATCTCATTTGCGCCAAGTGCCATCATGGTAGCAGCTGAGGCGCAGTTTGCAGGTATTAGGGCTATTAAATTTTTGCAGTAATTTCTAAGTGTGGTGATGATCCTAAGAGCGGCAATACCGCTTCCACCATCACTTTTTATAAAAAGATAAGCAGTATCTATCTTTTTACCCTTTAAAATTTCATACATAGCACTTGCGTCGTTGCCGCAAACGCTACCAGCGTTTGAATTATAGTAAGTTATCAAAGTAGCGTTTAGTCTTTTTTCGATTGATTTTATTAAATTTTGTGTCTTACTAAAAAGCACTGGCGGCTTTGCTACGCCTCGTTTTTCAACTTGTTCTGCTTCCTTTTGCTCATTTTCAGCCTCAGCGACCTTGCCCTTTTTCAAAGCCATTTTTTAATCCTCTTTTCTAACTATTTTTGCAAACTCATTTAGATAAATTTCTCTTATCTCGTCTACGCTCTCATCAATATCATTTAGTTTAAATCTTCTGCCGCCACTAACGCCGATCTTTTCAAATTTCACACCAAATTTAGCAGCAAGCGCTTCAAATTTAACCTCGTCTTTCACGCTAACAACTGCTCTTGAAAAGCTTTCATCAAAGATAAAATTTGACTCTTTAAATTTCGCTTCGCAGTTTACGCCGATATTTGAAATACTAGCCATTTTTGCTAGCGTAATAGCAAGACCGCCTACGCCTACGCTATTTGCAAACTCTAAAATTTGCTCTTTATTTGCTTCAATCACTAGGTCCCAAAGGGCTCGCTCAGCTTTATAATCAACCTCTTTTAGCTTACCGCCAACCACATTAAATAGCGCCTTTGCATAAAGTGAAGCTGCAAATTCTCCACTTGTATCACCAAGCAGGTAAATTGCCCTGCCCTCGCTTAAAAATGTGCTTTTTAGATTTAAGTTTGCATCCTCATTTACGCCAACTGTGACAATGGCTGGTGTCGGATAGACGCTCACGCCGTCGGTGTCGTTGTAAAGGCTCACGTTGCCGCTAACGACTGGTGTATTTAGCTCACGGCAAGCCTCTTTTATGCCTTCACATCCCTCTTTAAACTGCCACATAACCTCTGGATTTTGCGGGTTGCCGTAGTTTAGGCAGTCGGTGATCGCAAGTGGCACAGCGCCACTCATCGCTACCTTTCTACCAGCTGCCGCGACGGCTCTTGCAGCGCCAATTTTAGGATCAACAAAATTTGCTCTAGGATCGCACTGCGCAGCCATAGAGACGGCCTTTTTAGTGCCTTTTACTCTAATACTTGCGGCGCCTAAGTGACCAGGCTGTTTTATAGTATTTGTCTGAATATTTGCGTCGTATTGATCGTAGATAAAGCTTTTATTTAGTACCTCTGGCTCTTTTAAAAGCTTGAAAAATGCAGTTTTATTATCAACATTATTTGGAATTTTTAAATTTGCAATCTCATCAAGGTATTTTGGACGTGTGACTGGACGATCAAGCACCGGAGCTGCCTCGCTAAGTGGGCCAATAGGGATTTCGCCTGCAAGCTCACCATGCCAGTAAAGCTGCATCACGCCACTACTTGTGACCTCGCCGATGATCTCAGCGTCAAGGTCCCACTTTCTAAAAATTTCAAGCACCTTTTGCTCATAACCCTTTTTGGCGCATATTAGCATACGCTCTTGAGACTCGCTTAGCATCAGCTCATAAGGCGTCATGCCAACTTCGCGCATCGGCACGCGGTCTAGATACATCTTCATACCACTGCCACTTCTGCCAGCCATCTCAAAGCTAGAGCTTGTAAGCCCTGCTGCACCCATATCTTGGATGCCGATGATGTAGTCTTTTTTAAAGAGCTCTAAGCACGCCTCCATAAGCAGCTTTTCGGCAAATGGGTCGCCCACTTGCACCGTTGGGCGAAGTGATTTGTTTTCGTCGTTAAAGCTATCACTCGCCATCACAGCACCTCCAAGTCCGTCTCTACCGGTCTTTGAGCCCACGTAAATGACTGGATTGCCTAAACCTTCAGCCTTGCCGTAGAAAATTTCATCACTTTTGCAAAGACCAAGCGCAAAAGCGTTGATTAGGATGTTGCCATTAAAGCTAGGATCAAAGGTAGTTTCGCCACCGATCGTTGGGATACCCATGCAGTTGCCATAGTGTCCGATACCTGCGACACTTCCTTTTAGTAGATATCTATGTTTTTTAGCCAGCTCACTTTCGCCTCTTATCTCACCAAAACGAAGCGAGTTCATATTCGCAACGACTCTTGCGCCCATCGTAAAGACATCTCTTAAAATTCCACCAACGCCAGTTGCAGCGCCCTGAAACGGCTCGATAAAGCTTGGATGGTTGTGACTCTCCATCTTAAACACAGCAGCAACCCCGTCTCCAACGTCGATGACGCCGGCATTTTCACCAGGTCCTTGGATGACCCAAGGCGCCTTTGTCGGAAAGCCGTTTAGGTATTTTTTGCTTGATTTGTAGCTGCAGTGCTCGCTCCACATCGCTGAAAATATGCCAAGCTCTAGCAAATTTGGCTCGCGTCCTAAAATTTTTAAGATCTCCTCATACTCTTCGTCGCTGATTTTATGTGCTTGTATGGTAGCTTTATCCATTGATGTAACCTTTTAAGAATTTTAAGCCATTTTACAATCTTGCTTATAAAAAGTTACTAAAAAGCCTTTTGAAATTTAGCAGAATAAAGCATTATTGAGAGAATTTTGCCTACTTTGATAAGGCCTTTTTATATTAGCATTTTAAAATTTATGCCAGTGTTTTATTTTTACTAATATGGCAATAAAAAGTGGCAAAATTTTCAAACCTAGCTCGTAGCTATTTTGTTGCCACTTTTATTTATGTTTGCAGTTTTGTTTCTATTTTAAATTTCTATTTCGTATTTTTAAAAACTTTTTCAAGATGCGCTTCGTACTCTTTTAGATATCTTGGCACATCTGGCATCTTTATCACGTCGTAGCAGACAAAATATGGAAGTGGCTTCATGCCCAAAAACTCATTTGCCTTTCTAAAATGATAATAAACTCCATCGATCCCGCACGCATCAAAAAACTCATTTGGATCGCTAAATGCCTCAGCTGGGGCATTCCAAGTAAGGCTTAGCATAAATTTCTTCTCATTTAGCAAGCCACCCTTGCCGTAGTTTTTAGTTGGATCGACCCTGTGTCTGCCATCGCTCGTATAAAGCTTGCCGTGGCCTGCAGTAAAGACCTCATCGATATATTTTTTCACTATCCAAGGCTCGCCCATCCACCAAGCTGGCATCTGCCAAACTACTGCGTCCATCCATAGAAATTTCTCGACTTCAGCCTCTATATCATAGCCATGATCTATTGTAGTTTGCTTTATCTCGTGACCCATTTTTGCGAGATTTTCGCACGCAAGATCGTGAAGTGTTTAATTGAGCTTGCCATCTGAATGGGTAAATTTTTTGCCACCATTTATAAGTAAAATTTTCATTCTCTCTCCTTTAAAAAACGAAAATTTTAACCAAAAAAACTATCATTTTCCTAAACAAAAATGGCTAAACATCTCGTCTAAAATTTCACTTCTCTCAAATGGCTTTGTGATGCTTGAAAGCGCCTTTATCGCACTATTTAGCTCATAAGCAAAAATTTCTAGCTCATCTTCATTTAGCCTTAAAAATGCTCTTCTTAAAGCCTCGCTCGCCTCTTTGCAACTTAAAATTTGGCGGTTTGAGCTTAGCATGATCTCGTCGGTGTCTTGCGTCTTGAGGTAGCTTTCAAGCTCTTTTAAAACTACGCTTGTATCGGTTTTTGCTGAAATTTTGATAGCGCCCTCTAGCTCTATGTCAAATTTAAACGCCAGATCGCTTTTGTTTAGGATAAAAAAGGCTTTTTTATTTGAGTTAGAAACAAGCCTAATTATCTCTTTGTCTTGCTCGTCGCTTGGATTTGAGCCATCAAAAACAGCTAGGATGATGTCAGCTTCGTTTATGGCAGAGATTGAGTAGTTTATGCCGATTTGCTCGATCCTTCCAGCATCTTTTCTGATACCAGCGGTATCTATTATGCGAACTAGATGTGAGCCGATCTTGAAATTTTCTTCTATTCTATCTCTGGTCGTGCCAGCCTCGTCGCTAACGATCGCTCTCTCGTATGCCAAAAATGAGTTTAAAATGGAGCTTTTGCCAACATTTGGCTTACCAACGATAGCAATCTTAAAGCCATCGATCAGCCCTCTTCTTTGCTCGCTAAGAGTGGCTATGCGCTCTAGTTTCTCGCTATTTTTTAAAAGCATCTGTTTAGTCTGCTCTAGTAAATTTGTAGGCAGATCATCATCAGCATAGTCAATCATCGTCTCAACAAAGGCAAGAGTTTTTACAACTTCGCTTCTGATCTCTCCTACAAATTTACTAAGATCGCCTTGCATCTGGCGAGTCAAAATTTTAGCAGCGATCTCACTTTTTGAAGTGATGAGCCCTTGCATAGCCTCAGCCTTAGCTAGATCCATCTTGCCATTTAAAAATGCTCGCTTGCTAAACTCGCCTGGCATAGCAAGCCTCGCACCAGCTCTTACTAGCTCATTTAAAATTCTCTCGCTCACCATCACACCACCATGAGTTTGAAATTCGACGATATCCTCGCCTGTAAAGCTTGCTGGAGCTTTAAAATATATAACGATGCCTTCGTCTAAAATTTCATCATCAAGGGAGTATATTTTGGCTAGTTTTGCGTATCTTGGCTCTAAATTTGAAAGTTTAAGAAGTTTTAAAGAGATGCTTAGAGCATCCTTACCGCTAAGCCTTACGATAGAAACTGAGCCGATGCCATAAGCTGTGGCAAGGGCTGCGATAGTTTCACTCATTTTTTGAAAAAGTCATTTACGACGACAAATTTGCCGTCATTGCCACTTTTTATACCGACATATTTATCTGGAAATTTCTCGCGAAGCTTCTCAAGTGCGATCTTAACTAAAACCCCATCAAGTGGCTTTGTTTGAGCTCTACCACTATTTTGCACACGCTCGATCACGCCATTTAGATACTGATCCATCATCGCTTCTTGATTTTGCAAAAATTGCGCGATCTCTAGACGGATAGCGAGGTTGTATTTTGAATTTAGCCAGTTATAAAGCATATAAGATATCGCTTTATACCTATAACCTTCTTTACCTATAAGTAGAGCCGCATCAGCTCCATCAAGCTCTATAAGTACCGTTTCATCGTCAAATTTGCTAACTTCAATTTTACTAATATCAAAACAACTTGCCTTAAAAAGACGGTTCATGCCATCTTTAATCTCAGGTAAAATTTTATCAAAGTCGATTGTTGCTTTTTCTTTTTTTTCTTTTTGTAAAGCTTGAGCCGCACTCTCTTCATCAGTTTGGTTAAAATTTTCAATAATAGAATTATCTAAAATATTTTTAGGAGCATTTTTACTAGCTTGTGGCTCCTTTATTTCTTTTGGCTCATCAAGTCTCTTTATCACATATCCTGGTTCAGCTTCTTCTTCACTCTTTTGAACAAATGCATCTTTAGCTAGAACTTCATTTTTTTCACTTAAATTTGACTTTTCATTTTTATGCTCTTTTTGCTCAAATTTAGTTTCGCTTTTTTCATCTCTATATTTTTTAGAACCTCGCTTTTTATCACAATGATCGTGTTTTTTAGCTTGCTTTTTATCCTCTTTTATAGCCTCGTTCTCATCATTTTTTTTAACAAAATTTTTATCATTTTTTGGCTTGTGTTGTGGTTTTGGCTGATTTTCTAAATTTGCTTCAATGATCGCACTTCTTTTAAAAAATCCCAAAAAACCACTGCTTGGATGCTGTAAAACTTTTATATCCAGCTGAGTTACTGAGCAGTTAAGCTGCTCAGCTGCCTTTTGAAATGCCTCTTGAAGAGTATTTGCTTCTATTTTCATTAAGCCTTTACCTCCGCAGCTTTTTTATGTTTTTCAAAAAGTTTATTTACAAATACTTGCTGAACAACTGAGCAAACGTTATTTACAAACCAGTAAAGTGTAAGACCAGCTGGGAATGTCACAAAGAAAAATGTAAATATAAGAGGTAAAAATTTCATCACCTTTTCTTGCATAGGATCAGTAAATGTCGTTGGTGTAAGCTTTTGTTGTAAAAACATCGTTAGCCCCATCAAGATAGGTAACACAAAATATGGATCCATTACCGAAAGATCGTGTATCCAAAGTACCCAAGGAGCACCTTTTAGCTCGATCGCATTTAGCAAGACGCGGTAGATCGCAAAAAATACCGGAATTTGAAGCAAGATCGGCAAGCAGCCACCCATCGGATTTGCACCATGCTTTTTATAAAGCTCCATCATATGAACTTGCAACTTTTGCTTATCGTCTTTGTATTTTGCTTGAAGCTCTTTTACCTTTGGAGCAAGCTCTTTAAGCTTATTCATAGATAACATACCCTTATATGTAAGTGGAAATAAAACTATCCTTATAACAAGCGTTAGCACAACTATTGCCCAACCCCAGTTGCCAATGTAATTATGTAAGAAATTTAAAAATGCAAACATCGGTTTTGCTATGAATGTAAACCAACCATACTCAATAACATCATTTAGTCTCTCGTCCATCGAACTTAAAATTTTATGCTCTTTTGGTCCGATATATGCGCCTAATTTTAAATTATCATTTGCCTTTACAAAAAGAATAGGATTATTGTTAGAATCTTTGTCTACGGCTACTTCAAATGGCTTTTCAAATGAGTAAAATAGCGTTGTGTAATATCTATCAGATGCGGCCGCTATTGTGGTATTTGCATAGTTTTTAACCTCTTTGGCATCACCGTCTTCAATAATATTTAGGCTATCATCCGTGTTTCTAAGCATCACGCCATGAACTGTATAGCTATCTACTGCGATGTTTGGCCTAAAACCAGGAGTGATGAAATAATCAACATTTTTACTTAAATTTACTTCAACTTCATATCTGCCATTTGGGTAAAATTTGATATTTTTTATGACTGTAACTCCATCTAAATTTTGAGTAAGTTTTATAGTTTTAGGCTCACTGCTAGCATCTATCTCACTAGCGTCACTACTATATGCAACCTTAAAAGCATCGGTATTTAGCGTACTATCGTTAAATCTAAGCTCAAGTGGCAATGGATTTTGCGAAACAAGCTCTATTTTGTTACCATCTTCAGTTTTGTATTTCTCTTCAGTTAAGTAGAATTTTGAAATTCTTCCTAGCTTATCTATTTTTGCTTCGTAGCTTTGACCTTTGATAGTAGCGATTATCTCATTTGAAGCTAAATTTTCATTTGATTTTGATGTATTTTGATTTATATTTGGAGCTTTATTTTGATCTATTGCTTGAGACATTGTAGTTTGGTTTTGCTCAGGCACCACTCTTTTTGGCATAAAAAAATCATACACTATAAAAAAAACAATAGATAAAAGCGCTGCAAGAAGCAACCTTTTTTGCATAGACATCTGTTCCATTTTAATTTTTTTCCTTTAATTTATCTAATACTTTTACGACATAAAATTTACCATTCTGACAAGGGACAAACCAAAAATTTACATTTCTGGTATCACTTTTTTGAGATATAAAACATAAGTTAAATTTTTTGTAGATGATTGGGTAGTTGATACCGCCTTTAAAAAGTTGATTGCATCTTAAAATTCGCATAAATGTTGCAAAAAAAGCAGAAAAAAAACTATTTGTTTGAAATTCCCAAATCGCGTATTGTGAGCAAGCCGGGTAATAGCGACAGCTTTTTGGTAGAAGTATGGAAATATATTTTTGATAAAAAGCGATAGCTTTAATCGCAATTTTTTTCATTTTAAACATCCCATTTTTTTTGTAGACCAACTTAAATTTTTACAAATTTTTTCAAATGAAATTTCTGTAATTCCATTTTTTGCGATCATAATATATGTGCCATCTTTTAATTCACTAGAAATGTTAAAAAAAGCGGCTCTCAAAAGTCTTTTAGCTCTATTTCTAACTACCGCTTTTCCTACTTTTTTACTAGCAACTACTGCTATTTTTTTTTCATTTGTTGGTTTATAAAAAACAATGCAAGCATCACAATGCCACTTGCTAGCCTCTTTATAAACTTGAGAGAATTCTTTTGAGCCGCTTAACGACTCAAAACCAGCTAAGCAGCCAATCTTTTTCTACCTTTAGCACGTCTAGCGTTTATTACTTTTCGGCCATTTTTAGTTTTCATTCTTAAGCGAAAGCCATGAGTGCGTTTTTTAGGGGTTTTATGAGGCTGATAAGTCCTTTTCATTTCTATCCTTAAAGTTAATATAAAAAGTGGGATTTTATCAAAGCAATACTTAAATTCCTTTGAATAACTTAGCTTAAAAAGCCATAACTCAAACTTTAAGCAAATCAAGTTATAATCCAAAAATGAATTTTAATAAAGACAATAGGCTTTTAAAAAAATTATTTTTCTTAAAACTAATTGGCTACAAGTTTATTGATAAAAATTTTCTTAGTCTAAGCAATTATCATGATTACAACAATATTGATGAGCTAAACCGCGAAGTAAAAAAATGCTCTCTTTGCTCTTTGCGAAATAGCTCAAAAGGCGTAACAGCTGGCATCGGCAATGAAAATAGCAAAATCATGTT
>NZ_CABPVR010000007.1:31402-44422 GCF_902460875.1 Campylobacter concisus | reverse complement strand
AAATAACAGTAAAAAATTTTTAGAAAATGCAATAAAAAAAAGTTTAAATTTAGATATAAAAGAAATTTATATAAGTTCTCTACTTCGGTGTGAAATTTCACAAAATGATGATAAAAGTCCAATTTTAAGCCGTTCTATTGAGCTTTGTCGTCCTTATTTGTTTGAAGAGATTAGGCTGATAAAGCCAAAGATAATCGTGGCTTTAGGAGAGAAAGCTTTTGTCCATTTATATCCAAATTTATTATTAAAAGGCGGATTTTCAAGCATAAGAGGTAGTATTTTAAAAAATGAAAACAGCCTTATTTTACCAACGTTTTCGCCAGAGTGGATCAGCAAAAATCCTAGTTTTGAAAATATTTTTATAGATGATTTAAGTAAGATCAAAGGAGTGATATGAGAAAAATTTTACTTTTTTTAGCCATTTTTTCGACTATTTTTGCATCGCAAGATGAGATAAATTTTGAGAGTAATGTTACAAAAAACCAAAGTATATCAAGCATACCTCCAGCAAAGATTACTTATATAAATTTAGAACCAGAATTCTGTGATAATGCCTGCTTAAATGAGCTTATCAAGGCTGATTTACTGGCTAGTTTTATGGCGAGATTTGAGCCAACAAAAATAGACGATAACGCTCTTTTGGAGCTTTATATCTCTCTTGGTGGTGAAGCTATTTTAAAAGTTAATAAAAGCGGCAAAATCGCTGTAATCATCCCACAAAAGATTATAAAATCTTATGCAAATGTTGTATCAAACGCGGTCTTAAGCTATGTCTTAAAGCAAGATGCAGATGTTGAGATCAAATTTATAAATAGCAACGATGAAAGCCCACAAAGTCTTACAAATGCTATGCAAACGGCTAGAGTCCAAGGCTTTAATTATTTTATCGCAGCCCTTACATCAAATGGTGCAAACATTATGAATTCGCTAGTTCTATCAAATGAGCTTATCTACATTCCAAGCGTTCATAGCTCTTTTATCATAAATCCAAAGCCAAATTTGATCTTTGGTGGCATTGATTATAAAGAGCAAATTTCAGCTTTGCTAGCTTACTCTAACGAAAAAATAGTTGCATTTGATGATGGTAGTTCATTAGGGCAAAAGCTAAATGAATATGTCCGCATGCAAAGTAGCGATTATCATGAAGCCTCTATCGTAGGCAAAGATATAAATTTAAACGATACTTTAAGCAAAAAATCCAAATTTGATAATGCAAGTATATTTTTAAACATCCCAATCGTCAAAGCTTCTCTTGTAGCAACGCAGATGAGGGGCTTTGAGATAAAACCATACGCACTTTTAAGTACGCAGATAAATTTTTTACCAAATATCTTTAATGCCATCGCGCAAAGAGATAGACAAAATCTTTTCATTGCAAACTCACTAAATCCTATTAACGACTTATTTTTGGGGCTTGGTGATCTTTTTGATGTAGATTTTAGATATTCACAAATCGGCTATTCAAGTGCTTTTGGTGCCGAGTATATATATACAAATTTTATAGATAAAAGTGCTGATAGAATTTTTACCGAAAGAGTTGAAAACTCTCAAGTTTTATATGGAGTTAAAATTTATAACGCAAAAAGCGACCACTTTAACGAAGCAAATCAAGAAATTTTACTCGATCAAAATAGCTCAATGTAAAAGCACAAAGTGGCTAAAGTTAAATTTCTAAACTTAGCCACGATCTAAAATTTAGAATTCTCCAAAAATTTCTTTATCTCATCATTTATCTTAGCAAGCTTTTCTTCTTTCATAAATGCTAACGTAATCGTCGCTCTAAAGAGTAGTTTTTCGGCATTTTTGTCATCAAATTTATAAATTTCTTGCTCCAAAACAAGGCTAGCTTTTTTAAGCTCTAAAATTTTAGTTCTAACAAATACTTCATCGCCAAGCACAGCAGAAGCTATAAATTTAGCCTCAAGCGACGAAACTACAAAGTATCCGCCCTCTTTTGTGAAATTTAATCCAGCCTGAAAAAATGCTTCACTTCTAGCTCGCTCGCAAAATTTTATGTAGTTTGTATGATAGACTATGCCACCAGCATCGGTATCTTCGTAGTAGATTCGTATTTTCACAGCCACTCCTTAGGCTTTTAGATTAAGGCACATTTTACTGATTTTTCTTAAAAGACCCATTATATCCGTCTCTTTTTCCTCATGCGTTTTTAAATTTTACCCGTGAGTGCTACTAAAATCAAAATTTACGTTTGCATTAAATCCGTTTACGCCGCTTATCATATTAATCCTTTTAAGCCTTTATATCCACGCTCTTAGCGTTAAATTTCATCATCGCCCGAAGTTCTTCTAAATTTTTTCTAGTATTTTGCTCTAGCTCTTTGTCGTATTTTCTGTTTTTACCCAGCATCTTTTGCGTTCGCTTTTCTTGCCTGGTTAGCTTTTCTAGGCGTTTTTGCGCCTCTTTCATATCCTCTTGCATTATTTCAAAGAGGCTTTTTGATTCTTTGCCGTCGTCGCTAACGTTTATCTCGCCGACAAATTTTAAACTCCTTGCAAAATCTACGAAATCTTTTAAATCTTGAGGCAATGAATCTACTAAAGATTGCGAGTATTTATCGTATTTATGTCCATGCAAGTCGGTAAAGGCTTTAATTTTTGCTTGGTACTCTTGCGAGGATATGTTTTTATCCAGCCCGTTAATCTTGCCGTGATAGGTGGTTTCACCTTCTATGGCGTGACTATTTTTGTTTAAAATACCGATCAAAAGCCCGCCTTTGGTTATATTGCCGTCTTTACCCGTATATTTGTCTTTTGTAGTATCAAAATACATCCCGCTGTTTATATCTTCTTTGCCGCCGCTGTTGCTGTTTAATATATCGGTAGAGGGTTTTAAGCTCTTATGCTCTGAGTAGTAACCGATCGTGGAGCTATTATAAAAAGTAGTCGTTATGCTAGTTCGTTCATTTCTCTGAAAGCTACTATCGGCTCCCATATAGTCTGATATTTTGCTATGAAGCTTTAATACCTTGAGCGTTTTATTGTCGTATTCATATCCTTGAGGAAATTTAGCGAGATCTTCTTTGTTAAAACTTTCTTTGGAATTTAAAACGTCCTCGCCAACTACTTGGGATAAAATTTTATATGCATTGCCGACTGTTTTGGCTATATCTATGTTTTTAAAATCAGCTTTTAAAATGCCCGAATTAGTATTTACGTTCACGAGAGATTTTAAGGTATCAGAGTGGATTTTGTAGTCCTTTGGGATACCTGCGGCTTCGTTAAATTCGGACGTAAAATATCCGTCCGCATCTACTTTATAGCCTAAAACTTCGTTAAATTTGTGCTCGACCGTATTCGGCTGCGAGATTTCATTTTTATATATGATTTGACTCTTTATGCTATGTTTTTCGTTTAGCTGAAAATTTTTAGCGACGATAGAAAATCCGCCGATACCGCTTAACATCATAAATCCTTTTTAAAATTTAGTTTTAAGCTATATCGGCTAAATTGAGAAAATATCTAGTAAAAATAATAAAAACTATCAAAAAGCCATACAAAATTTCTATGCCAAAAGTTAAAATTACTCGCGCATCTTTCTCGTCGCCAGATCACACTTAGCGCCGCGAGTAATCATCAAGGACTGATCGTAAAACAAAATCAGCACTACCGAAACGCCCACGCCTAGAGCTAGCGAGACCGTCGTGGTCGTGATAGCGTTGTCGAAAAATATGATTAGGTATTCGTTTTTCTTAGCAATATCAGTCTCGTTTAGAAACGAAAACAGCGCCAAAATACCCTTATACGCGTAAACCCCAGGCACCATCGGCAAAAGCGCGGGAAACGCGATGATCTCGGCGGGCACTTTGAGCCGTTTGGCAAAGAGCATACCCAAAATTCCGCTTAAAAATGAGACAATAAGCGTAGCGACGCTGATGTTAAAAAATCCCATCTGCATGATCCAAAAGCGGCTAGCGTGCGCAAAAGCCGCAAGTAGCGCGCAAAATGCGAGAGTCCTTTTTGGCGGAGAGCTAGCGTAGGCAAAGCCAAGCCCCGCCACCGCGGCAAAAGCGCCGTCTATGAGAGTTGCGGTAAAAAGCTCAAACATGTAAAATCTCCGCATTGCTAAGCGAGAGCGTGATATAGACGCCCACCGCGATGCAAAGTATCAGGATGCCCGTGCTCACGGCTCTGCTGATGCCTACTAGCGTGTTGTCATTTAGGATATCAAAGACCGAGTTTATGAGAAAAACGCCCGGCATCAAAAACAGTATCGACGAACCGATCGCCACGTCGCTAGTGTGCGTAAAGCCGTAAAATACGCCAAGATAGGCGATAAAAGAGACCACAAACGAGACCAAAACGTACTGGATTTTTAAATTTACGCCCATTTTAGCAAGCGCAAATCTAAGGCTATACCCCACGAGCGTCGCGAAAAATACGCAAGCTACCGAGCCCATATCACCGCCAAAAAGCTTGCAAAACGCCGCATTTGCAAGACTGATCAAAATAAGCGAGCTTGCAAATTTGTTCGCCCCGATGCGCATGACGCCCTCAAACTGCTCTTTTGCCTCGTTTAAGCTTAAATTTTCATCTAAAATCCGCCAGCTAAGCGATGAAAGCTCGGAAATGCGGTTAAAGCTCACATGACCAAACGGGATCTTTTTCACATAGGTTCGGCGCAGGGAGTTGTCGACCGAGTCCATGACACTAATCGTAAAATACTTCACGAAAATCGTCACGCTAATATCGTAGCCGTAGTGTTTAGCTATGCGATCTACACACTTTTCTACACGCGCTGTGTAGGTGCCAGCGCTCACCATCGCCGTCGTGTATTCAGCTAGAAAATTTGTTAAAACTTGAATATCAGGCTTTGCGTTCATTTTGGCTAATCTTAAATTTCACAAAAAATAAAATGATTTGTAAAACAAGCATGATTTTCATCACATATTCGCTTGCACTATGCATTTTGGCAAATTCAGCCGTCTGTGTCGCATCGACCCCCAAATTCTGAGCGTAAACTATAAAAGGTGTAAAGAAAAATACAAAGCTCAAAGCTAAAGCCAAATTTAAAAAAGCAAGCATTAACATGCTAAATTTTAGTGAAAAAATAAGCTTTTTTCTAAGATCAAATAGCTCGCTAATCACTACAACTATGCTTACAAAAAGCAAAATATAATTAAATTTCAAAAATATCTTTGTCATCATTTGACCGCTCATAAAATGCGTAAGTACGCCATCTCCTATGATGCTTTGTGGGAAAAATATGACTGGCGCCACCAAGATACCAAGCGTTAGCTCAGCTCCTATAAGTACTGCCAAAAGCAAAAAATAAACTCCTCTCAAACTCTCTCCTTTATATTTTTAACTTCGCGCAAAAGCCTCTATCAAAGCCAGCTAAATCTTTGTAAAAACTATACTCAAAACCATTGGCCTCTAAGAATTTTTGCATACTTGCTTTTTGATCGTACCCCATCTCACAAGCAACGTTTTTGATATTACGATCTTTGGCTATGAGAATAATATCTTTCAAGATTTCATCTCCTACTTCGCCTCCAAAGAGCGCACTTTCTGGCTCATTTAGTACAAATTTACTAAGTTTATAGCCTCTTGCAATATATGGCGGATTTGAAACCAAAATATCAATATCTTCTAAAATTTCATCCACATAAGAGCAGTTTAAAAATTTGATCCTCCCACCTACATCAAATTTATCTGCATTTTTTTTAGTAAGCATCAAAGCTTTTTCGTTGATGTCTGTTGCTACGATATTTGCCTTTGTTTTTAGAGCTAGCATGATACTAATAATGCCACTCCCTGTGCCTATTTCTGCGATCTTTGGCTCTTTATATTCGCGTGAAATTTCTATTACTTTATCCACTAAAATTTCTGTTTCAGGTCTTGGGATAAGCACTCCACTTTCCACGTAAAAATCAAGCCCATAAAAGCTAGCTTTACCAGTTATATATTCAAGAGGCTCGTAGTTTTCATACCTTTTAACTAGAGCGAAATAGCCGCTCTCATCAAATTCATTTTTTTGATTTAAAAATACCCATTCAATGCTCACGTCAAGATAGTTCATAAGCAAAATTTTAGCCACTCTGCTTGGATTTTGGCAAAGTGAGCTTAGCCTTAAACTAGCCTCTTTAAGAGCCTCTTCAACTTTCATTTTCCAGCTCGTTTATACGCTCAAAGAGGCTTGGGTGCGAATGATAGACGAACGCATAGAGCTGATGAGCCTTCGGGAAGGCCTTGTTTTCGGAGCCTAGCTTTTTTAGCGCGCTTATCATGTCAGCTTTGTTTGAGACGTCGCCAGCGAATCTATCGGCGCCAAATTCGTTCGCGCGGCTAAAATACGAGCTCACCGGCGAAAATAAAAACCCGAAAATCGGCGAAAAAAGCAGCAAAAACACGATCACTCCGCCGCCTCCGCTATGAAGCCCAAGCGCTTGATACGCCGCGTCAGGGATGTTGCCAAATATAAAAAACATCGCAAAAAGCATAACCGCGCTTAGAGCGATCATTTTTAGGATATCTTTATGCTTAAAATGCCCCAGCTCATGCCCCAAAACAGCGATTATCTCATCTAAGCTTAGCTTTTTAACGAGCGTGTCGAAAAGCACCACGCGTTTAGTCGTGCCAAGGCCGCCGAAATAGGCGTTTAGGCGGTTGTCGCGCTTGCTAGCGTCTATCGTAAAAACGCCACTACTTTTAAACCCGCACCGCGCCAAAAGCCCTTCAATACGGCTTTTTAGCTCGCCCTCTTCTAGCGGCTGCATTTTGTTAAAAATTGGCGCGATGAGCGTCGGGTAGATGAGATTTATAACAAGCGCGATGGCAAAGCTAAGCAAAAACGCCCAAAACCACCAAAAATCGCCCAAAAATCTAATGCAAAGTAGCACCAGCCACACAAACAGCGTGCCAAAAACCAGCGTTAGCGCGAGCGTTTTAAGCAGGTCAAGCGCGAAAATTTTAGGCGTTACGTTTGAAAAGCCGAGCTTTTTATCTTTGACGAAGGTTTCGTAGATGTTTAGCGGTAGCTCCAGCAGCGACGAAACAAGCAAAAATACCATAACCATAAAGACATTATCGCCTATATCTCCCGTTTTATAGGCATGCCCCGATATCGCGCCAAGCCCCCAGCACGCCCACATCATAAATATCGCAGCGTGATAAAGTAGGCTAATTAGCTCAAATTTTTGATTGCTTATCGCTACGGCGGCAGCGGTTTCGTATTCATTCTGCTCTAGCACGACGGCTGGCTTTTTAGCCTCTGCGCGGATAAAGTTTATCTGCAAAATCGCCAGCCACGCCTTTGCGGCAACGTAAAAAAAGTAAATACCGAGTAAAAAATAAAACATATTTTTACGCCCTATTTTAAAAAATTATCGTAAAACGAGCTGATAAAAAGTACCAAAATGATAAACGGTACGACAAATTTTATATACCAAAACCAGATATTTATTAGTTTTGCATGTTTTTCACTACCTTGCAAAATTTCTTTTTTTGCATCATCTTTTAGCACCCAGCCTACGAATATTGCACAACCAAATGATGTAAATACAAAAAATATCGTTGCGCTTATTGCATCATATGCGTCAAAAATATTCTTACCAAAAATGCTTACATGACTTAGTATGTTTGTGGCCATTAGCGAAGGTAAATTTCCTAAAACAAATATACCACCAAGGACTAAAAATATTGCTTTTTTGCGTTTTATCTTAAATTTTTCTTGAAGTGTTGTGATTATTACTTCATATATTGGTAGTGATGTTGTAAGCGCGGCGATCATTAATAGTGTAAAAAACGCAACCGCAAAAAAACCACCAAATGGCATGTGAGAAAAAACGATCGGCAGGCTCTTAAACACGAGGCTTGGACCACTATCTGGCGATACACCATAGCTAAAAAGAGAAGGAAAAATCATAAAGCCTGCAAGCACGGCAATTACCGTATTTAAAATGCCTGTAATGATAGAAATTTTAACCAAACCCTCATCCTTTTTCACAAAGCTAGAAAGCGTGATCATCACACCAAAACCAAGCGAGAGCGCAAAAAATACCTGCCCCAAAACATCAACGAAAAGCTTTAAATTTATCTTTGAGAAATTAGGCGTTAAGTAAAATTTTACGCCTTCTATTGCACCATCAAGCGTGATATTTTTAGCGATCATAATAAGCATTAAAATAAAAAGTAGTGGCATTAAAAATTTCGCTGATCGCTCGATACCGCCGACCGCACCCTGCACCAAAATAGCGTAATTAACCAGCACAAAAACAAGAGTCGCAAAGCTGATAGCAAGTGGATTGCTTACGATATTTTGCTCATAAAACGCACTTGTCTCCTCAAAACTAACCACATGCGAGAGATCAAGCAAACCAAATGAAATTTGGGCGATGTAGTTTAGCACCCAGCCACCAATAACCATATAGTAAGCCATAATGCCAAAAGCACCAACAAGCCCCATCCAGCCAACGATCTGCCACTTTTTGCTGATCTTTTTGCCATTTATCGATCCACCAAAAGCATCCACAGCGTTGCATTTTAGGCGTCTACCGATCGCATTTTCAACTAGAATCATCGGTATGCCGATCACGATCATCGCGATACAAAACACGAGCACATAAGCGCCGCCACCGTTTTGCCCGACTAGATACGGGAAGCGCCACGTCGCGCCAAAGCCAACCGTAGCTCCTGCAACAGCTAAAATGTATGTGAGCCTTGAACTCCAAGATTTTCTATCCATCTTTTTGCCTTTGTGAAAAATAGGGATTATATAAAAAAATTGATTAAATTTTGCTAGCAACAAGCGGTGTTAGGATGCAAGCCCGGTTTTTTGTTAATTTTAAGAATTTTTACGAATAATTTTTCTTTCACATTTTGTTTTTATGGACAATTTTAGACAACTGCTTAAAAATAAATTTATTAGTGCAAAACACCAAATTCCACATATCCCTCCATCGCAATAAACAATATCCAGTCCTCCTTGGGACTACAAAAATAGTGATGTTCTGGGATATTTCCAACTATAAATTTTAAAAAATCATAAAAATACTCAGGCGCAAATTTAATCTCTATATTTGTTAAACTATCGCCGATGTAGCTTATCTCACCACTTAAAATTTTACTTTTGATGCTTGGATTTGAGCTGAGAAATTTTTTAATGTCGGCAAAATTTTTATATTTAACCGTTTTGTAACCTTTTAAATTTCTCAAAACTAGCTTTGAGCCGATAAAGGTCAAATTTTGTTCTATAAACTCCGCTCCATCATTACTCACGCACCAATTTCTACCAAAATTTGACAAAAAAGCGAGCATCTCATCGTCAGCTGAGATTAAATTTGAAACTAAATTTTTCTGACTCATTTGCCTCCTTTTTTATAAAATTTAGCAAAACTGCCCACAATCCTTTAAAAACAAAGATCACATAAAAATTAATGATAAAATTTAGGATTATGGATAATTTTTTATTGCTAATTCGCACACAAAACCGGTTCAGGTTTTAGCTTCACGCTTGGAGCCGTTTTGCTAAAGTTTATGAGATCCTCTGTCGTTTGGATACTAAAAGGTAGGCGTGTGAGGCAGACTTTAAAAATTTCAGCTGCTGCTATTGCATCATTTAACGCTCTGTGGTGGGTATTATTTATGCCAAGAAGCTCTTTTAGCGAGCCAAGTCCGTATTTTTGCGAAGCGATAGTGCGGCGACTAAGATCGATGGTACAAAGCTTTCTGTTTAGCAGCATACCAAGACCGATCTCATTCAGGCTATGAGAGATAAAGCCATAGTCGAAATTTACGTTGTGCGCTATAAAGACGCTAGTTCCTAGAAAAATTTTAAACCGCTCAAGTACGTTTAGCAAATTTGGCGCGCCAACTAAATCGCTAGCCTTTATGCCGGTTAGCTCGGTGATATTTTCAGGTACCACAGGAGCTGCCACAAAGCTTTCAAAACGCCCTATTTCAACGCCATTTTTCATTTTGATTGCACCGATTTCAATGATCTGACCACTCGTCGTACCACCAGTCGTTTCGATATCAACCACGCAAAATTCCTGCTCGCCAATATCTCTAAATCTCGTACCAAGCTCGATCTCATTCTCTTCATTTCTGGTAATGTCAAGCCCAAGGGTTCGCCACATATCAAGATCGCGCACGTCAATGAGTGATGAAATTTCTTCAATATCGCTAAATCTTAAAATAAACTCATGATAGCTTAAATTTTGCTTGGCTAAAATTTCTATGCTATTTTCTAAACGCTGTTTTTTTGGTTTCAAAACTCAAGCTTTATGGCGCGAATGGCTTGTTTGTAAGAATTTGACGAGAAGATGTAGTTGCCAGCCACCAAAATATCAGCTCCAGCCTCTTCAAGATCAGGCGCATTTAGTCCGTTTACGCCGCCATCCACTTCGATGAGGCACTTGGCGTTTTTGCGTTCTATTAGCTCCCTTAGTGCCCTTGTCTTTTCAAGCACGACTGGCATAAATTTCTGACCGCCAAAGCCAGGATTTACGCTCATCAAAAGCACCATATCGACTTCATCAATAATATGCTCGATCGCACTAACTGGCGTATGCGGATTTAACACGATGCCAGGGCCAACGCCATTTTTCCTGATGTGATCGATGAGCCTTAATGGATGCTTCTCTTCTTCAATGTGAAAGGTTAGAAATTTTGGCTTTAGTGGCAAGAAAAGATCAGCAAAAAACGAGTTATTTTCAACCATTAAATGTATATCAAGTGGCTTTGTGGCTGCTTTTGCAACGGCATTTACCACAACTGGTCCGATAGTTAAATTTGGCACAAAATGCCCATCCATAACATCAACATGCACCAGATCGCACCCAGCCTCACAAATAGCTCTTATCTCAGCTGCCAAATTTCCAAAATCAGCCGATAAAATACTAGGTGCAACATACATTTCTTCTCCTTACTTGGTTACAAATACAAAGCCTATTTCGTCATCTTTTACATCTAGTCTATTCATGATGCCTACACTATTGTGATCAAAAAAAACATCATCGGATAAAATTTTAGGCAAACTAACTTTTACTTTTATGCCTTTTTGCCAAAGATGAGTCAAAAATTTATCCGTAATGATACTAAAAATTTGAGAATATCCACTTAAATAATCATTTGAATCATTGCCTTCAGGCATAAAAATAGAGCAAATTTTATCTAACTTATATTTTTTTACACCAAATAGCACTCTTGCATAAATATCACCATAATACTGAACACAAATACGCAAATAATCGCACTCATCCTCTATGTCAAGCGCACTAACTTTGGTATCAACACACAAAATTTCTTCTTCCGCTAACTGCGAGATAATTTTGCTCGCAATTTGAGTCACATAAGATGAAATTTGAGCAACGCTCTTGTTAATATCTACTGGCTCTGCATCAAAGTCTCTTTTTTTAAGATAAAAAATAGTGTCATCTTTGTAAAAGTCATTTAAATTTTTATAGATAAATATATTTGCATCTTTAAGATACGTTACTAATTCAATAGATAAATTTGATTCGTTTATGCCACAAAGCGAAATAAATGCACCTGATCTTTTGCTAATGCTAGCAAGTTTGATTAGAAATTTTGCACCCCTTATATTTAAAGCGCCAGAAATATTTACCCATAAAATAAAAAATTTATATCCGATTTTTAGCATAATATCATGAGCTGACATATCAAAATCTTCAATAAAATCTGAGTCCATAAAACTTTTTATGGCATAAATAACAACACCATCTTTTATAAAAGTATCTATCTGATTTTGTCTTAATCTCACATGATTTAGCTGTGATACTGCATAACTATATAAATTCTTTTTTTTATTAAACTCGGTCGCATCTCTAGCCTCAACCACATCAAATGATCGATTTTTGAGATAATTGGCCAAATAGTGCTTGTACTGCTCAGTTGAGTTATAAATGAAAACTTTGTCATTTGCGTTGTTTAGAAATTTATTTAAAAACAAGCTTGCGATATTTTCACTTTCAAACATTGAAATATTTAAAATATTCTTAACTGTTTTCATCATCAATTCATAAAAAATTTCATTGTAATCGCAAATCGCAAATACCAAGCCAAGCTTTTGCGCTTCTTCGCTTAAATTTTCAATTACTCTACCAAGCCAAATAGGACTAAAAAATGTAACTTTTTTTAGTGAAAGCAGTATAGCGCTGATATCTCGCGATGAAATTTGGTTTATGTATTTTTCACTTAATTTTAACGGAACATTCTCTGCTTCCAAAAAACCAAAAGGCCTTATAATTGCCATAGAACCATTAAAAGTTAATTTCATTTTTGTAGAGCTTTTTTAATAAATATAATGGTTTGCATCTCTGGATAAACATTGATATCTAAAATTTTATCAACTCCAAAATCATAAAATTCAGGCCTACTGGACTCATAAGAGAGCAAAATCTCAAAAAAACAAAGCATCTCTTTATCAATCCTACTTAATGATTGTTTATTCATATTCATTGCTTTTAAAAAAATATCCCAAAGACTAAAGCCATATTTTTTTTGCAAAATTTTATTATAGCTTACGTCAGAATACAAAATAACGTCTGACATGCAAGATGGAAATTTCGAAAATAAATTCTCACACACTATAATACAGGCCATAGAATACGGAGCAAGTGATAAATAGTTGTAGCGTTTTTCTTTAAAAGAATTTAATACCTTTAGCCAATCTGATAAAATTTTAGCATTAAGCTCGATCAAATCGACGATTTTAAAATTAAATACCTTATAAATTTTTGGGGATTTTAAAAATATAAAATAAGAAAGCACTATCGCTCTAAAAGTATCAATGCCAAGCATATTTGCTATTACTACCAAATCGTCGCCATCATAAGGAATATCAAATTTTGCACGTTTAAAAATGGAGTTAAAATAAGTTTTAAAAGATGCTATATTTTGTAAAGTAATAACTGCCTCAGTTACATTACCAGCTAACAAGAAGTGTTCGATCTTTTCAAAAAGAGTTGGCATCTGTAAAACAAAATCAACATTTTTTTCGATCAACTCTTTACTAAGCATTTTGTATCACTCAAGATTT
>NZ_CABPVR010000007.1:0-31264 GCF_902460875.1 Campylobacter concisus | reverse complement strand
TAGACAAAGTTGTTATTTTAGCTAGATTATTAATAAAAATCAATTCTTTTAAAAAAATCTATTTAAGCATTACTTTTGTTTGTTTTAGATAAAATCAGCAGAAATTTTTGTTTATGAAGGAAAAAAAATGTCAAAAAGATGTGCGATAACAGGCAAAGGACCGATGATAGGCAACAATGTGAGCCATGCTAACAATAAAACTAAAAGAAGATTCTTGCCAAATCTTAGAACGATTCGTGTTACACTAGAAGATGGTACTACAAGAAAGATACAAGTTGCTGCTTCTACTCTAAGAACGATGAAGAAACAATCAAACTAAGAATATAAAATGAAGAGGAATTTATGTCTTTTCTCTCAAGACTTTTAAAATTCCTCAACTGGTCAAACTCTACAAAACCAGAAATAAGCCTAGATACTGAGCTTTACGAACAATTAAAACCTTTTAGATTTCCACTAATTTCAGTCGTATTACTGTTGCTTTTTGGAACATTAGGTTATGTCTTAATAGATAATTTCTCACTAATAGATGCCTTTTACCAAGCTGGTATGACTTTTACAACAGTTGGTTTTACCGAAGTTGCTCCAATAACTCCAAAGGGCAGAATTTTTACTATCACATTTATACTTATTGGTTTTATTATATTTACACTATCGATTGGTATTGTGGTTGAGGTTTTAAAAAGAGGTACATTAATTAGCATTTTAAAGGAACGACGCATGCTTTATAGGATCGCAAGACTAAAAAATCACTTCGTTATTTGTTATCACAATCTATACACAATCGAACTTAGTGCTCAATTTCGCGAAAATCATATACCTTTTGTAGTGGTCGATGATAGAGAAGATATCGCAGAGCTAGCTCAAATTTATAAATATCCATATTTCATAAAAGCTCAGCCACACACACAAATTGCCTTTTTGAAAACACATCTATCAAGCGCAAAAGGACTTATAACTCTTAGCTCAAATATTGCTGATAATATCGCCCTTATAGCATCTGTAAGACTTTATGAAAAAGAGATAGGTCGCAGAAAGCCTTATCATATCATCACAAATGCAGAGACAGAAGACGATACGCAAAGATTAAAAAAATTAGGCGCTGACAATGTAGTAAGCCCATCTCGCTTAGTCGCGCAGCGGTTAAGTGCTATGAGCGTAAGGCCGGACATGGAAAATTTATTAGAGCAGTTTTTGTATACAAAAAATTCACCTATTGATATAGAAGAAATTCTTGTGCCTGATTACTCTTGGATAAGATTTAAAAGATTAAAAGAGACTCATCTACGAAATATTACAAATGCAGATATAGTAGGCATTAGAGATATAAATAATAATTTTGTGCCAATGCCAAATGGTGACACATTAGTAGGAACAGGATCAAAGCTTTTAGTCATCGGTACCGTTGATGGAATACGTCTAACCAAGCGCGTTGTAAAAAGCAAACATAAACCTGAAGAATTCAAATACGTATAAAATAAATTTTCTACTCGCTCTTTTTAAAAATTTAAGCAATGTCTTGGCACCTTTTTTATATCCAAGCATTTACAAAGTCTTGATAAAATTTCTCAAATTTTTATAGGAGCCGATATGTTACATGAATATACAGACCTTATAAATGAGCTAAAGAAAACCGATGCTCGTTTTGCTACTCTTTGCAAAAAACATGATGAGCTAAATAAAAAAATAGACGACAATCTAGTAAAACCATCTGAAATCGATAATTTAAAGAAAGAGAAGTTAAAACTAAAAGACGAAATTTATGCTCAAATTTTAAAGCATAAAAAGTAAGAATAAATTTATCTAATCTTTAAGGTTAGATAATAAACTCTGGTTCAAATTTTGTCCCATTTACTCGAACTATTCTTGCTGGTATACCAACGACTGTCGCGTTTGCTGGGACATTTTTTAGTACGACTGAGTTTGCGCCGATCTTAGCATTTTCGCCGATCGTTATGGCACCAAGTATTTTCGAGCCAGCTGCGATAGTCACGCCATTTTTTACAGTCGGATGTCTTTTGCCACACTCTTTTCCAGTGCCTCCAAGTGTTACTTGATGATACATCATCACATCATCACCTATCTCTGCTGTCTCACCGATAACCACACCCATACCATGATCTATGAAAAATCTCCTGCCGATCTTTGCGCCTGGGTGGATCTCGATGCCTGTTAAAAATCTTGCAATTTGCGAGATGAGCCTAGCTAGAAAAAAACGCTCTTTTTTATATAGAAAATGAGAAATTTTATGAAACAAAACCGCATGGATGCCAGGAGTGTTTATAAGTATTGCCAAAAAGCAACACTTATGTACCGATGGGTCTTTTTCATGAACAGTTTGAACTAGCTCCTTTAGACTATCCCACATATTTTTATGCTCCGTAAAGCTCTGTACTTAGGTATCTCTCGCCGTTATCTGGAGCTATGAAAAGTACTTTTTTGCCAGCACCAAGTCTTTTAGCCACTCTTTTTGCAGCCACGTAAGCAGCACCACCGCTTATACCTATCATGAGTCCATCACTTTTTGCGATTGCTCTAGCTGCGTTTAGTGCGTCATCGTTGCTTACTTTTTCTACTTCGCTAACTAGGCTCATATTCATAGTATTTGGTAAAAATCCAGCTCCAATGCCTTGAATTTTATGTGGTCCTGGGTTGCCACCACTTAAAACCGGCGATGCTTCAGGCTCAACTGCGATGATCTTAGTATCATAGCCCTTTTCTTTTAAAATCTTTGCTACGCCACTTATTGTACCACCTGTGCCAACACCAGCTACAAATGCATCAAGCTTACTAAAATCAGCCACAATTTCAGCAGCTGTTGTTAGTTCGTGAGCTTGTGGGTTATACTTGTTTTCAAACTGGCTTAGCATTATATGATTTGGCTGAGCTGCTAGCTCTGTAGCTCTTGCGATCGCTGCCTTCATACCACCAGACGCTGGAGTAAGCTCAAGCTGTGCGCCATAAGCAGCCACTATTTTGCGTCTTTCGATACTCATGCTCTCTGGCATGCAAAGTATCACTTTAAAACCAAGTGCAGCACCGCACATCGCTACACCAATGCCAGTATTTCCGCTCGTTGGCTCAACGATAGTATCACCATATTTTAGCGTACCGTCAGCTAGCATTTTAGTTATCATATTAAATGCGATCCTATCTTTTACAGAGCCACCTGGGTTAAAAAACTCTAATTTTACATAAATTTCGGCTTCATCAGCACCTGTTTTTATCTTTACAATAGGTGTATTACCAATCGTTTTAATGATGTTATCGTAAATCATCACTCCTCCTAAATTAAATAAGATAAATTTTGTGTAAATTTAGCACAGAATTTTAAAATAGATTATAAAAAGCCCCAATCTTTGGCAAATTTATAAAGAGTTGTTACATATTAGTAGTTTAATTTTTAATGCTACTTAATATTTTTTGACCATTTTGGCTTAAAATTTTACCTTTGAAATTCTCTTTACAAAACTCCAAAATAAGAGCATGGTAGAGTTTTAAAATTTCAACCTCATCAAATTTCTCGCTATCAAGAAATTTATAAATTTCATCATAATCAAGCGAGCTAAACCACTCAGCAGCCTCGTCGTAGCTCTCAAAAATATAGTCAAAATACGCCATTATCCTAAGTGCATAAGCATCAACGACCATATATGACCTGCCACAAGCATATGCCAGTATTGCATCACAAGTCTCAGCTCCAACACCTTTTACGCTTATGAGCCACTCACGGCTGGCATTTTCTTTAAAATTTTCAAAGCTCTCGAATTCATTTTTTATAGCCAGACAAAGCGTCTTTAGCCGTTTTGCCTTTGTGTTATAAAAGCCACTTGGCTTTATAAGCATGGCAAGTTCGCTGTTTTCAAGAGAACAGATACCATTTAGGCTATCTTTACCTGCGTTTTTTAGATTAGTTAGAGCTTTTTCTACGTTTTTCCAGTTGGTATTTTGCACTAAAATAGCGCCTAAAATGATCTCAAAAGTGCCCTCGCCTGGCCATTTTAGCTCGTCTAAATTTCTACTTTTGTGATTTAGCAAAGCTATGAACAGATCTGTTGATCTCATTTTAAATTTTCTTTAAATGTAAGATAAAACTGCTTTGCTGTTCTGCCACTTCTGCTGGCTCTAAGTGTTGCGAAATTTTTAGCAAGCGTATGAAGCTCATCTTTATTGCCTTTATAGTCTTTAAAGTAAAAATCAACCATTTTTAGGTACTCATCGTAGTTGCCTTGATAAAAGCTGATCCAAAGACCAAAGCGATCTGAGAGAGAAATTTTCTCCTGAGCTGCGTCGCTGTAGTGGATTTCTCCATCTATTAGCTCTGAGTTTTCATTTTCGCTTTTAAACTCGCTTATTAGATGTCTGCGGTTTGAAGTGGCGTATAAAAGGACGTTTTTTGGCGGCTTTTGGATAGAGCCGTCCATTATAGGTTTTAGAAATTTATACTCATTACTGCCATTTTCAAAGCTTAGATCATCACAAAAAATGATAAATTTAAACTCACTCTTTCTGATCTCATCGATGATATCACCAAGGTATTTTAGATCCTCGCAGCCGATCTCAATGATGCGAAGTCCCTCTTTATAAAACTTAGTAAAAACAGCCCTTACAAGGCTTGACTTGCCACATCCTCTCTCACCCCAAAGAAGCACGTGATTTGCCTCGTCGCCAGCTATAAAATTTCTAGTATTTTTTAGCAAAATTTCTTTTTGTTTCTCTAGTCCATAAAGTGAGTCGATATCGACAAAATCGATATCCTCGACCGGCTTTAACATCCCTTTTGTGCTCTTATAAATCGCTGCGTATTTCACACCCCAATCTATCATTTCTTATCCTTTCTTAGATAGACCAAAATTTCAGCCAAAACATCGTCATCGTCCTTGCTACGTGACTTTAGCCTAATTTTCTCATCATCATTTTTTGTTATTAGTATATTTTGTTCGCTATTTGAGATCGTTTTTATACTAGCTTTTAGGGCTAAAATTTTGATGATGATGACATCTAAAAACTGCTTTGTAAATATATCTATTTTGCCAAATCTATCCTCAAGCTCGCTTTGTATCTCATAGACCTCGGCTACCTCTTTACACTTGCTAAGGCGCCTGTAAATTTCAAGCCTTAACCTATCTTCTCTTATAAATTCTTGATTTAAAAAGGCGCTCACACTAAGTTTTAGATCGATCTTATCAAGCTTTGCGGAGTCTTGATTAAGAAGCTTGTTGATCTCGTCTTCTAGCATCTTTAGATATAGCGAGTAGCCGATAGCCTCGATGTGGCCGCTTTGCGCCTCGCCGATGATGTTGCCGCCACCCCTTATCTCAAGGTCGTGATAGGCTAGCACTGAGCCAGCGCCCAAAAATGAGTTGCCTTCAAGTGCCACAAGGCGTTTTAGAGCGTCTTTGCTAATGGCGTTTTTATCTTCTACCAAAAAGTAGCAGTAGGCCTGCTTGTCGCTTCTGCCTACACGTCCGCGGAGCTGATGTAGGTCAGCCATGCCAAATTTATTAGCATTTTCTACGATTATGGTGTTTGCATTTGGCAGGTGGATGCCGCTTTCAACGATGCTGGTGCAAAGCAGCAAGTCATACTCGCCCCGCTCAAATTTCATCATCTCATCTTCAGCAACTTTTGCATTTATCTTTGAGTGAAGTATCAAAATTCTAAGCTTTGGCAAAATTTTTCTTAGCTCATTTGCCGTCTGCTCGATGTCTGCGATGTGGTTGTGGATGTAAAAGGTCTGCCCACCGCGTCTTAACTCACGCATGATCGCCTCTTTGACGACCTTTTCGTCCCACTCTCTGACACTTGTTCTCACATCCAGCCTCGAGCTTGGCGGAGTGGCTAAAATGCTATATGTTTTTATCTTGCTAAGCGCCATATTTAGGCTTCTTGGTATCGGCGTGGCGCTCATACTTAGGATGTGTGAGTGCTGAGAAATTTCTTTTAGCTGCTCTTTTTGCTTAACGCCAAATTTATGCTCTTCATCAACCACGATAAGCCCTAAATTTTCAGCCTTTACGCCAAGAAGCGCATGCGTACCCACACAAACTATGGGCTCATTTTCTTTTAGCGCTTTTTGCAGGCTTGATTTTTCTTTGGCGCTTGAGAAGCGATCCAGCCTAAAAACCTTTATGCCAAATTTGCTAAATCTCTGGCTTAGCGTCTTGTAGTGCTGCGAGCTAAGAAGCGTCGTTGGCACGAAGAAAAATGCGCTAAAGCCTGATTTTATGCAGGTAAATATGGCATTCATCGCAACTTCGGTCTTGCCAAAGCCAACATCTCCGCTAAGCAGCCTGTCCATCACCTTGCCGCTTTTTAGCTCATCTTTTATATCATTTACCGCTTTTTGCTGGTCGCTCGTATATGAAAAGCCAGCGTCTTGGACGAAATTTAGATAAGAGATATCCTCTTTTTGTAAAATTTTGCCTGCGATTAGCTCCCTTTTTGCCGCCATCGCCACGATCTTTGAGGCGATCGCGAAAAGTTTTTCTCTAACCTTCTCTTTTATCTTGGCAAAATTTGCCTTGCCTAAGCGATCAAGCACCGCCATAGAGCCATTTTGCGCGATGTAGCGATCTATCAAATTTAGATGCTCAACCGGCAAAAGAAGCTTGTCGTCATTTTGGTAGGCGATAACCACAAATTCCTTTGTCGCGCCCAAAACCTTGATCTTTTCAAGCCCCAAAAATCTGCCTATACCATAATCTTCATGCACGACGTAGTCATTTACTTTTAACTCGTCCACCACGAGACTTGAGCGCTTAACTCGCCTTTTTTTCTCAAATTTATTAAGTGATACTACGATCTTGTCGCTTGAGGTTAAATTTACCACAAGGGGCGAAATTTCAAGCTTTACATTTGCAAAGCCATCAAGCTCATAGCCCTTAAAAAGTCCCTCATTTCTTGAAAGAACGGTTATACTTTTGCTCTTATTTAGCTCAAAAAAGTCAAAATTTAAAGTAACTTCTAGATCTTTATAGACCTTTGGCTCGGGTAAAATTTCAATACCCTTAAATTTATCTTCAGGCACATCATAAATTTCAAAATCGATCTTTTTAACAAGCTTTGAGTCAAATTCTTTTAAATAGTCACTAAAGCTATCTATCACCCAAAATCCAAGCGAATTTAGATCGCTCACCAAGGCATCGCTTTGCATATCCTCGATCTTTTGGCTAACTTTTTCAAACTCATCTTTGCTCAAATTTGCGATAAACGGCACGATCTCGGCTTCGCTTAGCTCGGCTTTGTTGCTAATTTGCGTGGCGGTGTTGTAGTTTCTGATACTCTCCACCTCATCGCCAAAGAGTAAAATTCTAACAGGATCGTCCATATTTACGCCATAAATGTCGATCACTTCGCCGCGAATGCTAAACTCGCCAACGCTCTCAACGATATCGACGCACTCATAGCCAAAGCGTATGAGTAAGTCAGCAAATTCGCTTAAATTTAGATTATCTTTTAGCTTGATCGTTGAGCTTTCTAGGTTTTTTTGCGTTGGAAGTGGGTTTAAAAGCGTGCTAAATGGGCTTATGATGATCTTTTTGCCATCAAATTTATAGTATTTGCTAAGAACGGATGAAATTTCAAAGAGCTCTTCGTTAAAACTTCTTAGATCATCGCCCTTTTTAGCTCTAAAATCAGGTAGTTTAAATGCGCTAAAGCCAGCAAAACTAGCCGCATCAGCGCAGAGTGCCGCCTCTTTGTCATCTTCACAGATGAGAATTTGTGGGGCGTGTGTTAAAAGATACTCATAGACCTTTGCTTGCATAGTACTCTTTTAAAAAGGCTTCGACTAGATGGAATGAGCCAAAAGCTAGATAAATTTTGCCGTTTTTTGCCTCTTTTATATCATTCATATCGCTTGGCTCAAACTCTCTATGTGAAATTTCAAGCTCATTTAGCGCTTTATTTATGAGCTCTCCGCCAAGCTCCCTGCCCTCGCAGTGGTAGTGATAAAGTAGCACATCCTCGACGACTGGCTTAAGAGCTGCCAAAACCGCTTTGAAATCTTTATCTAAAAATGAGTTATAAACTAGTGTTAGCTTCTTGTCACTAAACTCTTTAGAGCTAAATTTCTTAGCAACAGCCTTTGCGCCAAGCTCGTTGTGACCGACATCAGCGTATAAATTTGAAGCGATCTTTTCGCATCTACCTCGAAGCGTAAGAGCACCAAGCTTTTTTATGTCTATACCGCTCTCTAAAATTTTAGCAGCAGCGTAGGCTAGAGTTAAATTTGATCGTAAAAACTCTGGTAGGTTAAATTTATCCGCGTAGTTTGCAATCTCGTTTAAATTTTCTTTGGCTAAAATTTCTCTTGGAAAGCTCAGAGTTGTGCCTTTTTTGCTTGCGATCTCTTTTGCAATAGCCACACTTATCTCGTTCATCTCATCATTTAAAATAGCTCTTGCGCCCATGGCTTCAAATTTGGTGCGTGAAATTTCTTCTAAGCTATTGCCTAATATCGCTGTGTGATCAAAGCCGATCGGAGTAAAAATGCTTAGCTCTTTTTCAAAGACATTTGTCGCATCAAGCACACCGCCCATGCCAGCCTCGCAGACAAAGTAGTCGCAACCCTCAAAAAGCACCGCAGAAAGCAGCGTCATATACTCAAAATAGCTCGTTTTTACCTTGTACTCGTCGCTTAGAAGTCCTTGCAAACGCTCATGAGCTGCCTCTAAAATTTCATCACTAGCGACCTCGCCTTTTAGCCAAAATCGCTCGTTAAATTTAAATATATGAGGGCTTGTGTAGTGCCCGACTTTTGCACCGTTTTGGCTTAAAATTTGCGCTAAAAAGCGGCCAGTGCTGCCTTTGCCATTTGTACCGATGATGTGAATAATCTTAAATGGCTTTATATGTTCTTTTATAGTCGCATACGCTCTAATAATCCTACCATAATCAATCTCTTTGTAATAAAGTGGTTTGCCATCAAGAAATTTAGCTAGGCTCATTTTTCCTCGATTATCTTTGGCATTACTTGATTTCTACCATTTTCTTTTGAGAGATAAAGCATCTTATCAGCAGCCTCAAGCGTCATCGTCTCACTTAAATTTGCACTTCTTGTCGCTATACCAGAGCTGATAGTAACCTTAATACGCTCGTTTTTATAGATAAATTTGAAATTTTCTATCATACTTCTTAGCTTATCCCCAAATTTAACACTATCTTTTAAGCCAGTACTTGGAAGCAAGATTACAAATTCTTCACCGCCATACCTACCGACAAAATCAACCTTTCTGGCATTTTTCTTAAGCACTTGAGCTACCGCTGAAAGAATAACATCTCCAGCCTCATGCCCATAAGTATCGTTTATGCTTTTGAAATAATCAATATCAACAAAGCAGATAGAATAATCAGTCCCATAGCGTTTATACGCTTCTTCGATGCGTTGAATCTCGTTCATCAAAGCACGCTTAGTAGATACCTTTGTCAAAAAGTCTTCTTTGCTCTCCAGCTTAGCTTCCTCAAGCTCTTTTTCAAGACTATTCACTCTGTTTTGAAGCTCTAAAATAGTAGCTTGCCTATTGTGCATCTCGATACCAAGCTCTTTGCTCTCGATCTCCAAAGCACCAGCGATCTCAATAAGCATGCTTCTTACTTGATCAATGCTATTTGTATTTAAATTTACATTTTTTAGATCATTTTTAATGCTTTTTACTTTGTCAGAACTACTTTGCGAGCTAACTGCAATATCAGAAATTCTCTCGCTTATATTTTGCAAGACATTATTTAGCGAACCAACTTTTTCGATGATTTCCGTTCTGTCTTCTTCTATTCTGCGATCAACAAATGCCTTTACCTTTTCTTGAAATTCTTTGCTATTTAAGGTTTTAGGATTTTGCTTCAAAGCACTTCTTATCGCACTAAGCTCTTCATCAAGATCCTTTGTAATAGAAGGTTCAAGAGTAAGGCTTAAAAGCTGAATTAAAACATCCTCTTCGCCATCTTCATCTTTTTGTGTAAGAAATTTCTCAAGTTCAGAACTCATTGTCTTTAAATCATCAAAATTTCTAACACCATAATATTTCAAAAATTCTAAAAATTCAGTGTCGTAAGAGCTAACAAAGTCAAACCATCTAAGGCACATCTCTTCAAGATTTTTCTCATCATATCTTCTAGCAAGTAACTGCATACTTTGCTCTGCTAAGCTTTTTGCATCTTTATTGTGAAGCATTGAGATAGCTTGGAGAATTCTTCTAGCAAATGCGTTTAGTGATTGTAATTTTTTATCATCAGCCACAAGACCTGCTCCTTGTTGAGCACCTCTAGAGAGCCTAGCAGTCATAAAAGCGACAAGCTCATCGACCGTCTTTATATGAAGGCTCAAGGCTTGATTTTTATATTCATCACCAAGCCTTGAGATATATTTTTCTATCTTTTTACTCTCTTCTGTTGTAAAGCCATATTTTTTAGAAATTTCATTATAGACTTCAGTGTAATTCTCTGGCGTTAGCATCAAATGGCGATCTTTGATCTCATTTAAGGCTTCCTTGACTATTTGACTAACGGTTACTGCTGCCATTTCTATATCCTTTTACCGCTAAACTTGCGATATACTCATCAAAGGCCTCTTTTGATGCCTCTTTGATAGCTTCGTATTTTTGAGTATCACTAAGAATACTGTCGGCAAATCTTACATCTTTTTGACGTCTTGCGACACTAAAGTCATACTCGCCAGTGGCTGGAATATCAACTACGGTGCCATCTTTAAATTTAGTCTTATAATTTAAGCTTAAATGTGCTTTGTATGACGTAATGTAGCCAAACTCATCATAAATTATTGCTTCGTAATTTAAATCTTTTACCGAAATAATTATCGAAGTATCAGCACTCTCTTTACTTGATAAATTTTTATGTAGCCTTGCGACCATGCCCTCTTTTACAGCATCCTTTATCCAAACACTATTTTTTGGCTCTTCTTTGCTGATAATCACATCAACATAAATTTTATCGCCAACTAGATCATGTGTGATCTTTGAAACTGGTTTATAACCACATCCGCAGATAAATATCGTAATAAAAAACGCTAAAAAATATCTCAAAATTTATCCTTTAATGACAAAATTTACTAATTTGCCTTTTATATAAATCTCTTTTAAAATTTCTTTTCCTTCAAGCCATTTAGCCACATTTTGCTTAGCTAGCTTTAAAATTTCACCCTCACTCTCACTCGCTGCCACTTCAAACTCAGCCCTTTTTTTGCCATTTACCGTAACTGCAAGAGCGATGCTATCTTTTACAAAAACATCTTCTTTTACAGCTATCTTTGTGAAATTTTTTCTACCAAAAAGCTCTTCACTAAGCTCATTTGCGATGTGCGGTACAATAGGCTCGAGTAAATTTAAAATAATAAAAAAGCCTTCAGTATTTACATCTTCGTTATCTTGTGCATTTATGGCGTTTAGTGCCTCCATGCAAGCAGCGATTAGTGTATTAAAAGCAAATGTGTCACCAAAAACTTCGGTTGATTTTTTAAGCGCTTCATAAATTTTTAGCCTTGCAAATTTCTCATCTTTGTTTAGGCTTTCATGGTCTATCTCAGGCAGTTTATCTATCTTTTTAATAGTTTGTGCCTTCTCCCAAAGCCTATTTAAAAACCTAAACGCGCCTTCAACTGCGCTATCGTTCCACTCAAGCTCTTTTTGGGGAGGAGCAGCAAAAAGGATAAATAGCCTTGCCGTATCAGCACCATATTTATTGATAATATCGTCAGGATCTACGACATTGCCCTTACTTTTACTCATCTTTTTACCATCTTTTAAGACCATGCCTTGAGTTAGCAAATTTTCAAATGGCTCATCGTCTCTTAGATAGCCTAGATCTCTTAAGACCTTTTGGAAAAATCTAGCATACAAAAGGTGCAAGATTGCATGCTCGATACCGCCGATATACTGATCTACATTCATCCAATAATTCACACTCTTTTCATCAAGTGCTTTTTGCTCCCATGTCTTCTCGTCGCTCGCAAATCTAGCAAAATACCAGCTACTCTCCACAAACGTATCCATCGTATCAGTCTCTCTGATCGCATCTTGTCCGCATTTTGGACACTTTGTAAATTTCCAAGTTGGGTGCTTATCAAGTGGGTTACCCTCGCCTGTGATTTCAACATCTTCTGGCAGTGCTATAGGTAAATTTTCCTCTTTTTCAGGCACTATGCCGCAGCATTTGCAGTGCACGACAGGTATTGGCGCACCCCAGTATCTTTGACGGGAAATTCCCCAGTCTCTTAATTTATAGTTCGTGATCCTTTTACCTAAACCATCTTTTTCAAATTTTTCTATTATGAAATTTTTAGCTTCTTCTGAAGTAAGTCCATTTATAAGCTCAGAATTTATAGCAACTCCATACTCAGAGTATGCTTTAGAACCGTTGCTCTCGCCCTCAAGTGGTTTTACAACTGGCTTTATAGGAAGATTAAATTTACTTGCAAACTCGAAGTCTCTTTGATCATGTGCAGGGACAGCCATGATAGCGCCACTGCCGTAGTCAGCTAAGATAAAATTTGCAACCCAAACTGGGATTTTTTCATTGGTAAGTGGATGAGCGACATAAATTCCTAAAAATTCTCCGTCTTTTTCGCTCGCTTGACGCTCTCTTGGGCTTTGATTTAGGATTGCTTTTATCTTTGCCTTTTTGCTTTCATCAATTTTATCACTCTCAAGCAACGCTTTTACAATAGGATGCTCAGGTGCAAGAGCTGTGTAGCTAACGCCGTAAATCGTATCAGCCCTTGTAGTAAACACCTCAAAGCCATCAAATTTACCACCTAAAGCCTCTTTTGAAGCTTCATCAAGATAAAATTTAAACTCCAAGCCGTAGCTTCTGCCGATCCAGTTTTCTTGCATTGTAATTACTTGATTTGGCCATTTGCCTTCAAGAAGCTTCAAATCGTCAAGTAGCTCGCTAGCGTATTTTGTGATGTTAAAGTAATATCCTGGAAGCTCTTTTTGTACAACATCATTACCACATCTCCAGCATTTGCCATCCTCCACCTGCTCATTTGCAAGCACGGTTTGATCGTATTCGCACCAATTTATAATTGCATTTTTTCTATAAACAAGCCCTTTTTCAAACATCTTTATAAAAAAGCTTTGCTCCCACTTAGTGTAAAGTGGATCAGACGTGGCTAAAATTCTCTTTTTAGAAAATGAAAAACCAAGGCTTGCAAGCTCTTTTTTCATATAGTCGATATTTTCGTAAGTCCAAATTTTAGGGTGAATTTTATGTTTTATGGCTGCGTTTTCAGCTGGCATGCCAAAGCTGTCAAAGCCAATAGGATGAAGCACGTTGTAACCGCTTTTTCTATATGATCTAGCCAGCGCATCACCGATAGAGTAGTTTCTTACATGCCCCATATGTATGCGTCCGCTTGGATAAGGAAACATACTTAGGATATATTTTTTCGGCAAGCTTAGATCGTCTTTTGGTTCAAATTCCTCATTTTTATCCCAAATTTCTTGCCATTTTTTTTCTATCTTTAAAGGCTCATATTTTCTCTTTTCAGCCATTTTTTCTCCTAAAATTCTTCTTGAGTTTTACTTGATTCTATTAAAACCAAGGCTAGTGAAAATATATTTGCGATGACTGCGCCAATAGCCAACGAATAGCTAAGTGTTATATTTTCAGAGACTTGCAAAATAACAAAAGCTGGTATAAGGTGCAAATCAGCAACCAGTGAACTTGCAAAAAGCTCAGCTGAGAGTAAATTTTTAACACCGATCTTAAGTAGCGTTGAAACCAAATTTATACTAGCCGCCACAAAAAGGGCGATCTCGTTTTTATCATATAAAAATTCTGCCGTAGTCGTAAGACTCATCAATGCAAAAAATATGTAGATAACTTTTCCCCAGTTCATTATCCCTCCTTACACAACGCCTTTCTCAAACATAGCACGCTCTTTTTCGCGCTCTTTTTTTATCTTTTGCTTTTCAGTCTCTCTACTTCTAAAATGCTCGATGCTAAATTTAAACCAGATAAGAAACGGCGAAGAGATGTAGATCGAACTGATCGTTCCTATGACAATACCAACGATAAGAATAAATGAAAATCCATGTATCATATCTCCACCAAATAAAAATAATACAAGAACCGTCATCATCGTAGTGGCTGAAGTTAAGATAGTTCTTGAAAGCGTAGCAGAAACTGACTCGTTTATAACGCCCTCGATGTCAGTTCTCTTACTCTCTTTGATACCCTCTCTGATCCTATCAAAGATAATAATCGTATCATTTAGAGAGTAGCCAAGCACCGTTAAAACAGCCGCTAGCGTATCCAAATTTACATCAATATTAAATAGCGAAATAGCACCAACAGTTATGACTATATCGTGAATTTCAGTTGCGATCGCAGCTAGTGCAAATCTCCATTCAAACCTAAATGTTATATAAAGAAGCACGCCAATTAGTGAAATTCCAAGAGCCATCAAGCCTTTTTCTCTAAGCTCGTCACCAACCTTTGGTCCAACGATATCAACACGTCTTACCTCAAAATTTCCAGTATCTTTTAAAATTTGCTTTATCTCAGTACCGATGTCGCCAGTTAAATTTGAGCTTGAACCTGAAAATCTAATAACAGCCTCATCTTCGCTTCCAAACTCAGTAACAGAGGCGTTTTTAAGCACTTCATTTGTGCTAAAAGCGTCGCGGATTTTATCGAGTGGCGCTTTGGTGTCGTATTTTAGCTGAATAAGTGTACCGCCAGAGAAATCAATACCGTAGTTTAACCCCTTTGTAGCAAGTAAAACGATAGAGCCAACAAATAAAAATATAGAAAATGCCAGTGAAGCAAATCTAAAACGCATAAAATCATAAACTTTTGCCTTAGTAAAAATTTGCATCATTAGCTCCTTTTATAACCAAACCAAAGTCTGGTATTTCCACTTTTTTCTATCTTGTCCATAGCAGCGTCAAACATGCCATGAGTACCAAGTATAGCTGTTAGCATCGAAGCCATGATACCTATCGCCATTGTCACAGCAAAGCCTTTAACTGGGCCAGTACCATAAGCATAAAGCACAGCAACTGTGATAATGGTAGTTAAGTTTGAGTCAATAATCGCACTCATAGCGTGCTCATAACCCTTTTGCACAGCTGTCCTTATCGCTACACCTTCACGCAAAAGCTCACGTATACGCTCATTTATGATGACATTTGCATCAACAGCCATACCGATCGTTAGCACAATACCAGCCATACCTGGCAAAGTAAGTGTCGCTCCAAAAAGCGCCATCACGGCTACCAATATAACAACATCCGCGACTAGTGCTATATTTGCAAAAATTCCAGAAATTCCATAATAAACTAGCATAAATAACACGACTAAGATAGATCCAGCAGCAAGAGCCACCATGCTTTGATTGATACTCTCTTGTCCCAAAGATGGACCAACGCTTCTTTTTTCCAGCATCTTAACAGGGGCTAAAAGTGCACCACTTCTAAGAGCGATCGCTACGTCGTGAGCCTCATCAAGAGTAAAGCCGCCACTAATCTGACCGCTGCCGCCACCTATTCTTTCATTTATAACAGGAGCTGAATAAACCTTGCCATCAAGCACAATAGCAAGCCTTTTGCCAACATTTGCACCAGTAAAATCGCCAAAAATTCTAGCACCCTCTGAATTTAGAGTGAAATTTATGATCGGTAGGTTATTTTGCTGAGAAAATGCAACCTTTGCATCAGTTAGCATCGAGCCATCAAGCACTGGGATATTTTTAACGACATATTTTACACGGTCATTTTTAGCATCTTTAAAGATCACATCGCCGTAGCTTTCAGCTTCAGCCTCACTCATTGTATTAGCCTGATCTTGTCTTTTATCATCAACTGCCATAAGCTGCAAGTGAGCAGCCTTTGCGATAAGATCTCTTGCTCTTTGTTCATCCTCTTCAGTCTTTATGCCAGGAAGCTCAACTAGGATATTGTCTTTGCCTTGTCTGGCAACAGTTGGCTCAGCTAGACCAAACTGATCGAGTCTGTTTCTAATAGTTTCAACAGCTTGCGAGATCGCATACTCGATCGTATCCGTTCTTTCTTGCTCGGTTAAAGATATGCTGTAATTTAAACCATCTTTTTTGATATCAAGCCCCTTTATCTCAGCTAGTGCTTTATCTACTTTTGGAGCTTCGTCGCCATCAAGGAGAGTAAAGTCAATGTTCTCTTCTTTAATCTTAAATTTATCAATTAACACATCTTCTTTTTTAGCATAATAATTTATACTTCCGGCTATTGATTTTATTTTTGAGTGAATAGCTTCGCTCGTTTCAACACCAAGCAGCATATGAAGGCCGCCTTGAAGATCAAGGCCAAGTGAAATTTTAGCCCCATTTTGAGTCTGAAAAAAAGATGGCACCGAAAAGCCAAAACCAAAAATCAAGGCTAATATTAAGATAATTAGCCTATATGTGACTCTTGCGTTACGCATTATTTATCTTCGATCTTTTTAGCTACAAACTCGCGTGCTATGCGAACGATTACATCATCGTTAAGTTTAACTTTGATAAAATCATTTTCGGCTTTAATCACTTCGCAGATAAGTCCGCCATTAGTTATTATCTTATCACCTTTATCAAGAGCTGCGAGCATTGCTGCATGGGCTTTTTGTTGTTTTTGTTGAGGTCTAATAACCAAAAAGTAAAATATGGCGAAAAGCACAACAAGAGGTAGTAATGATGTTAAAAAATCAGCGTTTTGCATGGATTTCCTTATTTGTAAAATTTTTAAATGGGCATTTTAGCACTAAAATTATAATAAAAGCCTTTGTCGGTGCTTTTTTGCTCTCCAACTTTATTTTTTTAAGCCTCTTCGAGAATTTGCTCTTAAATTTCATCTCGCCGTTTCTAACTTTGACTGGAATTTACATCATCATAAATTTAAGCAGAGCTGGTTTTTTCGCGGCTGGATTTTTCACAGGAATTTTATGGTTTTATTGGATCAGCTTTAGTTTTATCTACTATGAGCTTGTTTGGCTTATACCATTTGTCATCCTCTTTGTAGCCATTGTTTACGGATTTATGTTTTGGGTGGCTTCTTTTCCCAGTTTTGTCGTGCTAAGGGCTATTTTGCTATTTTTAGTAAGCTATATTCATCCATTTGGCTTTAACTGGTTTAATCTTGAAGCAACGCTTATTTTAGGCGCTTTTGAGCCAAGCACAAGAGGGCTTATATTTATATTTCTTGCAGCTATTTCTTTGAGTTTAAAAGGCAAAATTTTAAAATTTATCCTAGCTTTTATCTGCCTCATCGCCGCTTTGCAGTTTAAAAGTAGCGAGGCGAAAACTCTACCATTTGACGTGGAGCTAATAAACACCGATGTCGCTCAAAGGGTGCGCTGGGATAAAAACTTACGCATGAAATTTACAAATGACAATTTAGACTTAATAAATAACGCCATAGCCGAGCAAAAACGCTTTATTGTCCTTCCAGAGAGCGCATTTCCACTATTTATGACAAATGAGCCACTGCTCGTTGATGAGCTAAAAGAGCTTTCAAAAAAGATAACCATCGTAGCTGGCGCGCTTGCCTATGAAAATAAGCAAATTTATAACTCTGCATTTTTGTTTCAAGATGGCAATCTTAGGCGAATGGATAAGAAATTTTTAGTGCCATTTGGCGAAGAAATTCCTTTGCCAAAATTTATGCAAGATGCAGTAAATAAGCTATTTTTTGGCGGAGCTAGTGACTTTAAAAAGGCTGAAAATTTTAGCGACTATGAGATAGACGGAGTAAAGATCAGAAATGCTATCTGCTATGAAGCGACAAAAGAGGAGCTTTACAAGGGCGAATTTGACGTGGTTGTAGCTATCACAAACAATGGCTGGTTTATACCAAGTAGCGAACCTGTGCTTCAAAGGCTGCTTATAAAACACCTTGCCACAAAATACAATAAAACGGTCTATCACAGCGTAAATGGCTCAAAAAGTGAGATCATAAAACCTAAAAAAGTATTTTGGGATGAGTTTTAAAAAGAGAAATTCAAAGTGGCTTTTAGATAAAACCACTTTGATATGATTATTTTTTTAGTAAAGCCTTGAAGGTATCAACTGCATCAAGCTTTTCCCAAGGGTATTTTGCATTTCCTACTTGACCTTTTGCAGCTACTTTTGCGTATAAAAATGTATCTTTGCTTGGTTTATCAAGACCAAATTTATTTGTTATCCAGCGAGGTGTTAGAGCAAAATGCTCGCTTACAAAATTTGAAAGCATATCGTCATTTACGCCATTTGCATGAGTTCCCATAGTATCAACGCTAACTGAAGTTGGCTTTGCAACGCCTATTGCGTAGCTTATTTGGACGATACATTTTTTAGCAAGGCCAGCTGCGACTATGTTTTTAGCTATCCAGCGCGCTGCATAAAGTCCGCTGCGATCAACCTTTGTGTAGTCCTTGCTTGACTGAGCACCACCGCCTATTGGGCTATATCCACCAAAGCTATCAACGATTAGTTTTCTGCCTGTTAGACCGCTATCGTGAAGTGAGCTATGATTTACATATCTACCTGTTGGGTTTATGTAAATGATCGTTTTTTCTTTATTATATAGCTCTTTTGGAAGACCAGTTTCGTCTATTAAATTTTGTATTAGTGCGCGAAGCTCTTCTATCTTCATGCTCTCCACGCAAGGGGCAGAGACTACGATAGTATGGATACTTTGAGGTTTGCAGTTTTCAAAGTTGTCTTTGCTACCGTAATCAATAGTAACTTGTGTTTTTATATCAACACCAAGCTTATCAGGATTTGCCTTGGCAAATTTATAGACTTTTTCGCAAAGCATTCTTGCGTAAGTTATGGCTGCTGGCATAAATTCTTTCGCTTCGCAGCTTGCAAAACCAAACATAATGCCTTGATCACCTGCTCCGATCTCGCCGCTACTTTGATCAACGCCTTGATTTATATCTGGACTTTGTTGATTTAGGCAGACTTTGACCTCGATATCATCTGGGTGCAAGCATTGCTCTTTTGTGAAATTACTCTTTCCATCATACCCGATATGCGCAAGAGCATCTTTTACTATCTTTTCGTAGTCTTTATATGAGAGTTTTACTTTTGAGTTTATCTCTCCGCCTATTACTATATTTTTTCCAGCCACAAAGACTTCGCTTGCAACGCGTCCATTTGGATCTTGTGTTAAAATAGTATCCACTATGCTATCAGCGATTATATCAGCACATTTATCTGGATGACCCGGACTTACAACTTCAGAGGTAAATAGATACATTTTTATCCTTTTATTAACTAAAATTTGTGCAATTGTAACAAATCTATTTAAAAGGCTAATTAATCTTTATCAAATTCTTTATATTTAAAAATTGTTTAGCTAAAATCAGCAAAAAATTAATTTATTAAGGTTTCAAATGAATATGTTTAAAAACATTGCAAGAAGATACGCCGATGGAAATTTGATAGTTCAAATTTTAGTTGGTATCATCCTAGGTGCCCTAGTTGGCTTTTACACACACTACGAAGCAGCTCCTTATAACAAGATCTCAGCTAAAATTCAAACTATTCAAAACGAAAGTGGTTTGAGCGTAGATGAAGTTATAAAAACTCGCCTTAGTCAGGATGAAGCCAAACAGCTAAACGAAGCCAAAGAAAAAGCTAGTTCGGCTGATTCTATAGCAGCTTCAGCTTCAGTTTTAGGCGATCTGTTTAAAGGTGCGCTAAAAGCCATTGCTCCTATACTTGTTTTTGTCCTAGTTGCAACTTCTATCATCATAAAAGATTTTGGCCATGCAAAAGGCATGCAAAAGATCATTACTCTCTATCTTGTTGGTACATTTTTAGCAGCCGTTGTGGCAGTTGTTGCCAGTTTCTTGTTCCCAGTGGAGCTTTCTTTAAAAGGCCTACAAAGTGCTGATATGTCAGCGCCTCAGGGAATTACTAATGTTTTAAAAGATCTTATTTATAAAATGGTTGAAAACCCAATAAACGCTTTAGCTAATGGTAACTATATAGGTATCATCACTTGGGCAGTTGGTAGTGGTATAGCACTTAGAAACTCCACAGCTGAGACCAAAAAAGTATTTAAAGATATAAGTGATGGCGTAACTCATATTGTTAAATTTATCATTAGACTAGCTCCATTTGGCATTTTTGGTATGGTAGCTATTAGCATTCATGAAACTGGATTTGAGGTACTTGCAGGATATCTTAAGCTCATCTTGGTTCTTGTTGGGGCAATGCTTGTTGTCGCATTTATCGTCTATCCAGCAATGGTTTTTATATTAACTAGAAAAAATCCTTATCCACTTGTCATGATATGTTTAAAAGAAAGTGCTATTTCAGCATTTTTTACAAGAAGTTCAGCTGCAAATATCCCTGTAAATATGGCGCTTTGCAAAAAGCTTGGGTTAAAAGAAGAGCTCTACTCTATCTCTATCCCACTAGGAGCTACTATAAACATGGGTGGTGCAGCAGTTACGATCAGTATTCTAGCGCTCACAGCGGTAAATTCTATCCCATCTATAACAGTCACATTTGGCGACGCACTACTTCTTTGCTTCATCTCAGCTCTTGGTGCATGCGGCGCTTCTGGTGTAGCTGGTGGATCGCTACTTTTAGTACCGCTAGCATGCGGACTTTTTGGCATAAATAACGACATAGCAATGCAATTTGTTACAGTTGGCTTTACTATTGGTGTTATCCAAGACTCAGTTGAGACTGCGTTAAATAGCTCATCTGATGTACTTTTTACAGCAGTAGCTTCAGAAACTTCAAACTAATACTCATAAAATTTCAGCTAAATTTTGGCTGAAATTTTACTTTTATCCATTTTTTTGTAAAATATCCCAAAAATTTAAAGGATAAATATGCAAATTTGGGATCTAAAATCACTTTTTGCAAACGAAAAAGAGTGCGAGCAAAACGTACTAAATTTACAAAAAGAGTGCGAGAAATTTAAAGATAAATACCTTGAAAATTATGAAAATTTAAAAACAGACGAGTTTTTAAAGGCATTTGGCGAATATGAAAGCTTGATAGCTAAAATTTCAAAAGTAATGACTTATGCTTTTTTAAATTTTGCCAAAGATACACGCAAAGGCGCATTTTATGCAAAGATCGATGAGATAGCGACAAAAGCAAATGAAAATTTGATATTTTTTGAGATCAAATTTAATGAGTTTGCCCCTAAAAAACAAGAAGAGATCATCAAAAGCTCTAAAAAATATGGCTACTATCTAAGCAACCTCGCCAAAGCAAAACCACATCAACTTAGCGTTGCTGAAGAGAGGGTACTACTTCGTACTGCAAGCACTGGAGCTGATGGCTTTTCAAGGCTTTTTGATGAGAGCATGAGCAAAATGAGGTTTAAATTTAAAGGCGAGCTTTTAAGCGAAGAGGAGATTTTAGCCAAGCTTCATGAGAGCGATCAAAGCGTGCGAAAACTAGCCGCCAAAAGCCTTGCAAACGAGCTTGGCAAACACCAACACCTTCTTGGCTATATATATAATATGATAAAAACTGATCTAAAAACGAGCTGCGAGCTTAGAAATTTCAAGCTTCCTGAAGAGCCAAGACATCTTGAAAATCAAATCACCAAAAAAAGCGTTGACTCACTCATCGCCGTAACTGAGAAAAATTTTGATCTAGTTGCTAAATTTTACGAGCGCAAAAGAGAAATTTTAGGCCTTAAAAAGCTTTATGATTACGACAGATACGCACCTCTTAGCAGTGAGGGTGAGTATAAATTTGATGAGTGCAAAAAGATAGTTTTAAAAGCTTTTGGGGCGTTTTCACCTAAATTTGGCGAGATAGCTAAAAGTGCCTTTAATGACGGCTGGATCGATGTTTATCCAGCACCAAACAAGCGAGGTGGGGCGTTTTCTCACTCAGGATCAAGCGACACACATCCTTATGTTTTGCTAAACCACACCAACCAACGAAGAGACCTTTTCACGCTGGCTCACGAGCTTGGCCATGCTGTGCATCAAAAGCTCTCATATAATGTAAGCTACCTAAACTCAGACACTCCGCTAACCACGGCTGAGACAGCTTCAGTCTTTTGCGAGATGCTAGTTTTTGACCACATCAAAGAGGGCCTTAGCAAAAAGGAGAAAATTTCACTGCTCGCTGGCAAGATCGAGGATATATTTGCCACGCTTTATCGCCAGATAAATTTTACCACTTTTGAGCGAGCTGTGCACGCGCATGAGGGCGAGATCAGCCTAGATGAGCTAAATAAAATTTGGCTAAGAGAAAGCAAAAAGATGTTTGGCAAAAGCGTCACACTAAATGACTACTACAAAATTTGGTGGAGCTACATCCCGCACTTCATCCACACGCCATTTTACTGCTACGCCTACTCTTACGCGCAGCTTCTTGTGCTTGCACTTTTTGGACTTTATAAAAGCGGCAAATGCAAAAATTTTGTAGAAATTTACACTGAGTTTTTGAGCCTTGGCGGAAGCCTTAGCCCAAGCGAGCTTGTGGGTAAATTTGGCTTTGACATAGATGATAAAAATTTCTGGCAGATCGGCATAAACGAGGTTAAAAAGCTAGTAGATGAGTTTTTAGAAATTTCAAAGGATTAAGATGTTAGACGAAATTTTAGATGATGAAAAATTTTCACTTTTGATGAAAATGCACGTCTATGAGTGCATTGATTTTTTGTTTGAAAAAGGGGTAAATTTCTCAGTTATGGCAAATTTACCGCTAGTTAGCTTTGAGCCAAGCTTACCAGATGAGATAAGCAGGAGCTTTAGCATGCCAGTCATTATGTTTTCACTTGGTGGTTATACGCTTGAGAGTGCGAAACTAACGCAAGATGAGCTTAGCTTTGAGGCTGGATTTGGTAGTGAAAATTTTGCCTCTGTGGTCTCCTTTCCACTCGGTGCAGTGGTTCAAATTTTGGTTGAAAATAGCCCGATCCTTGTAAATTTTTCTATTCATAAGCCAAAAAAGAAGCAAGCGGACCACACAAAAAAATCGGTTTCAGTCTTTTTGCAAAACCCAAAAAATAAAGATATATTTAAGAAAAAATAGTAATTTTAAGCATTTTTGGCTAAAATCAAAAGAAAATTTAAAAAGCGAAAAATGGAAAATTTACCATCAAATTTAAACGAAGCCCAGCGCGAAGCAGCCACCCACATAGACGGTGCGATGCTCATACTTGCAGGTGCTGGCAGTGGCAAGACAAAGACGATCACAACTAGGCTTGCCTATCTCATCGGTGAGGTCGGCATAGACGCGGCAAACACACTAACTCTTACTTTTACGAACAAGGCCGCCAACGAGATGCGCAGCAGAGCCATGGCGATGCTAAGCCAAAGCGGTAAAAACTATTCGCCACTACTTTGCACATTTCACAAATTTGGACTTTTGTTTTTAAAGCTCTACATAGAAAAGCTTGGCAGAAAAAATAACTTCGTCATAATCGACACAGACGATAAAAAGCGTATCATCAAAAGCTTTGAAAGCCCGGTTGCTACGGCTATTTTGTCAAGTGAAATTTCAAACTATAAAAACTCACTTTTAAGTGTTGAAGAGGTCTATAAAAACGCAAATTTCTCTTCATTTGACAAGAGCAAGGACAACTTTTACAAGCAAGCAGCGCAAATTTATGAAAAGTACGAGGACTATTTAAAGGCAAACAACCTTGTTGATTTTGACGATTTGCTAGGGCTTACATATAAAATTTTAGATGAAAACGAAGAGCTTGCTAGAGAAATTTCAAACCGATACAAATATATAATGGTCGATGAGTATCAAGACACAAACGACCTTCAGTATAAACTGCTAAAAAAACTCTGCCTATGCCACGAAAACATCTGCGTCGTAGGCGATGATGACCAAAGCATCTACGGCTGGCGCGGCGCAAAGATAGATAATATCTTAAATTTCAAAGATCAGTTTAGCAACGTAAAGATCATCAGACTTGAGAAAAACTACCGCTCAAGCGAGGCTATATTAAAGGCTGCAAACGAGCTAATAGATCATAACCGCAACCGCCTTGGCAAGAAGCTTGTAGGCACAAAGGGCGAAGGCGAAGCTGTAAATTTGATAGAGAGCTTTGATGAGAGCGTCGAGGCTGGCAAGATCGCAAAGAATATAAAAGAGCTTTTGAGCAAAGGCGTGCAGGCAAAAGATATCGCGATCTTATACCGCATAAACGCACTCTCTCGCTCGCTTGAAGATGGGCTGAACAAAGAGCAGATCGCCTATAAAATGGTAGGCGGAGTTAAATTTTACGAAAGAGCCGAGATCAAAGATATCATAAGCTATCTAAGACTGATAAATAATCCAAACGATGACTTCTCAATAAGACGTATCATTAATCGCCCAAAGCGAGGACTAGGCAAAGTAAGCCTTGATAAGCTCGAAAAAATGGCCTTTGAGGGTAAAATTTCCATTTGCGAGGCGATTTCAAACATCTCTGATAACGACGAAGCCTTTAGTAAAAAGGTAAAATCAGCCCTTCTTGAGTTTGCAAACAACCTTAAAGAGCTTCAAGAAAGCAGCTCGGTTTTTGACCTCATAGATAAATTTGAAGCTAAATTTGGCGTGAAAAAATACTACGAGAGCTTGCCAGATGGTGCTGAAAGAGCAGCGAACATCGACGAGTTTTACGCTGTTTTAAAAGATCAGATCAAGCAAAATCCAAGCTTTGACCTGGAGGAATTCCTAAACGAGATCACGCTAACAAGTGAGCAAGACGGCATCAGCGATGAGGCTATTAGTATCATGAGCGTGCATGCGAGCAAGGGACTTGAGTTTGAGCACCTTTTTGTTATCGGCCTTGAAGAGGGATTTTTTCCGCTCATTGGCGATGGAAGCGACATCGAAGAGGAGCGCAGACTTGCTTATGTGGCGATAACAAGAGCCAAAAAAACACTTAGTCTAAGCTTTGCAAATTCGCGCTTTTACAAAGGTCAGCGCACGAGGCTAAATAAAAGCAGATTTTTAAGTGAGAGCGGTATCACGCATGGCTCGCTAGTCATCGAACAGAGTAATGAATTTAAAAAAGGTGACCTTGTTAAACATAAAATTTTTGGTATCGGCAGAGTGAGCGCGGTTAGCAAGATCAAAAAAGAGTTTAAACTGACCATAAATTTTGGTGGCAATGTAAGAGAAATAATGTCAAGCTTCGTGAAAAAGGCCGTATGAACGCCATCTTCGTGGCAAATAAGCCAGCTGGCATGAGCTCAAACCACTTTTTAGGGCGACTAAAGAGAAAATACGGCGTTAAAAAGGCTGGGTTTTCAGGCACACTTGATCCATTTGCAAGCGGTTGTTTAATAGTCGCTTTTGGCTCGTATACGAAATTTTTTAGATTTTTAGACAAAAGTCCAAAAGTCTATGAAGCGACGATCTGGCTAGGGGCAAGTAGTCCTAGCATGGATAATGAAAATATCACTGAAATTTCAAATGTAAAAGAGATAAATTTAGAAAAACTTGAAGCCATAAGAGGCGAACTGACTGGCAGAATAAGCTACATCCCACCAAAATTTAGTGCCAAGCATGTAAATGGTACAAGAGCCTACAGGCTAGCTAGAAACGGCGAAGAATTTGAGCTAAAGACAGAAACGATGGAAATTTTTGATAGCCAAATTTTAAACTACTCGCACCCATTTTTAGCTATCCGTCTAAGCGTAAGTGAAGGAAGTTATATCCGTTCGTATGCAGAAATTTTTGGGAAAAGACTTGGTTATAATGTAACTTTAAGCTCATTAAAAAGGATAAGTGAAGGCAAATTTTGCTACGAAAATGAAAAATTTTTGAATATTTGTGATTTTTTAAATATTCAGAAAAATACATACTTTGGGGACATAAATGATATTCTTGATGGTAAGAAATTAAAAATTAACGATTTTGAAACACAAAAGCAAGGAATTTATTTGCTAAATTATGATAAATTTATGAGCGTAATCCAAATCACGGATGATACTATAAATTACACTCTAAATAAGGTTGAAAAATGTTAATCCTAGCAAGAAAAGAAAATGAAGAAATTTTAATAGGAAATGACATAAAAGTTGTCATAGTAAATATTTCAAAAAATACTGTTAAACTCGGTATCGAAGCACCACGAAATACAATGATACTAAGAAGTGAACTAGCAAATGATATCAAAAACGAAAATATCCATGCCACAAAAACTGCAAGTGAAGCCGATATCCACGAGCTAGCTAAAAAAATCGAGAAATGAAAAGCTTTGCAAAGATAAATATATTTTTAAAGATAGTTGGCACTAGAGGCAGCTACCACGAAATTTTATCGCGCTTTATCCTCTGTGAGCAGCTTTTTGATGAAATTTATTTTAAGAAATCAGATTCGTTTGCTATAGAATGCAACAACAGCGATATAAAAGACAATATCATTCAAAAAGCAATAGATGAGCTAAAAAGAGCCAGCTTTTCAAACGAGCTTGACGAGTTTTTTAGCTCTCATAAAATCATCATCAACAAAAATATCCCAATAGGTGCGGGCCTTGGTGGAGGCAGTTCAAACGCTGCCACCTTTTTACTTATGGTAAATGACGAGCTAAATTTAAATATAAAACGCGAAAATTTGATGCAAATAGCATCTAAAATCGGCGCAGATGTGGCCTTTTTTGTAAGTGGCTACAAAGCAGCAAATGTAAGCGGCATAGGCGAGATCATAGAAGAATTTGACGATGAAGTGCCAAATTTAAATATCTTCACGCCAAATATTTTTTGCTCCACACCGATGGTTTATCAAGAATTTAGAAGCAATTTCTTACAATACATAGACGTTAATGCTGCAAAAAAAATGCAAAATTTAAAGAGTAAAGAGCTACTTGAAATTTATAAAAACGGGGAGTTAAACGATCTTTTTGCCCCATGCTTTAAGCTCTATCCACAGATGAACGAGTTTAAAGATAAATTTCTAAGTGGCAGCGGTAGTAGCGTATTTAGCGTAAAATAAAAGGTAAAAATTTTGATAAAAGAACTAGCAAAAAACAAAAAAGCTTTGCATGACTTTAGCATACTTGAAACCTTCGAGGCTGGCATCGTTTTAAAAGGCAGCGAAGTCAAAGCTCTAAGGGCTGGTAGAGCAAATTTAAAAGATAGCTTTGTGCGCGTCATAAAAGGTGAGCTTTTTTTACTAAACGCCCATATCAGCTATCTCGAGACTACACATAGCACATTTCGTCCAAATGAGCGAGCAGCCAGAAAACTTTTGATGCACAGAAAACAGATCGATAAAATTTTTGGTCAAGTCTCACAAGATGGGCTTGCTCTAGTCGTTTTGGCGCTTTATCTAAGCGATAAAAACATCGTAAAAGCAAGACTAGCCCTTGCAAAAGGTAAAAATTTACACGACAAGCGCGAGACTTTAAAAAGACGTGAGGCAGACAAAGAGGCAAGAGCTGCCATAAAAAGATATGTTTAAGGGATAAGATGAAAAATTTACTCGTTTTAATAATCACTTTATTTGCTTTTTTTGGTTGTGGCGATGATGAAAGCAGCAGTGCAAATTTTAAAGAATTTAGCCCAAATGAAGAAGTTAAACTTGTAGATGTGAGCGGCAAGGAGCTTACTTTAGTTCGAAAAGACCGCGGCTTTGCTATCAAAAATGATGAAAATAAGGTTTTAATGATCGATATTTTTGGTACATTTTGCCCGCCTTGTCAAAAAGAGGCAGCTGAGCTTACAAAATATCAGCTTGAAAACAAAGATAAATTTACGCTAGTTGGACTAACTCACTTTGAAAATGTCACAAATGAGTATGTTTTGCACGAATTTATGCAAAAATTTAACGCCTACTATTTCATAACAAACGATCAAAAGATAAATGATAGACTTGCCGAGCAGATCGTAAGAGACATCGAATATAAACACGAGATCGCGCTACCTTTTAAAGTAGTGATAAAAAATGGCGAATATCAAATTTTAACAGACGTAGATAGCGGACAATACGGGGTAAAATACTATCTTGGTGGCATAAAAGTCACAAAAATGAAAGAAGATCTGGCAAAAATTTATGAGACAAAATAAATTTGCCCTATATTTGGAACATCGTTTGCTTATAAAAATATGAAATTTCATAAGGATTTTAAATGTTTGTTTTAGATAAATCAAAATCTAGCCCACTTGTTGAATCAGCTCTTGCAGGCAGAGAACTACGCCAAAAACTAATCTCTGGCAATCTTGCAAACGTTGATACACCATTTTATAAAGCTAGAGATATAAGATTTGAAGATGTTTTAAAAGAAAAAGCAAATGAAATTTATAACACTTCAAGCCAAAAAAAACTACAACTTGCTAAGACAAACGAAGCGCATATGGCTGCAGTTGATTTTCCAAAAAGCGACACAGCTCAAATTTTCTTGCGTGATGGTCATATGGCTAGAAATGACGCAAATACAGTCGACCTTGACGTGGAAACAACAGAAATGGGCAAAAATACAGTTATGATAAACGCCCTTGATAACGCCTACAAGGCTCAAAGCAATATCTTTAAAAGCGTAATAGACGCAAGTGCTAAGAACTAGGAGAGATGATGTCATACTTAAATGATTTTGATATTAGTGGATACGGACTAAGCGCACAACGTTTCAGAATGAATGTCATCAGCTCAAACATAGCAAATGCTCAAACTACAAGAACGGCTGAAGGTGGCCCTTATAGAAGGCAAGAGGTCATCTTTAAAGAGATGAATTTTGATAAAATTTTAAACGATCAGCTTAAAAACTCACAAAGTTTGCTTGATTATGAAAATCCACTCGATGATCCAAGCTCACCAAAAAACGCTCACCCTGCCCTAACTAGCGTGATCGTAGATAAAGTGGTGCGCGACGATAAGGACTTTCAGCTAAAATATGACCCAAGTCATCCAGACGCAAATGCAAATGGCTACGTCGCATTTCCAAATATAAATCCGGTCATTGAGATGTCTGACCTACTTGAAGCAACAAGGGCATATCAAGCAAACGTGGCAGCCTTTCAAAATGCAAAAACAATAGCACAAAGTGCGATATCACTTATTTCAGGACAAGCATAATGATAAATAGTATAAATTTAGACAAAATAAATAAAAATGAAAATTCAAATAAAATAGCAAAAGCAGGCGAAGAAGGCGGCTTTGAAAATGCTCTAAACGACTCTTTAAAAGAGCTAAATAAAGTGCAAATCAACGCAGATAAAGCCATAGCCGATCTTGCAACTGGCGAGGTAAAAGATCTTCACCAAGCTGCTATTGCGATAGGCAAAGCAGAGACTAGCATGAAGCTTATGCTAGAAATTCGCAACAAAGCACTAAGTGCTTATAAAGAAATTTCTAGAACACAAATTTAAGTCATTAATGAATTCCAGAAAATCAAAAATAACCATACTTTTTTTATTAATTACTTTTGGAATTTCAATATTTGTACTTGTCATATTTTATAGGGCAAGTATCGAACGAAAGCTTCCTAGGCTTCAAACAAGCGATATAAATACGGCAATTCGTGGCAATATAATCACAAAAGATGGCTTTAGCATCTCTTCAAGCCAAAAACTCTACAAAGTGATGCTTGATACTAGAAACATCGATCCTAATAAAAAAGAAATGTTTATCAAGCTATATTCGCTTTACAGCGGCGACGATCCAAACAAAGTAAGAAAGATCATAAATGGTACAAAAGGCATCGTTACACTCTCATATAGTATTGATGCAAAGGGTGCTACCTACCTTCAAGAGCTATCAAGAAAGCTAAATCGTAAGAGCATTTTGGTTTCATACCTTGATCCAAAAACAGGCCTTGTTTCATTTCAGGGCATGAGAGTAATGGAAAGCGGACAAAATCGTAAATTTATGTCAAAAGATGCCCTCACACCAGCTATTGGCTACGTGAGCAAAACTGAAAGTGACGCGCTTACAAAAAGCAAAGGCGTAAAAGGTCTTGAGAGATATTATGAAGATTATTTAGCCCCTATACAAAATGCAAAAATTTTAGGGCCTCGTGATATTGGAAACAATATTATTTTAACAAGTGACTCAAATTTAGCAACAAGAGTAGATGGCTACAATGCGGTGCTATCTATACCATTAAAATTTCAAACTAAACTAGAGCAAATTTTAGATGAAAAGCGTGAATTTTTAGATGCAAAAGAGTTAGTTATATGCATAATGAATAGCAAAAATGGAGAAATTTTAGCCCTAGCTTCTAGCTCAAGGTATGATCCTTCAAATATAAGAAAGCAAGATTATAGCGCTCTAAATTCGACCGTTAGCGAATATGCTTATGAAGTTGGCTCAGTTTTTAAACCATTTATATTTTCTATCTTACTTCAAGAGAAGAAAGTAAATCCATTTGAGCTTGTAAATACCTATAATGGCCGATATCAACTTGGCAAAAGGATAATCAAAGATACCCATCCAGAGCCTTTTATGAGCGCTGAAGATATAATCGTGCACAGTTCAAACATCGGCATGATTCAGCTTGTTGAGCGTTTAAATGGGCCACAAATTTATCAAGGACTTTTAAATTTTGGCTTTTCAAGAAAGACTGGCATAGATCTACCTTACGAGCAAGTAGGTATGATGCCAACAGTTACAAAGCTAAACTCATCGACATATAAGGCGACTGTGAGCTACGGATACGGCTTGCAAGCTACATTTATGCAGCTTTTAAAAGCCTATAATACATTTAATAATAAAGGCATTGAAGTTACTCCTCACATGGTTGCCTACTTAGAGAGAAATGGAAAAAGATACGATTTGCCAAAGTCCGAGCCAGCTCAAGTTATATCACAAGAAACCGCAAAGATAATGAAGAGAATTTTAATAAAAACGGTTGAGAAAGGTACTGGACTAAAAGCCTTTACGCCAGGACTTGAGATAGGTGGCAAGACTGGAACTGCACACATTGCCTCAGGTAGTGGTGGATACAGCAATACCTACAATGGCTCATTTTTTGGCTTTGTAAATGACACAAGAGGTAATAGCTACACAATAGGCGTTTTAGCAAGGGATCCTAAAAGACCTTACTACTACTTCGGTGCTCAAAGTGCCTTACCTATGTTTAAAAAAGCAGTTGATCTGATGATTGAGGATGGATATTTATTTCCTGATGCAAATGTAATAGCTGAGTTTGAAGCCAAAAAAGATAAGCTTAAAAATGATAAGGCAAAACAAAAACCTGCTTTGGACTAAAATTTTAAAAACAAAAAAGACCTAAAAACTAAGCAAAAACTAAATATAAAATTTCTCTTGCTTTTTGGCTTTTTCTCTAATTGCAAAACCTTTAATGCCCTTAAAATACTTTTAGTTTCTAATAGCAATTAAATTATAAATAGAAAATCTAAACTGATCGAAAAGATTTAAGTC
>NZ_CABPVR010000006.1:80374-88824 GCF_902460875.1 Campylobacter concisus | reverse complement strand
GTCTTTTTATTGGATTTTAATAATTTTTATAAGCTATTTTTAATTTATATAGTTAGATTAATACTTGCAAGATTTTGTAGTAAATATAAATTTTAATCTTGCCCCTACAATCAGGAGCAAGAAATAACAAATTTTAGCTCTCAAGCCCTAAATTTGCTCTATACTCTTCGTATGTGCCTTTAAAATCAACCACTTCGCCATTGCCTTTTAGGTGTAAAATTCTATTTGCAAAGGCGTCTATCAGCTCCCTGTCGTGGCTCACGCAGATGACTGAGCCGTTAAAGTTATAAAACGCTTCGCCAAGCGCGATGATAGCTTCAAGATCGAGGTGGTTGTTTGGCTCGTCCATGACAAGTAAATTTGGTCTATGAAGCATGAGCTGAGCTAGTCTCACGCGGTGTTTTTCGCCACCACTTAGCGCGCCCACTGCCTTTTCTTGCTCAGCACCGCTAAAGAGCATTCTGCCAAGGCACTTTCTAATCTCGTCTATGTCCTTGTTTTTGGCATCTTGTAAGTATTCATAAAGCTTTAGCTCGCCATCTATCTTATTTACCGTATCTTGCGCAAAATATCCTAGCTCGATGGTCGCGCCTATATGTACCTCGCCCGCATCAGGCTTTAGTTCACCCATTATGATCTTACAAAGCGTACTTTTACCAACGCCGTTGTGGCCTATGATAGCCAGCTTATCGCCCTTTTCAAGCTTAAAGTTAAAATTTTCAAATATCACCTTATCGTCAAATTTCTTACTTATATTTTTTAGCTCAATTAGCTCGTTTCCTATTTCGCGGTTTGCACGAAATAATATGCTAGGATCGCGCCTACTTGATACTGCGATCTCGGCAATATCAAGCTTTTCAAGCTGTTTTGCACGAGAGGTTGCCTGCTTTGCCTTGCTCGCATTTGCTGAAAATCTCGCGATAAATTTCTCCAGCTCCTCTTTCTCTTTTAGCTTCTTGTCACGCTCCATCTCATGCTGCTTTGCGATCAAATTTGCAGCCATATACCAGTCGTCATAGTTGCCTGAAAATTCGCGAATTTTCTTAAAATCCACATCCAAAATGTTTGTGCAAACTCTATTTAAAAAGTGCCTGTCGTGGCTGATAACCACAAGTGTACCCTCATGGCGGTTTAGCTCGTTTTCTAGCCATGCGATTGCATCTATATCAAGGTTGTTTGTTGGCTCGTCTAAAAACAAGATATCTGGCTTTGGAAAAAGCACTTGAGCTAGCAAAACCTTAACTTTATCTGAGTTTTCGACCTCGCTCATGAGCTTATCAAATTCATTTAGCCCTAGCGAGCTTAAAATTTTTTCTATCCTAGTCTCGTACTCGTAGCTTGGATCCTCCTCGGCGCTTATCATCTCAAGCTCGCTTAAGCGCTCATTTATCTCATCTGTAAATTCCTCGCTCATATAGAGCTTCTCTTTCTCTTTGACAGCGTCATATAGGCGTTTGTTGCCATAAAGCACGGCATCTTTTAGCGTGAAATTTTCAAACGCAAACTGATCTTGCCCAAGCACGCCAACCTTTAGTCCATTTTCTATGACGATCTCGCCGCTAGTTGGCTCGATAGCTCCGCTTAAAATTTTTAAAAATGTCGACTTGCCAGCGCCATTTGCACCGATTAGTCCATATCTGTTGTGGCGATTTAGCTTTAAATTTACATCCTCAAATAGCAAACTGCTTGCAAATCTTTGAGTAAGTCCCCTAACTTCTAACATTATTTTTCCTTGAATTTATTTTTTTGCGATTTTGCCTAAAATTTGATTAAAAAGCCATTTTTGCTACTTTAGCCTAAAATGACCTGTGATCTTGTAGCTATAAAGTATATTTTCTTCTTGCACGCCAGAGCCGATATTGTGGATGACAAGCGGTATTTGGCCTTCAAATTTATCTGAGATCACGCCGATGTGAGGTAAATTTCTTGGCAGCATCCATGTTACGATATCGCCTGGCAAAAATTTATCATCGCTCACCTCAAAACCTTTTCTTTTTAGATAGGTAGCGATGTTTAAAACACGCCTGTGATCGATATTTTTATCAGCCTTTTTAAGTCCCCACTTTTTAGGATAGCTTGCGAAATTTCTACTCATATCTTCAAAAACAAGTCTTTGCAGATCCATCTCTTGATGACGTAGTGCTCTTACCACAACGTCGGTGCAAACGCCCTTTTTGATATCCACGTCGCCCATAGGATAGGCAAGTCTTTCGTAACTTGGATCGTAATTTAGCGTCACGCCGATCTGCGACCTAGCGTCATTTACAAATTTACTCGCCGAAAAGGCAAAAATTTGCGTGGCAAAAAGAGCCAAAAGTAGAAATTTCTTCATTTTCTACTTTAAAAGCATAGTTTTTAAGATACGTTTTCCTATCTCAACGCCTGGCTGATCGTAGGTGTTGATGCCTAGCATGATGCCAGTGGCCGAGGTAAGCAACTCGTAGTAGAAAATGAGCCAGCCAGCATGAAACTCATCAAGCCTCTCAAGCGTGATAGTATCGACACTTATCCCCTCTTGCACAAGTGCCATAGCTGTCGCGTCGCACTGCAAATTTATAAGCTCATTTAGGCTTAGACCTGCAACAAAATCGCACTCTTCAAGCCCTTTTAGGCTCAAATTTGGGATAGCCTTGTCGCTCGCGTGATCTTTTATCTTTATAAATGTCACACTCTTATCTTTTACACCGTCCATGATAAGCTGCAAAAAGCTGTGCTGATCGCGACTACCGACAAGTCCAACTGGCGTAAGGCCAACCCTTTTATAGCCTCTTTTTTTACCAAGGCTCTCCGCCCAAAGCTGCACGTACCAGTCGTTAAATTCAAAAAATCTATCGCAATAGCTAAATATGACATTTATACTCGCATTTCTGCTAGTGGCGTAGTGGTAAGCTTTAGCGACTATTGAGCTATCTTTTTGCTCGATGTATTGCTCCTTGCATGCAAGCGCACCCTCAAGTAGTGCCTTTATATCGTAGCCACAAATACCAAGAGGCACAAGGCCGATCGCACTTAATACGCTAAATCTCCCGCCAACGTTTTTTGGAATGTTAAAAAATTTAATGCCATTTTCTTTGGCAAAATTTTCTAAATTTGTGCCAGGATCAGTTATGATTAGGAAATTTTTACCTAAATTTTTAGGTTTAAAGTCATCAAGCAAGCACTTAAAAATAGTGATCGTCTCGATCGTGTTGCCTGATTTTGAGCTTATTATAAAAAGTGTCTCGTCAAAATTTAGCCCATCAAGCGTGCTTTTGTAGCTGCAAGGATCGACATTATCTAAAAACAAAAGCTCTCTTTTTATCCCCTTTATGCCTTCAAGCATCGATTTTAGCGCCTTTACGCCAAGACTGCTGCCACCGATACCAACTAGCACGACATTTTTTATATGAGCTAGCCCATTTTCATACTCCTCGATCTCGCCAAGTAAATTTTGCCCAAGGACCGGCAGGTGGTAGTAGCCTATCTCGCCGCTTTCGTACTCGTCATTTATGCGTTTGGCGTAGGAGTCAATGACTTCGCTGCTTGCAAAGTTAAATTTAAATGAAGTTTCTATCATTTACTGCGCTCATAAAAGAAATTTGTAGCCTCGACAAAGCCATCGATACTGCCGCAGTCAAACCTCTTGCCTTTAAATTTATAAGCCAGCACCATGCCATCTTTTGCCTGCGTTTTTAGTGCATCCGTGATCTGAATTTCACCGTTTTTACCTGGCTTTGTTCGCTCTAAGATGTTAAAAATATCTGGCGTTAGGATGTAGCGCCCGATTATCGCTAAATTTGTCGGAGCCTTGGCAGGATCAGGCTTTTCAACCATATCATCGACCATTATAAGGTCATCTTCTATAAACCTACCGCTTACGACGCCGTAAGACTTAGTCTGCTCCTTTGGCACTTCCATCACAGCAACTACACTGCAGCGGTATTTTTCATAAATTTTAACCATCTGTGAAAGCACACCCTCGCCGTTTTCATTTATACATAGATCATCTGCCAAAATGACTCCAAATGCTTCATCTCGAACTAGCGTTTTGCCCGTATAAATGGCATGTCCAAGCCCTTTCATAGCATTTTGCCTAGTAAATGAAAATGTGCATGAGCTCATTAAATTTCTAACTTCGCTTAGCAGCGACTCTTTTGAGCTACCTGCGATCTCTTTTTCTAGCTCGTAGCTGATGTCAAAATAGTCCTCAAGCGCCCTTTTCCCGCGTCCTGTGACAAAGGCCATATTATCCATGCCAGCCTCAAGTGCCTCATCAACGCCGTAGTGAATGAGCGGTTTTGTAAGGATCGGTAGCATCTCTTTTGGAAGTGATTTTGTAGCTGGCAAAAACCTTGTTCCGTATCCAGCCGCTGGAAATAGGCAAGTTTGTATCATTTTAGTCCTTCATGAAAAATTGCAAAATTCTACTATCTTTTCCTTAATAATATAAATTTCTCTGAATTTACAAGGCTTTAATTAGCAAATTGATAAGATTTTTAAAATTTTTAAAAAAGAGCAAATTTGCAGACGATTGATAGGCTTTTTAAAGCCCAGCTTGATATAAAAAAGTCAAATTTTTTAGCATTTTTGTGCCCGATAAGCGAATTTAAAAGCTTGTATGAGAGCCTAAAAGAGGAGCATTTTAAGGCTGTTCACGTAGTTTGGGCGACAAGAGAGCTAAACAAATACGGCCAAATAGTCGAAAATCAAAGCGACGATGGCGAGCCAAAGGGTACTAGCGGCCAGCCGAGCCTAAACGCGCTAAGAGGCGCTAATCTTATAAATGTTGGCGTCTTGATAGTCAGGTATTTTGGCGGGATAAAGCTTGGCACTGGAGGGCTTGTCAGAGCCTACTCTGGGGCTGTAAATGAGGTGATAAATGAGGCCATAAAAGATGGTGGCGTGATGAAATTTGAGATAAAAGATGAGATCAAATTTTTTACGCCGTTTTCGCTGATGAGCCGCTTTGAGCACTATTTTGCCACTAAAAATTTAATCGAGTTTGAAAGAGAATTTAATGACACTGGAGCGATCTGGAGCGTAAATTTAAATGAGGCAGAATTTGCTGAGTTATTTAAATTTTGCAAAGAATTTGAAGCAACCGAGTTTAAATTTCTAGCCCTTGCGCTTAGTGGCAAGAGCTTATTCGCTCATCAAAGCTAAATCATTGTAAAATCGCGCAAATTTAAACCAAGAGAGAAAAAATGATAACAAAGGAAAATTTAAAAGAAGTAATAGAAAGCCTAGGATTTAAACCAGCTAAAAATAGAATCATGAAAAAGATATATCAAAATGACGATAGAATTTTTATTGAAGTTGATTTTTTAAATTCTAAAATTACCTATTCTCCAATAGATAATAGCTTTAAAGAAGGCGAATTTCCAAGCCGAAATCGCCCGAGTAACGGTATAATAATCCACCGAAATACGACCACTAATTTTAGCGCAAACGAAAATTTCGTTTGTTTAATTTGTATAGACAACTTGCTTTCAAAAGGCTACAAGCCTTCTCATATTATTTTAGAGCCTTCGATAGGAGTAGGGCACGTAAATAAGCCCTCATACGGGGATATTTTGGTTTATAATGAAAATTACGAGCGATTAGTCTTAATAGAAAATAAAACTTACGGAAGCGAATTTACAAAAGAGTGGAATAATATGCAAAAAGACGGCGGACAGCTATTTTCTTATGTTGCCGTACTTGGAAAATGCGACTGGGTTTGCCTTTATGCCGCTGATTTTGATCACGGCGATATTATTTATAATAGCCATTTAATCACACTAAAAGATAACGAAGAGTATTTAAACGATCAAAATGCAAATATCAAAAAAGAAGAAGACAAAAAGCCTTATTTTAAAAATGCGACAAATCACACTGAGCTTTTTAAGGTCTGGAATGAAAGCTATCAAACCGGCTACACTACGAAGGGGCTTTTTGAAAACGACATAAGCGCGTATAAAATCGGCAAAGAAAAATATACTTTAAACGACTTAAATAAAGTTCCGTATACTAATATTAGAGCGATTTATAACGAATTTGCGACTATTTTGAGAAATAACGCCATAGGAAATTATGAAAATACGTTTTATATTTTAGTCGATCTGTTTTTGTGCAAAATCGTCGATGAAAAAAATATGCGAAACGGCAAAAGCGATGAACTGAAATTTTACTGGAAAGGTTTTGGTAGCGATACTCCGCTTGAATACTGCGATAGACTTTTAGAGCTTTACGCTCAGGGTAAAAAAGAGCTTTTTGAAGTAGATGTCGTAAATATAAATAAAGGCAAAATCGATGAAATTTTTGAGCGAAAAAAGAGATATCCGGGAGAATTGCGAAACGAGCTCAATAAGCTTTTTAAAGAGCAAAAATTTTACAATATCAAAAAATTTAATTTCATTGAAGTGGAAAACAAGCAAGAATTTGACCTAAATTTTAAAGTTTTGCTTCACATCGCAAACCTTATCCAAGATATTTATATAACCAAAAGCGAAAACAATCAATTCTTAGGCGATTTATTCGAGGGCTTTTTAAATCGCTCCATTCATCAAACCGAAGGGCGATTTTTCACGCCGACGCCGATTACGAATTTTATCATTAACTCGTTACCTAATTTTAAAAGTGGAGATAAAATCTTAGACTACGCTTGCGGTGCAGGGCATTTTTTGACCGAGTTTATCAGCACAATGGGGATTGTAAAATTTATGGTATCGAAAAAAATAAAAATCTCTCAATGGTTGCAAAAATAGCAACTGTTTTTTATGACAGTAAAAACGAAGCTAAAATTATCTTTCAAGATACATTGGAAAAACCAGATCAAAGTAAGGACTACGCAAGGAAATTTGAAGACGAAAGCTTTGATCTTATCATCTCGAATCCGCCTTATTCAGTCAAAGGTTTTTTAGACACGCTTTCACAAAGCGATAGGGAAAAATTTGATCTTTTAAAGCAAATAGATAGTGCTAGTTTTGATAAAAATAATGCCATCGAGTGTTTTTTTGTCGAGCGAACGGCACAGTTGCTAAAAGAGGGTGGATATTTTGCATTGATATTGCCCGTTTCCATCCTTTCAAAGGGCGGTATTTACGAAACTACGCGCGAAATTTTGCTGTCTAAATTCGATATTTTAAGTATCGTAGGACTTAACTCTCGCACGTTTGGTTCTACTGGTACGCAAACAGTTATCGTCTTTGCTAAAAAGCGCGAAAAAGAAGCTGGCGATTTGATCAAATGCTTTATAAACACCGAATTTGAGCTTAAAAATGAGTTCGTAAATGACGATATAATCGCAAAATATTGTGCTTTTAAATGCTTTAATAAAGATGAGTTCATAGACTTTTTAAAAAAAGATGTTTTAAGTAACAATTTGGCTCAAAGTGAGATATTTAAAAGCTATAAAGACGAATTTGAAAATGCGAGTTCCAAAGTCAAAGAATTTAAAAAAGAAACTATGTCTAAAGCTAAACAAAACGAGTTTTTTGAAAATTCTTCATTTTATAAAGCAGAACTCAACAAGAAAGAAAAGAAAGCTAAATTCAATGAGTTTTTACAAAGCAATGATTTTAAAAAATTAGAGCAAGAATTTTACTACGAGCAATTTATCGAAAAATGTAAAAATCTAGAGCTTTCTAAGTTAAAATTTTATGCTTTTATAAATGATAACGAGCTACTTTTAGTAAAAAGTCCAGAGGACAAAAAGCAAGGTGGCGATAGTAAAAAAAGTAACAAAGACGAAATCATAAAATTTCTAGGTTATGATTGGAGTAGCCGCAAAGGCGACGAGGGTATAAAATACGTAACTTCAGTACAAACACAAGAAGAAATTAAAGATAGTGACGACGATAGTGATGACGAAAAAAAAGAAAAGGAGGCTTTGCGAAATATCAACTCGGTAAAATTTATCCAAACGCCACTTTATAATCCGCAAGATAAAAATGATAAAACTAAAATTTGCTATGCTTTAAAAAGCTTTTTTGACAATAAATTTGACGATGAACTCTTGGCTCAGATAAATCCGAACGATGTAAATTCATTTTCTATTCAAAAAGCAAATTTAATCGATTTAATGGATTTTGGAAAGACTAATTTCGATAAGGCGATAAATTTAAGCATGAAAAGTAGAGTAAAGATAATGAGTGAGTATCCGATGGTGAAGCTTGGGACTTTGCTTAATACAATAGAAACTGGCTCGCGTCCAAATGGTGGAGTTGGTAATTTAAATGAGGGTGCGTTAAGCCTTGGTGGAGAGCATATTCATAATACAAACGGCATAATAAATTTGGTAAATCCAAAATTTGTAAGCATTGAGTATTATGAAAATAATCAAAAAGGCAGATTAAAACAAAATGATATTTTGCTTTGCAAAGATGGAGCATTAACTGGGAAAATTGCACTTTTAAGAGATGAGCTGAATAACAAAAGAGCTATGGTAAATGAGCATATTTTCATACTTCGAGCAGCCGATATAATTACTC
>NZ_CABPVR010000006.1:58642-79189 GCF_902460875.1 Campylobacter concisus | reverse complement strand
ACCAAGCTATAAAGATATGATGCTACCTATTTTAGAATTTGTCGCACAAAAGAAAGAGGCAAATAGAGCTGAAATTTCTAAATTTATAATTGAATATTTCAAATTATCAGATGATGAAATTTTACAAAGAATAAAAAGTGGAACTTTTACATATATAAGCAGGACGGGCTGGGCTTTATCCTATCTAGCCACAACAGCTCAAGTAAAATCAAAGCCAGAAAAAGTGCCGCTTCAAAAAGTTGGCAGAAGTCTATTTGCCATAACAAATTTTGGCAAAGAGCTAGTAAGTAGCAAGGACAAAAAGAGCAAATTTCTCACTTGGTACGATGAAATTTACAAACAAGAGATAAAGCAAGAGGAAAAAGAGGCCACAGAAAATACCCCAGATGACAATATAGATGAAGCGCTTTGCAAAATAAAAGAAGAGCTAAAAAGTGAAATTTTATCTAGCATTTTAGAAAAAGAGCCAAGATTTTTTGAATACCTTGTAACAAAGCTACTTGAAAAGATGAATTATGGAGCTGGAAATCTCACAAATAAAGGCCCAGATGGCGGGATAGATGGCATCATAGACGAAGATGAACTTGGGCTTTCTAAAATTTATATCCAAGCAAAAAGATACAAAGACGGCAGTAATATCCGTAGGCCAGAAATTCAGCAGTTTATCGGCGCCATCTCAAATAAAAATACTAAAAAAGGCGTCTTTATCACTACAACAAAATTTACCAAAGAAGCTGAAAATTTCGCCAAAGATAATCAAAATTTTAGTGTGGTTTTGATAGATGGCGACAAGCTTGCAGAGCTAATGATAAAATACAAAGTCGGCGTTCAAACAAGCCAAATATATGAAATTTGCAAAATCGACACCGACTTTTTTGAGGAAAATAATTTTTAAAATTTTAAGCCATAAAGCACTACTGCGTATATTTATTGCAAGTTGCTGCTTGGGATCATTTTGGTCTTGCTTTATTTATATGTTAAAAAGCAAATTTAAATCTTTTTCAACACCAAAATAGTCCAAATTTACCAGCTTAAAATGCTTTTTAAACCAAATTTTACTCTTATAAACGCCGTCTAAATTTTAAGTGTTATAATTACAGCGAAATAACGATTTTAAGGAGAGAATATGCAATCTCGCATAATCACTGGCGTTTTGATGTTTGTTGCTATTTTGGTAGTTTTTTTTATTGATAATTATATTTTAAATTTTATCTTGCTCGGCGCTGTGCTTTATTTTGCATTTAATGAGTCGCTCAAGCTTTATAATATCGATCACAAACAGCTAGTTTTTGCCGCACTTGCTTTTTACGTGCTTACATATTTTACAAATCCAATTTTCATAGCGATCCTTGCTATCATGCTGGTTGCTTCGATCCTAGCTCACATAAAAAGTGAAAATTTAAAGCTAGTCGCACCTTTTGTATATCCGACCACACCGATCTTTATGATGTGGATGCTTTACTCAGAGTATGGCGTAGGCTATCTCGTATGGCTTATTTTAAGCGTAGTTGCAAGCGATAGTGGTGCATTTTTTGTTGGCAAAATGTTTGGCAAACATCCACTTAGCCCAAGCTCACCAAACAAAACAATCGAAGGTGCAGCAGGCGGTGTGGCGATAGGCACTGTGATTGGCTGCATCGTTGGAAATTTTGTCACCGAAGGATTTTTCCAAATTTTATTTTCAAGCTTTTTAGTCTGTGTGTTTGCAGTTTGGGGAGATTTGTTTGAGAGCTACTTAAAAAGACTTTGCGGCGTCAAAGATAGTGGTTCGCTCTTCCCAGGACACGGCGGCATGCTTGATAGGATAGATGGCTATTTATTTGGTGTAGTTGCCCTACTCTGGTCGCTCTCGTGGTAATACTTGGCTCAACTGGCTCGATTGGCAAAAATACTATTAGCCTTTGTGAGAAATTTGGCGTTAAGGTAGAAGCGTTAAGCTGCGCTAAAAATGTAAATTTACTAAATGAGCAAATTTTAAAATTTAAGCCAAAATTTGTCTGCGTAGGTGATGAAAAGCTGGTTAAAAATGTAAAAAATATTGAGAGTAAAAATGTATTTTTCGGTGAAACTGGTTTACTACAAATGCTTGAAAACTCAAGCTCAAAAAAGGTCATCAACTCCCTTGTGGGCTTTGCTGGCCTTGCTCCTAGTCTAAAGACACAAGCTCTTGGTAAAAAGCTAGCTTTGGCAAATAAAGAAAGCCTTGTTGTTGGTGGCAAATTTCTAAAGACTAGAGAAATTTTACCGATAGATAGCGAGCATTTTGGACTTAAATTTCTACTTGAAAATAAAACTCCAGCCAAAAAGCTTATCATTACAGCAAGCGGCGGTGCATTTTATAAAAAACCGATCAAATTTCTAAAAGACGCCACGCCAAGTGACGCACTAAAACACCCAAACTGGGATATGGGCGCAAAGATCACGATTGATAGTGCGACGATGGTAAATAAGCTTTTTGAAGTAATGGAGGCTTATTGGCTTTATGGCATCAAGGAGATCGAGGCTGTGATAGAACCAACTTCTGCGATACACGCCGTAGTTGAATTTATAGACGGCTCAAGCACGATGCACCTCTCGCGACCTGATATGAAGCTAGCTATCGCTCATGCTATGTTTGAAAATGTCAGTGAAAATATTGTCTCACACGCAAATTTACTTGATCTAAAAAATATAAAATTTCATAAAATCAGCCTTAAAAAATATCCCATTTTTTCGCTAAAAGATGAGGTCCTAGCAAACCCTGATCTAGGTGTAGTGATAAATGCTGCAAATGAGGTTGGAGTATTTAGCTTTTTAGAGCAAAAATGCTCATTTTTGGATATCTCAAGGCTAATTTTAGGCTCAGTGAAAAAATTTAGAAATTTAAAGATCAATGATCAAGATGAAATTTTTGAAGTTGATAAAGAAGTTAGAAATTACGCAAAAAGGATGCTAAATGCAAAGGTATGAGGGCTATAAATTTGATCCCAAACAAAGCTTAATTGGTGTTCAGTTTTTATTTGTTGCTTTTGGTGCACTAGTATTAGTGCCTATACTTACGGGATTAGATGCAAACGTAGCTCTCTTTACGGCCGGTCTTGGCACGCTACTTTTTCAGATAATTACTAGAAAAAATGTTCCCCCTATTTTTTTAGCAAGCTCCTTTGCTTTTATCGCGCCACTTCAGTATGGTATCGAAAAATGGGGCATAGCCGTGACGATGGGAGGCGTTATATTTGCTGGATTTTTCTACGTTGTTTTAAGCCTCGTGGTCCGATTTGGCGGAGAGAAAATTTTGCATAAAATTTTACCTCCAGTTGTCGTTGGCCCAGTCATCATGACAATAGGCCTAATCCTTGCTCCAAATGCCGTCAAAATGGCAACATCAGCCACTGAAATTTATACTCAAAATGAGGCGATGATCGTCGCTGGCATTTCGCTAGTGGCTACTATTTTGGTAATGATGCTTGGGCGCGGCATGTTTAGGCTTATACCTATTTTGCTTGGTATTATCACCGGATACATCGTAGCTTACTGCTTTGGCATGGTTGATTTTACACCTATCTTTAATGCACCTTGGTTTAGAATGCCAAATTTCACTACACCAAAATTTGAGTTTGAAGCGATCATTTATATGATACCTATCGCCATCGCTCCAGCAATCGAGCACATAGGCGATATGCTTGCTATCTCAAATGTCACAAAAGAGGATTTTCTAAAAAATCCAGGCCTTAAAAATACGCTCCTTGGAGATGGACTTGCCACTTCGCTTGCTGCTTTTTTTGGTGGCCCGCCAAACACTACATACTCAGAGGTCACAGGTGCGGTTAGCCTTACAAAAGCTTATAATCCAGCGATCATGACCTTTGCAGCGATCACTGCTATCGTGCTAGCCTTCGTTGGCAAGCTAGGAGCTGTGCTTTCAACCATTCCAGCTCCAGTCATCGGCGGTATCATGCTGCTACTTTTTGGCATCATCGCAAGCGTTGGCATGGAGACACTTATAAAAAACAAAGTCGATCTTGCAGATCCTAGAAATATGATAATCGTAGCCCTCATCTTTATCTTTGCTATCGGCGGCATGGTACTTGATCTTGGAGCGGTTAAATTTTCAGGTATCGGACTTGGCGCGGTTACTGGTATAGTTTTAAATTTGCTTTTGCCAAAGACAAAGCATTATGAAGGATATTAATGCGTAAATTTTTACTTTTTTTACTAACCTTTACTACTGCTAGTTTAGCTAATACTTTAGACTATGCGCTCATCAAAAAAGGTGAACCAAGCGAAAACACGATGTTGTTAATCGGTGGCATTCAAGGCGATGAGCCGGGTGGCTTTTTGGCAGCCTCTATCGTGGCAACTGACTATAACATCACAAAAGGTTCGCTTTGGGTTGTGCCAAATTTAAATTTCCCAAGCATAATCGAGCGAAGTCGTGGCACAAAAGGCGATATGAATAGAAAATTTGCCCATGTAGATAAAAACGATCCTGATTACAACTCAGTGATGAAGATAAAAGACGTCATAACCGATAAAAACGTCACACTTATCTTAAATTTACACGATGGTAGCGGATATTACAGAGATAAATTTATAAACAAAGATGAAAATCCAGATAAATGGGGCAATACTTGCATAATAGACCAAAGCATGCTTCCTGGCTCAAAATATCCAGAGCTTGAAAGTATCGCTTCAAGCGTAAAAGATGTGCTAAACAAGCATCTAATAGATCAAAAGCACCAGTATCACATCAAAAATACGCACACTGCAATGGGTGATAAAGAGATGCTAAAAAGCCTAACTTACTATGCTATCACTCAAAACAAATCAGCCTTTGCAAACGAAGCTAGTAAAAATTTAAATGCCGAGCAAAGGACTTATTACCATCTAATCGCTATTGAAGAATATATGAAAAAGGCTGGTATCAGCTTTACTAGGCCGTTTAATCTTGATGTTAAAAGCGTAAAAAAAGCGATCGAAAAAGAGATCAGACTTGAGCTTGAAAATTCATACGCGATAAGTCTTAAAAATCTAAAACCTTTAATAAATTTTGTCCCACTTAAAAAAGGCGAGTTAAATTACAGCTCACCAAATCCGCTAATAGCCGTCATAAAAGAAAATGGTAGCTTCAAAGTGCAATACGGCAACCGCTTTGTTACTAGATTAAAACCACAATATTTTGAGTTTACAAAGCCACTTGATGAAATTTCACTAATAAGCGACGGTAGCGAGCTTGCATTAAAAAGTGGCGATAAATTTAGCGTGAAAAAGAGCTTTAAAGTAAAAGCACTCAAAAACGTGCGCGTAAATGTCATAGGATACGGCACAAAAAGTATAGATGAGAGTGAGCAAGAGGTGGCTAAAAATAGCCTAAGTAAAAGCTACAGCATCGATAAAGACGGCAAAATTTATAGAGTCGAGTTTTATAAAAACGAAGATGGCAAAGAGAAATTTGCCGGCATGATCTTAGCGGAGTTTAGATGATACTTGGCATCGAAAGTAGCTGCGATGATAGTTCGGTCGCACTCATAGATGAACGCACTTTAGAGAAGATTTATTATAAAAAAATTTCTCAAGAAGAGGAGCACGCTATCTTTGGTGGCGTTGTTCCTGAGCTTGCAGCAAGACTTCATACAAAGGCACTGCCAGCACTTTTAGAGGATATCTTGCCAAATTTTAAAGATATAAAAGCGGTCGCTGTGACAAATGAGCCGGGCCTTAGTGTGAGCTTGATAGGCGGTGTCAGCATGGCAAAAGCGCTAAGCGTGGCTCTTAATATCCCGCTAATTGCCGTAAATCATTTAGTTGGCCACATCTACTCACTATTTTTAGATCGTGAAGCCACCTTTCCACTTGGTGTACTGCTAGTAAGTGGCGGACATACAATGATCTTAGAGATTGACGAAAATGGTGAAATCACTGAGCTTGCAAGTACTGGCGATGATAGCTTTGGTGAGAGCTTTGACAAGGTTGCTAAAATGCTTGATCTTGGCTATCCAGGCGGTGCCGTAGTTCAGCAAAATGCCTTGCTTTGCAAAGACAAAGAGAGATTTCATTTTACCATTCCACTTCTTCACGACAAGCGCCTTGAATATAGTTTTTCAGGGCTTAAAAACCAAGTCAGAGTCGAAATTTCCAAGCTAGATAGTATCACTCCAAAAGATATTTCTGACATCTGCTACGCGTTTGAAAATACTGCCTGTGAGCACATTTTAAACAAGCTTGAAAAAGTATTTTGGTTAAGAAATTTTAAGTGTTTTGGCGTAGTTGGCGGTGCAAGCGCAAATCTAAATTTACGAAAAAGGCTTGAAACGCTTTGTCAAAAAAATGAGTGCGAGCTTTTACTAGCCCCACTTGAGTTTTGCTCTGATAACGCCTTAATGATAGCAAGAGCAGGGCGTGAGAAGTACCTAAAAGGCGAGTTTGTAAACCATAGCGAGCTAAATATAAATCCAAGAGTTAGCTTTAAAAAGCTTGAGTTAAATTAAACTTTTTAAAAAACATAAAATTTTGCGCCTAAATCTTGATAGCTTCGTAAGTAAAAACGTAATAAAATCTAAAAAATTTCAAAAAAAGAATCTTTAATGGACGAGTTTTTAAATCACGCTTGGCATTTAAATAAAATTTACGTCAATACTGATGCGAGCGTGCCTTTTTACCCAGATCTACTGGCGCTTCTTTTATCTTGTGACGAGAAAAATTTAGATGAGTTTATGGCTCTTGCCGAGTTTAGAACTATCTTAAAAAAGTTAGGCGTAGGACTTGATATATTTAGCATACAAAGTGCTCAGCTGGCCACGCTAAAAGCGCTAAATGAGGCAAAAATTTCAAGCGATGAACTTGTAACCCGCTTACAAAAGCTATGTGATGAAAAGATAATTGGCCATAAAAAATTTGATTTTTTAATAAAATTTATAAGCAAAAACTCAAATCAAAATAAAGCAGAAATTTCTAATACAAAACCAAAAGATCACTTTCACAAGAGCTTGGATTTTCTAAATGAGATAAATGAAAAAGCAAGCATACTTGATGAAGATAAAGAATTTTTACTAGCTTTAAAAAACGCCAAAAAAAGATCAAACGAAACGCTTTTTAACATCGCAGTAAGTGGCGTCATAAACTCTGGCAAATCAACCCTTTTAAATGCGCTTTTAAACAAATCCGCCCTAGGCACTTCAAATGTGCCTGAAACCATAAATTTAACCATCTTAAAGCACGCAACAACTAGCCATGCAAAGGTAAATTTTTATAGCCCAGATGAGCTAGAAAAGCTTGGACTTTCAAGCAAAAATTTACCAACTAGTAGCGTAGAGATCAGCCTAGATGAGATCAAAAACTATACATCCTCAAGCTCAAAAACGGCAAATCTCGTAAAAAGCGTTGAGCTTTACGACGACTTGGAGCTTTTAAGAGATAATGTCTGCATTATAGACACTCCGGGTATAGATGATGCGATCGTTTTAAGAGAGCAAATAACTACAAATTTTATGAAAGAGTGCGACCTTTTAGCACATCTCATGAATGCTTCGCAAAGTGCAACGCAAAAAGACGCACTATTTTTGAAAAAATGCCTTGAACACTCGCACATCGTAAGAGTTGCTATCGTGTTAACTCATGCTGACGAGTTAGACGCAAAGGATATTAATGAAACGCTTAACTACGTAAAAAAGGCGATTGGCGAGCAGATAAATGACATCAAGATAGATTATTTTGTGCTTAGTGCAAAGGCTTATCTTGATGGCGCTTTAAATAGTGGCGTGCCGGAGTTTAAAGAGTATCTTTACGATGTACTTTTTGGCAAAGATTCTAAAAAATCAGCTCTAATTTTAAGCTCATATCAAAAAGAATTGCAAAATATTTTAAAAATAAAACTCGAAGCCACAAAGGCTGAAATTTTGGAGCTTAAGGCATTTGGTTTAGAGCTAGAAGCTTTGCAAAACGAGCAAGCAAATATCAAAAATTCTCTTAATGAAAATTTCACAAAACTTGAAAAGCTTTTAGAAAGCGAGCTAAAAAAACTCGATGATAAAAATGCAAAAGATATCTATAAAATGGAGCTTGAAGCACTACTACAAAATTTAAATGAAAAGCTTAAGAGCGAGATCGCTTACTGTAAAAGCAAAAGAGAAAATTTAAATCTAAAACGTCTTACACAAATAGCAAAAACTACACTTCATGACGGAGTTGCAGCACTTATGAGAGAGGCTAGAAATGAAACTTTAGTGCAAACAAAGTCATGCGAGCAAAATATCGCTTTAAGCTTTGATGGCTTTAAAGTGAGTGAAAATAAAGTTTTTAGTATAAATGACTTTTTAAAGCAAATGGGCGTAGAGCTTGATTTTAGCGAGCTTTTAGATGAGCTTGAGACTAAAATTTTAAGCAAAAATGAGCCAGATGAGGCACTTTTAGGCTTAAGACAGAATTTACTTAACAATAAAAGCATATCGCAGTTTTGCGAGACGCTAGCAGAACATGAAAAAAAGCTGCTAAAAGAGCGAGTAAAGGCTTATGAGATGAGCCAAAAAGAGACTCTAAACCAAAGACTTTTAGTCCTTAATGAAAAACTTAATGAGCTAAATTTACAAAATCAAAGCTCAATTTCAAAGCTTAAACAAAAGACTTCCTTACAAGATAAAATTTGCTCACTTTTAGAGGATATTAAAAATGTTTAATGAGTTTATAAATGCCTACAAAGCGAGATATTTTAAGGTCTTTACAAATGATTTTAAGGGTGAGCTAGCTAGGCTCGTAAATGATCTAAACGATCCTAGTTTGCATATAAGCGAGCAGATAAAAGAGAGCTTAAATTTACTAATAGACACTCTAAATGAACCACCGCTAATAGCTGTTATCGGTCAATTTTCAAGTGGAAAATCAACATTTTTAAACGCACTTCTTGGTCAAGATATCTTGCCATCAGGACTAACTCCAGTCACCGCAAAGGCTGTGAGGCTAAAATTTGCAAAGATGCCACTTCTAAGTGTGAAATTTATAAACGGTAGCGAAAGCCTGCTAGCAAGTAGCGATCTAGCCGAGCTAAATAAGCTAGGCGAGCAAGTTTCTAGCATGACGCTTTATGCGCCAAGTGAAATTTTAAAAGAGATAAATTTCATCGACACTCCTGGCCTAAACTCGCTAAGAGATGCTGACACAAAAGAGACAAAAAATACGCTAAAAAAGGTTAGCGGCGCAATATGGCTAAGCCTTGCAAACAACGCCGCAAAGGCAAGCGAGCTTGAAAGTATCAAAGAAATTTTAAAAGCAAATGATCTAAAAGCGATCTGCCTAATCAACCAAAAGGACAAGCTAAATGAGGACGAGCTTGAAAATTTGCTAAAACATGCTAGGCAAACTTATGGCGAGCTTTTTGAGGATATCATCGCTATCTCATCAAAGCAAGCCCTTCTTGGCATAACAAATAATGACAAAGGCCTACTTGAAGCTTCAAATTTTAACGAAGCTCTAAAGGCTATTAAAGAGTGCTTTTTGGACAAGAGCTTTAAAGAAAATTTCATAAAAGTAAGGGCAAAAAAGATCGTAAAACTCCTAACCAACGAGCAAGAAAAACATCTAGAAATTTATGACAATGCACAGTTGATTTTAGATGAATTTAGTGGCTCATTAGATGGGAGGCTGGAGGCGATAAAAGAGGAGTTTAAACCAAAGATCGCTTTAAGATATAGTCAAATGAGTGAAGTCATAAAACTTGCTGCCAATGAAGTATTTAAGCTACTTAAACCATTTTCAAAGACAAAATTTAACGCTTCAAAGACGCTTTTAAACAAAGAAATTTATAAGCGTGAAAATTTTGAGGTAATAAGTCTTGATAGCGACGAAGTCTTTTCAAAACTTATCTACGAAGATGTGGTTTTTAATAAATTTTTTAAACGCTACAAAAAAGATCTAAAAGAGCTAGAAAATGCAATAACCTCAGCATTTAATGAGCTTTATAAAAATTTAGAGGATAAATTTTTAATATACAAATCTCGCTATGAAAATTACGCTAGCTTTGATGATCAAGCCTTGGCTTACGAAACAAAATCCATAAATACATATGCCGGACGGACATATGAAAATTTTTTAAGAGAGTATGAAACGGCTAAATTTAAGGCTATACAAAAGGTCTCTTTGTTTTTCGAAAAGCTTGATATAAAGCTAGCCTCAAACTATGAAAACGCGCTCAAACTCGCGGTTTATTTTATAAAACAAAAGATAGAAAAGACGCTAGAGTCGCACCTACAGATGAATACACCACTTTATATTCCAAGTGCAAAAGATGTCTATGAGCGCATGCTTGATGCGTTTAGCCTTTATGAGTTTGAAGCTTTAATGTGCTCAAACAGCTCGTTTTTAAATAAAATTTTGCTTGATATAAAAAGCGATTTTAATGAAATTTATACTTTAAAAATAGCAATGCTTGATGACTTAAAAGCAAGAGTTAAAGAGCAAATTTCAAAGATTGAAGAGCTTTGTGAAAATTCATTGCTATTAAGATAAATAAATTTTTTAAAACTTAAAGCTATCCATTTAAGGATAGCTTTTATTTTATGCGTGCATCATACCGATCTTTGGTGCGTCAAATGCAGTTATACGCTTTGGCACGCCTTTAAATTTCTCGACATTCACAAGGCTTGTGTGAGCGGTGTTGCTCTGGCTCATCTTGCTTGATGGCACGTCTTTTGTGAGCACGTTTAAGTTTCCGTGCAAGCAAAGGCTCTTTTCGCCCGGTTTTTCAGGGTCATACCAAGCACCTTCGCTTACTATTACGACATTTTGTGGCACATCCTCGGTCACAAAGGCACCGCACAAAATTTCGCCCCTGTCGTTAAATACACGCACCACGTCGCCCATCTTTATTCCTCTAGCCTCGGCTGTTTTTGGATTTATAAGCACTGGCTCGCGCTCTGCGATCTCGTTAAAGTTGCGAAGCACGGAGTTATTTAGCTGTGAGTGAAGCCTAAATTTAGAGTGCGCGCCACTAATTGCGATAGGGTATTTTTTATTTTTTGCGCCAAGCCACTCAAATGGCTCAAGCCAAGTTGCATGCGGCGGGCAGTCATCATAGCCAAAGCCAGCTACCGTCTCAGAGTAAATTTCTATCTTGCCAGATGGCGTTTTTAACGGATTTGCCACTGGATCGTCGCGGAATTTCTTGTAGTTTGTAAAGTAACGTTTTTTCTCATCGATCTTGTCAAATCTAAAATATCCCTTCTCCCAAAATTCTTCAAAGCTTGGCATGCTCTCATACCCAAGCTCGGCAGACTTTTTAACGGTATCTTCATATATTGTCTTGACCCACTCTAGCTCGCTTTTACCCTCGCTAAATGCCTCTTCCCTGCCCCACTCTTTGGCGATCAGCCTTGCGATCTCGAAGTCACTCTTACTCTCACCAAATGGCTTAACAAGTGGCTTCATCGCAAATAGATACTCGCTAGTTGAATTTGCCATCTCAATGTCCGTTCTCTCATATTCAAGTGCAGCTGGCAGGACGATGTCGCTAAATTTAGCTGTACTTGTCCAAAATGGCTCGCAAGTGATGATAGCATTGACATTTCGCATAGCTTTTATCGCTCTATTTGCGTCAGGATGCCTTGTGAAAGTCGAGCCATTTGCATTAAACATCACTCTAATCTTTGGCAGTTTATAGCTCTTACCGTTTCTTGTTATCTCCTTGCCTGGGCTTAGAAGCGCGTCTATGAGCCTTGAGTTTGGCATTTCGTAGCCCTTTGTCTTTGGCACCAGCCCGCTATCAATAAATTTTTGTGGCACCTTCGTCTCAAAAGCCGCTAGTTTAGGCGCTATGAAGCTCTCATCAGCGTTTTTGTGCATGCCATCATTTGTGACAAAGCCACAACCCTCTTTGCCGATGTGTCCAAGCATCGCATTTAGTGTCACAAGCGCCCAGTACGCCATCTCACCGTGATCTTGTCTTTGAATGGCGTAGCCACTAATTATCACTGAGTCATTTTTAGCTAGATCTTCGCTAAATTTAGCAAGATCTTGCTCGCTAACGCCACAAATTTTGCTTGCCCAAGCTAGGTTTTTATTGACTCCGTCAGTTTTACCAAGCATATACTCTTTAAATTTATCAAAGCCAACTGTGTATTTTTCTATAAATTCTTTATTGTAAAGCCCTTTTTCATAAAGGTAGTTACACATACCTATCATCATTGCCGTATCGGTGCAAGGCACGACTTCAAGGTATTTTGAGTCAAAGTATTTTGCGCTATCGTTGTGATAAACATCGACGCTATAAATTTTCATCTCGCCGCTTTCGCCTTTTTTCTGATCTCATCGTAGTATTTATATGAGTTGTGAAGCGGTACGCCAATGGCGATTTTATTTGAAACGACCAGGTTTGTGCCCCAAAAAACGATCGTTTTGGCGTTTTTTAAGATCGCCTCCCACTTTGTTGGCGCTAGCGCAGGATCGACGAAGCCAGTGACGTGAGGCATGATGACAGTCGCTGCGCCGTATGAGTAGCCACCTAGCTCATTTACGTAGCCGCCAAGCACGTTAAGTAGCCTTTTTGCGGTCTTTTGGCTGTGGCCAACTTTGCCAAGGCTACCCCACTGATAAACCTGTCCGTAGATCGCTTCAGCACCGTATTTATCAAAATTTTCTTTTAAAATTTTTGCACTTAGCTTTATCGCTTCATCCCAGCTCACACGCACAAATTCTTCTTTGCCGCGAAGCTCTGGCTTTGGGTTGTTTGGATTAGCTAAAAAGCTCTTTCTAACAAATGGATATTTTACTCTGCTCTCATTTTGGATGTAGTCAATTACTGCGTTATTTAGCTCGTTTGGATAAGCATCGCCCTCAAATGGCACGGTCTCAACCACACGCCCCGCGATAGTTTTTACATAAAATGCGCCAAATTTATTTGCGCTTAGTCCGCTTTGTTTGTCAAATAACGCTTGTTCTGCGCTTCCAAGCTCTTTTGCTTGAAGGCTAGCCGCACCTAATGCGCTCAATCTTAAAAAGTCTCGTCTTTTCATTTTCTCTCCGATTTTGGTTAAATTTATTGTTTTTGGTTGGTTTTAGAAATTATAAATTTAGGGTTATGTATCATTTCATCATTTAAAGGCCTTGTAATGTAATACGCAAACTTGCGTCTAAATTGCGCTATTTTAGCCAAAATTTTTAAAGGACGAGCAGATGATTGGATTTTATGTAAATGTAAAATTAAAAGCTGGGTGTGAGGCGAAATTTGAAGAAATTTTAAAAGAGATAGTGCCAGCTTCAAGAAAAGACAAAGGCTGCATAAGCTACGAGTGCGGCATAGTTGCGGGCGGTAAAAGCGAATACTGTTTTATGGAAATTTGGGAAGATCTTGCAAGCCAAAAAGAGCATATGAAAAGTGCTCATATGGTGAAAAACGCAGCCGCGCTGGAGGCTTGCAAAGAGAGCCAAGAGGTAAAGATAGTAAATTTTGTGAGCGTAAAGGAATAATATTTGCTTTAAAAAGGGCAAAATCCACGAAAATGAGCGAAGAAAAGATGCTTGAGATGATAAACGCGACTGCCGATATTATATTTATGGCCGTACTTAGGGGGCGAGTGAGCTTTGAGGCTTGCAAAAAAGATAGAGAATTTATCGACTCTTTAAGAGAAGAGCTACTTGGCAAAAATCCAAATAAATTTAAAATCGCACAAAACTCATATCAAATGATCGCCATTTTTGAAAAATACCGCAATAAAAAATAATCCACTTAAAATTTAAATCTGTTTGCCGATATTGTGTTAAAGGATTTGACATGATAAACGCACTAAATGGATTTAATCAAAGTTTTAACTACCAAGACGCTTTTAGTAAGCGCCAAGCCACAAACACGAATTTAAACAAAGTAGAAATTCCTGCTGAAACTGCGGACATCAAGCATCTACCGCTCTCTGGCTACTCATCAAATGATAAAATTTCTATCTGGGGCAAGATAAATGGCCTTGATAGCGGAGCGAGCAAAGATGAAATCTCTAGCCTTAAAAATTTCATCGATAGCACGAAGCTTTGGCGACTAAACTCCATCATCACTAGCGAGAAAAACGGCTTTAGCGTAGATGAGTTCATCAAAAATCACAAAATGAACGTAAATAACAAAATAACCAATAATGCTTTTGGCGCTCTTTATCTAAGCCGTGAGGCTACAAATTTACTAGACTCTGATCTAAGTATCGATGAGTTTAAAGATAAATGGCTGGAATTTACCGCCGAAAGGATACTTGGCGAGCACGCAAATGTGAAAATTTCTTTTAAAGACGGGGCTTTACATTACGAACAAAGCTCGGATAAAAAACGTATAGAATTCTTAGGTCAGCCTATGTTGCACCGTGTGAGCTACGCTGATAAAAACAGCAAAGATGAGTTTTTAAAATTTCTAAAAATAAGCTATGAAAAGGGCGAAAATATCGCTGATGTGCTGCAAAATATCGCTCTTACACCAGTTAGAGAAAATGGCGATGAAGAGATGGAAGAAGAGAAATTTAAGCCTATGCAAGTTACCAAAAAGAGCGTAACTTACACAGATAAAGATATAAAACGTGAGTTTTTTGAGGAATTTATCAGGCGTGAGGTCGAAAATGGAGCGAGCTTTGATGATCTAGTGCAAAAGCTAAACAAGCTAAAGCCAAAGGATATTCTCGCATAGTTTTGGCCTTATATTTAAATTTCTAGGGGCTAGCTTGGCTCTTTAAATTTCTACTTAGATTTGAATTTAAAGAGCCAATTTAGCCAACTAATTTAAAAAGCTAGCTTATCTTAATAAATTTTACTCGAGTTTAAATTTTAAGAGTCAGCCAGCTTGACTCCCAAATTTCTACTTTGGATTATTTATACTTATCACCATATTTTTCTCATCAAGATATAGCTTTGCAGCCTCTTTGATGTCGTCATTTGTGATGGCTTTTATCGCGCTTATATACTCATCAGCCGTATAAAGTGGCGTGTTAAAAATTTTATTTGAGATGATGAGCTTTTGCCAAAACTCAGGCTTTTCATAATCTTTTTTTATAGAAATTTCACTCTGTGCCTTAAAATCCTCCAAATGCTTTGGCAAGATCGCGCCACTACTCTTGATGCTGGCTATTATCTGCTTTATCTCAGCGATGATCTTGTCTGTATTTGCAGGATCGCAAGTAAAGCTAATTAGCATATCTGAATGCTCAAAAGGATAGCGTGAGAGCTTGGCATTTAGGCTAAAGCCGTATGTTTGCCCCTTATCTTCTCTGATCTTTTCTCGAAGCGCCGTTTTTAAAATTTCACTTAATGCCCTTAGTCTAATCGCTCCCTCAAAGCTATATTTCGCATCAGAATTTACGATATTTATGCCAACATCGCTTCTTCTTGTGCTTTGATACTCCCTTTTAAAGGTATGCTGCCCCTTGATACTTCGCACGCCATCGTCTTTAAACTCTTCAGCCTCGCCAAGCTTTGGCAAAGTGGCGATATACTTTTTAACAAGCGGCAAAAGCCTCTCTTCGTCGGTGTCGCCGATGATTACAAAAGTATATGAGGCTGCGTTTGTAAATTTATCTTTGATGATCTCTTTTAGCTCATTTAGTTTTAGCGCATCAATCTGAGCCATCTCAAGTGGCGTGATACGTTTATTGTTTTCGTAAAAAAACTTGCTAAATTCGGTACTAAATTTATATTCAGGTAAATTTTGCTCTTTGCTTAGCTCATCCTTTGCTCTTTGTTTTATCCTCTCAAGCACGTTTGCATCGGCTCTTGGAGCGTTAAATTCTAAATTTATAACAGCTAGCAGCGAGCTAAGATCGCTGGTGCTTGATGAGCCATAAATGCCTTGCGTAAGCGCTTCTATGCCCTTTTCATAGCTTACGATCTTTCCATTTAGTGCCTTTGAGAGCTCATAGTTATTAAATTTACCAACACCACTTTCATTTGTGAGCGCCACCGCAAAGCTACCAAGCTTTGGATCAGCCAAATTTGATGTGCCTCCTTTACTGACGGCCGCAAACAAAATACTATCTTTTTTAGTAGCTAGTGGCTTAAAGATAACTTGCGAGCCATTTTGCATTTTGTAGGTATAAATTCCATTTTTTTCATCAAAGCTTCTTGAGTTTATCTCTTTTGGCTCTAAATTTTCATTGCCTAGACTCTTGTCGTTATTGCTACCAGATAGGCTTGTGTTATAAGCAGGCGCCTTGGCAAAAAGCTTTAAAAACTCATCTTTGCTAAGCTTATAACCATCTTTGCTAAAAATTCTTACACGCTCATCAGAAATGGCCAAAATTTGCCTAAATCTAGCATTCACGTCAGCTAATGTAATCTCGTTTAATAGCTTTAAACTAAGCTCTTTTTCATCTTCATCGCTTAACACAAAGCCACCATTTTCTATCATATTTAAAATTTGTCCAGCGTAAGCGCTTGATTTTTTAGTCTTTGAGCGTTTAAATTTTGCATCTACATTTGCCACAAACGCCTTTTTTACATCTTCGAAATCTTCTTTATTAAAGCCAAACTCTTTAATGCCTTTTATAACGCCAAGCATATCTTTAAGGCTTGCGTTAAAATCGCCTCCAAGTACACTTGTTTCAAAACTATAAATTTTCTGCTTTGCTTGAAGTGTTTGAGCTATAAAATCAGTGCTTAAATTTGATGAATTATTTGCATTTTTTTGCTCATAAAGCATATTTATTAGGCTTGCGATAAGTGCATCTTCTAGATTTCTCTTTGCGTCAGCCTCATTTAAAACCGGACTAAATTTATCAAAATAGCTAAGCCTAACTAGCTCCATTCCAGTCTCATTTGAGTCGTAATTAAAAATATTTAAACCACTTTTAAAGCTAATATTTTTTTCTGGATGAATGTAAGAATTTGTATTTTTTGCTTGGCTAAAGTTTTTTTCGATTAAGCTTTTTATCTCATTTTTATCAAAGTCGCCAACAGCAACAAAGCTCATAAATCTCGGCTGATAAAGCCTCTCGTAAAATTCTTGCATGTGCTTAGCATCTACACTTTTGATGACGTTCATATCGCCTATTGGCACTCTTTTTAGATAGATGCTGCCCTCAAAAATATCCTTTGTTTGAGCCAAGTAAAGCCTATATCCTGGCGTATTTCTCTGACGCTCTTCCTCCATGATGACGCCACGCTCCTTATTAAGCTCCTTAGGATCGATTTTAACGCCATCTATCCAATTCGAAAAGACCTTGAATGTATCTTGTAAATTTTTCTCATTTACATTAATCGTTAAGACATAGCTCGTCTGATCGTAGCTCGTCTGTGCGTTTAGATCAGCTCCAAATTTCACGCCAAGGCTCTCAAGCTGTTTAATGAGCTCATTTTTGCTAAAGTCACGGCTGCCATTAAATGCCATGTGCTCCAAAAAGTGAGCAAGACCTTGCTCGCCATCTTTTTCATCAGTTGAACCAGAATTTATAACAAGATAAAAAATAGCTGTTTTTTGTGGAAATTTATTCTCTTTGATATAGTATTTTAGCCCATTTTTTAGCTCTCCATTTAACATATCTTTATCGTTTTGAAGCGCAAAAAGACCCATTGCTAGACAAAAAAGCAACAAAATTTTTCTCATTATTTTCCTTTTAAATTTTAATCGATAGACAAAGCAGAATTTAGCATAAGCCTGCAAATTTGCAGGCTAGAAGATTATTTTAGATCGTATTTTTTAAGTAAAGATTCGTAGCTTCCGTCTTTTTTCATTTCATCTAAAATTTGATTTATTTTCTCTATTAACACACTCTCTTTTCCTTTATCAAAAGCTATTGAAAAGCCCTCGCTGCCATCAACTTCTTTAAAAAATGCTTCAAGTTCTGGATTTTTCTTGATAAAGCCATATCCGATAGAGCTATCAAGGATGACTGCGTCAAATTTGCCAACTTTTAATCCCATGATGAGTGGCACAGTATCTTCTGAAGGCACTACTTTTACACCGTTTATAGCATTTGCTGCTAGCTCTTGGACGGTGCCTTGTTGCACGCCAACTCTTTTGCCAGTTAGCTCTTCTTTAGCTTTTAATGCGTCATTATCTTTTTTCTTTAGATAAAGATTTTCAGTTAGATAGTATGGCTTTGTAAAATCAATCGATTTTAATCTATCTGAAGTCGCACTCATCGCACTTATAATGCCATTTATTTTGCCGGCTTTAAGCGCTGGGATAAGGCCGTCAAAACTCATATTTATGATCTTATATGAAAAGCCTGCACGCTTTGAAATTTCATCGATTAGCTCGATGTCAAAGCCTGTTATTTTGTTATTTTCATCGATATATTCAAATGGCGGATAGTTCGCCGCTGTGCCAAATTTTAGCTCGTTTGCACAAAGAGCAACAAAAGCTGTGAGTAAAAGAGCAAAGATCTTTTTCATAATAGTGTCCTTTAAGATGATTTAGTGGCTTAATTATCAGTATTTCTCTATTAAAAATTGTTTAAATCCGTAATAAAAGAAAAATGCTATAAATAATCGTATAGCAAAGTAGCATATAAATTTTTATAGATAAGTTCCATCCCTTAATTATTTTAAGGGATGGAATAGTAGGAGCTCTAAGAGCAAGTCAAAGATTAAAATTTACTTTTTCTAACTTCGTTTACTATCGCCTTAGCCATATCGTCAACATCAGATGTTACTTCATTTGCCTTATTAACAATTACTACATTTTCTTTTGTAAGTGTGTCTATTTGAGCAACTGATTGATTTATCATATTGATTCCCTCACTTTGCTCTTTTATAGATTCACTCATTTCATTGATTGATTGAGCTAGTACGTTTGTATTTGCTTCGATCTCTGTTAGAGATTTTTGAGTTCTCTCTGCTAGTTTTCTAACCTCATCTGCAACAACCGCAAAGCCTCTACCATGCTCTCCTGCACGTGCTGCCTCGATCGCGGCATTAAGAGCTAGTAAATTTGTTTGATCAGCTATATCTCTAATAATAGTTATGATGTTTTTAATCTCATCACTTTGTCTAATAACATCAGATGTTTTTTGAGATATTGCATTCATTGAGCTTGACATTTGCTCTACTGCAGCAGCAGACTCTTGAAGTGAGCTTGCTTGTACATTTGCGCCTTGAGTTAGTTCTTTCATTGACTGACTTAAAGACTCAGCCTTTTCTTCTAGCACATGGGCTTGATCTAAATTTGCTCTTAACATCTTGGCTATCTCTTCACCAAGGGCATTTATACCAACCGCCATTTTGCCATCATCTTCAAGCCTTTTAGTAAAGTCTTGTTTTTTAAAGCTTTCTAGTAGATTTAACACGTCGTCGCCATTTTCCGCAATAGCATGTTTAAGTGCGATTTGTAAGTCTTTGAAAGTTTGTTTTAGCTGGCTAAGTGCAGGATTTGAAGTATCTGCATTAAGCTGAGCTACGTAGTTACCTTTGCCAATTTGATTTACAAAAGTATTTGCTTCTTTAATGAAATTATTTTGCTCAGATAAATTTGCCTCGATTTGTTTGATATTCTCATTTATCAGTGCACTCATCTGTCCAATCTCGTCGCTACCACTACGATCTAAAAATTCAGCCTTATTAGATTTATAATTTAAGAAGTCAAAAAATCTAACTAAGCCATTTTTAGTCTGATCTATGCCAGAGATCAAATTTTTACCTATCAATGTAGATACTAGCAACATAAGTAAAATACAAATCGCAATCACAATAGAACTTATAATAAGTTCGGTATTTGCATCACCCTTAATACGTATTGCATCTTTTTGCATATTATCAAGTAGTTTAAGTTCAAGCTCTCTCAATGCATCTATTGAAATGCTTATCTTTGAAAACCAACTTGCTGCATCATAAGATACATCTTCAGTGGCAACTACATTTTTAATAATATTCATCGCATCTATAAAATCAGCCTTTTTTCTAGCGATAGCATCAAATTCGTCACTAAATTCTTTTGGATTGTAATCGTAAAAATCCTGTATAAATTTATTTATAACGCTATTTAGTGCAACTACTTTATTGTAGTCCTCTTTGCTTATGCTCTTTTTAGTAAAAACCCCATTTAAAGTAGCACGCAAAATACCAAGAGACTCTTTTATCTCACCAACAATAATGATACGCTTTAGATCATCTACCAAGCTAGGCTCGAGCTTATCGCTATATCCATTTATAGCAATAACCTCTTTTCTTAAAATTTTTGTTATACGGCTAATTAGATCATTGCCACTTTTTTGATCTACATTTGAGCGGATACTATTTATCTCTGAAGCTATTTCATTTTTCTCTTCAAGCTTATCAAGCATAGCGTCTACTTTTTTACGCTGCTCTAATAAATTTTTATTATCCCCTCCTGCTAACACACCTGAGCTAAATCCGCGTTCTTTTTGCATCTCATGGATAAAATTATTTTGATTTATTATTGTATCCACGATTTTCTCACTAAACTCTGCTGTTGAGCGAGTCTTTAAGATACCATTTAGCATATATGCACTCATGATACCAAGGCCAATAAGACTGACGATAACTATCGCCATAATCTTAGATTTAATACCTAGATTATTCATTTTCTCTCCTTTTAGTTTTTCTTAATATCTGCTTCAAAAATAAAGTCATACGACTTTAATACTTAAAATTTATCAACCA
>NZ_CABPVR010000006.1:8363-58103 GCF_902460875.1 Campylobacter concisus | reverse complement strand
TTTAATCCATATTTATCTAGCATTTTGTCAAATTCGCCAGATTTTTGTAGCTCATCGATCGCTGCGTCTATCTTCTTGATAAGCTCAGTGTGTTTGCCTTTATCAAACGCCATCGCAAATCCTTCCGTGCCATCAGGAACTCTTAAAAATTCTTCCAAATCTGGATTTTGTTTTAAATATTCAACTCCTATCGGACTATCAGTTAGCACAACATCGATTTTGCCAGCGTTTAGTGACATGATAGCGGCTGCTACATTTTCAGCAGGTATCGACTTAGTAGTTATGCTTTTGGCTGCTTCTTCTTGAAGCGTGCCAACTTGAGCTGAAATTTTCTTATCCTTAAGGTTGTCTTTATTTACATCTGAGCCTTTTTTGCGGATAAATAAATTTTCTGAAAAATAATATGGCTTGGTGAAATCAACCGATTTTCTTCTCTCATCAGTTGCACTCATTCCGCTTATGGCAATATCGATTTTACCGGTTTTTAATGCTGATATCAGTCCATCAAAGCTCATATTTGCAACATCAAATTTTATCCCAGTTTTTTTGGTGATCTCATTTAATAAATCTATCTCAAAGCCAACAATTTTATTATTTTCATCAAGATATTCAAAAGGTGGATAATCAGCGCTCGAGCCAACTTTATAAACTACATTTTTACTAGCTTCTTCGGCATTATTTGCTATATTTTTTTTGTTAGCATCGTTACCACAACCTAGTAAAAACAAAACTAAGCTCGCCATCAAAAATTTTAAAATTTTACTCATTTTCTACTCCTTTAATGATTTAAAATTTTGCCTAAAAACTCTTTTAAACGCTCGTGCTGCGGATTCGTAAAGATATTTTTTGGTGTGTCGTCAACTGCGATTTTACCTTTATCCATAAAGAAAATTCTATTTGCCACATTTCTCGCAAAGCCCATCTCATGGGTCACCACAAGCATTGTTATGCCCCTTGCAGCAACATCTTTCATAATATCAAGCACCTCTCCGATCATCTCAGGATCAAGCGCACTTGTCGGCTCGTCAAAAAGTATCACTTCTGGCTCCATCGCTAGGCTTCTAGCGATCGCAATACGTTGTTTCTGTCCGCCTGAAAGCTTGTGCGGATAGGCAAATTTCTTATCACTTAGCCCAACACTTTTTAGCAACTCATCAGCTCTTTTTTCTGCACTTACTTTATCTAAAATTCCCGCTTTTATCGGAGCTAGAGTTAAATTTTGCAAGACGTTTTTATTTGCAAAAAGATTAAAGTGCTGAAAAACCATGCTCACTTTTTGGCGAATTTTATTTATGTCTGATTTTTTATCTAAAATATCTTCACCATTTATCTTGATGTGTCCGCTATCTGGCTCTTCAAGGCGGTTTATGCAGCGTAAAAATGTACTTTTGCCACCACCACTTGGACCAATTATAGCTATAACTTCACCTTTTTTTATATCTACACTAATATCATTTAAAACTCGCAAATCGCCATAACTTTTGTTTAAATTTTTAATCTCAATCATGGCGGTTTAATCTCCTCTCGAGTAGTTTTGCCAAAAGTGTAAAAAATTTAACACTCACATAATAGACAATACCTGTAAAAATGACTGGCTCTGGACTATAAAAGACCGCTTGCAAGCTCTTACTTTGCATCGTGATATCAACGACGCTTATATAGCCCACGACTGATGTCTCTTTAAAAAGTGAGATAAACTCATTTGCAAGAGCTGGCAAGATATTTTTCGTAGCTTGTGGAAAGACTATCTCGCGCATCGAAACATAGTAGTTTAGGCCCATCGCACGAGCCGCTTCCATTTGTCCTTTATCGACGCTATTTATACCACTTCGTACGATCTCGGCCACATAAGCAGAGCTATTTAGTCCAAGTGCGATGAGAGCTACATAAAAATTATCACTCCATGTTGCAAAAATGACAACTGAAAATATTAAAAGTTGAAGTATTACAGGTGTTCCACGTAAGATATCGATATATTCATCAATTATAAAATTTAAGACTTTGATATTTAAAAATTTAATAAACGCCAAGGTAAATCCAAGTGTTATGCCTATGACAATACCGCCTATAGTAAGCCCTAAAGTCACTCCGTAACTTTTGATATAAGCAATCTCTTGAGCCTCACTAAGATCTCTTGGATAGAAAAAATATGCTCCAAGTGAGACGATTATTATAAAAAATAGAAATTTAGCTAAATTTTGAGCCTTCAACTTTGTCCTTCTCTTTAAAATATGGCTTTAAATAATACGAAAAAATTTATATCATTTTGCTTAAAAGTGTTTAAGGATCGGCACTGAATGTTGTAATTTAAAAAAATTTATATTAACATAAGCCATTTATCTTAATTTGAAAGGAAATTTATGAGCTTTGGGTCTTATTTAGCCATCGCCATCTATTTTGGCTTTTTGCTCTTTATCGGACGATATTTCTACGATAAAAATGCAAGTATGAACGAGTATCTGCTAGATAATCGTCGAATGGGTCCAGTGGTTACTGCACTTAGTGCTGGTGCTTCTGATATGAGTGGTTGGATGCTACTTGGCGTGCCCGGAGCATTATACGCAACTGGCATAGCAAATGTGTGGATGATAATCGGTCTTATCATTGGAGCTTACTGCAACTATCTATTTTTAGCAAAGAGGCTTAGAATTTATACTGAGGTTGCGAGTGATAGCATCACGATACCGGATTTTTTAGAAAATCGCTTTAAAGATAGGACTAAAATTTTAAGAATCGTATCTGGTCTTATCATTTTGATCTTTTTCACACTTTATGTAAGTAGCGGCATCATCGCTGGTGGCAAGACGTTTGAGAGCTTTTTTGGTTTAAAATTTGCCTACGGAGCGGTCTTTACACTTGTTATCGTGGTCTTTTACACATTTTTTGGTGGATTTAAAGCAGTTAGTATAACTGACGCATTTCAGGGGCTTTTGATGTTTTGTGTCCTAGTCTCGATCCCAGTCGTGGCATATCTAAATTTAGACTTGCCAAGCGATACAAATTTGATAAAAGAGATAAGCAAGCTTGATGCAAATCACCTAAACCCATTTAGAGATCAAACTTTTTGGGGAATTTTAGGACTTATGGCTTGGGGATTTGGCTATTTTGGTCAGCCACACATCATTGTTAGATTTATGGCTATACGTGATTCAAAAGAGCTTGCCAAAGCAAGAAGGATCGGCATTGGTTGGATGAGCATTGGGTTGCTTGGTGCGATTATGAGTGGACTTATCGGCTTTGTCTACTTTAGTCAAAGAGGCGGGCTTAGTGATCCTGAGACGGTGTTTTTAAAGCTTGGTGAGCTACTTTTCCCACCATTTTTTATAGGCATTATCATCTCAGCTGTGCTTTCAGCGATAATGAGTACTATCTCAAGTCAGCTTTTAGTTACATCTAGCTCGGTAACAAAGGACTTTATCTTTGCATTCTATAAAAAAGAGATTAGTCAAAATACACAAACAGCGATCAGTCGCTATGCTGTCGTAGTAGTAGCCATAGTTGCTACTGTACTTGCTTTTATCTCAACAGATAATGTTCTAAACGTCGTTGGCAACGCTTGGGCTGGATTTGGTGCGAGCTTTGGGCCAGTGCTACTTTTTAGCCTCTACTGGAAGCGCATGAGTGCACTTGGAGCATTAGCTGGTATGATAGCTGGAGGTGCGACCGTAATATTTTGGATCACTTCAGGACTAAACGCTTATGTTTATGAAATTTTGCCTGGCATCATAGCTTCTTGCATAGCGATCATTAGCGTAAGTATCTGGGGAGATGCGATAAATAAAATGACGAGCGAACCTCACGAGCAAATTATAAAAGATGAATTTGAAAAGATGAAAACAAGGCTTTAAGCCTAAACTTACAAGAAATTCCTAGTATCTTGTGCTAGGAATTTCTGCTAATTGCCTCTTAAAGTTTTAATCCCTTTTTTAGTTTTCTTATCAAAAATCTAGCTGGATGAAGCTCATGAAATAGCGATCTTTCTATACAAAGTGGGCGATCAAGCACAAGATCAGCTATCAAATTTGCTCCAAGTATCGCTGTGCCAAGACCTCGTGAGCCATGAGCAAAATTTACAAAGACATTTTTTTCGTAGCTTGCCTTTGGATTGTTATCTTTATTTTTGCTCCAAAATAGCCCTTTGTAGTTTTGCTTGTAAAATTCTTCATCATGCAAGGCGCCAATTATCGGAAACCTATCTCCGCTATAGCTTCTATATCCCACACGTGAGCCGATAATGGTGGCTTTTTTGATGTCGAAAAACTCGCCTACATCGCTTAAATTTTTAGCATTATCCTCAACTTTAGGCATATCGCAAATTTCATTTCTGGCATAAGTAGCGCCGATAACTTGCGCACCTTTGACAGCTGGGCAGATGTAGCCTTTTGCGCTTAGCGGCATGGCATTTTTTAGCACTGGTTTTAGGTGCGTGACTTGGCCTCGGACACTGCTTATTTGCATGTCGTAGCCCTTAAAAATTTCACTGCTCTTACTGCTAGTGCAAAAGACCAAAATATCAGTCTCTAAAATTTTACCATTTTTAAATTTAACGCTGATCTTGCCATTTTGAAGGTACTCTCTGCTCTCGTACTCATGGTTAAATAAAATTTCAAAGTTGCTTGATAAAAATTTACAAATTTCTCTTGGTCTAGCGTATGCACCATCTTTTATAAATATCCCAGGATATGGCTTTAAGCTCTCATCAAATTTAAAAATATCCTCTACGCTTTGATCCTGCCACGAGCCATATCTTTTAATAAGCTCATCGTCAAATGCGTAGTCGATGCAGCCATTAAATTTGATAAGGCTTTTTGGCAAAGTTGCCTTGTAAAATCTCACTGCTTGCAAAAATGCGTTTAAGTGCATGCGACCTAAATTTACCCCAGGCTTTGTAACTAGTGGCATCAAAGCACCACAGTGATTGCCTGAGCCATTTGTAGCCACTTCACCCTTTGCCTCGGCGATCACCACTTTAAAGCCATTTTTGGCTAGCTCGCCAGCTGTTGCAAGTCCAGCCACGCCAGCTCCTATGATAAGTGCTGTTTTATCTTTTGGTTTAGCAACTGGCTCGCATCTCGCAAACCAAGCATCCTTTAAATTTTCATCCTTTTTCTCTAGCACGGCGCTACTCATCTGGCGTTTTCTAGAGTAACCCTCTTTTAGGCTTAGCAAAAAGCCAGCGCCCTTTAGTCCGTCTTTTACTATTTTTGCACAAGAGTAGGTTCTAGCAATCGTGCCAACCTTGCTTAGTCTTGCGATCTGCCTAAAAATTTCTTCGCTCCAGATCGAGCCATTTTTACTTGGAGCAAAGCCGTCTAGAAACCAAATATCAGCGCTAAAATCAAGCTCAGGTAAAATTTCTTTAGCCTCGCCGTAGCAAAGATCAAGTGTGATATTTGGAGCAAAATTTATACGGTGTATGCCCTCAATAAGAGGCGGATAGAGCGAAACTAGCTTTTTGGCATAAGCTTTAAAAATGCCTAAATTTTCATAAATTTTTAAAAGATCATCTTTTTTAATAGGACTTTTTTCGATACTAACGAAGTGAAGTTTTTTATTACTATCTTTAAATTTCTTACAAAGCGTGAAAAAATTTAGCCCGGCACCAAATCCTGTCTCAGCGATGACGAAGCTATCTTTACTCTGCCAAATTTCATCAAGTGCGCTTGCAAAGACAAATTCGCTCTCAAGCCAAGGTTTGTCGGTATTAAAATAGATATCGCCAAACTCCTCGTTAAATGGAATTTGCCCTTTAAAGCTTAAATTTGCATTTTTCATCTATTTTTTGCAAAATATCCATCGATGCCGTTTGCGATGCCGTTTGCAAGGGCATTTTGATATGCATCATTAAAGAGCTTTTCGCCCTCGACTGGATGCGTGATATAGCCGATCTCAACAAGAACTGCCGGCATAAGAGCGCCTACAAGCACCCAAAATGGCGCCTCTCTCACACTGCCATCACTTGCAGCATAGACCTTTCTGGCACTTGCTAAAATTTCTTTTTGGATATCAATGCCAAGCTTATTTGAGGCGATAATCTTCTCGCGATTTAGTACATTTAGAAACGTCTGCTGTGAAAAGTAGTTCATCTCTTCGATATCTGATTTGTTCTCAAGCGCGGCCGCGTTTTTACTACGTTCACTTCTTGCAGGCGATAAGAAAAATGTTTCAATGCCGTGCATGCTTTTTGCCTTTGTGGCATTTGGAGCGGCATTTGCGTGAATAGAAACAAATAGATCAGCCATCTTATCATTTGCAAATTTTGTTCTTGTTCTTAAATTTATAAAGACATCGGTTGATCTAGTAAAATAGACCTTGTAGCCACGTGCTTTTAGTATGTCGCCAAGCTTTTTGGCTACACCTAAAACCGCAGTTTTTTCCTGAAGTTTGCCATTTACTGCACCTGGATCAGTGCCACCATGACCCGGATCGATGACGATCGTTTTGTTGCGTGAAAATTTACCAGTCGCAACTGGTGGCAAAGGTGCTGCTACTGGCTCACTTTGTGCAGGCTGAGGATTTAAATTTGGCTCAGGCTCTTTGTGTGGCACTTCTTCATTTTTGTTTTTAGTTTTATGAAGTGGTGTTTTTACATTTTCGTTTGAGATAAAATTTTGAGCGCTGATTACAAGCAGATCACCTGTTGCATTTGCTTTTATAGTCTTTTGGATCTTATCAGAAAAAATAACTCTAACAGTATTTTTATCATACTGCGAGATGTGAATATAATCAGATATAAAATTTTTATAAGTTAGCGGATTACCGTTTAATCTACCATCGATATCCATAATGTTTTTATATGTATTTTGTTGCTTTAAAAAGGATGTTTTTAGTTTTGCAGTATCGATTTTTGTATTAAACTTAAGCACTAAAGTGTCATTTACCTTGGTTGCACTAAGCAGAGTCAAAGTAGCGGTGCTAGGCGTACTAGCGCTCTTTACGCCATTTAGTGCATTTAGATCTTTTATATACCCACTTGAATCAAAACCAAGCGATTTCGAGCTGGTTATAAGTCTTGTGAGCGCTTGTTTTTTTGTATTTTTATCGTTTTTTATGATCGCGTCGACATAGATATCTTTTATATCGTTGTGAAATTTGATCTTTACACTTCTGCTTGAGCTGGCAAAATTTTTATCAAATTTTGCAAATATCTCAGAATTTGTCGCAGCAAAAAGAAAATTACAAACAATAAAAAAGAGGATTATCGCTCGTTTCATTCACCATGTACCAGCTTGTGCATTAGCTCTTTTACGCTTATTAGCTCTTTTAGTTTATATCCGTTTGCTCCCGTGAAAAATAACCCTGTCTCTTTTTTGCCACTAAATGAGTCAAACAGCCTATCAGCGATGCAATATCCAACCTCTTTAGCACCTTTGCCCCTTTGACAAGGGCTCACGCAGTTGCTTATACACTGAATCTTTGGCCCCATCCTTTTTTCTACCAAATTTATCAAATTTGTTCTAATCCCACGAGCCGGATAGCCAACTGGACTTTTTATAAGCTCTATGTCCTTTTCCTCGGCTGCTAGTATCACTTCTTTAAAGCCAATATCTGCGTCACACTCATGAGTGCCGATGAAGCGTGTGCCCATTTGAACGCCGTCTGCTCCAAGCGATATTGCTTTTTCTATATCATTTTTATCCCAAATTCCACCGGCTGCGATGAGCGGAAAGTCGCCCCACTCTTTTATCTCAGCCTTTACTTGTGGGATTAGATTGAATAACGAAAACTCAGGATCAAGGCACTGCTCGTAAGTAAAACCCTGATGCCCACCGCTTAGTGGTCCTTCAAGCACAACCGCGTCTGGCAAGCGATCATATCTTTGTAGCCAACGTTTGCATATGATCTTTAGTGCTTTTGCACTTGAGATAATAGGAACTAGCGCGACTTCTTTAAAATTTAGTGTAAATTCTGGCAAATTAGTAGGTAGTCCAGCACCTGATACGATGATATTTATACCGGCTTCACAAGCATCTTTTACCACTCTTGCGTAATCATTTGCAGCGTACATTATATTTACGCCAAGTGGCAGGTCTCCACAAATTTTTCGTGCATTCTCAATAATTGCTCTAAGACCTCTTGTTGAGTAGAAATTCTCACTTCCAAATGGCTTTGCATTTAGCTCTTTGTTTATAAATTTACGATTTTCATAATATCCTGTGCCAACTGAGCTGATTATTCCAAGACCGCCTTCAAGGCTGACATTGCCAGCTAGTTTGTCCCAGCTGATACCAAGTCCCATACCGCCTTGAAATATCGGATACTTTATCTCATATTTTCCTATTTTTAATGGCTTTAACTCCATCTATTCAACCTTTACTTTTGCAAATTTACGCTTACCAACTTGCAAGATATATTCACCTGCCTCTAATTTTAACTGCTCATCACTGATCTTTTCTTGATTAATGCTAACCGCATTTGCCTTTATGTCGCGTCTTGCTTGAGAATTTGACTCGCTTAGCTCACACTGCGATAAAGCTTCCACGATCCAAACTGGTGCTTTTAGGCTAAATTCTTTTATATCAGTTGGGAGCTGATTTTGAGAGTGTACGCTATTAAACTCAGCCATCGCAGCCTTTGCAGCCTCCTCGCCGTGATACCTTGCTGTTATTTCGTACGCAAGGTCCTCTTTTGCTTTTTTTGGATGATATTTACCATTTTTTACGTCGTTCATTAAATTTTCTATCTCGCCAAGGCTTTTTGTGCTTAAAAGCTCGTACCAACGCCACATTAGCTCATCGCTTATACTAAGCGTTTTTGCAAACATATCATTTGCATTTTCGGTTACGCCGATGTAGTTTCCAAGGCTTTTGCTCATCTTATTTACACCATCAAGCCCTTCAAGAAGAGGCATCATGATGACAGCTTGCTCTTTGCCAACATTATATGTTCGTTGTAAGGTTCTGCCCATTAGAAGGTTAAATTTTTGATCCGTACCGCCCATCTCGATATCGCACTTCATCGCAACGCTATCATAACCTTGAAGAAGCGGATACATAAATTCACAAATTGAAATTGGACTACCAGATTTTATCCTTTTTTCAAAATCATCGCGCTCTAGCATTCTAGCGACTGAAAATGTGCTAGTTAGCTCTATCATTCCAGCGGCTCCAAGCTCATTTGACCATTTTGAGTTAAACATGATCACAGTTTTTTTTGGATCTAAAATTTTAAAAACTTGCTCTTCGTAGGTTTTAGCGTTTTTTAAAACTGTCTCTTGATCTAGCTTCTTTCTGGTGGCTGATTTGCCGGTTGGATCGCCTATTTGAGCAGTGAAGTCGCCTATTAAAAACTGCACGATTGCACCATGTTTTTGAAGAAGTGCCATCTTGTTTAAAACGACTGTGTGTCCTAAGTGAAGGTCTGGAGCAGTTGGATCAAAGCCAGCCTTTACATAGAAATTTTCACCTTTTTCATAATAGTTTTTTATTAAATTCTCAACTCTTTCAAAGTCAATAATCTCGGCAACACCGCGTTTTATCTCTTGTAAAATTTCAGCTATATCTTGCATTATCTTTCTCCTAGTTATGGTATGGATCGGTTTGCGAAACGAAATCTATAATCTTATATCTATCTTTGATCTTCTCTTTTAGCTCGTTTGCATCGATATTTTCGGCTATCTCAACACTTATTTCAAATGTATCACCGCTAAGGTCATTTGCTTCGTTTAGCGAGATTGTAGCCAAATTTACATCTAGTCTAGCAAGATATGTTAAAAATTCAGCCAACGCGCCTTTTCGGTTCTCAAGATTTAATAAAATTTTATATCTATGTGGGGCATTTCTAGTCCATTTGACAAAGATGATCTCATTGCCCTTATCCATAAGCTTTCCAGCACGCTCACAAAGCTTGTGATGCACCGTCACATTGTGTCCATTTTTAAAGCCAACTATGCTATCGCCTCTTTTTGGGTTACAACAATAGTCAAACTCGACATTTGAAATTTTATGATTTGAATAGATTACGATATTTTCAAATTTTTGCTTTTTAACCTGATATTTATCGCCCAAAGAGATCATAAAAGGACGCTCTTTTTTTATATACTTTTTAAGCATATTTACGACCTCTTGCAAAAAATCGCTTTCAGTTGCAGCACGAAAAACTTTTTTGCCTAAATTTTCATGCTCTATCCAGTCTAAAATTCTATCTTTAGAAACGCCAAAAACTGACTTTAAAATATCAACTGCGATTTTATAATTTATATCTTTTATCTTTTGCTTGCAGTATGTCCTTATCGTAGCTCTTGCTTTACCAGTTCGAACGCTATTTATCCACGAACAGCGAAATTTTGCCTCCTCGCCAGTTACAATCCTTACAATATCGCCGTTTTTTAGCTCTGTTAAAAGTGGCATTCTGACGCGATTTATATAAGCTTCTTTTGCGTAAAGTCCGATCTCTGTGTGAATCTCATAAGCATAATCAAGTGCAGTAGCCCCACGTGGAAGCGTAAAAACCTCACCTTTTGGCGAATAGACCGCAATATCTTCTATATAAAGACTATCTTTTGCATATTCATAAAGCTCTTCGACATTACTTTCAGCTTCATTGTTTTGCATACCAATGTCGTTTAGCCAGTCAAGTTTTGGATTTAGTAAACTGCCCTCACCATTTTTGTATTTCCAGTGAGCTGCGACACCGTATTCAGCTGTTTTGTGCATATCGTAAGTACGAACTTGTGCCTCAAAAATACTCTTATTATCAAAAATAGTTGTATGTATCGTTTGATAACCATTTTGCTTTGGAAGTGCAATATAATCCTTAAATCTTGAAATAAGAGGATTAAAATTTATATGCAAATTCCCAAGCGCAAGGTAGCAATCAAGCGGCTTTTGCACAAGAATTCTAATAGCAAGCAAATCAAGCACCTCTTCAATCGAAATCCCTTTTCTTTGCATTTTTAAATAAATCGAATAGTAATGCTTTATACGCTTTTGTATCTCAAAAGTGCCCTCAATAAAGCCATTTTCAAGCAAAATTTGATTTACTTTCTCGTAAAAAGCATTTAGCTTAAGGCTAAGCTGCTGCTTATTTTTATTTAAAAAACTATCAATCTTGGCGTATTCTTCTGGCATAGCATATTTAAAACTTAGATCTTCAAGTATATTTTTAATCGATGAAATTCCAAGCCTATGAGCGATCGGAGCATAGACCATAAGCGTCTCTTCAGCAATTCGTTTTTGTTTTTCTACTTTTAATGCATCAAGGGTTAGCATATTATGAAGTCTGTCACAAAGCTTAACCACAAGAACTCTAACATCCTCAATGGAGATTAAAAGCATTTTTCTAAAGGTTAGTGCCGAGCTTGCTAGTTTTTCGTTACTACTTGAGCTTGCAAGCTTGTTTTCTCTTATAGCAACTATCTTCGTAAGCCCTTCAACCAGCTTTGCCACTTCATCACCGAATTCAGCCTGGACTTCGCTAAGTGTAACTTCAGTATCTTCAACCACATCGTGAAGTAGTGCGGCTATGACCATGCTCTCATCTCCACCCATATTTGCTACTATTGATGCTACTAAGATAGGATGGATTGCGTATGGCTCGCCACTTTTGCGGTATTGACCAGCATGAGATGTGACACAGCTATCTATAGCTTTATCTAATTTCTCGCTTCGTTCGCAAAGAGAAAAGAGCAGTGTTATAGCTTCTGAAACATTTTTACAAGGTAAAATTTGTTCTATTAGCTGCTCTAAAAAAAGACTATTTTCCTTCAACTATTGCCTCTAAGCCTATTTTGCCCTCAGCTACTTCAAGTAGCGCAATGTCAGCAAATTTCATCTTTGAAGTATCGGCTTCTACAAGCACTACTGCTCCATTTGCTAGTGCTTCTGCACGCTTTGCTACGATAAGTGAAAGTTTATATCTATCATCACCAACTTGCTTTAACGCTCTTGCTGTTATTTGTTCTGTTCTCATATTTATCCTTTTTAAAATTTATTTTACTACTGAATATAGGGCTGCTTCTTCTTCATTTATTATTTTTAATAAATTTCCAGCCTTAAACATATTACAAACCAAAATAGGCAGTGAGTTATCTTTTGCTAAAGCTATAGCAGTATCGTCCATAACCTTGATATCATCGCTCATTGCCTTTTCGTAGTTTAGTGATTTTAAAAGTTTTGCATCTTTGAATTTTTTAGGGTCTTTATCATAAACGCCATCAACCTTTGTAGCTTTTATGATCATATCTGAGCCAATTTCAATAGCTCTTAAAGTTGCTGCTGTATCAGTTGTAAAGAATGGATTGCCAGTACCTGCAGCAAATATAACGACTCTGCCTTTTTCCAAATGGCGCTGCGCACGTCCAACAATGAAAGTCTCACAGATCGCTTCCATTTTGATTGCACTTTGCACTCTCACCTCTAGCCCACTTCGCTCTAAAGCTTCACGCATCGCGATTGAGTTGATAACAGTTGCTAGCATGCCCATGTGATCGCCGCTCGTTCGTTTAATAATGCCATCTTTTGCAGCGCTCACACCACGTATAATGTTGCCACCACCTATTACGATGCCAACCTCGATACCATTTTCGACAAGCTCTTTTATCTCATTTGCTATAAATTTAAGCACCGCCGTATCTATGCCAAAACCATTTTCTCCCGCTAAAGCTTCGCCCGAAAATTTAACCAATACGCGTTTTCTTTTACTCATTGTCTTGCTCCTTAAAATTCATCCATTCTAGCCAAAAAGGCTTTAAATTTAGTTAATAGTACTTGCAAAGCGGCTATTTTGAGATCATCTCAAGTGGATCGATGTGGTAGTTTCTTTGCGTCACTTCAAAAGTTAGATCGTTTCTAACTCGACCTATAACGTAGCCTTTTTGCACGACTGAGCCTACCTTGACCGTCGGTGCGATTTGGCTTAGGTGAGCGTAGATCGTGTGGATGCCATTTTCGTTTTCTATAATGACTACATTTTCAAGCATCGGAGTTGCTTTTGCAAAGACCACTTTACCATTTAGCACGCTTTTGACTTTGGCATCTGGCGTTGTTGAGCGAAGCGTGACTGACTCGTTAAAAATTTTGATGTTATATATTGGATCTACGTAGTTTCCAAATTTTTGCTTTACGGTGTAGCTATCAAGAGGAGCGATTGTCTTTGCACCTGAATATTTTTTGACCGAACTTGTTTGATAGCCTCCACCCATTGGCTGGCTTTTTTCGCCTTTTTTGCCACCCTTACTGGCTACTTTTTCTTGTTTTTCTCTAGCAGCACGTGCGGCTTCATCCTCTTGTTTTTGCATGATAGCAAGCTGCTCTAGCGTCTTTCTTAGCTCATCTTGCTGGGCTTGAAGCTTGGCTAGCTTTTTGCTATAAATTTCTTTATCTCGTTTTAGTCCGTTTATAGTATTTTTTTGCGTACTTTCTAAATTTTGCAAGTCACTTTGCTTGCGTCTATAGTTTTTGATACTTGAGTTTATCTCGCTTATTTTGTTTGATTTATTTTTTATCTTCTCAATCGTATCTTCATAGTTCTGGCTAAGTCTTTTAAAATCCTCTTTTGTGATGGCATTTAGCTTGGTTAAAATTTGAGATGAGATGATGCTCTCCTCGCTTTGCTTGCCCTCAGTTGCAGACATCAAAAGATCAAACGACAAATCTTCTGCGATGATCCTTATCATATTTTGCTCTAGCTCTTTTTGTGTGCGTTCTAGCTCTTTGTTTTGTTTCGTTAAATCATCAAGCTCAAGAAGTGCCTTTGAAGCATTTGTCTCAAGGACTGAAATTTGACCCTTTAAATTTGTGATATCACCACTTATACCGCGAAGTTTTTTCTCGCCATTTACGATATCACCAGCCAAATCATCTAGCTTTTTACTAAGCTGCTCACTCATCGCCTGACTCGATCTTAGCGAGTTTTTGGAGTCTTTGATCTTCTCTTTGGTATTTGACGCAAAAGCTAAGCTAAAAGCTAGCAAAAATGTAAAAATTCCTTTTCTCATATCGTGCTTTTTCTAGCCTTACTCATCACCAAACTAACAGCAAAAATGCTTAAAAACATAGCCACGCCAAATAAAATAAAAATATCTCTTGAGGGATCAAGACTAGGCAATACTACATCAATACTTGCGGCATTTTCTCTAAAAATTTCAATGCTAGGCAAGAAAAAGAAAAATGCACCAACTGCAGTGGTCGCAACTAGGCTATCGACCATAGCTGATTTATAAAGCATAGCTGATTTTAGCCAAAAAGGTGCTCCAAAAAGCGTCATGATCTCGATGCGCTCCCTATGCTCAAATAGCCAAATTTTAGCCTGCTTTAGCATAAGCATAAGCCCAACAACACAAAGTATCGCCATAAAAGCATACGATATGCTTTTTGCTAAATTTAGCATTTTAAAGACCTTGTCATGGGTCTTTGAAAATGTCTCGACCTTTGTGATGCCATCAAATTTTAAAAGTTTTTGCTTTAGCTCATCCATGTACTGCGGTGTCGGAAATTCACTAAGTTTTAGCGAGTAAAATTTTGGCAGTGCATTTTGAAGGATGGATAAATTTTTAGCCGAGATATCATTTGAGAGGCGATCAATGATCTTTTGCGGACTTAGTGGCTCGAGGCTAGATAGATTGCTAACCACCGGCTTTAAAATAGCATCACTAAGCTCTTTACTTGAAACTATGACGATGTTGTAGTCATTTCCCATGAGTCTTTCATAATCTCTCACAACCTTATCAGCAGTTAGGCTAAACTGCACGGAAAACAAAAGCGCGATCAGCGGCAAGATAAATCCAAGATGATTTTTAAGCGATCTCATGCACACCTCCATTTTCTATGACGAAGTGACGGTATGGGATACGAAGTGTCGATGGGATATGGTGCGTGACAACTACTACGCTCGTGCCTAAAAATTCCCTAGCTGATTTTAAAAGTGACCAGATGACGTCGCTTGAGTATTCGTCTAAATTTCCAGTTGGCTCGTCACATAAGAGCAAATTTGGATTGTGCGCTAGAGCCCTTGCCATCGCTACTCTTTGCTGCTCACCACCGCTTAGCTCCATTGGATATTTGTCAGCTTTATGAAGCATATTTACATGCTTTAAAAGCTTTGCTACTTGCTTTTTACTCACATTTTGATTGATGCCTTTGATGATGAGGGGCAACATAACGTTTCTTTCCACATTCCATTCATTTATCAAACGATAATTTTGAAATATAATGCCAACTCGCTGCCTAAGCTCACAAAGCCTTTTATCATCGATGTCGTCCATTTGTGTCATGCAGACATTTAGCTCTCCAGCAAGAGGTGAAATTTCTCCATAAAATGATTTTAAAAGTGTGCTTTTTCCACTTCCACTCTTGCCTGTGATAAAGACAAAATCATTTGCATAAATATCTAAATTGGCGCTATTAATTACGATTTCATCGCGTTCATAAGCTAGGCTCAAATTCCTTGCACTAATTATCTCTTGCATCAGCCAAATACTCCTTCAAAAGCTCGTGCGCTGCTAAATTCTCACGAATCAAGATCGGTTTTTTTATAAAATATTCGCTTTTTTCATCGCTTATTTTGATAAAACATTGCTCGGGTTTATTGAATGCTCCAAAAGCAACTTTTAGCAAAATTTCATCTTCATTTATGATGTAAATTTCTTCGAAATGTAAAAAATAATCTTCTTTTTTGATGATAAAATTTTTAAAATTTTTAATGATATTTTTTACGCTTGTCTTTTCTTTAAAGCTAAAATCTCCAGCTAAAACACTCTCGCTACTTTCAACCTCACAAGTATAAATAACATCGTAAATGTCCTTATCTTGGCGTCTCCAGCGGTCTTCATACTTGCTAGTTACTTCTAAATTTCTATTTTTGAAAGCTTCTATTTTTGAGTTTGTAGGCTCTAAAAATTTACTCAAACTAAAGTCGCAATACTCCTTGCTATCAGTCCTTAACTCAAATTTACCGCCAAGCTTTAATATCCTCTCGCATTCAAGTGCAAACACCGATGAGACAACGCGCCTATGCTCGGCCTTGTCCCACGGCACTGGAAAGTGTAAAAAGACTCTATCAACTAAATTTGAGCCAATAAGTGAGAGTAGAAGTCTGGCGTCGGTGTTTATTAGACGCACGTTTTCTATGGCATTTGCCCTAGCTAGCTTTGCTACTTGCTCGATGCTTGGCTTATAGACTTCTATGCCGATAACTAGGGCATTTGGATTGTTTTTGGCTTGATAAAGCAAGTGTCTGCCAGAACCAAAGCCGATCTCGATGAAAATCTCTTTAAATTTATCTTTTAGCTCGCAAAATGCCGGCGCAAATTCTTCAAGGCTTAAAATTTCACTCACTTTTTTAGTCAAATTTGTCTTTTTTACAGCGAATGCTTGACTAATTACATCATTGCAATTTTGCTCTTTAAAAAGCTCCAGTGCCTCTTGTAAAAGACCAACTTTAGCTGGCTTTGTAAGCTTTTCACCTTTTACGACGATGCCATTTTTACCGGGTTTTACAACTAGAAAAAAACTCTCTTCTTCATTTTTTGTGTAGATGAGCCTCTCGTTTCGTCCATTTGCCTGCCAAAGAAATTTGACTTTGTCATTACTAAATGGAAATGAGAGCTCTTTTAAAGACGAAGCGATGAAATTTGGCATTATTTTATGCTAACTTCTGCTTTTGATGACTTATCAGAGGCAATGCCGTACTCATCGATAGCTACGACGCTATAAGAATAGCTAGCTCCTTTTTGCACGCTATCATCTCTAAGTCCAGTACCATCTATGCCACTAAAAATTTTCTCACTTGCACCACTTCTATAAACCGTGTACGAACTGGCTCTATCAACTACACTCCAATTTACATTTACTCCGCTACTATCGTAGCTAGCACTAATATTTGGAGTCTTTGGCGCACCAAGCGTTATCCCCACGATTGGCTCTTCTTGTTTTAAGCTCTCAAGACCGTCTTTATCGACTGCTGTGACTCTATAATACCTCGTCGCTGCATTTGTGTTTATGAGATCTTCATAGGTATTGCTAGTCGTTTTTGCCAGATATGTGTAAGGCAAAATTTTACTCACTGTCCTATAAACTTTAAAATAAGCAAAATCCTCAGCCGGCGCGTAATCCCAAGTTAAAATTATCTTCTTTGGCGCATTTTTTGTTGCTTGAAGATTTGTTACCGATTTAGGGTAACTCCTTTGTCGTTGCACTGATATTTTGGCTTGGTTTTGAGACAACACCTGAAGAAGTTTTAACTAAAATTCTATACTCATAAGACTTGCCAGGTTTTACCTCAGTGTCGATATATTCAGCATTTAGTCTGCCATTTACCTCTGCAATTTGGCTAAATTTATTAGCTCCTGCATCACTTCTTTGAATGATATAGCTTGCCACTGTGCTATCAGGATGCGGTCTCCAGATCACTTTCACACGTCCTGGAAGCCCTGTAATAGCTTGCGAAAATGGTACTGAGTCAAGCAGTGGCTTTGTAGTTGCTGTTGCGATCGTGCCCGGTTGAGAGATGGCATTGCTTGAGTAGGTTCTCATTTGGTATGAGTATGTGGTCTCAGGTGCTAGGTTGCGGTCTACGTAGTGCGTTGCAAAGCGGTCTTTGATGTCTGCAACTAGCTGCATTTTTGAGTTTGCATCATTTGGATTTGAGCGGTAGAGATAGTATCCAACAACACTTTCATCGGTTACTGGATTCCATTCAAAACCAACTTCAGTCATGTCTGAAATAGTTTTTAAACTTGTAATCGTAGGTAGTGACATACTTTGCTGAGTCGGTACGCTAGAGCCGCATCCCGCTAAGAAAGCTGCTAAAAATGGTGTCAATATGCGTAGGGCAAATTTTTTCATCAAAAATCTCCTTGGGAATTTTTTTGTAAATTATTTGGTTAAAGTCATCATACGTTTTTGCGATAAATTCCACCCTTTTGCCAGTTCGTGGATGGATAAAATAAAGCATATAAGCGTGAAGCATAACTCTGCTTATTTTATCGCCTTGGCTCTTAAATCCGTATAAATCATCGCCTAAAATATGGCGGTTTATGCTAGATAGGTGCACTCTTATCTGATGAGTCCTGCCTGTAAAAAGTTTTGCTGCTATTAAATTTATGCCATTTTCGCTTAGTAAATTTACAAAGGCACTTTTTGCAAATTTAGCGTCCACGACGATCGCTTTTTTTAGGCGGTTGTTTGGATTTCTGCCGATTGGCTTGTCGATGATGACGTCCTCTTTTAAGGGGAGATCAGTGAGTGCTAGATAAATTCGCCCCATGCTCTTATCGCTTAGCTGCTCACTAAGTTTTGCGTGGGCAAAGTTGTTTTTAGCAACTACGATAGCACCGCTCGTGCCTTTGTCTAGGCGGTGGACGATACCAGCTCTTACGTCGCCATTTAAATTTGAGAGCATAAATCCTTTTTTATTTAGCCACTCAACAAGCGTCGCCTCTTTTACACTTGGAGCTTGATGGACGACGATTTGCGGGGGCTTGTTTAGCACTATTAGATCGTCATCTTCGTATACGATTGGGATATCAAAATTTACTTCGTACTCGTTTTGCACCTCTTTTTTTGGGGCAAAATTTACGCAAACTTCATCATTTTCGCTTAGAGCAAAGCTTGGTTTTGAGACTGGTTTTAAATTTACGCTTACGAGAGAATCTTTTATCAAATTTAAAGCTTGATTACGTGAAATTTGAAGCTCCTGCGCCACTGCGACGTCTAGTCTTGAGCTATTTAAAACATTAAATTTAACCAAAATCAAAGCCTTGTTTGTGATATAATCTAGCCCAAAAATTAAGGTTTGCTTCTTGATAAAACTAGATCGGCGTATTTTAACACATTTTGATTTTATTCAGCCGTTTTTAATCATCCCAATCATAGCCATCTCATACATCCTAGTTTCCGAAGCAAACGACGTCTTGGCAAACAAACAGCTTGTATATTTTGGTATCGGATTTGTTTCATTTTGTGTCGCATTTTTGTTGCCCATTAGGCGTATAGACTGGATTATTCCGATGTTTTACTGGGTCTGCATCGTGCTGCTTTTAAGCGTCGATCTCTTTGGCGTTAGCAAGCTAGGAGCCAAACGCTGGCTAGAAATTCCTTTCGTTCACTTCACACTTCAGCCATCAGAACTAATGAAGCCGGCCTTTTTACTAATGCTAGCCTATCTCATCAAGCAGCGTCCTCCAGAGGCTAACGGATACGGATTAAAAGATTTTTTAAAACTTAGCTTTTACATACTTTTGCCATTTGCGCTCATTATGAAAGAGCCTGATCTTGGCACCGCACTCATACTTTTGATAGTTGGCTACACCATCCTTTTTGTCATCGGCGTAAATAAGAAAATTTGGATCACTATCATCCTTGCGATAGGCTTTTTGGCGCCGGTTTTGTATGAAAATTTACATGACTATCAGAAAAAGAGGATTCACGATTTTATCGCTGAAGAGCCAAGCTATCACGTCAAACAAAGCATCATCGCCATAGGTAGCGGTGGACTCAAAGGCAAGCCAAAGGACGAGGCGACTCAAACGCACTTTAAATTTTTGCCAATCGCCACTAGTGACTTCATATTTGCCTACAATATTGAGCGTTTTGGCTTTTATGGGGGATTGTTTCTGCTTGGGCTTTATGGAGCACTTATAACACATCTTTTAAGCTTAAATTACGGCCTAAAAAATGACTATTTTACGCAAGTTACCACCACGGGGATTGCTACACTTATTTTCGTTTATGTGGGTGTAAATGTCTCGATGACGATCGGTTTTGCACCAGTTGTAGGTGTGCCACTGCCATTTTTTAGTTATGGCGGAAGTAGCTTTGTTACATTTATGGTGCTTTTTGGAATTTTGCAAAATTTGCTAACTTTTAGATTTGATAGAACTTATAGCTTTATAAAAATTCACTTCTAAAATTTTCTCCACAAATATCAAGCATATAGTTTTTACTCTATCTTTTTTTGTGTTTTTTGATGCAAGATTTTATGGCATTTATAAGATATTTTATATCCTCTTTTGTATGCATATAGTGAATGCTAACACGTACCCAGCCAGGTTTTGCTTCAAAAATGGCATTATCTTTTAGATTAAGCAGATCATGTCCATATGGCCCAGCGCAATCACAGCCCGCACGTGTTTGGATGCCAAATTCGCTACTTAAACTAGCAGCAAAATCATAAGGCGAAATGCCTTTTACATTAAATGCAAAAATAGGCAATCTGTCTAAATTTTCAGGACAATAATTTATCACCTCATCTATCTTTTCTAGTTCTTTACAAAACATCTCGCCCAGCTCACATTCAGCCTCTTTTATCTTATTAAGTCCGATTTCATTTCTTAGCTTATAGGCTAAATTTGCACGTATTAGCTGTATTATCGGTGGCGTGCCGCCCTCTTCTAAATTTTCAACTTTATTAGTAAAAACATGTGATGTCCTGCTTACGTACTTGACTGTGCCTCCTGCTGCAAATGTAGGCAAATTTTTACAAAGCTCTTTTTTGATAGCCAAAAGCCCACAACTCCCAACTCCTCCAAGTAGTTTGTGAGGCGAGAGAAACAGTGCGTCAAAATATCTGCAATCAACATTTTCATAAGCGCTAAGAGTGGCCACGTCAAGTGCTAAAATGCCATTATATTTTTTAATCAGCGAGTAAATTTTTTTATAATCAGTTTTAACACCAGTGACGTTTGAGGCGGCACTAAAGCTAGCTATTATCTTTCTTTTTGCATTTTGCTTTAATGTGTTCTCAAGCATCGCATAATCTATCTCATTATTTTCATCAAGCTCTATACGTTTTATATCACAAAGCCCTTCTCTTAAGCTAACTTCAACAGAGTGATGCTCATAAGGGCCAATGATCGCTAGTGGCAAGTTTAAATTTCTTAAATTTGCTTCGCCGATCAAAGCTCTTGTAGCTGGTGAGATATAAATTCCCATTATCTCCTGAAATTTCTTTATCGCAGCCGTTGCTCCTTGACCAGTCGCAATAAGATAAAAGCTATCATTAAGGCCCAATAAGCTTTTTAGCTCAGCTCTTGCATTTTCATAGCATTTTTGCGTTAACGCTGCGCTTGAACTACTATCAGAGTGAGTGTTTGCGTAGGTTTTTAAAAATTTTAAAATTTCATCTTCAATGGGCTTGTAAGCAAGACCTGAAGCCGTGTAGTCAAAATAGTAAAGGCCTTCTTTTAAAATGATATTTTTTCTTACTTCATCAATATTTAGCAATGTTTTCCTTTTTTTAAAGCAGGAATTATAATGAAATTTTCATAAAAAAGCTTGCAAAAGCGAGCGTCTTTTACAGCAATAAATTTCTTTGTAAATTTTCTATGTTTTTCTTTATCATGCCATCTTTATAGATAGCAGATATTATGGCGATCATGTCTGGCTTTACTTTAGCGACACTTGCAATGTTGCTAGCATTTATGCCTCCTATGACACATATATTCATTCCCATTTCTTTTGCTTGTGATATAGTTTGAGCCTTGCAAAGTGGCGCATTTGGTTTTGTTGGGCTTTTAAACATCGCTCCAAAAGCCACATAGCTAGCACCATTTTGTTTTGCCCTAAGGGCAAGCTCCAAGCTATCATAGCAGCTAACCCCCACGTAAGCGTCATCCCCTAAAATTTCAAACGCTTCTTTTATGCTCGCATCATCTTTTCCCAAATGCACGGACTTTGTCCCTATATGAGCAGCAAATAAAATATCATCATTTACGATAAATCTGGCTCCAAATTTTTCGCATAGGTTGAAAATTTCGCTAGCTAGCCTCTCATCTTTTGGTATTTTTTTAGAGCGAAATTGAAAAAATTTCACCCCACACTCTAAAATTTCTTTAGTGTATTGCAAGGCTAAATTTTCAGGCATCAATACATCGTCGCTAATCGCGTAAATTTCAATCACTTATGCCAACTTTATGATTTAGTAGACGTTTGCCAAATTTTGTTGTAATTGCATTTTTAATAGCATTTAAAATATATTTTTTTGCTAGTTTTATAGCCTCTTCTTTGGCGTATCCATTTGCCAGTAAGCAGGCCAGCGCACTTGCAAAGCTACATCCAGCCCCGTGCATGATCTCTGGTTTTATTAGTGGCTCTTTAAATTTAAGCACGTCACCATTTTTTTTAAAAAGAGTATCTTCGCAAATTTCTGCAACCATGCTTCGCTTTAAGATCATATCGCAAGGTAAATTTTTACTATCAAGCTCCAAAACTTTGGCTTCATCGATATTTGGCGTAATAATGTCTGCGAATTTAAAAAGCTCTTTTAAGCTTGCTATCGCATCATCCTCAAGAAGCTTTGAGCCTGATTTTGCTACGCAAACTGGGTCTATTACTATTTTAATGCCTTGCTTATGAAATTTTTCAAGCCAAGAACCAACGCAAGATATAAGCTCTTTGTTAAAAAGCATACCAACCTTGATAGCGTCTATATTTAGCTCCTCGTCTACCATTTTGATTTGCTCATTTAGATTTGTAACATTTGTAGCAAAGATATTGCTAACGCCATTTGTATTTTGTGCCGTAAGAGCTGTGATAGCTGTCGCTGCGTAGCAAGAAAAAGCCTCACATGTCTTAATATCAGCCTGCACACCAGCGCCACCAATGCTATCACTTCCAGCAATTATTAATATATTTTTCATCTATCTCCCACACAACCTGAAATTTTATCAACGCTAAAAGGATCATCGACCTTCCAACTACTTGAATACTTCTTAATGCTATTTTTTAATGCATCCACCAGATAATTCACATCTTCTAACGTATGCGTATAGTGGAGTCCAGCCCTTACCCAGCCAGGCTTGTGAGTAAAGAGTGCGTCTTCTTTTAAATGAAGCAAATCATGCCCATACGGTCCAGCACAAGAGCATCCTGCACGCGTTTGAATGCCATACTCTTTACTTAAAACTTTGGCTAACTCATAAGGAGAAACGCCGGCCACGTTAAAAGCAAATATCGGCAAACGCTTTATGTTATTTGGATGATAGCACGTAAGCTCAGGAATTTCTGCTAGTCTTTTCTCAAAATACTCTCCAAGCTCGCTCTCGTTTTCATATATTGTCCCAAATCCTATCTCATTTCTTAGCCTATAAGCCAAATTTGCCCTTATAAGTCCTAAAATAGGCGGTGTGCCAGCCTCTTCTAGCTGTTCGCTATCTTTTACAAATATAGCATAGTTTTTGCTGACATAACTTACCGTTCCACCACCAGCAAATGTCGGCTCATCTGAGTTTGCAAGTATCTTTTTTATAGCAAGAAGCCCACAACTTCCTACTCCACCAAGCAATTTATGTGGCGATAAAAAAAGAGCATCGAAATAGTCACAATCAATATTTCCATAAGCGCTAAAGCTTGCAGCATCAAATGCCACAATGCCACCATAAGATTTTATAAGCGTATAAATTTTTCTATAATCGCTCAAAACCCCAGTCACATTTGAAGCCACACTAAAAGTTGCGATGATCTCACGACCGGCATTTATCCTTAAAATTTGTTCCAAATGATTAAAGTCGATCCCCCCATTTTTATCAAGCCTGATACGCTCAACCTCGCAAAGTGCTTGCCTAAAGCTTATCTCATTTGAATGATGCTCATAAGGGCCAAGCACCACGAGCGGAGAATTTTCATCTGGTTTTAATGCATATCTTTTTTTTAATGCTGGCGGTGCATAAATTCCTAAAATTTCTTGAAATTTCTTTATCGCGCCGGTAGCTCCATTGCCACAAGCAAAAAGATAAAAGCTCTCATCAAGTCCTAGCAAGCTTTTTAATTCACGTCTTGAATCTTCATAAGCTTGAGCGGTTTTATAGGCGTTTGATGAGCTGATAGAGTGTGTATTTGCGTATGTTTGGAGTATTTTTGCCATCTCATCTTCGATAGGTTTATAAGCCAGCCCTGAAGCTGTAAAATCAAAATAATAAATGCCATTTTTTAAAATTATATTTTCTCTAATATGCTCTAAATTTACCAAATCACGACCCTCATTTTTTGCGTAGCATTATAGATTACTTTAGCTAAAATATACTACAATGCCCAAATAAAGGAGCCAATATAAAAGCTTTAAAATCAACATTTGAGGGAATGAAACACCTTGATATAAATGAACTTATTAAATTTCATCTCGTCTTTGATGAGTTTGATTTAAAGCACTCATATTATGATGTTTTTGAAGCGATCGAGGCTGAAATTTTAAACAACTTCTTAGCCTTGATGCCAAAATTTTACTTCGAATCCGATACAAACGATGCTATAAAATCTGCCCTCATAAAACTCGCACGAAACGATAGAAAAAAATTTAGTGTACATAAAATTTTACCTCAAAGCCTAGCTAGCAAAGTCTATGCAAAACTTTTTGAAAAGAATTTTTTACTAGTTGAAAAAAGTAGAGAAGTTTTACCAAAAAGATCAAAAAACCAAATGCTAAAAAAAGAAGAAAGGGGCTATAAAGTTGAGGATAAAATACATTTTAATAGCCATTTTTCAAGGTTTTGGTTTAGATTTATAGAGCCAAATTTAAGCTTGCTAAAAGCTGGTAAAAATGATGAAATTTTAGCCATTATAAAAAGGGAATTTGACGAATATGCAAGCCTTGGATTTGAAATTTTATGCGGTGAACTCATGGCAAAAAAATTTCTGATTAATGGCATATTTTTAAGTAGCTTTTGGAGCAAAAATATAGAGCTTGATATGCTATTAAATATAGGCGGCAAGATCATAGTCGGCGAGGCAAAATACAAAGAGAGAAAGGTTTGTAAAAACGTGCTAAATTTACTGTTAAAAAAATGTGAAAAACTAAACATAACACCAGATATTATTGCTCTTTTTTCAAAGAGTGGATTTAGTAGCGAGCTTTTAAACCTAAAGAATGAAAGGCTAAGGCTTTATGAAATTAGCGATTTTGAGGAACTTTTAAAATGAACGAACACGATATCCAAGCTGGCTTAAAAAGCCTGATAGAGCAGACTTATCTGATAGAAAACGAATATAAAAATTTAACATCATCTTACGCAAACTTGCAAAATTTCATTAAAGATATTGTAGAAATTTTGCCAAATGCTATCTGGGTGTTAGATGAAAATGATGAGATCTTTTTACAAAACTCAGAAGCAGTAAGACTTGGTAAAATTTTTAAAGAGATACCAAAAAAAGAGGGCGAGATAAATGTAGATGGGCAAATTTATCTTTTTAAAACAAGCTCTAAAGACAATAAACTAATAATCTCTGCAACAAACATAACAGTAGAAAAACGCACCGAGCGCCTTGCTTCTATGGGTCAAGTAGCAGCTCACCTAGCCCACGAGATCAGAAATCCAGTAGGCTCCATCTCGCTTTTAGCTTCAACTCTACTTAAAAGAGCTGATGAACGCACAAAGCCTATCGTAAATCAAATACAAAAAGCTACATGGCGAGTCGAACGCATAATCAAAGCCACTCTACTTTTTACAAAAGGTCTTAACATAAATGCACAAATTTTTGACTTTTCACAGCTTAAAAAAGAGTGCGAAGAGGCTATAAATTTTTACGACTATTCAAAGGATATTAAATTTAGCCTAGAATTTCCAGATGGCAAATATATGGGCGACCTTGATCTACTTGCCATCGTTTTTCAAAATATTTTATTTAACGCTATTGATGCCATCGAAGAGAGCGATGATGATGAGGGAGAGATCATTTTAAGCTATGAAAAAACACCGAGTGAGCATAAATTTATCGTTTACGATAGTGGTGAGCCCATCAAAGATCAGGCTATAGTTTTTGAGCCATTTAAAAGTAGCAAGCTAAAAGGCAATGGCCTTGGTTTGCACCTTTGCTTACAGATAGTGCAGGCTCACAAAGGCAGCATCGAGATCACACTAAATCCAAAAACATTTTGCATAAATTTACCAATAAAGGAGTAAGAATGAACATACAAAACGAACTTGAGGCTTTTAAAAAATCTCTTCAAACGCTTGATTTAAGAGAAATTTCAAACGATGGAGCAAAAAACGTTGCATTTATCTGTATCGATATGATAGAGGCTTTTGCTGGTAGTGGTGCGCTCGCTAGTCAAAGAGTAGCCGCCTTATCAAAAGGGATCGCGACACTTTTTGATAGAGCGTGGAAAGATTTTGGTTTTAGAAATTTTATCCTTATAGAAGATAGGCACACCAGTGATTCAAAAGAATTTGAGAATTTTCTGCCACATGCCATACTTGATACAAATGAGATAAAAACCGTAAAAGAGATAGAAAATCTAAGCTTTTTTAAAGAGTTTAAGACATTTTATAAAAACTCTTTAAGCATTGCATTTAATAAAGAATTTGAGAAATTTTTAGAAGAGCATCCAGAGCTAGACACCTTTATAGTCACCGGAGATTGCACTGATATGTGCGTTTATCAGTGCGTTAGTTATCTTAAACTACGAGCCAATGAATATAATAAAAAATCAAGAGTTATCGTGCCGTTTGATCTTACGCAAACATATGACATACCAGGACACAATGGCGATTTTTACCACGAGATGTTTTCTCTTCATATGAAGCTAGCACTTGGCGCTGATGTGGTAAAGAGTATTAATTTTTAAAGCTTGCTTGAAATATTTATGAGCCTATTTAGCTCGTCAAATTTAAAGCTAAGCTCGTATTTATCCGATACGATCTCATTAGGGCTTTCGCTAAATTTCATATCACAGCTTAGCAAAAGTCCTTTTATAAAGATTTTGTGATCTAGTTCGTAAGTGCTTAAACACTCATTTACTACGCTCAAAAGCTCATTTGCTAGCACTGGCTCTTCAAAGACCACATCTGATCTAAAAGCCACATACGCAGCTCCGCCCTCGTACTCTATCCTATAATAATTTTGCTCATCAAAAGCGGTGCAAAGAATCATACTAATCGTGTGACCATTAAAATTTTCATCTAGCTCAAATTGTGGCGTGCTAAATGCGCTAAGTCCAAATTTCTCGCCAAACTCACGTGCTTTATTTGCAAGCTCAAGTAACCTCTCATCAAAGCCATTTATATTTTCATAACCCCAAAGCCACGTATTTGACGAGAAGCTCTCAGAGCCGATAAACTGTATGTCAAACTCACGCTCATCAAAGTAAATTTTACCACTATCAAAATCAATCTGCCAGTTGCTACCTTCAACAAGTAGCTTAAATGCACGTTTTTGAAGTAATGTCGCTTTGCCAACACATGCGCTAAAAAGCTCGCTCCAGTTACTTTTATCTACGCCAAGCTTATCTAAAAACATCGCTTCACCAAGGTCTTAGCAAGCTATTGCTTGAAGTACTTTTTCTTTAAAGCTGTCATTTACAACAAATTTTGTCTTATAGACAAAAATTTGAGCCGTATTTTCATTTTTTATCTTAATAACAAGGCGTTTATCGTTGTGTATGCCACTTTTTATATGTTCGTTATAGCCAAGATTATAAAGATTAGTGATCTTATCTTTGCTAAGCTCACTAAGGCATAAAAGTACCTCTAGCTCAGCATACTCTCTTACTTTTTGAGGGGCGCTCGTCTCTTCATTTTTAGAAAATTTAGAGTTTTGTTTTAGTTTTCTTGTCTTAAAGTCTAAATTCTGCGCATCTTCTAGGCTATAAACCTCGTTTAAATTTGTCCTTACAAATTGATCATCTTTTGTGATATTTATCCTAAAAGCATAAGGCAGGTCGCGTTTTGCTTCATCTTTTACTATATCTTCGATGTTGCCAAGCTCTCTTTCAAAGACTGCGATCTCGATATTTCCATGAAAATCAAGCACATTTATAGTGCCCATTTTCTTGCCACTTTTGGTTATCCTTGTGCTAAAGTCTTCGATCTTGCCAACGACTAAAATTTCAGCGCTTTGCGGCAAGCTCTCAAATTCTGAGCTTAGAGTGTATTTTATCTTGTTGATCTCGTCTTTATAATCATCAAGCGGGTGGCCTGAGAGGTAGATACCAACACTCTCTTGCTCAAATTTTAAAATTTGTTTGATGTCAAATTCGTCATTTATCGTGACAAAATTTATCTTCACATCGTTCATACTCTCATCTTCGCCAAACAAGCTCTCAACAGCATTTTTACGGATCTGAGCTGCACTTTTGCAAGCTTCTATGATATTTTCTACATTTTGCATAAGCATCTTGCGACTAAAGCTAAACTCATCAAAGCAACCAGCTTTTATGAGGCTTTCAAAGACCTTTTTATTTACTTTAAATGGATCGATCCTTGAGACAAAGTCATCCATACTCTTAAATTCGCCATTTGCTTCACGCTCAGTTATAATATTTTCAATAGCCGCTCCACCAACACCTTTAATCGCACCAAGCCCAAAGATAATACCGTCATGATCACCATTTTTAACGACGCTAAATTCTTTAGTTGATTTGTTGATAGATGGTGGCAAAGTATCTATATTTATGCGTTTTATCTCATCGATATAGCGAACGATCTTATCGACGTTGCTCTCTTCGCTTGTAAGAAGTGCAGCCATAAATTCAGCCGGGTAATAGGCCTTAAGATAAGCCGTCTGAAATGTGACGTAGGCGTAAGCTGCGGAGTGAGATTTATTAAAGCCATATCCTGCAAATTTTACAATTAGCTCGAAAAGATCGTCTGCTTTTTGTCCATTTAGCCCTTTTGCCTCAGCACCTTTTACAAACTCTCCCTTTAGCCTGTCCATCTCTTCTTTGATCTTTTTACCCATCGCACGGCGCACAAGATCCGCCCCGCCAAGGCTAAAGCCGCCTATGGCTTGAACGATTTGCATAACTTGTTCTTGATAGACGATGACGCCGTATGTTGGCGCAAGGATTGGCTCGAGTTCTTTAAATGAGTATGTTATCTCCGCCTCGCCATGTTTTCTTTTGACGAAGTCATCAAGCATGCCACTTTCCATCGGTCCTGGACGGTAGAGCGCTAGCATCGCGACGATATCCTCGAAGCAGTCTGGACGCAAGCTAGTTCCTAGCTTTCTCATGCCCTCACCCTCGATTTGGAAAATTCCTATCGCTTGGCCACTTTGTATCATTTTATAAACATTAGAATCATTTTTATCGATCTGCTCCCAAATGATATCCTTGCCAGTTCGTTGTTTTACCAGCTTTATGGCATTATCGATAACCGTTAGTGTTTTTAGTCCAAGAAAGTCGAATTTAATTAAATCCACATCCTCAAGATACTTAAGGCTATACTGTGTAACATAGCGATCTTCTGGGCTATTTGGCTGACGAAATAGCGGAGTTTTATTCCACAGCTCCTCATTTGAGATAACGACACCTGCTGCGTGCTGACCGGCGTTTCTATTTAGCCCCTCAAGATCAAGTGCAAATTTCCAAATTTTAGCTGCCTTTGGATTTTGGCTGATAAGCTCAGCTATCTTTGGCTCTTTTTCATAAGCATCTTTTAGTGTAATGCCTAGTTCATCAGGTATTAGCTTTGCCATCGCATCGGCTTCAGCATAAGGCATATCACAAACTCTAGCAACGTCTCTAATGACACCTTTTGCGAGCAATTTACCAAATGTAATAACGCCAGCAACATTAAATTTTCCATATTTTTGCGTAACATAGTCAATTATCTCGCCACGCCTACTTTGACAAAAGTCCACGTCGATATCTGGCATGCTAACACGCTCTGGGTTTAGAAACCTCTCAAAAAGTAGGTTGTATGGGATCGGATCAAGGTCGGTGATCTTTAGTGAATAAGCGACCAAGCTACCAGCCGCAGAACCACGCCCTGGACCAACTGGTACGCCTCTACTTTTAGCCTCATTTATGAAGTCCCAAACGATCATCATATAGCCTGGGAAATTCATTTTATTAATTATGCCAATCTCTATCTCAAGACGCTTTTTGTATTCGTCATGTAAATTTTCAGGGACAAATTTTAGCCTCTCTTCAAGACCTTTTCTACATTCATACTCAAAAAAAACAGCATCATTTTTAAAGCTATATCTATTTTCAGGCTCTGGAAGTGTTAAATTTCTCTCTTTGGCATATTCAAGAGTAAATTTAAAATTTGGCGGAGTTGGGTTGCCAAGCTTGATCTCAAGGTTGCACTTATCCACGATCTCTTGGGTATTTTCTATCACTTCAGGGATATCTAAAAATAGCTCGCTCATCTGCTCTTTGCTCTTAACAAAAAACTCATGGACGCTGTGGCGAAGTCGGTTTGGATCATCTAATGTTTTGTTCATCGCGATACACATAAAAACCTCATGCGCGTCAGCTCGCTCTTTAAAAGTGTAGTGAGTATCGTTTGTAGCGATAACCTTTATGCCAGTCTCTTTGGCGATGCGCAAAATATCATCATCAATGCGTTTTTGATCACCGATGCCGTGACGCATGATCTCAAGATAAAAGTCATCTCCAAAAATTTCTTTATACTCAAGTGCGACCTCTTTTGCCCTCTCGTAGCCCTTTGCGCCAAATTTGACGTTACGATCGCTTAAATTTAGATGCCAACTCACCTCGCCCTGCAAGCAAGCTGAGCTACAAACCAAGCCCTCGCTGTGCTCTTTTAAGATTTTTTTATTTATACGAGGATAGTAGTAAAAGCCCTCGATGTAGCTCATGGAGCTAAGATACATCAAATTTTTATAGCCAGTCTCATTTTTGGCGATTAGTATAAGGTGAAAGCGCTGCTTAGTACTCTTGTCATCAAGCTGCTCGCCATTATGAACGTAAGCTTCGATGCCAATTAGCGGTTTTATTCCCTCTTTTTTCATCGCCTTGTAAAAATCTATCGCTCCAAACATATTGCCGTGATCAGTAATCGCCGCTGCTGTGTCGCCTCTATCATGAAGCACGTGAGCTAGCTCTTTTATCTTGTTCGCTCCGTCAAGTAGGGAGTATTCGGTGTGTAAATGTAGGTGCGTAAAGCTAGAATTTTCACTCATTTTTTATCCTTTTTTAATGAGTGGATTTTACAAAATTTTGGCTAATAAGGTGCTTGATGAAATCTTAATGGGAGCTTTAAAATTTAGATATTTTTCAGTCTGTGGCTAAGAACGAAGCGCGCTGTCATCTGATGCACTATGCTATTAAGGTCTTGTAAATTTTAAAATTTCATGAACGAGTAATTTCGGCTCTAAAATTTGAGCTAAGCGATCAATGAAGACAAAATTTAGTAGTCAATTCTTATGAGTGAATGGAATTTTAAAATTTGCAAAAATAGTAAAATTCTATTTTTGAAATCCAGATTTTAAATTTATAAATTCTTTTATTCAAAAGGGAGACAAGGGGACTCTAATTACGAGGCCGTCCCCTTATCCCCCTTTTTAAATCCCCCAAACCCCTCGCACGTTCAAGGTGCATGCAATGGTGCTGGCGCACTGCATGCGTTCTATTCAAAAAAGCCTCCCTCGAATTTTAAAATTTCGTAAACGAGTAATTTCGGCTCTAAAAGTTGAGTTAAGCGGTCAGTGAAGCCAAAATTTAGTAGTCATTTCTTTAGAGTGAATGGAATTTTAAAATCTATAAAGTGAAAAAGAATTAGATCGCGGACTAAGCCGCAATCCATTATAGATAAACTGGAATATTTGTGTGTTCTAAGAAAAATCTTGAAGTGCCACCAAGCACCATTTCCATAAGACCATTTTCACCATATCTGCTAGCAACGATTAGATCAGCATTTCTATCAATAGCTGCTTTTAAAAGCGCTTCACCAGGTATCATCGTAGTAGCGATCACTTCAAAAGTGGCTGATATGCCATGAATTTTGAAGTACTCTTCAAGCTTTTTAAGATTTAGTTCAGCATTATCTCCAAGGCTTGCTTTTGAGGTAATGCACTGAACCTTTTTTGCCTTTTTTAAAAGATCAATCGAGCCTGTTAATGCCCTTGAGCTTTGCGTCGTACCAGTCCAGCTAACAAGGATATTATCAGCTTTAAACTCACGCATTTTTCTAGGGATTACAATCGCATTTTTACCGCTTTTTAAAACAGCTGACTCAAATGTTCCAGTGATCTTTCCATCAAGTGGCACAGCAGCCACAACTAGGTCGCAAAATTTACTCTCTTGCTCCACTATCGCGCTTCTTTTGCCACTGTGAATCGTAAAATTTGCAGTGCAAACATCTTCAATGATTTCACTAGTTACTTTTATGCCAAGCTCAGCACAAATTTTATTGAAAATTTTCTCATTCTCTTCATGCTCGACAGCTAGTTCAGATTTAGCTGATTTTAGAAATTCTTCAAAAAGCACTCCTCCACGAAGCGTCATTTTCATATTATAAACTACGCTTGGGTCAAGCTGACAAGTCATAATTTCCATATGTGTGTTAAACCACTGAGCAACCTTTAGGGCACCATAAATTCTTGGCTCGATATCGTCTCCAGCTCCTATTGGAAAAAGCAACTTTTTGTATTTCATCATCTGTCCTTTAAAATTTATTCAACCAAAGAGAGCGAAATTTTATTTCCTTTTTGCTCGCTCACACATACTTTGACCTGATCACCTACATTTAATGGAGTTTTTATCTTTGAGATATGAAGCAAGCCATCAATGCCATCTTTTAGCTCGATAAATACACCAAAATCAACCACACTCTTTACAGTTCCCAAAAACTCATCACCGATATTAAAATTTGGTTTTGAACGCTCTTTGTCGTGTTTAAACGGCTTTTTGCCAAATGAACGTCCATTGTCTTTTGAAGTAATAGAGATGATGTAGTCTTTTGCGGCATCAACATTTTTCTTTGCTCCACCTGCGATTTTCACCTCGCCTTTTTCTCTATCAAGATCGATTGAGACTTCAAATTTCTCAATGATCTCTTTTATAGTCTTGCCAGCTTGCCCGATGATGTCTACGATCTTGCTTGGATCGACACTAAATAATTCAAGTTTTGGAAGCACATCTTCATTTATTTCTATATTTTTATCTGCTTCTGTCATCAAAGATAAGATATGCTCTCTACCACGTTTTGCTTGATAAAGTGCCTCTTTTAGCACTTCTAAACTAATGCCACCAAGTTTAATATCCATCTGAAGCGCTGTGATACCATCGCTTGTACCTGCTACTTTAAAGTCCATATCGCCGTCATGATCTTCAAGTCCCATGATATCTGTTAGCACTGCGTGTTTATCGCCTTCAAATATTAATCCCATAGCGACACCTGCGACAAGTTTTAAAGTATTTACGCCAGCTGCTCTAAGTGCGAGCGAGCCACCGCAAACGCTAGCCATCGAGCTTGAGCCGTTGCTCTCTAAAATTTCTGAAACGACTCTTATTGTGTATGGTGAAGCTAGATCGATACTTGGTGTAAGGGCACGTTTGGCTAAATTTCCATGTCCAAGCTCACGTCTACCAGGAGCTTTTAGTGGGCTTGCCTCACCTACACTAAAGCCTGGGAAGTTGTAGTTAAACATAAATTTCTCTACAAAAGGTACTTTTTCAGTGAGGATGTCATACATTTGAGCGTCACTGTCAGTGCCAAGAGTAGTGACAACTAGGGCTTGCGTCTGTCCTCTTGTAAAGAGGCATGAGCCATGAGCATTTGGAAGCACATTTGTCTCAATACTAATAGGTCTAACTTCTTCAAGACCACGCCCATCAGCTCTAACACCCTCGTTTATGATCTGCTCTCTAACGATTTTCTTTTTATATTTGCCAAGGACATTTGTGATGACAGCCTCATCCCAGCCCTCTTTTTGTGCTACCTCGTCGCTTGAAATTTGTTTCGCGATCTTGCTAAGTTCGCTTGCACGCTCGCTTTTTGCCATTTGATTGATAGCATTTTTGACTTCAGCTTTATAAAATTTATCGATATAAATAGCAATATTTTCATTTTCTATCTCAGGTTTTAGCTCAAGCGCAGCGTCCTCTTTTTTATGCTCTTTGAAAGCTTCTTCGTAAGCGCTGCTAGCTCTTAGTATCGCCTTACCAGCAAAATCAATCGCTTCAACCATCATATCTTCGCTAAATTCATTCATTAGCTGTTTTTGAGCCATGCTATCACTTAAGCTAGGATCTATCATTGGCTCAATCGCAACCATTGGGATAAGCTGCGTAGTTTGCTGAGGCAAGCTTCTCATCTCGATCATCAAAAGCTCATCTTTTGTTCCAGCTACATAAAGATCGATCGCACTCTGTTTTAGTTCAGAGTTGCTTGGGTTGATCACAAATTTTTCATCTATATAACCAACTCTAACACCACAAACTGGGCGATTTACAGGGATGTCGCTAAGATATAGTGCAACTGAGGCTGCATTTAGACTTACAACTTGTAAATCAACCTCAGGATCGGCTGAAAGTACCATTACAACTATTTGAGTTGGATATGCGTAACCTTTTGGAAAGAGCGGTCTAAGAGATCTATCGATGATGCGAGCTGTTAGCGTTTCAAAGTCGCCTGGCTTTGTCTCGCGCTTAACGTAACCACCTGGAATTTTACCAGCGGCGTAAGCTTTTTCGATGTACTGCACCGTTAGAGGTAAAAAATCCTCCTCAACTTGTGTGTCCTCTCTTGCAACAGTTGCTAAAACTACGGTATTTTTCACCCTTAAAAGTACCGCTCCGCTAGCTTGTTTTGCTACTTTATTAAGGTCAAAAATTTCAACCTGATTATTGACTTCTATACTATATTGCATTATTTTTATCTCCTTGTTGTTTTTGTAACGGCAAATAATAAGGGCTCTCTTCTAATATTGACATGATACGCTCACTCGTAGCTTCGATCTTTTTCTCGTAATACGAATCCACATCGATAAAATCAACGATCTTGTTTATCGTGTAAATTTCATCAACCATATCATTTAAATTTGTAAAGACATCAGTAGCAATCACTGGCGTTGCGTATGAGATGGATTTTACCTTCACATCAAGCAACGTCTTTATGCAAATGAGTGCCGTCATACCAGTCTCGCACCCCTCATCGATTAGTAAAATATTTTTATCTTTTAGCTCTCCTATCAAATTTCCTTTTCGGTATTTATAAACGTTTTTTAAAATTTTCTCTTCATATTTTCTATGTGCTTCGCCGTAAATGTAGTCATAGCTTATACCAAAAGCTTTTATAAGTTTATCATTTAATACTATATCTTCTGTCTCGCTAACTATTGCAACATCACATTCGCTATTATTTGGTGCAGGTATTGGCTCGCTAAAGAGCATCTCGTAGCTTAAATTTAAACTTCTACAAACCGCATCTGTGAGTATAACTGATTCAAGCGACATACAAACAACTATCGTCTTTTTATCTACGAGCTCTTTTTTTGGCAAAATTTCAATTAGCTTGCTAGCTGCTTCTAATTGATCCTTAAATTTAGCCGTTATCATTTAGTTGGCACTCGATTTTGTGCTACTTTGCGAAAAGTCATAGTGCAAACCGCCCATTGGATAGAAATTTATCGTGAAATAAATACCATTTTTTCTAGTTGATGCTGAGCCGTTTATTGTTGTTGTTGGCTCAACATCTTGTTGATAAATTATCCCGTAATTCCAGCATTTTCTTTGATGAAGCACGCCAACTCTCCAGCTTTTTGTGTAGCTTCGCTCGATATCATATTGCCAGCCACCAATAAGACTATACTGATGAGGTAATTTTACTCCAAGACCACTTGTAAAATAGCTATCTTTTGTTGCACTATTTTTTATTTTGCTATCATTTTTCTTCATGGTATGAAGCATATTTAGCCAAAATAGATCATCTGTGTATGAAAGTCCGCTTTGTATCTTTTTAAGCTCTTTGCTCTTGTGTGAATACTCAAGCTTATTATAAAGGCTTAAATTTTCAAATGGATATAGATAGATAGCATTTTTTAAATTCGAATATTCATCTTCTTTTGTGTAATATCCTTGAGAAATACTATGTTTTATAATCTTTCTACCATTAGAGTTAAAGAAATACTGAGTCAGATAACCAGAAATTTCTTCCTTACTCTGCTCTTGAGTCAAGAAATTTTCATACTCATTTAGATTTTTATCATAGATAAACTCATCATCTAAATTTCCTTTTCTATAGCCTGGCAGTAGGTATTCAGTTCCAAAATTTAAAGTGTGATAAAAGCTCTCATATGCTTTTGCAAGGTCAGTGTGAAGAGTAAATTTATGGTAATTATTTACAAAATTTGTATGCTTATCTTCTCTTTTATCATCAAATGAATTTATCTTATTCTCGTAATTTATTCTTGAAGCGTATAGATACTCGTAAAATGAAAACGTTAAGCTATCATCAAGCAGTGGCACATGCACTGAAGCTGGAAGCGTAAATTCATACTGAGTCGCTCTAACTCCTATTTTTCTATCATATCTATGTGACTGAAGATCGAGTGAATATAAGATATTTGGCAAAGCAATATCATCTGTAAATTTATGATACTGAAGCGATGGGAACTCTTGAAGCGTATCTTTGTTCTCATTTTTTGAGCCAATTTTTTCAGTGTCTATGTAGTATTTTGCATAAGCACCAAAATAATGATCGTCATTTGCGATAAAGTAGTTAAATTTAGAAGTTACAAGCGAATCATAATCATCATCCCTACCCTTTAAATTTAAATAATCTATATCATTTAGCTTCGTTGCATCTATCCAAATTCCCTCTTGCAAATCCGCTTCGCTAAGGTATCTTATAAGCTTATCTCTTTCGTATTTTAGTCCAATGCCTTTATGTGTTTTATTTTTTAGTTCAGCTTTATTTGAAGTCTCTCCTTTTTGCTTAGCTTGGTAGCTGTTTTTATCAGTAAATGACCCAAAGCTGATTTCGCCCCTTGAATCAGGTGACTCAGTAAATCTAAACGCACCATAAATTCCAGCACCTCTGTTTGTTCTTATCTGCGGATCAAGCTCAAAGTCCCACTCATTATAAGGTGCAAAATAAATCGGCTGTTTGTAATAAAAGCCTTCAGATTTTCCGTATCCAAGCTCAGGTGGTAAAAGACCTGTCCTTCTTGTGGTATCTGTTGAAAAACCAAAATATGGCAAATAAAAAACTGGCACATTAGCTATACGAAAGACTGGGTTAAAAAGGTGCAAAAATTTGCTTTGTTTATTTAGCATAGCTGAGCTTGAAGTGATACTCCAGTCAGGATCTTGGACATTACAGCTTGAAACCATCGCTTTTTTTACTCTATAGTACTCACTGTCAGAGCTGCTCTCATCGCTTCTCATCCATACTTCCATGTCTTTATTCATCATAAAAAGCGATTCAAAAGCAGTGTCATTATTTTTTAAATTTAGCTTTGCATAGTTTGAGCGAGAGACTTCACTCTTGCCCTTCATCATATTGACGTTGCCAAATAGCTCGATAACCGAATTATTTTGATCATAAACTGCACAATCAGCTGTCACAAGGTAATCTTGTGAATATACAACAACATTTTTATTGGCCGTGACGATGCCTTTATCTTGCTTTACATCATCAGCCAAAAGCTGCACATCTTGCACAGCTGCACTTAGATTTAAAATACAAACCGGAACTAAAAATAAAATTTTACGCATTTATCACCACTGTTTTTGCTATTTTGTCTTGCCAAGTCTGCCTAGCTGGATTTGCAAATGCCCATGCAAAACCAAGATAAAAGCAAGCTTCACTAACCAATCTAAAAATCGCCCTTACTAGGCTTGAAATAAAATTTGGTCTATCTAAAATTTCTACATTAATGCACATCGTCTTTGTTAGCATTTGTCCAAGGCTCGCACCATAATACCAAACAAAAAATACATGATATATAATCTTTAATGCGACTATTTGCCAAAAGAAATTTAAAGTCAAATTTCTGGCTTCATCATAGCTCATAACCGACAAAAAGGCATCCCAGTAAATGATCAAAAACAAAAAAGAAACAATACACTCATCAATTGAGTAAGCTAGCACTCTTTTTGAAAATGGCGCTAGCGAAATTTCTTCTTTTTCAAGTTTTTCAACTATCTGCATACTCATTTTAATGCCTGCCAGGCAATATCTTTTCTATAATGTGCTCCGTCAAATTTTACATTTTCGCAAAGCTCATAAGCTCTATCACGTGCCTCTTTTATGCTCTTGGCAGTGGCCACGCAGACTAATACTCTGCCACCATCTGCATAAATTTCTCCATCTTGCTCACTAACACCAGCATAAGCTATGTGAGCATCTTTTACATCATTTAAAACTGAAATTTTAGCTTTTGGACTGCTTTTATACGGATAGTCCTTACTAGCCATTACGACGCCAACTGCAAATTCATCTTTTAAGCTAATAGGCTTTAGCTCGCCCTTTGCAGCATTTAGTAAAATTTCACTTAGATTTCCGTCAATTAATGGCATCAAGACCTCGCACTCAGGATCGCCAAATCTCACGTTAAACTCAAGCACATAAGGCTCATTTTTCACAATCATCAGTCCCACAAAAAGCACTCCACAAAATGGACTGCCCTCGTTTTTCATCCCTTTTAAAGTTGGCTTTACAACCTCTTCTTCAACCCTTTTTATCAGCTCTTTTGAAGCAAGCGGACTTGGAGCATAAGCGCCCATACCGCCAGTATTTGGACCTTCGTCATTATCAAGCAGACGTTTATGATCTTGAGCCACTGGCAAACTGACGAAATTTTCACCGTCGCAAATGGCAAAAAAGCTCAGCTCAAAGCCGTCTAAAAACTCTTCAACGACAACAAATTTACCAGCATCACCAAAGCTGGCTCCGCTTAGCATGTCGCTAACTGCCTCTTTGGCATCCTCTTTAGAATTTGCGATTATTACGCCCTTGCCAGCGCAAAGTCCATCGGCCTTTACGACCATCGGCGCGCTTAAGGTATCAATAAATTTAAATGCCTTTTCTTTATCATCTGTATTTAAATATCTTGCGGTTTTTATGTTATTTCTAGCTAAAAAGTCCTTCATATAGGCCTTGCTAGCTTCAAGTCTAGCAGCTGCTTTGCTTGGTCCAAATATAAGCAAGCCCTCTTTTTTAAAGATATCCACTACGCCTTCACTAAGCGGCGCTTCAGGGCCTACGATAGTTAGAGCAATATCATTTTGTTTAGCAAATTTTGCAAGCTCATAAAAGTCTTTTATATTTAAATTCTCACCAAGGCGTGAGGTCGCACCATTTCCTGGCGCAAAGTATAAATTTATATTTTTTTCGTTTTTTAGTTTTAGAGCAATGGCGTATTCGCGGCCGCCACTTCCTATTATGAGAATATTCATTTCATCTCCGTAAATTTAAAAAACCCGAGTGGGCGTCGCATAGAAGAGTGGCCCATAAACAAAGCCAATCTTGCAAATAGATGGATACCAAACGGTTGCAACTTCTCGCCTTTTCAGACTCAAACGAAGCCACATCACAAGGCACCCATACCTTTTCGCTAACAAAAAAGTGTTGGACCCCGTAAAATGCTGACTCGCTTCACTCAGGCAATAAAATTATATAAATTCTTTGCTTAAAGTAATGTTTTGGCAAGTGCGATACAGGCGTTTATATCTTGACTTTGGCTCACTATTGACTCGGTAAATTTTAGCTCTTTTGCAGTGACCTTTCCAATGCTTATCACTTGATAGCTCTCATCCCAGCCAAAATTACTAAGAAAATTTTTGACATTTAGTGGAGAAGCGAAGATCAAGATACTATTTTTTGGCGGTTTTAGCTCCATTTTGCAAGGATTTAAGACATTTTCATAGGCGATGACCGCTTTTATATTTACGCCGCCATCTTGTAAAATTTCTAAGAAATTTGAAGCACTATCTTTACCTTTTAGATAAATAACCTTTTTACCTTTTAAAAGTGGCAAAATTTCCCTTGCGAAGTCATCTCCGTGAGCATTCTTTCCGGTATAAATTTCGCCAAATCCAAACTCTCTTGCAGCCGACGCACAACTATTTGCAATGGCAAAGACTGGCAAATTTATAGGCGAAATGCCATTAAATTTTAATGCATTAAAAGCATTTTTAGAAGTGGCTACCAGCACATCATAGTCACTTAAATTTATTTCAAATTTTAAAAACTCGATCTTGCTAACGCTTAAATTTACAACGCTCTCATCAGTCGTTTTTGTATTTGAAATAAGATAAATTTTACGCAACTCTTTTTAACCTTAAAAAAGATATCAAAGCAAGTAATGTGCAAGCTAAAATAACAATAGAAGTCGAATAAAATATATCACCAAGCCCAACTAGCGGAGAGACGATGCCGCCTAAGAAAAATGGGCAAAATCCAAGTATCGCTGAGGCTGAGCCTGCGTATTCTCTGCCTTCGTTCATAGCTAGCGATGAAGCAGTTGGCAAGACAAATCCTGTAAAAAGAAGTAATAAGAAAAATGCGATAATGACGCCGATCACTTCAAATTTAAAGCAAAGCATGAAAGCAATAAAAACACTAGCAAACAAGGTGCCAAAAAGTCCAGTTTTGAGCGCTTTTCTCTCATTTAAAAGACTAGCAAGCCTTGCTCCTATAACAAGCCCTAAACCATTTGAAGCAAAACAAAAGCTATAACTTACTGGACTTAGAGAATAAAATTCTTGAAAAATAAACGAAGATGACGCTATATAGGCAAACATCGCGCCCATCGCAAATGTCTGAATGCTTACGAAAAGCATAAATTTTTTCTTTCTTAAAATTTTGCCAAAAACACTATAAGTCACTAGCAAAGGCATTTTTAAGCGATTTGACTGACTTAAGCTCTCTTTGAAATAAAAATTTGCGATAAAAAGCAAAATGCCAATGATGGTTAGCGCCATAAAGATGCCGCGCCAGTCAGTAAATTTAAGCAGCAAACTGCCGCCTATTGGTGAAAGTATCGGAGCGAGACCATTTACAACCATCATAAGACTAAAAAATTTAGTCATTTCATGGCCCTTATAAAGATCACTCACAACAGCCCTTGAGATGACTAAGCTGCCAGCACTTGCTAGCCCTTGGATGATGCGCATAAAGATAAAAAACTGGATATTTTGCGCAAAAAATATAAAAATAGTGCTTATCGTATAGACGATGAGCGAAATGGTAAGTGGCGTTTTTCGTCCAAATTTATCACTTATTGGTCCAACTATTAGCTGACCTATGGCTAAGCCTGCCATTGATGTCGTGATCGTTAATTGCGTAGCTGTGACGCTTGTTTTAAACCACTCGGTAATAGCCGGAAGTGCTGGCAAATAAAGATCTGTAACAAATGGTCCAAAGGCAGAGAGAGCACCTAAAAATAGCAATAAAAATAGTTTGGAATTTTCTTTTTTCATAGTTTTTCTTTTTTTGGAGAGATTATATTATGACTTTACTTTTTGCTTTATTAAGTATAAATTTACTATTGTTATTATAAAGAATAAGCCCTAGAAATAGGGCTTAGTATTACATTTTGTCTTTAGTGACGATTAAGAGCATTTTAAATTTATCTTTTATCTTTAATCCATGTGGTATTTTGCCCGGAAGCACGATGGTATCACCTTTTTTGATATCAAAATGTTCATCACCAATAGTTAGCTTCATCTCGCCATCAAGTGCGATAAGTAGTGCATCGCCTGGAGCTGCGTGAGTTGAGAGCTCTTGGTCTGTGTCAAAACTAAGTAATGACATTGATCCGTTTTCGTTCTTTACGAGCGTTTTGCTCACGATTTTGCCTTTTTCGTATTCCACTGCATCAACTAAGCTAAAAATAGCTGCCTTAGGTAAATGATCTATCATAACATTCTCCTTAAAATCTATTAGTAAATATTTTGTTTTCTTTGTAAATTTGAGTTTTCGCCAGGTTTTTGCCTCGATAAGGCAGGCTTCATCGTACCCAAGCTTCATCTGCTTTTTGCCATACTCGAGCTGCGCTTCGCCGTCTATCACCCAGGCAAGGCTATCTATAAAAAGCATCTCGTGGTCTAGCTCCTCACCTTCGTCAAATGCGTATATATCGACGCTTGCATTTTTGTTTTGAAAGAGCCTTTTACTAACGACGCTTTTTTCAACTATATTTGTATCTTTGGTGAGACTATAAATTTGACTCATTTTATATCCTTTTTTGCAAAATTATAAAAGGTTAAGAACTAAATTTCATTGACCAATGTTAATAAAAAGATAAAATATATCCTAATTAAAACCAATGCGTATAAAGAAGTTCCATTTACAGAAAATTTCATAAAGGGATTTTTGTGTCTACTCCCACTCAATAATTACCATATCATATTTGTTTCTTTTATTCTATAACGGTATCTTTTTAGTTTCTGTTTTTAATATGCGTAACCCGACTTCCTTGCCATAGTTTTGTAAGCTTCGTTAAGTACTGATCCAACACCCATTTAATGGAATTTCTTTTCTATGCCAATTACAAAAATATCTGCGCAATCCTTGCCGGTTGTATTAATACAACAAAACCAACCGGCTCATCATTTATGAGACAAGCGAGAAAAGGCTTTTCCTGTGAATCACAATATACTCTTCTATGCTTTCTAGTATTCCAAACCATTCTGAAAGGTCATATAATATTTTTTGATGCACCTTCCTTTTCCAGTTTATCTTCAACTTCTTTTATTTTTGTATCGATTTACTCTTCCACAACTTCTATGCTTTTAAATGTATGCCTTTATTTCTTAAATTTTCTATACAATCAGCCAGATATTCAATATTGTGCTCTTTGTAAATTGGACTGCCTATAATTTCCTCTTTAAGATTATCATACTTTACTGCTGTGCTTCCTCTATAATTTTTATCTTTCCATTCCGCAGAAACTTTATATCCTCTTTTTTCCATCTCCTCCATAACCAATACATGGTAAATAAAAAGATGATACGGAGAATATGAAAACACATAGTCCACAGTTTTATGTTTCTTTTTCCATCCATTGCCCCTCAGAGCACAACATTCCCTATGTTGCCCAAGAAGCTGACTTTTGGGCAATAAGTGGATAAGTTTTTCATGCCATAGTCTCATATTTTTCTCCTGTTAACAAGGTTGATTTTTCTAAATATTCATTAGGGTATTTCTTTAGTAAAGTGTTAATGTATTCAATTACAACCTTCTGACTATTTTCCACTTCCATATATCCATTTAATATATCAAATAATACCTGTTTTTCAATCGTACTTGCGTCTTTTTTAAAATATCCCCATATATGAAGAATGGCATTACTAAAATCTTTTTTGCTCTCCTTCATATCTCTTGTTTCCTGTATTTTTTCATTTAGCCATACAACATCCAGTTCTTTTTCCCTCAAATACGCCCTTATCTCCAAATATGCTTTATGCGATTTGCTTAGTACAAAATATTTATTTTTTGCCCATAACTCTTCACATTCTATTCTTGTATCTTTGTGTCTCATGTTGACGCTTCTTTCAAAAAATTCAAACCAAAACAAATCCCATACAATGTATCACCATTTAAGCATTTATTAATAGCATTTAAATTTTTGTTTAGGTAAGGTATAAATGAATATCCTGCATTATTAGTATGTTAAAGTGGGCTCAGATACAAATAATTTTTATTACTATAACCTATTCAAATTTATTAACCGCTTTTTCCACAAAAGCCTCCCAGCAAAATAATGGGAGGCTCTCTAAACAATTTATCTAAATTTAAAACTCTCTTTTAAGCCTACTTTTTCTCATTTTTAGTATCAAAAGAGCTTTTTGCTTCCGTAAACCGTTGCAATATTGTATCTTCAACGATTTTACAGCAAAAATATTTTTTACTCTATTCCCACTCAATAGTTGAAGGTGGCTTACTTGAGATATCGTAAACTACGCGGTTTATGCCGTTTACCTCGTTTATGATGCGGCGGCTTACGTTTTCAAGTAGATCATAAGGAAGCCTTGAAAAACTTGCAGTCATGCCATCACTCGCGTCAACCACGCGCACGCAAACAGCATTTTCGTAGGTGCGATTATCACCCATTACTCCGACAGAATTTACATTTAAAAGCACGCAGAACGCCTGCCAAGTTTTGTTATACCAGCCAGTGCTCTTTAGTTCATCGCGCAAGATCACGTCAGCTTTGCGAAGTAGCTCTAGACTTGGTTTATTTACTTCGCCCATTATGCGGATCGCAAGGCCCGGTCCTGGGAATGGGTGACGAAAAACTAGATCGCGGCTTAGTCCAAGCTCAAGGCCTAGCTTTCTAACCTCGTCTTTAAAAATTTCTCTTAGCGGTTCTATCAGCTCAAAAGTCATCCAATCAGGCAAGCCTCCAACGTTGTGGTGGCTTTTTATCGTCTTGCTTGAGCCAACGACTGAGCTTTCGATGATATCAGTATAAAGAGTGCCTTGAGCTAGAAATTTTACATCGCCATGCTTCTTAGCCTCTTGCTCAAAAATTTCTATAAATGTTTCACCTATTATCTTGCGTTTTTTCTCAGGGTCTACCACACCAGCCAAGCGCCCAAGGAAGGTCTCACTCGCGTCTATGCTAACTAGCTCAACGCCAAGCTTTGTTCTAAATGTAGCTTCAACTTGCTCTCTTTCATTCGTTCTAAGAAGTCCGTTATCGACAAAGACAAGGATCAAATTTTCTGGCACAGCAGCCGCTAAAAGTGCCGCAGTCACAGAGCTATCCACGCCGCCACTAACTGCACAAAGCACCTTGTGAGTGCCCACTGTTTTTCTTATCTCTTCTATCTTATTTTTAGCGAAGCTTCCCATATTCCAAGTGCTCTCGCAACCACAAATATATTTAGCAAAATTCTTTAAAATTTGCGTGCCATATTCGCTGTGTTGTACCTCTGCGTGAAACTGGATCGCATAAAATTTACGTTTATCATCGCCAAAAGCACAATAAGGCGAATTTTCACTAATAGCGATCACTTCAAAGCCCTCTGGCAAGTCCTTTACGTAGTCGCTATGACTCATCCATACGATTTGTTTTGAAGGTGTATCTTTAAATAGCTCATGCTCTTTAATAACGTTAAGCTCGGCCTTGCCATACTCTTTTTGATCAGCCGCTAAAACCTCAGCCCCATGTGTGTGAGCAAGTAGCTGCATGCCGTAGCAAACACCAAGTATAGGGATATTTAACTCAAAGACGCCGTTATCGCAAAAATAAGCATCTTTAGCATAAACACTAGCTGGACCGCCACTTAAAATGATACCTTTTGGCTCTTTTGCCTTTATCTCACTAAGCTTTGCATTAAATGGCAAAATTTCAGTGTAGACGCCCTCTTCTCTTAGCCTTCTAGCTATTAGCTGAGTGTATTGAGAACCAAAATCCAAAACTATAATCGTATTGTTCATTTATAACCTTTTAAAAATAGATATGAAAAATTTCAAACTGCACATACCAAACAATGATCGATACGATATATCCTAGAACCACCATCCAAGCGTATTTCATATGTGCACCAAAGGTATAAATTCCTTTTAATTTACCCATTACTCCAACACCAGCTGCTGAACCAAAGCTGATCATCGAACCACCAATACCAGCAGTTAGTGTCACTAATAGCCACTGACTCATTGCCTCGCCTGCATCAGCTCCCATTGCTGGATTTGCTTTTAAAACAGCTGACATAACTGGAACGTTATCAACGATCGCTGAAAGGAAGCCAACGCCAATATTTACAGCAGTTGAGCCAAATTTATCATAAAGTGATACAGCGTAATTTAAAAATCCAGCAAAATGAAGAGCGCCAACTGCAGCTAAAATTCCAAAGAAGAAAAAAAGTGTGTTGTTTTCGATCTTTGACATATAGTGAAATACATGCATTGGCTCTTCATTTTTGTGAGCTTTTTTGAAATAGTAAGTATAAAGACTAAGTAGTGAGAAGCCAAACATCATTCCCCACATCGCTGGTAAGTGAAAAAGCTGGTGCATCATAACAGCACAAAAGATAGTAAATGCGCCTATAAAGATAACCGCTTTGCCACCTTTTTTCATAACCACTTTTGGCTCGTTTGCTACGTCAAAATGCGGTGCAGTACTTGGCACCACGCGAGAAAGTAAAAATGCTGTTACAAACCAACCTACGATAGATGCTGGGAAAAGTGCGAAAAAATCGACAAACGGCGCTTTTCCAGCAGCCCAAGCCATAAGCGTAGTGATATCGCCAAATGGACTCCATGCTCCACCGGCATTTGCTGCAACGACGATATTTATCGCGCCAGCCACTAGGAAATTTGTATTATTTCTATCTATCGTTAAAAGCACAGTCGATAGGATAAGTGCTGTAGTTAGGTTATCAGCCACTGGGCTTATGAAAAATGCCAAAACACCAGTTAGCCAAAATAGTTTTCTATAAGTATAGCCTTTTGATACGAGATTATATTTAAGTGCATTAAATACATCTCTTTCGATAAGTGCTTCGATAAAAGTCATCGCCACCATCAAGAAAAATACAATCTGAGCGATCTCTAAAATCAGGTGATTTACCTCATGTTCAAGCGAATGCACATCCATGCCATTTATAAGCATGTAAACACCGATAAGTAGGAACATAAACGTACCGATAAAAATAGCAGGTTTTGCTTTGTCGATATGGAAATTTTCTTCTGCTGCTATGAAAAAATATCCAACAACAAAAATTATAAGCGATAAAATTCCTGCCCATGTAGTAGTTAAGTCAATAGCTGCGGTTTCTCCATCAGCACCAAAAGCCATCGCGAAAAACAAGCCTAGAAGTCCAAAAAACCTCATTATACTCTCCTTGTAGAATAAAAAATCTTGGTATATTACTTAAATGAGCCTAAAAATTAGGTTAGTTAAAATTATTAAGCTTACATTACATTTTTATTTAAATACGAAAATTTTACTAGATTTTGTTTATCTTGTCGGTTTTCTTTTCTTTTACGGGAGCATTTCCATAAAATGGATCATCTTTATAGCCACAACCGCTAAATGCAAAAAGAGTAAAAATTAAAATAAAAGATGATAAGATAAGCCCATGAAAAACGCTAAATTTTTGATAGATACTATTCACGAAAATCCTTTGTATAAAGAAAAATTAAGCATGGCAAATGAGTGCCAACAGCTTTTAGAGCTTATGGGGAAAGCAAAACGATTTTATATAGCTTTTTGCTACGTTAGAGAAGGTGTTTTGACCTTTGTTCTTACTCATCCCACTGGGCTTTTAGAGCTTAGGCGTGATAGTAGTATAAATGATATAAAAAGGTTATTAAAAACCTTTTGCAATTTTAATAAAAATAGCGTTTTTAACAGCATTCTTACTCCAAAACCTATTAACGAAATCAACTATACAAAGAACAAAAAAGAAGAAAATATAAGATTTGTCGTGAGTAAATTTTTAAAATTTTTTAATCAAAAAGAGCAAAGTGCCATCTTTTATGCGCCAGCTAGTAAAGGCGAGTTTAAAAATTTAGCAAAAGACGAGCAAATACACCAAAAATTTGAAGAGCTAAGAGAAATTTTGCTCAAGAAAAATAAGCAGGCAAGATGCTAATAGACGAGATAAGAACGCTTCCAAACGAGCCTGGCGTATACCAGTATTTTGACGCGCAAAATAGACTCTTATACGTTGGCAAGGCCAAAATTTTAAAAAATAGGGTCAAAAGCTACTTTAAATTTACCCCAAGCCTAGCTCCGGCTGAAAAACTAAGCCCTAGAATTTCAAAGATGATAAGCGAGGCGGTGCATCTTGAATACATCGTCACACCAAGCGAAGCAGACGCTCTAATACTTGAAAATTCTTTCATCAAGCAGCTTAAGCCAAAATACAACATCTTGCTTCGTGACGACAAGACCTACCCTTATATTTTTATAAATTTAAATGATGATTTTCCAAGATTTGAGATCACTAGAAAGGTGGTAAAAGGCTCGAATATCCGCTATTTTGGGCCATATTTTAGTGGAGCCGGCGAGCTACTTGAGGCACTTTATCTAAATTTCAACCTCGTTCAGAAAAAATCCTGCATCAAAGGCAAAAAAGCCTGCCTTTTTTATCAGCTAAAACGCTGCTATGCCCCGTGTGAAGGCAAAATTTCAAAAGAAAACTACGCTAAGATCGTAAACGAAGCTATCGCGGCCTTACAAAATCCAAATTTGCTCATCGCTCGCCTTGAAGAGCTCATGCTAAACTACGCCAAGGCCGAAGACTACGAGCAAGCAGCAGCCACTAGAGATAAGATGCAAACGCTTAAAAATATGCAAACAAAGGTCGAGGTCGATCTTGCCAAGCTTGAGGACTTTGAGGCATACTCGGTCGCTTGCGTGCACGATATGATCTGTGCGGTGAGATTTAGCGTGCAAAGTGGCAAGATAACAGGCGTAAAAACCGATATCACGCAGGCTAAAAACGCCCAAAATGACGAGAAAAACGAGGCTTATAAACAGGCTATTTTAAAAAGCTTCATAGCCGGTCAGCCGATAATCACGACCAAAATTTACGTCCACGAGGACTTTGAAGATAGCAAGCTGGTGGAGGAGATTTTAAACGAGAGGTTTGGGCGTAAATTTAGCATCACTTGCCCAAAAATAGGCGACAAACGTAAAATTTGTGAGATCGCCACCAAAAACGCCGAAGTTAGCATCGAAAAATATCTAAAAATGCACGATAATGAGCTACTAAATGAGATAAAAGAGTACTTTAATCTAGCTCACACGCCTTATGTGGTCGAAGCATATGACAACTCACACCTTTTTGGCGAGGCAAGTGTCGGAGCGATGGTGCGCTATGAACACGGCGAGTGGGCGAAGCAAAACTACCGCCACATGCATCTAAACTCTAAAAACGACTACGATCAGATGAAAGAGAGCCTAACAGCTAGAGCGCTTAGGTTTGACAAGCTTAGCCCACCTGATCTTTGGGTCATTGACGGCGGCGAGGTGCTTTTAAATTTAGCCTGTGAAATTTTAGCAAGCAGTGGCGCAAACGTCGATATCATCGCTATCTCAAAAGAAAAAATAGATGCCAAAGCTCACCGTGCAAAGGGCGAGGCAAAGGATAAAATTTATACAAAAAATGGCAGTTTTAGCCTAAGCACGAGCGATAAAAAGCTGCAGTTTTTCCAAAAAATGCGTGATGAGAGCCATAGATTTGTCATCAGTTTTCACAGAAAAACAAGGCAGAAAAACGATATGCAAAGATCAATTCTAAAGCAAGCTGGTGTATCTGAGGGCAGTATCGCGAAATTAATAAGCTTTTACGGAAGTTTTGATAAAATCAGCAAAGCAAATTTAGACGAAGTGGCAAAAATAACAAATAAAAGCGTAGCAGAAAAGCTTGCAGTACTCAAAGAAGGAAATTTGAAGTGATAATATATGATGAAAATTTAAAAATATCTGCGATAACGCAAGATTCACTTGAGCTATTGGGTTTTGATAGTTTAGATGATTTTTTGTTGCAATACAAAGATATAAGCGAGCTAGTCATAACAAGCCAAGAAAGTACAAACTACAGCTTCTTAGAATTTTTACAAAATACGAAAGATAATAGTGCTAGAGTAAATTTAAAAAGAAAAGATGGTGGTGCGATCTTACTAGAAGCGAGACTGCAAAATGCTATTTTAAAAAATGGTGAAAAATTTTTTATCGTTCTTTTAGAGAAGCAAGACATAATAAACAACCAAAATCTAATAGCAGCAGTAAAAGTAAAACCTACATTAAGACTGCCTGTTTTTAAACTAAACGCATGGTATCTTTTTGACACACAGACACAATCACTTATCGATGATTCCTGGTTTGAAACATCGCTTAAAATACTAAATTTAAATAAAAAAGATTTTGCATCCTATTTAAATATATTTTTGCACAACGCAAGAGAAATTCTTATCCAGATCCAATCAGCCATAATCGCAAAAGACGAGATAATGCTCAAAAAATACGTAGATGAGATAAGAGAAGCTGCATTAAATTTAAAGCTTAATAACCTTGCAAATGAGCTTAACGCTTTTTTAGATAACAATCAAAATGGAAAAATGAAAGAGATGTCTCTTTTTACCAAAAGACTAATTGAGATAGAAAATATCGTCAAAAAATATAGCAAAAAGAGTATCCATGAAAAATAATA
>NZ_CABPVR010000006.1:0-4243 GCF_902460875.1 Campylobacter concisus | reverse complement strand
AGACAAAGCCGATCTTTGTTTGCTCTTTAAAATTTATCTCGCCTAGGCTTACGCCCTCAAGTCCAGCAAATTTAAGCTCTTTATTTTCAAAGAGATTGTATTCGATTGCATCTTTTTCGCTAAGTATCACAATAGTTGAGCCAAGTTCAAAATTTCCGAGGCGCTCGCCCTTTTTGATATGTAAATTTTCATACTCGTAAATTTGTGTAAAATTTGCCATCGCATTTGTCTGTATACGCTCATCAAAACAAAATTTCATCTTTCCGACATTTAGCGCACCTACAAAAACAAGCCAAAGCTTCTTACCATTTTTTATCTCACAAAATAGCGCTACGCGTTCGTTCTTTGTATAAAGGCTGTCTACTTTTGCAAGCCATTTTGTAGCCACGCTATAAAGCTTACCCGGAATGTATACGGCTTTTTTAATGGCAATATCGCAAGGTGCATGATAATGATGATAATCTTTTGGGCTAAGATAGATATTTGCAAAGTCATATTCGCCCTCAAGCTTGTTCTGCCCCAATAGCTCACTTACACTATACTCCATGCCTTTTATGCTAAAGGCCCTTAGCTCCTTTGTGCTGCCAAAACTAAGACAAGTACCATCAACTGGGCTTATAAACATCTCATCTGCTGCATCAAAATCTCTTGGTTTTATGAGCCTTCTAGTAAAAAGCTCATTTAAATTTTTATATTCATTTGCTGGCTTAAACTCGCTCATATCTATCTTAAACAGCTTTATGTAAAAAGAATTTATGGCTTCTTGAAGTGGTTTGAAAAAGTTAATCTTTGCAACCTTTCCAAAAATTTGAGAAAACAGATTGTCTTTATTCATTTTATTCCTTACTTAAATTTAATATTGCAATCTCACTTGGGGCAAAAATTCTAACAGGAGGCCCCCAAAATCCAGCACCACTGCTAACATAAGCTTGCATTTTATCATTAATCTTATAAAGGCCATGTAAAAGTCCCTGGTCAAGCAAAACCAAAAGACCAAAAGGAAAAATTTGACCAGCGTGTGTATGACCGCAAAGCACTAGATCAACGTCTTGCTGCATTGATTTTATAAATTTTGGCTGATGAGAGAGTAAGATAGTAGGTAGCGACGGGTCACATCCCATCAATGCTTCATCTAAATTTGGCTCTAAATGCTTAAATCTAATGCCAGCTAAATCGTAAACACCAGCTAGATTTATACTCGCAATTTTTTTGTTTTTATTACCTAAAATTTCTATGCCAAGAGAACTGATCTTTTCTAAAATACCATCTATCCCGTGATAATACTCATGATTGCCAGGGACATAAAAAGTCCCATAAGTGCTTTTAAGACTTTTTAATGGCTCCAAAAAATCTCCTATAAAAGCAGCATTTACATCAACTAAGTCGCCCACTATCACTACGATGTCAGGATTCGCCAAATTTATGTCATTGACGAGTTTTTTCATAAAATCTTTCTGCAGAAATTCTCCTATATGCACGTCCGTTATCATGGCTATTTTTAGGGTGCTTTGTAAATTTTTTATTTTTATATCTACTTGTCTGATCTTTGGCGGAGTAAGTGCGTTAAAAATTCCTTTCAAAAAGCAAGCGACTATAAAAATGACAAATGTTACATCAAAGCAAAATTTAATAAATTTTCGTCTTGTGGGATTAAAATAAGCTTTTGAGAAAATGGATCTAACAACATCATAAAACAAACTAATGCCGAATAAAAATAGCGAAAAACCAATGAGTGTCCCTGCTATCAGATAGAGTTCTATATTTAAAAAAGAAAATCTTAGCTGAAGAACAAATACAAACTCAAACACACTAATAATATAGAAAAATATACGAATTTTTTTAAGATGCGGTGTAAAAAACGATACCTTTTTTATAAAACGTTTGTATGAGTATAAATTTGTAAGAGCACTAAAGACAAATGCCCCGATAATGATCCGAAAAAGTCCCAAAAAATCTCCTTGAAAACAAAGATTATATTTTATATTTTTAAATTTACATTATAAATTTTATTAATTACATAGAATAATTTGTAGTGCTAAGCCGTATGATTTTATAATTTAAATTTATAAAAATAATTATTAAAAGGTATTTGCTTTAGGATAATAACTAAAAGATAAAATTTTGGAATTTAAAAATAAAAAGGTGGGAAAACTCCCACCTTAAAAAGAATTACTGGACTTTGCCAGACTCAATTCTTTCTTTATAGATTTTGCGAAGTTTTCTAATGTCGTTCTTAACTTCGAATACACCATGCCAGTGTGAGTAGTCAGGGCCACCCATTAGAGCGCCTTGTCTCATACGACGACCTTCATGGTGCCACATATGATAATAGACATCTTGGAATTCATCTGACCAAGCATCTTCTAGTAGTAGGTTTTTAGCTTTCAACTCTTCAAGCATCTTAGTTGCTTCAGCGCTATAAACGTTATAAAGCTCTACTTGTTTATCACCCATAATGAAGAAGTTATCTGTGTGAGTTGTAGAGTGGCAAGCTTTACAAACTAGTTTCATCTCAGCTCTTGCTGCTTCTGGTCCATTTGGATGACCTGCAAGTGGCGTTCCTATGGTTAGTTTGCCAGTTTTTTCGTAAACAACAGCAGCTTGTTCATCACCAGCTGTTCTTAGCTTACTGCTGATGCCCCATAGGTTCCATTTTAGTCTTCTTGAAACGTTGTGAGTTGTTGTTGTTTCACCAACACCACTCATGTGGCAAGCTGCACAAGTTGGAGCTCTAAAGTCTGGTACATCCCATGTATCAGGAGCAGCATCAAAGTTCCATTTGTGAGCTTCACTGTTATAGATATGTCCGTGCATTGAGTTGTTAAAGATCTCAATATCTGGGTGATCAGGTCCAAGGTGGCAAGATGCACAAGCAGCTGGTTTTCTAGCTTCAGCTACGCTAAATGTGTGCGCGCTGTGACATGATTTACAGTTACCTACGCCACCATCTGGATAAACATTGCCTATACCATAGTTTGGCCAAGTCTCTTTTGTAGGTTTGTGATCAGCGTCTAGTTTGATGACGGTTCCGTGGCACTGAGAACAACCAGTAGCGTCTGGAGCCATTTTGTATTCTGGATGATCCATACCTTCATAGTGATACATTAGTTTCACCATTGCAGGATTAGCATACATTTGCATAGCAGCTCTTGCGTGACCGCTCTTTACTAGTTCATCAACTTCGTTTTCGTGGCACTTAGCACAAGTTTTTGGGCTAACTAGCATTGAAACATGGTTGTTAGAATCTTTTGGATGCACCTTAACTGAAGCCATAGGATTATCTGCATTTACAGAGTGGCAATCCATACAACTTACGCCAACGTGAGCGTGGCGACTATTTTTCCAATCGGCAACTATGCCGGGTGTCTCTTTAGCGTGGCACTCAACACAGCTTTTTGATAAGTCTGACATTTTGTGAGCAACTTTAATGTTTTTTACAACATTAAGGTTTAAAGCGTCAGATTTATTTGCATCCATGTTTGCGGCAAAGCCAAAAGACATTAGACAGGCTAATAACATTAGCGACTTTTTAAACATCTCTCCTCCTTACTTGGTTTTATTGTTTTCTTGTTTTTTAATTGCTTCAAATTTATCGATTTGTAGTCCTAAATTCTTGTGACCAACGTGCTCGTGGCAGTCAACACATGATTTTTTATTAGGATTTCCAAGAACGAAATAATCTCTATGTGGCAAGAATGATTTACCAGCTTGAATAACATTTTTTAAATTTGAGTGGCAAGTCAAACATCCACTATCATAAACAAAGTGAGATGCATGCTCGCGTTTTTTGCGCCAGTCGATCTTGTCCGTATCTGTAAAAAATGTCTTATAACCATCATTTATCGATACTTTAAGTTTTGTAAGTACATAGGTATAGGCACTTGTATGATTTAGGTGACAGGCTGAACATTCAGCTTTTATGCCAAGCTTGTTATTGCCGCCGTGTACATCTTCATGATATGCAGCATTCATAGGATCCATAGTGTGGCAAATGGTACAGATGTAGCCGCTACCAGTTGCATGAAGTGCATCAGCAATACCCATAGACGCAATAAGTCCGATCACAATGCCGATAATAACAGATGACCAAACAAAAAATTTCTTCTTAACTTCAGCCAAAATCTCCTCCTGAATTTATCAATATATCGTAAATTTTTACGAAAATTTTAAGTGAATGTTATCTAAAAAAATATAAATTTTTTCTTTAAGTAAATAAAAATATTTATTTGATATTAACTTTCAA
>NZ_CABPVR010000005.1:102488-141731 GCF_902460875.1 Campylobacter concisus | reverse complement strand
ATATTATCTACCCTTTTTTAATTAAAAAAGGATAATAAATGAACCTATCTCCTGAACTATATCTAAAATTTGCCAAAGATGTAGAGCCTGAAATTTTTGAAAACAAGACACCTAAATTTCATTTAGAAATAATCCGTTTTATTGACGGTGAAGGTCAGTATAAGGCTATAGCAGTATTTCGCGGCGCCGGTAAGACCACTCTTCTAAATAAAATTTACGTGTTAAGCCGCTTATATTTTGCTGCCGAGCCTTTTATTATGATAGTCTCGGCCAACGAGGACAAAGCGACAGCATTTTTGGAAGCCATCAAGGGCAGTATCGACAAGGCAGCCGCTAAAGGCTACGCCATAGCTCGTGGCAAAGCTTGGAATAAAGGATTTATTGAGGTTATTATAAATCAAGGCATGAAAGATGAAGAAGGCAAAAGCATAGAGAAAAAATGCTACGTAGTATCTCTCTCGGCTGGGCAAGATCCTCGTGGTATGAATATCGACAACATGCGCCCAACGTTACTGATCATAGACGATCTGGAGAGTAAAGTCGGCAGATACCCTATCGACTCAAACGCTAACCGCCAAAAGCTTCGTAGCTGGTTTTATGCGGACCTACTTCCTACTCTGCACCCTACACGTGGTAAGGCCGTGATACTAGGCACCATATTAAATGGGGATAGTATCCTAAACAATATCGTAAATAGTACGGAAGAGATGGATGCCAAACAAGAGTGGATCTACATAAAAATTCCTATTATAAGAAACGGCGTAAGTTCATGGCCGTCTCGCTTCCCAATTGAGAAAATCAAAAAGATACAAAGCACCCTAGTCTCAAAAGGGCTAGCTAACGAATTTTATCAAGAGTATATGTGCGCCGCGATAGATCCGCAAAAGGCTATCTTTAAGCGTGAGTATTTTAGATATTTTAAGGGTGTTGAGTATAGGACGGATGAACCATTTACGACAATAACGGTAACTGATGGAGTAAATAGGCAAGAGCTAAAAATCAGACGAGCAAATAAAATAGAGCTAGAAAATGGTGAGAAAATTTGGCTAAAAGAGTGCCAAATTTATACCGTGTCCGATATATCAAGTGGAAAAGGCAGAGACCAGACAGCCTACGTCACATTTGCGATCGATAGACAAAATAGACTTTTTATAATCGACATCACGAGCGGATATTTTACTCCGTTTGAGCGAAGCCTAAAAATAATCGAAATTTATCTCACATTTGGCCCAATGCGTATCGGCATAGAAAAGGCTGGCATGCAAAATGACTTTTTCTACACGATCGATATCATTCAAAAACTAACGGGCGTAAATTTGCCAATAGATCCGCTTAGTCATGGTGGCAACTCCAAAAACAAACGCATTTCAAATCTTGAGCCTTACTACCGCACAAGACAAATTTATCATAATGCAAGTTTAAACGCTACAGACGAGCTTGAAGCACAGTTGCTAGGGTTTGATCCTGAGACGGAAAGCAAGAGTGATGATATTATGGATGCAGAAGCTTATATTTTACAGTACATTGCAGGACGATTTTTTGACGAGAGCTACGATGAAATTTATGATGAATATGCAGAGGAAGAGAGCTGGGTGTGAAAGTATTAAAACATATATTTTTCAAACAAAAGATAGTAGATTGTCGTATGTTATTGATGCTAAATATATGGCGAGCTAGTCATAATGCAGATAAACTAATCCTTAAATAATTTTATACGTTTTTTAGGAAACTCATAAATTAGACTACACGTAAAAAACGGAGTAGTCTATGAATGAGGATTTAAATTTAATCGAGCGAGCATTTAGTGATCTTGAGCAACATAAAAAAAGATTTTTAGAGTGTGAGCGGGCGTTTCGTGCCGAGTATGAGGGCGAAGATAACCGTACTACAAAACGAAAAAGCTCTGAGAGAAGTCGCTCTAAACTATACATCCCACTAATAAAAACCACCATTTTTATCATTCATGCGATTTTTAAAACAAGCTTCATGAGCGATCGTTGTCCAATAGAGATCACTCGTGTTGGCCGTAGAAGCGATAATGATCTAATCTTGCAAAATGCACTTACTGCTGTATTGAAAAACAGATGGAAGAAAAAAGAGCATCGTGTTGGCCTAAGCAAAGCTGTCATGAGCGCACTATATCTACCTCTTGGCATAGTAAATTTATTCTATGACAAAGAGCAAGGCGATATCGCTACACGTTTTATACCAATTACTGATCTAGCATTTGACAAGCATGCAAGTGACATCAACGACATAGAATACGTCTGCTACAAATGGCGTCAATCAGTACGCCAAGTTGAAGAAAAAATCAAAACTAAATTTTACAAAAGTAAAGACAAGGATCGCATTTTAGGCTCTAAAACAGAGTGGAGTCAAAGAGTGCAAATGAAAGATATCTACAAAAAGATATATGTAAACGGTCGCCAAATGTGGGAATTAAAGAGTTTTGCCAATGATTTTTTAGTTAGAGAGACTAAATTTTCAACTTTGCCATTTCATTTTGGATATTGCATGGATGCGATGCCTAGCATTGACGAGAGCACGCGTGAGAACGAAAATGCAGTATACGGCTCATGTGTGCCAGAAGTTGTAAAAGAGATCCAGCGAGAATACAACATCAAACGTAATCAAAAGATAGATATCACTGAAAACCAAATAGATCCATCATTTATTGTAGACAAAACAAAAGGTGTCGTGACAGTAAGCGACGTAATGGCCAGAAAAAAAGTTATCAGAGTAGAAACTGATATGGGTACTAGAGTAAGCGATGTAATAATGCCATTTCCGGTGCCACCAACATATCAATTAAGCGAAGAGATCGCTATGCTAAGCAAAGAGTATGAGATAGCCACTGGCGTAAATAGCGTAATGACTGGGCAAACTGGACCAAGTGATCGTCGTGCAATGGGTGCGTTACAAACTGTAAATGCAGCTAGCTCAATGAGAATAGAAAGCATGATGCAAACACTACTTGAAACAATGCTATCAAGCTATGCTCAGCACTTTGTGGAACTACTTTACCGTTTTGTAAGTGATGATGAATTTATAAAGATAACTGAAGATGAAAACATTATAGAAGCGATCGGCACTGTAGCAGAAAGAAAAGCCAATCGATTAGATTTTGATGTTTCTGTAAATTTTGGTACCACGATAGCAAATGAAGTAAAGATAAGTCAGTTAAATGGCTTGCTAGGAGTACTTGCACAAAATCAAATAAGCTCACCACAAATAACAGGCGAAATCGTAAAAGAAGTACTAACTTTAATTCTTGGTGAAAATGCGCCAATAGAGCAAGTTGATCAAGCTATGGCACAGATGATGGCAGCACAAGAAGCGGCACAAGCAGAGGCACAAGCAGAGGCTGTGACGCAAGATGAAGAAGCACAAATAAAAAACGAACCTAGCGAAGAAGATATGGAGATGGCAGCTTTAGTAAACGGCGGAATTTGAAAGGATATGACTTGAAAATTTTTACGTTTTTTAGGATGCAGACAAATAAAATAATAAAAATTTTAAAGGAGAAGAAATGGCATATAAGGACAAATACGAGGTTCTTGGTGTTATCGTCGCTTTGGCTACAAACGGACTTAGTGTCTATAAAAAAGGCGAAGAGGAAGGGCAGATTAGCGGCGGAAGTATCGGTGATGTCGTGGTTAGGGCTAAGGGTGAGGATGGCTTTGCCGCCGTGAGCATTATAGGTGAGCAAGAGTGGGAAGAGATGCCACAAAACGAGGCAGCCGAGGCCGAGATAAAAGAGATCGCATCTAGCGCAAAAGATCTCGCACCAGAGCTAGCTAAGGCTAAAAACGAAATTGAACGCTTGAAGGCTGAAATTTTAGAGGCAAAAGGTGAGGCAGAGCGTTTTAAAGAAGAGTGTACAAACTTACAAGATCATGTAAGTGCTTCAGCTGGCGAAAATCTAGCTTTATCACAAAAAATTCAAAAACTTGAAGCTGAGAATAAAAAGCTAAAAGAAGCGACCAAAAAGGAGGACAAAAATAAGACTGATAGCGCTCCTAAGACAAATGAGTCGCAGAAAGGTTTAAATTTAGGAGGTAATGAATAATGCCAGATATCTATGACCAGGATTTGGAGGGACTAGCGGCTGCAGAGGAAACGCAGACGCAAGAAGCTCAAACTGCTTTAAAAAACGCAGATAAACCACAGGTGCAGGCAGAAACTAAAGCACCAGCTGCTCCGCAGCCTGATGACTCAGTAAAACTCAACAAAGAAGAGTATGCGGATTTTCAAAGAATGCGCCAAGCCGCGCAACTTTCGCAGATGGAGACGGATTTTAGGAAGAGTTATCCGGACTTTGATATGCAAAAAGTCACAGACAAAATTTTAGAGATGGATGAGAAAAACCCTGGCACTGGCGATGCACTACTGACTCCGGTAGGGATTGAAAACGTCTATCTAAAATTTTTCCATGGCAAGGCACAAGTGCAAGTTGATGATGAATTTGACATAGCACGGGGGACTGGTGGTGGTGTGAGCGTAAAAGAGCTCATCGGTAAGATTAATAAAGGTGAGGCTAACGATAGCGAGAAGCAGGCCTTGTATGCAAGATTATTTTAAGGAGTAAAGGAAAATGGCTATAAAAACTGGATTAGTAACTGCTGAAGAGGCTTTTGGCAGTAAGGGTGTAGTGCTTGAAAACACTATAAAACAAATAGGGTGGCAATCTACGCCTTTTTATAGTGCGATAAGCACGGCCGCACCTGCTGATAGAAGCACGAGCGTGGCGGTAGGACATAAATGGTTTTATGATGAGTTACCTGATGGTGACGCAGCTAATGCACACGCAGAAGGTGGAGCTAAAGCAACAGCCAAGTATTTTGTTGGTAATACTCTAAGTAATCATTTTCAAATAGTTAAAAATACATACGGAGTTTCTGGATCACAAGAGCCGGCCAAAGATGTAGCAGGTAGAGGCATCCTGGCTAATCAAGGCGAGATGGCTTCCGTAGAACATAAAAAATCCATAGAGAAAATTTTGCTTTCTTCTCAGACAGCTGTACAAAGAGTAAATAGTGGTGGTTCTCCTGTAGTCGGAAAATGTGGTGGATTAAAAAGTTTTTCTACTGCAAATAATACAATCGATGCAAACAATACAGACTTAACTATGCAAATGATTAGAGATCTGCTAAAAATCGGTTGGAGCAAAGGTAGACCTTATCAATTCTTAATGGTAAATGATAAGCAAAATGATAGGCTACTAGATATTCTCGACAAGATAAAGCAAGCCAATATCACACAAAAGTACCTAGAAGAGGATCTACTTGCCATTAGAACTAGCTACGGCGATGTAAAGGTTATGTTAAATCCATTCTTAGATCAAAATGAGATCATTGCCTTTAGAGCTGATGATATATTTAAGGTGAACTGGCGCCCAATGATGACTAGAGAGCTTCCAACTAGCAATGATGCTGTGGAAAAAGAGATCATTAGTGAGTTTACACTTCGTGTATGTACTCCTGTGGCATTTGGTTGGCTTAAAAAACTAAAGGTGTGAAAATGAACTATGAGGCGTTTTTGCAACGTTTAAAGGTATCCACAAGGGGAGATATAAAGCTCCCTGATTTTGAAGAGTTAAAATCTTTGGTGGAAGAGACGGCGGCAGATATATCGCGTGCGGTAACGCCTCTTGAAATGATCGAGATAGATCATAGAAATTTTGGTATCGAATACCATATAGACAAAAGACGTTTTGTGAGGAAATTTAACACACCAAAAAATGAAAATGATAGGGTTGATTTTCTTGACGAATCGCTTTTAAAAGCACTTATTTATGGAGTGGCCAAAAAAAGAGCACATGCTGAGTTTTATGCAAAATACAACAAGTTTTATCTACAAAATTTATGTGAATATGAACTAAATAATTTTAATGAAAATTCATATAACTTAACAGAAGCACTTAGAATAAAGGGCTGGCTAAAGCCTTATCAAATAGATTATGCCTTAGATCCTTACTATTCATGGGATGAAAATTTTATAAAAAGACTTGATTACTACATGGCCAATATAGTCTATGGAGTAAATGACAATTTGCAGCATCCGGAAAAAATTTTAAATAGTGATGAGCTTGGATATAGAAATTTTATATATCAATTTATTGCTTATCAAAATGGCGAGCATACCGATAGAGAGGATTTAAGGACGCTTGATAGGCTAATGAGCAAGAAAATTTTAGGGGAGTGAAAAATGGCGGATAAAGAATTTACGCAAATTTGTAAAGAAATTTTAGGCCTTAGCAAAAAGCTTGAAAAAATAGAGCCTGAAGAGCTAAGAAAAATAAAAACAGATATAGAAAGAATAAGTGAAGCAATTACTGCAGATAAAACTTTATTTGATACAAATAAAAAAGATTTTGATGGTAAGTATAATAAAATCGCCGAGATAATAAAAACATTCGATACTTTAAAGGCTCAAATAGAAGAGGTTTTAAAAAGCGGCACAATAAACGATAGCGCAGAGGCTTTGATTTCTACATTTTCATCAAAAAAGATTATGGATCTTTTAAATGAAGCAAAAAGAGTAATAAATGAAAAATTTAGCACTATATATAAAAATGGCATAACTCCTTGGAACTCTACATTAGAATATACCGCTGGTGCCATTAGCGTTTTAAACGGTAAACTCTATCAGGCAAAAACACAAAATATAAATAAAAAACCTAGTGAAAATAAAGAAATATGGCATGTTATAGCTAGCGAAGAGTGGTGCGAGCGGATTTTTTTAAATAAAGATGAAAAGATAGACGCGTACTCAAAAACAGAGAGCGATGAGAAATTTGCATTAAAAGATGACTTGCCAGAACTTGCGACCGAAACAAAAGTAGGCATAACAAAACTAAAAAACTCAATTACTGCAAAAGCAGAGGACACGGCAGTAACTGAAAAGGCAGTTGCTGAAGTCATAGAAGCAAATAAGGGCTTAGGTATAGGGCAAACTTTACAAGATGTAACGGCAGATAAGAGAGCCGGTGAAACTTATGAAAACACAACTAAAAGAACCATCATAAGTAGTGTAATAACATTAAGACAAACTACTACTTGCACTATAAAATATACTCAAGATGGCATAGAAGACAACCACGATAATGAATCTTATGTCAGATATGTAAGATATAACTTTATCCTACCCCCAGGATCCACATATAGGGTGGATGTAGCTGGAGCTAAGATAATAAAATGGCTGGAGTTAAGATAAAAGGATCAAAAATGAAACGATATAAAAATGCAAACAACGAAATCTATGCTTATGATAGCAGTGTAAGTGAGGAGTTATTAAGTCAAAGAATAAAGGAACTAGGACTAATACCAATAAGTGATGATGAAGCGAATAAGCTTTTAACTCCAAAAGTTGACGAAAAGGCCGAGCAACTAGCCGAGATCGAAGATGAGATCGCCGAATGTGAGAATCACATTAAACACGCTTTGATTATCGGCAACAATGCCGTGCTTGAAAACTTAAGGGCGGAGTATAAGGAATTGATCGCAGAGCGCGAAAAGCTGAACGTAACGAGCGAGCCGATAACGGCAGCGCCAACAGATCATTTATAGGAGGCAAAAATGAGGGTAAGAATAAAAAGATGCGAAATTTGCGCATCAAAGCTGGATAAAAACGGTGCTTGCACTTGGAGCGAGTGTCCTAAGTGCCCAGAATACAAACAGAGCGAAACAAAAGAGAGTGAGAAGTCAAGCAAGAAGTCAAAAAAGGAAAATGATGCTAAAGAGTAAAGAGATATTGCAACTTATAGCGATCATTTTAATAGAGCTTTTGCTTGAGATCCTCTCATTTGTAGTTGTGCCAGTTGCATTACTATTTTGCAAAAAGGATAATGAACATCTGCCAAAGATATTTAGGTGGTTTGAAGATGCAAACGACTATTACGATGGTAAGTGTGCTGCTATCAATGGCGATAGCGGCTGGAGAGAGAAGCACTATCCTGAGCCAACTAATAGAACATATAAAGCAAGACTTCTTTGGCTCTTGCGCAATAAGATAGGGCGTTTTTCAAGTGAAATTTTAGGCGTCAAAGTAGATGAAGTAAATCCATATAGCATAGAAACTTTAGGCGACCCCTATATTGCCAGTAATGGTGGTAAAAAGAGTGGCTTTTGTAAGGTTACATGTGTCTTAAAAAATGGACGCTCACGTTTTGGACTTTACAAAACGATCCGATACAAAGGCTTTTTAAGTGGCTTTTATTGTCGTATCTATGTCGGATGGAAACTTATGGATATAGCAGGGGCAAATACCTTAAATTTTAAAGAGTTCACCCAGAAAGATGATAAGAAATATCTAAAAACGGTGTGGTGCATAAATCCATTAAAAAAGGTCAAACAGTAAAGCCATCTATAAAGAATTTGGCAGTTATAGTTGCCGACTATTGACGGCTGTATTTTTTATAAATTTTATAAAACAAAGGAGACACAATGCAAAAGTACATAGGAATGAAAGAGATCAAATCGATGCCAATGAGTCGTGGCTTGCTAGCCAAACAGACGTTCTTGCTACTGACTGGGTACTAGTAGAATGAATTTTTTAATTGCAAACAAACTTTGGCTAATCGTAATTGGTGGGTTAATGGGTGTAATGCTAGGACTTGGAGCTGAAATTTACAGTCTAAAAGGCGGCATTAAAGAAGCTAAGGCTGAACTAAAAGAAGCACAAAACGAGCTGGCACTAAAAGAAGCAATTAGTGCAGTTGTTAAAGCAAACCTCGAGGCGTGTAACGCAAAGATCGAGTTGCAGAATGCTAAATTTAAAGAGCTTGAAATAAAAAAACCTGATGTAAAAAAGACACAAGAAAAAGCTAGGAGCAAATTTGATGCTATCAAGCCACTGGTTACACAAAGCTGCGAAGAGAAGTTGGAGCGTTGTGAAAGGATTTTTGATGAGCTGGCACGTTAAGATCACACTTTTTATTGTAGCTATATTTCTATTTTCAGGCTGTGCGAATAAAGAGCCGCAAATCATTAGACAAACGGAATATCAAGACGTATATATCACAGTATCTTGCATCGACGAAATGCCACAAAAACCAGAGCGAGACAGAAACGATCCAGACAATCAAAAAAAGATAGCAGAGTATTTTAAAGCCTGCGAAGATCTTCTAAGGCAGTGCGTGCATGCAAATGTGCCACAATCTAGTACGTCCGCAGCAAAAAATGGGAGAAAAAAATGAGCGAGATTAAGCTACTACCAAAAGCAAAAAGCAAAATTAGGCGCTGTTTGGTGCTGTTGCTTGGTGGTTTGTTTATGGTGGTGTTTAGTGTCGCTGTGTACCGCCTTTATGGCAATATTTTTTACAATGAAGAAATGAAGCTCACAGCGTTGGCCATCACTCAGGGTGTAGTAAATGTCCTATTGAGCCCGGCAAAGATAATTAGTATCTTTAGAGCATAGCCGTGGAATTACACTATTTGTTTTATGTATTAATCATAGGTTGTGCAGGCTCTATCACCGCTTTTATAAAAAATGGTGGTGGAGGTATAAAAATTTTACTCAAAAGAACGTGGGATGGCTGTTTTAGTGCATATGTAGTTTATGAGATAGCTTACTTTTTTGCCAAGGACGAACACGTGAGTTTTGCGATTTGTGGTGTGGGTGCTTGGATGGGAAGTGAGGCACTGATATTTGTTAGAGACTTTGTATCAAGCAAGGCTGGAAGGAGATACGATGGCTATGACGACTACGGCGGAAGTTTTAAACACGAGGAGTTTGGCGATGACAAGTAGTGAGATATTGCATGCCTTGCAAGCACAGCGCACCAGATGCACCGTATGGAGCAGAGTAATGGGTTATCACCGTCCAGTAGAGGGCTTTAATATCGGTAAAAAAGGCGAGCATAAAGAGCGAGTATTTTTTGAGGAAAATTTTAGCACGTCAAAGCAATGTGTTAAAAAATCTTAAAAAGATTAACACAAGGAGTAAAAATGGCAGATTTTAACAATGCTTTTCAAATTTTAATGAGTTTAGAGTTTAGCCGTCCTGAAAAAGCGTTACATAAAAACCCTACTGAGCGTGAGTGGACATTTATGGGGATATATCAAAAGTATCATTCAAGCTGGAAGGGTTGGAATGAGATACTTGCTGCGTTAGCCTATGGCGGTGATACCGAAAAAATATCAAGGATGTTGTTTGATAACAAGGATCTTCGTGATGAAGTTTGGAAATTTTACAAGCAAAAGTATTGGGATAGGATGAGGCTTGGTGAAATTAATAGTCAGTTAAAGGCCAATGAAATGTTTATATTCGGTGTAAACGCCGATACAAAACCTGCTATAAGAGCCGCACAACGAATAGCTGGTGTAGTAGATGATGGCATAATGGGTGAGATAAGCTTGGCCGCTATAAATAAAGTAGATGAAGAGAAATTTGACAAAGAGTTTGATAGAGCGGAGCTTAAACACTACAACATGTTAATTAAGCAAAATCCAAATTTAAGAGTTTATGCCAATGGCTGGAGAAGAAGAGCGGAGGCAGTATGACAATAGAAGAGCTAAATGAAAAAATCACAAAACAGCAGACACAAATAGATGATCTAAAAAGTAAGGTTTTATCTTATGAGAGCTCATTTGGTGATATAAATAATGCCATAAATGCGCTATCTAGCAGGATAAGTGATATAGAAAATAATGGCATTAAGACTGCTGTTGGTGGTTTGCAAGAAGAGGTAAATACTCAAAGGTTAAAAATAAACAAGTTAGACAGAATAAGAAAGGGATTAGCGTGAGTGCGATCAATTATAAAGATAATTTTGTAGAAAATTTTGAAGCAATTTTGGCAAGTAGCACTGGCGAGCGCTCGATATATCAAAAGGCTTTAGCACATATAAAAACGGAGTTTGATAACTTTCAAATAACAGATGATGCTAGGGCTAAATTTATAACCTCGCTTATGGCTGAGATGACGATTGCCTTTACGACAAAGGCAATGGATGCAGCCGGAGATGTTGCAACCAAAGCTTTAACGCTAGAAAAAGAGCTTGAAGCTTTGGAACTCAAAAACCAAGGGCTTAGAGATAGACTGGAGCTTGATAAACAAAATTTACAGATGCAAATAGAACTTACAAGAGCTCAAACTGAAAAAACAAAGGCCGAAACTAAGCTAGCTGAAGAGCAACAAGTGGCCATAAAAGAGCAGATAAACGATAATAGAATTATAAAGGCTGGTATGATGACTGGCGACTTTATGCAAAATGTTTCTAATGGAAATCTTAGTGTGCCTTCGGATATGTTTGAATACCTCTTTAATATAATCGATGAGATTATCAAAAGAGCTGGTATAAATATTAAAAAGGTAAAAAATTTTAATTTACCTAAAATAAAATGAGCAAAATGGCCCCAAAGGGCATTTTTAAGCGAAGCTAGTAAAATGAGCCAGTTTATTGCCTTTGATGACGAATTAAACATAACAAATAAAGAGCCAGATGATCTCTTTAGCTATCTAGCTGGCGGAGAACTTTATGCTAATACCTTTGCTGCCGGTTCTGCTTATGCAATCGGCAGGACTTCTCATATAAATTACACTTCTATCTTTTTACCTTTTTTTGTAGATAAGATCTCATCGATGATGGAACTTAATGAGGATTTTGTTGAGTTTGCACTGATGCCTATGCAAATAATCTTTTATAAAACAGCCGATGAAAAGAGGCGAGAGAAAGAGATATATGATGAGATAAGTGAAGATACTGAAAAGATAGTAAAGCTGGCCAATAGGCTACATGAAAAAAGCGATGGCAAGATAGGTTTTGCTACGGATGATGGATCTATTAGTCAAAGAACTGCTACTGATGAAAATTTTCTTAAAGAGTTGGTGGAACAAAGGCAAAAGGGCTTTTTTAAACAGATTTTGCAAAACATAGCATATGCTAAATTTGGAGTTGTTGGTGCGATAGTTGCCGGATGGGCTTATGATGGCAAAGTAAGTGGTGCTGTTGTAGCAGATGTCGTAAGTCAGGTCTCAACTGCAAAAATTGCAGATGTGGCCGCAGGGCTTTTAGGTAAGGCTTTAGGATTGCAAGCTGGATTTGCTACGCTAGGGCTTAGTATGGTGCTAGGCTCTGTTTTGGATGAAGCTTTTGAAGTAGCTAGTGGGCTTGATATAAGCTTTGGTTTTGGTGGTGATATAGCAGGGTTTAATGAGATAGGTCATGGGATATACGAAGCACCTCTATCTTTTTTGGAAGGCGTAAAATCTATGTTTGGTGGTGTCAAAACAAAGGATTTGGCATATGACAAAGAGAGCTATGAAAGAACTGGGCAAATAGCTGGTGTAAAAACTAAATTTGGAATGTATATCGGACAAGTTGGCGACAATCTAGTAAGTGGTAAAGGAAAGGGACTAAGCAAAAAAGAAAGATCAGAAGCATTGGGTATGGCTGAACATATGAGTAGAGAACTTGATAGATCTTCAAAAATGAGTCGCAGTGAAAAAAGTAGACAAAGACAAGCTGAGAAACATGGTAGTTCTAATGGTAGCTCTTCAGGTATGAGCCGTAGTGAAAAGAGCAGACAAAGACAGGCTGAAAAACACGGTAATGCTGGTAGAAATAGCTCGCATGATAGAAACGGAGCTGGTAGAAATAGTGCTAGTGGTGGAGCTATGGCATAGTAAAAATATACGTTTTTTAGGAAATGTCCTAGTAATAATATCATTAAAAAAGGAGCTTAGAAATGTGGGATTTTTTAAAAAATTTAGGATCTAAGGCTAGTGAAAATGCTGATGGCTTAAAGGCTTTTGGATCGCTTCTTGGTGCTGGTGCTGGGATATGGAGTGCTGTGGAGCAAGGCAGGCAGGCTAAAAAGCAAAATGATCTAGCTATGAAAAACTACAATCTAAATTTGCAAATTTTAAAGGATGAGAAAGCGCGCCAAAAGCAGATGCAACAAAACTTGGAACAAGGTTGGGCCAGATCAGCTGCTGGTATGATCGACAAGGAAGAAGAGGAGAAAAAGAAAAATGGGCTACTTTAACATAGAGTTTTTAAGACGTCCGGAATTAAGTCCGCTAAGTCCTAAAGCTGGATATGCCGCCGGGCTTGGTGCTGTTGCAAATAGTGTAAAGGATATAGCAGATATAGGGCTAAATCGTCAAAAGTTAGATGATGAAAATAAGAGATATCAAGAGGAAAAGCTCTTTAGAAACGATGAGCTAAATTTTAGAAAAAATTCACATAATGAAATGATGAAGGCTAGAGGTGATGAGCTAGCGTATCAAAAAGATAAAGATGAAAAAGACCGCACCTATAGCTACGAAAAACTAAGATTAGATAATTTGAAGGCAGAAAAAGATAGGGAAGTGGATTTGGTGCGAGCTAACGCACAAGCTGGCTACTACGGCTCGCTAGCACAGGAGCATGCCGATAAGATAGAGCGACAAAAACGAGAAGATACGGCTAGTGCAGAGGAAATTAGACGACTTTTCCCAAATGAGACAAAGGGCAAAAGTGACGCAGAGGTTCTGGCTATAGGAAGTGCCAAGCAGCGTTTTAGTAAAAATAGATCTAGCGTACCTAATGATATAAATATCCCAGAGGGTTATAGCTATATAAGTGCAGATGAGCTATCGCCTTTTGTAGGCAAAGGACTTCTTCAAAAGGGTGGCTTAAAAAAGCTTAAGGATGGAAACTATCTTATAGAAAATGAGACGCTTTTAAATATGATCGATGTTGCAAAGCAGCAACAAGACATAGCTAAATTTTTAAACGAGAGAAAAAATCAAGTTAAAGGTGTACTTGATGATGTGGTAATTGCACCAAATGAAAAAAGGGGCGTCATAAAGGATAACCAAGCGACTAAACAAGCGCCTATGCTTGATATGAAGTATTTAAAAAAGCAAAAGCCATTAATCTTTAATGATGAATATGATGGAGCGCTATGATGCCTACGACTAGAGAATTTTTAGGTGATAGCTTGATTAAGGAGCTTGAAGGGGCTGGCTTTTCGCCACAAAGCATTAATACCTTTGCTAAAAATGAGTATAGACAAAGAAAGGCAGTACAAGAGGAAGAGCAAAGAAGGCTTTTGTATAGAGCTGATGATATGAAGCTTGATGGTAAGGTTAAAGAGGCTTTACTTGGTGGAGAGATCAGCGAAGAAGAAGCTAAAAATGCACGAAAATTTGAAGATTTTGGTTCCAAAAAACATGGCTGGGGACTGGGTGCTGCTAAGACACTCACGGGTATTGCCAATACTGTTGAGCGTGTAGGTGATTTTATAAATCCATTTTATGAAGGCAAACATGACGAAAATGGAAATTATATCTATCAAAACGGCATAGAACAAGCTCTGCGCCCTAAGATACAAAATGCAGAAAAGCTGCGAGACGACTATGAAAAAGCAACTGGTGAGACGGCGTGGGGTAGTCGTTTAGCCGAAATAGGCACGGAGATGGTTGGTGATCCTATAAATTTTATAGGTGGAGCTGGACTGCTTAGCAAAGGTAGCAAACTAGCTCAGTTTGGCAAAAAGACCTTATTTTTCGCAGGTACTGGTGCTGCAAGCGGTGGTGTAATGGCTCTTGGTGAAGGTAAAAATGATGAAGAGACATTGAAAAATATAGGCTACGGTGCAGCCGGTGGTTTTGTTTTGGGGCATGCGATAGATCAAGGCATACAAGGCATAAGTAAGCTCATAGCAAAGCGTCAAGCAAATAAAGCGACAAATGAGGCTAATGCGATAGAGAGTGCCGAAAATAGTGAATTTTTAGATGGCGGTAATAGTGTCAGTGGAGATGGTGTGGGCACTGAGTTAAAAGAGGCTCAGACGATGACTGCTAGGGAATTTGCATCCAAAGAGGCTGGGCTTGATGAAGTTACAGCTACAAAAGTAGTCAAAGAAGCTATGCAAGGCAAAGAAAAAAGCGATTGGACAGACGCAGACACTTATGCAGATATAGTTAAATTTAAAAACTTTGAGATCCAAAGAGACTATGCTAAAGCTTATAGTGAAAGGATACAAACCGCACAAGCTAGTATAAACAACGCCAGGGAGCAATCAGCCATAAGATACGCAGATACGCAAAAAGCCATTAATGAATATCAAAAACAAGGCATGTCACCAAGTGCTGCACGAGAGCTAATCAATGCTAAATTTAAGCCAAGTGCAGATGAAATAAACTACACTAGGGCATATAACGACGGATCGGATGTTGATGCTAGACTTGCTGGACAAGGGATATTTTATGCACTTGAAAAAGATATCACAGCACAGGCCTATACTCCGGAAATTTACGCTGTAAGATTAAAACAAAGAGGATTTAGTGATGAGAGCGTGCAGGCTTTTACGCAGGCATACGTAAGCAAGGATATAAATATCGCTAAAGACTATGCAAATTCAAAAGTAGCTGATGCGTATGAGAATAAAATTCAAAGAGAAGTAGCTAACGAGATCAGAGATAGAGATGAAGTAGGGGGTGGTTTTGTCAATGAAGAAGCAAAAAATAACGGATTATCAGATAGCGTTTCTGATATCGGCGATAATGCAAGCCGAACAGGAGGACGACAAGCAAGCGATGAGCAAATACTACGCCAAGGCGGACGCAATACTTCAAGCGCTAGCCAGACAAAGCGGACAGCCCAGAGCGATGAGCAAATGGAGCAGCGACCAGCCTTTAAAACAGATGGCGATACTGATGCCACAGCTGCAAGCAAGCAAATGGTGGAAGAACAAGGAAGCGGCGATAATGAGATAAGCGGACATGTAGGGCAAACACAAGAAGAGTATAAAAAGCTTGTAAATGAATATGATGTTGATAAATTCTTAAGTGACAGAGAAAATGTATTATCTAAAGATGCAAGGTATGGAAAAAATAGAATAACTGACAGAACCATTGAAAGCAACGACGGAGTTGGCGGCTGGGAGTATAAGCTAACTCCAGCAGGTTATGAAAAAAACTATAAGGCAGATTTTTTAACTACAAAAGCTGACGTTGCAAAGATAAGAGCTGGCAAGATGGATGAGGCTACTTTTAATAAACTAAAATCTGATCTTGAAAGCAGTGATGCACTAGGCTATGAGTATAAAAAAGGGAGTGAATATGCTGATATGGAAGACTTTGAGCGAGAATTTGGAAGCTTATATAATCCAAAAGGTGGCAAAAATATCAATGCTAACTCTCACATAGCAAGTGGTTTAGTTGGTGGCACGCTAAATTCTATCGATGAAGATGGAAATTTTAATCCAAATAGATTTGCAGCTGGATTTTTAGTGGGGCTTGTGGGTAGTAAAGCTGCGGTTGTAGCACTAAAAAAAGTTGTTCCAAAGTTTTATGATAATCTTATGAATACAGCAAAAGGTTTTTCAAATAAAGGTATAAAGGAAATAAGAAACGAGATAGAAAAAATAAACGGCATAGTGCCAATCAAGGAATTTGGCGAAAATTATGCAGAGTTTTATCATAACGGTGAAGGTGCTGTGCAAAAACTACTAGCCGAAAAACAAGGGCAAGTAGCAGGTGCTTTTTATAGAAAAGAGTTAGGTGATATAGATCTGGTTTGGGGAAAAGTTTGGCAAGATCAAAAAGGCACATTGCAAGGATATGGACTGGCTAAAATCAAGGCAAAACATCCCGAGATAACGGCTGAAAATTTAGACGATGTGATAAAAAACGGACAAACAAAAATAAGGCAAAATGAAGCGATTCAAATAGAAAAAGATGGCTATAAAGTCGTATTAAAAAATAATTGGATGGGCGAAAAAACACCAAATAAATGGATAGTAACAGCTTATGAAAAAGAGAGGAAAGTATCAAGTATATCATCTGATACTTTTACAAAAGGAGATAATCATCCTTTAACCTCTAGTGAAATTATACCACAACAAATACAAAAGGGAGCGTATCGAGACAGAAGTAACCAAAAATCGGAAAACGCTAAGTTTGTTCACTCTAGCGATATTACAAGCAAAGACGTTGAAGGCTCTGTGGCGAAGCCCGCAGAACACTCCTTGGACGATACCGTCCGAAGCTCTGGTGATATAAAATCCTTAGAACACTCTTCGAACGGTAAGGGTATTATACAGCAAAACGAAGAAAAAATCTATCATAGTCGCAGGATAGAAGAGATAAAAAGTGAACACCCAAACGTCGAAAAAGAGTTAGACGAGAGTATAGCGGCGATGAATAAAGAGAGCTTTAACGACTCAAATTTTAAAGATGGGTTGATAGGCAAATTTGATACAAAAGAGATAACCACTCAGCAGCTTGGTAAAAGCGTGAATTTGAGCAACAAGCAGCTAGCTGCCCTAAAAAACGATATAAAAAATGCAGACTTCAAAGTAATCAATGAAAGCAAAATTTACTTTGACAAGGTGGGTAAAGATGGAGACAAAAAGAGATTTTTTATAGATATAGCAGAAGATGGAAATGTAAGAGTAGATGCATACGCAAAGTCTCAAATAGATAGTATACCTATAAAAGAGAATGCACTTCAGGAGTTAGCTGGTGTAGGAGATAGAGCAAGGCTAAAAAACATGAGTTTTGAAGTAAAGGCAGCGTATCGCAACGAGCTAGATCCTATCAAAAAAGAGGCGATACTAAAGACTGCCGAGCTAAACAAGCTAAAAAAGGCAGCTCAGAGTGGAGATAAGGTGGCTGTAGCTAAATTTGAAGAGTTTAAAGCTGAAAACCTAGATAAAGATGGAAATATTAAAGACGGATTGAGGTTGTGCTAATGAGTGAAAAATGTCCATTAAAAGAGATCCAAAAAAGATCAGGTAAGCTGCTAGACCGTTGGGCACTAAAGGTTGACAGTGCCTTTGAAAAGGCTAGTGATGGGCTTGATAAGGCTGCAAAGTGGACTGATGAAAACATACCATTTGCTGGCAAGTTATTAGATATCAGAGAGCATGCCAAAGAGATAGATGAGTTGCTAGGAGAATACCATAGAACAACAGCTGCTATATATACTCAAGCTGGGCAGTTTAAAGAGTATCTTGGCAAACTAAGCCTTGGAAATAGAAAAGCGATGTTTAAGGCGCTAGATGGTGAGATGAATCCTAGCGAACTGCCAGAATATGTAAGACCACTATATGAAAAGGTGCGTAAGACTATCAATGACGGCGCGCAGGCTCTAGTGGATGCTGGAGCACTAGAGTCAAAAAATGTCATCAAAGACTACGTCAAGCACTACTATAAAAAGCACATGGACGAAGCAAATGAAAATAGCCGTATCGCAAAGGCGCTAAGGCAAAGCAAATTTTTTGCTAGAAAACAGATGAGCTGGGAGCAAAAGCAACTGCGCGAGATAGAGGACGATGCGGCTTTTGCGGTCACAAACACGATCCTAGAGCAAAAAAAGCAGCTTCTTAAGGCCCAAACCCTAAAGCTTTTTGCAGATAAATTTGCTAAAGACGCGCCGCCTGAAGGTGTTGATGGGCTAAAATGGGTAAAGATGAGCGATGAAAGTGCAGGCGGAGGTATAAAGAAGTATGGAGCGCTAGCTGGCAAATATGTTCCAGAAGATGTCGCCAATGCTCTAGCAGAGGCTGAGATGCTAGGCCGAGAGATGGCTAAATTTAACGGCTCATACTTTAAACTAATCGACCATATCAAAGTAAACGTCACTGTGAAAAACCCATTTACACACCTTTATAACTTTGGCTCAAATATGGCGCTGGCGTTTTTGCATGGAGATTTTAATGAAGCAATTAAAACTACGGCTGCATGGATGAGAGGAGATAAGCAATTTAAAAAATGGGAAAATTTGGCTAATTCATTAGGACTTGATAGTCACCTAAGCGACCTTGAAGGTCTGGTAAAACCTTTGCAAAGCGAGTCAAAAGGCAATATCTTAACCAAGGCATTAAAAGAAGCATATATGGCCGAGGGTAGCTGGAGTGGCGAGAAAGCTAGATATCTATATTCGATGGAGGATAAGGTATTTAAGATAGCTAGGTTTAAGAAAAATCTTGAAATTATTGCCAAAGACAAGGGCTTTGACGTAAATGACTTTAGCAAATTTAGTGCAGATGAGCTAAAGGCTGCGATGAAAGATGCGCAATACTCGTATGTGGATTATTCTACCCATTTTAATGGTACGCTAAAAGTGCTTGATAAAACAGGAGTTCAGCCATTTTTACACTATGCTGTAAAATCAACTCCGATGGTGCTAAAGGCTGCATTAAAGCGTCCGGATAGATTTATCATGATGCAAGCTGTGCTAGCTTATGGTGGTGGCAGCGCATGGCTGGGTGCCGATAACGAAAACGACAACCTAGCAAAGCCGGAGTGGGCCGAAAGTGGTGCGCTGCCAAACCTAGTCGGCGTAAAAAGCTGGATGAGACTAGGTAGCACGGACTGGTTTTTTAACTCCGGGCGTTTGGTGCCTGGTTTTAGGTTTGACGGGTTTGATAAGCTAGAGTTTACGGGCGGTTTTCCCGCCGGAATATGGAATATAGCAAACGGCAAAAGCACGCTAGGCTACAAAATAGAGGGTGAAGAGGACTCAGTCGCCGAAAAAATAACAAAAAGAGTGCTCGAGCTAACTAAAAGCTACTTCCCACCAATCTCTCCTCTTGGCCGCTACGGACAGCAGTTAGGTGCGCAGGCAACTGCCGACGTCACGGGGCTAGATGTGGCACCCAAAGACTACAACAAAGATGATCTAGGATATGGCGGCATAATGGCAAGGGGTGTTGGTGTAAGAAGGTTTAATAAAGAAAAAGAGTACGGCAAGGAGCTAAAAAAGGCTCGCAAGGAGTACGAAGAACTCGTGCCTGTAAAGATACCAAACTCAAAAGATGAAGAGAAGGTGGCAAAGGCAAAAGCCCATAATGAAAGGGTCGCAAAACTAAGCGTAGCGGATCTGCGCGAGGCTAAGGCAAGAGCAGAGGCCAAATTTAAACGTATCAAAGAGCACGCAAGTGCTGATGGTGTGAAGCTGAACATCGAGCTACTAAAACAAAGCAAACAGGGCGGAAGAGCTTTTGGAATTTCTAAAATCAAATTTCCAGAGTAATGGGAGCTCCTTTACTTTTAATAAGATTTCGGTTATAATTAACCTACAATTCACCGGGGGCGCTTTAAAGCCCTCACTCAAGATATCCCTTTAAATCTTCATTAAAACAGCATAAAATATCATCTATAAAAAGCTTTAAATTTTCAGGATCTATACCTACTACTATGCCATCTAAGTTGGTTGATATACGTGGTGTGCCATCGGTGTTTAGCTTATATAGATTTTCCCAATGTAAGGCTCTATTTCTAATAGTTAGAAGTAGTGAATAGCATATCTTTACTTTTTTATAATTTAGCATAGTGCTTTTGCTTTGCCTATTAAATTTAGAGTATTTTGATAAATTTAACCCACGTAGATCTAGTAGATCGTTGTGTATTTTATTTTGATCTATTAGCCTACACCAATAACCAAAAGTCTGGCGTGATATGAAAACACTATCTATGTTTCCTAAAATTTGTGCTGTTTTATTTCTTGTAATGATTTCGATGATGCCAAGTTTTGGTGCTAGTTGGCCAATAAGTAGCAGATTTGCTCTATGCTCATCATCACTAGCGTATGCTTTTAGTCTATCTACTGAAAAAAGATCGTTAAGCTCTTTGTACTGCATGTCTAACCTTTGTTTTTTATAATTGTGCAATTTTATCAATTTTTTATTCAAACTATTCGGCTTGTGTTTAGTTTAAGGTTTGTCCGCCTCAATTAGTAGGATGTTGGCAAAGATTATCATAGGGTGATCGCAAGCAAGTAGCGGTGCGGGCCGGTTTTTCACTTGGGAGCGGTGGCGTAAGTTCGAACACCAATAGCGGCCAAAGCAAGTAATGAGATGGCTCGTCGGGGTGGGGTGAGTGTGTGAGTTTTTAAAGGCAAAACCAGCCCATTTTTACATATTTGGTGGTTTTTGGTGTGGACTTGACCTGCTTTGTGGCTTTTTGATGTGTGGTTGGCGTGGACTTGGCTTGTTTTGTAGCTTTTTGGTGCATAGGTAGCCGCTGTTTTTGGTGTATGGCGGCTAATTTGACTGGATATCTACTGCAAAAAAACAAAATTTGCACGCTGGTTGTTGTCTATTTTTTTACTTTTTTGGCAAAAACGGCTTAAGGTTAGTTTGGCAAAAATGGTCAAAAAATGGTGTGAAAATTTAGTCATGAAAATTATACTTTTCAATACTAAAAATAATAAAGTGCCTAAAATACGGCTTTTGCGTGTAGTAAAGAAAAGTGTTTTAAGGTTAGAGCGAGCAAATTTGACTAATTTTTAATGAAAAATGACGATTTTGTTTAAGGTTGGAGCGGCTTTTTGAAAGATAGATTAGTTTTATTTTTTAAGCTTTGGTATGGTCTGTGGTAAGATTTTGATAGTGTGAGAGTGCAAAAATCGCAACTGTCAAAATTTCTTTTACAGTTCCGGTTGTATGGTTTGATAGCGTGATGATGCGGAATGCTTGGGCGTGTGAGCTTTGAGATGAAAACTTGTATGGTTCTTGATCTGGTGCGTCTGAGACGGCAAAGCTTTGGGCGAGCCTTGGGCGAAATGCGCGGGAATTTGTGGATTGTTTCTTGCTTATGGTTAAGAGATTACGAAAAATTACGAGGCAATTTAATGTGCCTAGTGGTCTTTGTGTGGGCGTGCTAGCTATGTTGGCTTGGCTGGCATGTGTGTTGGTTGGTTTGTGTGAGCTGCTTACTAGATCAAAGCTAGCTATAAAATCTTTGATAGGGGGGGCTATGAACCCATTTGGCCTGCGCCATACAATACTACGGCCACACTAAAAATTTTAAAATTTTTCAAACTTTTTTCATATTGTTGGCAGTTAAAATGGCGACAATATCCAAAAACGCACTTTAATCTAATCTGCTTATAAAAAAATAAGTAGAAATTTCTTTGATAAGCCAGCCACTTTGCCGCGCTAGCGTTGGAGCTTGCGAGTAAGGCGGTTGCGCTAAATTTTTAACGATCGTAACTAAACGCTCTTGTAGGCGTTTTAGTAGCATCAAAGAAAAGATGTTTTGATAAATTTATAGGGTGCGGCGAGTTCGCCGCTTAGTTTTATGATATTTTACTTGGATTATAGGATTATACGCTACGTAATCGCTAGCAAAAGAGTATTTGGATAAGCTAGCCTTGGGTCTTGGACTTTTTAGCATAATCATAGGCTATCATCACAAGTAAGATAACTATAGTAACTGTACCTATGGTTAAAATCGCATTCATGTTTGTCCTTTTCTCATTATTTTAGCCAAAGTCCTTTAAAACCAAGGTGATGAGACTGCTGAGGCCTCAAGAAAAGCCATGATCTCGCTTTTAGAATAAAGGACATTCTTGCGAGTGACGGCATACTTTCTAAACTTGCCATCTCTGACGTAACGCCACAAGGTTACGGCATTGCACTTTAAAAGCTCGCAAGCTTGTTTAGTTGTGATAGGATCTGTTATAGGTAAAAGTGGTGTCATTTTTTATCCTTTAAATTCCGCGGTAATCTAAACATCTCTATTAAACCTCCTTTTTTCTCGAGCAAAATATGCGCCTAAGCCTGCGTTTTTTAATTCTGGCGCCTTTAAAATTTCAAAGAGTTTTTCTAAGATTTCATCTACTTCTAGATCGGGAACATCCAAATCTATTTCAAATACAACCCCTGTCTCCTCAGGCTTGAAGCGGCATCGGCTGCCTCTAAAAGAACGGCACACGATATAGATCTCAAACTCCCAATAAAAGCTGATGCTGCAAGATACGCGCGCATTTTTTGTTTGTATTTTGCTTATCCTGTCCCCCAAGAGGCTTAATTTTGCCAGTACCTCTCTTAAGTCACTAAGACACATAAAACTCTCCTTAAATAGTTTATTTTCCCCATATCCTAATCCACATGTTTCCTCTATGGAAACACCTTTTGTATTCATTTTCTAATCCTTTCTACTATATTTTTAATCTCTCGTAGCTCGTCCACCCAGGCTCTGTATGGCTCTCTATTCGATCTTAAGGCTAAATCCATCTTTACTTTTAGACTATCGAGCCGTTTTTCAAGCACCGCTAGCTCCTCGATTGTCGCTTGCAAAATCTCTTATACCATCGTGGTTAAAATGTTTCATTTAAGGCTTGTTTAAACCTATCTACAATGTCTTTAAAGAGCCACACCGGATGTCTTAAAGTGTCGATAGGCATAAAAATAATCGCCAAAGGTAGCATTATTAAAAAACAAAAAAATAAAGCAGAGTGCGACCCATAAACTTATTAATATACTATTGAATATTGTTTTTCTTAATTTGAGAAATTTAGCTTTCATTGTTTACCCTTTTAAATATTTTCAATGTAAAAATACGCTAGGTTTTGGCTGTCCTCGGCTTCCTTGCTGTATTTTGTGTCGTAACTTTTATTTAGAATATACGCTATCTTATCTTTATTGCAAGCGTAAAATTCTGCTAGGATGGGTGCTAGCCTCTGCCCTTTACGGTTGTTTGGTGCAAATTTTAGATAGAGCAAATCACAAGCAAGTTGTGGTGCTGTCGTGCTAAAATCATTTTTGCAAACCCTAGCCTTGTTATCTAGCGCTGCTATTTGCAGGTCTATGCGTTTTTGAAATTCATAATAATGCTTAACAATGGGCGTCATTGCATCGATCAAATCTGTTATAAATTTGCTCGCCTTTTTGTTGATGAAAAGCCCCAGTTCTTCTGAGCTATCCATCTTTAAAAATGAGTAAGCCATCACAAAGATGGCTGCGTCTTTTAGCTCGGCTGTTGTCATTTGATTTTTAACCTCATGGCATCAAGAATATCGCCTGGATCGTAAATAGCGTAGTCTTTGATAAAGGCGTGCCTTATCTCTATGCCGATGCCCTCTGAGCCTAGAATAAGCTCTTTGTCGCAGGTCTTTGTGCTAGGGACAAATAAAGCGCCACAACTATCAAGCTGTTTTAGGCAAATCGCCATAACCTCGCTATAGCTAAGGTTTTTATAGGCTGCATTGTTTAGAACTGGACTAAAAAGCTCATACCTTTCATCTCCGTTAAAATACTCATTGGCTTCTGCTAGTGCCTTGATCGCCACCTCTCTTGCCTTTTTCTTATTGTTCCCAAATACCGAGTATGGACTACAAACGTAAATTTTAATTATTTCCATCTTGTATCCTTAAAATGGTATCTCTTGATCATCTACGTAAAATGTAGTCTCATCGCTAGGTGGCACATCTTGATAGTCGCTTCGTCTTGGTGCGTTCCAAACGACATCATATAGCACACCATCTTTAGCATTCTCACCAGCGTTAAAAAGAGCTATATATACTTTATAGCCTGGCACTGCCGGTGTTTCTATGAAGCCACTTAAATAGCTTTTTGTACCATCTTTGCTCTGTCTGCCCCATAGTGCGCCTATTATCTGCCTACTGCCCTCGTAGCCTTTTGGCTTTTGAAGGGCTAACTGAAAGCCTGGAAAGTCTTTGTTTTTCTTCCTCTCTTCTGCGCTAGTGCTAAGCATAACTACCTCTATGGGTCTTAAAAATGGGATCATGATAGTTCCACCTGCGTAGCCGATCTCTTCGCCATCAGCGTTTTTGTAGCTTTTGCGTTTAAAATATCCTACATTCATCTTTTTTCCTTTATAAATTTGCTAAATTTTGAAATACTGCCAAAACAAAAACCAAAATAAAAGCCAGTATAAGTCTAAGAGCTAGCTTTTTCATCCTGCACCTCTGCGTCAATGACATCGTCCTCAAACTCAACCTTGACCCCATTTAAACGAGATAAGAGTTGCTGAGCTGAAACCGCCTCTGGTGGCATGATGGCCATGCGGTCTAGCATCTTGTCGCTTCTGCCAGCCGAGAGAGAAGAAATAAATTTTACTCTCTCAAAGTCCTCTGCACTAACTACACCAGTTTCCCTTTGTCTGGCTACAATACGCCTTGCCTCACCCTCCATGATTTCATAGCTAGCAGCTAACAAAACATTGTTTCGCTCGATATCAACCTTGGTGTTTTTAACCACGGTTTCTAGGCTTGATCTTTGAAGCAAATTTCTAGTTTGCTTATCCTCGCTCATGGCTAGAGTTACTTTGTTTCGTAGGGCTTGTACCCAGTTAAAATCCTTTTTCCAGCGATTTATTGAGCTGCTTGAACCTTTTAATCCTAGAGCATCAAGCTTTGAAGCTAGCTGCTCCTCGCTAATAGGCTTATAATCGCTCTCAAACGTCGCACTTTCGAGATATATCTCAAAAGCCTTTTGCTGCGTTTCGTTCATCTGCTTCATCTATTTTCCTTTTTTGGCTCGCTTGGCTCATGTGGCTCATAATCACTAAAAAATAGTGAGCCACCCCAAACCCCTAGAATACGTAATTTTATAAAATCTTTGGCTCATAAGTTTAAACTTCTTGAGCCAGCAGTTAAATACGATTTTATCGGTATTTAATAGCTTAAGATTTCTCTTTGGCTCATCATTTTTTATATATATAGCTATGAAAAAAATTTTTAAAAATAAAAAAATAATTTCAAACCAATATAGGGGCAAAAATGGCGAGATTGTGAGCCAAAAGCACGCCAAGCCCCATAAAAACGGCTTTTTGCTGGCTCAAGAAAAATAAAAATCGTGAGCCAGAAGTGAGCCACCCAGATGTAAAACATCTATCAAACGCCCTAAAATAGGACGCTTTGTAGATATTTTTAGTTAAAATCATCGTGAGCCACAAGAAAAGGTTAGTTTTCATCGGCTTTTGCTCCATTGGCTTGATAGTGGCTTATCTGGTTTATGATAAGTTCGCCACCGTTTTCTATCCTTACACTATCAAAGTCAAGATTGTCGCTGCTTACCCTAAAACCAAAAAAGCACCTTGGTCTATCGCCTACTCCAATATAGTTTGCTGACATGCGTTTTTGACCATAAGAGCAACTTATGCCAGCAAGGGTTAGCTCGTCACGTAGGGCTTGAACAAAGTTCTTTTGTGTGATAGGTTTACCGCCTTTATCGTTCATGTATGCCAGATAAACCTTATAAAGTGGCACTGACGGCACAAAATAGTCGGCATCTGCAATAATCGCATCTTTAACAAAGGTGCGAAGCGGATTTACACTATCTTTATACTCTTCAAGCTCAGTTTGCATACGTTTAGAGCGAGTAAATTTGTTCTGAATAATAAGGCGTTTTAGTCCTTCAAGAGCTAGATTAAAGATACCTCCTAGCTCATCATTAAAACGATCGCTAAGACCTCTTATTTTCTGATTATCTTTTACTTCTTTATCAAACACAATAAGCAACATTCGTCTAAAAACGCCATTATCTATGCCACTTTTTGGCTTTTCATTGCCAGCAAATGCTAGCTTTGGCTTCTCATTTGGAAGCAAAGAGTAGGGCTCTTCGTTTTTTGGGTTTATAGTTATCGCATCTTTTGTGCTGACGATAGCTTTTAAGTTCGCTAGCTGTCCTTTGTCGGTGCCGTTTTTGTCGATCTCAGAGCCAATGTTTAAGAGCTTGTTTGTAAGAGCGCAAAGTTGATGCCCTTCAAACTGCTGAAGCTGGAGAGATGAAACATTGTCCTCACCAAAAAAGTTTCTGATGGTGTCTAATATAACACTCTTGCCGTTTGCGCCACTTTTGCCGTATAAAAACAAAAAGCTTTCAAACTCATGGCTAGGAATAAAGCAATAGCCAATAAACTCCATAAGTGTTTTTATGTCGTCTTCATCGCTCATAATATCGCGTAAGAATTTGTTCCACTTTGGACACTTGGCCGAAGGATCGTAGTTAAATTTTAAGATATTTGTAGCAGCATCTTTATAGTCGTGCTTTTTCTTAAATGTAATAACGCCATTTTTACTAATAAAAATCGTGCCATTTAATAAATTTATGACACGGCGAGATTCGTGAGATTTTATCTCATCTAAATCTAGCGATAAGCTGGTTAGATCCTCGACTATCTTATTGACGTTTTCGCGGCTTTGTTTTTTCTTGTCCACATATGCAGCAGCCATCCAATGAGAGTGAATAAATTTGGCCAATGCATTTGTATCTATCTGCATGAAATGATTACTCGCCCAAACGTGCAAATTCTTTTTATACTCACCCAGACGGTAGCCTAGTTTTAAAAAAGTCTGATTTAGACTTGCTACCATATCTGTAATATGCGTTTGATGATAGTTTGTACGCATGGTTTTATTTATGCGGAAAGCATCGCTAAAAGCTTTTGAAAAACGCTCGAAATTTTGCTCCTCTTGCTCGGTTAAAAGGAAGCTTTGGATATAAGCTTTTTTAAATTCCTCATATCTCTCGCCCATTTTTCTTTCTAGCTCTTTTGCATAATTCAGCACTTCATCGACATACTTGTCGTCAAGTTCGCCTTTTACTGGAAAGATATTTATAAAATTACCTTCTTCGTCTCTTGCCAGTATCTCGGCCTTGATTTGGCGAAATTCTTTTATAGGTAGATTTTGTTTAAATTTATCTAGCTTTGCCGAAAGGTTCGGAAAGTATTCGCATATCTCATCTATAACGACGTTTGTTGGTTCAAAACAGCTAAAGGCCACTACTTCAAGTGGGCTAGCGTTTTGAAATTTATAGGCGTGATCATAGAGATAATCGCTAATATCATAGCCTTTTGAAAAGTTTTTGCCGATCATATAAAATAGCACTATTCGTACGCTTCTAGCTACATCTTTGATCTCATAAAATTTCTTTATCGCATTTTCATATCCGGCCTCATCGTGATCAAACCAGATAAATATATGCTTGTCTCTTAGAAGTTCTTTGTATTCTTCCCAGCTAGCAGTTACGCCACCAAGTGTCAAGGCGCAGACATTAAAACACATCAAATTTAATGCGTCTTTCTCGCCTTCGCAAATGACTACATTACTACCTTTATAATCATCGTAAAAATTTAGAGGAAAAGGGCTAGCGTGTGCGCCGCTTTCGCCTATCCACTTTCCAGGCATTCTCTCACTTGTTAGCTCGCCCTTATGTGTGTCATAGGCAAATTTCTCTCTATATTTGATATTTATAGGTGCGCCATTAGCGTCTCTTATGATGATCGCTAGACTTTTATGCTCAAAGCTATAACCGATAAGTTCGCGGCTATATGAATCAAAGTTATTGATTTGTATTGGGAATAGTGCTGAAATTTGATCTTTGATAAGATCGTAATTTTTAAGCTTATTTTCCACAAGTTGCGGTGCTATTTTTGCCAAACGAGCTTTAAGTGCGACTTCTTTTTTGGCTCTTTGTTCAGCTTCTTTTTTTACGCGTGCTTCGTTTTCGGCTTTTATCAGTGCTTGATGTTCTTCATAGGCCTTTTTCTCTTCCTCGCTCATCTCTTTTGCATTGATCGTATTTGGTATATCAAAATGATCGCAAACTTTCTTGGCAGCTTGAAGTGGAGAGATATGCTCTTTTAGCTCAACAAATTTTGTTATATCGCCACTGGCATTGCATGCAAAGCACTTAAAGAATGCACCATTAGAATCAGAATTGATGCCAAGACTTGGTGTATTATGACCATGGTCATGAAACGGACAAAAAGCATTTCCGCTTTTAAACTCTATGCCATAAACACTTTGCACAAAATCTTTAAAATCATGCTTAGATATTGTTTGTTTTATCGTTTGAAATATATTGTTATCCATTGTTCACATCCGAAAAAAGACTATTTTCTTTTATAAATTTCTTTAAAATTTCTATGACCTCTTGTGCAAACTCAGGATTTTTAAAACGAAAACGTCTAAAATAAAAATAAATTGCAGCTTTATTTTTGCCAGTATGCTTTGAAACGTAGTCCGCGATCTCGCTTTCGCTTGATGCACATTCAAGTGCTTTATAATACATATCTGCCACTTCATCAAAATGTGGACAGAGGTAATTTTGCTTAACGAAAAGGGCGTGCTCATATATCTTAAAACGATCATGTCTGTCATGCTTGCGGTCAAGATAGCTTAAATTTTGTAGATTTTTCTTGCACGTTTCAAGTATGCTAGCGTGATCTACTCTAATATACTCCCTCATCGTTGTCATGATCTAGCTCCTTTTTTTAAAAAACAAAGCTAACATGCCAAGCGTAAGCATAGCACCGCCTACAAAAGCACAAACAACTACGGCAATAACGCTTAAGGCAAATTGCTCAGTCATGATCTATCCTTTTTGTTAAAAATTTCGCCTTCGCCGAAGATCAACCACCTAAGCGAGATGTCAAATTTCTCCACAAGCAAGAAAATCCACGACAAAGGTGGTCTGTTTTCTTTGATAATACTCCAGTAAGAAACCCTGGTGGTATTAAGCACCTGCTTTGCAAAGTCACTTTTACCGTAATCAAGCAGTCTTCTTGCCATATCTATACGTTGCGTAACGGCTACGATATCGAACTTAACGTTTAGTTTTTTATCCATTTAAAAACCCTTTTTACGCTATAATGTTAAGAATATTTAACATTTCAGTTAAATTTTAAAGGAATTATACCTGCAAAATCCTTTTTTGTCAAGGTAATTATAGGTAAAAAACCTTAAAAAGGAGATTAAAATGAGTCAAGTGGACGAAATTTTGGCTCGCGTGAGATTTTCTCTCGGAGTAAAAAACGATACAGGGTTGGCGGAAATTTTAGAAATCCCATACAAAACCTTAGATGGCTGGAAAACGAGAGGTGCTATTCCAAGGGCTAGGCTTTTAGAAATTTCAGCCAAACTAAATGTATCTCCGCAATATTTAGAGAGCGGCATAAACGTATCAAATGGGCATTTTATAAACGGAAATAACGTAAGCGTGGGAAACTATCACATAGGACAAAGCTCAGCAAAAGACGAAGATATCGAACTCATAAATGCCATAAAAGAAAATGATCCGAATAGAGAATATAAAAATTTAGAAGACTTAAAAAAACGCTTATTTATAAAGACAAATGACGAGTTTATGAAAATTTTTCAACTAACAAGAGAAGAGCTTAAAAAAATCACATTTAGCGGAATACCGCAAGAAATGGCCGCTGCAGCGCATGCAATAGAGCGGAAAATACGCGGTATCTTGCTAGATCCTGGCGAGGCCACCGGCTTAAACGAGTATGGCCTCATAAAAATAGAAGGCGGAACGCGCGAGCTAGTGGGGGACGATATAAAAATAGCCTATCTACTAGCTTATGCAAATAAAGAGTTTAAACAAAACGTTTTAAAAAAGCTGGAAGCTTTTAGAGAGCTTTCGAAAATTTAAGAGAGCTACAACTGAAGGATAAAAAAGAATAGCCATTGTGGACAAAATTGATAAGTTTTTTTAAATGATGACAACCATACTCATAATTTTGCTACATCTTTTATCTTGTGGTTTTTTGATACTTGGCTACATCGTAATAGAAAAAGAAAAACATGATGGTGGCTATATTTTTTTAATTATTTCAGTTACCGTTACTACTGTTGCAGTATGGTATGCAAATAAGGTAGAGGAAAAAGAAGTGGAGCTTGAAAAAAACAATTTAAAAAAAGCTATACTTGAATTACAAGAAGCAATAAGTGAAAATCTTAAATACGAGCATATTTTACCTAAAAACGACGAATATAAAAAGCGTTGTAATATCCATTTGTATGAATCAGCAAAAGAAAAATACAGTCAAGAAATAATTAATGATGACGACGATATAAACGAGCTAAAAAGAAAAATAGCGATATTTAAAAATTTTAGAGAGCAGCAAAATAGAATATTTAAAATAGCATATACGTTAATGAATGAAAATAAAGAGTTGGCAGAAAAAGTAGCGGACATAAACGTAGATTTCTTTATAGAGGAAAATAATATTCCTATATTAAATTTTAGAAATTTTGAACTAGTGGATCGATCTGTTTTGTTGACTAGTTTGTACTATTATGATAAATGTTTTTGGGGAATTAATGATAAAAGACTTGATTTTTTAATTGAAAAAAATGATATACTCAATGGACTTTTAAGACAAAAAATAGAATTAAATCAACAGTATTTATCTCCATGTGAGCATAAAATAGTAATGGCTCATCTAAATCCAAATAAATGTCCTATATGCCAAAAAGAATTTGATAATTTTTTGATAAAAAATGATCCAAAAAGATATCAACAAAAAATTTTAGACGAATATGAAAACGAAAGAGCATTTAGGAAGCCTGAAGAGATAGGCGCTAGATACGAAAGATACATAGGATATTTATATGAGATAAACGGATACAAAGTAGAGTATAACGGTATAAAAATGGGCAAAAAAGACGATGGGATAGACATAATTGCAACAAAAAGGCGAGAACTAATAATCATACAATGCAAGTGGTATAAGGAAGATAGTCAAATACATAGCAATACAATAAGACAACTAAATGATAATTTAGCAGAGCGTATAACGGATAATCCAAACAAAAAGGTTGTTGGGAGGTTGTATTCTGCTTACGACAATCTTGACGAGCAGGCACGTGCGAGGCTGGCAAAAACACAGATAGAGCATATCGTATTGCCGTATGACAACGAATACCCAAAAATAAAATGTAATATTAATGACGATAATGGAGAAAAGATATATCACTTACCTGGTGTAGGCATGTATGATTACATAAAAATAAATGTAAATATAGGCGAATTTTATGTAAAAACCATAGAAGAAGCTGAAAATTTAGGTTTTAGGGGTATAAAAAAAGAGTTAAAGGCGATACATGAGGCGCAGCAAACTCAGGCGGAGAAAGAGCAAAACGAACCGAGTGAGGATGATGCAGAAATGGAAGCGTTAATAAACGGCGGCGCGTGATGGTTGATGTAGCCGAAGGCATGAGCTAGTGGGAGATGATATAAAAATAGCCTATCCGCTAGCTTATGTAAATAAAGAGTTTAAACGAAATGTTTTAAAAAAACTGGAAGCTTTTAGAGAACTTTCGAAAATTTAAGAGGTTGCTGCAGAGTGTTAGACTGGATGATTGGCCTTTTTTAAATTGAATTCAATGGGATCGAAGAAGGTTGAAATCAAATATTTTTTTTGGTACAATTAGCAAGGAAAAGTTAAAGGGTGTTGAATGTCAAATATTAAAGAGAAATATATACGTGAAATTGATGTATCCGATTTATTTTTTGACTCTTTAAGGCAAGACTATAAAGGCTTTAACCAATGGATAGAAAAGAAAGCAAATGCTGGCGAAAAAGCATATTTGCTTTTTGACAATAATAATAAGATAATAGCTTTCCTATATTTAAAAATAGAAAATCAGGTAGATAACACAGATATTAGTCCCGCGCTTGATACTAACGTACCTTGGTTAAAAATAGGAACTTTAAAAATAAATGCGCATGGAACAAAATTAGGAGAACGCTTTGTAAAGAAGATTTTTGATTTTGCTGTGTCAAATAATATTTATAATATTTATGTAACTGTATTTGAAAAACAAACCCCATTAATAAAACTATTAGAAAGATACGGCTTTACTAAGCATGGAAAAAAGATCGACGAGATAGTTTTAGTGAAAAATATATCATTTTCAAGGCAGACATTGAAAAATAATATATTGTTAGATTACCCAGCGGTTGATACCACATGCAACAAATATATTTTGAGTATTTATCCAAAATATCATACGGGCATGTTTTCAGACTCCATGCTAAAAACAGAGAATTATGATATATTAAAAGACATGTCGGAATCAAACAGCATTCATAAAGTTTACATAACAAATATGTTGGGTGTTGAACAGCTAAAAAGAGGCGATTGTATACTTATTTATAGAACAAAGGATAATAACGCTCGAACTGCGAACTATTCATCGGTTGTGACCTCTTTATGTGTTGTGGAGGAGTACAGGGAATTATCTAGTTTTGACAAATTATCCGACTTTATTTCATACTGTAAACCGCATAATATATTTACTGATGATGAATTAAAAGGTATATTTATCCATAAGACATATACGAAAATAATAAAAATGACCTATAATATATCATTCAAAAAGCGTGTTATTTTGGATACAATTAGAAAAATTATAGGCCATGAAAAAACATATTGGGGTTTTGTAAAATTAACAGATGAAGCTTTTTCTGCCATCTTAAAAGAAGGGTTAGTAAATGACAGCATTATTGTCCATTAAGCCAGAATTTGCCGAGGCTATTTTTGGAGGCACTAAAAAATTTGAGTTTAGAAAAGTTAAATTCAAAAAGAATGTCGACAAGGTCAAGGTATACGTTACAAAGCCAGTAGGAAAAATTATAGGGGAATTTATGATTGATGATATTTTGGAGGCAAGTCCAGAAGAGCTATGGGATAAAACGAGTATGGACGCTGGCATAGATAAAGAAAGATATCTAAAATACTTTAGCGGTAAAAACACTGGTTTTGCTATTAAAATTAAGCATGCAAATAGATACAAAAAAGCGATTTGCCCTTATTCAGAGTACCCTAATTTTGTAGCACCACAATCATTTGCGTATATTGGATAAAAAACTATGAATAAAAAAAACTCAATCGCATGGCCTATAGCAATTTGTGCAGATTCTGATATTGCAGACAAAATAGAAGCTATACTTCACATCAACCTGTTTTTGCCAAACAATAACGAAAACTCATATATTGAAATTGGGGTATTGGTATCCAGGAAAGAATACAATAACATTAGTAGAAACTTTAATATAAATATCACACTCCCTTTTAAAATATACAAAACTGATTTTATAGACATCAAGGATCGCTTGTGTGATGGTAAAACCATAAACATGATATTTAACGAAGAAACACATCTGGATAAAAATAAATCAAGTTTTAGATTAAAAGAGTATGACCTTGGTAATATTGAGCTCTGTAATACCACCATCAACAATGATACAAGTATTACAATGAGCGTAAAGGAACAACAAAAAAATAGTTATTTCAGATTTAGAGTTACAAATATTAAGGATAAAATATCTGACACAATGCTCTCAGGTACTACGGCTAACCCTTTTATTAAAGCTATAAAAATCACCGGCATATCTATAAATTTGGATAGACGCTTTACAAAACAAATAGATAATAAAATAAAATTTAAGGAAATTAATGCATTTATTATACTAGATTCTACTACGGAACTACTAGAAAAAAATAAGTCAATAAAAAGTTTTAGGGTTTTGGAGGATGATTTGTGGCGTGAATATATAGATTATGATACCGATTTAAATATGACGGTCTATCAGTTTAAGGAGAGTAATCTTAGTGGTGGGTGCATAGAATCGTATCAACTCTTTTTAAAAAGCCTTCATCATAAAAGTTCAAAATTTGAAAAATACAAATTCCTGTTATTCGTGGTGCTCGTAGCTATAGTGTCTAATTTTATTTATGACCTTATAAAGTGTTTTTTTAATGATATTCTATGACCCCTCAATTGTCTTAACATCAAATCACATTTTGCCTATAAAGGCAGATATACAGAATAAATATGTATTATACGACTATATCAAAGAGGCAAAAAAATACTATCCAGAATTTGATGCTTGGTATTTTATTAACGTAATACCATCTTTAAAAAATGGAACAAAAAAAATAATAACTTCTTGTAACGAAAATGATTTAAGAGGTTTGGCTATTCTAAAATACAGTGAGAAAAAGATATGTCACTTATCTATCATGCCCCCTTACAAGAATAAAGGATACGGAATAAAACTTTTTAAACAAAGCTTTATGGAATTAGAAACAGAAAAACCATTTCTCACGGTGTCGGAAGAAAAATTAGTAGAGTTTAAGCGCATATTTGAATATTTTAGATTCGAACTTACTGATGTTATAGATGGCTACTATAGAAAAGGTAAGAAAGAATATTTTTATAATCAAGTATAGCTTACCGACTCATTATAAATTTACTTTGTCTCGTGAAAATAGATTTTTCCTATCAAATTTTAATCTTTATTTTATAGCTACTTGTATCCATCTTGGGTTTATACCCCTTACAAAAAATTAATAATTTTATACATTTTTTAGAAAACTCATAATCTAAACTATCCGTAAAAAGTGGAGAGTTTAGATAGATAATGACTTAAATTTAATTGAACAAGCCTTTAGTGAGCTAGAAAATCATAATGCATCACAAGGTTTGTAAAAATTTTTTAAATTTATACCCTATACAAAATAATACATAATATCTTACATATTATTTTACTAACTCATCCAAATAATCTGCCCACCACTGCATTAACGTCTTCATATCTGCTAAATTTTGAGCTCTATTGTAAGCTTCTCTTACTTTATCCTTGTCCTTGTGTGCAAGGCAGCGTTCGATAATATCAGCATGGCAGCCATGCTCATTTCTTTTTTCGTTGGCCATAGTTGAAAACATCGCACGAAAGCCATGAGAAACGATCTCATCTTTGCTATATCCCATGCGTCTTAGTGCTGTATTTAATGTATTTTCACTCATTGGACGGCTCTTAGATAGTGTGCTGGGAAAAAGATACCCTTCAGTTTTTCCACAAATTTTGGTGTAGTCTTTTAATAAATTTACGACTTGATCAGCTAGTGGTAGTCTAAAGGCCTCTTTCATTTTCATTTTATCCGCTTTAATTGTCCAAATTTTGGCGGATAGATCAAACTCGTCCCACTGGGCAGCCCTAACATTAAATGGACGCATAGCCGTATAGATCGCAAGCTTTAGTGCAACTTTTGTTTTTATGTCACCATTATATCCATCTATTGATGCAAGCAGTGTGCGTATCTCGTTTTCGTCCGTGATCGTAGGGAAATTTTTAGGCTTTGCGGTTTTAAAAGCGTATTTGAAATTTATATCGGCCACGACGTTGTGAGCAACTATCTCATAGGTGACGGCGTATCTAAAAATTTGATTTAGTAAGATAAATACACGCTTGATGGTTTCTAAATTTCCAGCTTTTTCTATGATCTTTAATACATCTATTATTTCTACTGCTTTTATATTGTCCAATGGCCGATTGCCTAAATACGGTGCAACGTGCTTGTTAAAAATCAAATTTTGTTTTTTTAAGTAGTTTGGAGTTATGTTTTCGGATTTTATATCTAGCCATTTTGTAGCGATGTCGTTTAGTGTTGTTTTGTTGCTCTTTTTACTTACTAGCGGATCAATACCATCTAATATTTGAGCGGCCAACTCTCTGCGTTTTTCTCTGGCGGCTGAGAGGCTAAGATCAGGATAATTACCCAAGGCAATTCGGCGTGTTTTTAATGTAAGAGGACTTTTGTATTCAAGTGCAAAAAATTTACGACCGCCTGGCTCTATAAAAATAAACAAATTTTGCCCATCAGATTTTTTGTAAACCTTATCTTTGGGTTTTAAAGCCCTTATGGCCGTATCCGTCAAGGGAGGGTTAATTTTTGGCATTTTTGTCCTTTAAGTGTCCGCAAGCCCCTAAAAATCAAGCGACGATTTTTTACGGACATTTTTTGGCGGACAATATTTTATCCTTTAAATTATCCGTAAAAAGTCCTTAAAGGCAATTACAAAGGCTTAAAAATATTGAAAACAATTTAAATTAATAAAATATAACAAAAGTCGTTTTTGTCGTGCTTTTATAAAGGTTTTTAAAAAGATTGAAAAGGATTAAAAGGTATAAAATGGTGGAAGCGAGGGGGATCGAACCCCTGTCCAAAAACAAAATGCATACAGCCTCTACACGCTTAGCAAAAGTGAAAATTTCATCTAAAAAGGCTCACTTTCCAAAACCAAAATTTAGACTAAGACTAAAATTTCAGCTAGCAAGCAGTCACTTTGCGAGCCTACTCTAGCTAAATTACTTACTTTTGTCCTAGCTAGAATTAGACTAAGCAAGGCTCAACTGAACTTACGCAGCTTTAGCGTAAGCAGGAGCGAAATTAACGTTGTTTGCGTTTAAATTTAATTTGAGCTTTTTACGCTTTGCTCAAAGCGACGTGCCACCGTACACACTCTGCTCCTGTCGAAGCCAAGTCGCTCCCAAAAAATAAAATGGTTAGTGAATTATTTAGTTAAGTTTTGCAGGCACATCAATGATTTTTGGTTCAAGAACGCTAAAATATTCAAAATCGTTCTCGACGTCATCTTTATATTTATTAAACTGATCGCTAATAAGTAGCAACCAATCTATAAATTTATCATTTGCTGGCCCTTTTAGACTTCTTGCTTCTTGAGCTATCTCTTCAGCTAAAGTTGTAAGCTTTAATATCGGATCAAGATGCATGAATCCTGCTGCTGATTTAATATTATGAAAAATCCTAGTAAGCTCTAAGATACTATCTTTATATTTATCAGCTCTTCCTAAATTTATTATCAAAGGCTCGAGTAAATCGCACATTAAAGCATAGTGAGATAAAAATTCTTCAACTATATCATAAGAGTAATCTATTTCAAGCCTTTTTAATATACCCATTTTTATGTCCTTAAGAAATTGGCGTAATTGTAGCAAAAATTTGATAAAATTGTTAGCCTTTTAGCTAAAATCCTTGGAGCTTGCAATGAAAAATGAAAAAACTCAGATGAAAAAACTAAGCATAAATGATATAAAAAACAAAAAAGGCATTGAGCCTATTGTAATGATAACTGCCTATGATGCGTTATTTGCTAAGCTTTTTGATGATTATGCTGATATTATTTTGGTTGGCGATAGCTTAAATATGAGTTTTAATATGCAAGAAAGCACGATAAGTGCGGACATGAATACCATGCTTTATCATACAAAGGCCGTTTGTAACGGAGCTAAAAATACTTTTATCATGGCTGATATGCCATTTGGTAGCTACACAAATGAAAAGCAAGCGATAAAAAATGCGATGAAATTTTTTAAACAGACAAATGCCGATGCAGTAAAGCTCGAAGTTGGCATGCACCAAGTAAATTTAGTAAAGCGCCTTTGTGAAGAGGGCATAAATGTTATGGCTCATATCGGTTTAAAGCCTCAGTTTTATAAATTTGAAGGTGGTTATAAGATAAAGGGTAGAAGCGAGATCGAGGCAAAAGAATTAATTGACGAGGCTTTGGCGTTTGAGCAAGTTGGAGCATTTGGTATCTTGCTTGAGGGTACGATGAGTAGCGTGGCTAGCGAGATAACAAAGCAGGTTCATGTGCCAGTTATTGGTATCGGATCCGGAGTAAACGTCGATGGACAAGTACTTGTGTGGTCTGATATGCTTGGTTTTTTTGAAGACTTTAAACCAAAATTTGTAAAACGCTATCTTGATGGAGCGGATATTGTAAGAAAGAGTGTGCAATCCTACGCAAATGATGTAAAAGGCAAAATTTTCCCAAGTGAAGAATTTTGCTATTAGGATGATTAATATCCGCGTTAAATAAAAAGCGCTAAAAGGCTATCTATTTAAATTTCTTTATAGCCCTTTATATCAAGACCAAAACCTGCAAGGCTTACAAATTCTTTATTTTTATTTGAGCTTAAAAGCTCAATTTCGCTTATGCCAAAATACTTTAAAATTTGTGCCCCAATGCCATAATCTTTTTGTGAGCTTGCATCGCTTTTATTGCTGTCTAAAAATAGTAACACTCCGCCATTTTTATTTAAAAAATCCAATGCCTTCAATAAATTATCAAATTTATCTCCGCTTAAAAGCTCATGATCTTTACTTATTTTTTGAAATTTTACATTAGTTTGCGCTTTTATCTCCCCGAAAATATAGGCAGCGTGATTTTTATTTTCGTGATCTTTTATGTCATATCTTTTCGCTTCAAAACCACAGATTTTTACACTCTTTGCGGGCAAAACTTCTATTAGGCTTTCGTGGCTAAGTCTGTATTCTACTAATTCAGAAACGCTTATCATATTTAGGTCAAATTTTTTACAGAATTCTTCCAAATAATCACGTCTTGCCATTGTGCCATCTTCTTTTACGATCTCACAAATCGCTGCCATTGGGCTAACTCCAGCGAGTTTGCAAAGATCAACTGATCCTTCAGTGTGACCTGTACGAACGAGGATACCACCTTTTTTTGCAATAAGCGGAAATATATGCCCAGGCCTTACAAAATTTTCAGGCACTGAATCAGTACTAGCAGCAAGTCTAATCGTCATATCTCGCTCATAAGCACTTACGCCTGTCGTTGCTTCCTTTGCGTCAATTGTGACAGTAAATGCGGTTTCGTGACTAGATGTATTTTTAGAAACCATTAGTGGCAAATCAAGTCTTTTTGCGTTTGCTTCATCCATCGCAAGGCAAAGCACGCCTTTTGCATGAGTGATCGCAAAATTTACCTTTTGCATATCGCTGCTTGCCGCTGAAAAGACCAAGTCTCCTTCATTTTCACGGTCCTCATCATCGACCATAATTACCATTTTGCCATTTTTTATATCTTCAATCGCTTTTAATACATTTTCAAATTTATAAAACTGAGGCTTTAAACCGATATGAGCC
>NZ_CABPVR010000005.1:87183-101773 GCF_902460875.1 Campylobacter concisus | reverse complement strand
CCTTAGAGGATTTGAACCTCTGTTTCTACACAGAGAAAGTAGAGTCCTGAGCCACTAGACGAAAGGGTCATAAACCCAAAAATGGTGTCCTGCGTTGGATTCGAACCAACGGCCCCCTCATTAAAAGTGAGATGCTCTACCGACTGAGCTAGCAAGACATTTGCTTAAAAAAGAATTGAGATTATACAAAAAACATTATTACATGTCAAGAAAAGGATGTTTAAAATTTGTTTTTGACTAATATTAATTGTACGGTTAAGCTGATTTGACATCGGTAAATTTTTAAAATAAAAAATACATAATAAAGGCCATTTGTAAGATATGCGGACACCAAATGGATGAATATTGGATTTACTAAGATATGTTTTTATTGTAAAGTTCTTCTATATTAAGCATCTTACTTTTTAGCCTCATGTGAACAGCTATTGCTATACGATAGATGATGTGTGGTTCATAATAGTAAGAATTGTGGTAAATCGACGACATTGATTGCACATATGGCTAAATAAGTTATTTTTGAACTAAAGAGTTGTTTAAAGACAGTATATATTTGAGATGCCTACTTGAATAAATTCTATTTACCTCGTGCAAGTTAAATCAAAATTATAGATAGTACTTGAAAAATATTTTAAACTGTGTTCAATAAATAAAAATCTGTAAGAATATAAATCTAGGATATTTAGGATTAGGATTAAACCCCGTTAATAGGGGCTTAATAAGTTAATTAATTATAGTCCATCAAAAGGATTTGAAACTACATCTTTGCGATCTACTATGTAAGGTATAATAGCTGCATGACGAGCTCTTTTGATCGCTTTTTCTACCATCTCTTGATGTCTTTTTGATGTGCCAGTTAAACGTCTTGGCATGATTTTAAATCTCTCTGATAAACAATACTTTAAAAGAGAAGTATCTTTATAATCTATAAAATCAATTTTTGCTTCTGTAAATTTGCAATATTTACGTGAATATTTTCTTTTTTCTGCCATTTTCTATCCTTTAAATTAAAACGGTATTTCGTTGTCGCCATCAAAATTATCGGCGTCAATGTTTATATCAGGGATTTTTTCCTCATAGTACTCTTCTTGTACTTTTTTATTTTGTGGTTGCATTTGCTGTCTTTGTGATGCTGAATTTTGATATCCACCATTACCATAGCTATTATTTAAACCATTATTTCGTTGTTGTGAGTACGAACTATTTTGATTAAATCCACCTTGACTTTGTCCATTAGCTCCGCTATTTCCGCCAAGCATCTCCATATTTTCAACTACAATTGAGTGCTTTGAACGGTTTTGTCCATTATTGTCGGTCCATTGATCAAATTTTAATCTTCCTTCAACTAGGAGTTTGGAGCCTTTGCTTAAATATTGATTTGCTATCTCAGCTGATTTGCCAAAGAACGATATGTCAATAAAGCATGTCTCTTCACGTTTTTCGCCGTTAGTATTAAATTTTCTAGTAACAGCAATACCGGAATTTCCTATAGCAGATCCACTAGTAGTGTATCTTAGCTCGATATCTCTTGTTAAATTTCCAACCAGTACTACTTTATTGAACATTTTTTATCCTTGATTATTCTTCTGTAAAAGTTTGCTCGTCTACTTTTTCAACTCTTGGCTCACGCGGTGCTCTTGGCTCACGAGGCTCTTTTTTTATAGTTTGTTTGATACCTTTGCAAAGTCTTTCCCAAGCTGCGATTTCGCGTTTATTTTCATATTTAACGCTTAAAAATCTTATGATATCTTCAGTGATCCTTACATTTCTTGTAAGTTCTGCAAGAAGCGCTGGTGGAGCTTTGTAATAGATAACAAAATATGTTCCACGCTCGTATTTTTTGATGGTGTAAGCTAGCTTTCTAGTGCCCATCTCAACAACAGTAGCGATCTCGCCGCCGTTTTTTGTTATAACTTCTTTTACGAAGTCAACTTTAGCTTTAACTTCTTCTTCCGTTAATGTCGGCTTAAGAATAAATAAAAGCTCGTAATGTTTCATTTCTTCTCCTTATGGATATTTAGCTCACTTTGTGAGCAAGGATTTTGCTTTAAGCAAGGGTGGATTTTAGCTTAAAGTTACTTAATATTTGCTGTTGATATAAGATGTTGCAAATTTAAAATAGTTGATAATGCAAAAATTTCTTTATCCATTTTTGTGTTTGTTTTTAGCTCTAGCTCGGCTAAATTTAGCGTTTTAAATATCTCCAAATAGGTATTTAAATTTAGTTTTAAGCTATTTGCTTTTAATAAATTTGCGACATTTACAGGCGGTTGATAACCGATTGCCTCATCTAAATTTAAGCGGCCATTTATCTTAATGTAAGAGTAAATTTTAAATAGCCTAAAAAATGCTTTGTAAAGCGAGTTTAGAAGTAAAATTTCATTAAAATTTGGATCTTCTAGATAGGTAAAAAAGTCGTTTTTTATATCTTTTAGTGCCATAAATTTGTTAAAAAAATCATCAAAATTTATCCCGCCAAGTCCAAAAACCAGCCTTTTTACATCATCTTGTTCGATGTGAGTGTTTAGGCTCTTTAGCTTTGTTAGCTCGCTTGCTGCAAGGTATAAATTTTCATTATGTGTAAAATAAAGCTCATAAAGTGCATTTTTGGTTATGTTTAGGCCTATTTTAGCTGAGCTTTTAGCTAGTAAATTTATCGCTTCATCTGGGTTTGATGGCTTAAAAAATCTAGCAAAATTTGTCCCAAAAGCCTTTTGCGTATCAAAAACTAGCTTCATATCGGCCTCATAAAGCTCAAACAAAAAGTAGTTGTCATGGCTTTTTGAGCAAAGCGAGATGAGCTCTTTTAGCTCTTTTGCCGGGATCTTTTTGTCGCTTTTTACATAGAGGATATTTTTGCCGCCAAAAAGTGACTGCTCGCTTAGGTGAGAGCTTGCTTGCGCGTAGTTGTACTCGTCAAAATAAAGGCTTAATAAATTTGCATCTTCGCTTGCATAAAAGCTCAAAATTTCCTTGCCAAAAAGCTCGATCTGAAACTCGTCTGCGCCAAAAAGCAAGAAGTAGTTGCTTAAATTTGCATTTGCTAAATTTAGCTCCAAATCTTTTCTATACATCGATCTTTCTTACCACTTTTGCAAAAATTTTAGCGCTTGCGATATCGGCCTCTGTGATCTTTACGATGAGCTTTTGAAGTAAATTTGCGCTATATCCTGTTATAAAAATCCTAGCTCCAACAAAATGATCATCAAGCTTGGCAACCAAGACATTTTGGTTTTCGATCACGTAGCAACGCACCTCTTTACCGATGTTTGCGGCTGCCCAGCGTGCAAATTTCCTATCCATAAAGTCGTAGGCTACCTTGTCGGCTTCTCTTTCAAGCTCACTTAAATTTGCACAGGTGCTTTGGATGTTTAAAAGCAAGAAGTTGTAAAGCTTGTCATCTTTTAAAATTTTAGCCTTTAAAAGCCTATGTAAAATAAGGTCGGAATAGCGTCTAATAGGGCTTGTAAAGTGTGTGTATCTATCAAATCCAAGCCCAAAGTGGCCTAAATTTTCACTTGAATACTCAGCTTTTTTTTGAGACTTGATGATGAGCTTATCTATCTCTTCTCGGTTGCCAAGTTCATCAGCTTTTAGCTGTATCTTTCTTATCAAATTTGCAAGATCGTTTTCATAAGTAAAGTCAAGCCCCAGAAGTTGCAGGTCCTCAAGCAAGGTATCTATCTTTTTAAAATCAGGCGAAGCGTGGTTTCTAAAAACACCTTTTGTGATGAGCTTTGCGGCAGCTTTGTTTGCTAAAAGCATACAGTCCTCGACTAATCTGTGCGAGTCGGAGTCACTTTCAAACCTGGTTTGAGAAATTTGACCCTCTTCATCAAGGCTCATTCTAAGCTCTTTTGTTCTAAAGTCAAATGCGTGCAAAAGCCTTTTTTTGCGAAGCTTTGTGGTGAGTTTAAAAAGTGGCTTGACCCATGAAATTTCACATTCTCTTTTGCCTTCTAAAATTTCATCGATCTCGTCGTAGTTAAAGCGCCTTTTTGAAAGGATGATTGCCTCAAAAAGCTCCTCTTTTTTTACCTCGTTGTTTGCATGAAGTGAAATTTTAAAACAAAATGCAAGACGCGGTACGTCTGGTTTTAGTGAACAGATATTTTCACTTAGCGCGCGCGGCAACATCGGCACTGAAATGTGCGGAAAGTAGATAGAAAAGCCTCTTTTTTTAGCCTCGCTGTCAATGGCACTATATGCAGTCACATACTCGCTCACATCAGCGATAGCAACGTAAATTTCGCGCTTTTTCTCATCAAAATATATGGCATCGTCAAAGTCTTTGGCATCAACTGGATCGATCGTGCAAAACTCTAAATTTCTTAGATCAACTCTATTTGGATACATGCTAGCATCGACTTCATCGCCAAAAGCCTTTGCTTCAAGCTCGCAAGCCTCGCTAAATTTATCGTTTTTATTATAAATAGCAAGCGAAATTTTCTCATCGCTTAGCGGATCTTCTAAATTTCCTAAAACCTCGACTATCTCGTTGTTTAGGTTGTTTATCTTAAGCAGCGTCCCAAGTGGGAGCATCTTTAGGCTTTTTTGCGTTGCTTTTAAGGTCGTGCTTAGTCCAGTTTTTAAATTTACACCTAAAATGGCCGCTCCAAAGCGTTTTGTATAGACCACACTTGTCTCATTGGCAAGCTTTAGGCTCATTACTATTTTAGCGCTTTGGCGTTTTTTCTTAAGCGGCAAAAGCTTTGCAAGTACGATATCGCCAAGGTGAGAGTTGTTTAAATTTTTATTTTCTACGATGATGTCTTGCTTGAAGCGTTTATCAAATGGCATGATAAAGCCAGTTGCGTTTTGACTGATGTCTAGCTTGCCGCAGACGTAGCCATTGTTTAGGTAAAATTTATCTTTATGGGAGCTTACGGCACCAAGATTTAAGAGATTTCGTAAAATCTCTTTATCTTCGTTTGAAACTTCTTTTTCCTTGATGCCAACTAGTAGTGATGTTAGAAATTCTTTCACAAATTATCTTTGACTTTAGCGACAGCCATTAAAAACGTATCATGTCCAAAGCCGTATTCGTCAAGAAGAGGTAGAGTATTTTGTATGCTTATATCATCAAGTTGATTAAAGATATTTACAGCTGTTTTTATCACTTTTAGGGCTTTTGCATAGTCTTTTATATGATCTGGTGCCTCTTCTGGATTATTTGAATAGAGTATTGAGCTGCTAAGCTCTGTCTCAAGGTTCCATTGTTCAAAAATTTTAGCTGTAACTTCTTCATTTGACATATCTAAAATTTCTGTTTCAAATAGAGCAAGATCGATTGGGCTAGATATATTTTTAAGTTTTTCTCTAAATTCGACGTCTTGCTTATTTTCAGCTAATTCATGAGCAAGAACTATCTTGCCAATCTCAAGCATAAATGAAGCTGGAGAGAGAATTTCTAGACTTTTAGGATTAACTTTAGAATGCCAATTGTACATCAATGCATTTTGTATTATCGAGATATTTAAAAAATCTTGTGTAGTAATGCCATAAGGCTCTAAATTTATAGAAAAGCTCTTTTTAATAGTACTTGAAAGTGCAAAACCTCGAATAGTAGCCATACCAAAAAGAGAAATAGCTCTTGCGATGGTTGTGATCTCTTGAGAAAACCCATAAAGTGGAGAGTTTGCTGAACGCAAAATATTTGCTGTTAGCATCGGATCCTTTTCGACCACTTTTGTAAGATCACTTATTGAGCTATTTTCATCCGCATGTAAGCGTTGAATTTGTATAACTGTGTCATCTAATGGTGGAAGTGCTTTGATTTTTTTAAAAACTGATTCATTCATTGAGTTATCTCTTTTTTTGAAATTTCAGCGTATTTTATCAAAATAAATTATCATAAAACTTAAAAAGAGTTTCTGTATATTTCAGCCGAATTTTTGCTGGTTAAAGTTATAATTTTGCCAAATTTTAATAATAGGAGTAACAATGGCTATAAATGTTTATTATGATAAAGACTGCGATTTAAGCCTTATTCAAAGTAAAAAAGTAGCAATCATCGGCTTTGGTTCACAAGGTCATGCACATGCTGAAAATTTAAGAGATAACGGTGTAAGCGTTGTGATTGGCCTTTCAAAAGGTGGCAAAAGCTGGGCAAAAGCTGAAGCAAAAGGCTTTGAGGTAAAAACCGTAAGTGAAGCTACAAAAGGCGCTGATGTGGTTATGATTTTAACTCCAGATGAGCTTCAAGCAGAAATTTATAAAAACGAGATCGAGCCAAATTTAAAAGATTACGCTGCTATCGCTTTTGGACATGGATTTAATGTTCATTTTGGCCAGATAAAAGCCCCAGCAAATATAGATGTCATTATGATCGCTCCAAAAGCTCCAGGGCACACAGTTAGAAGCGAATTTGTAAGAGGTGGTGGCATACCTGATCTTATTGCTGTTGAGCAAAATGCAAGCGGAAAGGCTAAAGAGATCGCTCTAAGCTATGCTTGCGGTATAGGTGGCGGTAGAACCGGCATTATTGAGACAACATTTAAAGATGAAACTGAAACAGATTTGTTTGGTGAACAAGCAGTACTTTGTGGCGGTCTTTGCGCGCTAGTAAATGCTGGTTTTGATACGCTTGTAGAGGCTGGTTATGAGCCTGAGATGGCGTATTTTGAATGCTTACACGAGCTAAAACTAATCGTTGATCTAATGTATCAAGGTGGCATGGCCGATATGCGTTATTCTATCTCAAACACAGCTGAATACGGTGATTACGTAAGCGGTGTAAGAGTGGTTGGCGAAGAGAGCAGAAAAGCCATGAAAGAAGTTTTGAAAGAGATTCAAAATGGTAAATTTGCAAAAGACTTCGTCCTAGAGAGAAAAGCAGGATATGTTAGAATGAACGCTGAGCGCGGTATAGCTGAGAGAAGTTTGCTAAATCAAACTGGCAAAAAACTTCGCGCGATGATGCCTTGGATAACTAACGGCAAACTTATAGATCAAAATAAAAACTAAGCCTTGAGCGAAAAAAAGACTGCAAAGAAGCGACCCACAAAAAATAGTGCAGGTCGCTCTCACAATAAAACCTATCTTGGTATCGGCATTATCGCAGCTATTTTGATAATAGCACTTAGCGTAGCCCTTAGTATAAAAAATAATGGTGCAGAACAGATAAGCAAAGCAAATGAGCCAAAGATAGAGAAGCAAATTTCTAAAAAAGCTGAGCCAAAGGTTGCCAGTAAAGAGAAAAAACAAGAATACGAAAAGAGAAAATACCCTCTAAAATTTGATGAAGATGAAAATTTAAGTAAAATTTTTACCGATCCTAAGCATAAAAGTGAGCTTGCTTTAAATTCAAAAGTTGAGCCAAAAGAGCAAAAAAAGATAGCTGAAGTAAAGAGTGAAGCCAAAAAAGAAGAGATAAAAAAAGAGCAAAACGATACTAAAAATTTACTTGCAAGTTATAAAAATACAGAGCCTAGTGTAATAGAAAATGAACAAAAGATAGAGCCATTTTATAGCTCAAAAGTCGAACAAAAAACCGAGTTAAAACCTCAAAATTTTGAAGCAAAAGTCGATCAAAATAAAAGTACTGAAATAGAAAAAAAAGAGAAAATTAAAAGCGAGAACATAAAAGTCGAGCCAGCTAAAAAAGCTGAAAATTTAACTACCAAAAAGATAGAAAAAACAAAATACGAAGAAAAAAATATAAAAAAAGATAGCTTTGAAGCGGTACCTTTTACGCCAAGCGCCAGCATAAAAGGGCGCGCAAAGCTCGTTATCATAATAGACGATGTGGCGACATTTGAACATGCGAGTATGATAAAGTCGCTTGGCTTAAAAATCACGCCGTCTATTTTTCCAGCGACAAAGACTCATCCAGATACTCCAAATATCGCAAGAACATTTGAGTTTTATATGATACATCTTCCGATGCAAGCAAAACACTTTGATAGCCCAGAAATAGGTACTCTCACGATCAATGAGAGCTTTGAGAGCATGCATGAAAAGATAAAAAAGATACGCAAAGACTTTCCACGTGCAAAATATACAAACAACCACACAGGATCACGCTTTACAAGCGATTTTGACGCTATGGATAAGGCTTATAGGGCGCTGATAGAGCAGGGCTTTGTCTTTGTTGATAGTAAAACTATCGCTCAAACCGCAGTAGCAAGAGCTGCAAAAAAACATAATCAGCCATACATTTCAAGGGATATATTTTTAGACGACGATCCATCGGCTAGTGCTGTTAGGCGTGAGCTTGTGGCTGCTGTAAATTTGGCTAAAAAAAGAGGCTACGCGATCGCCATTGGGCATCCAAAGAAAAATACGATCGCAGTGATAAAAGAGAGTAAAAATAATCTTTTAAAAGATGTTGATGTGGTTTATCTAAAAGATATTTTATGAGACTTGATTTTATTCCAGAGCCGTTAAAAAGACTAAAAAATCCACCAAAACAGCTAAATTTTATCGGAGATACTTCGCTTTTATCTTTGCCAAAGATCGCAGTTGTTGGCTCAAGAAAGGCAAGTGTTTATACAAAAGATTGCGTTACGGCACTTTGCGCAGTGCTAAAAAGTGCAAATGTCTGTGTGATAAGTGGCGGAGCTATCGGCGTTGATATCGCAGCTCATAAAGCTGCTATGCCACGAACGATTGGTATTTTTGCGAGCGGACTTGACACCATCTATCCAAGCCAAAATAAAGTGGCAATAAATGAAATTTACGCCAAAGCCTTGGCTCTTAGTGAGTATGATGAAGGTGAGCCGCCACTTGCTTATAGATTTTTGGATCGAAACCGCATAGTTGTGGGGCTTTGTGAAGCTCTAGTCGTCGCGCAAGCTGATCTTAAAAGTGGTTCTATGCAAAGTGCAAGGCTTGCAAATGAGCTTAAAATTCCAGTTTATGTACTGCCACAGCGCATGGGTGAAAGCGATGGGACAAATTTTTTGCTTGCAAATAAAAAGGCCGAGCTTATCGATGACTATCATAAATTTGCTTCACTTTTTGGCGAGATAAAAGAGCAAGAAAAAACTAGTGACGAGATCTTAAAATTTTGTAAAAATGGCGTAAGTCTTGATGAAGTTTTAGCAAAATTTGGCGATATCATCTATGAGTACGAGCTTGAAGGGCTAGTTGAAATTTCAAATCTAAGAGTAAAGAGCTTGCTATGAGAGAGAAATTTATGGCTATTGATGTTGGGTTAAAGCGAATAGGACTTGCTTTTGGTTTTGGCGAGATCGTGACCCCGCTTGAGCCAGTGCTTAGAAAAAATAGAAATCAAGCCGCAAGAGATGTGAGCCAAAAGGTAAATGAATATGCCCCAGATACGCTGGTGGTAGGCGTGCCAATCGGCGGCAGTAGCGAGGACGAGATGAGAAGGCGCATAGAACATTTTGTCTCGCTTCTTGACGTGCAGGCTAATATCGTCTATCAAGATGAGGCCTTTAGCAGCAGCGAGGCAAGTGAAATTTACACAAACACAAAGCGAGATGGCAGGCTAGATAGCATTTCAGCCACTATTATTTTAAAAAGATATCTTGGGATAAATTAAAAAGTAAAAATCGGTCTATTTCTCGAGCGAATTTTTAAAAGCTAGCTGAAAACTATCCGTGCTAAAAGGTTGCTTTAATACTGTGACATTATTTGGCAGATCGTTAGCCGACTTATCGTTTTTGCAAATGGCTACGATACGAAAATTTTTAATATTTTTAAACTCAAGTATATCTTCTAGCATCGCTTCATTTTTTAAAATTTTACTATCAATAAAAATAACAAATGGGGTAAAAATAGAATCTTTTATATGTCTCATTAGATTGCTAAGGTCGTTTTTGCCGATAACCTTTAGACCTAAAAAATTTATCTGAGTACTAATGGTGTCAAACAAAGCATCGTCATCGCAAGTGACTAAGATATTTGTATTTGTTTGATTTTTGATATTTATTTGTCTTTGGATGGCTCTATCGCCCGTTAGTGCCGCGCTAAAAGATATTAAAAATTCTCCATCATTATGAGAGATCATAGATTCATTTGCTTTTTTTAGATAGTCATTTATCTTGCTGAGATAGTAGTGACTTGGCCTCATTACGCTATGGCTAGATTTTATCTTAATGTCAAAATGCACAGATTTGGGACTATAATTTTTAAGCTGAAAGAGAATGTAAATGTCTGCATATTCGGTAGAGTAAAGGAAAAATTTGCAAATATTTTCAAGTGTTTTTATGAGATTTGTAGCATCAAATTTTAAAAACCTTGGATAGCTTGGGTCGTAGCTAAAAATGATGGAATTTTTAGTGTCTTGTGCGTCTTGGTATATGGCACTAAGAAAAATTTCCATTCTGTTTATGATATCGATAGGTTTATCTTTCATATTATCAACATCCCGTCGCCGTATGAGTAAAATCTATACTTTTCATCAACTGCCGTTTTATAAATTCTCATCGTCTCTTCAAGCCCTATGAAGCTGGTTACTAGCATTATTAGGGTTGATTTTGGTAGATGAAAATTTGTAAGAAGGTAGTTTTGCCTGATAGGCTTATTATTTAGGTTTAAAAATAGCTTACAAAAGCCGCTTGCTTGCTTGCTCCTTGCAAATTCTTCAACACATCTAGTAACCGTCGTGCCAACGCCAAGGATTGGTTTATTAGAATTTATAATCTCTTGAGCTTGCTCGCTTAGCTCGTAAAATTCTGAGTGCATTTTGTGGTCATTTATATTTTGGCACTCCACACCTTTAAATGTCCCAGCGCCAACGTGAAGCGTAATATAGGCGACTTCATGCTTTGCTTTTATCTGCTCTAGCATTTGTTCGCTTATGTGAAGGCTAGCTGTCGGAGCTGCCACTGCACCACTATTTTTGGCAAATATGCTTTGATACCAGCTCTCATCATCCTTTGTATCAGCCCTTTTAATGTATGGCGGAAGCGGGACGTGACCAATCTTTTCAAGCTCACTAAAAAGATGAACATTATCAAGCAAAACGCCATTTTGCGTAAAATTTACCACTCTTGTGCCATCATCATTTAGCTCAAGCACATTTACTTTTAGGTTATCAGGAAAATTTAAAATGCTACCAGCGCTTACTTTACCTCTTATATAGACGCTAAATTTATTCTCGCCTATGGGTTGATTTAGCATCACTTCACAAGCCCCACCGCTTTCTTTTTGTCCTAAAATGCGAGCTTTGATAACTTTTGTGTTATTAAAAATGACCGCTGCATCCTCTGGGATGAGGCTGGAGAGATCTTTAAATTTGTAGTGTTTTATCTCTTTTGTATTTTTAAAATAGACGAGCAATCTTGCCTCTTCTTTTGGCAAAATTGGCTCTTTTGCGATGAGCTCTTCTGGTAAAAAATAATCATAACTTGAGACGTCGTTTATATTACTCATCGCTTGCTACGTCGCTGTCTTGTTCTTCTTTTTCGTCTTCATCGTCGCTCTTATTAGCTCTTTTAGCGACGATTATTGAAATTCCATAAAGTCCGATGAGTGGTAGTGCCATTAAGACTTGACTTATCACATCAGGTGGTGTAACGATAGCTGCAAAGATAAAGATGATAACAACAGCATATCTGAAGTAATCTTTTAGCATTTTGTCATCGACAAGTCCGATCTTTGCTAAGAAAAATGTAATGACTGGTAGCTCAAATGAAATTCCAAAGCCAATTAGTAGTTTTGCAAAAAAGCCAACATACTCGCCAATGCTTGGTAGTGCCGTAAAGAGCTGGCCACCAAAATTTACCAAAAATGCAAAGCCAAGTGGAATCACCACGTAATAACAAAATGCCGCTCCACACGCAAACATAAATGAAGCTGAGATGACAAATGGGATCACATATTTTTTTTCATTATCATAAAGTCCAGGAGCGACAAATAGCCAAAACTGCCAAAAAATGATAGGTAGCGCGATCACGACACCAGCAAAAAATGCAACCTTCATCGCTGTAAAAAATGGCTCTTGAATTTGAGTGAATATGATATTTGAGCCAGCTGGCAAGACCTGTTTTAGCGGTTCGCTCATCCATGCAAGCAGTGGGTTCCAAAACGTAAAGCAGATGCCAAAGCAGACAAAAACGCTTACTATGCTTATAAAAAGTCTCTTTCTAAGTTCGATTAAATGGGGTCTTAGCTCTTCAAACATTACGCCTCTTTTTTATCGTTTAAGATCGCATCTTTAACTAAATTTGTTGGATTTTGTATATTTTCTACCGTTTTTTTCGTGTCGCTTACGACGTTTTGTATGCTTTCAGTGACATCGCTTGCGCTTTTCTTGATCTCGTCAAGCTCTTCAAAAGTAAGCTTTTTGCGCACATTCTGCGTGCTTTTAGTTATGCTTTCTTTATATTTTTGGGCATCTTCTTTTAGCTCTGCTATCTTCATTTCTTGATCAAATGTTGATTTTGCGTCGTTTATGCCTTTTTTAAACATTTTTAGAAATTTTGCAATCTGAACCATCGCGCTTGGCAGCTTGTCAGGACCTAAAACTAACACTGCAATAATGGCGATAACTAAGATTTCAGAAAAACTCATTCCAAACATTTTTGCCTCTATTAAATTTTATTTAAGCTTTGTATTTTATCTTGACTTTGCTCAAAATTTTATAAATTTAGCCCTCGATAAAGAGTGCGATCTCGTCACTTAGTAAGAAATTTGGATTGTAAAATTTACCATTTTTAAAGAGCAGTTTTTCATTTTCTACAAGTATATTTGCTCTTTTTTTCTGAGCCTCACTTAAGCGTCCAGCCTCCACGCCAACTATGCTTCTAAGCCCTAAAAATATATGCTCTCTTAAAAGCTCGCTTTGGCTTAAAATTTCTTTTTCTCTATATGTTGGTTTGGCGATGTAGGCATCTATGCTATTTTTGGCGTAGTATCTGATGCCATTCACAAAGCCCACGCTAAAAGCACCTACGCCAAGGTAGTTTTTGCCCTGCCAGTAGCCAAGATTGTGCTTACAAATTTGCCCGAAATTTGAAATTTCATACTGCCCAAAGCCAGCAAGCCCAATTTGCTCTATCATAAATTTAGCCAAAGTGTCGCTATCTTTTTTATAACTTTTTTTACCAGCAAAAGGGGTGCTTTCTTCAAGAGTGAGCGAGTAAGCACTTAGGTGCGTGATAGCAAGGCTTTTTAAATTTTCAACCTCAGCCAAAAGACGCTTTTTGGTATCAAATTTAGTGTCATAGATGAGGTCTAAATTTATGCTCTTAAAGCCAGCTGTCTGGGCATTTTCAACCGCTTTAAAAATTTGCTCCTTACTGTGGATGCGCCCCAGAAATTTTAGCTTATCTTCAAAAAAACTTTGAGCGCCAAAGCTTATGCGATTTGCGCCTAAATTTTTAACATGCTTTAGCCAAGCAAGGCTTGCTGAGTTTGGGTTTGCTTCAAGTGTGATCTCAGTTGTTGGAGTGCAAAGAGGAGCTAAAATGCTAAAAATTTCATCATAAAATTTAGCATTTACTGCACTTGGTGTGCCGCCACCAAAAAAGATGGTTGAGATTTCTTTTACATTTTGGCTTTTTAGCTGAAAATTTAGATCAAGGCAAAGTGCCTTAAAATAGGCACTAACCTTCTTAAATTCGTCATCACTTGAGCCAAAGGCGCAGTAGGGACATTTGCTTTCACAAAATGGCACATGGATATAAACTTGCAAATTTCTCTCTTTAAAATTTTGGCGATTATAAGAAATTTGGTATTTATAGCAGTTTAAAAGTAGCTTTTGGTCTTTAAGAGTTTGCTTGGCAAAAAGCCAAAATTTATCTTAAAAATTTTTGCAAAATGTGCAGTATTTGCGTAGCCTACGATATTTGCGGCCTCTTTTATGCTGATATCATTTTGCTCTAAAAGAGAAAAAGCTAGCTTTAGGCACTCTTTTACTAAGAGCTGATAGATCGTATCTTTGAAAAATAGCTTAAAATTTTTCTTTAGCCAAAAGTCATTTGTACCACAAAGATGGGCTAACTCCTTGATGCTTGGAGGATTTTGTATACGACTTAGCAAGATCATTTTAGCCTTTAAAAGAGTTTTTTCTTCATCGCTGCTAAGTGAAATTTCGCTCTCTTTTCGTATTTTACTTTTGTAAATAAGCTCTAAAATTTTTGATTCGGTAAAAATTTCTCTCATCGCTCCTTCATATAAATTTGTCGTTTCAAGCTCATTTAAAACGCAAATTTGAGCTAAATCTTTTTTATATTTCAAAAGCTCAAATTTATCATCAAATCTAAGTCCAGCAAATATCTCAAGCTTATTTGCGTAACTTTCGTCAAAAAGTAGTGTTTTAGTCTTATAAAATTTATTTTGATACTCAAAGACACCTTTAAAATCGTCATTAACAAGCCCAATGCAAAATTCATCTTTGTTTAAGATATACTCTTTTCTATCAAGCTTAAAGCAAAGATCGTTTTTATCCTCATTAAACATTAAAAATAGGTATTTTTTAGACTTGTGGCGATCTCTTTTTATCCTGCCATTACATAAAATTTCACTTTTTAGATAGCTGATGCCACTGCTTTGCTTGAAAAACTCCACGCTTACTTGTTTTTCCTTTTGAGATATCTTGCTCGTTCCATATTTTTTGCCTAAATTTATCATTTTATCCCTCAAGCATTAAATTTAATCCCTTTAGCGTTATGTATGATAT
>NZ_CABPVR010000005.1:72300-87133 GCF_902460875.1 Campylobacter concisus | reverse complement strand
TTGATAACGATTATTTAATTTTAGTAAAATGCGCATTAAATTTTTATAAGGAGTTTTTGTGAAAAGTGCATTAAAAATTTCTATTTGTGCGGCAATTTTTATAAATTTACCGCTTTTTGCAAATGAAGATAAGGTTCTGCCAGAAGTTAAAGTAGTTAGTGCGACAGGATTTGAGCAAAATATCAAAGACGCACCAGCAACGCTTAGCGTTATAACCAAAGAGGCATTAGAAAAGAAAAATCATAAAGATATCGAGAGCATGACCAAAGATATCCCAAGTCTTTTTGGAGCAACTCTTGGGGCAGCAAATAGACGAGGAATTTCTATTCGAGGTCTTTCTCAAAGACATACAAAAATTTTAGTAAATGGCATGCCAGTACCTGGTGATAACGCCTATAAAGGGCTTAGAAGCGTTGGAGGTTCATATAGTTTCATTCCGCCAGCAAGTGCAATAAGCCGTATCGAAGTGATACGTGGACCTATGAGTTCGCTTTATGGAAGTGACGCGTTAGGTGGAGTTATAAATATCATTACAGATGAGTTTAGTAATGAATTTGGTGCAAATCTTGGCTCAAGCTATAAATTTGCTAGAAATAAAAATATAAGTGGTGAGCTTTACAATAGCCTTTATTTGCACTCTGGACTAATTGACGATGTTTTAAGTGTTTCTGTTTATGGTAAAAATTTAAATAAATCAGAAGATAAAATTTCTTATGCAAATAGAGAGCAAAAGGATAGAAATTTTGGTGCGAAGCTCTTTTTAAAGCCAAATGAAAATAATGATATTACGCTTGAGCTTGCAAGAAGCGATCTGAAATTTAAAAGAACTAAAGGCAAGACTTTAGCCTCTGGCACAAATAATAGCTCAGTAGATCTTGAGCGAATAAAGGGCGATATGATAAATTTGAGCCACGAAGCAAGGCTTGATAATATCTTGCTTCAAAGCTATTTATCTTATGGCAAGATAAAAGAGATAGCACAACAAAATTTGACGTTAAAGACTCTAAATTTTGATACAAAAGGCTCATATTTTACTGATAATAATGCCTTTACATTAGGACTAAATGCCAAAAAAGAAAAGCTAGATGAAAAGGCAACCACAGCGGACGCTGCGAATGTAAAAAGATATGATGTTTCACTTTACGGCGAAGATGATTATCATCTTACAAAAGATTTTATCTTAAGTACAGGAATTCGCTATAACTACGATGAAAACTATGGCTCGCACGTTTCACCAAGAATTTATGGTATCTATAGCTTAAATGACTTTTTTGCCTTAAAAGGCGGAGTTAGCACAGGTTATGCTACGCCTGATATCAAGCAACGCACACAAGATCTTGCATTGCCATTTGCTGGAGGACTTGGAGCACAGCTTGGTAAAAGTAGCCTTAAGCCAGAGACAAGCGTAAGTTATGAATTTGGTAGCGTTTATAATAACAATGAAGGCTTTGAAGCTTCACTAACTGGCTTTTATACAAGCTTTAAGGATATGCTGGGCACACAGCGTATCTGCACCCCAAGACCAGGCAACCCTTGCAGGCATAAAGGCAAAATTTACCGCCGCGGAATTTGGGAAAGTGTAAATATTGGCAAGGCTGAAATTTACGGAGTTGAGCTAACAAATGAGTGGCAGGTGACAAATGCTCTTAGGCTAAACCAAAGCTATGTTTATACAAAATCAAAACAAAAAGATGGATCAGAAATTGGTAAAAGCTTAAACAACTATCCGCTTCATACATTTAAATTTGGAGCAAATTATGAGCTAAACAGATGGCTAAATTTCTGGTCACAGATAAATTATTATGGCAGAACCAAAGAATCGCTTAGCTATGATGATGACATGAGAGCTTATGTGATCGCAGATCTTGGCATAAACTACAATGTAACTAAAAATTTCAGCCTAAACTTAAGCGTTTATAATCTCTTTAATGAGTTTTTTACGACAAGATCAGGCAACTATGATATTTTAATAGCTGATGGACAAAAGATCGAACTTGGCTTTAATTTAAAGTTTTAAAATGTTTAAAATTTGGCGGAAATTTCACTTAATTTTAGCTCTTATATTTGCTTTACCACTTTTGATAATCTCAATTAGTGGAGCGATTATTTCGTATCACGATGAGATAATTGAAGCTTTTAGCAAAGATGAGATAGACATAGCAACTAATAAAAGTGCTTTAAAAATAGATGAAATTTTAAAAATTTTTAGTAAGACTAGGCCAAATTTTAACCTTAGTTATATAAAGATAAAAGGCGAGGCAAATAGAGCTTATGTGGTAAGCAGCACAAGCGAGAGTGGCGAGTTTAAGTCGTTCTTAGTAGATCCTTATACAGGCGAGGTAGTCTCTGAAAATAGCGTGGAAAAATTTATAGGGCTAGCTTTAAATTTACATAAAAATCTAGGATTAGCTCTATTTAAAAATGAAAATTTATCTAAATTTGCAAGTGAGCTAGTGGCGATTTCGACGCTTGCACTACTTGTGATTTTAATAACTGGGGTGCTGATACATTTTTGGAGATTTAGAAGCAAATTTATTAGCGCCTTTAAGCTAAATCTAAAGGCGAAGAAATTTGCATTTTTATATTCACTGCATGGATTTTTAGGGCTTTATTTGGGGGCTATTTTGCTTATTATCTGTGTTAGCGGTCTATACTTTTCTTATGAGAGCTTTGCTAAGGTTATAAATCAAATTTGTGGCGAAGAGAAGGTATTTAAAAAGCCAAATTTTACTAGCAAAAATGGCTTTAGCCTAAATGATGAGCAAAAGGTAGAAAATCTTCAAAAAGCTTATGAAATTTTTACTTTAAAATTTGGAAATGAGTTTGATGCTTTAAATTTTATCCTCAATAAAGATGGCGTAAAATTTATGATCTTTTACTTGCCAAAAGGTGCTAGTGAGAGTGATGGCGTTAGACTTGTAGTCGATACGGCAAGTGGAGAAATTTTAAAAAACACCATGCCAAAATCTTTTGAAATTTATAAATTTATGCTTGATCTGCACGCTGGATATACATTCAAAGAGGCTGGAAAATTTATCTTTTTTATGGCTTCTTGTGGAGTGGGCGTGCTACTTTTTAGCGGCTGTGTGATTTACTACAAACGGCGTAAAAAGTAGTCTTATTTATCTATCTCTTAACTCTTTTTAGTTATTATCCCAAATAAAATTTTTGGAAAAATCATGCAAAAAAAATACAGACCAAATGTGGCAGCTGTTATTTTGTCTAGCTTGTATCCATTTAAATGTGAAATTTTAGTCGCAAAAAGGGTGGATATGGATGATATTTGGCAGTTTCCTCAAGGCGGAATAGACGAAGGTGAGAGTCCAAAGCAGGCTTTAAAAAGGGAGCTTAAAGAAGAGATCGGAACTGATAAAATCGATATCTTAGAAGAGTATCCAGAGTGGCTAAGCTACGACTTTCCAGCTAATGCGGCAAAGAAATTTTATCCATTTGATGGACAGACGCAAAAATATTTTTTGGTTAGACTTAAAAATGGAGCCAGCATAAATTTAAAGACAGAGCATCCAGAGTTTAGCGAGTATAAATTTGTAGATTTTGGTAGAAGTTTAGAGGGCATAAATCACTTTAAAAAGCCTATTTATGAAAAGGTTTTGAGTTATTTTAAAGAGAAAGGATATTTTTGATGTTGATCGTTCAAAAATTTGGCGGAACTAGCGTAGGAACACTTGAACGCATCGAAGCTGTGGCAAATAGAGTCATTGAGACAAAAAATAGCGATGCAGACGTAGTTGTGGTAGTTTCTGCGATGAGCGGAGTTACAAATCAATTGGTTGAATATAGTGAGTATTTTTCAAAACATCCAGATGGCGTCGCCACTGATATGCTTTTAAGCTCTGGAGAGCAAGTAACGACCGCGCTTTTAACGATCGCACTTAATGCAAAAGGCTATGCGTGTGTGGGTATGACAGGTGCGATGGCAGGCATAATTACTGATGATATTCATACAAAAGCAAGGATCGAAAGGATAGAGACTGCTAGGCTAAAAGCCGAGCTAAAGGCTGGTAAGATCGTGGTTGTAGCTGGTTTTCAGGGGATAGATGAAAAAGGTAATATCACAACCCTTGGTAGAGGCGGCAGTGATCTTAGTGCAGTTGCATTAGCAGGGGCGCTTGATGCTGATCTATGCGAAATTTTTACCGATGTTGATGGCGTTTATACGACTGATCCAAGGATAGAAAAAAAGGCAAAAAAACTTGAGAAGATAAGCTATGATGAGATGCTAGAGCTCGCTTCTGCTGGCGCAAAGGTACTACAAAATCGCTCAGTCGAGCTAGCAAAAAAACTAAATGTAAAACTCATTACAAGAAGTAGCTTTAATCACAACGAAGGTACATTAATAGCAAAGGAAGATGACAATATGGAAGCAGTTTTAGTAAGCGGAATAGCACTAGATAAAAATCAAGCAAGAGTAACTCTAAGAGGCGTAGTTGATAAGCCTGGCATCGCAGCAGAAATTTTTACAGCTTTAGCTCATGAAAATATAAACGTAGATATGATAATCCAAAACGTAGGACATGACGGCACTACAAATTTAGGCTTTACAGTGCCACAAAATGAGCTTGAACTAGCAAAAGAGACTATGCAAAAGCTCTCAGCTGCAAAACATATAGAATTTGATGATGCGATCGTGAAAGTTTCAGTTATTGGCGTCGGCATGAAGAGCCATAGTGGCGTAGCATGTTTGGCATTTGAAACGCTTGCAAAAGAGGGCATAAATATCCAAATGATCTCAACAAGCGAGATAAAAATTTCAATGATCGTTGATCAAAAATATGGTGAGCTAGCGGTTCGCGTACTTCATGATGCTTATAAGCTAGATAAATAATGCAAGATTTTATTCAGTGGACGTTAAAGGCTATTAGGGATGAAGGCCCTTTGATGAGCTGGATGGAGGAAAGGCGTGTCGAATGGACGCCTTTGCTCGCATCTAGGCTTAAATTTTTACTTGAAGGAAGGGCTTTTATAACTATAAGCGATGAAGAGCGAAGATGGTTTGAAATTTATCTTTTAAAAAAGATGAATCATTCAAAAAGCATAAGGCCATTTTTGCCATTTTTTAGCCTAAGATCGCTTTATCCATCGCTTGATGAGATAGAGACAAATGAACAAAAGCAGCTTCTAAAAGATATGCTAAGTCTTGCTTTTCCAAATGGTTACTTGTTTTTTTATATCGGAAAGAGCCTTGATAGATATGCGAATTTAGCCAAAAGTGATGAGGATAGTTATATGTGGCTATTTGACGAGCAGGCGCAAAACAGCTTTACTCTTAGCTCAAGTGATGAAAATTTAGACGTTAAGCTAATAAGTCTTTGCAAAATTTTTGATAAAAGTATCGATGCGGCGCTTTTTGCCAAGGTGATACTCTAAATGCTTAATAAAATCGTCGTTACAAGCGATTTTGAAAGTTTAAAAGCCAAGCTTGAGAGCGAGTTTGGCATTAATAATTTAAGATTTTTTATAAGCGATGATTTTTTGCTAGAAAACGCAAAAGAGGTCATTGCAGAAGCTTACATTGCTGAAAAAGATGAAAAAATTTTAGTAATACAAGCTAATTCTTTTAGGACAGAGGCTCAAAACGCACTTTTAAAGATCATCGAAGAGCCTCCAAGAAATATCAAATTTATAATAGCAACGCAGAGTAAAAATTTACTTCTACCAACGATTAGATCAAGAATGCTCATAGAAAATAATCTCACCAAAAAGCCAAAAATGACTCTTGATCTAAACTTAAAATCGCTTAGCTTAAAAGAGCTAACAAGCTTTATCGATCAAAAGATCGTAGACGAACAAGCTCATAAATTTGGCAAAAACGAGCTAAAAGAGCTTGTTGGCGTTATCGTGACAAAGGCAGTTGATGCTGGGTATAAATTTAGCGGCGATGAGATGGATTATTTTTTCTCGCTTATCAAGCTTGCAGATCTAAATGCCAAGTCTCACGCCGTGCTAACGCCACTGCTGCTTACTATATTTCAAAAAGGACGACGTTGAAATTTTATAAGATAAATAACAAAAGCGACTTTGATGAAATTTGCAAAGCCATCTCGCCAAGCCCTGCTGGTGCGAAGCTCATGCACGAAAAGAGCGAGATAAATTTTATATTTATAGATGAGATAAAAACCCCGGCGGCAAATATTTTAAAGCAAGATGCTCTAAGCGTTGGAGCTGAGCTTGTGACGCATAAAGATACGATTTTGGGCCGTGAGAGTCTAAATAAAGCCTTGCTTATGGCGACAAATGCACAGCTTAGGCAGCTAGCTAAAAAAGAGAAGTTGCAAGACTTTGGACTTAAAAATTTAGCAGCCTTTTTAGAGACAAAATTTATAAAGCCAACAAAGCCTCTTATAATGGGCGTTGCAAATATAAATAGCGATAGTTTTAACGAACAAAGCCGCATAAATACGCAAAACGGTATCTCAAAAATAGAAGCCATGATAGAAGCAGGTGCAGACTACATCGACCTTGGTGGCGTTAGCTCAAGGCCGGGGAGCGAGTACTGCGGTCGCGAAGAGGAATTTAGGCGCATAAAAGATATCGTGGAGGAAATTTACAAGTTAAATTTGCACGAAAAGGCGAAATTTAGCCTTGATAGCTTTGATCCTTATTGCCTTGAATTTGCGCTAAATCACGGCTTTAAAATGATAAATGACATCACGGCAAATGCCTCACTTGCCACGCTTGCGGCGCGATATGACGCTGAGTTTTGCATGATGCATATGCAAGGCGATCCTGCGACTATGCAAGTCGCACCAAAATATAGCGATCTAATCGGTGAAATAGCGGACTTTTTTGAGCAAAAGATAGCCTTTGCAAGAGAGCTTGGCGCTAAAAAGCTTGTGCTTGATGTGGGTATTGGCTTTGGCAAGACGGCCGAACAAAATTTATTGCTTATCAAGCATTTGGAGCATTTTTTAAAATTTGACTGCCCGCTACTTGTTGGTACTAGCCGCAAATCAGTCATAAATCACTATTATCCAAGCGAGGTTAAAGACCGCTTACCTGGCTCGCTTTACCTACACTTAAAGGCCTTCGAAAACGGCGCGCAGATCATTAGGACGCACGATGTGGCCGAGCATAAACAACTCTTTGATATGCATGAGGCGATGAAGCAAGCCACGCTTTGGTAGGACGAGGCTAAATTTGATAAAAGAGGCCAGATGAGAAATTTACTTCCGCCACCTTGGATCAAATTTCCAAGTATGGATCCATTTTCCATCGGCTGGAGGATGGGCGTTGGCGAGGATTATAAGTTTAAATTTAACGACTGGCTAAAAGCACTGAGCCAAGATGAGCAGCGTCAATATCAGCAGCTTTTTCCTGAGCCTGCAACGTGGTGTGGATACTGGGATGAGAGGCTAGGTTCTGATGAGAGCACATTTTTTGTAAATGGCGACTTTGTCACCGACCTTTGGGAACGCGAGCCAAGATATGATCTAGCGTGGCTAAAAAAGCGCTACAACGCAGGTGCTGCTGGCAAATTTTTATTATTTTGGGGTCATCAAAAGGGCGCAAGTATAAGTGCCAGCTGCCTAAGCCAGTGGTACGCTGCTAGCTTTTGGCAAGATGAGGTGAGATACGTTTGCGCCGAGCAGTACATGATGGCGAAAAAGGCCGAGTGTTTTGGCGACAAGGAGACTTTGGAGCAAATTTTATCCGCCAAAGATCCAGCGCAGATGAAGGCGCTTGGCAGGCAGGTGCGTGGCTTTGATGCTAAGGTCTGGGACGAGGTCAAATTTAACGTCGTGCTAAATGCGAGCTATTTAAAATTTAGCCAAAATGCCTCTTTGCGAGAGTTTTTGCTCTTGACAAAGGATAAAATTTTGGTTGAGGCAAGCCCTGTTGATAAAATTTGGGGTATAGGTTTGGCCGCAAGCGATGAAAATGCGCACAATCCTATGAAGTGGCGAGGGCAAAATTTGCTTGGATTTGCGCTGATGAGGGCCAGGGACGAGATAGCTAATGTCTATAAAAACGTCCATTTGTGCGATAAAAATGAGCTAAATTTGGATTATTTATAAAGTATGTTTAAGATAAAATGCGGTGTAAATTTGGAGCAAAAATGACAAAACAAGAGTATGAAAAAGCGGTAGATACGCTAAATGTGTGGGCAAAGGCCTACTACGACGACGATGAGCCTCTTGCAAGCGACGAGGAATACGACGCACTATATCACGCAGTTCTAGCCTTCGAGCAGGCAAATCCAATCGAAATTTCTATCTTTTCACCTACAAAACGCGTGGGCGGTACTGTAAAAGAGGGTTTTAGTAAGGCTAATCACATCAAACGCATGTGGAGTATGGAAGATATTTTTGATATAGGTGAGCTTGATGCATGGCTAAAGCGTGGCGAGAAAGAAGATTTGGTCTTTGTGGCTGAGCCAAAATTTGATGGAGCGAGCTTAAATTTACTTTACGAAAATGGTGTTTTGGTTAGGGCGATAACTAGGGGTGATGGCGTTACTGGCGAGGATGTGACGCAAAATGCAAGGACCATTAGCTCGGTGCCAAAGAGCATTAGCTACAAAGGACTTATCGAAATTCGAGGCGAAGTCGTCATAAGAAAAGATGACTTTGAGCTACTAAATGCAGAGCGCGTAAAAGAGGGTGAGGCACCACTTTCAAACCCTAGAAACGCAGCCGCAGGAAGTCTTAGGCAGCTTGATAGCGCGGTGACTGCTAAAAGAAAGCTACTTTTCATACCGTGGGGCGTGGGCGAGCATACTCTTGAGCTTAAAGATCACAGTGAAGTGATGAAATTTGTGCGTGATCTTGGCTTTGAAAGAGATGATTTTTTTAAAATTTTAACAAAAGACGAGCTTGAGGCTGCATACAACGAGCTCTTGGCAAGTCGTGACTCAAAGAGCGTGATGATGGATGGTATGGTGATACGTGTAAATGACCTTGCGCGCTGTGAAGAGCTGGGCTATACTGTTAAATTTCCAAAATTTATGGTGGCGTTTAAATTTCCAGCTATTGAAAAGGTGACTAGGCTAAGAGATGTTGCACTTCAGGTTGGTAGAAGCGGGGTAGTAACGCCTGTTGGCGTGCTTGATGAGGTAAATATCGATGGTGCAAATGTAAAATCCGCCACGCTTCATAACTTTGATGAAATAGAGCGCCTTGGCGTCATGAAAAACGACTATATCGGCATCATCCGCTCAGGTGACGTCATACCAAAGATCACAAAGGTTTTTAAAGATAGGCGAGATGGTAGCGAAGAGGCGATAGAGAGACCTAAATTTTGCCCAGTTTGTGGCTCGCACCTACTTGATGAGGGGGTGTTTGTAAAGTGCCAAAATTTAAGCTGTAGGGCAAGAGTGGTGGGCTCAATAATTCACTACGCATCGAAAAAATGCCTAAACATAGACGGCCTTGGCGATGCGATTGTAAATTTGCTATTTGATAAGGGGCTAATTTCCTGCATAAAAGACATTTACGGCCTTAAATTTGATGATCTCATTGCGCTTGAGGGCTTTAAGGAGAAAAAAGTAAATAACCTTTTAAATGCCATTGAAGCTAGCAAAGGTGCGGAGCTATCTCGCTTTATCACCGGCCTTGGCTGCGAGCATATCGGCGAGGTGGCAGCTAAAAAGCTAGCAAGTAGCTTTGGCTTAGGCTGGCTTGATGCTAGTTTTGAAGAGCTAACTTCGCTTGAAGGCTTTGGCGTGGAGATGGCAAACAGCTTGATAGACTTTGCCGAGGTAAATAGGGACGAAATTTTAGCTCTTAGTCAGATCGTGCAGCCAAGCGTAACGCAGGCGCAGAGTATCTCAAATGCGCTAAGTGGCAAAACGGTCGTTATAACTGGCACGCTAAGCCGCTCAAGAGATGAGATAAAGGCGGAGCTTGAGAGTTTTGGCGCAAAGGTTTCAAGCTCAGTTTCTAAAAAAACAGACTTCGTCTTAGCTGGCGAGGAGGCTGGCAGTAAGCTAGACAAAGCAAATGAGCTAGGCGTGCGAGTGATCGATGAGAGCGAATATGAAAGGCTAAAACTTGAGGTTTGATAACTACGTCGCAAGCGTTTTAAACATAAGTAGAAACAAGGCGAGCGAGCTCATTAAATCTGGCAAGGTGCTAACAAATGGCGAAATTTGCACCAAGGTTTCAAGCGAGGTTAGTGAGGCTAAAATTTCGCTGCTTGATGAAATTTACGTTGGGCGAGGAGCGCTTAAGCTAAAAAGCTTTTTGGAGACGGTAAAATTTGATCTAACTGGCAAAAATGCGCTTGATATAGGTAGCTCGACTGGTGGCTTTATGCAAATTCTGCTAAGCAAAGGCGTAAAAAGTGTGACTGGTGTGGATGTTGGCACAGATCAACTTGACGCTAGCTTAAGAAGCGATGAGCGAGTGAAAATTTATGAAAAAACTGACGTCAGAGAGTTTGCCAAGCAAGAGCAAGATAAATTTGATCTAATAACCTGCGATGTAAGCTTTATCTCTTTGGCTGAAATTTTGCCTGCCATTTGTGAGCTAGCAAGTGGGAATTCGCTCATTATCACGCTTTTTAAGCCACAATTTGAAGTGGGTGTCGGCGTAAAACGAAATAAAAAAGGCGTCGTCACTGATATGAAAGCTATAAATTTAGCGATGAAGAGGTTTGAAGTGATGGCTAATAGCTTAGGCTTTAAAATGATAGCTTGCAAAGAGTGCGAAGTAAAAGGGAAAGAGGGAAATGCCGAATTTTTCTACGCTTTTAACAAAAGATAATATCACTGCCGTTGCGATCGGGCACTTTGACGGCGTGCATAGAGGGCATAAACAACTTTTAAAGCAGCTAGGCGAGTTTGGTGGACTTGTCGTGATCGATAAGAATAAAGCCAACATCACGCCAAAGCTAAAGCGAGCGGAGTACTCAAACTACCCTTGCTTTTTGTATAATTTTGACACTATTAAAGGGCTTAGCGGTGAGGAATTTATCACATTGCTAAAACATGATTTTAAAAATTTAAAAAAGATCGTTGTTGGCTTTGATTTTAGATTTGGCAGAAACAGAGCGTGGGACAAGCACGATCTGAAAAGAATTTTTGATGGCGAGGTAGTGGTCGTTGATGAGGTTTGTTATGACGGCATGGGCGTGCATAGCTCATCCATCAGAGAGCTGATACGCCAAGGCAACATTGAAGAGGCAAACAGGCTAATAGGCAGGGAGTACTCAATCGAGGGCAACGTGATAAAAGGGCAGGGCATCGGTGCAAAAGAGCTGGTTGCCACGCTAAATTTAGATATAAAAAGCTATCTTTTGCCGTGCGAGGGCGTCTATGCGACAAGAACGAGGATGGGCTCATATACCTACGGCTCGGTCACATTTATAGGCAATAGGCTTAGCACGGACGGAAATTTTAGCGTTGAGACGCACATCTTAGACGAGGTTGCGCCAAAAGTGACGAGGCATGTCGCGGTTTGTTTTATAAAACGCCTAAGAGATAATAAAAAATTTAATAATCTTAGCGAGCTAAAAGAACAGATCAAATGCGATATAAACGCAGCTAGAGCTTGTGTTGGTGTGTGTGATCTTTTTGGCAACGAGACAATGAGATACTTTGATGGATACGGAGCTGGTATATGAGAGATGAAATTTTTAAAGAGCCTATAAGTAAGCAGTTCGAGTTTGACGACTTTGTGGCGAGCGTTTTTGATGATATGATCTCGCGCTCGGTGCCGTTTTACGATGTGAGCTCAAATTTAAATACAAAGCTGCTAGCTAAAATTTTGCCAAAATCAGCAAAAGTGTGCGACCTTGGCTGCTCGACGGCAAATAGCCTGCTTTTGCTAAACAACCTTAGAAACGACCTCGTGCTAAGCGGCGTGGATAACTCTGAGGCGATGCTAGCAAATGCAAAAAACAAGGCAAAGGCTTATGGAGCAAAGATAAAATTTTTGCTTGATGATATTTTAAAGTGTGAGCTAGTGGGCTTTGACGCAGTTTTAGCAAACTATACTTTGCAGTTTATTAGACCACCAAAAAGAGCTGGTCTAGTGCAGAAAATTTATGATGGGCTAAAAGAGAATGGAGTTTTTTTGTTTAGTGAAAAGATCATTTTTGATGATAAAAAGCTCACCAAAAGCGTCATAGAAATTTACGAAGATTACAAACAGGCACAAGGCTACTCACGCTACGAGATTGCTCAAAAAAGAGAGGCACTTGAAAATGTGCTGGTGCCATATACCGAGGAAGAAAATAGAAACTTAGCCCTAAATGCTGGCTTTAAGCGTGTCGAGAGCACATTTAAATGGGGAAATTTTATGAGCTTTTTGGCATTTAAGTAAATTTAAAAATATCTGCTTTTGTATTTAATATAAAATTTAACCACAAATAGTGAAGTTAAAATTTAGATTTTTTGGCTTCGCAATGTCAAAATTTTTGGATTATGAAATTTGGTAGTAAAGAAATTTAGCGGGAGTTACCCGCTAAATTTACTCATTTATCGCTGCATTTCCGTGGTGGTGGAAGTCATCGTAGATGATCTTTGAAGTTTGGAATTTTATGCGTTTTAGTTCGCGAACTCGTAAAAATTCTTCTTCATCGATCTTTTTGATCTGAATAGCTGCTTTAAATGTCGGAGTCTTACTGATGTAGTCCCAACCGCTGCTTGTTAGCTCATTGCAAGAGCTCTCCCAGTAGTGGAAAGTCATCTGGATGATGCCATCAGGCACGATGTCTGTTACTTCAGCTTTTACGACGATGTAACCGTATCTACTCCATGCTTTGATGAAGTCGCCTTGTTTTAAACCGTATCTTGCTGCAAGTGCTGGATTCATTTCGGCGATAGGTCCGATGCTATCTCCGCCCTCTTCGATGGCACGTGAGCGTCTTGTCATGGTGCCAACGGTGTATTGATAGACCTTTCTAGTGGTTAGAAGCTGTATCGGATACTCATCGTCAGTCTTTTCATCGACTGAGCCAGCCATGATAGGATACTCAGGCGACATATTCATCTTCTTAGCAAACTCAAGTTTTGCGCTCTCGATCTTATCGGTCTTATCCACAAAGAGGCATGGTACAAAACGACCTTTGCCATCAGGTGTGAAAAATTTCTTATCAAGATAGAGGCTTTGACCGCCCATGTCATCTTCATTTGGACATGGCCAGTGTAGTCCGTGATATTTTTTGATACGATAATAACTCATACCGCCATATCGTCTTGGGTCGCATTTTCTAACTTCTTCCCAAATTTCTTCTGGTGAGTTGAAGTTAAAGCCCTCTGTTGCACCTAAACGGCGTGCGATCTCGCAAACGATCCACCAGTCTTGTCTAGCATCTCCTGGAGGTGTGATGACTGCTTCATTGTGTTGTACGCGGCGCTCTGCGTTTGTATAAAGTCCTTCTTTCTCGCTACTTGCAACGCCAGGGAGAACGACGTCAGCTTTTAGCGATGTTTCAGTTAAAAATAGGTCTTGAACCACGTAGAAATCGACATTTGCGATGCCTTTTAAGAAGTGATTTGTATTTGGCTCAGAGATGACCGGATTTTCGCCGATAGTCCAGAAGAAATGCACCTTGCCATCAAGGATCGCATCAGGTACTTCGGTTTTATGAACGCCTATTTTTGAGCTCAAAAATCCAGGTTCTAGGTGCCACATTTTTTCAAACCAAGCTCTTTGCTCTGGATCAGTGACTGAGCCAAGATTTGGGAAGATATTTGGTAAAACACCCATATCGCAGCAGCCTTGAACATTTTCTTGTCCACGTAATGGTAAGTCGCCTGTGCCAAGCTCGCAGATGTTACCAGTGATCAAGAATAAATTTGACACATCGCAAACTCCGCCAACGCCGTGGTTGAAGTGAGTTACGCCCATGCCGTGAGTGATGACGGCTGGTTTTGTCGTAGCGTACATTCTAGCAGCCGCTCTGATATCCTCTGGATTTAGCCTTGTGTATTTAGCTACAACCTCTGGGGCATAGTCTTTTACAGCCTCTTTAACGTACTCGATACCTATTGTGTGATCTCTTACAAATTCCTCATTTACAAGGCCTTCTTCGATGATAGTGTATAAAAGTGCGTTGATAACTGGGATGTTGTGCTCAGGCTCTAGCTGCAAGTGGATGTCTGCTCTACTTGCAAACTCAGTCTTGATAGGGTCGATAACGATCAGTTTTGCGCCGCGGTTTAGCGCTCTTTGGATGTGCATAGCTGCTATTGGGTGGCCATTTTCTGGGTTTGAGCCTATCATTAATATACAGTTACTATAAGTGCCAATCTCTGTAAAGCTATTTGTGGCAGCTCCGTTTCCGATTGTTTTAGCAAGTCCTGCTACTGTCGGAGCGTGTCAAATTCTAGCGCAGTGATCGACGTTATTTGTGCCAATAACAGCACGCATTAGCTTTTGAGCAACATAGTTATCTTCAAGTGTGCAGCGTGCTGAGAAATTTCCGGCTAATGCGTCTGGGCCATATTTTGCTTTGGTCTCTTTCATTTTTTCTACGACAAGATCAAGCGCCTCGTCCCAGCTGGCTTCCTCAAAATCACCATCCTTTGAAAATACGCCATTTTTCTTTCTAATAAGTGGTTTTGTTAGTCTATCTGGACTTGCAACATAATCCCAGCCATAAAAGCCCTTTAAACATAAATTTCCTTGATTAACTGGATTGTCTTCAACGCCTGTGGCGGCACGAACGACATTATTTTCCACATGCAAGGTTACTTGACAGCCCGTCCCACAATAAGGACAGATGACTTTGCCTTCTTTCATCATTTTCTCCTTTACTATGCAATATTTGCATATTTCTATATGAGTAATATTACTAGCCGAATTCTTAATCTTTAATAAAAATTCTTTATCTATAAAAATAAATTTTTAATTTAAGTTAAAATTAA
>NZ_CABPVR010000005.1:52042-72151 GCF_902460875.1 Campylobacter concisus | reverse complement strand
GATTTAGCTTTTTATATAAAATGAAGAAATTAATTCTAATTTTACTTTATTTAAAAAGGTTGGTCATATTGTGAGTAGATAAATTAATACTAAAGATGGAAAATTTTAAAATAGACTGTAAATTTTTGAATAAAAGAAATGTATAAATGAAATTTAGTAAGGAGAGCAGATCGCTCTCCGATGGATTATTTATCTCTTAAGCCAAGCTCAGAGATTAGTTTTGAATATGTAGTGTAGTCTTTATTTTTAAGATACTTTAAAAGTCTTTTTCTTTGACCAACTAGCTTTAAAAGACCTAAGCGTGATGAAAAGTCTTTTTTGAAAATTTTAAGGTGTTCTGTAAGTTCAGTTATTCTAGCTGTTAAAAGAGCTATTTGAACCTCTGGAGAGCCTGTATCTCCCTCTTTTCTAGCGAATTTCGCAACTATTTGAGCTTTTTTAGCCGAATCCAAAGCCATAATGACCTCCTGATTGGTGAATTTTGGAAGAGCGATTATAGCATTTAAAACATAAAGTTAGATAAAACTACGCTTTTTAAAAATTAATGAAAAATGCAGTAAAAATTTAATAAAATTAGGGCTATTTAAAGACTTAAGGAAGATAAATGCTTTTTACAAAGGCAAGCGAATACGCTCTACTTTCACTTATTTTAATATCTCAAAAATCATCTCCAGTTGATGTTGATACGATCTCAAATGAACTTAAAATTTCAAAAAGCTTTTTAGCCAAAATTTTACAAAATCTTGCAAAAGATGGAATTTTAAAGTCGTTTAAAGGGGCAAATGGCGGTTTCGCGCTAAATAACGAACCTGAAAATTTAAGCATAAAAAAGATAATAGAGTGCGCTGAAAAACGTGAACTTAACGTCTTTGAGTGTTCATCTTCTGCAGATGGCTGCCCGTCAAATAAAGCCTCGAGCTGTCAAATTTGGTCGATGTTTAGCGGCCTTCAAAGTAAGATCGACGAGATGCTTGATGCGATAAAACTAAGTGACATCGTTAAGAAGTAAAGTTGGCAAAGCAAAAAAATAATATCTTAACTCTTGTGGCGCCGTTTCTTGCACCAATTGTTAAGTTTAAAAGTCTTAGCATCGTTGGTATCATTGTTGCCATCCTTGCTATCATCATTGTGCCGCTTCCAAGCGCGGTGCTTGACTTTTTTCTGGCACTTTCTATTTCTATTTCTGTGCTTATAATCTTAATTTCGATTTATGTGCCAAAACCAACCGATCTTAGTACATTTCCGACACTGATCCTTATTGTTACGCTTTTTCGCCTCTCGCTAAACATCGCAACCACGCGTATGATCCTAAGCGAGGGTCACAACGGCCCAGAAGCGGTCAGCGAGATCATTTCAAGTTTTGGAAATTTCGTCGTTGGCGGCAACTTCGTTATCGGCACCATCGTCTTTTGTATCTTGGTTCTCATAAATTTCATGGTCGTAACAAAGGGCTCAACCCGTGTGAGTGAGGTGCAAGCACGTTTTACACTTGATGCGATGCCAGGTAAGCAAATGGCGATAGATGCGGATCTAAACGCAGGTTTGATTGATGAAAAAACAGCGCGCGAAAGACGCCAAGCCATCATTGGTGAGGCAAATTTCTATGGCGCGATGGATGGTTCGTCTAAATTTATAAAAGGTGACGCTGTCGCTGGCATAATCATCACTATCATTAATATCATCGGTGGCTTTGCTATCGGCTCGTTTCAGCATGGCCTTGATATGGCGACATCGGCTCAGTACTATACGATACTAACTATCGGTGATGGCCTTGTGAGCCAGATCCCAGGACTTATCACATCAACAGCGACTGCTATTATCATCACAAGGGCTAGCAAGGACGACGAGGACTTTGCGGAAGGCACGCTAAATCAGCTATTGGGGGATTACAAAACCTTACTGATAGTGGGCTTCATATTATTTATGTTTGCCCTTGTGCCTGGACTGCCAACTCTCTCTCTTGGCTTTATTGCAGTACTATTTTTGGGGCTTGGCTACATCATCAAGCAGACCAAAGATGGTGGACTAAATTTAAGCCTTGCTTCAAAAGACAAAACAGCTTCTAAAAAAGCTGGAGCCGCTACGCCAAGTGGAGCAGGAGCAGCTGCTAGTGGTGCCACTACTAAGGTGCCAAAGAAGAGTGATGAAGAGATCGCAAGAGAAGAAGAGACAAAGATAAACGACATCTTAAAGCTTGAAATTTTAGAGCTCGACCTAGGATATGGTCTGCTAAAGCTAGCTGATGTGGATCTCATTGAGAGGATTCGTGCTATGAGGCGAAATATCGCTTCAAGTCTTGGCTTTTTGATGCCAAAGATAAGAATTCGTGACAACCTTCAACTACCGCCAAACGAATACCGCTTTAAGCTAAAAGGTATCGTGATCGGTCAGGGTGAAATTTATGCGGATAAATTTCTAGCGATGGATAGCGGTCTTGTGAGTGAGGATATCGAGGGAATTCCAACAAAAGAGCCAGCTTTTGGACTAGACGCTATTTGGATCGATGCTAGCGTCAAAGAGGACGCCATACTTAGTGGCTACACGATAGTTGATCCTGCAAGCGTCATCTCAACGCATATGAGCGAGCTTATCAAGCAAAATGCATCCGAGCTTCTAACTCGCCAAGAGACTCAAAATTTATTAGACAAGCTAAAGATTGACTACCCAGTCGTGGTCGAGGATACGCTAAGGATCGCACCTATAAATTTGATCCAAAAGGTCTTAAAAACGCTGCTTAAAGACAATATCCCGATCAAAGACCTGCTTAGCATACTTGAAGCCATCAGCGATATCGCCGAGGTTAGTAAAAATTTAGATATGATCATCGAGCACGTGCGCGCTGCACTTTCGCGTGTCATCACCTCGCTTTATGTAGATGAAAAGGGACAGTTAAATTTTTACATCCTAGATAGTGCGGTCCAGCAAAAGCTCATGGACGCAGTGCAGTATAAAGACGGTGCATATCATCTTATGATAAATGTGGCTCAGACATCTTCGATCGTACAAGCTTTAAGGCGTGAAAAAGAGAAGCGTCCGATGAGCCAGCACGGTGAAATGGTGCTTTGCGTGGAGCCAAGCCTAAGAAAATTTATAGCAAATATCTGCGCAAATTTTGCCATCGACATAGTGGTGCTAAGTTTTGCTGAGATCTCTGCAAATACGCCATTTGAAACGGTTGGCGTCATAGAAATAGAAAATTTATAAAGGAAAACGATGAAAATTTATCACCTCTCACACACCGATCTTGACGGATACGGCGCGCAATACATAACAAATTTTTACTTCAAAGATGTGAAATTTTTAAACTCAAACTACGGCAGAGAGATAGATGATAAATTTGCTCAAATTTTAACTGAGATAGATGCCTCAAATGACGATAAAAACATCATCTTAATCACCGATCTAAATTTAACTCTAGCTCAGTGCGAGAGCTTTACTGAGATGATAGATGGTAAAAATATTAAGCTATTTTTGCTAGATCATCACCAAAGTGGTGCCGAGTGCGCGAGCGCTTATGCTTGGTATTTTTTAGATAGCTCAAGATGTGCTACAAAGATCACTTATGACTTTTTTGCAGGTATTTTTGGCAAAAACAAAGAGCTTGAAATTTTTAGTGACGTCGTAAATGCCGTGGATATCTGGCTAAAGGATGATAAAAATTTTGAGATGGGCAAGGTCTGCTTGGGACTTGTGGCAAACGCCAAAGAGATAAATAAGGTGATGTTTGAGGCTGAAAACAACCTATATATGGATCATATCTTAAAAGAAGCTAGCAAATTTTTTAACGAGAAAAACGACTATATCGGCCTTGATATGCAGGTGCATGCGATTAAGAAGTTATTTTTCAAAGAGGATAAAGACGATACGCTAAGCAACCTAATCTCAAGCTATGTCGTAAAAAAACTTAGTGAAAATAAAGAGAAATTTAGCATAAGTTATAAAGATCATAAAGGAATTTTAACCTACAATATCGGCAACGTTTCGGTTATCGGCAACGACTTTTTAGTGGCAAATCCTGAATTTGACTTCTTTATCGATGTGACAAATAAAAAAACGCTAAGTTTTCGCGCAAATGGCAAGCTTGACGTTAGTGCCATGGCAAAGCATCTAGTTGGTGGCGGCGGACACGTCAATGCAAGCGGAGGGCTATTTGCAAATTTTAAAGATGGCTTTAGTTATGAGCCGATTAAAGCCCAGATAATCGATCTAATAACCAAAAAAACACAGGAGGAGATATGAAAGAAGAAGAGGTAAGCGTAGAAGAACTTAGCTACGAGCTTAGTATGGTGCTTGAAGCAATGTTTTACTATGCTGGAGTAAAAAAAGACAAACTTGAAGAGGCAGCAAATCTTTATGTCGAGTGCATCGATGATGCGTTAGAAAATTCTGATGCTAGCGGTAGCGACGAGGTTATAGAGATAGTTGAGTATATGAAAAAACACCATCCAAAGTTATTTAAATAAGGAGAAAATATGAAGAAAATTTTAGTTTTAGCGGCGGCACTTTTTGCGTTAAATGCTACGGCAAATGAAAATTTAGACAAGGCAAATGAGCTTTATGCAAAGAAAAATTTCAATGAAGCTTATCTTTATTTTAATAAGGCTTGTGGAGAGGGCGAGAAAAAAGCTTGCACGATGAATGCGATTATGCTATTTAACGGCGACGGCGTAGCAAAAGATAGAGCTCAGGCTGAGAAAATTTTTACAAAAATGTGTGACGAAAATGAGGGCATGGCGTGCGAAAAACTAGGCGAAATGATCGCTTATGGCCTTGTAAAAGATAAAGACGCAAACGAAGCAAAGAACGAAGAAAAAGCAAAGGCTTTATTTAAAAAAGCTTGTGATAACGGCTACCAACCAGCTTGCGACTTCGTAGCAAAATAAATTTAAGAGGCTTAAAATGGGCTACAAACATAAAGATTTGATAGGAACTAGAGAGCTTAGCAAGGAAGAAATTTTATATTTTTTAGAGGCGGCGAAAGAGTTTAAGGAGCTAAATTTAAGCCAAGTGAAAAAAAATGACTATCTTCGTGGAAAGACCACGATCAACGCATTTTATGAAAACTCGACAAGAACAAGGACATCCTTTGAGATCGCAGCAAAGAGGCTTGGAGCTGATACGATAAATTTCAGCTCATCAAACTCTAGCGTGACAAAGGGCGAGAGCCTAAATGACACGATGAATAACATGGCTGCGATGAGAACTGACATCATCGTACTTCGTCATCCAAGCTCTGGAGCGGCAAAATTTGCAGCGGATAGAACAGAGGCTAGCGTCGTAAACGCAGGGGATGGCACAAATGAGCACCCAAGCCAAGCTCTGCTTGATCTTTTTACACTAAGAGAGCATGGTAAAATTTTGGATAAAAATCTAAACGTAGCAATCATCGGCGACATCGCTAGAAGCCGCGTGGCAAGGTCAGACATCTGGGCGATGAAGAAATTTGGCATAAATTTAAAGCTCTTTGCGCCAAGGATGATGATGCCAAAAGACGCTGAGGTCTTTGAGTCTCAAATTTGCAAAAACATGGAGGAGGCTTGCGAGGGCAGTGATGTCATCATCATGCTTCGCATCCAGCTAGAGCGTGGCGGTGCGGACGTGGCATTTCCAAGCTCGAGAGAGTACTCGAAATTCTTTGGACTAAATAAAAATAGGATAAAGCTAGCAAAGCCTGATGCGATCGTGCTGCACCCAGGACCGATAAATAGAGGTGTGGAGCTAAACTCAGACGTGGCTGATGGCACACACTCAGTCATACTAAATCAAGTAGAAAACGGCGTTGCCATAAGAATGGCGATACTAAATACGCTTGCAAAAAATAGGGGCTAACGATGAAAATAGCAATAATTAACGGCACTATCGTAAATAGCGACGAGAAATTTAAGGCAAATATCCTAATAGAAAACGGCAAAATAGCCAAAATCGGAAGTGAGAAATTTGAGGCTGATAGGGTCATCGATGCCACAAACAAGCTCGTCATGCCAGGACTTATCGACATGCACGTGCACTTTCGCGATCCTGGTCAAGAGTACAAAGACGACATCATCTCAGGCTCGCAGGCAGCCGTAGCTGGAGGAGTGACCACCTGCCTTTGCATGGCTAACACAAACCCAGTAAATGACAACGCCTCAATCACAAGGGCAATGATAGAAAAGGCTAAAAACTGCGGACTGATCGATCTTTTGCCAATAGCAGCCATCAGCAAAGGACTTGGTGGCAATGAGATCGTTGAAATGGGCGATCTTATAGAAGCTGGCGCAGTTGCATTTAGTGATGATGGCCTACCAGTGACTAGCTCAAGCGTGATGAGAGCAGCACTTGAGTATTCAAGTATGTTTGGTAGCTTTTGTATAAGTCACTCAGAGGATTGCTCGCTTTGCAGGCAGGGCGTCATGCACGAGGGCAAGGTCTCGGCGATCCTTGGGCTTCGTGGCATGGCAAGGGAGAAAGAGGAGATCGCAGTGAGCCGTGACATGCTACTAGCAAAGCTTACTAAAGCACACATCCATATCGCTCATGTAAGCTCTGAGTACTCGCTAAAGATCATCGAAATGGGCAAAAAAGAGGGCATAAACATCACTTGTGAGGCAACACCTCACCACTTTAGCTTTAGCGACGATGAAATTTTGAAAAATGCCTATGATACAAATTTCAAAATGTCACCGCCACTTCGTGAGATAAGCGACGTAAAAGCGGTGAGAGAGGCGCTAAAAAGCGGCCTTATAGACGTTATCGCCACCGACCATGCGCCACACCACACAGACGAAAAGATAGTGGAATTTGACAAGGCACCATTTGGTATCATCGGACTTCAAACCCTTGTGCCACTTACGCTAAAGCTCGTAAATGAGGGCATTATAAGCCTAGAGCGCATGGTGGAGCTAACCTCGACAAATGCGGCTAGGATGCTAAATTTAAAAGATAAAGGCAGGCTGGCAGTTGGCATGCTAGCTGATATAGCAGTGATAGATCCTGAGATCGAGTATGTTTATGACGAAAAGATAAACCGCTCAAAATCAATAAACTCTCCACTCTTTGGTAAAAAGCTAAAAGGTGCGGCGACTACTACTATAAAAAGTGGCAAGATCGTTTATGAGTTTGAAAAATAATCTAAATTTGCTCGTACTTGCGGGCAAATTTGGCTTAGATGCTTTGAGATATAAAATTTGCTAGAAATTTCTAGCAAATTTTATTTTTTATGAGTTATATTTTTTAACGATACCGCGAACGACTTTTTCTATAAAAAGCGCAGATTCAATCTCACAGCACTCTCTTGTTGAGTGAGGTGAGTGGATATTTGGTCCTATTGAGCAAGCGCTAAGACCCGCTTTTTTCTCCAAAAGCACGCCGCATTCAAGTCCAGCATGCACAGCTGTTATCCTTGCATTTGGCTTATAAATTTTTAGCTCTTCTAAGATATCGTTTGCAAATTTATCATTTATAGGCTTCCAAGCAGGATTCCTATCTTTTGCAATGACGCTAAAGTCAAGCGCTTTTGCAAGCTCAGAAATTTCAAATTCCATCCTATTTAGTCCATCTTTGCTCATAGATCTAGCAAAAAACTCCACTTCAAGCACGCCATCATCTTTGATCTTTGCAAGTGAGAGGTTTACGCTATCTTGCGGTATGCCTAGCTCGCAGTTATAGGCTCTTACGCCTTGTGAAAATGAGTTAATTAAAGCTAAAATTTTCTCGCCATTTTCTAAAATTTCATCCCCCTTGCCAAGCTTTTTCACGCTTAAATTCTCACACTCGCTCTTTAGCTCTTTATCGCTTAGAACCAGTGCGGTTGCGCCACTTGGGATAGAGTTGCTTCGCTCGCCACCTTCAAATTTGACAAGCTTACAGCCATTTTTTGTCACAAATGCCGCCAAAACCTTGATCGCATTTGGGATATCTTTATGTATCTCATTACCAGAGTGTCCGCCAGGAAGCTCACTTACTTTTACTTCATAAAGCGTGCTCTCTTTTGTTTTTTTGCTATTAAGCGAGATAGTGGCAAATAAATTTACACCGCCAGCGCAGCCGATAGTGACGCGGTCGTCTTCTTCGCTGTCTAAATTTAAAAGCTTATCGGCTTTGAGATCGCCATTAAAGCCAGTGGCTCCGATCATGCCGACTTCTTCATTGTTTGTAAAGAGGCACTCTATGTCGTCAAATTCGCTTATCATCTGCATCATGATAGCCACGCCGATGCCGTTATCGGCACCTAAAGATGAGTTTTTAGCTCTCATGTAGCCATCATCGCCATAAACTATCTCGATCTTTGGAGCATCGCCCATGCAGACCATGTCGTAGTGGCTTTGCAAGCAAATTTTTGGCTTGCCTTTAAACGCATGAATGTTGCCAAAACTATCGACTGTGACCTCACAGCCCTTATCTTTTGCATAGCTAGCTAGAAAATCACGCATCTTATCGGTCTCATAACTGCAGTGTGGTATCGCAGCAAGTGTCTCAAATTTCGTTAGAATTTCACTATTTGACATATTTGCCTCCGTAGATTTATTTTATCTCGCCCTTATAGCCAGTCGCATCGACTGCTTTTAAAAGCTCTTTTTCATCGACATTATCATCTGTTATAACGACAGCTTTTCGCTCTTTTAGCGATACATCTGCCTTTTTTACGCCCTCAACGCTAAGAGCAGCCTTTCTTACTATCGCCGTGCAAAGCGGGCAGTGCATGCTAGGTACTGAAATTTCTATCTTTTTATCAGCGTAGCAACTAAGTGTAAGAAGGGCTAAAACTAAAATTTTACGCATAAATTTCTCCTAAAAGCTCTGGGTATGTAAGGAGTAAAAGCAAAATCACTCCAAAAAGTATATATATAAGTATCCATTTTTTCTTTTTATAACTCAGGTTACAGCTTTTTGGCTTGTAAAATAGACTAATTCCTGAAATCACAAAGCAAATGACTGCCACGATGCTTAAAGGGACGCGGTACTCGTATAAATTTTGTGTCCAAGATAGAAATGAAAAAGAAGTGCCAAAAAGCAAGAAAAGAAGTGCTGGCAAGCAGCACAAGGTAGCGCCAATAGCACTACCTATGGATGTGAGTATCAGCCAAAAGGCTCTCATTTTAGCTCGGCTGAGACGTAGTCGTAGCTAAATTCTTTTGGCGAATAATAATTTTGTGTGTTGCCATCAACTTCAGCGTATGGATAGCCGAAGTTATTTAGCGGAGTTTGCTCTGGAGTTGGCTTTAAGATAAAGTCGCGGCCGTAGTTAAAGCCTATCCAGCACATCTCCCAGTTACCAAAGCAATAATCTCTCACAGCTACGATCTTGGCGTCGTTATTTGTTAGCTTCTCGCCCAGTCTTACCTTTGTGACATCAGCTGGATCAACCGGTATCCAACCATAGCCTTTTAGGTAAAATTCAGCCCTGCAGTGCTGTCCGCCTGAAATTTTAGCTACGCCATCTTTTGCGCTGCCCATCTGATCTGAAAATCTAGACTGACCAACCCTGATACCAAAAATTTCTCTTGCTGGGATGCCAACTGATCTGCAAAGTCCAACAAAAACTGAGTTTATGTCGGTACATTTGCCAACTAATTTGCCACTTTCAAGTATGGCTTTAACGTCGCCTGTGCCACATCCTAGGATGCTGTTATCACGCTGCATAGTGTTTGCAACCCACGTGTAGATCGCTTTTGCGCGCTCTAAATCGCCTTTAGTATTGCCGATAATCTCTAGCGCTTTTGCTCTTACGACGCCGTCAGTTGGGATGTGTGAAGTTGGTTTTAAAAACTCTAAAACTGCAGGATCTACCTTCTCGTTTGGATCGTAATTTACCTTGCTAAAGTCAGTGTTACGCTCTGTTGTTTGAATTTTAAACTGCACATTTAAGATAGGTCTTGGCTCATTTTCTTCAAAATCAGCATACATTGTAGGTATTAGCGTATCTGAAATATAGACGTTTTTAGCGGTTGTGTTTATGACGTAGTCTTGAGTTAGTTGCTGATAAGTGGTGCTTAGTGGGAGTGGTAACCAAATTTTTGAGCTTTTGCCCTTTTCAAGCAGCTGGTGCTTAAAATTTACATCGAAATTTCTAACAACTGGACTTGCTGGCTCATCGCTAGCTAGAGTGACACTTGGAAGCAGACTCGCTGCACCTAAAAAACTACTGAATTTAAAAAAATCTCTTCTTTGCATAAAATGCCTTTTTTGCTTAATCTTAGCCAAACTTGGCTCTAAAACTGCCTGCTATTCTAGCATAAAATTTTTATTTATGATAAAATCCGCCACATGAAAAAGATTATATTTTTAGGCTTTATAGCGCTATTTTTCAACGGTTGTCTTTATATGAATGAGCGTGGAGTTTCGACTCAATATTATAATGATTGTAAAGAGTATTATGACGCGACTGGCACCTACCAAAAAGAGTGTCCACACAATATCGTCGACTGGAAATAGCGTGGATCTTAGCAAATTTAACGAGCAGCAAAAGCAAATTTATAATAGGATAGAAAATTTAGCAAATTTTGACTGCGATCTTGAGCTAAAAGATAGTGTAAATGTGAAATTTAAAAATTTAGACCAAGCTAAAAAAGATGAAATTTTTGATCTCGCCCTTAGCCTAAAACCTTGGCGAAAAGGGCCATTTTTGCTTGATGATATATATATAGATAGCGAATGGCAAAGTTTTATTAAATTTAATATCCTTGCCCCGCACCTAAATTTAGCCGGCAAAAGTGTGGCTGATGTGGGGTGCAACAATGGATATTATATGTTTAAGATGCTTGAGTACGGCCCAAAAAGCATAACCGGCTTTGATCCTAGTGTGCATACATATTTGCAGTTTGCCTTTTTAAATAAATTTATCCGCTCAAATATCAACTATGAGCTTCTTGGGGTAGAGAGCTTGCCTGAATACGCAGCAAAATTTGACACTATTTTTTGCCTTGGTGTCATCTATCATAGAAGCGATCCTATAAAGATGCTAAAAGAGCTAAAAATGGCTTTGAATCCTGGAGGCGAGCTATTTTTAGATACTATGTATATTGACATGGAGGGCGATTTTGCGCTGAGCCCAAAAGATAGGTATTCAAAAATTCCAAATATCTACTTTGTACCGACTCTCTCGGCATTGCAAAACTGGTGCGAGAGGGCTAAATTTAAGGATTTTACCTTGCTTGAGACAAAGGCTACTGATCTAAATGAGCAGCGAAAAACGCAGTGGATAGATGGTGAGAGCCTTGGAAATTTCTTAGATCCAAATGATAGTACAAAGACCATCGAGGGCTACCCAGCGCCAAAAAGAGCATATGTTAGAGTTAAAATTTAAGGATAAAAATGGCAGAAGAAAATATCTATGATGTAAAAGATGAGTCGCAAATAATCTTACCAGAAGATGAAAATCCATTAAGAAACGAGATCAAAACTGCTCCACTTGCAAAGCTAAATTTTAGCGGAACGGCATTTTTACTTGAAAAAAATCACGCAAAGACTAGATTTTTTACTACGGATGATATGGTGTGCGATACTGAGGGGCTTATTCATAGTGGATTTATTTTTATGGGCGCAAATCATGCTGCCCTTTTAGCTATTAATGAAGAATTTTGCGTTAGTATCGGGGCTAGGATAAATTTCTTTGGGCCACTAAAGCTTGGTGACGTGGTGGAATTTGACGCTCAAGCAAGATTTGAAGAGAGCAGAAAAAGAGAAGTAAAAGTGCTTGGATACGTTAAAGATATAAAAATTTTTGAAGGAGTATTTCAACTTGTCACACTTGAAGAGCATATCTTCTTGGCTCAACAAAAAAATATCCAAAAAGAAGCTGCTATAAGGCAGAAAAAAGAGCGAGAAGAAGCTAAGGCTAATAGCTAAAAGTAAGTAAAAATTTTTGATTTTTAATCCCAAATAAAACGAAATTTTAAAAAGACAATCTTTATCTCATTATCCTATTTTGGTAAATAATTGGTAACATTTTTTAAATTTTTAAGAAAAATTAAGCAATAAAATTAATTTTCTATGATAATATCCTTTCAAAACTTTTTATCAAAAGGAGATTTAGATGAAAATTACAAAAGTTAGCTTAGCTGCTTTGGTTGCTTTAGGTGCATTTTCAAGCGTTGCAAGTGCAACTCCACTTGAAGAAGCTATAAAAAATGTAGATCTTTCAGGATTTGCAAGATATCGTTATACAAATGATAGTACTAAGAAAACTACAGCTGATACTGTAAAAGGTAATACTGCAGGCCATGCTTTTAGAATGATTACTTCATTTAAAGCTGCTATAGATGATAATTTCTTTGGAGTTTTAACACTAAGATATGCTCCAACAACAGCTGATGGCTCAGGAGATAATGCAGGAGTTGGTACAGACAAAACAGATACAACTAGTTCATTCTCAGTATATGAGATGTATCTAGGCTACAAGGTAGCTAATACTACTATTACAGCTGGCAAACAACTTATAAAAACTTTCTATGATGATGGTGAGCTAGCTGGCGCTGGTTTAAAAGTAGTAAGTACTGATGTGCCTGGTCTTACTTTAACTGCTGCTGCTTATGATGCTTTGGCAAGCGATCAAGACAACGATGGTCCATTAGTTAAAAATATAGTGGATGGAAAAGAAAAAATAAATGGCACTGATGTTTTAACAAACAACTTCGGAGATGCTCCAGGCAACCTTTACTATTTAGGTGCAGCTGGCAGCTATGATCCAGTATCATTTAAGGCTGCAATTGCTAACCTTCAAGAGATAGCAACACTTTATGGTGCTGAAGCTGGTGTTAGCTTTAATGTAACTGATGATGTAAACCTAAACTTAAAAGGACAATTTGTTCACAATGATTCAGACCATAAAAAAGTAGCTGATGCAAATTTCTGGGCAGTTCAAGCTGGCACAAAACTATTTGGTGCCAAACTTAACGCTGGTTATTTAGACTTTGATGCTAAAAACAAAGACAATAATAAATATTCATTTGTTTCAATTGAATCAAATGGTCAGTTGATTAATCCAACCAAGATATTAAATGGTGTAATGAATGGTAGCAGACAATATTACAATAACATCAAAGGAAACAACGACTACTGGTTTGTTAATACTGGATATGACATAGATAAATTTGGCTTTGATGCTGGATATACTCAAGGTAAAGGTTATAGTTGGGGACTTGGTAAAGAAAGAGCAAAAAGAAGCGAATGGTATACAGGTGCAAGCTATAAATACAGTAAAAAACTTAACTTCTTAACTTGGTATGCAGCTGCTAAAGATAAAAAAGATAGCGAAAGCTTTAAACAAAATCGTATAAGATTTGAAGCAAAATATAGCTTCTAAAACATTAATCCGAGCGAGCTTTCGCTCGGACCTCTTTAAAATTTAATAGACTCCATATAAAATTTTTCTATCTTTTTTGATCGATCCTTAGTTTTATAAAAAATATAAATTTTTAATAGTGATTAAGTGTATTTTAAAAGTTTGAAACTTGAAATTAATATCACCGAAAATTTTTAGCTATTTTTTACTATATCTATCCAATAATTAATATTATTTTGCTCGGCCTTTAGTGTACTGCCTTCTCCGTGTCCTGGATAAAGCGTAAAGTTGTCTTTTAAATTTTTACACTTTTCTAGGCTTTTTAACATTTCATTTTTATCTGAAAAAGGAAAATCCCAGCGTCCTATGCTCCCTCTAAATAAAAAATCCCCGCTAAACATCGTATCATCTATCTCTATCATCGAGCAACCTGGTTTATGTCCTGGAAAATGATGAAATTTAATGTAAAAATTATCAATGTTAAAATTTTTATCATTATCAACCAAAACATCTGGAGTAAAAGTATTTTTCATATAACCAAAAATATCACTCTCGCACATGAAAGCATCAAATTTGTTAATATAAACTGGAATTTCTAGCTCATCTTTTAATTCACCAGCGTCAAAAATATGATCAAAATGCCCATGAGTACAAAGGATGGCTTTTAAATTTTTAGCATTTTGCAAAACCCATTCTTTTGCCCCATCTCCTGGATCTATCACTAAAGATGAATTATTTTTTGTAACGATGTAACAATTAGTGCCAAAATCTCCAAAGCTTTTATGCATTACTCTCATTTTTTACCTTAAATTTATTATTTCTTAAAATTTTTACATCTTTTTACTTAAACTTAAAGAAAAATTTTAAATTTAATGAGTATAATTTTTGCAAAAGGAAGCAAATCTAGGCAAAGGAAGAATGAAGGAGTATCAAAAGATTGAAGAAACTTTAGTTTTAAGCTTAAGAGATAAAACTAAAGATAAAAATTTGTTGTTGGGTGTTAGTGGAGGTATTGATTCTGCTGTAGTAGCGACTTTGTGTGCAAGAGCAAAACCAAATGAAACTCATGCACTCATCATGCCAACAGCATCATCAAACAGACAAAATATGGACGATGCCTTAAATTTATGCGAAAAACTAAACATAAAATATAAGGTTTTATCCATAGAGGGCATTTTAAATGCCTTTTACGAAACGATAGATGTAAATTTAAGCAATTTAAGAAAAGGGAATTTAGCAGCTAGAGTTAGAATGAGCTTACTTTATGATTATTCATCTAGTATAAACGCTCTAGTTATCGGAACAAGCAACAAAAGTGAGCTTATGCTTGGATACGGTACGATATTTGGGGATTTAGCATGTGCGATAAATCCTGTCGGAGAGCTTTACAAAAGTGAAATTTTTGAATTTGCAAAACATCTTGGGGTTGATAAAAATTTTATCAACAAAGCACCTTCTGCTGATTTGTGGGATGGACAAAGTGACGAAGGTGACATAGGTTACAGCTATGCTGTTATCGATGAGATTTTAGAAAATTTAGAAAATAACAAGGAGCAAGTCATCAAAAAGTTCGGATTAAAAGCAGTATCGGATATAGAAAATAGAGTTGTTTTAAACAGGTTTAAACGACAAATGCCGTTGATAGTGAAAATTTAAAGGATTAAAGATGAGAGAGATTCCGTTTTATAGACCAACTATCACTGAGCGTGAAAGTGAGCTTATTGAGGAGGCTTTGCACTCTGAAAATACTACTAATATCGTTGCTAGATTTGAAGAGAAGTTAAAAGAGTATTTTGGTGCAAAATTTGTAGTTACCACAAATAATATTGCAGCTGCACATCACTTGGCACTAAGCGCGCTTGACACTAAACGCGGAGATAAGGTCATTTGCTCCATAAATGCCTTTCCTAGCATTGCACAAGCTGTTAGACATTTTGATGCTGAACCTATTTTTGTGGATGTTGATGAAGAAGATTTTAACATCTGCCCAGACGCCCTTGAGAAAGTGCTAAAAGAGCAAAATCATAAAAAATTAAAATGTGCTTTTATCTCTCATATCGCAGGTCAAAGTGCCAGGATGGACGAGATAACGGCGGTTTGTGAGAAATACGGTGTAAAAATTTTAGATGATGCAAATCGCGGTATGGGACTAACATACAATGGCAAAAAAGTTGGCTCAGACTCCTTTTTATCGTGCTTTCAAACACATTCGCGTGTACAAAATCCTATATCAACGGTTGGATTTTTTACGACAAATGATGAGGAAATTTATAAAAGAGCAAAACTACTTCGCAACTATGCCCTTGTAAATGGCATTGATAAATTCGGCAGCTTGAGTTATATTTATGATGTCGTAGATATTGGCTTAAAGTATGATATAAACTCGATAAATGCAGCATTTTCTATTGCGCAGCTAGAAAGAACAGACAAGCTCATACAAAGAAGGCAAGAGATCGCAAAAATTTATGATAAAGAGCTTGGTGAGTGCCACAATATAACAATCCCTGTCAAAAAACGCGAGCACATTTATACTCAGTATATTATTAAGATAAATAAAAATCGTGATGGCTTTGCTAGAGAACTTTTGGAGCACGGCATTCACACATCATTGCACTACATACCGATACATTTACTAAGTTATTACAAAAACAAATACTCACTTAAAGTAAATGATTTTCCAAATGCTTTAAAAAATTATCAGCAAGTATTGTCACTGCCTATTTATCATAGTCTAAGCGATGAAGAGGTGCAATACGTCTGCAACAAAGTAAAAGAAATTTCTAAAACTCGTGTTTAAGAAATTAAATATTTTCTTGCATACTTGGGCGAATGACTACTTCTTTCGCCCAAATTTCTTTCAAATTTTACTAGCATTTTTACTTTTGCCATTAAGTTTTATATATTTTCTTATTGTTATTTTTAAGAAATTTACTGCTAGAAAAATAGACTTTGGTATAAAGGTAATAAGTGTTGGAAATTTAACTCTAGGAGGAAGTGGAAAGACTCCACTTTGCGTGGCAATTGCTAAAAATTTCGAAGGTGCTTTTATCATTCTTAGAGGCTATAAAAGAAAGAGCAAAGGCATGCAAATTGTCGCTCGAAATGGCGAAATTTTACTTGACGTAGCAGCAAGTGGCGATGAGGCGATGATATACGCTACAAGCCTTAAAAACGCAAATGTAATAGTAAGCGAAGATAGGAAAGTAGCTATAAAATATGCCAAAGAGCATGGCGCAAAGTATATTTTGCTTGATGATGGTTTTTCTAAATTCGACATAGCAAAATTTGACATCTTAGTGCGCCCAAACCCTGAGCCAAAGCTAAAATTTTGCCTACCAAGCGGGGCCTATAGATATCCATTTAGCTTTTATAAATTTGCTGATTTTATCGCAAGCGAAGGACAAACTCACTTTAGAAAGAGTGAAATTTTAAATAAAAGCGAAAAAATGGTTCTAGTTACCGCCATAGCAAACCCAGAGCGCCTCAAGCTATTTTTTGATGAGTGTGTAGCTTGCGTCTTTTTTCCTGACCATTATGATTTTTCAAAAGATGAGCTAGAAGAGATTTTAAAAAGATATGGTGCGACCTCGCTTTTGATGACGCAAAAGGACTATGTAAAGGCAAAGGACTTTGGGCTGAGAGTATCGCTTATAACTCTTGAAGTTGCGCTAAGCGAAGAGTTTAAAAAGGTTTTGGCGCAGCAAATTTAAGCCCATTTTGTTATAATGAGCCACTTTTTAAAAGGAAAATTTAGATCAAAATGAGAATTTTAGTCACCTCGGTCGCAAAGAAAAAAGAGGCAAAAAAACTAAGCAAGAGGCTCGTAAAAAAGGGCTTTGCAGCTTGTGTAAGTAGCTTTAGCGCAAAAAGCATTTATCTTTGGCAAGAGAAGCTTTTTGGTGAAAAAGAGCAAATTTTACTCATAAAAATGGACGCTAAATTTAAAAAAGTGGCTAAATTTATAAGAAAGCACCACAGCTACGAAACCCCAGAAATTCTATCCTTAAAGCCAAAAGAGATATTTAAAAAGTATAAAACTTGGATAAAAAAATCAACCAAAAAAGGCAAAAAATGAGACTAACACCGACAAGAAGTGTAAAAGATGAAAAGATAAAAAATGTAAATTTAAGCACAGCTATGCTTAGCCCAAGCTCCGCTCATGGCGGACTTTACGCACCAAAGAAGCTTCCAAAGATAACAAAATCAAAGTGGCAAGAGCTCTCACAATTAAGCTATGAGAAGCTCGCACTTTATATCATATCACTATTTAAATTTGATGTGCCAGAGGCGTTTTTCAAAAAGGCGGTTAAGAGATACGCGAGTTTTGATGATCCAAAGCATCCAGTCATTTTAAAAAAAATAGATAAAAATTTATACGTAAACGAGCTATATCATGGCCCAACTAGGGCATTTAAGGATATGGCACTTCAGCCTTTTGGCTCGCTGCTTAGCCAGCTAGCCAAAGAGAGGAGCGAAAGATACCTTATCATGTGCGCAACTAGCGGTGATACGGGCCCTGCTACACTTCAAACCTTTGCAAACGACGAAAATATCAAGGTCGTTTGTCTCTATCCAGATGGCGGTACGAGCGAGGTTCAAAAACTGCAAATGCAGACCATGCAGGGTGAAAATTTAAAGGTTTTTGGCATAAAAGGCGACTTTGACGACGCTCAAAGAGCGTTAAAAACATTGCTTGCAAATGATAAATTTAAGGCTGAGCTGAAGAAAAAGCGCCTTAAACTAAGCGCGGCAAACTCGGTAAATTTTGGCAGAATTCTATTTCAGATCATCTACCACGCCTACGCCTACGCAAATTTGCTAAAACAAAAGGTGCTTAAAGCAAACGAGAGCTTTGATATCATCGTGCCAAGTGGAAATTTCGGCAACGCACTTGGGGCGTATTACGCTAAAAAAATGGGCGCAAAGATCGGCAAGATCAAGATCGCTTCAAACGCAAACAACATCTTGACGCAGTTTTTCACCACTGGCATTTACGACCTCAGGGACAAAAAGCTGGTTAAGACGATAAGCCCAGCGATGGACATTTTGATCAGCTCAAACGTCGAGCGCTTGCTGTTTGATAAATTTGGCAGCGTTAGAACAAATGAGCTCATGCAAAGCCTAGCAAAAAATAAATTTTATGAGCTTAGCAAGCAGGAGCTTGAAACGCTAAAAGAGGACTTTGAGGCTAGCTGGTGCGACGATAAAGAGTGCGAGGCATACATCGCAAAGCTCGCAAGGGGCGGCTATGCGATCGATCCGCATACAGCTACTTGCTTTAAGATGGTGGATGCTAGCCGCATAAACGTCATCACATCGACCGCGCACTGGGTGAAATTTACGCCAAGCATGATCAAAGCGTGCCAGATCAAAGATACAAAAGATGAGAAAGATGCGCTGGCAAAGACCGCTAAAATCTTAAATGACAGCGTGCCAAGCTCAATTAATTCGCTATTTAGCGCGAAAATTTTACACAAAAACATCATAAAAGAGGACGATATAGAAAAGTGCGTCCTAGAATGGATCGAGCGATGATAATCATCCCAGCTCGCCTTGCTTCAACAAGGTTTAGTAATAAAATTTTAAAAGAGATAAATGGCGTGCCAATGTTTGTGGCAACGGCTCTTAGAGTAAGTGGCGTGGATGATGTGGTGGTTGCTGTGGATGAGCAAAGTGTGCTGGATATTGCCAAAGCTCACGGTATAAAAGCGGTGCTAACTAGCAAAGATCATCAAAGCGGGACTGATAGGATAAACGAAGCAGCGCAAATTTTGGGGCTAAATGAGAGCGAGATCATCATAAATGTTCAGGCTGATGAGCCATTTATCGAGCCTGAAAATATCGCTAAATTTAGGGCATTTTGCGAGCAAAATAGGGAAAAAGCTTTTATGTTTTCTTGCTATAAAAAGATGGATGATGAGTTTGCAGATGATAAAAATTTAGTTAAGGTAGTGACTGATTTTGAGGGATATGCACTTTACTTTTCAAGATCAAGGATACCATTTAACAGAAGCGAGTGTAAAAGCTACAAAGCGCACCTTGGCATTTACGGATACAGTGTAAAAAGCTTAAAAGAGTTTTGCGCTCTTGCTACTTCAAGCCTTGAAAATACCGAAAAGCTCGAGCAGCTCCGTACCCTAGAAAATGGCAAAAAGATAGCGATGCTAGAGGTTGAAAGTCAAAGTATCGGCATCGATAGCGAAGAGGACTACCAAAGAGCTCTAGCTAAATTTGGTAAAAAATAAGTCGGTAAATTCTCTTTAAATAAAGTCAATATTTAAGGAGAATTTATCTAAATTATTAACCTTTAAAAGTACCAAAAAGTGTTTTTACTCAAACAATATAAAACTAATTTTTCTTGATTTTTATTTTTTTAATTCTGTCTTTAACAACGTAAAATTTTAAAATTGCACTCGAGTAAAAGTCTTTATAGAAACCTAAAAATTTAGGCTCTTTTTTAGTGCAGATAGCTGCAAACACGCTCTCAAGGTCTATTCTCTCTTTTTGTGTCAAATTTTCCATCTATTTTCCTAATAACTTTCTCATCTTATTGATAACAAATAATATTTCATCGTCGTCAAGCTCACAAAGCAGTTTGCAAACTGCAGCAGCAGCTTGTGGCTTTGAGTTGCCAAGCCTCCAATCTTGATATGTTCTCATTGGTATACCAAGCTCTTCTGCCATTTTTGCTTGTGAAATTTTCTTACCGATATTTTTTGCCTCAACTGCATTGTGAAGCAAATTAAATATATCACTTGTTTCAATCATTAAAGTATTATACGGATTATTTTATTAAATATACATAAAAAAATATATAAATAATAGTAATACGTATAAATAAATTAAAA
>NZ_CABPVR010000005.1:0-51515 GCF_902460875.1 Campylobacter concisus | reverse complement strand
GACTTTTAAGTTTATTTAATTGTTTATTATAATTTTATTTTCGGAAAGGCTTATATAATTAATATTAAATAAGCTTAGTTATATAGACTAAAAATACATAAATAAATTATTTTAACTTAAATACTTGACATTGATAAACTAAAGTTGTATAATCCGCTTAGCAATTAAAAAGAAAGAGTGCTAAAAGTGAGTAAAACAAATAAACGTGATTTGATACTAAATTCTATCATCGAGGCTTATTTGCAGGACAATATGCCTATTGGTTCAAATGAGCTTGGCTCTCGTATGAGCGCGGCTATTCCAGCTTCTACGATACGCGTTTATTTCAAAAAGCTTTCAGATGAGGGCGAGATCACAAAGCTTCACATTAGTGGCGGTAGGATCCCAACAATTGCTGCGATGAGAAGATATTGGAGTGAAATTTTTGCTATAAGTGATATAAATTTAGAGATAAATGATGCCGAAGGGCTGCAAAAACTATGTGATGAATTTGAGCTTTATTGTATGATTTTTGGCACAATCGATAATGAGTTGCTAGAAATTTTAAATTTAAATAATAGATATATGATCTTAAATTTTGGCGAAGATGAGATCGTTATCAAATTTGATGCTAGGATGTATAAATTTTTAAGTAATCTTGCTGGAGTTAGTTTAAACAAACTTGAGCTTATCTGCTCTCAAGTTGGTTTAAGCGAACTAAAAAGTAAAATAAGAGAGCTTAAAAGGACTAAAATTTACTTCCAAGAAAATGAAATTTTAGCCTTTGATATGTTTAAGGATAGACGTTTTAAGATGGTTTTTGACCCAAGTTTTAGTCTGCAAATGGATGAGAAACTTACATTTTCTCCTATGTTTGATGAAAATTTTATGGGGCTTAAATTTAGTACAAACTATCTTGGCAACGAAGCACAGATGATCTGTGCTGGCAGTATTTATACTGACTATGTGAAATTTATAAATTTAATAAAGGAGGCTGCGTGAGCGAAGAGGTAAAAGAGCAAAACCTAGCTGAGGTTGAGCCTGTGCAAGAACTAGCTAATGATAGTGTAAATTTGGACGCACTTGGCGATATTTCAAAGGTTGAAAAACTTGAAAAAGAGCTCGGGGAGATAACTGATAAATATTATAGAGCAAATGCTGAGTTTGAAAATATCAAAAAGCGTTATGAAAAAGAGAAGACGGACGTTGCAAACTATGCAAATGAGAAATTTGCTAGGGATTTGCTACCAGTCATCGATGCTCTTGAAATCGCTGCGAATTTTGATCCAGAGGATGATGAATTTGCCAAAAAGATCAAAGAGGGTATTTTGATAACTATAAATCAGTTTAAAAAATGCTTTGAAAAGCATGGCGTAAGTGAGATACCAACTGATACTGAGTTTGATCCAAGCGTGCATAATGCAGTTTTAAAGGTCGATAGCGAGGAGAAGCAGAGTGGTCAAATCGTGCAAGCTTTGCAAAAAGGCTATATGATAAATGGTAGGGTTTTACGCCCAGCTATGGTCAGTGTAGCAAACTAAATTTATAAAAATAAAATCTAATAAAAAGGAAAAATATGTCAAAAGTTATAGGTATAGACTTAGGTACAACAAACTCTTGTGTGAGCGTTTTTGAGCGCGGCGAGAGCAAGGTTATCCCAAACAAAGAGGGTAAAAATACAACTCCATCTGTTGTCGCTTTTACAGACAAAGGTGAAATTCTAGTAGGTGACGTTGCAAAACGTCAAGCAGTTACAAACCCTGAAAAAACGATATATTCTATCAAACGTATCATGGGTTTGATGAGCAATGAAAAAAATGCTGAAGAGGCAAAAAGCCGCTTGCCATATCATGTCGTAGATAGAAACGGCGCTTGCGCAGTTGAGATCGCTGGTAAGGTTTATACTCCACAAGAAATTTCAGCAAAAATTCTTATCAAACTAAAAGAAGACGCTGAAGCATATCTTGGCGAGAAGGTAACAGATGCGGTTATCACAGTGCCAGCATACTTTAACGATAGCCAAAGAAAGGCTACAAAAGAGGCTGGAACGATTGCAGGACTAAACGTACTTCGTATCATCAACGAGCCAACAGCTGCAGCGCTCGCTTATGGTCTTGATAAAAAAGAGGCTGAAAAAATTTTAGTTTACGACTTAGGTGGTGGTACATTTGACGTTACAGTGCTAGAGACTGGTGATAATATCGTTGAAGTTTTGGCAACTGGCGGTAACGCATTCTTGGGCGGCGATGACTTTGATAACAAGATAATTGACTGGCTAGTAAGTGAGTTTAAAAACGAAAATGGTATCGATCTAAAAGGCGATATCATGGCACTTCAACGCTTAAAAGAAGCTGCTGAAAATGCTAAAAAAGAGCTAAGCTCAGCTCAAGAGACTGAGATAAATTTACCATTTATCACAGCTGATGCGACTGGTCCAAAACACCTTGTCAAAAAGCTAACTCGTGCTAAATTTGAGGGTATGATCGACTCACTTGTAGGCGAGACTATCACTAAGATAAATGAGGTAACAAAAGACGCTGGTTTAAATAAAAGCGACATCAAAGAGGTCGTAATGGTCGGTGGTTCAACTCGTGTGCCACTCGTTCAGGAAGAAGTTAAAAAGGCATTTGGCAAAGAGCTAAATAAGAGCGTAAACCCAGATGAAGTCGTAGCTATAGGTGCTGCGATCCAAGGTGCGGTTATAAAAGGCGACGTTAAGGATGTGCTACTTCTTGACGTAACTCCGCTTAGCCTTGGTATCGAAACACTTGGCGGCGTGATGACAAAGATCATCGAAAAAGGTACAACCATACCAACTAAGAAAAGCCAAGTTTTCTCAACTGCTGAAGATAACCAAAGTGCCGTTACTATCATGGTTTTACAAGGTGAGCGTGAGTTTGCAAGGGATAATAAATCACTTGGAAATTTCAACCTCGAAGGCATCCCAGCAGCTCCAAGAGGCGTACCTCAAATAGAAGTTGAGTTTGACATCGACGCGAACGGAATTTTAACTGTTTCAGCAAAAGATAAAGCAACTGGTAAAGCTCAAAACATCACTATCTCTGGATCAAGCGGTCTAAGCGAAGAAGAGATAAACAACATGGTAAAAGATGCTGAACTTCACAAAGAAGAGGACAAAAAGCGCAAAGATGCAGTTGAGGCTAGAAATCAAGCAGATGCACTAGTTCACCAAACTGAAAAGAGTATGAGCGAGCTTGGCGAGAAAGTCCCAGCTGAAGATAGAAGTAACATCGAAGCTGCGCTAAACGATCTAAAAGAGGTCTTAAAAGATGAAAATTCTTCAAAAGAGCAGATCGATGCAAAAGTAGAAGCTCTAAGCAAAGCTAGCCACAAACTAGCAGAAGCTATGTATAAAAAAGATGAAAACGCTGGAGCAAACGGCGGAAACAACAAAAAAGACGACGACGTTATAGACGCTGAAGTCGAGTAAAACTCCTAGAGCAGGGCGCTTGCCTTGCTCTTTTATAAATTTATCTTCATAAATTCTTAAAATTGATTCAAAATAAGTAATTTAAATAGTTAAAATTTATATAATGCCAAACAAAAAGGCGAAAAAATGTACTTATTTTTTTTGATTACTCATTTAATTTGTGCCATTGTATTTATAGGATACGTATTTTTCGATGTTTGCATATATCCGTTTGCTAAAAAAACGGTTGATACTAAAACCCTTGAAATAGTTAAAAAAGCCTACACAAAAGGCAGCGCAAAGGTTTTTGGCACGGCATTTTTATTGCTTTTAATAAGTGGCGCTTATATGGCAAAAGACTATTTTGGAGGCGAGCTTGGCTGGTGGCAAAGCAACTTTCAAAAGCTACTACTTGTAAAAATTTTTGTTTTACTCATAATGTGCCTTGTAACTTTTATCTCTGTTTTTAATGTAGTTATTTTAAAAAAGCCTGATCCATTTGGTAAATTTTCACATTTAATAGCTCTAGTGCTTTGCCTAATAATGGTCATTTTAGCAAAAGTAATGTGGTGGGCTTAAAGTTTAGCTAGCAAATCTAAGCAAATCGCCAGCTAGAAGTTAAAAATTCTTTAATCGATACTCTTTAACTTATCTTTATTTAGCCCTTCTTCTATGCGCTTTATCTCTTCACTTCCATCTCTTACGACGTTTTTGTCAAATTCTAAGTAGTCATTTATCTTTTTTGGATATTCAACGTGACTTAGGATAAATTTAAAGACATTTAGCCTAGCTTCTTTTTTGTTATCGCTTGAGACGATGACCCATGGTGAAATGCTATTGTGAGAGGCAAGAAGCATCGAATATTTAGCGATAGAGTATTGATCCCAAAGTTCTTGTGCTTTTTGATCAACGGGTGAAATTTTAAACTGCTTTAGCGGATCATTTTGTCTCTCTTTGAAGCGTTTTTTCTGCTCATCTTTTGTGATTGAAAGATAAATTTTAAAGAAAATTATGCCGGAGTTTATGATCATCTCTTCAAATTTTGGCACTTCACGTAAAAATTCTTTATGCTCTTCTTGCGTGCAAAAGCCCATCACTGGCTCAACACCAGCTCTATTGTACCAGCTTCTATCAAAGATCACGATCTCTCCAGCACTTGGTAGATGAGTCACATATCTTTGAAAATACCACTGCGTTTTTTCGACATCACTTGGCTTAGCAAGCGCTACTATACGGCAACCTCTTGGATTTAGATGCTCAGTTAGGCGTTTTATCGTTCCTCCTTTGCCGGCCGCGTCGCGCCCTTCCATTAGCATAAGTACTCTAAGGCCTTTTTCTTTTACGTAATTTTGAAATTTTAAAAGTTCAATTTGAAGTAGTCTAAGCTCTTCTTCATAGCCAAGTTTCTCGCTTTTTTGGTGTTTTTTGTCTTTTGACATCTTTGCTCCTTTAAAATTTCACATATTTTCACGATTTTACAATAAAATAGAATAAATTTAGGAATTTAGACTAAAATCATCTTTTTAAATTTAGCAAGGATTAGTATGTTTTTAAAATTTCTTTTTTCGATTATTTTATTTGTAGGCTCGCTTTTTGCCGAGGTTTTAGATGTTAGCAAAGCCTTTGTTTTAACTCCAAGCGTTGATAGTCAAAATGTTGAAGTGAAGTTTAATTTTGGTGAAAATATCTATCTTTATAAAGAGAGTTTTGAGATTAAGCTAGCTGGCAAAAAGATAAATGAGCTATTAAATTTGCCAAGTAGTGAAAATACGGGAGAATACGAAATTTATCCAAAAGATTTTTCGATTTTTATCCCATTAAATTTAGTAAAAGAAAATCTTTCAAATGGCAAAGCGATACTTGACATTAACTATCAAGGCTGTGCTAAAAACGGCATTTGCTATCGTCCACAAAGCAGAATTTATGAGATAACTGACCAAGCTGGAAAATTTAGCATCGCCACTTTTAAAAAAGAGCAAAAAAGCGATACCGACATTCTTACTGAAGAATTTTCTAGCGAGCAAGATATTGCAAATGGGCTTGGAGATAAAAATTTCTTTATCTCACTTCTTACTTTTTTTGGTTATGGTCTCTTGCTTTCACTAACACCTTGTGTCTTTCCAATGATACCGATACTTTCAAGCATAATCGTCTCAAAAGGTGCTAATTTAAATGCAAAAAAAGGCTTTTTACTATCATTTATCTATGTTGTCGCGATGAGCCTAGCTTATGCACTAGCTGGAGTGGCAGCTAGCCTACTTGGCTTTGGTATCGCAGGAGCTTTGCAAAATATCTATGTGCTTGGCGCTTTTGCAGCCATTTTTGTCATTTTAAGCTTTAGTATGTTTGGATTTTATGATATAAAATTGCCAGCAAAATTTGAAAATTTGATAAGTAAAAAATCGCAAAATAGTTCAGGCTATGTTGGAATTTTTATTATGGGTTTTGCTTCAGCTCTCATCGTATCGCCTTGCGTTGCAGCACCATTAGCGGGCGCGCTTCTTTATATCGCTCAAAGCGGAAATATCTTTTATGGTGGCATTATGCTTTTTGCCATGGGGCTTGGTATGGGTGTGCCACTACTTATTATTGGGCTAAGCTCTGGAAAGCTCTTACCAAAACCTGGTAGTTGGATGGATGAAGTGAAAAAATTCTTTGGTTTTTTAATGCTCATAATGGCGATTTGGATCCTTTCGCGTGTGCTCGGAGAATTTTTTGAGCTATTAGGATATGGCATTATAGGCGTTTTTATGGCAGTTTATTTTGGGACATTTGAAGTAGCAGAGCAAAGCTGGGCTAAGTTTAAAAAAGCGTTTTTTATCCTAGTTTTTATATATTCAGTTATGCTAATAGTTGGTTCATTTTTAGGCTCAAAGGAGGTTTTTTCTCCACTTTCTGGACTAAATTTGGCAAAAAGCGATAGTGCGTTAAAATTTAATTCCGTTAAAAATTTAGATGAACTAAATGAGATAATAAAAAACTCAACCAAACCCGTTCTAGTAGATTTTTATGCTGATTGGTGTGTAAGCTGCAAAGAGATAGAAAAGATCACTTTTAAAGATAGTGATGTTATGGATGCTTTGGCAAATTTTGCACTTATTCGTATCGATGTAACAAATGGTGGATCACAAAATGATGAGATGCTAAGAAATTTTGGGCTTATTGATCCGCCTGCACTCTTGCTATTTAGTGGTGGCGATGAGCTAAAATTTCTTAGAACTATCGGCTTTATAGATGCTAAAAATTTTCTAGCAAAGCTTGAGAAAATTAAATAACCTTGTCCTTGCTGTTACAAAGATCATTTAAAATACACTCATGGCAAAGCGGTTTTTTGGCTTTACAGGTGTAACGTCCAAAGAGCACCATGGCTTGATGAAGCTTGCCAAGATCTGTTTTAAAGGCATGGCTAAGATCAGCTTCAGTAGCTTCTGGCGTCTTTGCATGGCTAAGATCAAGTCTGTGTGCCACTCTAAAAACGTGTGTATCAACAGCCATAACATTTGCATTTGTAGCTTCTAAAAGTACGACATGAGCGGTCTTTTGTCCAACTCCAGCAAGCGCTTTTAGCTTCTCTTCATCAAGCGGAATTTCTCCATTATAAAGCTCAACCACGCTGTTTGCCATTTTGATTAAATTTACCGCCTTGTTATTAAAAAAGCTGCACGAGTTTATCATGAGTTTTAGGCTTGCTAAATTTGCGCTAGCTAGCTCATAGACATCTTTATACGCTTCAAATAAAGCTGGAGTTATTAAATTTACTCTTTTATCAGTGCACTGGGCTGAGAGCATGACACAGACAAGTAGCTCATATAAATTTCTAAATTTAAGCTCACTTTTGGCGTCTTTAAACTCTTCTAAAAGTCTTATTTTTATCTCTAAAATATCTTTTTTTGTTCTCATTTTCGTATTTTACCTTATTTTCTTAAGTTAAATGAAAAGTTATCGCTTTATTTGATATAATCTTACCCATAAAATCAATTTTTTAAAGGATTTATATGAAAAAATTTTTGTTTCCAGCAGTTTTAAGTTTAGCAGCAGCTGTTACTCTAAATGCAGCAGTAGTTGCAACAGTTGATGGTGATGCTATAAGCGATAGCGATATTTCAAGCCTTTTGTCAGCAGCTATGCCAGGATTTGACGCTAGTAAGCTTCAACCAAATGAGAAAAAACGTATTATCGACGATCTAATAAACAGAAAACTTCTTTTAAAAGATGCTAAGTCAAGCGGTATCGAAAAAGATGTAGAGTACATCAAAGCTGTAAAAGCAGCGCAAGAAGGCATCGCAGTTGAGCTTTATATGAGAAAGCTTTTTGATGGCATAAAAGTAAGTGATAACGAGCTAAAAGATTTTTACAATAAAAATAAAGCAAGTATGAATGAGCCAGCTCAAGCAAAAGCTAGACATATCCTAGTTGAAGATGAAAAAACAGCAAACGATATTATTGCTCAGCTTAAAAATTTAAAAGGCGAGGCTCTAACTAAGAAATTTGCAGAGCTAGCAAGCCAAAAATCAATCGACAAAGGCTCAGCAGCACACGGTGGCGAGCTTGGCTGGTTTGGTCAAAGCCAAATGGTAAAACCTTTTGCAGACGCAGCATTTTCAATGGCTAATGGCACAGTTTCAACTAAGCCAGTTAAAACTCAGTTTGGCTACCACGTTATCTTAAAAGAAGATGGCAAAGCTGCTGGCACTGTAAGCTTTGAGCAAGCAAAACCAGAGATCGAGCAAGCTGTAAAAATGGAGAAATTCCAAGCTGCTGTTAGACAAAAAAGTGAAGCTCTACGCCAAAAAGCAAAGATAGAATATAAGTAAAATTTGGAGGATAAAATGGGCGTTTTAGATATCGTAAAACCTGGTGTTTTAAGCGGAGATGATGTAACAAAACTTTATGCTTATGCCAAAGAGCAAGGTTTTGCAATACCTGCTGTAAATGTCGTAGGCAGCGACTCGGTAAATGCTGTTTTAGAAGCGGCAAAGGTTGCTAACTCGCCTGTTATCGTTCAGTTTAGTAATGGCGGTGCAGGTTTTTACGCTGGTAAAGCCTGCGAAAACGCTGCCGTTCTTGGTGCGATCGCTGGAGCAAAACATGTTCATTTGCTAGCCAAGGCTTATGGTGTGCCAGTCATTTTGCACACTGACCACGCTGCTAGAAAGCTTTTACCTTGGATAGATGAGCTAGTAAAAGCAAGTCATGAGTATAAAAAAGCTCACGGCGTGCCACTTTTTAGCTCTCACATGCTTGATCTTAGCGAAGAGAGCCTGGAAGAGAATTTAAACACATGCGAGAAATATCTAAAAGAGCTTAGTGAGCTTGGTATCAGCCTAGAGATCGAGCTAGGCGTAACCGGCGGCGAAGAAGATGGCGTAGATAACACAAGCGTTGATAACGCGCTTCTTTACACTCAGCCAGAAGATGTCGCGCTTGCTTATGAAAGACTAAGTAAGATAAGCGATAAATTTAGCATCGCAGCTAGTTTTGGTAACGTTCACGGCGTTTATAAACCGGGCAATGTCGTGCTAAGACCAGAAATTCTTAAAAACTCACAAGCCTATGTGGCAAAGAAATTTAATACAAAAAGCGACAAGCCAGTAAATTTTGTATTTCATGGCGGTAGTGGCAGCGAGCTAAAAGATATCAAAAATGCTGTGAGCTACGGCGTTATCAAGATGAACATTGACACTGATACGCAGTGGGCTTTCTGGGACGGCGTACGCGAGTATGAGGCTAAAAATAGAGCATACTTGCAAGGTCAGATCGGCAACCCAGAGGGCGACGATAAACCAAATAAAAAATACTACGACCCAAGGAAATGGCTAAGAAGTGGCGAGGAGAGCATGGTTAAGCGTCTTCAGACTGCTTTTAGCGACTTAAACTGCCTAAATAGGAACTAATCCTATGCAAAATCAAAATGATTTTAGTGAGCTAAGCGTGCCAAAAGAGCGCCAAGCTCACTCTTTTTTTGTCTTTTTTAAAGTTATCTTTATCCCTTTAGCTATCTACATCTTGGCAATACTAGCGTATCTTGGCGTTATAAATTTTCAGATGAAGCTTCACACCATCGTGATGATGGGCGTTATACTCTTTGTCGCTTTTATCTTTTCACGTCACAGCGCCTTGGTAGCTTACTCAAATTTCTTAGCAAATGCCAAAGAGTACAAGATAAGGCTAAAAGAATTTATCATTGCTCACCTCTTTGAAATTTCAAGTGTCAAAAAGGCAAATGCTAAATTTGAAGATTTTTTTGAGAGCTATACAAGAAATTTTAGAAATGACAATCTAGCAAACATCGGCCAAGCAGTCTTTCCTATGCTTGGAATTTTGGGTACATTTATTAGTATCGCTATCTCCATGCCAAGCTTTAGCTCAAGTACTGCAAATGGACTTGAAAAAGAGATCGCTATACTGCTAAACGGTGTGGCTACGGCGTTTTACGTATCGATATACGGTATATTTTTAGCACTTTGGTGGATGTTTTTTGAAAAGATCGGCGTTAGTAAATTTGAGAAATTTTATATCGAGCAAAAAGAGTTAAGCCGTGAGTTTTTCTGGCAGGAAAATGAACTAAATGCAAATTTCATGAAAGCAAGTGTAGGCTACTTTAAAGATAGTCACGATGCCTTTAAAATGGTGCTTGATGATAAATTTGTAAAAGAGCTAAGCGAGCAGACAAATGAGAAATTTAACAGCCTAAAAGAGCTTTGTGAGGTTGAGAAAAATATCATCAATCAAAGCAAGGCAGAGCTCAGCGCAAGTTTAAAAATGCTAAATGAATCTGGGCTAAAACAAGATGAATTTGTAAAAATCCACTCCGATATATTAAAGGCAGTTGGCGCGTTTTCTAATGCCTTTAAAGATATGGAGGTTAAAATTTTAACCGAGCATGCAAAGCTTAGCGAAATTTTTAGCAGAAATTTAAACGCTACAAAAGAGAGCCAGCTAAAATTTGAGCAGACTATCAAGAGTTTTGATACTATTTTAAAAGAATTTTCTCTCTCTTTGATGGAAGAGCAAAACGACGCACTAAAGGAATTTAGAGCCTCGCTTGTGGAGAGTGCGACGATATTTAAGGCCGCATATGAGCAAGAGGGCAGGAGCTTGGAGCGTGAAAAAGAGCGCGAGAGCTTGATCGCTGAGCTTAAAAAGAACATAGACGAGATTGATAAAGAAGCAAATTCTGTAATAGAAAAAATCGAAAATCTAGTGCAATGAAAATGAACAAAAATAACGAGGATCAATCGAGCTTTTGGGTTTCGTACGCGGACTTGATGGCGGGCCTGCTCTTTGTTTTTATGCTGCTAATCGGTGCTGTCGTCGTAAAATACGTCCTAACTCAAAACACCCTTGAAAATAAAGAACAAGCCATCATCACAGCTTTAGCAAATTTAAAAGACGCTCAGGGTAAGAATTTCACCCTCGAAGAGCTAAATGACGCCCTAAAAAGCGAGCTTTCAAAGATAAGCGACGAAAACATAAATTTGAAAAAATCAAATGAAATTTTTGTCATCCAAATAGACGCCCTAAAAGAAAAACTAGCCCAGCTCATAGATGAAAACAAAGACGCAAATGCGAGCATAAAAGAGCTAAATGCTAGCATTTTTGATCTAAACCAAAAGATGATCGTGCTAAATGATGAAATTTCATCAAAAGATAGAGCGCTTAGCGACGCAAATGCAAGCGGCGAGAAAAATTTAGCCAAGATCGCCTTTTTGCTCGAGCAAGTAAGCAAAAAAGAGGCTAGATATGACGAGCTTTTAAGGGATCTAAACGTCACTCGCGATAGAGTTAAAAATTTAACCGGTATCAGAGTAAAAGTGATCTCAGCCTTAAAAGATAGGCTAGGATCTAGCATCGAGATTGATCCAAACTCAGGCGCGCTAAAACTTAGCTCCTCAGTGCTTTTTGATAAAGGTAGTGCGGTCCTAAAAGAAGAGGTCAAAGATGAGTTAAAGGCCACGCTTAGTAAGTATTTTGACGTGCTTTTAAATGACAAAGATATCTCCTCAAATATTGATCAAATCATAATCGAAGGCTTTACAGATAGCGACGGAAGCTATATTTATAACTTAGAGCTTTCGCAAAAAAGAGCTTATGCAGTGATGGAGTTTATAAATTCATTTAGTGGTGATACTCGCCTTAGAAAGCTACTTGTCGCAAGCGGACGAAGCTACAATGAGCTGGTTTTTAAAGACGGAGTCGAGGACAAGGACGCTTCAAGGCGCATCGAGATCAAATTTTCACTCTCAAACAAAGAGGCTATCAACGAGATAGAGAAATTTTTGGAGTTTAAGGGTGATTGATAAAATTCGCTTAAGAGGGCGAGAATTTTGGCTTTTAAGAGATGATCTGCTAGGCGAGTTTAACGGCAACAAAGCAAGAAAACTGGAGTATTTTTTAAAGGCCGATCTTAGCGGCATCAAAGCCATCGTATCTCATGGCTCAAGCCAGTCAAATGCCATGTATAGCCTAAGTCTTTTTGCCAAACTAAAAGGGCTTAAATTTTACTACGTCATCTCTCATCTAAGCTCAAATTTAGAGCAAGATCCAGTTGGAAATTTCAAATTTGCACTTGAAAATGGCATGGAAATTTTTGTGAAAGAGGAGCGCGAGAAATTTGCTAAAGAGCTAGCAAAGAGTCAAAATGCGCTCTTTATAAACGAGGGCGTGGCGCAGAGTGAGGCTGAGCTTGGCTTTATCACGCAAGCACGTGAGATCAATGAGTGGAGTAAAAAAAGTGGCATAAAGCCTGATATTTTCTTGCCCTCAGGCACAGGTACAAGCGCATGCTACCTGGCAAAACACACCGATCTTAGGGTCTTTACAGCTCCTTGCGTAGGGGATAGCGACTACCTAAAAAAGCAAATTTATGGGCTAGATAAAAACAGCAAAGTGCAAATTCTAAATCCGCCAAAGAAGTATCATTTTGGAAATTTATACAAAGAGCTTTATGAAATTTGGCTTGAAGTGTGCAAAAGTGGTGTGGAGTTTGAGCTTATCTACGACCCAGTGGGCTTTATGACGCTTTTTGCAAATTTAGATAAGCTTAGTAATGAAATTTTATATATCCACCAGGGCGGAATTTTAGGTAACATTACACAAAAGCAAAGATATGAGAGAAAACTAAAAATAAAGGATAATAGATGAAGTTTTTACACAGCAGCGACGCTGACTTTGAGAGTAAATTTTCGCAGCTTGTTAGACGAAGTGATAATGATATGAGCGCTGTAATGCCAGTGGTTGCGGGCATAATAGACGAGATAAGAAAAGATGGCGATAGTGCACTTTTTGCCCAGATAACAAAATTTGATAAATTTAGCGTCACAGGCAAAAACGACATAATAATCGACGTAAAAGAGATGGAAGCGGCCTATAACTCTCTAGATAACGCCCTAAGAGTAGCTTTAAATTTAGCTCACGATAGGATAAAAAGCTATCATGAGCGCACAAAGCCAAGTGACTGGACCTACAAAGATGAGCACGACATATTACTTGGGGCAAAATACACTCCGGTTGATCGTGCCGGCCTTTACATCCCTGGCGGTAAGGCAGCATATCCTAGCTCACTTCTTATGAACGCTGTGCCTGCTATCGTGGCTGGCGTAAAAGAGATTGTGGTTTGTACACCTGCACCAAATGGCAATGTAAATCCTTTGCTTCTTGCGGCAATGCATCTTTGTGGCATAAAAACAGCCTTTAAAGTAGGAGGCGCAAGTGCGATCGCAGCGATGGCGTACGGCACAGCGACCGTGCCAAAGGTCGATGTCATCACAGGACCTGGTAATATCTACGTGGCGGCTGCTAAAAAGTTAGTTTATGGCGACGTAAATATCGATATGATCGCTGGTCCAAGTGAGATAGGCGTGATCGCTGATGATAGCGCTGATCCTCGTCATATAGCTATTGATATGCTTTCTCAAGCCGAGCACGACGAGATAGCAAGTGCCTTTTTGATAACACCGGTAGAGGCTTTTGCAAGAGCGGTGCAAAGACACATCGAAGATGAGCTAAAGACACTAAAACGTGAAGCGATTGCAGGTGCAAGCATAAGAAATAAAGCCGCAATAATAGTAGCAAAAGATCTAAAAGAGTGTTTTGCTCTCATGAATGGGCTTGCTGTTGAGCACCTAGAGATCGCTACAAATGATGCTTTAAGCTATATGGATGAGGTGACTCATGCAGGCGCTATATTTTTTGGGCACTTTACACCTGAAGCGATGGGAGATTATATCGCTGGACCAAATCATACATTGCCAACGGGCGGAAGCGCGAGATTTTACTCACCGCTTGGAGTTGAAAATTTCATGAAGCGAAGCTCTATCATTTCAGTGAGTAGAAAAGGTATCATGCATCTTGGCAAATCATGTATGCAGCTAGCTGAAGCTGAAGGACTAACTGCTCATAAAAAATCAGTCGCAGTGAGGCTAGAAGAGTAAAGAAAAATGGATTTTATAGAGATTTTGCAACTTTTTATAGAATTTATAGTAGAATCCATAGCGAATTATTAAAAAGGAGTTGTTATGAAGTTAGGAACTTATACTGCAAACCAGGCTTCAGGAAACTATTATTTAGATCAAGCAAAAAATAGCGAGAAGAAGGCACTGAATGCCATCTCTGCAAACAGCAAGATCAAAGCATCAGGTGCAAATTTGCAAATCGCAGAGAGTTTGCTTTCACAAACAAATGTCTTAAACGAAGGTTTAGCAAATGCAAACGACATGATTGGAATGCTTCAGATCGCTGACTCAACACTTTTAAATTTAAGTAAAAATACAGATAAAATAGGTGAACTTTCAAGCAAACTCACAAATCCTGCTCTTTCGGCGAATGAACAAAAAGGCATAAAGGGCGAAATCAATGCACTAAGAAATGCTATGAGTGATAGTATAAAAGAAGCTAAATTTAACGGCAAAAACGTATTTGATACTGAGCTTGGATTTTTTACAGGCGAGAGTGCAAAAAATATAAATTTGGGCACAAATGCTCTTTTAAATGTCAAAGATGACGGCTCAAATACAGGTGAAATTTTAAAAAATATAAATTCACTTCGCTCAGAGATCGGATCAACACAAAATGCTGTATTTAGAGGCATAAATGCTCTAGCCGCAAGGAGCGTGGCAAATGCTAATAGTGTAGAAAATCTTGATAACAGCGATATCGCAAAGAGCTTGGAAGAAAATTTACAAGCAAATTTAAAGCTACATGCTGCGAGCTTAGCCAAAGCTCATGATACTACGAGCTTGGCTGCAAAACTAGATAAACTTCTAGCTGAATAAATTTTTACCGGTCTTGCACCGGTAAATTCTTTTTTAGTTTCTAATAAATTTTTATAATGATTCTATCTTGTTTGGATGAAATATGTTTATAGTTTAGATTATAGGTATAGGCATATTGAGGAATTTTGATGCTAGATTTTCTCGAGTTCAGGCAAACCCAAACCATTTTTATGATAACAAGCAAAAATATCACGGCTTGTATCTTTTAAAATTTTACAGCAACGCAAAAAATAAATTTTATGAGGTATAAATTTGTAAGACCAAACGGTCTTACAAAAGTGACTATTTTTTAGTGTGAGGGTTGTTTACTCTACCACTATCGACAACTTGGAGTCCTACTGTGTCATATGCTGCGCCAAAGCCTTTTACATATCTACCTTTTGTTGGGGTAAGTTTTACTATATAGAAGTCTTTCATCTCTTTAATAAATGCAAGTGCTGATTCATTTGCAAAGGCACTCTCAAATTTTGATATAAATTCATCTCTTACACTGTCGCTTATAAATTCAGCTTTTGCTTCAAAGCTTACTCTTACACGAGCAAATAGACTTTTTGCATCTTTTTCATCCTGAATAAAAAGGAGTGAAATTTTATCCGGGTTTTGTTTTATTGAGTGGTAGTGATCTGCTACTGATGATATGCAGATATAAAACTCATCGTTTTCTTTTATGAAAGGTGAATACGACGAAATCGCTTGCCCGTCAAGAACGCTTGAGATCACAACAGTCTTAAAGCTATTTATAAATTTCATCATTCCGCCTTGCACACTAGAGTTGTTTGTGTCGCCCTTGATGCTCATATAAAGCTCGATGATCGACTCTCTAAAACCATCTCCGCCTGCTTTGCTTAAAAATGGTACAAATGTTTTTGCCTGATCGCATGTTATTTCCATGCCATCTTCGTTTATATCAGTCATTTTGACATTTGTAGGCTCAGCTACACCACTAAATTTCTTACAAAACTCGATCACTATATCCAGATGATCCTTATTCATGTGGTCTAATGCTCTTTGTTTCAAAACCATTCTCCTTATAAAAATAAAATTGAAAATCGCAAAATCATACTAAATAAAATCTTAAAATTGATTAAAATTATCATTAATATTTTTAAAGCGAGAATTAAGCTTATTTTTTTAAAATTACGAGTTAAAAATAATATTTTAGAAAATTTATATCTTTTATTTAAAATTATATTTTCTGCTTATTTTTATGCTTTTTTGTTGTCTTTAGCTATTTGTATTAAAAGGAAATTTATGCAGGGTAGTACCAAGCTTGCCATTTTGCTTATTATGCTTATTTTTTTGCTCTCTTTTATCTCGCTTAGTATAGGCGGTTCTGACATAAGCATGAGTGAGATTTTAAATTTTATATTTAATAACAAAATAGACGAGATGAAAGAGACCATCTTGTTTGATATTAGACTACCAAGGCTTGTAATGGCTCTGCTTATAGGTATGCTTTTGGCTAGCTCGGGTGTTGTAACGCAAAGCGTCTTTTTAAATCCGCTTGCAGACCCATATATCATCGGCATAGCCGCATCTGCGACATTTGGAGCAGTAGTGGCATATCTTCTTGGCTTATCTGAAATTTATTATGGCATCTTTGCTTTTTTGTCTTCTAGCTTGCTTACCCTTGCTATTTTTGGAGTTTACAACCGTAGTCGCTCTATTGCTACACTTCTTATAATTGGTATCGCTTTTTCATCATTTCTAGGAGCATTTACGAGTTTTGCAACATATCTTATCGGTGAAGATAGCTTTAAGATAGTAGCGTGGATGATGGGCTATTTAGGTTCTGCCACGTGGCAAAAGGTCGGTATTATCGCTGTTCCGCTTATCTTTTGCATAATATATTTTTATCTAAAACGCTTTGAATTAACGATACTTTTAAGCGGAGAGGATGAGGCAAAAAGCCTTGGTATAGATGTCGATTCTCTTAAAAAGCGCCTGCTTGTTATAGCTTCGCTCACGGTTGCTTTTTCAGTCGCATTTACCGGTATGATAGGCTTTGTTGGGCTCATCATTCCACACTCTTTTAGAATGCTTTTAAACACCTCAAACAACGCTATTTTGCTACCACTTTCTACTCTTGGAGGAGGAGCTTTTTTGCTAGCTTGTGACGTTGTGGGCAAGAGTGTTTTAAGTCCGGTTGAAGTGCCAGTTGGTGTTATTAGTGCGTTTTTTGGAGCGCCATTTTTTCTATTTTTAGCACTTTATCTAAAAAGGAGTGTGCATTGAGCGTAGAAGTATCAAACTTAAGCTTTTCATACGCGCAAACAAGTGTGCTAAAAAATATAAGCTTTACTGCCAAAAGTGGAAAATTTATAGGTCTTTTGGGCTCTAATGGATGTGGCAAATCAACACTTTTAAAATGTATCTTAAATTTGCTTTCTCCAAGCGCTGGAAGTGTCAAAATTTTAGAAAAAGATGTACAAAGCTACAGCAAAAAGGAGCTTGCGAGAACGACTAGTTTTGTACCTCAAAAAAGCGCACTTACGATGCCATTAAGCGTTTTTGAGCTTGTTTTGATGGGTAGATATGCTCATCTAAAAAGCTCTTTTAGTGGTTATAGCTCTCACGATATTGCCCTAGTTGATGAGGCTTTGCAGACTTTTGGGCTGGCTAAATTTAAAGACCGAGTAGCAAACTCACTAAGTGGTGGCGAATTTGCTAGAGCTTTGCTTGCTCGTGCAATAGTTAGCGAGCCTAAAGTTTTGCTTCTTGATGAGCCTACATCAGCCCTTGATCTAAGCCACGCTATAGAGGTTTTAAAGCTTTGCTCGCATCTTACTCGTGAGCTAAATTTAGTCACCATAGCAGTACTTCATGATCTAAATTTAGCCTCACTGATATGCGATGAAATTTTAATGCTAAAAGGTGGTGTGATAGCTCATAAAGGGAGTGTCAGAGAGCTTTATAATCCAGAAATTTTAGATGAAATTTACGGCCTTAAGGCAGATATCATATATAAAAATGATATGCCATTTGTTTTACCGAAATGATAAATTTAAAGGAGATTTTATGAAAAAATTGTTTTTGATTTTTGCATTTTTGCTTGGTTTTAGCGGTGTTAGTCTAAGTGCTAAAAATATCGTTGTGCTTGATCCTGCGGTGGTTGAGATGATGTATATGCTGGAGGCTGAAGATCAGATCGCAGCTATTTCTACTCTTGAGTTTGGTAGGATTTGGCCTGAGGATAAGACAGAAAAGCTAAAGAGCGTTGGCACTTATACAAAGCCAAATTTAGAGCGTATAGTCGAGCTAAAGCCTGACCTTGTAGTTACTAGCTTTCACTCTGATGGTGTAAACGCCGACCTTGCTAAATTTGGTATAAAGACACTTACGATGCAGGCAAATAGTGTAGACGATATTTGCAAAAATATAGAAAAAATGGGCGATATCACAGGTAAAAAAGAGCGTGCCAGCGAGCTTGTGGCTAAGATAAAGCAGGACTTTTTAAAATTTCAAAACTCAAAGCTAAGCGGTAAGAAAATTTTAGGCGTTTATGCAGCTACCCCACTAGTTGCTTTTAACGATGCTAGCTTGCCTGGGGATATGTTTACTAAATTTGGTATGAAAAACGTAGCAGGTGGGTTGGCTGGAGCGATGCCGATCGTTCAAAATGAATTTATCCTAGCGCAAAATCCAGACTTCATAATAGTTGTAGGCATGAAAGATGGTAGTGATTTTTTATCGCAAAATCCAGTGCTAAAAGCAACTAGTGCGGCCAAGAACTCTAAAATTTTAAACGTCCCATCAAGTCTTGTCTTGCGCGGTACACCTCGCATAAATGAGGCCGCAAATGAGCTATTTAACACGCTTAACAAGTGAGTATACAAATGTTTAACAAACGTATAAAAGGTCATAGCGTAGCTCCTTCAAAAAGACCTGATATGGTGAGTGAAGATGAGCTGTGGGAATTTTTAGAGAGTGCACCAGATGAAAATGAAGGAGTCATCTATATCCATGTGCCATTTTGTGACAATATATGCTCGTTTTGCTCGATGAATAGGACAAAGCTTGAAGACGAGCTTGATGAATATACAAAATTTTTACTAAGCGAGATAGAAAAATACTCCGCCACGAACTACTTAAAAAGCAAAAAAATAGGTAGTGTCTATTTTGGTGGCGGCACCCCAACGATATTAAAAGAGAGACACTTGGAGCAGGTGATAAACGCACTTAAGGACAGCTTTAATATCCTGCCTGAGTGCGAATTTAGCTTAGAAAGTACGCTTCATAACCTAAATATAAGCAAGCTTCGCCTTTTAAACGAGCTTGGCGTAAATCGATACAGTATCGGCGTGCAGACATTTAGTGAAGCTGGTAGAAAGCTGCTAAATCGCACGCATAGCTCGGAGGCAGCGATAAAACATCTACGTGATCTGCGTGAGAAATTTAGTGGAATGCTTTGTGTAGATATCATATATAACTATCCTAATGAAAGCATCGATGAGGTGGTAAGAGATGCTAAGCTAGTGCGTGAGCTCGGCATTGACAGTGCGAGTTTTTATTCGCTTCAGTTTTTAGATGGCTCGGTGCTTAGCAAGACCATAAGCGAGGATTACTATGACGTAGAAGTCGATAAGAGCTTACACCACGCATTTCTAGACGAAATTTTAAGTCAAGATGACTATGAAATTTTAGAGTATACAAAGGTGGCCAAAAAGGGTAGGGACCAATATAAATATATAAGACTATCTCACGTGGGTGCTGATGTCTTGCCTCTTGGAAAAGGAGCTGGCGGCAGGCTAGGTGAGTTTGGTATCTATAACATGAGCCAAAAGATGAAAGTTATGGGTCGCATGACTGCTAGGCAGATGGAGTTTGATAGATTTGTAAATCTTTTTCAGTATCCACAAATAAGCCTTGAGCGTGTTTTTAATTTTGTGAGCCAGACGTGTGCTAATGAGCTTATGGATCTTTTTAAAAAATGTGAGGAAAGTGGATATCTAAAAATCGAAAACGACTCTTTAAATTTTACAAAAGATGGCGTATTTTGGGGAAATTCTATCGCAAATGCAGTGATGGAAATTTCTAAGAAGGAGTTTTTATGAAAAGTATTGTGATATATACATCAAAAAGTGGAAATACAAAAAAGATAGCAGAGGCTATTGCTGGTGAGCTTAGCTGTGAGGCGATAAATTTTGCCAATGCAAGTGAGATAAATTTGAGCGAGTTTGACTTTATCGCGCTTGGATACTATATAGATCAGGGCTCACCGGAGAAGGAATTTAAAAAATTTATCTCTCAAAGTGTAAAAAATAAAAAAGTGGGTTTTTTTATAACCCTTGGTGCTGATGTACCAAGTGCGCATGCAACACAGGCCATAGATCAAGGCAAAGAGCTATTTATGCAAAATGGCAATGAAATTTTGCGCACGTTTATCTGTCAAGGTGCGATTGCCCCTGAAGTAATAGAGCAACTAAAAAAACTTGGTAAAGCTATGCCTGATGATCCGAGATTTGCTCTAACGCCTGAGCGACTAGAGCGATGGGAGCGAGCCAAAACGCACCCAGATGAGGCTGATGTAAAAGCCGCAAAGGAAGCATTTAGAGGGGTTAAAATTTAAACTCATTTTGTGCCTATTTTTGCTCTAAAATTTTTAATGAGCCTGTAAAATCTTATTTTCATTAGTGAGTGTGCTGTGATTATAAGATTATAATCAATCCTTGCTAGTAAATAGAAAGCTAAAATTTACTGCAACAATATGCTCTAAAAGTTAACTAGCTTTGTTGCTCTTATAACTAAAATTTATGTGGGAGATATTTGCTTTAATGTGAGTATAAAATTTTGATTTTAGCTTCTAGCTCAAATTTGTGTGAAATTCGAGCTAGATTAAGGCTTTTAGCCTTCGATGTAGTTTTTGAGTTTTCTACCAACTTTTGGGTGTTTTAGTTTTTTGATAGCTGAGCTTTCTATTTGGCGGACGCGCTCACGAGTGACATTTAGGGCCTTGCCGATCTCCTCAAGTGTGCGGTCACTCTCATCCTCAAGCAAGCCAAATCTCATCGAAATAACCGCTTTTTCACGCTCATTTAGTTGCGAAAGCACATCGTCAATTTGCTCTCTAAGGTCACTTTTTAAAATTTGCTCTATCGGAGAAAGAGAGCTTTTATCCTCTACAAAATCTCCAAATTTACCGTCTTCTTCGTTTGCGATAGGAGCTTCAAGACTGATAGGCTCTTTTGTTATTTTGATGACTTGTTTTACCTTATCAACGCTTAGCCCAACCTCTTTTGCGATAACGCTTACATCAGGCTCTTTTCCCTCTTCTTGGAGGTATTTGCGGTTTATTTTGTTGATACGATTTATCGTCTCTATCATATGGATAGGTATCCTAATCGTCCTTGCCTGATCGGCGATCGCACGCGAAATAGCTTGGCGGATCCACCATGTGGCGTAGGTTGAAAATTTATAGCCTTTTCTATATTCAAATTTATCAACCGCTTTCATAAGGCCAATGTTACCCTCTTGGATGAGATCCAAAAATGGCAAACCCCTGTTTGTATAGCGTTTCGCGATACTTACAACTAGACGGAGGTTTGACTTAGCCATTCTAGCTTTTGCCTCGTCAGAAATTTTCTTTCCACGTTTGATCTGCTCTAAAATTTCTTTTAGCCTTGTTGGCTCAAGATCAAAGCCTTGCTTGCTCGCCTCTTTTGTAGTAAATAGCTTTTTGATCTCGACATAAGTTGAGACCATTGTAGCTTCTGGCACACGAGCTGCGATCTCTTCTTTGCTAAGCTTTATGATATCTTTTAAGATACTTTTGTGATTTTTCTTAAGCTCGTCGCTAAACATCGGTAGGCGATACTCCAAACGTTTTAGCTCTCTGTCAAATTCGTCGTCGCTTTTTAGTGCTGTCTCCATTGATTTTACGATCTCGCTAATTAGCTTGCTTGTTGGGCCAAGATCCATTAGCTTCTCTTTTAAAATTTTCTTTTTAAATGCAAGAGTCATCTTTGAAGCTGTGTCATCGCTCTCAACTTTATCTTGTTTGTTTGCAGTCTTTAGCCACTCTTTTTTTGCCTTTTCGAGGGCCTTAAAGCTCTCTATAACTTTTTCAGCGCGCTTATCGTTTTTGGCTGATTTTTTAGGAGCTTCGTTTTCTTCGTTCTCTTCATCTTCCTCGTCTATATCGTCTTCACTATCTTCATTTTCTTCGTTTTCACTCTCGTCTTCAAAGCTCTTAAAAAGCTCTTTTACACGGCGTTCTCTATTGATGAGCGGCTCTTTATAGTCAAGTATAAAATCGATCAAAAATGGCACAGAACAAAATGCATCGATAATGATATCTTCGCCAAGCTCGATCCTTTTGCTGATCTCTACCTCTTCATCTTTTGTAAGAAGCGCGATCTGCCCCATCTCTCTTAGATACATCCTGACAGGACTATCAGATCTTGACCACTCTAAAAGGTCACTTTCGCCTGAAAGATCGAGATCCTCGTCGATATCTTGATCACTTTTTTGAGCGTTTTCTTGACGCTTTTTAGCATCGGCTAAATTTCTAAGCTTTGCGGCCTCAGCAGATGTGATGAGCTGGACTTTATTTGTTTTTGCTAGTTGTTCTATCTTTTTTACTATCGTAGCAGTCGGAGCTTTGTCTAATAATTTTACTAATTTTTCGTATGTTAAAAAGCCTTTTGCATTTTCAGCGAAAAGCTCTTCTATCTGAGAAAAAGAGTCTTTTGCGGCGCTCATAAATTTCCTTTCGAATCGTCTAATTGTGATTTAAGTGTTGTTTAAAAGAAAGTGGATTATACCCAAATTTTTTAAAAAGTGCATCAAAACAGTGAAATTTTATCTATACAAAGCTACCGCAAAAGTCTAAAATTGCGGTAGCTATAAAATTATTAAAACGTCATTTCAAATGTTAGCTTGAAATTTCTACCAGGTGAGTAAAATCTAGCAAGGCCCCTGCCAGTTTCTTTATTTACCATATTATTTGTGCCAAAAGTTCTTATACTTCTTGCACTATCCCAGCTTGTGTATTTTCTATCTGTGATGTTATACACACCTGCTGTAAATGTGAAATTTTTCATCGGTCTGTAAAATGCTACAAAATCAAATAGACTGTATGTATTACTGACATATCTAACATAAGTATTTTTTGCATCTGGATCGTCTTTGGCATAGATATTGTAAGTATCTTCTGGACGTTTTGCTTTTACGTGCGTCATATATAGATTTGCTCCAAATTTATTATTTTTGGTGTGATATCCGACGTTATAGACAAATTTTGCTGGCTGGATGGCATTCATTGGAGCGTCTAGCTTGCCACTTTCATCTACTGACATTCGTCCTTTTTGGTATAGGTATTTATAGCCGACATTAAAGCCACTTAGTCCACTATAAACTTGCTCTAGGTCTAGATTTGCACTTAGCTCAACACCTCTTACGCGAGCCTTTGCTCTATTTACGTTTTGATATTTTTCTACTGGCATTCTACTACCGGCGTTACCGTATGTTAGCGTACCACGACCGATGTACTTTAGATCGATGAAATTTTTATAGTCAGTTTGAAAGAGATTTATCGTAAAAAAGCTAGGCGAGTTATGAAGAGTTACAGCAAATTCTTTTGTTTTTGCGATCTCAGGCTGAAGGGCTAAATTTGGAAATATCGTAAAATCAGGATGCTGAAAAGTAAAATAAATTTCATCAGATGTTGGAGCTCTAAAGCCATTTGCGTATTTTGCCTGAAGTCTTATGTGTTCAAATGGGTCAAAATTTGTCGCAAGTGAATACGAATGATGTGTAAAATCTCTCTTTTGACTTGCTAGATATAGTGCATTTTCTTCAGCGTTTTTGGTTTTTATCCTTTTTGCTTCTTCTGGGCTAGTGCCAGGTGGTATGGTAAAAGGTATAAAAACACCAGCAAAAAGATCAGTTGGTAACTTTGGTGTTTTGCCTGGTATGTAGCTTGGATTGTGTGTTATTTTGTCAAATCTATAGTTTAAATCAACGCTTAAAATTTCAGTCAAAGATATATCATCACCTAGATAAAATGCCTTTGTCTTCGTCTCAACAGGTATCAAAAAGCTAAATTTATCATCCTCATGTCTACAAAGCGTACTGTACTCATTTCCGCCGTGAGGCATACATTTGTCTGGTTGCCAGTTTTGAGATAAGCCTGTGCCTTTGTTTGCCATGCCAAAGAAATATTTCGCCCACCATGCCTTATTATACGCCTCATAGCCTTGCCTATTTACCATGCTTTTATCTGTTTGATTATAAAGCCCACCGTATTTTAAGGCGTGATCCATTTTAAATAGACTAAATTCCTTTGTTGCATCTAAATTTAGCTGTTTTGTATCGGTATTTAGATCCCTGTCTTTCCAGTTATTTTCAATGTATCCTGGAGCTCTTGGCAAAAGTAGTTCCTCAAATCTATTTTTTGGAGTAAGTTCTGCATATTTTCCATTGCCATCTGGCATATTTTGTGGAGTTAGATCGTAGGTTTCATATTTTTTAGTTGTTTTATTAAAAAGTGTTAAAGGTTTGGAACAATCATACTGGTTGCAATCAACAAGAAGTTTATCTACTCCACGATGTGTTCTTCCATAGAATGTTTCGTCTACTTCGTTTCCATGACTATCAAACACGATATCTTGAGGAAAAGTGAAGCCAGCTCCAGGCCAAGGCTCTTTTTCTACTTGTCTCATTTCTAAGTCACCACCATATTTATCTACCAGTTTACCTTCGTTATTTAACTTTAATCCTGATGGATTTAGCAGGCCCTGACAGTCATTTTTATCGCAGTACTCATCAGTCCTTGCTTTTAGCTGGATCTTTTGTTTTGAGTAGGTTAGCTTCATGCTATCCCAAAGTGGATTTTCATCGTAGTTTTCGTATGTGTAAAAGATATTTTCGCGCTTATTTTTGTCATTTACGTGCCTTGTGTCGGTACTATAGACTATGTCATTTGTATTACCACTTTGAAAAAGAGCAAATTTATACGACCAGTCAGTACCTACTGTCTCTTTTGTACTTCTATCGATTCCTACGCTAAAGCGGTTCGTTTCATTAAAATTTACACCAAATTTAAATAGCCTACTATCTGTATTTATGGTATAAGGATCTGGTTTTTCTCTCTCTTTGCCAAGCACGCTATCATCGTATGTCTTGTAACCCCAGTTTTTCATCTCATGACCATCTCTTTTTGTAGTGATAAAGAGAATATCAAACCATTTTGCTCGTGCGGCCATCGTATGAGAAAATAGTTTTTCATCGTTGGCTGATGATTTTTGTGCTTTAAAGCCGTAAAACCAGTCTTTTTCTGTAAGATAGTCTCTGGCGTCTTTTGTTTCAAACATTACAGAGCCACCAAGTGCACCTGAGCCGGTTTTTATACTATCTGCTCCTTTTGTAATATTTACTTGCTGGATGTTTTCTATCTCTACGCCATTTCTTGTATTGTTAAAATTTCCATATCCTTCAAAGAGATCCTTAAATCCCTGTGATGAAAGTGTTTCAGCTTGATTAAGTCCATCGATACTGATAGCCACACGGTTTTCGTCAACGCCTCTTATAGCATATCCGCTAGAGCCAAAGCGACCAGTCTCAACTACGCTTACACCAGTGTCATAGCGCACCATATCTCTAGTATCGCTTACTTGTTGTTTGGTAAGCTCACTTGCTGTCTTTTTTACTTCACTAATCTTTTTATTCTTTACGTTTTCTTCTTCCGCAGTTACCTCTACTCCGCCAAGTTCAACTTCTTTTATATTCTCACTTTCTTGGGCCAACAAATTTAAGCCAGCACAAAACAAAACAACTAGTGAAGTCTTTTTCATAATAGTATGTATCCTTTTTTGTATTTTTATTGTTTTTAATAGTCATTATCTATATTGAAGTCGCAAATCTTAACATTAAATAAATAAATTATTTATTAAACTTTATGAAATATTTAATAATTAAAAAATTAAAATTTTGGAACAGCTATTGCTTTAAAACCGTGACAATAATTAATTTTAGGAAAATGCATGCAAAATGGTTATTATCAAGCCACTGCTGGCATGGTAACGCAGTTTAACAGACTAAATGTGATCTCAAACAATCTTGCAAATGTAAATACGATCGGCTACAAGCGAAATGACGTAGTTATCGGAGATTTTGCGAGAATTTTTAAAGAGACACAAGATGAGCTTCCACTTAAAAATCACACAAAAGATGGAGCAAAATTTTTAAATAGAACGCTTAATCGCGTGCCACAAGTGAGCGAAGAATACACCGACTTTAGTGCTGGTGGCTTTAAATACAGCTCAAACACGCTTGATTTTGCGATAAAAAGAGATGACGCATTTTTCTTAGTTGATACCCCAAATGGTGTAAAGCTTAGCAAAAACGGCTCTTTTAGCCTTGATGGCGACGGCTATATCGTCACAAAGGAGGGCTATAAGGTTTTACCAAGTGGCTATGAGGCACAAAGCCCCGGTCAAAGAGGCATTCAAGTACCACAAGGTGAGGTGCTAACTGCTGATAAAAATGGAAATTTATACTCAAATAATAATCAATTTTCTAAATTTTTTATCGCTCAGCCAAGAGAGATAAGAGATCTTAAAAAGGTCGGCGACAACCTCTTTGAAACTAGAAATTTTAACGACATCACAGAGCTTGATGAGGCTGATAGCGTAATGCAAGGATATGCTCAGATGTCAAACGTAAACCCAGTTTTAGAAATGGTTGGTCTTATAGAAACCCAGCGCTTAGTTGATATGTATCAAAAGGTTATGACAAGCCACATGAACGATCTTAACCAAGATGCTGTTCAAAAACTAGCTCTAAAAGCTTAATAAAAGGATAAAACTATGATGAGATCACTTTACACTGCGGCCACTGGCATGATAGCTCAGCAGACGCAGATAGACGTAACCTCACACAACATCGCAAACGTAAATACCTATGGATACAAGAAAAATAGGGCTGAATTTGCTGATCTTATGTATCAAGTCATGGAGTATGCAGGTACGGCTACAAGCCAGACTACCACAAGCCCAACAGGCATTGAAGTGGGTCTTGGCGTGCGTCCAACGGCGATAAATAAAATTTTCTCCCAGGGCTATTTCAAAGAGACCAGCAACAACCTAGATATGGTAATAGCGGGCAATGGATTTTTTCAGATTCAGCTGCCTGATGGCACAACAGCCTATACTAGAAATGGTGCATTTAAGCTTGATGCAAACGGCACTATTGTAAATAGCGATGGCTATCAGCTCATCCCTCAGATCACAGTCCCTGCAAATGCGACGCAAATTTCTATCGGCACAGATGGCACCGTATCAGTGCTCCAAGCAGGTGAGAGAGAGATGGCTCAGATAGGTCAGATCGAGCTAGCAAATTTCATAAACCCAGCTGGCCTTCACTCAATGGGTGATAATAACTATCTAGAAACAAGCGCTAGTGGTAACGTGGTGGTAGGTGTAGCAGGACTTGACGGACTTGGTACGATCAGACAAGGATTTGTCGAGATGAGTAACGTCCAACTGGTCGAAGAGATGACTGATCTTATAACTGGTCAGCGCGCATACGAGGCAAACTCAAAGGCTATAACTACGAGTGATTCGATGCTTGAAATAGTAAATGGGCTTAAAAGGTAGGTAGTATGAACGCGACTCTAGCTATTGTTGGGCTTATACTACTTTATAAAACAGACGCATTAATTTGGTCTAAATTATAAATTTGGCAGTACTATTGTTGCTTGATGAATTATAAATTTTTGAGGCATCTTTGTAACTGCCTGTAAAATTTTCTCTTATCCTGCTATCACTTTGATACATTTCGTCTAAAATTTCTGCTTTTAAGAGCAAGAATAAAAGCATCTTTTGTTTAATTAAAAATTTTTAAGCTACTGCATGCTTCTTCCAAATCAAGCTCGCAGGCTTTTTTATAGTAGTTTTTTGCTCTATTTTTATCTTTTGGTATATCAGCATCTCCTGTTTCATAGATAAGTGCAATGGTATAGCAAGCAAATGCATTTTTTAGTTCGCAAGCCTTATTATAAAGCCCAAGCCCTTCTTCTTTCTCCTGTGCTAGGGTGTCTTTTTGTAGATATATATTTCCTAAAAATAGACAACTGTGCGGATTGCCTAGCTTGCAGGCCTTGTTTGCCATAGCTGCCATTTTATCGTGCTCATTTTTGTCAAGGTAGATATATATAAGATCGGTGCAGCTTTCTATGTTGTTTAAAGCGCATTCATTTTCAAGCTTAGTGGCATCAAAATTTTTACCCCAAGAAAATAGAACACAAAATAAAATTAAAATTACTTTTTTCATCTTTTGGCTCCATAAATTTTTATTATTTTATAAAATTAGCTCCATTTTTACTCTAAATTTTTCAAATTTTGCTAACATTTCGGCTTTTTATGAAGGTAAAAATTTGACATTTAACTACGTTTTTAAACTATCCATTCCTATCTTTATGGGCTATTTTCCCCTCGGCGTCGCTTTTGGGATACTGGCAAAAAGCATGGGCGTTAGCGCATTTATCGCTGTGGCGCTTAGTACGCTGGCATACGGCGGCGCAGCGCAGTTTATGATGCTCTCACTCTTTAGCGTTGGCACGAGCTACGTTGAGGTCTTTATCGTGAGCTATCTTGTAAATTTGCGCCATACTTTTTATGGAATTTCACTTTTAAAAGAGTATAGTGGGGTCAAATTTAGGCTTTTAAACATCGCTTTGCTAACAGATGAGACCTTTGCCATATTTAAAAATTTAAAGCTAAAAAAGGCAAGTGATCGAAGTTTTGTCTTTACCTGGCTAAATATCCTTTCTTGGTCTTACTGGGCGACTGGAACACTGCTTGGTGCGATACTTGGTGATCTTATAAAGGCCGATACAAAGGGGCTTGAGTTTAGTTTGACCTCGCTTTTTATTGTTATTGTGATAGAGATGTTTAAAAATGATAAAAACTACTGCGTGCTCTTTGCGGCGATCTTTTTTGGCGTGCTTGGAGTGAGTCTATTTCAGGCTAAATTTGTGCTTGTTGGCTCGATGGCGCTTTGTTTTATATTTTTACTTTTGTTCAAGGATAAAATTTGATAAGTGTAAGCTCAAGCGAGATGATACTGTTTATAGCGGTGCTTTTAAGCGCCCTGGCTACTTTTATAACGAGAGCGACGCCATTTTATGCGTTAAGAAACTATAAACCAAACCCTTACTTAGACGCTATCGAGAAGCATATGGGTATGATGATAATGGTCATTTTGGTCTGCTACGGCTTAAAAGATACGAAATTTAGCGAATTTCCATATGGACTAAGTGAGATAGTAGCGGTTTTTACGGCTATCTTGGCGCATTTAAAGTTTAAAAATGCCCTTCTTAGTATAGTTATTTCAACCGGAATTTATATGCTTTTGATAAGAATTTTTTAAATAAATATAAATTTTTAAAATTAATAAATTTTTTAAATAAAGGACGTTATAATTGCTTTGCAAATTTTAATGCAAAGGAGTTAAAATGCGTTTAATCTTTAAGGCGGTGTTACTCATGATTTTAGGTGCTACTTTAGCAGTTGCAAAGCCAACCATCTACATTCTAGCCACTGGTGGAACGATAGCAGGAAGCGGCTCAGGTTCGCTTGACTCTAGCTATACTTCTGGAACTGTTACGGTCGATAAACTAATCGCAGCCGTGCCAGATATCAACAAGATCGCTACCATAAAAGGTGAGCAAATTTCAAATATCGGCTCACAAGATATGAACAACGAAGTTTGGCTAAAGCTTGCAAATAGAATCAACGAGCTTCTAAACAGCGGCAAAGCTGATGGTATCGTCGTTACTCACGGCACAGATACTATGGAAGAGACAGCTTACTTTCTAAATTTAGTAGTTAAAAGCGAAAAACCAGTTGTCCTTGTAGGTGCGATGAGAAATAGCGGCTCACTAAGCGCAGACGGCCCACTAAATTTATTTAACGCTGTAAACGTTGCTATCAGTAAAGATAGCGTAGGCAAGGGCGTTGTAGTTACTATGAATGATGAAATTCACGCTGCAAGAGAGGTGACAAAGACCAACACAACAGGCGTTGATACATTTAAATCACCAAATAGCGGCAAAATCGGCACAGTCTTTTATGGCAACGTAAAATACTATATGAATCCGATCAGAAAACACACAGCAAAATCAGCATTTGACCTAGAGGGTGTAAAAGAACTTCCAAGAGTCGATATCATCTACTCTCATGCAAATGACAACCCTGACTTTGTAAATATAGCTGTTAAAAACGGCGCAAAAGGTATCGTTAGTGCCGGCCTTGGCAACGGCAACCCTTACTTTAGCGTACTTGAGGCACTTGGTGAGGCTTCAAAAGCCGGTGTAGTGGTAGTTCGTGACTCGCGTGTAGGAAGTGGCGAGACGACTATGAACGGCGAAGTAGACGACGCAAAATACGGCTTTTTAACAAGCGATAATCTAAACGCGCAAAAAGCTAGAGTACTTTTAATGCTTGCTCTTACAAAAACAAGCGATAAAGCCAAAATTCAAGAGTATTTCTTAACTCACTAAAAAAAGAGGCGGCTTAGTCCGCCTTTTAAATTTAAGCTATAAATTTGATCGCTGGATCTGATCTATAGATTAAATTTTTATATTTGTTAGCTAAATTTCAAGGCTTTTTATGGACTTCTTACTCTTTTTCGCCACGCTTGCTCCTATCTCGCTAATGCCGGGCATCAATATGACCTATGCGATGAGTATCGGTATGAGCTTTGGTTATAAGCACTCGCTTATTATGATGACCGGACAGCTTCTTTCGCTTGCTTTCGTGGCATTTTGCTGTATGCTTGGCGCGGGTGCGGTACTTCATCATTTTGAGTACGCATTTAAGGCGCTAAACATCATCGCAGGGCTTTATATGCTCTATCTTGGCGCGATGCTTCTTTTTGGCAAGGGCGAGCTTAGCATAACGAACGTCTCAAATTTGCCAAGCAAAAAGCAGATGTTTATAAACGGCCTCATCGTTTGCGTCACAAATCCAAAAGCATGGATATTTTTCTCGGCTTTACTGCCTACGTTTTTGGACAAAGACAATCCCTTTAGTCTCGCTCGTATGTGCGCGATCGCGGCAACGCTCGTTTTTATCGAGTTTTGTTCGCTAAATATCTACGCGCTTGGCGGAGCTATGCTAAAGAAATTTTTACAAACGCACCTAAAGCTACTTGAAATTTGCACCGCCATTATCGTTTGTACGATCGGTGTACTTTTACTTTTTAGATAAATTTAGCCTCTTTTTATATAGCTTGGCTAAAATTTGCCCGGTTTGCGCTACATTTTTGGCAAAAGGAGAAAAAGATGAAAAAATTTCTATTTATACTTACAAATCAACCATACAACGGTACCGACAATGCTTACAACGCATTAAGGCTAGCTAAAACGCTAAAAGAAAAAGGCGAAGAGGTTAGAATTTTTCTAATGAACGACGCGGTCGATCTTGCGCGAAATAGCACCAAAAAGCCGGAAAACTACGACGTAGATCTAGTAGCGATGTTAAAAGAGCTATACGCTAGCGGCGCTATGTTAAAGGTTTGCGGTAGCTGCCAAACGAGGTGCGGTTTGCATGCGGGAGAGCCTTATTTCGAGGCTGAGGTAAAAGGCAGCATGGATATCTTGTCCGAGTGGGTTAGGCAGTGCGATCAAGCGATGACGTTTTAGAGTAGGCGAAAGAGAATTTATGAGCGTAACATTTAAGGTAAAAAATAAAAAGAAGCTTTTAGGCGGATATGAAAAGGCGCTAAGCGAGCGTGAAATTTCAGAGGTTATAGAGGGATTTTGCTTTTTTAATGGTCAAAACGACGAGCAGAGCGAGCTTTCGCTAAATGAAAACGTGATGATCGCAGGCGTGCGGCAAAAGAGCGCTCGCGGGTTTGAACTAAACTATGAAGACGGCAAATATATCGTTCGAGTCTGCACTCCAAGCGGCGTTGGAGACTGGCAGATCGCGCTTGAGCTACTCTCAAAGCTCTCAGCCAAAACCGGCTCACCAATAGAGTGTGACAACGAGGAAATTTACGATGAAGAGCAAATTTTAAAATTTGATTATGAAGCCGACATAATGTGGGGACTTGAGGCTCTAAAGGAGGCAAAAGAGAAAAATCAAACGCTTTATATCTCTGGCTTGGAGCGCGACGTGGCGTTTGACGCGGTTATGATAGATGAAATTTTTGCAAGCGCTAGCCCTGCGGCTAAATTTGATGAGATGATGAGGCGGGTGCAGTATCTTGACGCTTATAGCGCAAGAGAGAATTTATACGAAGATAAAGACGGCAACGAAATTTTTGGCGCATATACGCTTAGCGAAAATTTACCGACCATCTTGCCTTACGCTCCCTCTCCGTCGTGGCAGGCGCAAGAAGTTCTAGGAGAGAGAAAGGTCTCGCGCTGGATACTTACGCTAGTAGTCGGCGTAGACGATAGGGACGCGCACGTGCTCGGCGAATGCGAATATGGCGCTTTTATGGCAAATCTGCCAAAAGAAAAATATCGCTTTATAGACGCCGCAAATATACTGGTTGAGCCGCTTAGCGAAGAAGAGATGAGAGAAATTTTTAAAAAGGCAAATGCAGCTTAGGTTTAAATTTGATAAACCGCCCGGAAATGAAAATTCGCCTCAGGCTTGCTTATAAATTTAAGCTCATAAAAGCTAGGATTTTACCGGTATTGCCGCTTTTGGGCTAAATTAGGTGAAATTTTAAACTAAACTAATCTAGGCTTTGCGTGATTTGAAAAAGGATAAAAATGAAAATTTTAAAAGCTATTTTCGCGGCGGCATCGGCGGTTTGCTATCTAAACTCGGCCGTTTTACCGCAAAACGACTGGAGCAAAAGAGAGCTAAAAGGCGAGGTCAAAAGCATGACGGCTACGGAGCACGAATACTCTACGGACGGCTCGGGCGCGCTAGAAAATACGCGCGTGAAGCGGACGGAGTTTAACGAAAACGGCTATATACTGCAAGAAACCGAGCATATAAACGGCGCGCCAAACGGCTCGGTCTTGTTTGAGTACGGCAAAGACGGGCTAATACGCAAAAAATATCAAGATAGCGCCGTTTATCTCTACGAATACGAATTTGACGGCGAAAATTTAGTCGCGACGGCCAAAGAGCAGCATGTGGAGGATAGATTTTACCCGCGCACGGAGAAAACCACTTACGGCAAGGACGGCAAAATGATCGCTCGGGCGGCGTATTCGGGCGGGACGCTAGTGACGGACGATAGCTATATCTACGACGAAAAGGGCGTTTTAACGCGGATAGAAAATAATATGGAGCCGCGCAACGGCATAGAGATAAGCTTCGAGCGCAAGCCAAACGGCGAATACGAAAAAATCACGCAAGCCCCGAACTCAAAATGGGTTTATTACTACGCCGCAAACGGCGACGAGATGGAGTATGCGTCGGTAAATTACTTCGGCTCTGAGGCAAAAATCGGGCAAATCTTGCAGTTTAAAGATATAACGAGGGACGAGCGGGGAAATTTGACGCATAAAACCTCGGTCAAATTTAAGCCTGCGGAAAAGTACTACGAAAACGGCGATATAACGGAAATCGACCTATATAAAAAGCTAGAAATTAGCTACGAATACTACTAAAGTAAATTTTTGAGCTAAGGCTATTTTTCCGAAAAAATTTCGCCGTTTATTATAGATTTAATCGTTAAAAATCCGACTATCAAAATCGAAGCGACTAGAGCCGCAAAAGCGCCGACTCCTAAAACTAAGTAAAAATCGCTTTGCGTAATTTCGTAAGCTTTTAAAAACGCTATGGAGCTAGCGGCCGTCGGGAAGGTAAAAGCCCACCACGATAGGGCGAATTTGAGTTTAATAAATCTTTTATACGAAAAAAGTATAAGCGCTGCGAAAAATACGTTTATATTAAGTAGTATCGCCGCAAAAGCGTCGAATCGCTCGGTTAATTTTACGTATCCTAAAAACGCCATAGCCGGCGGCGCTAGCGTAATGACTAGCGTCGGGACGAATTTGTCGGCTAACTTATCGCAAAAGACTAATCTGTAAAATATAACGGCGAATAAAATAATCCAGAAAAATAGCCCCAAACTAAAATAATACCAGATTGCTTGAGATTTTTCGGCTATGATCGGGATTAGCAAGTTGCCCACTACGGGGATAAACCATGCTGGATTTAGCATCGCGATATCGAATTTTTCGTCGATCCAAAAAGAAATTACGTAAAGCGTAAAAATCGTTTGCAAGCCTAAAGCCGCGTAAAAAAGCGAGTAGTATAGTCGCGGCGCGTCTTTGTAGGCTAGAGCTAAAAGAAAAAGCGAGATGATAAATCCGCCGAAAAAATTTATCCTTATAGGGTGCGAAAATTCGGCCTTTACCTCTTCTTTAAATTTTAAAAGTTTAAAGAGGTAAAACGCCGAAAGTAGGCAAAATACGGTGCAGTCTAGCGCTCTAAGCGCCGAGAATATCTCGCCGGGTAAAACAAATATCTCGCTTAATTTCTTATAAGCCGCACAAAGCCCTCCAAGCCCCATAGTACCGGCAAAAAGCATAATCGGAAGCGATTTTATTTTGCTTTGCGAGTCGTTTTGCTTAACGTCGTGCATTGTTTTTCTTTTCGTATTAAATTTTTATGCAATATTACCTATAATAAGGTTAAATTTTTGTAACGAAGTCACGAAAGGGCAAAATGCTAAGCGAAGAGTTAAAAGAAATTTTGCGCGAGAGATTTACGAATAATTTCGATCTAGCAAGCGAGGATCTAAATGCGATCTTTGCTAACGCGTATCTAAAAACCGTAAAAAAGGGCGATATATTTTACTCCGGAAACGATTGCTTCGGATTTATCCTTATACTAAAAGGCGTTTTAAGGGCGTTCGTGTCGTCTAGCGCAAAGGAAATAACGATATTTAGGCTAACTAAAGACGAGAGTTGCGTGCTGTGCGATACGTGTTCTATAAATTCGCTAGAAAATAAGGTAAGCGTCGAAATCGAGCAAGATAGCGAGATTATCGTTATTCCGGCGCGAATTTACAAACCTCTTAAAGAAAAATATCCGAGCATTTTAAATTTTACTCTAAAAATCGTAGCCGATCGGTTTGCCAGAACGATAAACGTTATGGAACAGGCTTTGTTTTCGCCGCTTTCGGCGCGGATTATGAATTTCTTATCCCAAAGCATCGAAAATCTAAACGAAAATTTTATAAAAATAACTCACGAAGAGCTTGCGAATCATCTAGGAAGCGCTAGAGAGGCGGTATCTAGGGTACTAAAAGAGCTTGAGAGAAGCGGGCAAATAACGCAAAGCCGCGGCGAAATAAGGCTTGTTTCTTAAAATTCTCGTTTTAAGGTAACTTTGTTACGGAGAGAGCGGTCTTTTTTAGGTAGCATTTCATAAACTCGTTTGAAAGGAGAATTTATGAAAGGACTGCAAAGAAGAGACGCTTTAAAGCTAATGGGGGCCGCGGGACTAGTCGCGAGTATGAGCGGTTGCTCGGTAACGGGTGGCGAAAACGACGATATAAATTCTAAAATCATTATAATGGGCGCGGGACTTAGCGGTATCGCGTTGGCGGCTAAACTTAGAAGAGATATGCCTAACGCCAAGGTAATTCTCGTGGATAAAGACGAGAAATTTTACTACCAGCCGGGCTTTACGCTAATCGCCGTCGGAATTTACGAAGCTAGCGACGTCGTTTACGAAAAAGCGGATTATATCCCGCAAGGAACCGAGTGGATACGCAAAAACGTATCGGAGATAAAGCCCGAAGCCAATCTACTCGTCTTAGACGACGGGAGCGAGTTGGGGTATGATTATCTAATCGTAGCAAGCGGCGTGGAATACGACTTTGAAGCCGTTAAGGGGCTGAACTTAGAGGATATTAACGATACGAGCGGCAACATATCCTCCGTCTACACTCTACAAGGCGCCGTAAAGAGCAACGAGCTGATGAAGAAATTTTCTCAAAACGGCGGTGCGGCGGTATTTTGCGATCAAAAAACCCCGATGAAATGCAGCGGCGCTAATAAAAAAGTAACATGCATGAGCGAAGATAGGCTGAGGTTGGCCGGCAACCGCGATAAAGGCAGCGTTAATCTTTACGTCGGCGGCGGCAAGCTTTTCGGCGATCCGACTTATGCCGCGGCGATGACTCAAATAATGATAAAAAGAAAGATAAAATTTAATCTTCGCCACCAAATCGTAGCCGTCGATAAAAGCTCAAGTACCGCTACCTTCGAGTTTTGGACGGCGTATAGACAAAACGGCGAAGATAAAATCGCGTCCGAGCTAATCGACGTAAAATACGACTGGCTTCACCTGCCGCCTAAGCAAAAAGGAAGCGAAATTTTAGCTCGCGCCGGCCTAACCAAAGAGGGCGACAAGCTAAATTTTCTAGCCGTCGATAAATACAGCCTACAAAGTACAAAATTTAAAAATATATTCGGTATCGGCGATATTTGCGGATTTGCGTCCGGCAAAACGGGGGCTAGCGTTAGGAAAATGTATCCGATCTTAGCTAAAAATTTAGCCGATACGATAAAAGGACGAGAACCTAGCGAGAAATTTACCGGATATACGGCTTGCCCTTTTATCACCAAATACGGCAAGGCCATAATGGTAGAGTTCGACTGGGAGGGAACGGCTCCGACGTTAGAGTGCTTCGGCGCTACCAGAGAGAGCTACATGAGTTGGCTGGTTAAAATTTACGGATTTAAACCTATGGTTATGAACGGAATGCTAAAAGCTTTGGCTTAAAGGAGATAAAATGAGCGTTTTAGATAAAACTATACGTTTGATTATAGCGGCGATTTGGTTTTTTATTTTCGGATTTATTTGCGACTGCTGGTTATGGACGGTCGGGCTAATTCCGCTTTTAACGGGATATTACGGCTACTGCCCGCTTTATAAAATTTTCAAGAAAAGGTAAAAATATGGTAAGCGTAAAAAGTAGAATTATTAGGGTCGTACTGGGGTTAATTTTTATGGTAGCGGTTTGGTATTTTTACGAGAGCTACTGGGCGTTAATCGGGTTAATCCCGATTATTGTCGGCGTTACGGGTTTTTGCCCGGCATGTAAATTCTTGGGTAGGTGTTCTTTAAATTTAAAAAAATAAAAGGGGCGTTTAACGCCCCTTTGCCTTGCCCTTTAGCCGTTTGGGCCGCAAATTTTATTCGCCGTTTGATGAATTATTTAGCTACTTTTGGCTAAAATCTCGAAAATTTAAAAAAGGCGAAACGATGAATAAAGTTTGGAAATTCGGCGACAATATCGATACCGATATAATTATCGCCGCCAGATACTTAAATACTTCCGACGAAAATATCTTAGCAAAACATATAATGGAGGATGCCGATCCTAATTTTAGCGCCAAGATAGATAAGGGCGACATTATCGTAGCGGGCGAAAATTTCGGCTGCGGTAGCTCTCGCGAGCACGCTCCTATCGCGCTTAAAGCTGCAGGTATAGGCGCGGTGATAGCTAAAAGCTATGCGAGAATTTTTTATAGAAATAGCTTTAATACGGGACTTTTGATACTTGAGATCAAAGAAACGGACGAGATAAACGAGGGCGACGAACTAAAAATAGACGTAGATAACGGTACGGTCGTAAATTTAACCAGCGGTAAAGAGTATAAATTTAGCCCTATACCGCCGTTTATGCAAGAGCTTCTAAACGCCGGTGGACTTATAGAATATGCAAAAGTAAAGTTGGATTAAATAATGAGAGAATATAAAATTTGTGTTATAAAAGGCGATGGCATCGGCCCTGAGATCATAGATGAGGCGATAAAAATTTTAGATGTTGTTAGCGCTGAGTTTGGGATAAAATTTGAGTACGACTACAAGCTTATGGGCGGTGCAGCTTATGATGTATTTGGCGTGCCTTTGCCAGATGAGACGCTTAACTCTGCTCTAAACTCTGATGCTGTGCTTTTTGGGGCGATCGGCGGCGAGAAGTGGGATAGTTTGCCAAGACATCTAAGGCCAGAGAGTGGACTTTTAAAGATTAGAAAAGAGCTTGAATCTTATGCAAATTTACGCCCCGCCATTGTTTTTGATGAGCTAGTGGATGCTAGCACGCTAAAACCAGAGGTTTTAAGAGGCGTTGATTTTGTCGTGGTTCGTGAGCTAACTGGAGGGCTTTATTTTGGGCAGCCACGTGAAAAAGGCGAAGATAGAGCGTTTAATACGATGGTTTATTCTAAATTTGAGATCGAGCGTATAGCAAAGATCGCTTTTGAAACAGCAATGCTTCGCAAGAAAAAGGTATGTATGGTCGATAAGGCAAATGTGCTTGAGACAAGTCAGCTTTGGCGTGAGGTGACTAGCGAAGTGGCTAAAAATTACCCTGAAGTAGAGCTTAGCTTTATGTATGTCGATAACGCAGCTATGCAGCTAGTAAGAGCGCCAGCAAATTTTGACGTCATACTTACTGAAAATTTATTTGGCGATATTTTAAGTGACGAAGCGAGCATGGTTTGTGGCTCGATAGGACTTTTACCAAGCGCTAGCATGGGTGGCAAAGTGGGAATTTATGAGCCAATTCATGGCTCAGCACCAGATATCGCAGGGCAGGGCATAGCAAACCCAATCGCAACAATTTTAAGTACAGCGATGATGCTAAGATACGCATTTAGTGAAAATGACGCCGCAGATGCGATAGAAAATGCTGTGAAAGAGGCACTTGCAAAAGGTTATAGAACAAAAGACATAGCTGCTTTTAATGCAGTTGAAATTTGCTCAACTAGTGAGATAGGCGATGTTATCGCGGGATTTATCAAAAAATGAAAAACACAATCACTGAAGCACTGATCTACGAAGCTCAGGGGCTAAAAGATGATGCACTTGAAATTTATAAAAATATCTTAAAGCAAGATCCGTCAAACAAAGACGCTCTTAGCGCGATAAACCGCCTGAGTGGACTTCGCAAAGAGCGAGCGATAAAAAACGAGCAGATGAAAGAGTTTTTTATAGCGATGAAAAGTGATGAAGAGATAAATGAATTTAAAAGGTGGTTGATAAGATTATGAAGCTTGATGATATCGCTAGAATGGCAATCAGTGAGGTTAGCGCTGAGCTTGAAAAAATAGAAGCATTGCAAAGTAAAAAGCAAGAAGAGCTTGAGCGAGAGAATTTAAAAAAAGAGCTTTTGGCCATAGAGAATAATGAAAATGCACTAAATAATGAGCTAAAAGTTGAGTCAAATTTACAAAATGAGCAAGTGTTTGAGGTAAAAGAGGAGCCAGCAAGTCCAATAAAAAGTAGAGAGGTGAGCGAAGAGAAAATTTTCTTAGCAAACCTTGCTGAACGCATAGAAGTGCTTTTTGAAGGGCTTAAACAAACTAGTGAACAAGATCTTGCTTCAAGGCTTGAGCTAACTACAAAATTTTTAGAATTTACCCTTGCAAATATCGAAAATAGACTCCAAAATCTCTCAAAATAAGCCATTAGACGGCTTAAAAAATGAGATAAAAATCAAAAATGAAATTTATAAAAATAGCGAGCTAGACTTTTTTAGATCGCTATTTGCCCCATTTACTTCACGTGTCTATCTAGTTGGTGGCTGCGTAAGAGATGCGTTCTTGGGGCGAGAAATTTATGATTATGACATCGAGGTTTATGATATTGAGCCTACTAAATTTAATGAGCTAATGGCTAGTATAGGTGCTAGCGGTGTTGGCAAAAGCTACTTCATCTACAAATACAAAAACTACGATATTGGGCTTCCAAGAAGCGAGAGCAAAACTGGAAATTTACACAAAGACTTTGCGGTAAGCTATATTAATGATCCAAAAATGGCGAGTCTTAGGCGAGATTTCACGATAAATGCCATGATGATGAATATCTTTAATGGAGAAATTTTAGACTTTTACGGTGGGAAGCAAGATTTAGCAAACAAGATATTAAGGCACATTGACAGTGAAAAATTTAAAGAAGATGCACTAAGGGTGCTTAGAGGAGTGCAGTTTAGCGCGAGGCTTGATTTTAGCATAGCTGATGGGACGCTAGCTCTTATGAAAAGCCTTAGTTTGGAGCATCTAAGCAGAGATAGGATAAATACTGAGCTTATTAAATTCTTTCGCGCAAAGTATCTAGAAAAAGGAGCTTACTATCTTTTTGAGCTTGGACTTTTTAAAGAAATTTTTGGTATGCAAATTTATAAAGATGATGGGTTTTTAAGCGATCTTAAGAGTGCTAGAGAATTTGTGGATGATGAGAGGCTATTTTTGTATCTTTTGTTTGGCAAATTTGAGCTTGACGCAAAGGAAATTTTAGAGAAAATGCGTCTACCAAAGAGCTACTTTTCTATCTTAAAACAGCCTTATTTTAAGGATATGCCAAGCGATAAAGATCTAATGCAAATTGCTCTAAATATGCCTATAAAATCATGGCTTGGAGCTTATAATAAAGAGCGGATAGAGCGTGCTGTGAAGCTTGGAATTTATGAGGCAAAATTTGACGCGAAAGTTGATGTGGCAGAAATTTTATCAGCTGGTTTTAAAAACGAAGAGATCGCAAAAGAGATAAAACGTAGGCAAGAGTTTGAAATTTCAAAATATCTAAGCGAGCGTAAGCCTAGAAAAGATTAGTCTTTAAAACTCTTAAAAGCCCATTTTGGCTAAAATAGGCTAGTTTATAACACTTTTTAAGGCAAAGAAAGCTTATGTTTAACATAGTCTTAGTTCATCCTCAGATACCGCAAAATACTGGAGCTATCGGTAGAATGTGCGTTAATGCAAATTTAAAGCTACATATCGTTAAACCCACCGTGTTTGATCTGAGTGAAAAGGCTGTTAGACGAGCAGGGCTTGACTACTGGAAAATTTTAAATCCAAAAATTTGGGATAGTTTGGAAGAATTTTTAGAAGCAAACTTAAGCCACAAGGATAGATTTTTCTTCGCTACCACAAAGACAAATAGGCTTTACTATGAGGCTAGGTTTAAACCAGGAGATTTTATATTTTTTGGTGGTGAGAGTACTGGGCTGCCAAGAGAATTTATGGATATAAATTTTAAAAACGCCATAACCATACCAATGGGAAAAGAGGGCAGGAGCTTAAATTTAGCTATGAGTGCTGCCATTATCGCTTATGAGGCGATCAGGCAAAATATCGCTGAATTTGACTTTAGGAGTGAGATTTGAGAGTAGTTTTTGCTTTGTTTTTTACCATTTTAGTGGTATTTGCGAGTGAAATTAGCATCGCAACTTATAATGTGCAAAATTTATTTGATTGCAAAGATGATGGTAGCGAGTATCTTGATTTTAAAGTAGGGGTATCAAAGTGGGACTGCGAGGCGGCTGATTCAAAACTACAAAGGACAAGACAAGTCATAAATGCACTAAATGCAGACATTATCGCACTTCAAGAGATCGAAAATGAGCAGGTTTTAAAAGCTCTGGTAAGTGATAGCGAGTATAAATTTATAAGCTTTACAAAGGAGAAAAATTCGCCTGTTGGGCTCGGGCTTATTTCAAAGTTGCAGCCAAGTGGCAGTGAAGTTTTTAAAGTTCCAAACGTAAAGACGAGAAATATTTTAAAGGTTGTTTTTGAGACGGAAGGTAAGAAATTTAGCATATTTGTAAATCACTTTCCAACTTATAAAAATGGTATAAATATGCAAAAAAAGGCTGAAAAAACGTTAAGAACAGCTCTAGGTAAAGAGAAAAACGCGATTATTTTGGGTGATTTTAACTCGCCCTTTGGACAAAAATCCATCCTAAATGACATCATTGCAACGAGAAATTTTTATGATCTTTATAAAGAGATTGAGCCAAAAGATAGATATTCTCACGCAGTACATGGCAAAAAAAGAGCAATCGATCATGTTTTACTTTCGCCTAGTTTTATGGAAAATGGCGATCTAAGCTATGTTAGTGGTAGTTTTGAAGTCTTTAAACCAAGCTTTGCAGTCGATGAAAAAGGCTTTGCAAAGAGCGACCTTTACTCAGATCACTTTGCGTTAAAGTTTAAAATTTCAACTGATCCAAGCCCAGTAAAAAAAGGCTTTGTGAGTAAAATTTTTAAAAAAGATGAAAACAAAGCCAATAAAAAAACAAGCGAACAAAACTATAAGACGGCTGATGCGGATACGCTTTTTGATCACCCAGAGGCAGTGCCAGCAGTTATTGAAAAAGTGGTTGTTATCTTAAAAGATAAGCATGGCTTTATTATCTCGAAAAATCACCGCGGAATTTATGTCTATGATCCTAAAAATAGTGTTATTGTAGGCGAGGAGCTAGATGTTTTAGTAAGACGAATGAAAATTTATAAAGATGCGCTTGAAGTCAGCTCTTATGAGATCATAAATGAGCATGGCACAAAAGATATTAGCGAAAATTTACTAGATGCATCGCAACTAAGTGAAGCTAGAAGTGGCGATGTCTTTGCTAAAATTTCGGGCAGGCTTGAGAGAGGCTACCTGCATACACCATACGGTAAGATCAGGGTTTATAGCAAGAAAAAGCTAAAAGATGGCGAGTATAATTTTGAAAATGCGAGAGTTAAAATTTATAAGAGAGAAAACCAAATCGTTGTGGAGTAGAGAGTGCAAATTTTAGATATTTTTATGATTACGGCGTTTGTTTTATTTCTTATTTTTATGATAAGAGGCGTCATTTTACAGTCGCAGGAGAAGGAGAGAGTAAGAAAAATGGTAAGAGAAAAAAGAGAAAATTTTAATAAAAAGAGTGAAATATGAAAGAGTTATTATTAGAAATCGGAGTTGAGGAGCTTCCAGCGATACCGTTTTTAAGGGAGCTGCCAAATATCAATACTAAATGGCAGGCTGTACTTGAAAAATATAATCTTGTAAGCCCTTTTAAATTTTATTATACGCCGCGTCGTTTGGTCTTTTTTCATGAGAAATTTCCACAATCTCAGCCTGACAGCGTGGCTAGCTTTATCGGTGCGCCAAAGCAAGTGGCACTAAAAGACGGAGTCTTTACAAAGGCGGCACTTAGCTTTGCAAATAAATGCGGCATAGATGAAAGTGAGCTTAAATTTAAAGAGATAGACGGCAAAGAGGTGCTCTACTACGAAAAAGAGGTAAAAGGTGAGCCGGTTGCTAGGATAATGGGCGACATGGTTGAAGAGTTTTTAAAGAGTCTTAACTTTGGCAAGTCTATGCGCTGGGGCAATGGTGAGTTTGAGTTTATCCGCCCGATAAGATCGTTTTTGTGTTTGCTTGGCGATGAGGTCATAAAATTTAATAAATTTGGCGTAGAGAGCGGTGATTCAACCTATCCACACAGAAGCATTAGCTATGACAAGATAAAAATTTCAAATATAAAAGAGTATTTTGAAGGCTCAAAGAGCCGTGGTATCGTGCTTAAAGCAGGCGAGAGAGAAAAAATAATCCTTGATGAGTTTGAAAAGATAAGCCAAAAAAGTGGGCTAAAGATCGAGATCGATAAAGACTTGTTAGCTGAAGTCGTGGCGATCACTGAGTACCCAACAGCACTTCTTGGCTCATTTGAAGAGGAATTTTTGGAGGTGCCAAGCGAGGTTATTATCACTTCGATGAAAGAAAATCAGCGCTACTTTCCAGTCTTTAAAGATGGCAAGCTAGCAAATTGCTTCATTGTCGTTAGCAACGCCATAACGCAGGACTACTTACTCATCATCAAAGGCAACGAAAAGGTGCTAAGAGCAAGGCTGAGTGATGCGATGTTCTTTTGGCAAAGCGACCTAGCACACGAATTTGGTCCAGAAAAACTAAAAAATATAACTTATCTAAAAGAGCTTGGAAGCATCTACGAAAAAGAGCTTAGAGAGCTACAAGTGGCTAAAAAGCTTGCTGGCAACTATGACGAGCTACTCAAAAAAGAAGCTGGCGAGTACGCGGCTAAGCTAGAGCGAGCCGTGATGTTAAGCAAGGCCGATCTTACAACTCAGATGGTTTATGAGTTTACCGAGCTTCAAGGTATCATGGGCGCTTACTATGCAAAGGCTAAAAACGAGGATAAAGACGTCGTTTTAGCCATAAAAGAGCAGTATTTGCCAGATGGTGAGGAGGCGGAGTGCCCAAGCAAGGTCTTTAGCTCGGTTGTTGCGCTTTCAAATAAGCTTGATACGCTAATGGGGCTCTTTAGCATCGGCAAAATCCCAAGCGGCACAAAAGATCCATACGCTCTAAGACGCGCAGCAAATGGCGTGATAAAGATCGTTTTGGCGCATAATCTGAAATTTAACGTAAAAGAAATTTTAGAAGATATCGCAAAAGAGTATAAGAAATTTGACATTGAAGTACTAATAAATTTTATCCTTGATAGGCTCTACACCTTCTTTGACGTAAACGCTTCTATCGTAAAAGCGTGCATAAAAAGCGGCGAAAAGGATATCTTGGAGCTAACCAAGATGATAGAGGCACTCGCTAAAATTTCTAGCGAGCTAAGCTTTAGAGAGAATTTCTCTACATTTAAGCGCCTTGCAAATATCATCAAAGACGATAAATTTAGCAAGGTGAACGAGAGCCTCTTTGAGATAGATGCTGAAAAAGCCCTAAATGATGCATTTAAAGCGGTCGATAAGAGCCTAGCGTATGAGCCAAGACTAAAAGCACTATTTGCTCTAAAACCGCAGATCGATGAGTTTTTTGACAAAGTTATGATAAATGTTGAAAACGAGAAAGTGCGAAATAATCGCATTGCTATCATCGGCCAAATTTATAGCGAGATACTAAAAGTAGCTGATATAAAAGAGATCAGCTTTTAAATTTGCGCCAGCTTCAGGCTCTTGCCTAGGCTGGCTTTAAATTTACTACCTAAAGATATCAAATTCTGGCTCATAGGCCTTAGTTTTTATTCCAAAATATCCAAGAACTGAGCTAAATATAAAATCATGCGAAAGAGTTTCGTTTTTTCTAGCTTTTAGCCTTTTTAAAAGTTCGCTATCGCTTGAAAAGACGATGGCTGGGATGTGTTTTTGCTCGTCTGGAGCGATGGAGTAAGGTAGACCATGTAAATATATACCGTTTTCACCTAGGCTCTCTCCGTGATCTGAGAAAAAGAACATGGTGACTTCAAATTCATCTTTTCTTACTTCAAGAGCGTTTATTAGCTCACTTTGTAGATAGTCCTCATATAAAATGGTGTTGTCGTAGGTATTTGCTATCTCATCTGGTGTGCATTTATTTAGCTCGGCAGTATCGAAAGTTGGGGTAAATTCTTTAAATTTGCTTGGGTAGCCTTTGTAGTAGATAGGGCCATGTGAGCCTTGCAGATGTAGCACGATAAAGGTGGTGGAATTTGCATCTTTGATGACCTTTTTGGCCTCATCAAATATCACTTCATCAAAGCCTTCTGCTCGATGATCTGAAGTATGGTTTTGATCAAGATTGTTACAAACGCCCTTGCAACCGCCGCTATTGTTGCCAAAAAAGTATGTTTTTATGCCAAGTTTATTGACGATATCAACTAAATTTTCACGAGCTTTCGCTTCACGGTTACTAAAATTTTCTCGCTTTAAGTCTGAAAATAGGCAAGGCACACTAGTCTCTGTGGCTGTTCCACATGAGTAGAAATTTGTAAAACTTACCACATCTTTTTGTTTAGTAAATTTATTCGTATCGTTTTTGGCGTAGCTATTTAGTGAATAGTTTCTGCTTCTTTGCGTCTCGCCAACTATCAAAACTAAAATTTTCTTTTTATCATTAGTAAGCGTTGCGCCATCTGCCACGTAGGTAAAAGGGAGCGGTTTTTGTGTGAGTGATTTTACTAGTTTTGCAGCCGAGTAGATGGGATAGTATGGGAGCAATGCGGTTCTTAAATTCGAATGTTCTCTAAAAAAGGGTATAAAAATTTTAGACGTTAATGAAAATATGATAGCTATCGCAACTATAGAAAATGAGATAATTTTTGCTCTTAATTTAAACTCATTAAATGCCAACAAAAACTAAGATAAAGACAATTGCAAATATAAGAAAAAGAGTATAGAAAAAAGAGTGGATTATTTTATAAAAAGCCATAATAATAGGACTCAAATGTAAATGGCTAGAAATTTCAAATAAAAAATAAGATTATTTTTTCTTTTTCTTGCCTTTAGAATTTTTTGCTTCAGATTTTTTGACTTTCGCATTCTCTTTTATGCTAAGTTTTTCTTTAACTTTTTGCATATCGTTAAAACCAATACCTTGGACTTTTTCAAGCTCATCGATGCTTTTAAATTTATGGGCTTTTCTGTATTTTATAATGTTTAACGCTTGGCCTTTACTTAGCCCAAGCTCCATTAACTCGTTTTTGCTGGCTGTATTTAGATTAGCGCCATATGTAATACTTGCGACTACTAAACAAAGTAAAATTTTAATCCTCATCTTATCTTCCTAAAATAATAATCCATCGTTTTCTTGATCTTGTATGATGTCATTTGCTGGTATATTTTGAGGTAGTGGCGAGTCATTTGTGTAGTATTCGTCACTGCCACCATAATAGCCTTTATAAACACCATCTGGCTGCTCAAATGCACGTCTTAAAGTAGGATAAAGCTTAATGTAGCCTTCCATAAATTTCTTAAACACAGGTGCGGCTGTTCTACCACCACCCTCAATCTTTTTCATAGGGCTATTGTCGTCATTTCCGTACCAGATTATCGCTTCGATATCAGGTGAGTAACCACAAAACCAAGCATCAATGTTATTATTTGTTGTGCCGGTTTTGCCTGCTATTTGGATGCCGTTTATTTTAGCGTTGCGTCCAGTGCCGTTATTTACGACATTTTGAAGAAGTGTCGTCATCAAAAATGCTTGTTCTGGTTTTAGCACTTGCTTTCTTTGTGGTTCATAGTCCATCGACGCACCAAAACTATTTTCTATATGCTTAATAAGTGTCGGCTCAACCATCTGGCCCTCATTTGGGAACATCGAGTAAAATTTCGCAAAGTCAAGTGGCGAAATCCCAAAACTTCCAAGTGCGATAGATAAATTTTCTGGGATATCATTAAAGCCCATATCTGTAAGCTGTTTACGAACCGAGCTAAGACCAAGATCGTTTAGCAAATTTATGGTTGCGAGGTTACGCGACTGGGTTATTGCTGATTTTATAGTGATATAGCCTTGAAAACCGCCGCTATAATTCTTTGGCGTCCACTCTTTGCCATTGCCCATGTCAAATGTCCTGGCGATATCAGCCACTTGAGAAACGACTGAGTAACCGCTATCAAGTGCTATTTGATAGATAAACGGCTTAAAGCTAGATCCTGGCTGGCGCTTGCTTTGAGTGGCACGGTTATAACTGCTTTTTGCGTAGTCAATACCGCCAATTAGAGCTAAAATTTGACCACTTTGTGGATGAGTAACTACTATAGCTCCATTTAGGATTTCTGCATTTGCTTTTTTATCGCGTTTTAAAATTTCATTATAGCCATAGACTAGAGCTTCTTGAGCGATCTTTTGAACATTTAGATCAACTGTGCTTTGTATCTTATAGCCGCCAGTTTTTATATCGTCAAATTTCTTTGAAGCCTCTTTTATTATCTCATCGACTACGTAAGGGGCTTTATTTCTTGTGAGTGTATCGTCAAAGACCGCTGGCTCTTCAAGCACGCCCTTGCGGTACTCATCCTCATTTATCCAGCCGATGCTATACATTCTCTCAAGTACTCTATTTGCACGGCTAAGCGACAAGTCAAGGTGCTTTGTAGGATCATAGGTACTTGGAGCCTTTGGCAAGCCAACTAGCATGGCAACCTCTTTTATGCTTAGCTCATTTAGATCTTTTCTAAAATATCCCTCAGCTGCTGTTTTTATGCCGTAGTAGCCATGTCCAAAATAGACGTGATTTAGGTATCTTTCGATGATATCTTCTTTGCTAAGCTCGCTTTCAAGCTTCATAGCAAGCACGATTTCTTTTATCTTTCTTGTAAATTTCTTCTCACGGCTTAGAGCTAGGTTTTTTATGAGCTGTTGTGTTAGTGTTGAAGCTCCCTCGACTAGTTTTCTGGCCTTGATATCTTTTATGGCAGCTCTTGCCATAGCTTCTACGTTTATGCCGCCGTGCTCAAAGTAGCTTGTATCCTCGATAGCCACGAGTGCTTCGATGACACGCGGCGGGATGTCGTTATATTTTACGTAAATTCTATTTTCTTCAAAGATATTTGCGATGAGTTCGTTGTTTCTATCAAAAATTTGCGTTGTAAGCTTTGGTTTATAATCAATAATAGCGTAAGCATCGAATCTAACTTGTGAATAAAAATATAAAAATGCTCCGCCAAGCGAAATGGCAACTATAAAGATAAATGCCAGGATATATTTCATAAAAATGCCTTTAATATTTTTAAATTTAGTCCCATGGCCGTGCTAGTTTCGCCGTGTTGGGAGATGATGTATTTTTTATTAAAATTTTCTATCGTCATGGCTCCAGCCTTGCCTTGCCACTCATTATTTTTTATGTATTCATTAAGGTCATGCTCGTCAAATTTTTTAAATTTATACGTAGTCTTACTTACGTTTATAAGCTCAAATTCGCCTAAAAATATCATCGCTGTATAGACACTGCATTCGTTGCCACTTTGTAAATTTAGCATGGTAATCGCTTCTTTTTCATCCTTTGCTTTACCTAAAATTTTATCTCCACACGCCACACAGCTATCTGCAAATAGTAAATTTTTAAGACCTATATTTTCTTTTAAAAATTGCTCTTTTTTGGCTTTTACGACGTTTTGGACATAAATTTCAGGCTTGACATTTTTTTCTATCTTGCTCTCATCAAACTGGAAAGAAATTTGAGTGAAATTTATACCAGCATCTTTTAATAAATTTGCCCTTGTTGGCGAGCTTGAAGCGAGTGTTGTCATAAAAACACCTTATAGCTTATACCAAGATAAATAGCTGCTAGCGAAGCTAATAAATTTAGCGGTGTGAAGTAATAAATTATAACGATCAAACTCTCGTTTAGCTCGATCATTTCATGCGATCTTAGTGCTTTTAAGGCCTTTTTGTATCTATAAAATATATAGCTTAAATTTAATAGCAAAAATAGTTCTATTGCGCATTTTGTTGCCACCATTGCACTTGCCATAGGATTTGTCAAATTTGCATCATAAAATCCAAAAATTATAACCACACTTGTCGCTATCACGCAAAGGATTAGTATGAAAATCGCAATGCCAAAGCGTCTTATAATGTGAAGTAAGATGTGATAGCGTTCCTTGTCTTCAAATTTATTTTTTATAAAGTAACTTCCAACAAGTACAAGACCGGCTTGTAGCCCCACAAAAAGAGCTACAAAGCACACATGCAAAAATAGTACTACTTGGTCAAATTTTATAAAAGCTATATCGTAATGACTCATTTTTCTAAGGCTTGCCTTGCGTACTCAAGTGAGTCTTTTATCGCATCTTCTATCATTGATGCATCTTTGCCACCGGCTGTCGCAAAGTCATCTTTGCCACCGCCATTGCCACCTAGGATTTGCGCTGCAAATTTTACCCAAGCGCCTGCCTTTAAAGGAGCGTTTTTAACGCCAGCTGCAAGAGAAATTTTGCCGCTCTCATCAGCTTGGATTAGCAAAATAGCAGCACTTTCATGCTCGTTTTTAAACTCATCTATCAAAGTTTTTATATCTCCACCATCTACGCTTGTGACGCAAAGTTTGGTTTTATTTATATCTAAATAGACTAGCTCATGAGAATTTTTAGCATTTTTTAGTTTGTCTTTTAAAACTCTTAGTTCATTTTTTAGCTTTTTGACCGCATTTAGTGGCTCGGTGCTTTTTAGCTCATCTTTTAGCTCGTCAAGCTCGGCTCTAAATGACTTTGCTAAATTTAGCGCAGCTCTTGAGCAAACAGCCTCTATACGCCTAACACCAGCGCTTACGCCACTCTCTTTTGTGATGAAAAACGATCCGATCTCATCTATATTTTTCACGTGTGTGCCACCGCAAAGCTCTTTGCTGACGTCGCCAAAGCTAACGACTCTTACATTATCAGCGTATTTTTCATTAAATAGTGCGATAGCTCCACTATTTTTAGCATCTTCAAGTTTCATAAGTTCTGTTTTTGAGTTAGCACCATTTAGTATCCACTCATTTACTAAATTTTCAATCTTTGAAATTTCTTCGCTAGTAAGCGCTTTTGGATGTGAGAAGTCAAACCTTAGCCTATCTGCTTCTACGCTTGAGCCAGCTTGAGCGATATGCGTGCCAAGCACGTTTCTAAGGGCCGCATGAAGTAAGTGTGTAGCGCTGTGATGACGTGCGATCTGGGCTCTACCGCTGCCAACTTCAAGCTCTACTTCGTCGCCAACTTTTAGCGCCGCGCTAGTTTTTACTAAAGATAAATTTAGCCCATGAAATTTTTGCGTATCAATCACATTTGCTTTGCCTACTATCTTACCGCTATCGCCGCACTGACCGCCACTTTGAGCATAAAATGGAGTGACGTCAAACATCACCCAGCCATCTTTGCCAGCGTCTAGACTATCTACATTTTTAAATTCTTCATCAAGTAGGGCTAAAATTTTACTTTTACTCTTAAGCTCTTCGTAACCTATAAATTTATTCTCGCCAAATTTCTCAAGTAGCTCTTTAAAATCGCCCTTCGCACTCTTGTCGCCACTGCCTTTCCAAGCAGCTTTTGCGCGTGCTTTTTGCTCACTCATAAGCTCGTCAAACCTTGCCTCATCGACCTTTAAGCCCTTTTCTCTAAGCATATCAGCTGTTAGATCAAGCGGAAAGCCAAATGTGTCATAAAGCTTAAACGCAGCCTCTCCGCTAAAAATTTCTTTTGTATTTTTAAGCTCGCTCTCAAATAGCTCTAAGCCACTAGCGATTGTCGCCAAAAATCTCTCTTCTTCAAGCTTGATCTGCTCTTTTACGGCCGCTTTTTTCTCATTTAGGTATGTGTAGTGCTCGCCCATTAGCTCGCAAACTTTATCGACAAGCTTATACATAAATGGCTCTTTTATGCCTAGCAAGTATCCATGGCGGATCGCACGGCGTAAGATGCGGCGAAGCACGTAGCCACGGCCTTCTTTGTCAAATGTTGTACCTTGAGCCAGCAAAAATGTAACTGAGCGGATGTGATCGCTTATGACGCGGTAGCTAGCGCCACTTTCATAGACGTATGGCTTGCCGCAAAGCTTTGCCACTTCGCTGATTAGTGGCATAAAAAGCGTGCTGTCGTAGTTGCTAAATTTACCCTGCAAGATAGCAGTAACGCGCTCAAGTCCCATACCTGTATCGATGCTTGGCTTTGGTAGCGGGCTTAGTTTGCCATCAGCGCTTCTTTCATACTGCATGAAAACAAGGTTCCATATCTCTAAAAATCTATCGCCATCGCCGCCCATGTAGTCCTCAGGCGTGTTAAAGTGTTCAGCCCCTTGATCGTAAAAAATTTCGCTGCAAGGACCGCATGGTCCAGTATCGCCCATCTGCCAGAAGTTATCGTGGTCGCCAAAGCGGTAAATTCTCTCTTTTGCGATGTGAGTGCTCCAAATTTCAAATGCTTCATCATCACTTTCGTGAACGGTCACATAAAGCTTATCTTTTGGTAGTTTTAGCACCTCTGTGACAAATTCCCAAGCGTAAGCGATCGCCTCTTTTTTGAAGTATTCGCCAAAGCTAAAGTTTCCCAGCATCTCAAAAAATGTGTGGTGGCGCGCTGTGTAGCCGACGTTATCAAGGTCGTTGTGCTTACCACCAGCTCTTATGCAGGTCTGGCAGCTAGTGCGAATAGGTGGTGTTGGGCGTGGCACTTCGCCTGTAAAAATACTCTTAAATGGCACCATGCCGGCATTTGTGAAAAGTAGTGTTGCATCGTTTGGCACGAGTGGTGCTGAAGCTACGACTTCGTGACCTTTTGATTTAAAAAAATCAAGATATGCCTTTCTTATATCTAAATTTTGCATTTTTATCCTCGTTAGTTTTAAATTTTGCTCGATTTT
>NZ_CABPVR010000004.1:205556-209292 GCF_902460875.1 Campylobacter concisus | reverse complement strand
TTTTATTACTATCTTCCTGATATAAAAAAATTCCTGGTACTGGCAATCCCAACAATAGTGATTCTATAAATTTAGAAGCTTGTTTTTTTTCCCAAACATAATTTCTTTGAAAATCTGGTAAATATATTGACTTAGTTTTATATCTACCAACTAAAGCATCTACTGGAAAATCTATACCGAAACTTGTTAATTTGTACGTTTTGGCATATGAAGTTTCTTCTGATTCAATTTCTTCATCAATTTCTAAAATCTCTAATTTTGACATAATCATTTCCTTTATAAAAAATTAAAAAACATAATTCTATTTTAAAATAGTATATAATTGACTTCTTGTTCAATAATCATCTGCATAAAAAGTTACTAATCCTAATTATTGTAGTTTTTCTTTAGACTTTTTAGCACAAAATTTGCAAGCTCCAGCCCTTTTGAACGGTGAGAAATTTTAAGCTTCGTCTTATTATCTAGCTCGCCAAGCGTTTTAGTAAAGCCATCTGGGATAAAGAGCGTGTCGTAGCCAAAGCCATTTGTGCCACGCTCCTCATCAATCGCCCTTCCATACATAAAGCCATGCGTAGTGTAATCACCAAATTTTGAGCTAATGGCGATACAGGCGGTGTAGTGAGCTGGTGAGCTCTTTAAATTTAGAACCTTTAGCTTGCTAATTAACTTTGCTCTGTTGTTTGCGTCATTTGCGTTTTTACCACACACCTTGCCATTTTTATCAAGGTCAAAATAGCGAGCTGAGTAGATCCCCGGCTCACCGCCAAGTGCATCCACGCTAATGCCACTATCATCGCTAAGAGCGATAAACTCATTATCAAGCCCCTGCTCTTTAAGCTTTGCAAAGACAGCTCTTGACTTTATGAGCGCATTTTGCTGAAAAGTACTACCATCTTCAACGATCTCAAATGGCTTTACAATCTCGCTTAAGGCGTAAATTTCATAGCCTTTTAAAAACTCTTTTATCTCTTTTACTTTGTCTAAATTTGACGTCGCAAGCACGATCTTCATTGCAAGAGCTCCTTGATTTTTGGGCGTATTTTACAAAAAAATAGATTAAATTTTTAAATTTAAATTAGCGTTAAAATGATAAACTTAGTCCTTTTAAAAATAAGGAAAATTTTATGTTAAAAAGCGTTTTACCACTATCTTTTATCATAGCAAGCAGATTTTTAGGTCTTTTTATAGTTTTGCCGGTGCTTAGCCTTTATGCCTTGAATTTACACGGAGCAAACGAGTTTTTAGTAGGGCTAATAGTAGGCGTCTATGCGATCTCACAGATGATATTTCAAGTGCCTTTTGGAGCGCTCTCGGATAGGATAGGACGTAAAAAAACATTAACGATCGGACTTTTAGTTTTTATCATAGGCTCAATAATTTGTGCACTTACAAGCGATATTTTTACCATGCTATTTGGTAGATTTTTACAAGGCGTAGGTGCTATCGGAGCAGTTGCAACTGCGATGATAAGTGACTATATAACAGAAGAAAAACGCTCAAAAGCTATGGCGATAATGGGTGCTTTTATAGGGCTTAGTTTCACACTTTCTATGGTGCTTGGGCCGCTACTTGCCAAAGACTATGGACTTTCAAGCCTCTTTTACCTAAGTGCCGCTCTTAGCCTACTTTGCATTGTACTTCTTTACACCGTTGTACCAAAAGAGATAAAAGTGAGTGCTAAAAGTGAAAAAGTGCCATTTGGTAAGCTTTTTTTACAAAAAGACTACATGATTATAAATTTCACCTCTTTTATGCAAAAGATGCTAGCAAGCATCGCATTTTTGGTGATCCCTATCGTTTTGGTAAAAGAGTATGGTTACGAAAGTAGTGAGCTTTACAAGGTCTATACACTTGGTGCCGTACTTGGCTTTTTGGCTATGGGGCTAGCTGGCGCCCTTGGCGATGGCAAGGGACTTAGCAAGGTTATCTTGATAGCTGGTACGCTACTTTTTGCCCTAACCTACACTATTTTTGCCATTAGCTTTACACTTTTTATCTTCGTTTTGGGAGTTGCTATATTTTTTATAGGATTTAACCTTCACGAGCCCATCATGCAATCAACCGCAACAAAATTTGTAAAATCCTCACAAAAAGGCTCAGCCCTTGGTGTCTTTAATTCATTTGGCTATCTAGGAAGCTTTGTTGGAGGTGCATTTGGTGGGTATATCTTGCACGCCTTTGGCTTTAAAGTACTCGCAATCATCTGCGTGGTGCTTTGCGTGATCTGGCTTGTTTTGCTCTTTAGCCTAAGCGATCCAAGAATTTTTAAAAATATCTATTTAAGCCCTGAAGTAAGCTTAAATTTAGAGTTACTAAATAGCCAAAAAGGTGTAGTCGATTATTACAAAAACGAGAAAAATCAAGTAATCAAATTTGACTCTCGCCTAACAAGCGAGGCGGCTTTAAAAGAGAGCTTGAAGTTTTGATCTACGACGTCATCATCGTTGGTGCTGGCGCTAGTGGGCTCTTTTTAGGAGCAAATTTAAAGAGTAAAAAAGTTGCCATCTTAGAGAAGAATAGCATCGCTGGTAAAAAAATCCTAGCAAGTGGTGGAGGTAGGTGCAACATCACAAACCGCTTTGTAAGCGCTAAAAACTATCTTGGAGAGCAAAAATTTATAGAGCAAATTTTAAAGGTACTGACTCCAGATCAAGTTTTAAAATTTTTTAGCGAGCTTAAATTTAGTGAGGAAAAGCAAAATCAGTTTTTCTGCGATAGCGGCGCAAAGAGCGTCTTGAGCGTACTTTTAAAAAGACAAAATGCAGATATTTTTTATAACAAAGAAGTTCTTGGCGCTAAAAAAATAGATGAAATTTTTGAAATTTTGACAAAAGATGAGAAATTTAGAGCTAGAAATTTAGTCATTGCAAGTGGAGGACTAAGCTACAAAGCCCTTGGCGCAAGCGACATTGGCTATAAAATAGCAAATGATTCTGGTATTGAGACATCAGCTCTTGCACCTGCACTTGTCGGATTTAGCGTACAAAAAGATGAGTTTTGGTTTAAAGAACTTAGTGGCGTCAGCCTAAACGCAGATGTGGAGATAAATAGCCATAAATTTAGTGGAGACTTACTTTTTACACATAGAGGCATAAGCGGACCAGCGATACTAAACACCTCGTTATTTTGGCAAAAAGGTCGAATTTGTATAAATTTTTTACCCAAATTTAATGAGAAAAATTTAATAAATGGCAAAAAGCAGCTTAGTTCGGTTTTGCCCTTGCCAAAGAGATTTGTACTGGAGTTTTTAAAAAATTTTGGCTTAAAAGATAGAGCTTTTTATGAATTTAGCGATAAAGAGAGACAAATCATAAAAAGGCTTTTTGCTTATGAATTTGCCCCGGCTGGCACGTTTGGCTTTGAAAGAGCGGAAGTTACAAAAGGCGGTATAAAGATTGAATTTTTAGATGAAAATTTACAAGCCTCTAACATTAAGGGGCTTTATTTCATTGGTGAGGTCTTGGACATCACTGGCATGCTTGGCGGATATAACTTACATTTTGCATTTGCAAGCGCTCTAAAGGTGGCTAGGGTCTTAAATCTATGATCTCCTAGAAGTTAGCTAATTTTTAGACAAATTTTCATATTTTAAATAAGATAGATTTACTATGAAAGTAGGCTTTTAAAGCAAATTTATTTAGAGTAATTTAAATATTTAAAATATTTTAAAAAGATTTTGGAGTAAATTTTATAGCTAAGCAAGCTAAACGTTATGTTGAATTTAATTTAAAATATA
>NZ_CABPVR010000004.1:190653-204836 GCF_902460875.1 Campylobacter concisus | reverse complement strand
ATTAGATTACTAAACCTCTTTTATAAAGCTAACGGCTTCAAATGGGTTTGAGAAAATATGTTTACTAAATTTCTCCAAATCACTCTTTTGACCATATCCACAAGTTAGACCCACGCCTGTAATAAAAGCAGCTTGCGCAGCCATTAGATCCATAATGGTGTCACCTACCATAAATGCATTATTTTTATCTTTATTAAGTCTATCTAAAGCCAAATTTATTGGCTCTGGATTTGGTTTTGGATTAGCAACATCGTCTCTTCCAATAACAGTTTTTATATATTTCATAACTCCTAAATGCTCAAGCAAGATAATAGAAAATTTTGAAGTTTTCGTAGTAACTATACCAACATCAGCAAAGCTACTTGCCTCCTTCAATGCTTCACTTGCATAATCTAAGAGTACCGTCTCATCAAGATAATTTTTTTCGTAGCAAGCTTTATACTCTTTTATATAGCTATCAATTAAATTTTTGCTTGCACCAAGTCTTTCAAACATTATTTCAAGCGGATGACCAACCAAAGACTTTAATGAATTATGGTCTGGCTCTTTTTTACCATGGGATAAGAAAGCTCTATCAAATCCTTTTAAAATAGCAGAAGTTGAATCAATAAGCGTACCGTCCAAATCAAAAAGTATGGTTTTTTTCATCATTTTCTCCGCAGAAATAAAAAAGGGCTTAGCCGAAGCCAAGCCCTAAAGAAGTAATTTTAAATTATAAAATTATTTGTTGAAAGTAGCTTCAACACGTCTGTTTTGAGCGCGACCTTCTTTAGTTTTGTTTGTAGCGATTGGTTTAAGTTCGCCGTAGCCAACTGTTGAAATTTTATCCTCACTTACGCCATAGCCAGCAAGAACATCAGCTACTGCTTTTGCTCTTTTTTCAGATAGTTTTTGGTTATAAGCTTCTGCACCTACGCTATCGGTGTGACCAGCAAGTACAACTTTATAATCTGGGTGTTCGCCCATAAAGTCAGCTACTTTTTTGATCTCAGCTGCATATTTTGGTCCGACTTTATAGCTATCAAATGCAAAGTTAACATCTAAATCTCTAAGAACGATAACTTTTTCACATCCTCTTTCATCAACAACTACGCCAGCTGGAGTGTTAGGGCATTGATCTATATCATTTGGCACACCATCATTATCATCATCAAGAACTGGAGTTGCTGCTGGAGCTGCTGCTGCAACTGGAGCTGCTGCCACAACTGGAGCTGCTTTTGAGTCAAGACCGATACCAAAGCCTAGTGAATAGAATAGGTTATGATCAGCATGTTCAAATTTGATAGCGTCTCTTGCTTCTGCTTTAAGAGCAAATCTATCAGTTACTTGGTATCTTAAACCAAGACCATATTGACCAAAGCCGCCATCTTCATTTTTAACAAAAATAGCTGGAACATCTTCATAACCAGCACCGATTAAACCATATAAGCTAACTGGTCCAAAGTCAACGATATTTTTTACAAGGCTAGCGTGGTATCTAAGAGCTCTGCCTTCTCTGACAACATCACCTGTTCTCTCTTTTAGTTTTTGAGAGTAATCAACACCAAGTTCAACTTGATCAAAGAAGAAATCTTCAAGATTTCTAGCCGCTCTAATACCAACAAAGTTATGGTCTTTTACACGTAGATTTCCCTCTGGGTGAACACCACCAATAGTTGGAGTAACTTCATAATTATATGCTGCGTTAGACGCAAAAACCGCTGTTGCGGCAACCATAGCTAAAGCAATCTTTTTCATATTTAGAATTCCTTTCTTAGGATTTATTTTAAAGTGGTTTCATTTTAACTAAAAAAATATAAACCAACTCTAAATTCTAATTTAATTAATAATGTAAATCTGAAATTTACATAACCTAAATTTTGCAAATGCAAAAGCACTTGCAAAAAACCATTAACGTTTAGAGAATTGTGGGCTTCTTCTAGCCTTTCTTCTACCAAATTTCTTACGTTCAACAACACGAGAATCTCTAGTTAGCAAGCCTTTTGGTTTAAGCGCCGCTCTAAAATCAGCATCCATGTCAGCTAAAGCACGTGAAATGCCGTGTCTTAAAGCCTCAGCTTGTGCTGAATAACCACCACCTAAAGTTGTAGCTACTACATCTATTAAACTCTCTTGTTTAGTAACTAGAAGTGGCTGAATTACTTTAAGCTTTATAGCTTCATGTCCACCAAGCCAAGTATTAAGATCCATACCATTTACTACGATTTTACCGCTTCCAGCTTTTATCCAAACCTTTGCTACGGCAGTTTTTCTTTTACCAGTTGCATAAACTTTTGCCATAATTATTTTCCTTCTTTTTTAGCTATTTGTGCCGTATGAGGATGCTCACTGCCAGCATAAACTTTTAGTTTTTTTATCATCTCTCTTCCAAGTTTAGTTTTTGGAAGCATTCCACGAACAGCTAATTTAAATAGTTTTTCTGGCTTATTTGCTATCAAATCGCCAAATTTTTCACTCTTTACGCTACCAAAATATCCTGAGTGTCTGTGATAAAGTTTATCTTCAGCTTTGTTATTGCCAGTAAATTCTACTTTTGAAGCATTTATGATGATAACATAGTCGCCACAATCTACGTTTGGCGTGAAGCATGGTTTGTTTTTGCCACGAAGTATAGTTGCTACCTCAGTTAGCAATCTACCAAAACGTTTACCAGCTGCATCAACAACGATCCAGTCTCGTTTAACTTCGTTTGGCTTTGTTATTTTTGTCATTTTCTTACCTTTGCCAAGTTAATTTTTGAGTTGTGATTGTATTTAAACAATGCTTTTATAAAGCTTAAATTAAGTAGCATTTAAACTTGAATATATGAAATTTTTCCATCAAGAGCGTAGAAGATGACGGCGATTATACTATGCTTTGGATAAAATTTACTTAATGCCTCTTTATATTCTCCAACTTGTTTTTTATTTTCCTCAATATTTTTATCTGTTGTTTTATAGTCTATCACACAAATTTCGCTCTCTCCAACACAAAATAAGTCCATCTGTTTTAACTCATTTTTTACTTTAAATGGCTGCTCTTTGTAAATTTCTTTATCTTTTATGCACTCTATAAATTTTGGCTCATTTATTAGCATTTTTGCCCGTTTAAAGGCATCTTCAAGCCTATCAGGTGAGAGAAATTTATAAAATTTATTTAGTATTAAACTCTTGGCTTTTAAAAGCGAATTTTCATCAAATTTCTCACTCATCTCAAGTAAATAGTGAAACGCTAAGCCAAAATAGATTGCCTCTAAATTTTTACCGCTCGTTTTTTGCTCTCTTGCCTCTATCTCTTGCCTTTCTATCTTTAAAATTTCAGGCATTTTTTCATCTTTTTTTGCCTCTTTTTGCTCGCTCTTGCTAGGTAAAATTTTGCCAAAACTAAACTCTTTTAGATCAAGATAGTCGTTTACTTCGCTTTTATCACTTCTAGTATAAAAAGAAAAAAAGCTAGGACTATTTCCACTTGGAGCAGCTTGTTTAATGATAATAAGCGACTTTGTAGCCCTAGTGAAAGCAACATAAATTTTATTGGTATTTTCTTGCTTCTCAAGCTCTCTTATTTGCTCTAACACGCCAGCATACTCAGGGTCAAAATTTTCTCTGCCAGAAATTCGGCTTTTTACTATCCACTCGCCTTTTTCGCTATATTCTGTTATAAAGTTTGAGTCATCGCCTCTGCCTTTACTCATCATATCACAAACTATCACGTGAGCAAACTCGAGCCCTTTTGACTTATGAACGGTCATTATCTTTACGCCGTCAGCATTTTTAGGACTGATTTTAGAACTGAAATTTTCAAGGTTAAAGATAAAATCGCTTAAATTTTTGTAGCCACTGCTTAGCTCAAAAAGCCTTAAAATATCAACATCAGCCATATTTATATATAAATTTTTAGCTAGATAAAATAGGCTTTTTGTCGCACTATCTTCAGCTTTTATTTTTAATTTTTTAGGATTTGTGTTTACAAGTGCTTTTACATTTTTTTCATAAATTTCTTCACCAAAAAGACAAAATTTCGCATACTCGATGATCGCTGCAACAAACGGTGTTCGCTTTAGCTCCAAAGTACCTTCATTTACGCTTTTTATCCCCTCACTGCTAAGCACCTCTGAGATGAGGCTGATGTCACTATTTTTCCAGCAAAGCACAGTTATCTCACTTGCATTTACGCCAGCAGCAAGTAGCTCTTTTACTTGTGAAACTGCTGCGCTCGCGATATCTTCATCGCTTAGCACACGCAAGTAACCGTAATCATCTTCCTTGGCCTCAAAATAAGGACACTCGCCACTTACTTTGTAGCTTAGCTCCTTATCTTTTTTAGCTGGCTCTTGTGGCTCAAAGCTAAGCCTATACCTATGGTAAATTTCTTCAAAAACAGCGTTATTAAATTTCACTAAAGCCTTTAAGCTGCGATAGTTACTTGGTAAATTTTCTATATCTATCTGACTAAAATCATCTCCCAGCTTATCAAAAAGCTCTTTTTTACCGCCCCTAAATTTATAGATACTCTGCTTCGTATCTCCAACGTAAAAGAAGCTTCCAAGCCCGTTTTGCCCGTATCCTGAAACAATTTCATTGATAATTGGCAAGATGATCTCATATTGGATCACGTTTGTATCTTGGAACTCATCTATCAAAAGGTGATTTATGCGGCCATCAAGCCTAAAATAAAGCACATCTTTATCAAAATTTTCAACCAAAAGCTTAAAGACCAGTTTATTTATATCAGCAAAACTTAAAGCATTTATCTCTTTATTTAGCTCTAAATTTGAGTATTTATAAACGTTTAAGAGCTTGCTAAAACCGCTAAGTCTGTACCTTTCAACCTCCAAAATATACTCTTTTGCCACCTCTTTTAGCTCGTTAAAGAGCCTATTAAGCTCACTTGTATAAATTTTACTAAAAGTGCGGTAATCTAGGCTCTCTCTTTCAAAGACCTTGTTTTTAAAAAGCTCAAATAAATTTTGCTCACTAAATGTCTTTTTGGCAGTATCACTAGCACCATTTTGCAAGGCTATATGCTCATTTATCTCCTTTTGCGCCGCTCTTACCTTGCTATCATCTGGATAGCTTGCACCACTATCTTTTAGCTCACCACCAAAGCTCTCATAAAATTTAGCTAAAGTCTGTGAAAAGCTCGCCTCTTTTTGGCTCGAGATGATCATCATGAGTGCAAGCTCGCTAAGAAGCTTTTGATCTTTGCTTGCCTCTTTTACAAATTTTTTCCACGCCAGATCTTGCAGACTATCTTGCACGCTGTAATCAGGACTAAGTCCTAAATTTTGACTAAATTTTTTTAGGATTCCAGAGAAAAATGCATCAAATGTATAAATTTTTAGCTCACTTTGCAAAAACCTATCAAGCTTCTCATCGCGTCTTTTTATGACCTCATCTTGGCTCAAACTAAGCTCTTTGCAAAGCTTATCAAGCTCGTTTTTTTTGTTTTGCAAGTCCAAAAAAGTTGTGATTATGCGCTCTTTCATCTCATTGGCCGCTTTTTTGGTAAAGGTTAGAGCGATGATCTCGTTTATATTTTCGCCTCTAAGCACCAAAGCGATATAACGAACGCTTAAAGCGAATGTTTTTCCGCTTCCAGCACTTGCTTTTAGGGCTAAAAAATCTTTCATAACTCTCTCCTACAAAGTATGGCATACTCGCAAAATTTACAAGCTCCGCTTTTTCTTTCAAAATTTATCTTAGTGTTATTTATGCTCTTTAGATTTTCTATCTCAGCCTTTAGATCATCCACGCTTTTTTTAGAGCTGATAAGCATAGGTTCATTCTTTAGAGCAAAGTAAGCACTTTTTACCTCGCTACCGTAAAGTGCTTCATAAAATGCAAGCTGAAGCGAGTTCGCATTTGCCTCACCAGTTTTATAATCAAGTATAAAAGGCTCGCCATCAGGGCTAGCATCGATCCTATCGATAATGCCTTTTATCTTTACATCACAAAAATCACTCTCTATATCTTTTTCACACTCAAGCACTCTAAAGCCAGCACTTAAACGTTCATTTTCAAACTCTGCGTATTCTTTAAATTTCTGCGACCAAATCTCAAGCTCGAGCGAAGAAAAATCTTGCTTTGCGAGCATTTCTTTAAAAATAGCCAAATCAAATATATTTTTTTGTCTATAAAAATCACTTGTATAGTATTCATAAAGCGCCTTATGCACGCTATTTCCCTGCTTAGATCCTGGCTCAGTTGCTATTGCTTTTGCTCCTTTTATACCAGCTATCTTTGCGTAATAATACTTTCTTGGGCAAGTTAGAAATAAATTTAGTGTCGAAAATGATAGCGGTTTAGTGAAAAAATCATGCTCCAAAATGATCTCATCATCGCTTAAATTTAGGCTTGTATTTCCTTTTAAAAATAATTTTAAATACGCCTCGTCACTAAATTTCTCATCTTTTATTGTTTTGAAATTTTTTAAAAATCTTGAAGGAATACTCTCTTCGTTTAAAACACAGCTTATGGCGACCTTTTTGGCATTGTTTATAAGACTTTCATAGTAAAATCTCTGCAAATTTTCACGCTCAAGGTAGCTTATAAGTCCTGCTTTTTGCCTCACTTTCGAGTTTAAAAACATCTCGTTTGTGCTTCTTGCTGGGATGAAGTTATCATTAAAATCAACTATGACCACACCATCAAATTTCATTCCACGGCTCTCAAGCATGCCCATGACACTGATCTTTCCACCACCCACATCATCGATGCTAAGGCGTGATATATTTAGCAAAAAAATTTCACTTAACTGCTTTAAGCTAAAGCTAAAATACCTACATAAATTCTCAATCCTAAAAAGCTCAAGCGCGAGCTTCTCTTCGCATCTTGGCTCATTTTCAAGCATTAAAAGCTCGTCTATTAGCTCTTTAAATTTAGCAAAGTCACAAAGATCAAAGTAGCTTGATTTAAATTTATTAAAAAGCTCTTCACTTACGCTAAGCGTGTTCAAGATAAAGCCAAGCTCCTCGTAGCTCTCACACTTGCTTTGATCAAAAACCGGCCTTGCCTCTTCATTGATCGCTCTTGTAATGTAAAAAAGCGTCTCATAAAATTTTGTATTTTTAAAGCTCTCACCCATAGCGTAGTTAAAAATTTTATTGCTATCATGAAGCCTTAAAATTTCACTAAAACTCTCATCTGGCAATATAACAGCGATGTTTTCAGGCTTTATGCCCTCACGCACAAACTCGCTCGCCTTTGCCATAGCGTAGGCACATTGCAGGCTTCTAGTGGCAAATCGCTTCTCTAAAACTGGCTCAAATTTTTTGATATTTTCTAAGCAAATTAGCTCATTTGTCTTTAAATCTAGCTCATATTTTTTGTAATTTTCAATCTCGCTAATAGCTGAAATTTGCTTTATTTTATTGATTAGCTTTGTATTGAAAACACTAGTTTGAAAGATAATTTTTAGCGTAGTTAGCTTTGATATTTTCTCTAAAATTTCCCACTCAAATTCGCTTAAAATTCCATCTATGTGTAGTGAAATTTTACTAAAGCTTCTGATATAGCCTTCATTAATGGAGTAAATTTTTGGCAAGGTTATATCATCGTAGAGATTTTCTCTATCAAGCAAGCTCTCATACTCTTTTAAAACCTCTTCAAGTATGTTTAAATGCTCCTCAAAGTTAGCGTAAATATCGTTAAATTTGATCTCAGCAATACTCTTTTTACTAATAGCTAGCTCTTTAAAAAATGAAAAAAGATAGTCATTATTTTTCAAAAATTCAAAAAACTCAGTTGGAATTTTAAGAACCGAGTTTGCCTTTTTGACGCTAGCACAGGCTCTATTCATAAGCACTAAAGCATAGGTGCTATCAATCTCAAATCTACCATCTACATAAACTATCTTTTTATAAAACTCGGCAATGCTTAGGCTTTTTGGGATTAGCTCATCATTAAAACTTGCATTAAATTCACGAATCTTACGCGAGTTCGTAAATACAAAAAGTTGGTTTAGGTTATGCATTTTTCTCTCTTAAATTTTTAAGCAATGATAGCTAAATGCTGATAAAAGAGCGCTTTTTACGCTTAGCTAAAGCTTTAAATTTTTATCTAAATACATTAAAATTTTAAGCCTTAAAGAGCCAAAAGCTACAATCACAAAAAAGGAGCAAAAATGCATAAAGAGTTAAATAGACAAGGTTTTTACTACGGCTTTCCGGTTTTGCTGGCTACCACAAAAGATAAAAACGCAAACGATGATATCACGGTGCTTTCATCTTCTTGGACGTTAGGAAATACAGTAGTGCTTGGCATAGGCATTGAAAATCAAGGCTTTAAAAATATCAAAAACGGTTCAGATATCACGCTAAATTTATGTGATGAGAGTCTGCTAGAAGCTGTGCAAAAAATGGAAAAACTAACTGGCGATAGTAACGTGCCAGAAGAAAAAAAGAATCTTGGCTACACCTACGAGCATGACAAATTTAAGGTGGCAAATCTCAGCAAAGAGCCTGGCATAAATGCAAAAACCGTCAGGATAAAAGAGTGCAAGATGCAGATAGAAACGGTTGTAGAAAAGATAGAGTTAAAAGAGTGGTTTAGCATCGTTACTTGTAAGATTACAGGCATTTTTGTAGATGAAAATTTACTAAAAGATGAAAAGATAGATACGCAAAAATGGCATCCACTAATCTATAAATTTAAAGAATATGTCGGCACTTGCGAGCGTTTGGGATTAAATTTTGGATTTAAAGAGATTTGATTTATAGCTTTATTTAATAAAAACTTAGTATTTTGGTTTTAAATTTAGCCAAAAAGATTAGTTTATTAAAATTTAGATCCAGCTTTGAGATCTTTCTCAGATACCAAAGCTGCGATTTTAAGATCATTTTGTGACGTTAAGATCAAATTTATAATACCTTGTGTCATTAGTGTCACTTAGCCTTAAAAGTAGTTGCCATCTACCTTCTTGTAGACTTGTTTCTTCGCTTACTAGATCATTTTCTTGCCATGAAGCTCTTAAAATTTTATTTTCTTTATTTGTCTGTGGGCGAGTGAGTAAAATTTCATATTTTAAAGCTGAAATTTCTCCTTTTTTAGGAGTTAGATGAAATTTAAACTTGGCATTTAGGGTATTAAAATTTGGCTCAAATTTTAGATCAAATTTCTCATCAAAGCGTTTTTCACTCTCTTTGATAAAGGTTATGTTTTCATCGACATTTTGGTAGCTTTGCATATAAGAGCTATCCATCTCAACTGGATGTTTTAGTGCTATAATGATCGTTACTGCGCAAGCGATAATGATAGCAATGAAGCTAAGCACGATAGCATAAGGCCAAAAGGTTTTTTTATCCATTTTTTACCTTTTTATAAAAGACAACAATTATAAAAAATGCAACTAGACCATAGATGAAAAATCTTAAAAAATTTAATGTAGTTTTATTTGAATTTCCAACACCACTTTCAAGCTGTAAATTTAAGCTAGATGCTATTTGTTCGGCAATATCAGCGTAGCCATTTAATATAGCGGCATTATAGACATCTTTGCCATTTTTAGAAACCAAAATAGGAATTATCGTTCCCGACTCTGGATTTACACTTAAAATTTGTTCTTTATTAAAAAGCTTTGAAGTATTAGCATCGGTAAAAATTTCTACTTTCTTTTTATCCTTTATAAGCAGTAAAAAAGCATAAGGCAAGCTAAGGTTTTGCTCTTTAAAAAGAGCTTCTAGCTCACCATCTTTATATACGCCAACCACTAAATTTATACCGCTTTTTGCGTAAAGCTCACTGCCGATCTCATTTAGCTTTACACTTACTTTTTGGCTTAGGATTTCATCATTATTTATCACAAAATTTGCTCCCAAAGCCAAACTTTGTGAGAGCAAAAATATAAAAGTGAGTATAAATTTTCTCACACCTAGCCTACAAAAAGGTGGTTTGATGTAAGCACTGACCACGCACAAATAGCCCCTGCAATAACTATAAGCAAGATTATGGCTTTTTCTATTATGCCTAGCATCACTACTCCTTTATAATGACGTGTTTAGCGTTATCAACGCTCTTCATCTCAATGTTACTTGCATCTTTTAATGAGTAAGGTTTGGTTGCTACATCTTTTTGCAAGCCAATACCAATATAAGTAAGTACGCCAAGGATAGATAGCAAAAGCAAAACTGCCACCAAATAACCGCTAATACCATTTAAAGCAAAGATATTTCTATTTTTATTTTCCATTATTCGCCCTTTGATAGCGATATGACATATTCGCCAACTGCTTTTTGTTGTATCTCATTTAATCTGCCATCATTAAATTTAGGCATAACACCAATGTTGCCATTTTTACCACGATTTAGTACATCTACTATAAACTCACTTGAGCCATATTTACTAAGATCAGCCGACATACCATCCATGCCTTTGCCATCATCTCCGTGACAAGCTGCACAAGCTGCGTAAAGCTCTTTTCCCATAGCTACTAAATTTTCATTTTTTGTACTTTTTATAGCACTTATCTCTTTTGCAACATAAGCTGCGATAGCCTTTGCTCCATCAGCATCAGCTAGTCCCGCTGGCATCTCACCCATAGGATAATCAAGCCCTTTTGAACCATTTAGTATCGTATCAATTATTCCTTGTTCGCTACCCCAAATTTGTAAATTTGCAGCTTTGCCACCAATGCCATCGCCTGTGATGCCATGACATGCCGAGCATTGCACCAAAAATACGCTCTCTCCCATAGCATGAAGCGTTTCTTTGCTTGGGTTTGCATACTCTTTTTCAAATTTAGCGTTTGCTTCTTTTACTTCTTTATTATATTCACCGATTTGTGAGTAAGAATTTAGTGGATAACCAAGTAAATAATACCAAATCGCCCAAACAAGAGTTAGTAAAAAAACTACCGCCCAACCAAATGGAACTGGATTTTTGTATTCTCCTATACCGTCCCAGTTGTGCTCACTAAGCTCTACGCTTTCATCTTTTTTAACTTTCATTTGACCAACATACTTGCCAGCTACAACGACAGTTAGTACGATAATTAAGATGGCACCTATTAACGCAAGTAAATTTATATTATCTTCTAAATTTAGCCATTGCATACGCTCTCCTTTGTAGCCTTTTGCTCTAAAATTTTACTTCCGATCTCATCATCTAGGGCTAATTTCGAATATTTCTCATAATTTCTTCTACCTTGCTTTTCACTTTTATAAAGATGAAAAAAATAAGCATACAAAGTGATAGCTAAGAATGCTGTCAAAATAAAATAGCCATAAGCTTGAAGTTCTCTAATATCCATTATTAACTCCTATTTTAGGCTATTTAGATAGGCGATAAGTGCCACAATCTGACGAATTTCACCCTTTGCAAAGGCACTTTTTACTTGCTCATCTTTCATACTTTCAACGATGCTTGCAGCCTGCTCTTTCACGTTAGCATTTGCTTGCTCAAAAGTGCCAAGAGCTGGCATATCTTTCTCATCATAAGGCGTATTAAAGACTTTTTTAACAGTTAGTGCTTCAGCGTAAGCAGTCTCTATATCAGCATTTTTCTTAAATAAAAATGGATATGCTGGCATGATCGAACCTGGCACAACAGAGGCTGGGTTTAACATATGATTTTCATGCCAATCTGTCGTTCTATAATTACCCACACGCATAAGATCTGGGCCCGTTCTTTTTGAACCCCAAAGATGAGGACGATCATAAGCAAATTCGCCACTTAGCGAGTACATGCCATATCTATCAGTCTCAGCTTTAAATGGACGTATCATCTGTGAGTGGCAAGTATTGCAACCATTTTGTATATATATATTTTTTCCAGCAAGCTCTAAAACTGTATAAGGTTTTGTGCCCTCAAGTGGTCTAGCTCTATTTGCAAAGTCAGGTAAAATTTCTACCACGCCAGCATAAGCTATGACGATAAAGACGCAAACTGCAAAAAAGAATGGATTTTTTTCTAACCAAGCAAACATCACATCACCTCCGCATTGGCTTTAGCACTGCCCATAGGCGTTGCACTTTTTGGCTCTGCCAAAATAGCTTTAGCAGAAGTTGATTTGTAGATATTGTAAGCAAACATCAAAAAGCCAATCAAATACAAAAGTCCACCAATAGCTCTAATGTAATAATAAGGTATAAGCACTACAACAGTATCAATAAATGAGTAGAGTAAATTTCCATAGCTATCAGTCGCTCTCCACATCATACCTTGCGTAATACCAGCAATCCACATCGAAGCAAAGTATAAAACAATACCTGTTGTTTGTATCCAAAATTGAGCTTCCATTAAGGATTTTGAATAAATTTCACGCTTAAAGACACGTGGCGTCATGTGATAAAGTGCTGCCATAGTCATAAAACCAACCCAGCCAAGTGCACCATCATGTACGTGTCCTGGCACCCAGTCAGTATAGTGAGCTAGTGCATTTACAGATTTGATAGCTAGGATAGGGCCTTCAAGAGTTGAAAACATATAAAAAGTTGAAGCTAAAATCATAAATTTAATAAGCGGACTCTCACGAAGTTGTGTCCATTCGCCTTTCATTGTAAGAAGCATATTAATAGCTGAACCCCAAGAAGGTAAAATCAAAACAATAGAAAAAACCGAACCCATAGTCTGCATCCAATCAGGCACAGCAGTATATATTAGGTGGTGACCGCCAGCCCAAAGATAGATAAACATAAGGCCCCAGAATGAAAATAACGAAAGCTTATAAGAAAATATTGGCTGTCCACTCTCTTTTGGTAAGAAGTAATAAATTTGGGCGATGATCGCTACTGTAAATACAAACGCAACTGCGTTGTGACCATACCACCACTGAACCAAAGCATCATTTGAGCCGGCATACATCGAAACTGAGTGTAGCCATGAGCCATATCCACTAACTAGTCTTGTTGGAATTTCCATGTTATTAAATAGATAAAGCATAGCAACGCCAAGGAATGTAGCAATGTAATACCAAACCGAGATGTAAAGTGTCTTCTCGCGGCGTATACCAATAAGTCCAAATATACTTACACCCCAAAGCACCCAGACTACTACTACTGCAATATCTAGTGGCCACTCAAGCTCGGCATACTCCTTAGATGTACTCTCGCCCATAAAAAGTGTCACGACAGCTAGAATCATAACAAGTATATAAAGCCAAAAATGAAGCTTACCAATGAACATCAAAAACGGAGATTCGCTCATTGATACTTTTAGAACACGCTGTCCTATGTAATACCAAGTGGCAAATATACCAGAGAGCATAAAACCAAAAATGATACCGTTAGTATGAAGAGGACGCAATCTACCAAATGCCGAATACTCACCAGCTATATAGTTTAGATCAGGACAGGCAAGCTGAAAAGCTACCAAAACACCAATAGCCATGCCAACAATACCAAAAAATATCGTGGAGAACATAAAGAGTTTTGCCACACTATAATCATAATGTAGCAACTGGGATGGTCGCATAAATTTTCCTCCTAGTTAAATTTATATTAATTTTCGGTTATTTTAGAGTAGAAAAACTATAAAAAGACTTAATTAATATAAATTCTCTTTTACTAGGAGAGTCTTCTATCTATTTTGTAACCAAGTCCAGGAACATTTTTTATAAAATTACTACCGACTTTATCTCTGACACGCTTAACGAAGGTCCTAATAGCAGCCTCTGTCACGCTCTCGCCAACCCAAACAACATTTTTTATTTCATCGTGAAGTACAAGCGTACCAAGTCTTTTTATGAGTAAAGATATAAATGCAAGCTCTTTTTTTGTAAGAGAAATTTCAACACCATCTCTAATAAGCACACGTTTTATTTTATTAAAACTATATCCATTTGTAACCTGAATAATATTTGCTGTTTCTATCTTATTTTTAGCAACATTTTCTAACGTAACCAAAAAATCATCAAGATCAATCGGCTTTAAAACGTATTTATCAATACCGACATCTATCGCTTTTAGAAGTGTCTCTTTTTCACTATTTGTGCTAAAAACTATAATAGGTGTATCTTTTGAAATTTCTTTAATGCTTTTAGCCATATCAAGGCCATTCATTATAGGCATAAAAACGTCTGTTATAACCATATTTGGATTATATTTTTTAAATTTCTTAAGTCCTTCATCGCCATTTTGAGCAGTGATAACTTTTTCGAATTTATCTCGCATAACTTCTTGTACTATTTTTTTACCATCTCCCTCATTCTCAACGATAAGAACAGTTAGATTATTAAGAATCTTGCTCATTTATTCTTCCTTTTTGGTT
>NZ_CABPVR010000004.1:175946-190072 GCF_902460875.1 Campylobacter concisus | reverse complement strand
CCAATATGTTTTTAAATTTTTTGTCTCTTTTAGCTTTAAAAAGATAAATAATGTGATCATAAAATCAAATAGAGCAGTAATTATGCCATTATAAAAACTACTAGCAATAAAATAACTAACAACATATACACAAAAAAGTATTAACATAAATAAAAAAGATACTTGATTTTCGTTACTTATTTTACTTATCATGTTTCGTCTTTATCTATCTTTCTCTACCTTTTTGGCTAAACTTTGCCACTTTTGCCACTCACCACTATCATCTACGTCATTGCCGATAGCTTCGTATCTAGCGTAAAAATGCTCAACAAATTTCTTGCACTCTTCATCTTTTGGCAGATAGCTTAGCTCATCTTTTTGGCAAAATTTCTCTAAAAATGTGCTCGCATCATCTTTTTTAGCGTATGTTTGCGCTAGATCGTAGTAGTTTTCTAAGCAAATTTCTTTAAATTTAGCGTAAGCTTGTTCGCTCATATCCACGCTTAGTTTGCCATCAAATTTAAGCACTCCAGCTCTAAAAAGTAGGCTAAGATGTATGAGCCCCTCGCAGTAGTAAGCCCTCACCTCATCGACCTTTCGCCATGCGATAAGCCCAACCGCACGGGCGATCAGCTCGTGAAAGACGGCCATTTTATACTCCGCCTCTTCGTGCAAGAAGAAATTTACTAACCCGCCAGTCGTCGCCTTGTACTCTTCTATAAATTTAAAGACGCCACTTTTATTCATGCTCATCTCGGTATCAAGTCCGATAAAGAGAATGTGCCCAAACTCATGACCGATCGTTGAGATTTCATAGACTTTTTTCCAAATTTTTGGCTTTAAAAATAAAATTTCTCTACCAAAGTCCAAAAATTCCTTGCTAAAAATTTCAGCCCCAAGCTTCATAAAAGGCTTTGCCTTTGCGCCATCATAGACGTGATTTACAAAGGCAAAAATTTTCTTGCCACATTTTGCGCTCACGCTCTCATCATTTGGCACGACCTGAGCGCTAAAAAGCCCGTTTAGCTCCGCGCCGTAATAGATCATCGGCACGCTTATATAAAGCTGCGTTCTAGCGATATTTTCGCTAACTGCCTTGTTTGTCTCAGCATTATCAAATTTGATCTTTTCGCAAACGCTTTTGTAAGTTTTTGTCACTTTTTCTTTAAATTTAAGCTCGTCAATGCCCTCGCTATCAACTAACCTGATGTCCCACTCTAGCGCAACCGCGTGCGTGTAGGCATCCTCGTAGTACTCCAGCGGATGGCCTGGCTGAAGCGCGCCTTTTACATCCATCCACGCTATCTCAGCCTCTTGCCATGCATTTATCACTTTAGCATTGTCCTCTTCGCAAAAGGCATTTTGTAGCTTTTCAAGGTATTTTACGTAGGATTTTTGCTCATTATTTTTGGCTAAATTTCTTAAAATTTCAAGATTTTTAACAAAAACGCTTTTAAGCTCTCTCACCTCATCTTTAAAAGCAAGTGCGTAAGGCAAAAAGCTAAATTTCTCGCCCTCTTTTACTACCGCGCCATACGTTCTATCGGCCCTTACACCGTTACTATCGCACTGAAATAAGCCGTTTTTAGTGATAAACTCATTTGCCTGGCTTAGATCTTTAAATTTAGCCTCAAACTCTTTGTTTGTAGTGTCGATAATACGATCCTGCCATGAAATTTGCCACGCATTTAGACTAAGCCCAAGCTCATGCATAGCCTCAACAAAGACTTGATAAAAAGGCTCTAAAATTTGCTCATCTTTTGCTTTTTTTATAAGCTTGGCGTGCAGATTTTCATATAAATTTCTAACATAGTTATACATTAAATTTAGCACACGTTTTTGCTCGTTCTCGCCTAAATTTAGCTTTTTTAGCTCGTTTTGAAGCGGATCAACTTTAAGATCTACTATCCTTCTTGCAAGGGCTAGTTTTTGGCTTGGTGTGCCAGCAAGACCACAAATTTTAACGGCCTCATTTATTATCTCATCATCTAAGTTTTTATAAATAGCATTTAACTTGTTTTTTTGCTCTTTTGTAAGTTCGTTTAATCTTTTAAAATCATTCATATTTTATCCCCTGAAGTTGCAAGATTTTAGCATAAAGCCATTAAAATTTGCTACAATCAACCAAAAATTTTGACATCTAAAAGGCAAAAAATGGATATTTTAAAAGATTTTGGTGAGCCACGCATAAAACAAGTCATGCTACCAAAAGATACAAACTCAGCTGGAAATATTTTTGGTGGTTGGATAATGAGTCAGATCGACCTTGCAGGTGCGCAAGCTGCAAGAGAAATTTCTCCTGAACGCGTTGTGACGATTTCTATGAAAGAGATCATCTTTAAACAACCAGTTTTTGTTGGCGACGTGCTAAGCTGCTACGCAAAGATCATCGCAGTTGGCAAAACATCGATAACAACGCAGATAGAAGTGACTGCACTTAGGCTAAATGACGGTGGTTTTAGAGAGACTATACATGTCACAAGCGCCATCGCAACCTACGTCAGTGTAACAAAAGATGGACATAAAAAACCTATAGATGAAAATCTAAAAAAACTTCATGGTTTTTAAAAATTTGGTTGCATTTTATGCAACCTTCTTTGAAAATTAATACTACTTTTAAAAATTATTGAAATTTAAAAATTAAAAAGCAAAAATTTCAACTTGATTAAATATTTTCTAAGATAAAATCCAAAACAACTTTTGGGAGAATCATGAAAAAGTCACGTTTAGGTCTTTTGCAAACACAAATTTTAGATATCCTAACTCAATCCGAGCTTGATAAATTTGAGTACAAAAACCTTCCGAAAACAAGCATCATCTACGCAGAAGAAATCAAAATCATCATTTTAAAAAGTGGCTGTGCAAAGCTTTCGTTTTTTGAAGATGGAGAAGAATTTATCCTTTACCGTTTGGAAGCAAATAACATTGCTGTTCTTGATGATAATTGTGCTTTTGAAATTTTAGAAGACGCAAAAATTTACTCCATAAACTTAAGCGAAATAAGTGAAATTTTATCAAATGTAAATGTTGTAGATGAAATTTTAAAAGCGGCGTTAAACGCCATCATCGTGCAACGCCAGATCATAAAATCCATACTTTTTGAAGATGCAAAGGGTAGGATTGCAAATTTTTTAATCGAACTTGCACGCGAGCAAGATCTAAAACAAAATGGCTATCATTACCTCTTTTTACCATTTTCTCTAAAAGTGCTCTCAAGCTTTGTGGGGCTCAAACGCCAAAGCGCTTCAACTGCTTTTAATGAACTTATAAAAGATGACATCATAAGAAAGATCACACCACACGAGTTTTTAATAATTGATTATGAAAGACTTGAAAGTTACACAAACTAAAAATCAAAAATTTTTATAATGGCTAGCAAAGAGTAGTCTTAGAGGATTAGTCTTTGCCAAAAAGCAAAGACTAAAAATTTTTAAGCTTTTTTCTTCATATCGAATTTATTTGCCATAAAGCCAACTAAACCAACAAAGAAAAGTCCGCCGCAAATATTACCAAGTGTAACTGGAACTAAGTTTTTACCGATGAAATTTCCCCAGTTTAAAACTTCTAGTTTTTCAGCCGTAATTCCATGTCCTAAAGCTGCAGCTGCAGTAGCGATATCTCCGCCGTTTGCTGCTATATAGTGAGCTTTTGAGATGATGGCTTCAGTGATTATGAACATATTCGCCACGCAGTGCTCCATAGAGCAAGCTACAAATGCGCCGATCATCCACATAATAGCAAAGAATTTACCAGATAGATTGCTCTCACTTGTCGCAGTCCAAATAGACATACAAACAAAGACATTACAAAAAATTCCGCGGATAAATAGCTCATGAAATGGCGCTGTGATCTTACCAATACCAGCTGGTATAAAGTGCTGCAAGATGTAGCCATCATACTTTAGTGGCAAGCCTGAGTAGTAGTACATATACGCAATCAATGCACCACCAACGAAGTTAAATATCCAAACGATAGCCCAGTATCCGATAGTCTTACCTAGTTTTAGCTTTCCTTCATATGCGCTAACGCCGCTTAAAACAGAGCTTGTAAAAAGATGTCCGCCATAAAAGACAACCATCATAAGACCACAGCTAAATGTGATACCGCCGATAAAATTTGAAAGACCAATAGACTGATTTTCAGCCATACCAACTGTCGAGTGAGCCCAAAAAATATCACCCATAGCAATAGCAGCACCAGCCATGATAGCAAGGAAGATAATACTAGTAAGCGGCATATGAGCCTTATGCTCCATAGAGCTTGAGACCGCTTGAGCGGTTTCTGCCGGATTTAACATCACATTCTCCTTTTTATTTTCAATCTCGCAAATGAGCCAAACTCATCTTTGCGACCAAAGTTTAACACTTTGCAAAATCACTAAAGTCAAACCACTGCTTGCGATTAAAAGCAAAATTTTGCCTTTAGCAACCAAAAAGACTAAATTTAGCTATTTGCTAAATTTAACCAACTAAATTTTTATCAATCTCTACAATTCTCAAAAAAGCTTTTCTAGCACTTTTTTTAGCCTGCTCGCTTAGTCCCTCTTCAAAATTTAAGACATTTTCGAGCAAGACGCTAATGCCAAGAAAAAGCGTCTTTGGGCAAATTTTACGCAAATAGCTTAAAAGTACTGGCGTTGGTAGATTGTGAGTTGAGTAGATATAGTCTCTATCGTCACTTAGGTCAAAAAACTCTATCTTATCCTCATCAAAGCCGCTCATCGCATCGACTACTATCAAGATGTCAGGTGCAAATTCTCTAATAGCTGAGAATTCATTCTCAGGCACATCTTGCCCAAAAAAGACCTTCCACTCTTTTAGCTCGTGCTCCACGATGCGGCCGACTTCATTGCCCACATCATCATCGCCACGCATAGGATTACCGATGCAAAGGATGGCCTTTTTCATCAAAAGTCCTTCCTAAGCACGATATATCCCTCTTTTAAATTTGCCAAAATTTCTTTAAGCTTACACTCACAAAGCTGTGGCAAGAGTTTAGCGATATGCTCGGCAAAAATTTCAACTTCAAAATATTTGCTTAAATTTCCGATCTTAAATTTCACATATTCGCCTGAGTTTTTGATCATCTCGTCAAATTCCTCATCGCTTAGCTCTAAAATTTTCTCACTAAAGTCTATCGTGCCAACGCCATGTCCCACGCAAGTGGAGAAAATTTTTATCTCTTTTAGCTCGCGTGGAAGCTTATCGTTGTCGTCCATATGCCTTTTTGTAAGCTTATAAACTTGTATCATCTCTTACTCCAAACCTCGCTATCAACATCTATCGCAAAGCTTTTATCAGCTTTTGCATATTTTAGATAGACATCATTATGCAAAAGCCCCATGCACTCAGCATATCTAGGATCTTCCTCTTTTTTGATAGCTGTAAGCACAGCCTCTCTTGAAATGCTTGGGTCATGGACATCTTTTGAACATTTGATAGCATTCATATATTTTTCAAAAAGGATTCTACCAAAGATATAGCTCATTAGTCTTCTACTTTCAGCTTGCAAGTCGCGCTCAAATAAAATATCACCTATGACCGACTTCTCAACTGAAGGTGGCAATGTATTATCTTCTTCATAGCTTTTTTTATGAAGCTTTTGATCTATGATACCAAGAGCCATGCCAAGGCCGTAAATAATGCTTGCTGGGTGTGGAGGACAGCCTGGGATATAGACATCGACTGGGATTATCTTATCGATGCCGCCCCAAACGCTATAAGCATCGTGGAAAATTCCGCCACTGCTTCCGCATGCACCAAGAGCAACTACGATCTTAGGATCTGGAGTCGCTTCATAAGCACGAAGAAGCGGATAATACATCTGTCTTGTTACAGGACCGGTGCAAAGCAAAATATCAGCGTGTCTTGGGTTTGCTACAAGCTTAAAGCCAAAGCGCTCAGGGTCCCACATCGGTGTAATAGCTGCAAAAATTTCTATCTCACAGCCGTTACAGCTTCCGCAGTCGATCCTATAAACGCTAAAGCTTCTTTTGATATTTTTTAGATGCTCTAGCTTTGCAGTTAGATCATTTGCTGTTTTTATGTCCTCTGGGACTTGATATAGACTCATTTTATAGCCTCCTCAATGCCTTTTGTTAGCCTCTCAGCAGATTGATTTTTCTTGCACTCTGGGCAGATATAAAGGTAGTCTTTTGCCTCTTCAAGTCTGCCTGGGAGTAAATTTGCTGTGCCAAGCTTTTCAAGGGTGAAATTTATAAGCCTTTTTGGTGTAAATGGTTTGCCGCAGCATTTGCAAGTTTGCATCTCGAGCTCACCTCTTTGTATAAGAGCGCTCTTGTCAAATTTAACCGCAAGCTCAAAGCTATCACTTAGGCGAACAGCTCCAGTTGGGCAAACCTCATCGCAGCGACCGCAAAATATGCAGCGTCCGCAGTCAAATTCCCAAACAAGCTTTGTTTGCTCCTCGTTCATCTTAAGCTCTATCGCGTTACTAGGACAAGCGATACCGCAAGCTGCACAACCTATGCAAAGATCGTATGTATAGTTTGGCTGACCACGGAAATTTTCAGGAACAATATATGGCTCAAATGGATAGGCGTATGTCGCTTTTCCATATTTTTCTGTGATGTCAAATAACTTCATCATCTTAAATCCTTTTTACTAACCCCGCCATCTTGACAGAATTTTTTAAGGTCTTTCTCTGTTAAAATTTTGCTCTTTTTAGTCCTTACATCGACTAATGTAACACGCTCAGTGCATGAGTAGCAAGGGTCAAGTGAGCAAACGATAAGCGCAGCGTCACTTATGTTGTTTCCTCTAAATTGATATCTTAGGCTTGGCCAGTTGTTGTATGTTGCTGCCCTGCATCTCCAGCGATATACTTTTTGAGCACTGCCTTGCATGATCCAGTGGACATTCTCGCCACGTGGTGCTTCATCATGACCAAGTGCAAAATTTTCAGGTTTGATCATAGTCACAGGATCGATCATGATCGGAGTTTGAGGCATTAGCTCAAAGCATTGGCGGATGATGTGGATAGAGCTTTTTAGCTCTTTATATCTAACCATCTCACGAGAAAAAACGTCACAACCATGCTCAACTGCTACTTCAAATTCTATCTGTTTAAAAAAGTCGTAGGGGTGATCGTAGCGGTTATCACGTTTAAAGCCAGAGCCTCTCATATTTGGACCAACTGGGCTAAAGTCACGTGCTATTTGGCGATCTAGGATTCCCACACCTTTCCAGCGTCCGATCTGGCGTTTATCTTCCATAACTGCGTCCCAAATTTCTGAAATTTGAACGTCAAGTTTATTTATGATCTCGATGCCTTTTTTGATCTCTTGGTTTGTCATATCACGTCTTAAGCCACCCATAACGACGTTGCCGTATGTTTTACGTCCGCCAGTTACTAGCTGAGCTAGCTCCATAGAGTACTCACGAACCCTAAAGATGTGCATGAAAGCGTTGTAGTTACCAGTAACCTCACAAGCTAGACCGATATTTAAAAGGTGGCTGTGAAGACGCTCGATCTCAAGACAGATGACACGTATAGCTTGAGCTCTTAGTGGGATTTCAAGCTTGATAGCTTTTTCTGCTGCTTCAATACAAGCAATAGCGTGAGCATAACCACAAATTCCACAAACGCGCTCTGCAAGATAGCCCATCTGATCATAGTTCATTCTATTTTCAGCTAGCTTTTCCATACCGCGGTGTTGATAAAAGAGGCGGTAGTCAGCGTCGATGATCTCGTCGCCGTCACAGAAAAGTCTAAAGTGACCTGGCTCATCTGAAGTAATATGTAGTGGTCCAAGTGGCACATCAACTACTGCATCACCTGCTGGAAACAAAAACTCCGCATCAGGCTCATCTCTATGGTCAACTGGATCAGGGCGGTAGCGATAATCCATCGCATCTTTTCTAAGTGGGTGAAGTCCGTCTGGCCAGTCATCACTTAAGACTAGACGCCTTTTATCAGGCAAACCTTCGGCCACAAGGCCAAACATATCATAAGCTTCTCTTTCGTACCAAACACAAGCTGGCACTAGCGGAGTAACTGATGGAAATGTCGGATCGCTTCCTGGAATAAGCGTTTTAACAGTGATAAAACACTTATCCTCAGGTGCAAAGTCGTCCGCTTCAGTCATCTTGCTACCTTCCATTGAAAGAGCATAATAAAGCGCAAAGCTGCCATTTATCTGGCGCTCGTCATTTGGTATCATAGTGCTTATAAAGCCGCCAATATCATAATAAAGCGTTTTAACAGCTAGTGGAAGATCATTTCTATCAACCAAAACTGTGATCTGATCGTCTGCTTGACGAGTTACTTCTAAAATTTTTACCTTGGTTTTTAGGATTTCAACAAATTTATCGCCTCTCATTTTAAAGCTCCCATCATTATATTAACACCGTTATCTACTAGCGTATAAAAGCTATCTACGTGCCATACGCCAAAGATTATGATAAGGGCACAAAGTGCTATAAGAGGTAAATTCTCTAACAAACTCATCTCTTTATTATGAACAACCACACCTTTTGGCTCGCCAAAGCTTGCCATATTAAAGTGTGCAAAGTCAGCTATGAAAATAACTGCAAGTGCAATAGCAAATAGCGCAACTGCGATGTATTGACCACTTGTGATGGCTCCTACAAAGACGTTATACTCGCTAACAAATATAGCAAATGCTGGAACACCAACTAGTGAGCAAACAGCCGCGCCAAACATTATAGTTGTAATTGGTGCGATCTTAACCATGCCGCCCATCTTACTCATATCTTTGTGGCCATAAATTCTTGCGATATTGCCGGTTGAGCAAAACGCAAGAGCTTTAGTAAAGCTGTGAGCTAAGCAGTGAAATATCGCTGCAAATAGACCAAATTTACCGCCAACACCAAGTGCAAATGCGATAACACCCATGTGAACGATTGAGTGGTATGCAAACATTCTTTTTACGTTGTGTTGTCTGATTAGGAAAAATCCCGCTACAAATAGTGTGATAGTTCCTGAAACGATCATTATGCCCTCAACAAAGCTAAATCCAACAGCTTGAGCTGTGATAGCATAGTATCTCAAAAGCGCTAGCATCGCACATTTTAAAAGTACGCCTGAAAGCAAGGCTGAGATAGGTGCTGGACCTTCAGCGTGAACGTCTGGTAGCCAAGTGTGAGTTGGAGCAAGACCAGCTTTTGTACCAAAACCAATTAGAGCAAATACAAAGATAAGTTTTGCTGCATCTGGGTTTAAATTTTTAGCGTTTGCCATTATGCTTGAAAATAGCATAGAAGCTTCGCCATCTCCTAGAGTACTAAATGTGGCTGAATATAAAAGAACAGTCGCATAAAGTGCAAATGCTAGGCCGATTGAGCAAAGAACAATGTATTTATAGCCACTCTCTGTTGATTTTTGATCTTTGTGGATAGCGACCAAAAATACTGAAGCTAGTGTTGTTGCCTCGATAGCAGCCCACATAAACGCAACGTTGTTGCAAATAACGCTTAAAGTCATTGTAAAGATAAATACATGGCTTAATGCGTAGTATTTTTTAAGATCGCTTAAGTGGATGTGTCCGTCTTCAAGCTCCCATCTCATGTAGTGGATAGAGTAGAAATTTACTATAAATCCAGTTACAGCTATAAGCACCAAGAAAACACAGCCTAAGCTATCTAAGAATAAAAATTTATCAAAACTATAAAAAGTTCCGCTACTTAAGACTTTAAGAACATTGTTAAGTAAAGCCACCGATGTCGCAGCAGAAAACAAAACATGAAGTCCGCTTAATACCGCATAATTTTTAGGACTCAAAAACAAGACCAAAGCACCAAGGAGCGGTAAGATAAGTATTAAAGCTAAACTATCCATCTCTAACCCCTTAAATTTGAAGCTTTAGAAGTATCTAAGCTATCATAAGCTTTATAAAATCTAATCGCTAAGACGCTCATGATGATAACGGCAAATATCGCATCTGTTAAAATTCCAAGCTCAACTAACTCATGTGAGTTATAAGCCATTAGAGCAAGGCTTAGGTGGATGCCGTTTTCAAATAAACAGTAAGCTAGAATTTGTTTTATAAATGAGTTTCTTAGCATGAAGCCAAAAATTCCCATCATAAAGACTGTTCCAGCTGCGATTAGCATGATCTCTTCTTTGATAAGAGAGAATTTTAAAAATATAGGGTGGATACTCATTGAAAGAGCTAGAGAAAATCCCATAGCAATAACAGGACTTACAAAAAATCCACCAACTGGCTCATCTTCGCTAACTACGCCAAGTTTTTTGATAAGCCAGAATAAAATTCCTGGCACAAGCAAAACTTTGGTAAAAAATGCAACGATCGCCCAAGTTTTGAGCTGCTCGGCGTTAAATTTCTCAGATAGCAAGAAAAATATGCTAACTAAAAGTAGTGTCTCAATCGCATAAGCAATGATTGAGAGTTTCAAGCTTCTAAGACCAAAAACCGCAAGCGAAGTTACGATCATGCAAATGGCTAAAATATCAAGTGTTTGCATCTCACACTCCTACTACATAAAGTGTTAGTGCAACAAACGAGATAGCAAGTGCACCAAGTGCATTTTTGCGTAAAGATGAAGTCATTTTAAAGCGTGGACCAAAGTTGTCTATAAAGACAGCCGCTACGTAAAATACTCCAGTTTTTATCACAAAAATGATGATAGCTAAGAAAGGATTACTAAAATTCCATGGCTCAAATATAGTTAGGAAAAGTCCGATCATAGCAAACTGTTTTAATATAAGTGATGCTTGAACTAAACCAAGGTCACTACCTGCATACTCGCCAAGCAAGCCTTCTTGAAGCTCTTGCTCAGCTTCAGCTACGTCAAATGGTTTTCTACCAGTCTCAACGTACATGCACCATAAAAATGCGATAGAAGCTACGGCAAAACTTGGGATTTGATATCCGATAACGCCAGTTTTTACCATCTCTTGGATCTCAATTAAATTTGATGTTTTAGCTGCAAGCATTACGACGATTAGACACATGATCATAACTGGCTCGACATATACGCCCAGCATTTGCTCCCTGCCGCCGCCTGTTGCTGCAAATGGGTTGCCACTATCCATTGAAGCTGCACCAAATACAAATCTAAGCAATGCGCCAAGATAAAGGATCACAAATATATCTGAATATGCTCCAAAAACAGTATCTTTGCTATATGTTATAGGTATAGCAGCTAGCACTGCAGCTGAAGTTGCAAAAAGGAAAAATGGAGCCCATCTAAATACCCAGTGTGAGCACTCAGGGACGGTTCTTCCTCTTCTAAAGAGTTTTATAATGTCGCGATATGTTTGAAAGAAATCGCTACCTTGTTTTGATTGAAGTCTAGCCCTTAGTTTTCTTGCCATACCATCAAACAAAGGAGCTACCAAAACGATAACGACTACTTGAAATATCATTAAAAGTATAGTTTGCATTTTCGTCTCCTAAACTAAAAAGTAGCCCACAGCAAGTATGGCACAAAGATAAATTAGGATATAAAGCGTATAGACGTTTGTATATCCGCTTTGAACGATGCCTAGTTTATCAGCAAATTTCATACACCATTTAATGACTGGCTCATAAAACATTCCCCACCAGATATCTTTTGGATGGTTGTGATACTCAACCGCGTCAAAATAATTTCTAGTAACGATCTTTTTATCAGCTCTAAATAGCCATTGCATAATCTTTCTAAGATCACCTGTAAATGGACCACCTGTCATTTGCATACGTGAGCTATATTTAAAGCCGCATGCCCAAGGATCAGTCTCGCGTGGTTTATCTCTGTTTGCTTTCATAACAGCAAGGATGATAAATGGCAAAATCATTGTTGAACAAAGAACCAAGGCTATCAACGGAGTTGAGATCATACTGCCTATAGGTGAAGTTACATTTATAGCACCAAGACTAGCTTTATAGTCACTTATAGCGATAGAATTTACAGCTTGCATGATGTAATCAACTATGTAGTTTGCGCCAAGGCCAAAGCCAACGCAGCCTATCATTAGGATGATCATGCCAAGAACCATGCCTATTGGACTCTCTTTAGCATTTTCCCAAATTTTTTGATCTCTTGGAGTACCTGCAAATATAACAGCGTAAAGTTTGAGGTGCATACCGACCAAAACGCCAGTTAGCGCAAGAGCTACGACGCCAAGTGTAAATGCATATCTAACTAATGTTCCCTCGCCCATCGCGCCTTGAAGCATACCTTGATATGTAAACCACTCTGAAACAAAGCCATTTACTGGAGGTAAAGCTGCGATACCCATGATACCTATAAACATACCAAGGCTTGTCCATGGCATTTTTTTAGCAAGACCACCAAGGATGTCCATATTTTGTGTGTGAGTAGCGTGGATGACTGAACCAGCGCAAAGGAAAAGTAGACCTTTAAATATAGCGTGGTTAACTACGTGGTAACAACCTGCTAGAAAACCTACTGCTGCAAGTGTTAAATTTCCAACTGCAACGCCGTAAATTCCTGTGCCAAGACCTAGCAAGATGATACCTATATTCTCAACTGAGTGATAAGCAAGCAAAGCCTTGAAGTCGTGTTGGCAAAGAGCGTATAAAACACCAAATAGTGAGCTAGCTGCACCAAGAGCTAGAATCGTAAGGCCAAAATATGTGCTAAGTGGCAAGTAAAGTGTAAATTTAACTAGTGTAAATAGAGCAACTTTGATCATAACGCCTGACATAAGGGCTGAAACGTTTGATGGTGCTGCTGGGTGAGCTTGTGGAAGCCAAACGTGAAATGGCCACATACCAGCTTTACTACCAAAGCCGACCAAAAATAGTGCAAATACAGCAGCAGAAGCGCCAAATGGCATCTTAACACCCATAAATGCGCTAAAGTCAAAGCTTCCTGCATAGTAAGCAGTGATAAGCAAACCACAGGTGATACAAAATGCTCCAATTTGTGCGATACCAAGATATACCATGACCGCTTTTAGAGTGTTTTTACCATCATTTACTATGATAAGGAACGATGAGATAAGAGTCATAAGCTCCCATAAAACAACAAAGCAAAATACATTATCAGCGCTAATTACTAGAAGCATTGAGAGTATAAATGTATTAAACAAACATGCAAATACGCCAACGTTTGCTTTTTTGATGTACTCATCTGCATAGCTCATACCATAAACGCTACTTGCAAATCCGATGAAAACAACGACAAAGCTAAAGAAATTTCCAAGTGGATTTAGCGCAAATTTTGGCGAATACAAAAAGCCATCCATAAGAGCAAAGCTATCGCTTACTCCCATATTTGCAACAAAGTGACACATCGCGTAAAAACAGCTTAAAGCACTTAGACCAAAACCAACCTTTACAGCGGCCTTTGGAGCACAATAAAGCAAGATGCTAACGACGGCACTTACAAGAAATAGCATATAAACCGTAGTCATCTTATGCTCCTTGTCCGTTTAAAATTTTAGTAGCAAATTTATTCGCTGCCTCGTAATCTATCCTCTTGCCAAGTTTATGTTTGCCTTCTTCTGGATCGATCATAACAAGAGCACTCGTCGGACAGACATCAACGCAAGCTGGTCCGTTCTCACGACCAAAGCACATATCGCATTTAACAGCGATATTTTTTGCACCTGATTGTGACTCTATCTCAAGGTTATACTTTGGCTCGACAGCGTAATTTACTGAAGGCATAAGCTCTGCACTTGAGCTTATCGCACCGTAAGGACAAGCGATCGTGCACATCTTACAGCCTATACAAATTTCCTCGTGAAGCTCGATGCAATTATCATTAAATCGCAATGCCCCAGTTGGACACACATTTGCACAAGGACCATCGTCGCATTGTCTGCACTGAGTTGGCATAACGCCAGTAGCTTCTCTTAGCACACTTAGCCTTGCACGTGACAGCTTGCCGCGTTCATAAGCGCTCTTAAAACATGCAGCCATGCAGGTTGCACATCCTATACAGCGTTTATAATCGGCAATCACAAATTTATGTTTTTTCATAAATTCCTCCCATTAAACAAGGCTAAACTGCCCTGCTCACTTTTAAAGTGATGGTTAGTCACCAAAATAGAGATAGTTAAATTTCTATTTAACATCTCAAACGCTCCTTCCTAATTTTTGTAATAATTCTATAACTTATAATGAATAAATTCCGTCATCTATCTGACAAATTTTGTATTTTTAAAATTAAATTTTTATTTTATATATCTTT
>NZ_CABPVR010000004.1:123167-175721 GCF_902460875.1 Campylobacter concisus | reverse complement strand
TCTAAAATATAATCCGACCTTTAAATTTAAAAGGCTTTTTATGGGAATTTTTATAGCTATAGTTTTGTTTATTGTTGTAGTTTTTATTTTTATAAAATTTGCCCCAGTTTTTGGTGGCACACCAGATGCTAAGAGTCAAAAGCTGATAGAATCTTCGCCAAATTTTAACGGCAAAGTTTTTATAAATTTAGAGCCAACGATTGATATGGTAAAAAATAATCCGCAAGCATCTATGCTAAATTTCGTCCGCCAAGCACTTTTTCCACCAAAAGGTAAGCTACCAACTAAGCCTTTACCAAATTTAAAATTTGACGCAAATGCCTTGAAAAACGGCGAGTTTATCTGGCTAGGGCACGTTAGCCTCATCTGTAAGCTTGATGACAAAACCATCGTCACAGATCCAGTTTTGCACCGAGCATTTCCACTGCCAATTGGCGGTAAGCCCTTTGCCTACGAGCATACTATCACCGCTAGTGATTACCCAGATGTGATCGACATCGCCCTCATCTCGCACGATCACTACGATCATCTTGATTACAAAACAATACTTGAGCTAAAGGATAGAATTTGCAAATTTCTAGTGCCGCTTGGCGTAAAAGCTCACCTTGTAAAATGGGGCGTTGATAAAGACAAAATTTATGAGTTTGACTGGTTTGGTGATCAAAAAATAGGAAATTTAAACTTCACGTTTTGTCCTTCAAGGCACTTTAGTGGGCGCACATTTAAAAGAAATACGACGCTTTGGGGTGGCTGGGCGGTTGAAGAGGCTGGCTTTAGCTTTTATTTTAGCGGAGATGGCGGATACGGCAAGCATTTTAAGATGATAAATGAGAAATTTGACGCCTTTGATCTAGTTTTTATAGAAAATGGTGCTTACGGCGATGGCTGGCCTTACGTGCATATGAAGCCAGAGGAGTCAGCGCAAGCACTAAAAGATCTTGGTGCAAAGCTTGGCGTACCAGTTCACTGGGGCAAATTTGATCTTTCTTATCACTCTTGGGATGAGCCAATCAAGCGTTTTGAAAAGGCAGCGACAAAGCTTGAGCTAAACTACGCAACGCCGATGATCGGGGAAGTTTTCACCACCCAAAATCCGCCTAGAAAAAAGTGGTGGGAGGAAATTTAGGAATAAAATTTGCTCTAAATTTTAAAATCCAAAAGGAAATGCAGATGAAAATTTCTGAAAATTTAGCAAATCTAAAAAATGTCATCGATAAAGCTGCAAAAAACGATCTTGATATGAGCGCAACTGGAAGCTTTTTACAAAATTTAGAAAAAGCAAATAAAGAGACTGAAAAAATTTATAAACAGCTAGAAAAAGAGCTAAAAAGCGATGCGCAAATGTTTAAACAATTTGACTTCATGCAGATGATAACAAAGCTTCAATACGGCAACCTAAAGCCAAATGAACGTGAAAAACTGCTCAATAAAATGAGCAAGATCGCCAAGGAAATTTAGTTTTAAATAGGCTTGATGCGGAGCTAAATTTTACTATTTTTGTAAAATTTGGTGGGTTTTAGTGAGTGATTTGCTTAAAATAAATTTATTTAAATAGCGACCGTTAAAACTCAGATATATTTCTATTTTCTACCGAAATGCTTGTGTATTCATAGCTTACATGGTGGCATAGGCATACTACTGCTTTAGGTTTTAGGCAAATTTTTAAAATTTCATAAACGAGTAATTTCTGCTTTGATTTTAGTGGCAAGCCTTGCGGGACCTAAAATCAATAGTCAAATTCTTACGAGAGAATTAAATTTTAAAATTTATAAAGCGTATAGACTATATCCTATTCTTTCATTAAGGGAGAATGGAGCTTAAATTACGGTCTGCTTGCAGTTGCGAGCTAGCAAAGCAAAAGAACTCCCTTCTCCCTTAACAATCCCTCTTCCCTGACACGTTCAAAGGGCATGCTCTAGTGCTAGAGCACTGCATGCAGTTTTGTTAATTTCAATCAAACTTTAATGAGTAATTTCGGTTCTAAAATTTGAGCTAAGCGGTAAGTGAAGCCAGATTTTAGTAGTCGGCTCTTACGAGTGAATGAAAGTTTAAAATTTACAAGACTGCTTGATTAAATTTTGTAAAAGAATAAATTTAAAGAATACCTATTTATATATGTAAATTTACCAGAGAGGATTTAAGAGCCAAAGAGGCTCTTAAATTTTAGTGTAGTTCGCTCCAAACTTTGCGTTTCCAAAGCCAAGCAAAAATTCCTAATATAAAGAAGTAGATCATGACATAAAGCCCTGTGCTCTCGCGCTCAGCCTTCTTCTTGTCGCCTACTTTTTGGATATAAGCTACCACGTCGTCTTCAGCAGCTTTATTTAAGCCAACTCTTGGCATTGCAGTACCTGGTAGCATCTTTTGAGTATCGTTTATAAATTTATGTAAATACTCATCGCCTTTTGAACGGATCATCATCGATAGATCAGGTGGATTTGAGCCCATATAAGCAGCAAGGCTTACTTTATTGCTAAATGCATATTTTTTGTCATATTTTATATCATGACATCTTTGACATGCATCAGCAAAAACCTTTTCTTCAGTGATCTTATTGTTTGTCTTTTCATAATCAGCAGATACCTTTTTCAAATAAGCTACTATATCGGCAGTCTCAGCATTTATATCACCACCAGCGCCCATAAATGCGGTCATCGGAAATGGATGCTCGTCGTTAAATTTATGAGTTAGCTTTAAAGCCATAGTTGGATTTTTAATGAGTGCGGCTAAGAATTTATCGTCATAAATTTTACCAGCGGTACTAAGATCTGGTGGCACTACACCAAAGCTTTGACTAGCTGTCTCAGCATCCATACCAGCTGGCATACCTGCTGCCTCTATACCGTGGCATCCTGTACATCCAGCTGCTACAAAAGTATCAGCACCCTTTGTAGCGTCACCTTTTGTAAGATCAATAGAGTTAATGTCATTCCAAAATGCTGTATAGTCGTCAAGAATTTTTTGTGCTACTTCTACATCTTTTGTAGCCGCGTCTATACTTGCCTTATTTCCGCTAGCCTTAGCAGTCTCAAGTGCTGTCTTTTTTTGCTCTAAAAAGTGCTTTGCATAGTCAGTATCTTCTTTTGAGAAGTTATACTCAGCATTTGCAGTATGAGGATGAAGCTTTGTGTGAGCATAAGGCTCGATACCCCAATATAAAACACCTGAAAGAATAACAACAATGGCAAAAATTTTAAGCTCTTTCATAATTAGCCCCTCTTTCTTTCAAGTATTGTTATAACTGGCAATGCAATTATAAATAAGAACAAGAATAGCAATGATGAATAAAATCCTATCCAGTCATTATAACCACCTGTTGGGAGCTTGCCATATATAGATAAAACGATAAGATCGATAACTAAGACCCAAAACCATATAAAAAATAGTGGTCTTTTGTGAGCTGGAGCTACAAGGTCGCTTCTATCAAGAAGAGGTATAAGCATGAATGCAACACCTGCAAACGCAAACGCGATAAGACCAATGTTATAAGCAGAAATTCCAGCTATATCAAAGAAGAAGCCACGTAAAATTTCATATTGCCACAAGAAATACCACTCTGGGTATATATGTGGTGGGGTTTTTAGTGGATTTGCTGGCTCAAAGTTGATAGGATCCATTGCAAAATTGAAGTGATAGCAAACAAGATAGATGACAAATATCATAAAGAATGATACATACATAAAGTCTTTTGCTAAAAATCCTGGCCAAAATGGTATAACTTTAGATTTTGCTCTATCGCCGTGTAGATACTCTTGTGCCTCTACTTCAAAGTCTATATCTTCGCTTGTTAGGTTATTAACATGCGGAACTCTTAAAGAGTAGAAGTGAATAACCAAAACAGCTATCGTTACAAGTGGCAATAGACAAACATGAAGCATAAAAAATCTAGTAAGTGTTGAGTCCCCAACTGCATAATCACCTCTAATCCACTCAACTAAAGCATCACCAATAACTGGCACACCGCCAAAAAGCTGAGTGATAACAGTTGCCGCCCAGTAGCTCATCTGTCCCCATGGGAGCATATAACCACTAAATGCTTCCGCTGAAAAACAGATAAATAGCACCATACCACTTATCCAAATGACTTCTCTGCCTCTTTTGTATGAACCATAGTAAAGTCCAGTAAGCAAGTGAATATACATAATAAGAAATATCGTAGAAGCTGAAACTGCGTGAATATGACGCCAAAGCCAGCCATACTCGACCTCTTGCATAATAGTATAATTTACACTATCAAATGCTAAATTTACATCTGGTTTGTAATACATTAAAAGTAAAAAACCAGTAACAATTAAGAGCATAAAAAGCGTTGTTAAAATAACGCCCATTGCCCAAAGGAAATTTATATTTTTTGGAATCCAGTATTCGCTAACTAGAACCTTTATAAGTTTTGTAAAAGCTAGGCGTTGATCAAGCCAGTCAATAACGCCAGTTGATTTATGAGCTAAAGACATTGCTATCCTCCTAAGCTTTTGCTACTAATTTTTCGTATTCTGGGCTTGTTTCGCCTAGAACTAGCTTGGTTCCATCAATCTTAAATGGTGGTATATCAAGTGGTCTTGGAGGAGGTCCGTATGTTTGCATTCCGTCGGCATTAAATTCGCCGCCATGACAGGCACATACAAACATTTGTTTGCTTGCTTTATACTCAGGTATACAACCAAGATGCGTGCAAAGTCCGATAAGAACTACGTATCTAGCATCCCCCACGACAACATCTCTTTTGTCATTTTTAGCCATATCAGGACTTTTTTTAAGGATGAAAATAGGCTTTTTACGCCACTCAACCTGCCTCATTTCTCCATCTTTGATCGGACTTAGATCAACTGTTGTGAAACCAGCAGCTTTTACACTTGGAAGCGGATCCCAAGTCTTTTTAACAGCCACTAGTGACATAGCGCCGCCGACAGCTGCCACAGCACCAAACGCAAGGCCGATAAAGCTACGTCTTTCTTGCTTTACTGACATTAAATTCCTTTCTATAAATAAATTCTTAACGATTATACTCTCAAAAAATTAAAAAAGTATAATTTCTAAATATAATCTGCAAAAATAATGTTAATTTTAGCTTAAACGTAAATCTTGATTTTAAGATGAAAATTTTAAGCTTTATGGCTTTTTGAACTAAATCTAAAATCAAAATCAGCCAAGCCTTTTCTCATTCATCTTTATATAAATATGTAAGATATCAATCGCAGCTGGCGTGATACCTGAGATTTCACTCGCAGCAAAAAGCGTAGGCGGTGCAAATTTCTCAAGCTTTTCGACCACTTCATTACTAAGACCACTCACACCTCTAAAGTCAAAATTTTCAGGAATTTTCACATCCATCATATCTTTCATTTTTTCTATTTGATTTTTTTGCTCATTTATGTAGTGCTGATACTTGCACTCGGTTAAAATTTGATCCACACTCGCATCATCTAAATTTGCAAATTTCTGATCAAGCTTTCTTAGTTTTTCAGCCGTAAAGCTCTTGCGTGCGACAATCTTTTGAAGGCTCACATTTTGGCTTATTGGCTCTTCATCAAGGCTGGCTAAAAGCTCTAAATTTTGCTTGCTCGGCGTAATTTGAGTATTGTTAAGGTAAGCAAGCCCATCTTTTAAATTTTGCCTGATAGCTTCAATTTCATTAAAAGTCTCATCATCAAGCAGTCCAAGCTCATGTCCATATCCGCCAAGCCTTAAAATGGCATTTTCCTCACGCAAAAGCAAGCGGTACTCTGCCCTACTCGTAAACATCCTATATGGCTCTTTTGTCCCTTTTGTGACAAGATCATCGATCAAAACGCCAATATACGCCTCATCGCGGCGCAAGATAAGCGGCTCTTTATTATCAAGTGAAAGCGCTGCATTTATACCAGCCATTAGTCCCTGAGCACCGGCCTCCTCATATCCAGTCGTGCCATTTATCTGCCCAGCTAGATAAAGACCTTTTACCTTTTTTGTCTCCAAACTATGTCTTAGCTGTGTTGGCTCGACGTAATCGTACTCGATGGCGTATCCGTGTCTTACGATTTTTGCGTTTTCAAAGCCCTTTACAGAGCGAAGCATCTGCACTTGCACCTCATAAGGCAAGCTAGTCGAAAAGCCGTTTATATAGTACTCTGTCGCTTCAAGCGTCTGAGGCTCGATGAAAAGATGGTGTCTGTCGCGGTCGCCAAAGCGGTTTATCTTATCCTCTATACTAGGGCAATATCTTGGTCCGATGCCCTCGATCTGACCTGTAAAAAGTGGTGCTTTGTCAAAATTTGAGCGAATTATCTCATGCGTGGTTTCGTTTGTATAGGCGATGTAGCATGGCAGCTGCATTGGTGAGAAATTTTTAGTTCTAAAGCTAAATGCAACTGGCTTTGCGTCGCCATCTTGCTTCTCTAAAATTTCAAAATTTATCGTTTTTGCATCGATCCTTGGACATGTTCCAGTCTTTAGCCTACCTAAATTTAACCCAAGCTCTCTTAGACTGCCGCTTAGATCCTTTGCACTTAGTTCGCCCACGCGGCCAGCTTCAAGTTTGTTAAATCCAACATGAATTAGCCCGTTTAAAAATGTACCAGTTGTAATTATCACCTTTTTTGCGTTATAGACGTTATTTAGGTGGGTTTTAACGCCCGTTACTTCGCCATTTTCGCTTAAAATTTCAGTGGCGATCTCTTGAGAAATTTCTAAATTTGGTGTGTTTAAAAGCAAATTTCTCATATAAACGCGGTATCTATCCATATCGATCTGAGCGCGGCTACCACGTACTGCTGGGCCTTTGCTCTCATTTAGCACGCGAAACTGGATGCCAACAGCATCAGTCGTAAGCCCCATTTGACCGCCAAGCGCGTCGATCTCTTTTACAAGATGTCCCTTCGCAAGGCCCCCAATGGCTGGATTACAGCTTGCGGCGCCTATTTGTTCAGCTAAGATCGTGATAAGTAAAGTTTGCTTGCCCATTCTGGCTGCTGCAAGACTTGCCTCAATACCTGCATGTCCGCCGCCAACGACGATTATTTCATAGTTCATGATAAATTTTTCCTATTTTTTGATTGCGTGATTTTATCCAAAAGCATATAAAATTTAAATTTTTTAAAAATTTTTATTACTAAATTTAATGTAGAGTTTTTTATTAATAATATTTTAAATATTTTGCTGTTAGATTTACAAAATTTTTAAAATCACAAAGGTCTTTCTATGATGAGTTTATTAAAAGTTGCTGGCTTTTTGCCCTACCTTGCAATCGCATTTTTAAATGCAAGCGTCGATCTAGCACACAAAATAACCATACAAAATGTTCTTTTAAAAACATACGATGGCGATATACTTTTTATTCTAACAGCCGTTATAAACGCAATGATCTTGCTACCATTTATTTTTTTATTTTCGCCCTCAAGCTTTATAAATGATAAATTCGCAAAAATAAAGGTCATAAGAATTTGTGCCATTTTTGGCGTTGTTATCAGTGTCGCGGTGCTTTTTAGCTATCTTGCAGGCGCTTTTGGCGTAGCTTTTGCTTTAACACTCATACTAGCCGCTCAAAGTGCGATCTACTCGCCTGCAAAATATGGCATCATCAAAGCCCTAGTCGGCCCTGAGCGCCTTGGCACAGCAAATGGCATCATCCAAGCGCTCACCATCGTTGCGATACTTTTTAGCTCATTTTTGTTTTCATTTATATTTGAAAATTTATACATCCAAGGCGAAAATTCAGAAGAGATCTTAAAAAGCGTCTATCCTATTGGCATCTTTTTAGTCGTATTTAGCGCACTTGAAGCATATTTCGCCTATAAGTTACCTTGCATCGATGAAAAGGACGAAACAAACGAAAATTTTGATATTAAAAAATATATTCGCCTTAGCTATTTAAGAGAAAATTTAAAAGAAGTAAGGTCAGATAAAAATATCTGGCTAAGCATCGCTGGACTTAGTATATTTTGGGGAATTTCTCAGATCATCATCGCAGCTTTCCCAGCTCATTACAAAGCCGTTTTTAACGACGACAGCTCGCTAGCGGTACAGGCGATACTTGCGGCAAGCGCCATAGGCATCGCATTTGGCTCATACGTGGCTGGCTCTATGTCAAAGCTTCACATCGAGCTTGGTATCGTGCCGATGGGCGCTATGGGCATATTTTTCTCACTTTTATTTTTCGCATTTGGCTCAAGCATCGGCGTAGTGAGCCTTAGCTCATTTGCATTTGGCTTTTTTGGTGGAATTTTTATAGTGCCGCTAAATGCGATGATCCAATACTTTGCCCCGCAAAAGACTACCGGCAAGATAATGGCGGCAAACAACTTCTTACAAAACGTCTCAATGTTGCTATTTCTAGCTATTGGCATAGGTTTAGTATATTTTAAAATTTCAACCACCGGACTTTTTGTCTTTACAGCGCTTGTTTGCTTAATTGGCAGCTTCTACGCCATTTTGCAGCTTCCACACCTTTTTACAAGGCTACTTTTGTTGCCATTTTTAAAAACAAAGTACCGCTTTTTTGTTGAAGGACTTCAAAATTTACCGCAAAGTGGCGGCGCACTACTTCTTGGCAATCACATCAGCTGGATCGACTGGCTCGTGCTGCAAGCTGCAAGCCCAAGGGGCATAAGATTTGTCATGTATAGAACGATCTATAACAAATGGTATCTAAAGCAAATTTTTAAATTTTTTAAAGTGATCCCAATAGGCGCAGGGGCTAGCAAAGAGTCGATCGAGCTAGTTAGAGAATGCCTAAAAAATGGCGAAGTGGTCGTACTTTTTCCGGAAGGCCACATCAGCTACAACGGCCAGATAAATGAATTTCAAAAGGGCTTTGAGCTTATCATTAAAGATCTAGAAGAAATTTGCATCGTGCCATTTTACCTTCGTGGCCTTTGGGGCTCAAGCTTTTCAAGAGCTAGTAAATTTTATAAAGACCTCACTTCTAAAAACGGCAGACGCGACATCATCGTCGCCTTTGGCAAGCCAATAACCACATTTATAAACGCTGCAAAGATGAAACAAAAGGTGCTTGAGCTTAGCTTTTCATCGTGGGAGAGCTTTATCTCAAGGCAAAAACCACTAACCGAGGAATGGCTAAACAACGCAAAAGAGGATAAATTTAAAGAGTGCGTGAGCGACAGCACTGGGCTAAATTTAAGCAACTTGAAATTTATAACAGCCGTTTTAGTCTTTATCAAAATTTTCAAACGAGAGCTAAAAGATGAGAAAAATATAGGCATCTTGCTGCCTAGCTCAAGCATCGCAGCTATCGTAAATATGGCACTTCTTGCCATGGGCAAAGTGAGCGTAAATTTAAACTATACGCTTAATGTTACCTCGCTAAATCACGCCTTAAGAAAGGCAGATATAAACACAGTCATCACCTCTAGCAAATTTCTTGAAAAGCTCGCACTTAAGGGCTTTGATCTAAAAGATGCGATGAGCGGCAAGGCTAAATTTGCAGAAGATCTCTCAGCTAGTGTCTCAAAAAAAGAGAAATTTTTAACGCTTTTAACTGCATTTTTTGCTCCAACTTGGCTCATTAAGCTTTGCTATTTTAAGCGTGTAAGCTTAGAAGATACGGCTACCATTTTATTTAGCAGTGGTAGCGAAGGCGAGCCAAAAGGCATCGAGCTAAGTCACAAAAATTTACTTGCAAACATTAAGCAAATAAGCGAACTTCTAAATTTCAAAAAAGATGACGTGATCTTAAACTCACTCCCAGTATTTCACTCATTTGGCCTAACAGTAACCACGCTCATGCCGCTTTGCGAGGGCATAAAAATGGTAAGTGTGCCTGACCCAACAGACGGAGCGACTATCGGCAAAATGGCTGCAAGACACAGCGCCAGCATCATCTTTGGTACCTCGACCTTCTTTAGGCTCTACACCAGAAACAAAAAGCTTCATCCACTGATGTTTCAAAGTGCCAGAATGGTCGTAGCTGGGGCTGAAAAGCTAAAACCTGAGATAAAAGACGAGTTTAGGCTCAAATTTGGCATAGAAATTTATGAAGGCTATGGCGCGACCGAAACGGCGCCAGTAGCTGCTGTAAATATGCCAAATATCCTAGAAAAAGAGAGTCTAAAAGAGCTTACATTTAATAGACCTGGCAGTGTTGGCATGCCTCTACCTGGCACTATCATCAAGATAATTGACCCAGAGACGCTTGAAGAGCTAGAAACTGGCACAGACGGCCTCATCGTTATCGGCGGATCGCAGGTGATGAAGGGCTATCTAAACGACGAAGCCAAAACAAGCGAGGTCATCACGCACATTGATGGCGTAAGATACTATAAAACTGGTGATAAAGGCCACATAGATGAAAACGGCTTTGTATTTATCGTAGATAGGTATTCGAGATTTGCCAAAATAGGCGGCGAGATGATAAGCCTTGGAAGCGTCGAAGAAGAGCTTACAAAGGTGCTTGGAAGCGACATTGTCTTCAGCAGTGCAAACGTGCCAGATAGCAAAAAAGGCGAAGCGATCGCGCTTTTAGTAAAAAGTGGCACAGAGCCTGAGAATATCGAGCAAATTTTAAAAGAGAGCAACCTAGCTCCGATCATGATGCCAAGCTATATCTTCATCGTTGATGATATCCCAACGCTTGCAAGCGGCAAGGTTGATTTTAAGGGCGTAAAAGCTCTAGCAGTCTCACTTCTAGCGGAGTGAGGCACCGCCCTCTTTCTTTGTGACAAAATACTACCCAGGTTGCAGTTGCGACTGATATTTGCATAAATCTTAAAAATTTTTCTTTTTTTTTGCAAATTCCATTATTGATTTTATTTTTAGAAAGAGTTTTGTATAAAAATTTCTATTGCTTTTTAAATTTGGTGCAATTCGTGCGATTATTTGCTAAATTCTGTCTTTACAAAATTTTACTGGCAGATCATAAAAGATGATGCCATACAAATAGTGAACAAATGGGCTATAACGTAGAAAAAGGTAACAAAGAGCTGCTAATTAAGATAAATTTTACCCTAAATGAGCTTAGCAAAGAAGGAGCTTTAAGCGAAATTTCGCTTAAATACTTCGGCAAAGACATTTCTAAATAAGGAGAATTAATGAATTTTAAGCCCATTTTTGGCTTGATCGCAGGTGCTTTTTTAGCTTTAAATTTAAATGCTTCAACTATCAAAAAAGGCGAACTTATCGTCGCAACTGAAGGTACTTACTCACCTTACTCATTTTATGATGAAAAGGGCGAGCTAGTAGGATATGACGTAGATATTGCAAGAGCAGTAGCGCAAAAGCTAAATTTAAAAGTTGAGTTTTTAACAGCTCCTTGGGATGCGATGCTAGCTGCATTTGACGCTGGTAAAGCTGATGTTGTGTTTAATCAAGTAAGTATAAACGAAGATAGAAAGAAAAAGTATGGTATGAGCGTGCCTTACACTATGCCATATCCGGTAATTGTCGTGCATAAAGACAATAACGACATCAAAAGTTTTGCTGATTTAAAAGGCAAAAAGAGTGTGCACTCTGCGACTAGCAACTGGGCAGCGATAGCCGAGAAAAATGGCGCAACAGTAGTCGTAGCTGATGGCTTTAGCAAAGGCGTGGAGCTTATCATCTCAAAAAGAGCTGACGATACGATAAACGATAACGTTACATTTTTTGACTACATCAAACAACGCCCAAATGCACCACTAAAAATCGCATACACAAGCAACGAGCCGATGCCAACAGCTGCAATCGTTAAAAAAGGCAACACTGAGCTACTAGAAGCGATAAACAAAGCGCTTGATGAACTAAAAGCCGAGGGCAAGATAAGCGAAATTTCGATGAAATATTTTGGAAAAGATATTTCAAAATAAAGGATCAAAATGAAATTTACAAATTTATTAAAAGTAGTAGCAGTGCTTGCGATGGCTTTAAATTTACAAGCAAAAACTATAAAAGATGGCGTGCTAACAGTAGCAACTGAAGGCACTTACGCGCCTTTTACATTTTATAATGACAAAAATGAGTTAGTGGGATACGATGTAGATATCGCAAGAGCAGTAGCGCAAAAGCTAAATTTAAAAATTGAGTTTCTAACAGCTCCTTGGGATGCGATGCTTGCGGCATTTGATGCTGGTAAGGCCGATGTTGTATTTAATCAAGTAAGTATAACTGATGAGAGAAAGAAAAAATATGCTTTTTCAGTACCTTACACTGTGACATTTGGTGCCATCATCACTAGAAAAGATAATAACGACATAAAAAGCTTTGCTGATCTAAAAGGCAAAAAAGATGCCGACTCAGCGACTAGCAACTGGGCGAAAGTCGCCGTAAAATACGGTGCTGAGCTAGTTGTGACTGATAGCTATGCTAAAAGTATGGAGCTTCTTATATCAAGACGTGTAGATGCTGTCGTAAGAGATAACATCGTATTTTACGACTTCATAAAAGAGCGCCCAAATGCACCTGTAAAGATAGCTGCCTCACTTGATGAAAAAGACTACACAGCAGCAGCTGTTAAAAAGGACAACGCCGAGCTTGCAGAGCAAATTTCAAATGCTCTAAACGAACTTTCAAAAGAGGGCAAACTAGAAGCCATCTCAAAAAGCTACTTTGGCAAAGACGTCTCAAAATAAATTTATAAACTAACAAGGCAAAAATGGAAAATTTAGATAGAGTGATCGAGCTTGTTTCAAGCTCGACGCTACCGATGATCATCGCACTTTTAAAGGTGACGATCCCACTTACTTTGCTCTCGTTTTCGCTAGGGCTTGTCATCGCTATTATCACAGCAGTAGCGAGGCTTTCAAATATAAAAATTTTAAAATTTATATTTGCTGCCTACGTTTGGATATTTCGCGGCACGCCACTTCTTGTGCAGCTTTTTATAGTATTTTATGGGCTTCCTAGCATCGGCGTCACGCTTGATACTTGGAGCGCGGCGACTATCGCATTTAGTCTAAATGTGGGTGCTTATGCGTCTGAGTCCGTAAGGGCTGCCATTCTTTCTGTGCCAAAAGGTCAGTGGGAGGCTGCCACATCGCTTGGCATGACGCACTATCAAATTTTAAAGCGTATCATCGCACCTCAAGCAGTGAGGATCTCGCTCCCACCGCTTTCAAACACATTTATAGGCCTTGTTAAGGACACTTCACTAGCAGCTTCTATAACGATGGTAGATATGTTTATGGTCGCTCAAAGGATCGCAGCAAGGACCTTTGAGCCACTCATCCTCTACATCCTAGCAGCGCTCATCTACCTGGTGGTTTGCACACTCTTAACCTATCTTCAATCAAGGCTTGAAAAAGCTGTCTCAAGGTATGTCTAATGGCTATAAATTTTAAAAATATAAGCAAATCTTACGGCGATCATTTGGTGCTAGATAATATAAACACAAGCTTCAAAGAAGGACAAACGACCGTGATAGTTGGCTCATCTGGTTGTGGCAAATCAACGCTTCTTAGATGCATAAATTTACTTGAGATCCCACAAAGTGGCATTTTAGAGGTAGATGATAGAGCTGTAAATTTTAAAGAGAAGCTTAGCTCAAAAGAGCTTTTAGAAATTCGCAAAAAAACAGGTATGGTCTTTCAAAGCTTTAACCTCTTTCCACACCTAACAGCGCTTCAAAATGTCACAGAAGCTCCGATCTACGTTCAAAAAAAGGATAAAAACGAAGCGGTAAAAGAGGCAAAAGAGCTTTTAGCTAAAGTGGGGCTTAGCCACAAAGAAGATACCTATCCAAACAGGCTCTCAGGCGGACAAGCACAGCGCGTGGCCATCGCTAGAGCCCTAGCTGTAAATCCATACTTTTTACTACTTGACGAGCCTACAAGCGCGCTTGATCCAGAGCTTGAGGCTGAAGTTTTAAAGGTTATTTTATCTCTTGCAAAAGAGAAAAAGTCTATGATCATCGTTACTCATAATATGAATTTTGCTAGAAAGATAGCTGATAGAATTTTATTTTTAGACAAAGGCATGATCGCGTTTGATGGCTTGGTAGATGAATTTTTCAATAGCCAAAATGAAAGAATAAAAAGCTTCATCTCGGCTATGGATATATGAAAATTTTAGCTAGAAAATCTAGCTAAAATTACATTAAGCAAAGTGAGGTTTTATCTGCTCGATCCAAGCTGAAATTCTACCCTCAGTTTTATCACTTTGGTTATCAGCATCAAGTGCTAGACCTACAAATTTTCCATTTCTTACAGCATCAGAGCCATCAAATGTATATCCATCAGTGCTAACCTCACCAACTACCTTTGCGCCAGCTTTTACGACCTCATCATAAAGCTTTGCCATGCCGTTACAGTACTCATCAGAGTAGCTCTCGCTATCACCCATGCCAAAAACAGCGACTGTTTTTCCGCTTAGATTTAATGCTTTAAAGTCAAACGCATCCCAGTCATCTTGAAGATCACCACTACCCCAGGTCGATGTGCCAAGGATAAGCTTATCAAAGCTATTTAGTTTTGCTACGTCTACATCAGCAACGTTTAAAAGCTCATTTTCAAGGCCTAGACCCTCACTTATAAGTTTTGCTGCATCTTCGGTATTTCCCATGCTGCTTCCATAAACTATACCTATCATTTTTATCCTTTTTAAAAAATTTTACTAATAATCGTATAAGGCACAAGCTTGATCAAACCTCTCGTACAACAGTGCCTAACCTCAACGTGTCGCCTAAATTCCTCATTTCTAGGAAAAACGATATAAACCATCTCGCACTCGTGACCAAGCACACCGACAGCTCTATCTATATCGTCGTTTAAATTTCTCATATCATCAAAGCTCACTTTTTTAAAGCTTGGCATGACGCTGAGCAAATTTTTACCATCTTTTTTGACCGAAATGACACCACCATTTAGCACGACCTCTTTATCTTGATGGCGGAGGCGTATTTTATCATAAACAAATTGACAAAACATCTGTGCCGCATCGATACAAAGCTCAAATTCTCCACTTGCATAAAGCATTTTTATCATCTTTGCAGCCGCCATTTTTGGCTCTTTTGCTATAAATTTGATCTTTGAAAAGTCGCCTTTTAAATAAGCATTTATGATGATATTTGATGAAAAACAAAAGCGATCTGCTGGCTTAAAATTTAGACATTTTTCACGAAGTAAGAAATTTATCCTAGCCTGAAAAATTTCTTTGAAATTTAGAAATTTAGCGTAAGAAAGCGGTATTTTTAGCTCACTTTCTACGCCAGAATTATAAAGTGCAATAAAAATTTTTGCACGTGAAAGCCTATCAAGCTTTGCAAAAATATTTGGAGTTATTTCGCCAATATCTGATAAAAGCCCGAATCTCATTGATTATTCTTTGCATCCAAATTCCTTATCTAGCCCAAAGACCTTGCAGTACTCGCAAAATACGCAACTAACGCTTCTTTTTGCACAAACAATTGGAATATTTCTCTTTTTTGCTTGAGTTTTAATCGTCTTCATCGTATTATGGTTTAAAAAGCTAGTTAGCATCACCACACACTCGGTATCTTGAGGGATTGGCTTGCGATTTACGCGGTTTTCATTTCTAGCATCCCAGTGTTCTATCTTCTCAGCTCCCAAATCATGTAAAACTGCCTTGATAGGCGTTATCTCATCTGCACCGATAACTAAAACTGACATAATAAGCTCCTAAAATTTATTCATTTTCTGATAATGATTATAAGGAAGCTTAACTAAAATTTTTCTTAGTTATGATATTTATTATCACTTATATGTAGAAATTTGTAACGTTTTACTTAGATATTTAAACATCTAAACTCTTTTAATCTTAGATACCGCAAACAAAAATATGATAAGTCCGCTTGTGGCAAAAAAGCTACCAATATTGCCGATATTTTGCTCGCCTAAATGAACTATCGTTTGATGCCCTATTAGCGCCCCTGCTCCGATACCTATGTTATAAATAGCCGAAAATATCGCCATTGCAGCGTCAGTAGCATTTGAGGCTAAATTTAGTACTTTTATTTGAAAACTCATATTTACACCAGCTATGCCAAGTCCCCAAACAAAGGCCAAGACTAGCATTAAAACTTCATTTTTAGCAATAAAATTTAACACAAGCAAGCAACATAAAATAAGCATAATAGAAATTGCAGAAAATGCATTTGGAATAAGCTTATAAAATTTAGAGAAAAGCAGGCTTGCAACTACACCAGCAACGCCAAATAAGAGCAAGAATATTGTGATAAATTTTCCATCAAAGCCACTGATATCTTTTGCAAATGGCTCAATGTAACTATAGGTGCTAAAATGCGCGCTTATGATAATTGCGGTTAGTAAAAATACGACCATTAAAAGGCCATTTCTTGCAAGTTCTGGCAAGCTTTTAAGCGAGCCCGAGTTCTTACTTGGCAGAAGTGGCAAAATTTTATATAGCCAAACTCCAACACCAACAGCAAAAATTCCGATCAGTCCAAAGGTCACACGCCAGCCAAGTGCGTCACCTAAAATTCTTCCAAGTGGCAGACCAAGTATCATCGCTAGCGATGTGCCAAGAGCTAGCAATCCAAGAGCTTGCGAGCTTTTATTTATCGGAGCTAACCTAACAGCAAGTGAAGCAGTGATAGCCCAAAAAATGGCATGGGCAATAGCTATCATCAACCGAGCAATAATTAAAATTTTAAAATTCCAAGCAAAGGCGCAAAGCGTATGAGCTACAACAAATACGATAAAAACCTTTAAAAGAAGAGATCTTCGTTCTAAATTTGCAGTCAAAAGCATAAGCGGTAAAGAGAGTATAGTGACGCTCCACGCATAAATCGTGATGATAAGACCGGTATCAGCCGTGCTCATATCAAAATCTTTTGCAATATCACTTAAAAGTGGCACTGGAACAAACTCAGTAGTGTTAAATATAAAAGCACAAAAAGCAAGAGCTATAACCCTTAAATAGGCTACCCTATGAACACTTATCAAATTTTATCCTTAATTTTTTTCATTAAGGTAATGGAATTTTGCTTAAAGTTAGTAATTTAAAAGGCAAAATTCTCAGAATTTATTAATGACATAGATTAATAGTAGATTTTGGAAACTATCTCTATAATAAAAGATTTTTAAAAATCGTAAGAAAATTTAAGGCGGAAAAATGGCTAAAATAATGAAAACTATGGACGGAAACGAGGCTGCGGCGCACGCGGCTTACGCATTTACGGAGGTTGCGGGCATCTACCCGATCACTCCTAGCTCGCCGATGGCTGACTACACCGATATGTGGGCGGCTCAGGGCAAGAAAAATCTATTCGGCATGCCGGTTAAGGTAGTCGAAATGCAAAGCGAGGGCGGGGCTGCGGGCACCGTGCACGGCTCGCTGCAAGTAGGCGCGCTAACTACGACGTATACGGCTTCGCAAGGCCTTTTGCTAAAAATCCCGAATATGTACAAGATCGCAGGCCAGCTGCTGCCGGGCGTTATCCACGTGAGCGCGCGCTCTATCGCGGCCCAGGCGCTTTCTATCTTTGGCGATCATCAGGATATTTATGCCTGTCGCCAGACGGGATTTGCGATGCTGGCAAGCGGCTCCGTGCAAGAGGTCATGGATATCGCCGGCGTCGCGCATCTAGCGGCGATCAAGGGTCGCGTGCCATTTTTGCACTTTTTCGACGGATTTCGCACGAGCCACGAGATACAAAAGATCGAGGTGCTTGACTACGCGCACTTTGATAGGCTTCTTGACCGCGAGGCTCTGCAAAAATTTAGAGACGAGGCGCTAAGCCCCGAAAGTCCGAAGACTCGCGGCACGGCTCAAAACGACGACATCTACTTCCAGACGCGCGAGCTAGCTAACCGCTACTACGACGCGGTGCCTGATATCGTGGCCGAGTATCTAAAAGAAATTTCAAAAATCACGGGACGCGATTATAGACCGTTTAATTATTACGGCGATCCGCATGCTACGCGCGTCGTGATCGCGATGGGCTCGGTCACGCAAACTCTAGAAGAAGTCGTCGATCACCTGCGCGCAAAGGGCGAAAAAGTAGGCGTGCTAAAGGTGCATCTATATCGTCCGTTTAGCCTAAAATACCTCTTTGACGTGATGCCTGAGACGGTAGAAAAGATCGCCGTGCTAGACCGCACGAAAGAGCCTGGAAGCCTGGGCGAGCCGCTATATCTGGACGTCAAGGCGGCATTTTACGGACGCAAAAATCAGCCCGTGATCGTAGGCGGCCGCTACGGCCTAAGCTCAAAAGACGTCGATCCTGCTCAGATGCTAGCGGTCTTTGAAAATTTAAATTTAGAGGGGCCTAAAAACGGCTTTACCGTCGGTATCGAGGACGACGTGACCTTCACCTCGCTAAAAGTCGGCGAGAAAATTTCGCTAAGCGACGCAAGCGTAAAAGAGTGCCTATTTTACGGTCTTGGCGCGGACGGTACCGTTGGGGCGAATAAAAACTCCATCAAAATCATCGGCGATAAAACCGATCTTTATGCACAAGCGTATTTTGCCTACGATAGTAAAAAATCAGGCGGTTACACGCGCTCGCACCTGCGTTTTGGCAAAAACCCGATCCGCTCGACCTACCTCGTCTCAAATCCGCACTTCGTAGCCTGCTCGGTCGCGGCGTATCTTGAAATTTACGACGTGATAGACGGTATCCGCGAGGGCGGGACGTTCCTGCTAAACTCGATCTGGGACGCCGAGCAGACGGTCGCTAAACTGCCGAATAAAGTAAAGAAAATTTTAGCCGCAAAAAAGGTAAATTTTTACATCATCAACGCTACCAAGCTAGCTCGCGAGATCGGGCTAAAAAACCGCACGAACACCATCATGCAGTCAGCGTTTTTTAAACTCGCAGACATCATACCGTTTGCCGACGCACAAAAATACATGAAAGAGTACGCGCACAAAGCCTATGCCAAAAAGGGCGAAGCGATCGTGGAGATGAACTACAAGGCCATCGATATGGGCGCGGACGGATTGGTTAAGGTCACGGTCGATCCTAGCTGGCTAAATTTGACGGATGATGCGAGCTCGGAGGAAAAATACGTCGGCGATGAATTTATAGAAAAAATCGTTAAACCTATCAACGCCGCCAGAGGCGATAGCTTGCCTGTTTCGGCGTTTGTCGGATATGAGGACGGACACTTTAAATCAGGTACGACGCAATACGAAAAACGCGGTATCGGCGTGATGGTGCCTAAGTGGATCGAGGGAAACTGCATCCAGTGCAACCAGTGCGCCTTCGTTTGCCCTCACGCTGTCATCAGACCGTTTCTGATCGATGAAAACGAGCTCGCCGCCGCACCGCAAACCGTGCAAGATCACATCCTAGACGCCAAGGGCAAAGAGGTAAAAGGGCTAAAATATAAAATCCAAGTAAGCCCGCTTGACTGCACCGGCTGCGAGCTGTGCGCTCAAATTTGCCCGAGCAAGGAAAAATCGCTCGTCATGGTGCCGCTAGCCGAGGAGATGGAGCGGCACGAGCAGGAAAACGCCGATTATTTATTTAAAAAGGTAACCTACAAAGACGACCTGATGAGCAAAGATAGTGTCAAGGGCGTTGGTTTTGCTCAGCCGCTATTTGAGTTTCACGGCGCATGCCCGGGATGCGGCGAGACGCCTTATATCGGGCTTGTTACGAGACTGTTCGGCGACCGTATGATCGTGGCAAACGCCACCGGATGTAGCTCGATCTACGGCGGTAGCGCGCCTTCGACGCCTTATACGACGAACAAAGAGGGCAAGGGCGTAGCGTGGGCAAATTCGCTCTTTGAGGATAACGCGGAGTTTGGCATGGGTATGAACGTCGCGGTAGAGACGCTGCGTCACCGTATCGAAGACGTCATGCTACGCACCAAAGACGGCGCGCCAAATGCCTTAGCCGCGCTATACTCCGACTGGATAACGCATAAAAACGACGGCGAGAAAACGACGCAAATCGCTAAAATTTTAACGCCGATTTTGGAGCAAAATTTAGACGTAGAGGGCGTAAAAGAAATTTTAGAGCTAAAAAGATACCTCGTCAAAAAATCCCAGTGGATCATCGGCGGCGACGGCTGGGCGTACGATATCGGCTTTGGCGGTCTTGATCACGTGCTAGCTAGCGGCGAGAACGTAAACGTGCTCGTGCTTGACACCGAGGTGTACTCAAACACCGGCGGCCAAAGCTCAAAATCAAGCCGCGCGGGTTCAATAGCGCAGTTTACCGCTAGCGGCAAGCCGATGCAGAAAAAGGATCTGGGCTATATCGCGATGACTTACGGAAATATTTTCGTAGCGCAGATCAACTCAAACGCGAGCCAGGCAAACACGATAAAAGCCATCGCCGCAGCCGAAGCCTACGACGGACCTAGTCTTGTGATCGCGTATTCGCCGTGCATCGCGCACGGTATAAAAGGCGGCATGGCCTACTCCGGAGGTCAAGGCGAGCTAGCGACCAAGTGCGGCTATTGGCCGACCTACGTCTACGATCCGCGCCTAATCAAAGAGGGCAAAAATCCGCTCAAAATGACTTCAAAAGAGCCCGACTGGTCGCTTTACGAGGAGTTTTTGCTAAACGAGGTTCGCTACAACTCGCTTAGAAAGACAAATCCTGAGCACGCGGACGAGCTGCTGGCTAAAAATAAGGCCGACGCGCAAAGACGCTACCGCCAGCTAAAACGCCTAAGCTTGGCTGATTTTAGCGACGAGATCGAGTCCGGCGCGCCTGGGAGCGCCGAGGATGTCTCTGCCGATACCGCAACCGAGTAAAGCGCAAATTCTCCCACTTAAATTTATCATGTGGGAGAATTTTGTTTTTAGATAATTTCACTTAAAAAATAAAATAACCCACAAACAAAAATAAGCAATTTTCTAAATCCTTAAAGTGAAATTAAGTCGTAAAAAGTCAAAATCGCATGTCTTAAAATAAGTAAAAAGGAGCAAAAATGCTTATTACTATAATCGTCGTTGTTATTGCCTTAGCGGCTTATATTATTAAAATATATAATAAACTACAATCAATGATGCAAAACATCAGAGAGAGCTTCGCAAATATCCAAGCTACGCTCAAAAAACGTTTAGATCTATCAAATCAAATAATAGATATAGCCAAAGATTATGCAAGTAGCGAACAAATGATTCAACTTGGCGTTTCTGGAAATGGAGTCGCAAAAGTAGCTGCTTTGGCTCAAGCCTTTCCGGAACTAAAGGCTAACGAAACATATCAAATGCTAATGTCGCAGTTAGAAAAAATTGAGAGCGAACTCCTAAATAAACGTGAAAGCTACAATGCTGAGGTAAAAAGTTATAATTCTTATAAAAATGCGTTCCCGCAAGTCCTAATAGCCTCAAAACTATCTTTTGAATCAGTCGCTTATTTTGACATTAATGATGAGGACTTTAGTGAAAATTTAAAAATATTTAAAAAAGATGATTCGGCTAGAATACAAGAAATTTTAAGTGACTCTAATAAGAAAATCACCGATATTGCAATGAATGCGAAAAAGATGATTAACGATAAAATTTCAAATAATCCAAATCAAAAAGAGTAACTTTTTATAAAAATAATAAATGGTTTAAATGGCTAAAATTTTAAAAGAGATAGATGAATCAAATTAGTCCATTTAAACCGATTTTTGATAAAAACTCTAAAATTTTAATCCTCGGCTCCTTCCCCTCCGTCGTTTCTCGTAAATTTGGCTTTTATTACGCAAATCCGCAAAATCGCTTCTGGCGAGTATTGGCCGGGATTTTAAATGCTCCGTTGCCTGCAAGCACGGACGAAAAGATAAATTTCCTGCTCGCTCACCGCATCGCCATCTACGACGCTGCGATATCCTGCGAGATAAAGGGATCGAGCGATGCTAAAATGACCGCCGTCGAGCCCGCAAATTTAGAGCCGATCTTCAAAACCGCAAATATCACGCAAGTCTACGCAAACGGCGGCAAGGCGTATGAAATCTGCGAAAAATATCTAAAAACTCAAATTTTAAACGCAACAGGCAAACCGCCCGTCAAACTACCCTCGACTAGCTCCGCAAACGCAAATTTTAGCTTTGAAAGGCTCGTGCAAGATTGGGCAGTCGTCGCAGAGGTGCTAAAAGACGGCTAAATTTGACGCGAATTCTAAAATTTAACTCATCCGAAATAATCGCGCCTTCACCTTAAATTTAATTTCAAATTTTAAAATTACCCAAATCAAACAAAGCAGGAAAAACCATGAAAATCCTAAAATTTCTATTTTTACTCCCGCTTCTAGCGATCGGCGCGCAGGCGCTGGAGCCAAAAATTGTAATGAAGCCCGAAGCGAGCCTAAAAAACGGGCTTTACTACGTAAAAGGCAAGCTCTACAACGGCACGCTAAAGATGCTTCGATACAGCGTCGAAGACCTATACGGCGTAAATGCGATGGGCATGGTCTATCCGAGGCTAAAACCGCTGCCGCCCACTCTCATCCGCGAGATAGACGTGCAGGGCGGCACGGCGGTGCGATATCGAGACTATTTTGACGGCAGAGACAAACCCTCAAACGAATACCCCCTAAAAAACGGCGTTCGCGAGGGCACGGCGAAGCACTATCACGCAGATAGCGGTGCTCTGATGGGCGAGAGCGAATACAAAAATAACGTCCGCGACGGGCGCTACCGCCGCTACTATTTTGACGAGGGTGGCGCGTTAAAGCAGGAGGGCACCTACAAGGCAGACAAGCGAGAGGGCGTGTTTACCGACTATTACGTTAGCGGAGAGGTTAGCGCGCGTAGCCCGTACGCGGGCGGGCTTCGAAACGGCGAGAACGTCGACTACTACAAAAGCGGCAAGATCCGCGGCAAGCGAACGTATAAAGAGGGCAAGCGAGAAGGCGTGGAAAAATGGTACTACGAAAGCGGCGCCGTGGAGGAGACGGGCGAATACAAAAATGACCGCAAAAACGGCGTTTGGAAGCGATTTTATGAAAATGGTAAAACGCGCGTGGTAGAAAATTATAAAGACGGCGAAAAGGACGGCGTCGCGCGCGAGTACTACCCAAGCGGCAAGCTTAGAGGCGAATACGAGTACAAAGACGGCCGCCAAATAGGCGCGGGGCTGGACTACTACGAGAGCGGAGCGCTGGCCGCAAAGGTAATGTTTAAAAACGGGCGCTATCACGGACTGTACGAGGAGTATCACGAAAACGGCAAGCTAAAAGCCAGAGTGATGTTTGAGGACGGGCTGGAGGTCGGCGAGGCGCACCACTACTACGCAAACGGCAAACTAGAGGCCCATGGCGAGTTTGAGCGCGGCAGGCTCATCCGCGCCAAAAAATACGACGAAGCGGGCAAGCTAATCAGCGACAAGTCTGATAAAAACGGACTTCCGAGGGAGTAAATTTAGCTAAATTTATGCCTTTGCGGTTTAAATTCGCTCTTTAAATTTTAGCTTTTAGCCGTAAATTTAACGTTTATATCGCTTTGGCGGGAAATCTGGCGCGCAAAGCTTAAAAAGCGCGAAGCGATGACAAAAGGCCAAGTAAAATCTGTGAAATTTTATAAATTTTACCGCGCGAAACGGCTACGCGCAAACGGCGCTTAAATTTCACGGCGCGAGATTAAAGCGCTAAAACGTAAAGCGGCGATGTCTGCGCGGCAAGGGGCGGGGTCTAGGCGAAATTTTGACGGCAAAACGCGGGTTTTGGCATTTGCTGGCGTAAAATAGAGGCGGTTTGGGCGTCAAGCTAGCATTTAAAAGACGCCGAAGCGACTCTGGCAAAGTGTGCCAAAAACGTAGGCGCAAGACTTGCAGACGCGAACGGGTAAAATTTGCAGGCGATTTTACCTTGCAAAAAATAAAACTTTGCCAAACCGAAAAGCCGTAAATTTAATTCGCCCGCGCGAAGTAATCAAAATGCCGCTTTTAGCCGATAAAATTTACACGCAAATTTAGGCCGCTAGCGCGCTAAAATTTGACCACATTTTCGTCGCAGGCTAAAAAATTTATGCGGTTAATTTATGCTCGTTATTTTAGGCGGTTGCAGCCGAATTTAATGCGGTGGACGAAATTTAAATTTATAGCAAATTTAATTTAAAACCGTAAAATCGCCGAAATTTAAGGAGAAAATATGAAAAAAATCGGCCTAATCGGCGGGATGAGTTTTGAGTCTACGATAACGTATTACGAGCAAATAAATCGCAAAATAAACGAGCGCTTGGGCGGCCTTAGCAGCGCGGAGATACTGCTAAGCAGTGTAAATTTCGAGGAGATCGAGGCCTGCCAGCGCGAAAACAGATGGGAGGACGCGGGCGAAATTTTGGCGCGTCACGCGAGGATTTTGCAAGGCGGCGGGGCTGATTTTATCTTCATCTGCACAAACACGATGCACAGGTGCTTTGACGCCGTACAGGGCGCCGTTAGCGTGCCTGTGGTGCATATCGCGGATGCTACGCTAAAAGCGCTAAAAAACGCAGGCGTCGCCAAAGTAGGGCTGCTCGGCACCGTCTATACGATGACGCAGGATTTTTATAAAAGTCGGTTGATAGAGGGCGGCGCGGAGGTGCTTTTGCCAAGCGCGGGCGATATGGCGGAAGTAAATCGCGTCATCTTTGAGGAGCTTTGCTACGGCAAAATCGCGCCTAGCTCAAAGGCGAATTTCTTGCGCATCATCGAGGATTTTAGGTCGCGCGGCGCGCAAGGAGCGATACTTAGCTGCACCGAGATAGGCATGCTGGTATCGCAGGCGGATACGGATATGCGGCTTTTTGATACGGCGCAGATACACATCGATGCGGCGGTTGAGGCGGCGCTGTCTATGCTTAATCAAAACGGTCGCTAGACGAAGAAAACAATTTAGCCGAGCGGCAAGTAAAGTCGCTTAATAAGATCCACTAATTTTAGTTGCTTGCTAAAAATTTTACCGCTTCATAAGCGTTTTGAAAGATTAAATCCGAATACTCTTTTAGACTTTGCGCATCCGCGTATCCGCAAGTTAGGCCGATACCTTTGATGCCGGCGTTCTTTGCCGCCATTAGATCCATCTGCGTATCGCCTATCATAAATGCGTTTCGCTTATCTTTTCCAAGTCTTGCGAGAGCTAAATTTACGGGCTCCGCGTTAGGTTTTGGATTTAGCACGTCATCGCGGCCTACCACCACTTTTATAAAATTTAAGACCCCTAAATTTTCAAGCAAAATCTCCGAAAATTTCGACGTTTTCGTAGTAACTACGCCGACGTCGGCAATGCTAGACGCCAAACCTACGGCATCTTTTGCAAACGGCAAACTCGAAGCCGAAGGGGAGTTTGTGCGCGGCAGGCTCATTCGCGCCAAAAAATACGACGAATCGGGTAAGCTAATCAGCGACAAGTCTGATAAAAACGGACTTCCGAGGGAGTAAATACCAAAATAAGTTGCTACTGACATCATTTGAATATTTACCAAACCAAATATTTACGTCCTTTTATATTTTGCATATTTTAATTGGATTTAAATAACACTACAATAGTCGCACTTAATATTAAAATTTTTATATTTATCTTTTGCATCTTAGTCATAAAAGCAGCAATCTCATTTATAAAATCATCAAAAAAGCATTAAAACCACTGGGTGAAGATAGCTTTATAAAGCTTATGATAGACAAACACTGGATAGAAAGCGATGTGCGAGAAAATAAAGCTGGTGGGGCTTTTTTTGTAAGTTTGCCAAAATTTAAGCAACCAAGAATTTTTACCACCTACATGAACACTCTTTCACACTTAATCCAGCAAGCTCATGAGCTGGGGCATGCTTGGCACTACTACTTGATGCGTGATCTTCCGGTTTTAAGCGCAAATTTTCCAATGAGCTTAGCTGAGAGTGCAAGCACATTTAATGAAACTCTTTTACGAAATGAGCTAAAAAAAGACGACTCACTTAGGGTAGAAATTTTATGGCAGGAGCTAAAAAGTACTGTAAATTTTTTACTTCATATAAGCGTTAGATACGAGTTTGAGACTGGTTTTATAAAGCTGCGACAAAAAGGTCAAGTCAGCAAAAAAGATGCAAATGATCTTTTAAAACAAGCTTGGGATAAATTTTATAAAGACAGCACGAGCGATGTTGAAGAATTTTTGCCATATTTCAAGCCACATTTTTATAAAACAGATAACTACATTTACAACTATCCTTATAGCGTTGGCTATCTGCTATCACAATTTTTTCTAAGTGAGTTTAAAAAAGATGAAGCAAAATTTTGCAAAATTTATAAACAATTTTTAATAGAGTGCGGCACAAAAAGCGTGGAAGAGCTAATAAAAAACACTTTAAAAAAGATACGACAAAGTGCGAATTTTGGCTAATTGGCATAGATGAAGTGCTAAAAAATTTAGATGAGTTTAAAAAGGTAGTGGCTGTATAAATTTACTAGTTATCTTAAACGTTTTATTTTTTTTCGAGAAATTTTATAAATTTTTGATGGAGTATCTTCAAAAAAATGATCATCTACTATTTCATCAGCCACGCTCATAGCCCAAGCTTCGTTAAAATTTTGTCCATTTTTGTTTGCACTGCTTGAATAAAGCCAGTCAAATTTAGCTAAAAATTTTTCGTGCTTGCACTCTTTTACGACTCTAATAGCCTTTAAATTTGGATACAAAAATGTGGCTTTTCTTGAACGGCGTATGAAATTTTTATACTTTTTTGGCACTCTAACAAGCTCATTTAAAATGCTAAATTTCGCTGTCGTGATAAGGCAAGGTTTATTTTCATCACGCATTTTGGCTCTATTTATCTCTTTATAATCTTTACTCAAAAAGCCAGCTGTCGTATCAGTTTGTGCTAGAAATATCATAATTTTTCTCTTTTTGATAGTAAAAATATACAAGAGATTATTAGAGCAAATCCTAAAAAGTCCCAAAATACAAATTTTGTCCCAAGCCAAAAGTAGCCAAAAAATGCTGCGCTTAGTGGTTCTATGCAGGCTAATAAACTAGCTTTTGCTGCGCCTATGAGCTTAACACCTATCATATAAAAGCTAAATGCAAAAATGGTGCCAAGCGTAATAACAGCAATAAATGCAAGCCATTGATTTATACCATTAAGCCCAGCAAAATCCCAAACTCTCATATAGCAAGCAAGCACTACCCCGCCCATAACCATACCCCAGCCAAGTGTGAGAGTGACTGAATATTTCGCATTTAGCCTTGCTGGAGCAAGATTATAAACACAAACGCAAATAGCGCTAACTAAGCACCAAAACAAGGCCTTTAGCGAAATGACAAGAGATGAAATTCGCGCATGTGTGCTTAGGAAAAATACGCCAAGCATCGCGCAAAGCAGAGCTAAAATTTCAAGTGGTCTTGGTGCTCGCTTCTCTTTTAGGCAGATGACGGCTAGGATGAGAACTGGCGCAGTGTATTGAATAACAGTCGCAACTGCGGCATTTGAAAGCTCAATGGAGTAAAAATAAGCGTACTGCGTCATCATAAGCCCAAGCAGGGCATAGACTAAAAACTCGCCAAGGAGCTTTATATCTTTAATCGGAGCAAAAACGGTACTTGGTTCTTTAAAAGCATAAAAAATCACAATAACAATGCCAGCTAGCATCAGTCTATATGGCACCAAAAAATCAGAATTTATACCAAGTGAAAATAGATACTGCCCACAAACCCCACTAAATCCCCAAAGGATACCGCCAACTAAAGTAAGGAGTATCCCAAGACGATGAGTATTCATTAAATTTATCTATCTTTATGAAGCTGTGCATCTTTGCCATAATATGGCGAATATGGTCCATAAAGTATGCAGTTATGGCAATCTCTTGAAAATAAATAAGCATCTGCCATCACTGCTAGATCGTATGATCTATCTGAGATGGTATTTGCCACCTGTGAGATGACGGCTGAGACTAACATGCCAAGTAGGCTACTTTGACCGCTGCTGCTATCTTCTGCTGCCATAGCACTGCCTTGCCAAAGAGTAGCGCCGCTTTTTATATCGATAAGCTTTGCTTCAAGGACGACCTTTGTTGAGCTTGAGATGACTGCATAGCTCGTACCATAATCTTTTATATTGATGTAAAGCACACTATCAGCATGGAAAATTTTATCAAGCTTATTTAGTGGCACGGCTGCGATCTCGCTTGGCTCGGTTATGCCATTTAGTTTAAAGGTATCATTTACAAGAGCCACTGGAAATACATAGTATCCTGCTTCACTTAGTGGCGCGACTGCATTTGCCAAAACAGCAGCTGGACCTGAAATTTCTGTGCTATCGTTTGTTGGCATAAGCACTAAGATAGAGTGAGGTCTTTTTTGTAAAAATTCTGAGTAGTCGTATGGCTCAGGCTCTTTTATAGAGCAGCCCGTAAAAAATACTGCTAAAAATGCAAAGGTTATAAATTTCAGGCTATTTTTCATTATTTGCCCCCTCTTTTTGCTCTACTTTTTTTGGAGTCAAATTTTTAGAGCCTTTGATGAAATTTATATACTCCCTTGACTCTGGGAAATTCTCTACTTCTTTGTCAAAATTTGCATTTGCAGCGCCTAAATTTCCGTTATTTAAGTATAAAAGTCCAAGGTGTGCATATACGCCAGGAGCGATCTTATAGCCCTTTTGTATTGATATCTGCACCAAATTTTCTAAGCGTGAAATTTGCTCGTTTGTATCGCCCTCTTCATTTAGATAACTATATAGCGAGCTACTATATGATCCGTCCCAATAATAAAGTGATCTTGGGCCGTTTGAATGACCGCAACCCGCTAAAAATAGTGCAAAAAGCGCGAGGCCGGCAAGCTTTATTTTACTTGCCATGCTCCACTTTCTATGCCATTTACTAGATTATTTACCGCTTCAATAATAGCTAGACTCAAAACCTTGCCATTTAGCGTAGAGTCGTATCCTGCTGTACCGCCAAAACCGATGATCTCTCTGTTTGAAAGGGTGTATTCGCCAGCGCCGCTAACTGAATAGACAACCTCAGCTGTTTTGGTATCAACGATATTTAAATTTACCTTTGAATAGGCAGTTTGTTGCTTGCCTTTGCCAAGTATGCCAAATAGCTGATGATCGCCCGTAGTTTTTCGTCCAAACTCGGTCACATCACCAGTTATCACGTATCTTGCGCCTTTTAGATTTTGAGCGGTTTTGCTTAGCTCGCTCTCTTGTTTGATCACTTTCATATTTGATCTATCAAGCACCAAAAATCTACCACTTTGCTGTAAATTTGTGATCAAAATGCTTTGAGCTTGGTTGCCAAGCCTATCCTCGCCATCAGCAAATACACCATTTTGGTAAGCTGATTGATTATTAAATCGACCTATCGAAACCGAAATTTTTTGACCATTGTAAACTGTGCCGTAGCTTGCTACTTTTGGAGTCTCAACAACCCTTGAACTCTCACTCGCGCATCCAGCAAAAAGAGCTACCATAAGCAAAACTGCACCAAATTTAAATATATTTTTCATTTTTTATCCTTTGCGACAAAATCGCTTGTATATTACTAAATTTCTTTTTAAATAGCTTTAAAATTCATCCATGTGCCTTTTAGGTATCTAATCGTAAAAAGCACCGCCTTTACAGCCCAGTCAGCAAACATTGCAAACCAAGTACCTATCATGCCAAGATCAAATGTGAGTGCAAAGACATAGGCCAAGATGACTCTACAAGCAAACATACAAACTAAATTTACAATCATCGGATATTTAGCATCCCCTGCTGCTCGAAAAACGGTTGGATATGTGTAGGCAAGTGGCCAGATAAGACACATAGCGATACCGTGATACCAGACGATCTGCCTTGTTAAATTTATGGCTTCGCTTGAGAGATTATAAACCCTAAGCAGTGGCTCAAGAAGTAGTAAAATCACAGCTGTGCTAAAAAGCTGGACAATATAGATGCTTATCATCGACTTTCTTACGTAAAATTTAGCCTGAGCAAAGTCGTTTGCGCCAACACACCTTGAGATAACCACACTAAGCCCTGTTCCTATCGCCATACCAGGAAGTACTTGAAACATCACGATCGTCCCGCCCACGGCATTTGCAGCGATACTTGCCGTACCAAAGAGAGAAACTAAACTTAAAACAATAATGCGACCCACATAAAACATCGAATTTTCAAAACCATAAGGCACTCCGATATTTAAAATTTTCTTGATGATCTTGTAGTCAAATTTATAGATAAAGCTCTTTCTTATGTGAAGTTTTAGCCTTATATCAAGAAGCAAATAGACTATGACAAAGCAAGCAAGTATCTTGGCTATAAGCGTACTGATGGCGATACCTAAAATGCCTGTATGAAATGTATAAATACTAATGGCAGTTAGAAGTACATTTAATAAATTTGCAGCCGCCATAATATACATAGGTAGCTTTGCGTTTGACATCGTGCGAAAGATCGCCGCAGCTGCTGCATAGACAGCCAAAAATGGTGCAGAAATAGCTGAGAAAACAAGATAGTGACTAGCATCATGCCTTACTTGCTCACCAATATCGCCAAAGACATAATCTAGAATAATATCTTTTAAAACTATGATGACCGCTGCGATAAAAAGGGCAAAGATAAAACTAAACCAAACGAGCTGATTTGCTGTGATTTTGGCGTTGCCACTTTGTTTATTACCAAGATACTGGCTAGCAACCACTGAGCCGCCAGTAGCGATAGCAGTAAATATGCTAATAAATAGCGCCATAACAAATTCCACAAGACTAATCGCACTTACAGCACTTTCGCTAACACTTGCTGCCATTAGCGAGTTTGCAAGCCCTAAGCTATACTCTAAAAACTGCTCAACCGCAATAGGGAAAAATAGCTTCGCAAGATCAGCATTTGAGAAAAATTTTGTATTTTGATCTTTGATTTTGTTTACCATGCTTCCCCTAAGATAAACTTAAAAATTTTAATATATTTAAGCCAAGATCTGCTTTTTGCAAATCCTGACTTAAAAATTTAGTGTCTTGAAAGATAATTTGTATCGTAGTTATTGCTTAAAAAGTCTTTGTTTTCCATCATAGCGATGTGAAAATCTTTTGTTGTTTTTATGCCATTTATTATGAGCTGATCAAGAGCTACTTTCATCTTGTGGATTGCTCTGTTTCTATCAGTGTCCCAAACTACGAGCTTACCGATCATACTGTCGTAATACGGTGGTATAGAGTAGTCTTGATAGATATGGCTATCCATTCTAACATTGCGGCCACCTGGGCAGACATATTTTGTGATCTTTCCAGGACACGGAGTAAAAGTATTTGGATCTTCAGCTGTTATCCTGCACTCAATCGCATGACCTTTTAGCTCAATGCTCTCTTGTGATGGTAGTGCCTCGCCTTCAGCCACTTTTATCATAAGCTCGATGATATCGAGTCCGCTTACCATTTCGCTCACTGTGTGCTCAACTTGAAGTCTTGTATTCATCTCAATGAAGTAAAAGTCTAAATTTTTATCAACCAAAAACTCAAACGTACCAGCCCCCTCGTAGCCGATCGCTTTTGCCGCTTTTATGGCAGTTTCGTGAAGTCTCTCTCTTGTCTTTTCATCAAGCAAAATAGCTGGGCTTTCTTCGATCAGCTTTTGGTGGCGACGTTGCATAGAGCAGTCACGCTCGCCGATGTGAAGCACATTGCCATGGCTATCGCCAATTACTTGAACTTCGATGTGGCGTGGGTTTAGGATATATTTTTCCATATACATTGTTCCATCACCAAATGCACTCATAGCTTCGCTCTCAGCAGACCAAAACGCTTTTTCTAAATCAGCCTCTTTTTCAACCACACGCATACCGCGTCCGCCACCACCTGCAGCAGCTTTTAAAATGACTGGATAGCCTATCTTTTTGGCTAGCTCTTTTGCTGCTTTTGTGTCAGCCACAGCACCGTCTGAGCCAGGTATGACTGGTACACCAGCTCTTTGCATGACTTGCTTTGCCTTACTTTTATCACTCATCAAAGCCATCGCAGCGACACTTGGTCCTATAAATTTGATCTTGTGATGTGAGCAAATTTCAACAAAATTTTGATTTTCGCTTAAAAAGCCATATCCAGGAAAAATAGCGTCTGCTTCGCTGATCTCAGCCGCACTTATGATAGCTGGGATATTTAGATAGCTATCGCTTGAACGCTCTTTGCCGATGCAAATGGCCACGTCGGCATATTTTACGTAAAGTGCGTCTTTATCAGCGGTTGAATAGACTACAACGGCTTCTTTACCCATCTCCTTTATCGTTCGCAAAGCACGAAGAGCGATTTCGCCTCGGTTTGCGATTAAAATTCTTTTTAATTCCATTAATTTTTCTCCACGCCAAATAAAGGCAATCCAAACTCAACTGGCTGTCCGTCAGAGACTAGCATCTCAGTGATCTGGCAGTCAAACTCAGCCTCGATCTCGTTCATGATCTTCATAGCCTCGATGATACCTACTACATCGCCTTTTCTTACTCTTTGGCCTACTTTTACAAACGGAGCAGCGCCTGGGCTTGGAGCGGCATAGAAAGTACCTACCATAGGAGATTTTATGCTATCTTTTGGCGAGTTTGCAGCTGGTTTTACCTCTGAATTAACGACTACATTTACAGGTGCTGGAGCTGGTGCTTGTGCTGCTGGTTTAGCAGGCGCGCAATAATCTGAAAATTTTTCAAGCTCTACCTCAAAATCACCACTTTTTATTTTGATATGATTCATCTCCATATCATTAAAAAATTCGATAAGCTCTTTTATATCTTCTTTTTTCATAGAAATTTCTCCTAAATTTTTATATAAGCGTCTAATTGTAGCGAAAATTAGATAAAAATTTTTTTTATGAAGCAAAAACAACAACTCAAAGTTACTCTTTTTTACTAAGTTATTTTTCAGTAATAATTATCTTAATACCTTTAGTATCAACTAAATTTTCATCGATGATGATCTCGTCTATCTTTGCTACCCTTATTGCGCCACTTTTTGGATTTTTTATGCTTTTTATCGCTCCGCTTATGCTCACATCGACACTTGAATATTCAAACGCAAGACTCGTATCCATAAAAATGCAATCTTTTACGACTAAATTTTCCACGTAACAAAGTGCTTGCAAGCTCTTTATCGTGCAGTTTATAAGCGTCACATTTTTTGAGTTCCAAGCCAGATATTCGCCTGAGATGAGGCAATTTTGCGCGGTCACGTTTTCGCAGTTCCAAAACGCATCTTTTGAGATGAGTTTTGAGTTTGAGATATGGACATTTTTACAACCATCAAAGCAGTAGTTTCCGTCTAAATTTAGCCCATCAATCTCTAAATTTTCACTATTTGCTCCAAAATAATCACCTCTCACAAAAATATTTTTTATCTTCACACCCTCACATCCCCAAAGTGTTTCACTAGCATCTGAGAAATTTACATTTTCTAGCGAAATTTGCGAGCTTTTTCTAAAGCTTTTTGGAGCGTTGATAACCATATCTTTAAAGCTTAAATTTGTACTGTACCACATGCCAGCCCTTGCTAGAGGCTCGAAGTATCCGCCATTTAGCGTGACATCGCTTGCGTACCAAAGTGGGTATTTGTAGGCAAAAACGCACTCATTTAGCTTTAAAATTGAACTATGCTTTAGTGGCGACTCGCCATCTTCAAAGATACAATTTGTGAAATTTACACTTTTTGCCCCAAACATCGCACGCTCGCCAGTAAAAATTTCTGCATTTTTCTCTTGCATTTTTGTCCTTTATTAATTTTTGCTGTTAAAATTATACTAATTTTCATCTAATTTATTCGCTTTATTAAATTTACTTTAAAGATGCAAATCGTTATAATCGCCCAAAAAAGGAGCAAAAATGGGTTTAAAGTCAGATTCTTGGATAAGAAAAATGTCGGTTGAGAAAAATATGATAGTGCCGTTTGCTGAGGAACAAGTGGGTCGTGGCGTCGTTAGTTACGGCGTTTCTAGCTACGGCTACGATATCCGCGTTGGTGATGAGTTTAAAATTTTTACAAACATCGGCGGAACCGTAGTTGATCCTAAAAATTTCGACGAAAAAAACGTGGTCGATTTTAAGGGCGATGTCTGCATAGTGCCACCAAATTCTTTTGCTTTGGCGCGCACGATCGAGTACTTTAACATGCCTGATAATGTTCTAGCGATCTGCCTTGGCAAGAGTACATACGCAAGGTGTGGCATCATCGTAAATGTGACACCTTTTGAGCCGGGATTTAAGGGGCATATCACGATAGAAATTTCAAACACGACGCCACTTCCTGCAAAAATTTATGCGAACGAAGGCATCGCGCAGGTGCTATTTATCGAGGGCGATGAGCCTTGCGAGGTGACTTATGCTGACAAAAACGGCAAATACCAAGCCCAAGAGGGCATCACACTGCCAAGAATTTTGAAGTAGAAAAATGAAAATTTTGTTTCTTAGTGAGGATGAAAAACTAGCTAAATTTTTAGAAGAAGATTCAAATACGCTAGTAAAAACAATAGAAAAAATAGATGAAGAATTTGTGTTAAAAAATAAGATAGATTTTATTGTGAGTTATGGCTATAGATATATTTTGCCTTATGAAGTATTAAGACATTTTTATGGAAGAGCAATTAATTTACATATTTCGCTGTTGCCATATAATAGAGGAGCAGACCCTAATTTCTGGTCTTTTGTAGATGATACGCCAAAAGGTGTTAGTATCCATTATATGGATACTGGGCTAGATACTGGCAAAGTCATAACTCAAAAAAAGATAAGTTTTGATGCATCGAAGGAGAGTTTTGCCACCAGCTATAATACTTTGCAAGTAGAGATTCGGAAATTATTTAAGTCGTGCTGGCAGGAGATTAAGACATTAAAGTCAATTGACAACTCTAGCTGTCAAGCCATTACTAACAATGGTACTTACCATAGGGCAGCGGATAAAGAGAAGTATGTACATCTTTTGGAGGATGGCTGGAATACCAACATTGCATATTTCCTAAATAAAATAAAAAATATTTAAATTTAAAATAATTTTTATAAATCCTAAACAATAACGAAATTTTGACGAAATAGAATCTAGAAAGATAAAAATTTTTTTAATAAATTTTAAAAATTTGGCATAGCTTTTGCTTAAATTTTTATAAAATACAATTTAGATTTAGCTATTTATACCCCAAAAATAGTTAGTAAAGGGTGCAATAATGTTTAATGATAAATCAATACTAATCACCGGCGGAACAGGAAGTTTTGGTAAAAAGTACACCGAAATTTTGTTAAAAAAATACAAGCCAAAAAGGCTAGTTATCTACTCACGCGATGAGCTAAAACAATACGAAATGGCACAAGTCTTTAAAGACAAGGCGATGCGTTTTTTTATAGGCGATGTGAGGGACTATAAGCGCTTAAGAACCGCGATGAACGGTATAGACTACGTCATCCACGCAGCTGCGATGAAACACGTACCAATCGCAGAATATAATCCAATGGAGTGCATCAAAACAAATATTGACGGCGCTCAAAACGTTATCGATGCCTCTTTGGAGTGTGGCGTTAGCAAGGTAATCGCTCTCTCGACTGACAAAGCATGCAACCCTGTAAATTTATACGGAGCTACAAAGCTAGCGAGCGATAAGCTCTTTGTCGCTGCAAATAACATCGTTGGAGACAAAAAAACAAGATTTAGCGTCGTAAGATATGGAAATGTCGTTGGTTCTCGTGGATCAGTCGTGCCGCTCTTTAAAAAGCTGATCGCACAAGGAGAAAAAGAGCTTCCTATAACTCACGAGAAGATGACAAGATTTTGGATCACGCTTGAACAAGGTGTAAATTTCGTCCTTAAAAACTTTGAGAGGATGAAAGGCGGCGAAATTTTCATACCAAAGATCCCGTCAATGACGATGGTCGATCTTGCAAAAGCCCTTGCACCAGACCTTGGCGTCAAGATCATAGGCATTCGCCCAGGAGAAAAGATGCATGAGATGATGATCTCAAGAGACGACGCGCATCTTACATACGAATTTGATGATTACTACGTTATTAGTCCGTCTATCCAGTTTTTAACAGCGCAAGACTTCTCGACAAATGCTCTTCATCAAAAGGGCAAACCAGTTAGCGAGGACTTTGAATATAGCTCAAATACAAATAAAATTTGGCTCGATAGAGCAGGTCTTCTTGAGATGATAGGAGATGCTAAATGATCCCTTACAGCCGCCAGCAGATCACAGAAGAGGATATCAAAGTAGTAGCGGATGCACTAAGGGACGACATCTTAACAGGTGGCCAAAAGGTCAGTAAATTTGAAGAGGAGCTAGCAAGCTATGTTGGCGTAAAGCATGTTGTCGTCATGAACTCAGCCACTTCGGCTCTGCACGTAGCCTATCTAAGCCTAGGCGTAAAGGATGGCGATGAAGTGATCACGACGCCTATAACCTTTGCAGCCACTGCAAATGCGGCTTTGATGGCAGGAGCGCAGGTCAAATTTTGCGATGTAAAAACAAATGGCAATATCGATGAAGAGAAAATTCCAGCTCTTATCACACCAAGAACGAAGGTGATAGCCGCGGTTGATTACGGCGGTAACCCCGTGGAGCTAGATAAGATCATAAATTTAGCCAAAAAATACGGCATAAAAGTGATAGATGACGCCTCTCATGCCCTTGGTAGCGTGCAAAACGGCGTAAAAGTGGGCGTTAAGGCTGATATTAGTATATTTAGCTTTCACCCTGTAAAGCCTATCACCACGCTTGAGGGCGGCGCGCTTGCTACAAACGACAATGAGCTAGCAAGGCTAGCAAGGCTATATAGAAGCCACGGCATCACCAAAACAAAGCTTTGGGATAGCGACATGAGCCTACTTGGATATAACTACAGGATAACAGACGTGGCCTGCGCTTTAGGGCTTAGTCAGCTAAAAAAACTGGACGACTTTATCGCTAAAAGAAACGAAATAGCTAAATTTTATGATGAGAAATTTAGTGGGTGCGAGTATTTTAAAACTATAACAATCCCAGCAAATACAACCAGCTCAAGGCACCTATATCCAGTGCTTTTGGATGAGAAATTTTGGGATAAAAAAGAGCAAATTTTTGAAGCACTCTTGCAAAAGGGCGTTGGCGTGCAGGTGCACTATAAGCCAACATATAAATTTAGCTTTTATAAAGCACTTCTTGGTGAAATTTCACTGCCAAATGCGGAGAAATTTTATAGCTCCGAGCTTAGCCTACCGTGCCACCACGGCATGAGCGTGGGTGATGCCAAATTTGTTGCAAGCACGCTTTTTGACGTGCTAAAAAGCTTTAGCGAGTAAAAAATGATCTGCATAATCCCAGCAAGAGGCGGCAGCAAGAGAATACCTGGCAAAAACATAAAAGACTTCTTAGGCAAGCCTTTGATCGCTTATAGCATCAAGGCTGCGTTAAATTCTAAAGTTTTTAGCGAAGTGATCGTAAGTACCGATGATGAGGCGATAGCAAATGTGGCTAGAGAATTTGGAGCTAGCGTGCCATTTTTTAGAGATGCAAACCTAAGCGATGACTATGCAACCAGCACCGACGTGATAAAAGACGTGATAAGACGCGTAAATTCTAGCTTTAGTGACGTCTGCTGCCTTTATGCTACAGCACCGCTTGTAACGGCTGAAATTTTAAAAGAGGCTGCTGGCGAGTTTAAAAAAGATGAGTGTAAATTTCTATTTTCGGCAACGGCGTTTGATTTTCCTATACAAAGGGCGATAAAGCTTGATGAAAGCGCTAGAGTTAGTATGTTTTATCCGCAGTTTGAAAAGACGCGCTCGCAAGATCTAGAGCCTGCGTTTCATGACGCTGGGGCATTTTACTTTGGCAAAAAAGAGGCTTGGCTGGAGTGTAGCGCTATCTTTGCACCACACTCAAAGGCATATTTATTGCCAAGAAATTTAGTCTGTGACATCGATACGATAGAGGATTTTGAGTTTGCTAAAAAGCTTTATTTGATAAATAATGGAAAGATTTGATTGAAAGAATTTAAAGGACTCTCGCACCTAAAAACGCTCGTGCGTGCTGATAGCAGCAGCAAGATAGGGCATGGGCACATTAGGCGAGACCTTTTGCTTGCTAAAAAATTTAACGACATCTCATTTGCGTCTTTGAGGCTAGATGGTGACATTTTTGATGAGATAAACTACCCTAAATTTAGCTTAATAAGTGACGAGATAGATGAGCTTTGCAAGCCTATAAATGTTAATAAATTTGAACTTCTTATTATTGATCACTACGGCTTTAGCTTTGAAGACGAAAGAGCTATAAAAGAAAAAACTGGCGTTAAAATTTTATCATTTGACGATACTTATGAAAAACATTTTGCAGACTATATTTTAAATGTAAATTTATATGCGCAAAAGGCAAGATATGAGGAGCTGGTAGAAAAAGGCTGCGAGGTCTTTTGCGGAAGCGAGTTTTTGCTAGTTAGAGATGAGTTTTATAAAGAAGCTAGGATAAAACGAGAGAAAATTTACGACTACGCTATTATCCTTGGAGGCACTGATATCTCTGGACTAAGCGCTAAAATATCAGAAAAACTGCTTCTAAAAGGGCTAAAAACAGCCGTCATAACTACAAGTGGAAATAAAAATTTAAGCGCACTAAAAGAGCTATCAAGTAAAAACGAAAATTTTAGCCTCTTTATAGATAGCAAAAGTGTAGCAAAGCTGATGAACGAAGCCAAAATGCTCATCATAACAGCAAGCTCGCTTGTAAATGAGGCTTATGTTTTAGGAGCTAAATTTAAAGCCATTTGCGTAGCGGATAACCAAAAAGAGATCTTTGCTTGGCTCAAAGAAAATGGATATGAAGCTTACTGGGGAGATAAAATTTGCTTGAGCTTATAAATTTTATCTCGCTTAGTGGCGAGCAAAAGTTGATGGTCTTAAAGTGGCGAAACGACGAGCGTATAGCTAAATTTATGAAAAATAAAAGCGTTGGCAAAGCGGAGCATTTTGCTTTTTTAGAGAGATTAAAGAGCATTAAAGATAAGATCTATTTTCTAGTAAAGGACGAAAGCGAATTTATTGGAGTGATAAGCTTTGTTGATATCACAAAGCAAAGCTGTGAATTTGGTGTTTATAAAAATCCGGAGCTAAAAGGTGTGGGCAAAAAGCTGCTTGATCTCATAAAAAGACTACGCTTTTTTACGCTAAAAGTTGGCTCGCTAAAGGCAAAAGCTTATAATAACAATGAAAAAGCACTCGCACTTTATGAAAATTTCGGCTTTAGGATCTACACAAAAGATAATGAATTTAGCTATCTTGAGCTTAAAAATGAAACGGACTAACGGATGAAAATAGGAAATTTTGATACAGAAAAAAAGGTCTTTATAATAGCAGAACTCTCTGCTAATCACAGCGGTAGCCTAAAAACGGCGGTAGATACAATAAAGGCAGCCAAACGTGCTGGAGCTGATGCGATAAAGCTTCAGACATATACACCTGATAGTTTGACTCTAAATTCGTGCCTAGACGACTTCGTCATAAAGGGCGGACTTTGGGATGGGAGAAATTTTTACGAGCTTTACCAAGAGGCATTAACGCCAAGAGAGTGGCATGCTGAGCTTTTTAAAGTGGCAAAAGAGGAAGGGCTTGTCTGCTTTTCAAGTCCATTTTGCAAGGATGACGCCAACTTTTTAGAGCAGCTTAACCCACCAGCTTATAAGATCGCAAGCTTTGAGGTAACGGACTATGATTTTGTAGAGTTTGTAGCCAAAAAAGGCAAGCCCATCATCATCTCAACTGGCATAGCCTATGAAGAAGAGATAAGAGATGTGGTACAAATTTGTAAAAATGCAGATAATAGTGACATCGCCCTTTTAAAATGCACTTCAAGCTACCCAGCACCGCTAAACGGCATGAATTTACAAACGATAGCTGATATGAAAGAGAAATTTGGCGTAGAGGTTGGCTTTTCTGATCACACATTAGGTGTGACAGCTCCAGTTGTTGCGGTTAGTTTGGGTGCTAGGATAATTGAAAAGCATTTTATACTTGATAAAAGCGTAAAGAGCGTTGATAGCGCATTTAGTCTTGATGAGAGCGAATTTGCTCTTATGACAAAATGCGTTAGAGAGGCCGAGGAGCTTTTAGGCAAAGTAAACTACGAGCTAGATGAAAAAGCGGTTTTAAACAGGAGATTTTCACGCTCACTTTATGCAAGCGCAGATATAAAAAAGGGTGAAATTTTTAGCGAGCAAAATATAAGGAGTGTGCGCCCAGGATATGGCTTGCACCCTAAATTTCTAAAAGAGCTGATCGGCAAAAAAGCAAAAAGAGATATAAATTTTAGCGAGAGATTAACAAAGGAGGATTTGATATGAATAATAAAAACGATAAGGCATCTAATAAAAAGGCGAAACCATCTAAAGACAATGTATCAAATATCCAAAATCCTATCTTTCAAAAAAATCTTCAAGCACTTTTTCAACAAGATGAAATTCTAGCAGCCAGGCTTTGGTCTATAACTGGCAATGAAAATTATGAAATTTTTATAGGAAAAGACCCGATTGATATAAATTTAATAAACAAGCATACTTTTAAATATATCTATGAAAATCCTGGAGCAGACATTTTAAAGCTACTTGAAGATATAGAAAGTGACTACAAACGTTATCCGATACTGTTTTTTTATGGACTAGGCAATGGCGTACTCTATAAAGCATTAGCAAAAAATGAAACGCACCAAAAAATAGTAGTTATAGAGCCAGAGATCGAGATCATATATCTTGTTTTAAATGTCATTGATCTATCAAATGAACTAGAAAGTGGGCAAATAATACTTTTTTATTCAAAATTTGCAACCTATACACATTTTTATTATCTGGTTACGGAAGCGAAACTAAACTCATATGCAAAAACCTATGATAATCTTATGATTCATATGCCTTTTTATGATCAATTTGAAGAAGACTACATAAGAATAAACAAAGAGATTACAAGAGCATTTTCTCAAATAGTAGTTGCTCACGGCAATAGCATAGATGATCTTTTATTAGGCACAAGACAAAATTGTGAAAATTTAGTGCCTATGATTAGCAATTACTGCTACACAAGTCTTGTTAAAAAAAGATATGGTCTTATGGATACGGCTATAATTGTATCAACTGGCCCAAGCCTAGATAAACAGCTTAATACACTTAAGAAATTTGCTCCATATGTTAGCATTATAAGCGTTGATGCCTCTTACCCAATCCTTGCAAGGCATGATATCAAGCCTGATTATGTAATGTCGATTGAAAGAATAGAACCAACTTCTAGTTTTTTTGAAAAAAAACATCCAAATATTGATGACAATATACACTTTATCGTTGCCTCAGTTACACACAAGCAAACTATTAAAAATATCTTGCCAAGAAAACTAGTACTAACCATGAGACCTCAACAAGAGGAGTATATGTTTGGCCTAAAAAGATATGGATATTTGGGTGTGGGGCATAGTTGTGCAAACATGGCCTACCAACTAGCCTATGTCTTAGGACATAAAAATATCGTTTTCATAGGACAGGATCTAGCTTTTGGTAAAGATGGAGCAAGCCATGCAAAAGGTCACGCTTTTGCACAAGCGGATGAAAATATATTTGTTAAAGCTTATGGCGGAGAGGGAGAGGTTAAAACAACGTATGTTTGGACTCTATTTAAAAACCAGTTTGAAAATGACATCGCCCAATCAAGCTTAGAGAATATAAAATCATATAACTGTACCGAAGGTGGTGCTAGAATAGAAGGAACTATAGAAAGGCCGTTTTTAGAAGTAATGCATGAGCTTTGCAAAGACAAAGAGATTAAAAAACTGCCTAATATAAAAAAAGATAGTGAAACGACGGTAAATAAAAACCTTTTAAAAGCCTATAAAGTCATACTTGCAAAAATAAAAGCTCAAAGTGAAGTCAAACAACAAATAGAAAAAGTCTTTTTAGAAGTAGTGCCTAGTATAGATAAGTTACTTGAGCTTAACAAAGAAAACAAAATAGCAAAAAAGCACTTTAGCGAACTTCTTAAAATAACAAAAAAAATAGATAAGCTAAAAGATGTAATTGCAAAACGTAATTATCAAAAATATGTAGATAATATATTGCAAATTTCAGTCTACTATCAAGAACTTGAGCTTGCAAAAATTTCTGTAGCACCAAGTGACACAACCATCCAAAAGACTAACAAACTTCTTATGTGGGTAAATATGCACAAATACTGGATGTTCTCTGCAGCTGGAGGTCTAAATGCTGATATTGAAGTTACTAAAAAAGCTTCAAAAACTCTTGTTGCTGAGCTTAAAAAAAGAAAAATAATAACTAAAAACGAGATAGAAAATGCGAAAGAAAATTTTATACTGAGTATATAAACCAACTTGTAAGTAAAATTATTTTACTTACAAGTTGGTTTACTAGTTTTAGTAAGTCTCTATCATGTTTAAAACCCTAGATCAAAGAAGATAAAATAGATACATTAATTATATTATTTTAGTATATAAAACCCCAAAGCTTAGCTTTGGGGCGTGGGTTTGCGTATTGTAAAAGCATTAACACTCTAAGGCTTTGACTACAACAAAGCCTCACTAAAACCTTAATTAACTACTGTAGTAGCTTCATTACGTTTTCGAGGAAACTTCACTCAGCTCCTACTATTGTAGAAGCTTCATTACGTTTTGTTGTACGCTGTTTGCTTGACTCATAGCATAAGCACCTGATTGAGCTAGTATGTTATGTTTTGAGAAGTTAGCAGACTCGCTAGCAAAGTCAACATCTCTAATTTGAGATTCTGCTGATTTTACGTTAACTTGAGTTACAGTAATGTTATTAACTGTAGCTTGAAGTTGGTTTTGAACTGAACCAAGATCTGAACGAATTTGATCTAGTGTTTTTTGAGCAGACTCAGCAATACTCATAACAGCCATCGCACCGCGAAGTGTCATAACGCCAGCAGATTGAGGTTTTGTTAAAGCTGTACTCATTCTTTGGAAACCCATAGCAGTTGCTAGGTTTTTATCTATTTGACCCCTTACATCTCTTAGAGACACTGATTGTTGAGCACCACCATCAGTAGAGAATGCTACTGATAGTTTAAATGTAGCCTCTGCAGACATCTTTATGTCTCTACCATCAAGACGAACCAAATTTAGTCTTCCAACAAAGCCTTTTGTTAAATTGTTACCTTTTCCGCCAAGTCCTTTATCAATGTCTGTACCAGTTGCAACTATAGCACGACCATCACGACTTGTTAGTACCATTTTACCTGTTTCAGCATCAACAGAAGCTTCAACGCCAGTTTGATCTTTTACAGAATTTATAGCATTTACAAGTGCACCATTTGAATCATTTGCTTTAACTTCTAGGTCGCCGATTTTAACACCATTAATCGTTAAAGATTTAATTAAACCGCCAGCGATAGCAGCACTTGCTTTCCAAGTAACATCAGCTGTAGCTCTAACACCAGTTCTATCAGCAACTTTGTTGATATTCTCAGCAAGAGCACCAAGACCTTCACCGATGCCTGTTCCAACAGTAGCAGCTGTAACACCAACATCATTTACACCATCAACGTTTAAGAATTTAAGATTTATTTTACCCATTGCGGTAAGTAATTTTGAACTCTCAAAACGTGTAAGGCCTATCTTATCAGACGTAGTCGCACCAATACTTGCTTTAACAGTTTGGTTTGAGTAAGCACCTATTTGGAATTCTTTATTAGAGAATGTTCCGTTTAGTAGTTGCTGACCGTTAAATGAAGTAGTGTTACCGATATTGTCAAGCTCTTCCATTAGACGAACGATATCAGCTTGCAATGCTTGGCGTGATTGAGTTGTTTGGCCGTCTTGAGCTGATTGAGTAGCTTTTGTCTTGATAGTATCAAGAATTTTTAGCTGCTCGTCCATAGCTTTATCGGCAACTTGAATGATACCAATAGCATCATTACCGTTTGCAATAGCTTGACCTAAAGCTGAAGCTTGACTTCTTAAGCTATCTGCAATAGATAGACCTGAAGCATCGTCTGCAGCTGTTTGAATCCTAAGACCTGAGCTAAGTTTGTTAAGTGACTTAGATAGGTCAGTGTTGTTGCTAACTGCGTTAGCGTGTGTGTTAAGTGCGTTTACGTTTGTGTTAATACGAAAACTCATTGTAAATCCTTTTAATTTTTTAGTTACGACTTCTTGTCGCACAAAAACTATATCGTGAAATTTTCTAAAAACTTTATAGGCATGAATGAAAAAATTTTTAAAAAATTAATATGGATTTGATTTTTTATGCCTTGATACTTTAAAAATTATTTTTGCTACAATTACGCCAAAAAAATTAAAGGCTATATATAATGAAAAGCTTAATCATCGTGGAATCTCCCGCAAAAGCAAAGACTATCAAAAATTTTCTAGATAAAAGCTACAACGTCATCGCCTCAAAAGGCCATATCAGAGACCTGCCAAAAACAAGCTTTGGTATCAAGATAGAAGATAGCAAATTTACCCCAGAGTATCGCATCAGCAGTGATCACTCCGCCATCGTAAAAGAGATAAAAGAACTTGCCAAGGGCGCAGATGAAATTTACCTCGCAACCGATGAGGATAGAGAGGGTGAGGCGATCGCGTTTCACATCGCAAACGCTATCGGCAAGGAGCCAACCAGCCTGCCTCGCATCGTCTTTCACGAGATCACAAAAAGCGCCATACAAAACGCTCTAAAAAGCCCAAGACACGTCGATATGAATAGCGTCAATGCCCAGCAAACAAGGCGTTTGCTCGACCGCATAGTTGGCTACAAGTTAAGTCCGCTTTTAAATTTAAAGATACAAAAAGGCTTAAGCGCTGGCCGTGTGCAAAGTGCAGCACTAAAAATAATAGTCGACCGTGAGCGTGAAATTCAGGCATTTAAGCCAGTTGAATACTACACCATTGACACCGTTTTTAAAAAAGACCTAGACGCCGAGCTAATTAAATTTGAAAACCAAAAGATCGAAAAGCTCACTATCCAAAATCCAGACCGTGCAAAATATATCATCGAAAATTTACAAAATGAGAAATTTAGTGTCCGTGAGATCGAGAGCAAGGATAGAAAGATCCAGCCAAGCCCGCCATTTATGACTTCAACACTTCAGCAAAGTGCGAGCAACCGCCTTGGCTTTAGCCCTAAAAAGACGATGATGATAGCGCAAAGCCTCTATGAAGGAGTACAAACTCACGAAGGTTTCATGGGTGCGATCACTTATATGAGAACAGATAGCTTAAATTTAGCCAAAGAGGCCGTCGCAGCCGCTAGAGAGTACATCCTTCAAAACTACGGCAAAGAGTATCTGCCGGCCAAAGCGATAAGCTACACGACAAGCTCAAAAGGCGCGCAAGAAGCCCACGAAGCGATCCGCCCTACAAATTTAAACTTCACACCACAAATAGCGGCTAAATTTCTAGAAAAGGATGCGCTAAAACTCTACACGCTCATCTACAATAGATTTTTAGCCTGCCAAATGAGCGCATGTGTGAGCCAAACGCAAAATGTCTATGTCGCAAGCGAGAAAGGCGAGTTTAAGATAAGTGGCAGAAAAGTGCTATTTGACGGCTTTTATAAGGTTTATGGCGAGCTTGATAAAGATAAAATTTTGCCAAATTTAAAAAAAGGCGACGAGATGAGTTTGCAGAGCATAAAAAGCACGCAAAATTTCACCGAGCCACCGGCTAGATACTCTGAAGCTGGACTTGTTAAGAAGTTAGAGAGTCTAGGCATCGGCCGCCCAAGTACCTACGCACCGACTATCACACTGCTAACTTCAAGAGACTACGTGAGAGTCGAGAAAAAGCAGCTCATACCAAACGAGATCGCATTTAGCATGATAGGCGTTTTGGAGGAGCACTTTAGCAATATCGTTGATAGCGAATTTACCTCACATCTTGAAGAAAAGCTCGATGAAATCGCACTTGACAAGGCCGACTGGCAAAAGGTGTTAAGCGACTTTTACTATCCATTTATGGAAAAAATTAGCGCTGGCAAAACTGGCATAAAAAGCCTAAAAACAGCCACTCCGATTGGCGAGAAGTGCCCAGAGTGCGAAAGTGAGCTAGTGCTTAGAAAGGGCAGATACGGCGAATTTATCGCTTGCTCAAATTTCCCAAAATGCAAATACTCAAGAAACATCACAAAAGATAATGAAAAGAGCGCAGAGGCCGGCACTACTGCGGCAGCTAAGCCAAAACGTGAGCTTAAAAAGCTTGATGTGCCATGTCCAAAATGTGGCGGCGAGATCGTCGAGAGATTTAGTAGGCGCGGTAAATTTTATGGATGTGCCAACTATCCAAAATGCGACTTCATCTCAAACTACGAGCCAGTTGAGCAAAAATGCGACGAATGTGGCGGCGATATGATTAAAAAAGAGCTTAAAAAAGGTACATTTATAGAGTGCACAAAATGTAAGAAAAAGACCCTTATCTCTGAAAACTAAAAACTTCTAGCCAAATTTGAGCCCTTGAGCCTAAATTTGGCTTTTATAAATTTGGAATTTAAATGCCTGACACCACCACTAAGCTTAGCTAGCATAAAAGGGCAAAAACCTCGTCACCAACTACACTCGGTTAGAGGGCAGCTTCACACAGTAGCACCCACTTTTTGGACTTTTTGGCGAGCTTAGCGCTTTGCCAAATTTAAAAACTGGTCTTTTAAAAAAGAGAGCGGAAATTTATAAGAAAAAGTAATGTCATAAAATTTAAGCTTTTCGCATAGTTTTTAATAAGTTTATATCGTGGAGCAATTTTAAAATTTCACTCACTTGCAAGAATTGACTGCTAAAATTTAGCTTCGCTTACCGCTTAACTCAAATTTTAGAGCCGAAATTACTCGTTCTTGAAATTTTAAAATTTACTTGACACTTGCTATATATACGAACGCATGCAGTGCAAAATCGCTATCACATGCACTTCTAACGTGCAAAGAGCTTAGATGATTTAAAGGGGGATAAGGGGACGACTTTGCTTCGTTAGCTCACAGCTACAAGCAAACCGTAACTCAAGCCCATTTATCTCCCTTTGAATAAAAATAATTTTATACATTTCATCAAACTATTTTTGCAAATTTATAAACCATCCTACTTAAATTTTAAACCTATCAAAGCTATAATACGCCCCAAAAAGGATGAAAAATGAAAACAATTATGCTCTGTGCGATATGCTCAGTCACTCAAGGAAACTGCGCCGAGGACTGCGCTTATTGCACGCAAAGTGCCAAAGCTGGCGCTGATATCACGAAATTTAAAGAAAAAAGCGTGCAGCAGGTGGTGGACGAAGCCAAAATGGCTTATAAAAACCACGCTCTTGGCTTTTGTTTAGTCACAAGTGGTGCTAGGCTGAATGACAAAAAGACCGACTATATCGCATCTTTAGCAAGAGCCGTGAGCAAAGAAGTGCCAAATTTGATGCTCATCGCATGTAACGGCATGGCAACCTACGAGCAGCTTAGTGAGCTTAAAAAAGCTGGCATTTTTAGCTACAACCACAACCTTGAAACAAGCCGAGAATTTTTCCCAAAAATTTGTAAAACGCACACTTGGGACGAGAGATATCAGACAAATTTAGATGCAAAAAGAGCAGGTCTTATGCTTTGCACTGGTGGTATTTACGGCGTTGACGAGAGCGAAGCTGATAGGGTGAGCTTTAGAGCTAGTTTAAAAGAGCTTGAGCCGTTTTCGTCACCGATAAATTTTTTCATTAAAAATGAAGCGCTGAGTCTTGATCTGCCTCCTCTTAGTGCGGATGAAGCCCTAAAGATCGTACGTGACACCAAAAGTGCTCTACCAGAAACTAGAGTCATGATAGCTGGCGGTAGGGAGAAAATTTTAGGCGAGAGACAATACGAGATCTTTGAAAATGGTGCCGATGCAATCGTGATAGGCGACTACCTCACCGCAAAAGGCGAGAAAGCTAGCAAGGATATCGAGGAGCTTACTAAGCGTGGTTTTAGCTTCGCTAGTATCTGCCACTAATGCTTGCAAATTTACTTTTTGCAGGGCTTGGAGGCTTTATAGGAGCTGGATGCCGGTTTTTAGCTGGTGAGCTCCTAAAATTTAGCCACTTTCCGCTAACCATACTTGGCGTAAATGTGCTTGGCAGCTTCATTATCGGCATTTTGTTTTGTCTAAATTTAAGCCAAAGTGCGAGAGTATTTTTGGTCGTTGGTGTACTTGGCGGATTTACAACATTTTCAAGCTTTAGCCTTGATAGTGTGAAATTTTTACTAGAAGGCGAGCTGGTAAAAGGCTTTTTAAATATCTTTTTAAACCTTGTCCTTTGCCTGATCGCAAGCTTTTTTGGTATTTTGCTTGGCAAGAGTTTGTGAGGTTTTTAAGGCGTGTAGTAAAATAGCTTTGTTTGTGCCATTTTACAAATTTTAAAACTTTACTAGCTTGCCCTAGTAGACTACTAGATTTAGGCTTCACTTCGTTTAGCACTAAATTTAGAGCCGTGATATGCTCGCTCATAAATTTTAAATTTGATAGGGTTTTAACTGCATTCAGTGCGCCAGCACTATTGCATGCACTTTGAGCGTGTTAAGGGATTGGGGGATATAAAGGGGGCGACTTCGTGTCTGCCATGCAGTTGCGAGCTTGCGAAGCAAAATTCAAGCCCCTTTGCCCCACCTTAAGTAAATTTCATCAATCTATGTGCAAATTTTAAATTTCATTCACTCGCAAGAATTGACTACTAAAATTTGCTGACGCTCGCCCGATATAAAACCACATCCACCTTTCTATCTAGCTTCTACCTTTGGCATCTGAAGCATAAAATTTCTAGCTTCACTTAAAAGTACAGGCTTAAGCCCATCTACCAGAGTTTTTGGATCATAAATTCTTTCATATGAAAGTATTAAGACTCCATCTTTTTTAAGTAAAAAGTGGATTATTTCTATATTTTTACTGCTAGTTTCATCTTTTATGAGAGCTAAAATTTGATCATTCTCTTCACTATAAAGCACCTCTTTAGCCTCTTTTATCTTTCTTTTTAGCTCAGCAAGCATACTTTCACTTTTTATATTTTTGTCAAATTTCACTCTAAAGCTTACAAAATGCTCATCAAAATTTTCATTTTTTAAAAAGTAAAAGCTCTCATCTTTGGCTGTATTTTTCTTATAAAAAACGCTTCCATCAAATTTAAAACTTTGAACCAAACTTAGCTCGTCTGCAAAGCCAAAAATTCCAAAAAACATCAAGACAAAAAATAGAAATTTATGCATAAATTTGCACTCCAAATTTTTAAAAATTTGTCGCCATTTTGCCTAAAAATCGCTTAGCTTAATCAAAAAATAACAAAGCTTTTTATACAATCAAACATTTTTATTTTAAGGATCTTTTTGCAGTTACATCAAGCTAGCGAGCTTAGCATTCTTGTCGTTTTGGCATTTATCGTCTTTGCTTCGCCTTATATTTCTAAAATTTTACGCATTCCTGTCGCTCCTGCTGAGATAATACTTGGAGCACTAGCTAGCTACATCGGACTTGTCGGCGAGAATGAGATGTTTAAGCTAATTAGCGAAGTTGGCTTTTTCTTTTTGATGTTTCTAGCTGGCATGGAGATCGATCTTAGAATGCTTATAAACATTGACCGTAAAATTTTACGCCTGGGGCTTATCTATCTTGCGCTCATTTACTCGCTAGCAACTGCACTTACATTTAGTTTTGATCTTAGTTTGCTCTATATCATCATTATCCCGATAATGGCCGTTGGCATGATATTTACGCTATTTAAAGAGTATGGTAGAGATGTAAAATGGCTAAATTTAAGCATGCTTATTGCAACTATTGGTGAGCTTATAAGCATTACGCTTTTGACATTTATAGCAGCCTATTTGCAGTTTGGAGCTAGTATAAATTTATGGCTAACGATTGGCTATTTGATCTTATTTTTGGCCATCAGCGTACTTAGCTTTAAAATTTTAGATGTGCTTTTTTGGTGGTATCCTGGGCTTAAAGTGATCCTTATGCCACACTACGATAAGGACGAAAAAGATATTAGGCTAAGCATTGCTGTATTTTTTTCGATGATTGCACTTATGCTTTATTTAAATTTAGAGGTCGCCTTTGGCGCGTTTATCGCAGGTATGTTTATAACGACATTTTTTGATCATAAAAAAGACTTACCACACAAGCTTTCAAGCTTTGGATTTGGATTTTTGGTGCCGATATTTTTTATACACATAGGCTCAACCTTCAAGCTCTCAAGCCTAAGCTCAAATGAAGTGATAAAAGATGCTATTTTTATATTTTGTGCGATGCTTGCCACAAGGCTTTTTTCAAGTGTGTTATTTGTAGGAAAATTAGGCTTTAAGGGGATATTTTTGTTTTCTCTCTCACAATCCATGCCGCTAACACTTCTAGTAGCAGTTGCTACTATCGCACACAGATCAGGTGAGATAAGTGATTATTCTTACTCATCTTTTATCCTAGCAAGCCTGGCTCAAGCTATAATAGGGACAATAATTATAAAATTTCTAATGCAATCAAGAAGTAAGGAGTAAAAATGTCATCAAATACAGCTACGCTAACTGATAACAGAACTGGCAAGAGTTACGAGTTTCCTATACTAAAAGGCACTATGGGGCCTGATGTGATAGACATTTCGACATTTTTTAGTGATACTGGAATGTTTACTTTTGACAGAGGTTATACTTCAACTGCGATGTGTCGCTCAGCGATAACTTATATAGACGGCTTAAAAGGCGAGCTAATGTATAGAGGTTATGATATCGCGTATTTGGCTGAAAATAAGACATTTTTAGACGTGGCATATTTACTCTTAAACAAAGAGCTTCCAACAAATGATCAGTATATAAATTTTAAAACCGAGCTTAAAAAAAGAAGCTTTATACATGAAGGCATGATGAAGCTATTTGACGCATTTCCAGATAAAGCGCACCCTATGGCGATCTTGCAAGCAGCGGTATCAGCGCTAAGTGCCTTTTACTCAGATCACCTAAATATGGACAAGCCTGAAGAGTATCACGAGATGGCTATGCGTATCATCGCCAAGATCCCAACGATAGCGGCCTTTAGCTACCGCTACTCACGCGGCCTTCCTATCATCTATCCAAATTTAGATCGTGGCTTTACTGAAAATTTTCTCTACATGATGAGGGGCTATCCATACGAGCACGTCGATCTTAAGCCTATCGAGATAAAGGCGCTTGATACGGTCTTTATGCTCCACGCTGACCACGAGCAAAACGCCTCAACGACTACCGTTAGGACAGTTGGCTCTACGCACGCGCACCCATACGCATGTATAAGTGCAGGTATCGGCGCACTTTGGGGCTGGGCTCATGGTGGGGCAAACGAGGGTGTCATCCGCCAGCTTGAAGAGATCGGCTCGGTCGCAAATGTCGATAGATACATCGCTAGAGCAAAGGATAAGAACGATCCATTTAGACTAATGGGCTTTGGTCACAGGGTCTATAAAAACTTCGATCCGCGCGCAAAGGTGCTTAAAAAGATGAGGGATCAACTCATGGATGAGATCGGCATTAGCTCAGAGCTCATAAAGATCGCCAACCGCATCGAAGAGATCGCGCTAAATGACGACTACTTTGTAAGTAGAAATTTATATCCAAATGTTGATTTTCACTCAGGGCTCATCTTAAAAGCACTTGGCATACCAAACAATATGTTTGCCGTTATCTTTGTGATCGGCAGGACGCCAGGCTGGATCAGCCAGTGGATCGAGCTAAAAGAGCAAGATACGATAAAGATCGTCCGCCCAAGGCAGCTTTATGTTGGAGAGACAAACAGAACACCAAAATGAGCGAGCTTCTAAATTTAGCTAAAAAAGCAGCCGTTAATGCTGGAGCGCAAATAATGAAATTTTACTCTGCAGATAATACGGCTCTTAAAGTCTGCCTAAAAGATGACAGCTCGCCACTAACTAGCGCTGATCTAGCCGCAAATGAAACAATACTAAAAGTTCTAAGTGAAAGCGGGATAAAAATTTGCTCTGAAGAGAGCATCTTGCAAGAAAGCGATAAAGATGAGTTTTGGCTAGTTGATCCCCTTGATGGCACGAAAGAATTTCTAGCTAGAAACGGCGAATTTTGCGTTTGCATAGCGCTTATAAAAAAAGCTAGACCGGTGCTTGGCGTGATATTTATCCCAGTTAGCAAAGAGCTTTTTTATGCTGATGAAAATGGCGCTTTTAAAGAAATTTTAGGTGACAATAATGAAATCATAAAGAGGATCGATCTAAACAAAAAAGATAAAAATTTAGACAATCTAATCTTTTCAAGTAGAAGAGGCGACGCCAAAGAGATAGAATTTATAGGGCAGAGCCTAAATTTTGAGCAAAGATGCATCGGATCTGCCATAAAATTTTGTCGTTTGGTTGAATTTGGTGGAGCTTATTTGAGATTTGCCCCAAGCTACCTTTGGGACAATGCAGCAGGAGAAGCGCTCGTAAATTTTTGTGGTGGAAAAGTATTTGACGCTAATAGCAGCAAAGAGATGAGCTACGAGCTTGCTGATTTAAAAAGTCCATTTTTCATAGCTCTCTCAAAAAATACACTAAATCTAAAAGATAAAATCACACAACTATATAAGCAAAGTAAAATTTAAACCTTAAATTTCTTCTAGTAGATAAAGCAGACTAGCTATTTTTGCTGTACCTAGCACGTAGCTCATTATATTTGCTGCGACCTTGTCTTTTTTAAGCACTTTGCCATTTATGTCAAATATATCTTCGTTGTTCTCTTTGATAAATTTTAAGGTTTTTGCTGCGATATCTTCTAAGCTATTTTTACCATCAAGCAATAAAAGTATGTAATAATCGATATTGTTAAGCTTCCTTGAGATGCTAAATTTATTAGCAAAAACAACATCGGCAT
>NZ_CABPVR010000004.1:80547-122593 GCF_902460875.1 Campylobacter concisus | reverse complement strand
GCTAAATTTATTAGCAAAAACAACATCGTCATTATTTTTATGATTTAAAAAATATCTTACATAATTTATTAAATTTTGACTAAGTCTTGAATGTCCGGGCCTATACTCGATATTTTTTTGCTCATCTTTTAGGATCATTGCATCAGACGAGTTTGTTAAAATTCTTACAAAAGCGCTATAAACCATAAGCTTATCTTCTGGCAAAATTTCTAAAATCTGAGAAAGGTTTATGCTAGCTGGATACATCTTATAAAATACCTCACAAAGCCATGATATGTCTTGTGGCATAGCGCCATAACTATCTTGCCACTCATTATCTTTTTTTATAAAATCTGCCACAACGTGAATTTTGTTAATATCGCTTGGACCTATTTGTTTATTGGCTATGCTCTCATAAGTTTTGCTATGGACTATTAGGCTTTGTCTAAAGACTTTGTTGCTAATCATATCCATGAATTGCTCTAGATCGATCCTGTCTTTAAACTTGTTATTTTTGTATTCATCTACTACGGCCGTGCCAACATCTGGGGTAAAAATATCATCAAGTGTATACTCACAAAGATAAGTAAGCTCATTTTTGGCAAGCATGGCATTAAAATCTTTAAAATAAAATGGATCATTTGTGTATTCTAAAAACTCATGAGCTATGTAAAAGTCATCTTTTGAGAGCACATGTTCTGTTACAAAAAGAAGCATCTTAAGAGGTATTTTTCCCTCATAAATTTCTTCATCTCTTGTTAGCAAATATTCTTTATAGACTAAAAGTGCTTCTTTGGCTGCTTTTAACCTCTCTTGCATGCTCTCTTTATCTTTTGCGGCAAGTAGCATTATATCTCTTACGATGTCTTTTACTTTCCAACCAGGATAAACATTATAGGAGATAAATGCTACGCCATTTGCACTTAAATTCTCTCTTACAACTTTTAATATAGCTTCTTTTACAAAGTCAGGTACCCAGCTAAAAACGCCATGAGCGATAATGTAGTCAAATTTCTCATCACTTTTAAATTCGCAAATATCGCCGTGTATAAGCTCTAAATTTGCAAGCCCCATCTCTTTAACGATCTCTTGCCCACGCCTTATCTGCTCGCCGCTAAGATCTATGCCAACTACTTTTGCATTTTTGTTATTTACTGCAAATGGGATCAAATTTCCGCCAAAGCTACATCCTATCTCTAAAACTCTTGCATTTTCGCATGGAGGTGGAGTTATGCCAAGAAGTGTAGCACAAGCTTCAAGCCTATATGGCGACGATTGGGCAAAAGCTATTGATTTATAAGTTAGCTCATCATAAGACTTTTCGATTTTGCTATTTTGGCTCATTTTAGCTCCTAGTAGTCTTTTTCTTTGATTTTTTCTAGCATATTTTTAGCATCATTTTCTGGATCATCCACTATATATGCGCGCCTTATCTTACCATCTTTTATGATAAGTGTTTGTCTAAAATAAAATTTATGTCCATTTGACGCAGAAAAAACTGGAAGCTCAAGCGCCCTTTCAAGCATAAACTCACTATCGTTTAGAAACATAACACCAGTTGAAGTCTCTTCTTGAAATTTCTTTTGAGCTGCGATATCTTGTGAGCTAATGGCCACTACCATGAAACCAAGATCGTTAAAATCTTTTAAAAATTTCTTGTAGTTTATCGCTTGTTTAGTGCAGCCCTTCATGCCAGGTGTATTTTGTAGTTGCTCACTTAAAAGACTAAAGTCCTCGCCTATCTTTGGATAGATGAAAATAACGCAGTCATGCGTCCTTGCAAAGGCGGTAAAATCAAATTCCTTACCGTCTAGGGTATTTAAATATATACTTGTAGGCACGTTTATCATATTTCATCCTTTAAAATTTTTTACTATTATATCTTTATAAGCTTTGTCTTAAGCTTTTTTAGAATTTAAAAGATAAACTATAAAAAGGACAAAAAAGCTAATTATTAACATCAGAAGTGCATAGACATGAGCCTTGGTGTAATCAAGCATTTCAACTGCTTCAAATATCGCAATACTTGCAACCTTGCTCTCTCCAGCTACGCTACCGCCTATCATCAAAACAACACCAAACTCACCCATAGTGTGAGCAAAGCTAACGACAGTGGCTGTTAATAAATTTGATCTGATGCTTGGCAAAATTACTCTAAAAATAGTCGTGAGTTTGTTTTTACCAAGACTATAGCTCGCTTCAAAAAGGCTCTTTTTTAGGCTATTTAGTCCAGCATAAATCGGCCCAAACATAAATGGCAATGAATAGATACAACTTGCCACAACAAGACCTGTGAAGTTAAAAACAAGCCTAACTCCAAAAATTTCTTCGATAAATTTACCAAAAGTGGAATAAGGCGAAAGAAAAATGAGCAGATAAAAGCCAAGAACGCTTGGCGGCAATACCAAAGGCAGTGAGATTATCGACTCTAAAAATGATTTGCCAAAGAATTTTTTCTGCGACATAAAATAAGCAAGCGCAATGCAGGCAAAAAACAAAATAAAAGTAGTTATAAAAGATAGTTTTAACGAGAGCCAGAACGGTTCGTAATCGATACTTCTTAACTCGTCTATCATGCTTTTTCCAAATTTACGCTAAATGCTTTTGTGCTAACTACTACCATATCGCCTGCTTTTAGATTCATTGCTTCGCTGCTACTTAGCACCACTTCACAAATTTGGCGGTTTATTAATACATTTGCCACATAAATAGCATCACGTTTTTTTATCTCTAAAATTTTAGCATTAAAGGCAAATTTCTGTGATCCTGCACTCTTTAAAAATATCTCACTTGCACTACCTGATCTTGAAATTTTGCCGTTTTCAAGGACAAAGACTTTATTGCAAAGCTTATAAATTTCAGCGATATCATGGCTTACTAAAATAATGCTCATCTTAAACTCATCATGAAGTGTTAGTAAATAGTCTTGAAGTTTCTCACGCATGGCGTTATCAAGTGCACTTAACGGCTCATCAAGTAGTAAAATTTCAGGCTTTCTCATAACCGCACGAGCCAAAGCAACACGTTGCTTTTGACCGCCAGAAAGAGTGCTAATTTTTGCATTTTTTAGGCTTGTTAGACCGCAGATATCAAGAAGTTTATTTGCCAGGCTTATGTCATCTTTTGCAAAGAGCAAATTTTTAAAGACATTCATATTTTCAAACAAAGCATAATCTTGAAATAAAAAGCCAATATTTCGTTTTTGTGGAGCTAAATTTCTCTTTTCATCAAAGAAAATTTTATCCCTAACCTTTATAAATCCGCTTTGTGGCGTTTCAAAACCAGCAATCAATCTTAAAATAGTAGTCTTTCCGCCGCCACTTGCTCCATAAAGTGCGACAAAATCGCCATTTTCAAAGCTAAGGTCTGCCTCAAGTAAAAATTTTCTGCCACCGCCATTTAGCTCTTTTTTACAAGAAATTTCTATCATTTTTGAGTACTTATGTGAATGCTTGTAGATTTTATATAGGCAAAGACTTCATCGTTTTCACCTATGTTCATAGTTTTTAATGCGTGATTTGAGATAATAGCTTCAAAGTAAATTTCGCCACACTTTAAGCTAACAACACTTAAAATTTCACCAAAATTTATAGCTTCAATCACGCACTTTAGCTCGTTTTCAAGCGAGCTATTATTTAGTTTGTCTTTTGCCAAGATAACATCGGAGCTTTTAAAACCTAAGTCAATCTCATCATCTAAGGCAAATTTGCTAGCCTCATTCAAGACTAGCATAAATAAATTTGCCTCTAAATTTAGACCCTTTAGCTCAAATAAGCTAACGTCATCTTTAGTTAAAATCCCAACGATCTTTGCTCTTATCATTTAGCTGGAACGTTGTAACCAAATTTCTTGAAAATTTCTCTTGATTTATCACCTAAGATAAACTCATAAAATGCTTTTGCATCATCATTTTTTTCAGCATGTTTTAGAAGAACGATACCTTGATCGATCGGAGTGTATAGCTCTTGCGGAACAAAGATGTAATTAACGCCCTCTTTGTATTTTGACATTTTCTCATCAAAGAGTGCACTAGCAGCTATAAAACCTACATCAGATGCACTTAATGCCTGAGATAGAGTTTCAGAAATTTTTTGAGCATAAACGATATTTTTTTCTACTTCATCATAAAGTTTTGCATTTTTTAGTGCTTCTATACTAGCTTTGCCGTATGGTGCAGTTTGTGGATTTGCAATAGAAATTGCCTTTAAGCCACGAACAACCTCAATACCTTTTTTAAAATCAACATCTCTAATAGAAAAAATAGCAACAGCGCCTTGTGCATAAACTTTTGGCTCAGTGCTTGCAAAGCCTGTATCATAGGCTTTTTGTGCAAAGCCCATATCAGCAGCCATGAATATATCAGCTGGAGCTGAATTTTGTATCTGTGTGACAAGACCACCGCTTGCACCAAGGGTTAGGTTGATTTTAGTATCTGGATGAAGCTTATTAAACTCTTTTATAAGCTTTGGAAATGCGTATGTTGTGTTTGCTGCTGCATATACATTTACTTCAGCGCCAAATGCGTTTATGGCAAGCAAAGCTGCCGCACATAAAAATTTAAAAACTTTTCTCATTTAAACTCCTATAATGATTTGAGATGATTTTACTATTGCTAAAAGTGTATCGCCAACACCTATTTTCATCTGGATAGCACTATCTTTTGTAATGATGGCAGTTAAAGTCTGTTCATTACTTAGTTTTAAAGTGATTTCAGCATTTACAGCACCTATCTTTGCTTCGATCACCTCGCCTTTTAATTGATTTTTTGTGCTTATTTTTATATCTAGATCCTTAGCCAAAATGACAGCTGGAGCTTTAAAAATATAAATAACTTTTTGTCCAACTTTTAGGCCTAAATTTTTCTCACTTTCAACCGTGATGTTTGACTCAAGCGTGCAGCCATTACTTAGTTTTGCAATTATTTGAGAATTTACCGCACCGCGGTTTATGCCAATAATCTCGCATGAGAGCTGATTTCTAGCACTTAAGTTCATATTCATTCTTTGAAGATTTATAATATCTACATCCTCAAAATCTACTTTTTGACAAATTTTTTGTAAAAAGTCCTTTTGGGTCTCGAGAATGGTATCATAAATTTTTATCAGTTTATTGGCATACTCGCTTAGCTCAGAGCCACTATTTTTTTTATTTCCATCAGCTCTAATAATAAGCGGCTTGCTGCTTTTGTTATTTATCGTATCAAGGCAGTCCCAAGCATTTTTGTATGATATGCCAACCAATTCTGCTGCTTTTGTGATACTTTTTGTCTCTTTTATGGCCTTTAATAATGTAATATGTTTAGCTAAAACCTGTGTATCTTCGCCTAAAAATAGTTCTAAATTTATATCTGCTTTCAAAATTTTTACCTTTACTATATTGGAGAATAATTTGTGAAGTATATCTAATTATATTAATCCTTAAGCTTAAAGATTTAAGCCAATTTATAAATTTCTCTTAATTTCTTGTAAAGTTTTTAAAAGATAAAATCGAGCTACATTTTATAAATAAAAATAAGGCTTAGTATGAAATTTTTGCTTTCTATCTTTTTTAGTTTGCTTTTAGCCTGTGCTAATACGGACATAAATACGAATAGCGAAAGCGACGAATTTGATGTTGAATTTGAAGCAAAAAAAGATGTTTTTGACCCGCTTAGTGGTTACAATAGAATGATGACACATGCAAATGACTTTATATATGTAAATATGCTAACTCCGGTGGCAAAAGGCTATGCCTATGTTGTGCCAAAAACAGCTAGAACAATGGTTTCAAATTTCTTTGATAATCTGCTTTTCCCGGTTCGCTTTGTAAATAATCTACTTCAGTTTAAATTTCAAAACGCTGGCGAAGAGACATTGAGATTTTTAGCAAATACGATAATAGGCTTTGGCGGACTAACAGACGGAGCAAAATACTACAACCTCAAAGCTCACGATGAAGATTTTGGACAAACGCTTGGATATTGGGGGCTTGGCAGCGGTTTTCATATCGTTTGGCCACTTATTGGACCATCAAATTTAAGAGATACTGGTGGCATGGTCGGAGATTATTTTGCTGATCCTATTAGCTACGTTGATCCTATACTTTTATCAACTGGCATTAAGTCATATAGAGCGTTTAATAGCTTTTCGCAAGATCCAACTGCTTATGAAAAACTAAGAAAAGATGCTATTGATCTTTATCCATTTTTACGCGATGCTTACGAGCAAAGACGTGACAAGCTTATCAAGGAGTAAATATGAAAATTTTAAAAATTCTAACTATGATTTTACTTTTTACAAATAGCCTTTTTGCTATTTCAAAAGAGCAGATCAAACCTGAAGTAGAGATGAAAACAACAAAGGTTATTGAAATTTTAAAAGATACAAATTTAGACAATAATGCAAAGACAAAAGAAATTTTTGCTCTTCTTGATTCATTTTTCGACTATAAGCAAATGGCAAAGATTAGCCTTGGTAAACGTTACAACAGCTTAAGTGGCGATGAGCAAGCCAAATTTGACGCAGCATTTGAGCAAAAACTAAAAAGCTCATACATAGATAAACTTTTAGGATACAAAGATCAAGAGATACATATAACTGGCGAGAGCGAACCTCAAAAAAATAGATATTGGCTCACATCTGAGCTCATAAATGATGGCAAGAGCTACGAATTTGTCTATAAATTTTATGACGCTAAAGAGCGTGGCTGGCTCATTTATGATCTTGATATCGTTGGTGTAAGCATCATTCAAACTTATAGAAGTCAGTTTGGTGATGTGCTAAATAACGCTGATTTCAATACTCTTTTACAAAAGCTAAACGAAGCTGTTTTGCCTGATCAAAATAAAACCAACCCTTAATGCGACAAATTTTTAAATTTATCATTGCCAAAAACAAGCTTATTATTGCTCTAATTTTAGCTTTAAGCGTAGTTTTTGGCTATCTTAGCACTAAGCTTAGCGTTGATGCGTCAGCTGAAACGCTACTGCTTGAGCATGATCCTGACTTAAAAGCTTATAGAGAGATAGCCAAACGCTACGACTCACCTGGATTTTTAGTGGTTGCTTTTACTCCAAAAGATGATCTTTTTTCATCTAAAAATTTAGAACTTATTAAAAATTTAGGCGATGAACTAGCTAAAAACGATATGGTAAATAGCGTCATCTCTATAATAAATATTCCGCTTTTAAATAGTGTAAAAGGCGGGATTACTGGTATCTTAGATCATACTCCAACGCTAAGTGATAAAGATATAAATATTTCAAAAGCAAAGCTTGAGTTTGCCAAAAGCCCGATTTACAGCGGAAATTTAATAAGCAAAGATCTAAAAACCACAGCAATTGCTCTAAATTTAAAACAAGATGAAAAATTTAATGAGCTTGTAAATGAGAGAAATTTGCTTAGCCAAAAAGAGTCAAACGGCACTATCACACAAGCTGAGCGACTTAAGCTAGAGGCTCTTGCCTATGAGTTTAAAGCCTACCGAGATGAGCTTAGAAAGAGCGATCACGAAAACCTTGAGGCCATAAAGGCAACTATAGCTAAATTTAACGCAAATGACGAGCTATTCTTAGGCGGTGCAAATATGATCGCTGATGATATGATAGGCTTTATAAAGAGCGATCTTTTAGTCTATGGCTTAAGCGTACTTGCTCTTCTTAGCTTTAGTTTGTGGCTATTTTTCAGGCAGGTTAGATGGATCGTTTTACCGATGTTTATATGTGCTATAAGTGCCATTTTTACGACCGGAATTTTTGGCATATTTGACTGGGAAGTGACGGTCATTAGCTCAAACTACATCGCACTTCAGCTCATCATTACCATTTCAACTGTGATTCATCTTGTCGTTAGCTACCGAGAATTTTACGCAAAGCATCCAAAATATAGCCAAAATCAGCTAATTTATCTAACGCTTCGTGATAAATTCTCTCCATCTTTTTGGGCGATATTTACCACGGTTATTGGCTTTAGTTCGCTTATGAGCGCTGACATAAAGCCAGTTATCATGCTTGGCATTATGATGAGCACTGGCATTAGCGTTTCGCTTGTACTTGCGTTTTTGCTATTTGGCGCGATAAATGTAAATTTAAATAAATTAGCTCCCATTAGAACCTTTGAAAATAGCTTTAAATTTACAAAATACTGCGCAAATTTAGCCCTAAACTCAAGAAAGATTATTTATATAGTTTGTGCGCTAGTTGTCTGTTTTGGCGTTTATGGTATCAGCAAGATAAAGGTTGAAAATAGCTTCATTGGCTACTTTAAAGAAAGCACAGAAATTCGCCAAGGAATGCAAGTTATTGATACCAAACTTGGCGGCACGATACCAGTTGATGTGATAGTGAAATTTAAAGAACAAAAACAAGATAAAAATACTGAGCAAGATGAGTTTGAAAATGAGTTTGAAAGCAACGCTAAGGATGCAAAATACTGGTTTAATAGCTATCACACAAGGGTTGCTGAGAAGATTCACGACTATATAAAAGAGCAAAAATTTGTCGGACATGTAAGCTCGCTAGCAACCCTTATAAAAGCCATAAAAGAGCTAAATAACGGTGTAAGTGATGATTTTTTATTAGCTGCGATGTATGAGAAATTGCCACAAAATTATAAAAATATCTTATTAAGCCCCTATGTAAGCGTTGAAGATGATGAACTTAGATTTAGTATAAGGATCGTCGATAGCGACTCTGAACTTAGACGAAATTTATTTCTAAAGGAGCTTAGAGAAGGGCTAGCACAGCTTACTGAAAATGACAATGTAAGCATAGAAGTTGCTGGAATGATGGTGCTTTATAACAATATGCTTCAAAATTTACTTAGCTCACAAGTTGATACTTTTGGACTAACTGTCGCTATACTTTTTGTCATATTTTGCTTTATTTTTAGAAGTATAAAGCTAGCAACCATTGCAATAGTTTCAAATTTAATCCCGCTTTGCACGCTCTTTGGTGTGATGGGATTTTTTGGCATTCCACTTGATGTGATGAGCATCACGATCGCAGCCATTAGTATTGGTATTGGCGTTGATGATATCATTCACTATATCCACCGCTTTAAAGAAGAAATGCTTACAAAAAGCGTTTTTGAGAGCATTAAAGTCGCGCATGCAAGCATCGGATATGCGATGTATTACACATCGTTCACCATTTTTCTTGGCTTTAGTGTGATGATAACTAGCAATTTTATTCCAACTATATATTTTGGCTTACTAACCGATCTTGTTATGGTATTTATGCTTCTTGGCGCACTAATCATCTTGCCAAGCCTAATAGCAAGCTTTGTAAAAAAGCGCGATATTTAAGCTAAATTTATTTGATAACTTTGATGAACGAGTAGACATCTGCCACGCCATCAATATGCTTAGCGTACCAAATAGCATGTTTTTCTTGCTCAATGCTATCAACTACGCCACTAAATACAACATCGCAACCAACGATACTAACACGCACATTTGTTCCTTCGACTATACTATCTTTGAAAAGGTTTTGTTTTAAATTTGCAAGGATTTTTAGACTATCGCATGGATATTCTGGCTTTTTTATGCGAAGATAGGTGTAAATTTCTCGTACACCATCTGTATTTTTAGCTAGTTCTACTAGCTTATCTTCAAGCTCTTTGCTATCAACCAGCCCTATAAGGTAGACATCGCCGTAAAAACACTCGATCTCAATATCTATATTGCTAAGACCTTTTGAAAATAATATTTTACTTTGTAATTTGCTTTGGATAAATTTGTCACGAGTGATAGAGTAAATACCCCTTTTATCGCGTGAAATAGAGTACGCATCATATACATTTAGCGGCGCAGTTGCTGGAGAAAGAACCGAAGAACAAGAGCAAAAAAATAGAGCAAAAAATACAAAAACGCTAAATTTTAAAATCAGAAATCCTTTTGTAATTTCAAAAAGTTTATAGAAAATGGGCTAAAATTTATCTAAATCTGCTAGAATAACGCACACGGAGGATAAAGTAATCTGGTGATGCTCACGGGCTTCAAACCCGATGACTGGGCGGTTGACCGTCTGGTGGGGAGTTCGATTCTCTCATCCTCTCGCCACTCACTTTAAATTTTACTTTTATCAAGCAAATTTATAATCCCAAACAAAATAAAACTTAACACAACCAAAACAAGGCTTAAAACCAGCGCTTCATCACTTTTGCCATCGTATACGGCATTATAAATGGCAAGCGAAATAGTGTCGGTCTTTCCTATTATATTTCCACCAAGTATAAGTGTTATGCCAACCTCGCCAAGCCCACGCGAGATCGCTAAGATAAAAGCCGCTGCTACGCTTTTCGCAACGCATGGAAAGAGCACGAAAATAGCTGTTTGAAATTTATCTTTCCCAAGGCTGTATGCTGCTTCACTTAGGCTTTTTGAAAGTGAGCCAAGAGCAGAAGCGACAGGCTTTACAAATAGTGGTAAAGAGGCTATAAAAGCAGCTAGCACAAGAGCCTTAAAACTAAAAATAATTTCTAAATTTAAAGCCTTGCCGACGATGCCATTTTTACCAAGTAGATAAAGCAGTAAAAATCCAGTCGCAATGGGCGGAAAGATGAGCGGAAAAGTTACGATCATCTCTAAAATAGCTTTAAATTTAGCCTTTCCAAAAGCTAAATAATAGGCTAAAGCCAGCCCAAAAATGATAAGCAAAGCCCCTTGGCACAAAACGACCTTTATGCTTAAAAATAGCGGATCAAACAGCCAAGAGAGCTCTTGCAAATTTCGCCTTATCTTATGCCAAATTTAGTGTAAATTTCTTTTGATCTCTCACTTTTTAGCTCATTTAGAAATTTCTCACAATCAGCCTTTTTATCGCATCCTTCAAGCTTTGCAGCTACGATGTTTGCTGGAGCGTAAAGCGATTTGTCTATCAAGACAAAACTACCAAATTCATCTTTGTGTGCATTTAGTTCGGTCTGATTAATAAATCCAGCATCAACTTCGCCGTTTAATATATAAGTAACAACTTGTGGCACACCAGCAACTGCTAAAATTTTATCTTTTAGCTCGCTGCTTAAGTCTGCTTTTTGCATAAATTCATTCGCTCTTTTGCCATAAACTGTCTTTACGGCATCTGGGATAGCGATCTTAGAAAGAGCTTTTAGCTCATCAACTTTTTCTATTTTCACGCCCTTTTTGGTAGCTAGCACCAAAGCGCCTGAGCCTAAATTTACATACTCAGCGATCTTTAGATCAGACTTTTTCAAAAAGTCTTCATCGCCCACAATGACGTCAGTTTTGCCCTCTTTTGCCTGCGCCATGATCGCTGTGATGTTTGCAAAAGAAGTGTCGATATTTACGCCATCTTTTTTGAGATTTTGCGCGACTGCTTCGACTATCTTTTTATATCCACCACCCGCACTTACTAGCAAATTTTCATTGCCAAATGCAAATAGTGCAACCATTAGAAGTAAGAACTTTTTCATATTTTTCCTTTAAAAGTAAAATTTCAAGATTTTATAAAATATACTCTTATACATTCTTAAAATATATTTTTATAATTTTCACTTTTCTACTAAAATGCTATAATCACGCTAAAAAAGGACAAATATGAACGAACTTGAGCTAAAGATGCAAGGCAAGATAAAAAGGCTAACAGATAAGACTTTTAGGCTAGATCCAAGGATCGGCGAGGGCTACTTCACGGCGAAATATTTTTTAAAAGTAAATGAGATAATTAAGCAAAATTTACCAGATCAGCACGTGACGATGCAGTTTTTCCAAAGGCGTGATGATATCGTGCTTTGCGGCATTGACGAGGTTTTAGCCATCATCAATAAATTTGCCAAAGACCCAAGTGAGCTTGAAATTTATGCACTTAATGATGGCGATATAATAAATGCAAACGAGCCAGTTTTAAAGATAAGCGGCAAGTATGAAAATTTTGGCTTTTTAGAAAATGTGATCGACGCGACGCTTACTAGAAGAAGCTGCGTGGCGACAAACTCCAGAGACGTGATAAGAGCGGCAAATGGCAAGGACGTTTTTAGCATGGCAGACAGGCAAGATGACATCTGCACGCAACCAGGCGACGGCTATGCATCATTTGTAGGCGGTATCAAAAAGGTCGCCACAGATGCTCAAGGCGAGCTTACTGGGCTAAAAGGTGGTGGCACCATGCCTCATGCGCTTATTCAAATGTGTGGTGGGGATATAGTAAAAGCCTCAGAAATTTATGCTAAAACCTTTGAAAATGAGAAGGTCACGGCCTTAGTGGACTATAACAACGACGTGATCACAGATGCATTAAGGGCTGCAAATGCCCTAAAAGAGAGGCTTGGCGCGGTTAGGGTTGACACTAGTAAAAATTTGATAGATAAGTATTTTGAAGGCAAAGATACGAGCAAATTTGACCCACATGGCGTTTGCAAGGAGCTTATATTTGCTCTAAGAGAGGCGCTTGATAAAGCTGGCTTTAAATACGTTAAAATCGTCGTTAGCTCAGGTTTTAGTCCTAAGATTATAGAAGATTTTGAAGCTCATAACACGCCGGTTGATACTTATGGCGTGGGAAGTTATCTTGTCAAAAATGACATTTGTGGCTTTACTGGCGATTTAGTCGAGCTAAACGGCAAAGATGAGGCAAAATTTGGTAGGAAAAATTTCGCCTCAGATAGGCTAAAGAGAGTGAAATTTTAAGAGAAAAGATGAAATTTATAAAAATTTTAACGTTTCTAGCGCTTTTTCTAACCGCTTGCACCGCCGCAAACTACGCTAATGCCTTTGAAAAGGTTGGCATCCTTGAAGACGGAGTTTATCGTTTTAGCAAAAATGGACTTGGCGTCAAAAAAGACCTGCTTGTAAAGGTAATCTCTGTGCAAAACGCAGAAATTCCTCGCAAAAAGATCATCTCCATGCTAAATATCCCTAAAAAATCTAAAATAAACGACTTTAAAACAAACGATGCAGGCGTGATAGTCTGGCCATTTTACGAGTTTGAGGGCAAATTTATAACGACAATAATCGTTGAAAATATAAAAAAAGAAGATAGCGATCAAAAACTGATTAAGATGCTTGAACTTAAGCATCCGTTTTACTCGACGATCCTAGCACGAAGAAAGGGTACTAAAGACGCTATAGACGTGAAATACGTGCTAAATTTCAAAGAGGCAAAGCTGGTAAAATCGTTTAAAAACCGCCCTTAAAACTTTATTTTAAATAAATTTCATTAAAATGGCGTAATCAAAAAAAGGATCATCTTTGCACAATCTAAAAACTATAAACGTCGCTCACTCGCCTGATGCTGACGATATTTTTATGTATGCCGCGGTCAAATTTGGCTGGGTTAGCAGTAAAAATTTAGCCTTTACATCAAAGGCGCTTGATATAGAAACACTAAACGAAGAGGCGCTAAAAGGCACTTATGAAGCCACAGCGATCAGCTTTGCACTCTATCCTAAAATTTGCGATGAATTTGCACTTTTACGCTGCGCGGTGAGCTTTGGCAAAGGCTATGGCCCAAAGCTTATCAAGCTAAAAGGCAAGCAGCTAAAGAGAAATTTTAAGGTCACACTTTCAGGCAAAAATACGACAAATGCTCTACTCTTTCGCATAGCCTACCCAGAGGCAAGGATAGTTTATAAAAATTTCCTTGAGATCGAAAATGCTGTACTTAGCGGCGAGGTCGATGCTGGTGTGCTTATACATGAAAGCATCTTAAATTTCTCAGACCAGCTCTGTGTAGAACGTGAAATTTGGGATATCTGGAGCGAGCTAAATGGCGAAAATTTACCGCTTCCACTTGGTGGCATGGCACTTAGACGAAGCCTACCCATAACCGACGCGATCGAGTGCGAGAGAGTGCTTAGCGAGGCGGTTAGGATCGCCACTTCGCACAAGCCATTTTTATCTCACATGCTAATGGAGCGAAACCTCATCAGAGTTGGCAAAGAGGATCTTAAAGCGTATCTAAATTTATACGCAAATGACGAGTCAATAAGCATGAACGAAACGCAGCTAAAAGCGCTAAATAAGCTCTATCAAATAGGCTATGACAAAGGCTTTTTCGAAAAGCCAATCGACGTAAACGACTATTTAATTCCAACTGAATACAACGAAGTAAGGTTTAGCTGATGCAAAGTACGCTTGTCTCGCTTGGAGTTGAAACCTTTAAGATCGCCCTTTACATCAGCCTTCCGATGCTGCTAAGCGGCCTAATCGCAGGTCTTATCATCTCCATTTTTCAAGCGACCACGCAGATAAACGAAACCACGCTAAGCTTTGTGCCAAAAATTTTGCTAGTCGTCGTTGTAATCATATTTTTAATGCCTTGGATGATCTCGATGATGGTTGAATTTACCACTCGAATGCTTGATTTTATACCGGAATTTATCCAGTGACGAGGTTTGTTGATTTTTCTAAATTTACCTCGGTTAAGATAGGCGGCGTGCATGAAGTTTTTGAGCTTAATTGCCTTGATGATCTAAATTCGCCTGAATTTTTGGGTGCTGTGATGATAGGCGGAGGCAACAACCTACTCATCTCGCCAAATCCTCCCAAAATGGCGATGCTTGGCAAGAGTTTTGACTATATAAATTTAGAAATTTGTGATGAAAAAATTTGCCTTGAGATAGGCGCTGCGACAAAGTCAGCCAAAATTTATAACTTCTGCAAACAAAACAACATAGCTCACCTTGAGTTTTTAAAAAATATCCCAGGCACACTTGGCGGACTTATCAAAATGAACGCTGGGCTGCTTAAATTTAGCATAAGCGACAACCTCACGCATGTGCGTCTGGCTCGTGGCTGGGTGAGCAAGGATGAGATAAACTTTAGCTACCGCCACAGCGGCATAGATGAGGCTATTTTGGGAGCTAAATTTAAGCTTCAAAGTGGCTTTGACGCAAGTATATCTGAAGCTATAAGTGCTAAGAGAGCAAATCAGCCAAAAGGAGCTAGCTTTGGCAGCTGCTTTGTAAATCCTGAGGGGCACTTTGCAGGGGCGCTGCTTGAGGCAGTTGGGCTAAAGGGGTACGTGATCGGCGGAGCGAAATTTAGCGAAGAGCACGCGAATTTCTTGATAAATTTTAACCACGCAAGCTTTGAGGACGCCACTAGCCTTATAAATTTGGCAAAGGTTAGGGTTTTAGAGAAATTTGGCGTAGAGCTTAAGACTGAAGTTTGCATTTTATAAGGATGATGATGAGTGAGTTTTTGAGCGAAGTTTTTACCCTTTCACTTTTGTTTATAGCTATCGGTCTTTACGCTGTTTATAGGGCTAAAAAGGCGCAAAGCAAGCATGAGAAAAACGTGGCTAGTTATGATAAAAATCTGCTAAATTTTGCCAAAATTTTAGATGTTCAAAATCACATCGATCTAGTTAAATTTGATGAAATTTTGGCTGAAGCCTTAAAAGAAAAACTAATTTTTAAATTTAATAAATCCACCTCTCAAGAGAAATTTATCTCTTTTATAAAAGATGGAAATTTCAAAACCAAACCACAAATTTCACAAAATAGTATCGACGAAGCCTTTCTTACACTTTGCGCAAGCTCACTTGTAGAGCCACTAAAGCTTGCGATACTAAAAAACGAAGATCAATTTTATGGATTTTTGTTTGAAAAAGAGCATCTTTTTGCTCTTATTGATAGCGCTGCGCTGCTTGGCGAAAATATTATAATTTGCGAGTAAATCAAGTAAAATTCATCTCTTTTTAGGTAAAATCAAGCCAAATTTCAACTATAAGGTAAAAAATGGCAAAAGAAAAAGATAGTGACAAAAAGATAGCTATCCCAGAGAGCGAAGCGGACAAGAAAAAGGCGCTTGAGCTTGCGCTAAAGCAGATCGATAAAGCTTTTGGTAAAGGCACGCTTTTAAGACTTGGCGACAAAGAGGTTGAGGCTATCGAGTCGATACCTACTGGCTCGCTAGGGCTTGACCTAGCTCTTGGCATAGGTGGCGTTCCAAAAGGCAGGATCATCGAGATCTACGGACCAGAGAGCTCTGGTAAGACCACGCTCACGCTTCATATCATAGCTGAAGCGCAAAAAGCTGGCGGAATTTGTGCATTTGTCGATGCAGAGCACGCATTAGACGTAAAATACGCTTCAAATTTAGGCGTAAATACCGACAACCTTTATGTCTCTCAACCAGATTTTGGCGAGCAGGCACTTGAGATCGTTGAGACACTTGCAAGAAGTGGTGCGATCGATCTTATTGTAGTTGATAGCGTCGCTGCTCTTACTCCAAAGAGCGAGATAGATGGCGACATGGGCGATCAGCACGTTGGTCTGCAAGCTAGGCTTATGAGCCAGGCGCTTAGAAAGCTAACTGGAATTTTAAGCAAGATGAAGACAACTGTTATCTTCATCAATCAAATTCGTATGAAGATCGGTATGATGGGATATGGCACGCCAGAGACCACAACTGGCGGTAATGCGCTTAAATTTTACTCATCTGTAAGGATTGATGTGAGAAAGATAGCCACACTTAAACAAAACGACGAGCCTATCGGCAACCGCACAAAAGCAAAAGTTGTCAAAAATAAGGTCGCGCCTCCATTTAAAGTGGCTGAATTTGACATCATGTTTGGCGAGGGTGTGAGCAAAGAGGGCGAGATCATCGACTATGGCGTAAAGCTCGACATCATCGACAAATCAGGCGCGTGGTTTAGCTACAAGGCTGAAAAACTAGGTCAAGGCAGAGAAAACGCCAAAGCCTACCTAAAAGAGCACCCAGAAATTTCTGATGAGATAGTAGCGGCGATCAAAGGCTCAATGGGGATAGATCACCTAATAAGCAGCGGTGCAAAAGATGAAGATGATGAAACAAACGAAGCAGGAGATGAATAATGGTATTTATTGAAGATGTAGAAGCTCACGAGGTTTTAGACAGCAGAGGCAACCCAACAGTTCGTGCGACAGTTAGACTAAGCGACGGAACCGAGGCAAGTGCGATCGTACCAAGTGGCGCAAGCACTGGTAAGCGCGAGGCGCTAGAGCTTCGTGACAAAGACGAGAGATACGCTGGTAAAGGCGTTTTAAAAGCCGTTTCAAACGTAAATGAAAAGATCGCTGAGGCGATAATCGGCCTTGATGCCTACAATCAAAAAGCAGTCGATGCTGAGATGCTTGAGCTTGATGGCACGCACAACTACTCAAATTTAGGCGCAAACGCAGTCCTTGGCGTATCTATGGCGGTAGCTCGTGCAGCTGCAAAGAGCCTAAATATCCCGCTTTATCGCTACCTTGGCGGTGCAAACGCCAGCATCTTGCCAGTGCCGATGTTTAACATCATAAATGGCGGCGCACACGCAAACAACAGCGTTGATTTTCAAGAATTTATGATCATGCCATTTGGCTTTAGCACATTTAGCGAGGCGCTAAGAGCCGCAACTGAAATTTATCACAAGCTAAAATCTATCCTAAACGCAGCTGGACACAGCACGGCTGTCGGCGATGAGGGTGGTTTTGCTCCAAATTTAAAAGACAACGAAGAGCCACTAAAACTGATCTCACAAGCTGTAAAAGAGGCTGGATATGAACTAGGCAGTCAGATAAAGCTAGCCCTTGATGTTGCTTCAAGCGAGCTTTATAAAGACGGCAAATACGAGCTTGAAGGCAAGAAATTTAGTAGCGACGAGCTCATTAGCTACTACGAAAAACTTTGTGAAAAATATCCGATATTTTCTATCGAAGATGGCCTTAGCGAGGACGACTGGAGCGGCTGGGCTGAGCTTACAAAAAGGCTTGGCAGCAAAGTGCAGCTAGTTGGCGATGATCTTTTTGTCACAAATGAGAAAATTTTACGCGAAGGCATTGAGAAAAAGATCGCAAATGCAATCCTAATTAAGCCAAATCAAATAGGCTCAGTCACACAAACCATGCAAACTGTCCGCCTTGCTCAAAGAAACGGATATCGCTGCATAATGAGTCATAGAAGCGGCGAGAGCGAAGATGCGTTCATCGCTGACTTTGCAGTCGCACTAAATACTGGCGAGATAAAGACAGGTGCCACTTCAAGAAGCGAGCGTAACGCAAAATACAACCGCTTACTTGAGATCGAACTTGAGACTGGAGAGTTTTTGGGGGATAATATTTGAGCGAAATTTTAGACGAATATGGCAACACTGATGGCATATTTCATAAAATTTTAAAATACATTAGACCAACATTACGCTATGTCATAGCCACCATTTGTGTGGCTATGTTTGCTTTTTATGTAGGCAATATAATGTTTGGCAAACGCTCACTTGATGTTATGCTAAGCCTTCAGAGTAAAAAAGAGAGGCTTAGCGAAGACGTGGAAATTTTAAAAAAAATGAACGCGCGTCTGCAAAAAGATTATTTTGAATTACAAGGCCTTGAGCCAGACTTTAATAAAAAGTAGGAATGATGAAAAAATTTTGGTTAGTTTTATCTATATTTGCAGCAAGTATGTTTGCTAGAGAGAACCCATTTATGCCTATTAGCGAGCTAAATACAAGCGTTATGACAACAAATATCATAGAAAAATTTGATAGATTTGATTCTCTTTCGTTTAAATTTCCAAGCGATGCGGCACTTTTACTAGATGTCACCATAAGATATAGGGCGAATGACGGTACTATAAAGGAAAAAAGGCTAGCTGATATAAATAAAACTATCGATTACAGCGATGAATTTGCTTTAAATAAGGTAAAAAATCCAGAACCAGTTGTGGCAAAAAAGCTAGATGTTTCGGTCACAATGGCAAATATGCCTAGCCAAAAAGTAAGCACTCCTGTGATAATAGAAAAAAATGAAACTAAAATTTCAAATAAAGATAGAAATAAAACCTCAGATATGCCAACTCCAAGTGTTGTAGTGATCGATCTTAGCACAGACAAAACAAAAGAAACTACCACAAAGCCTGAACAAAAGGTGGTCGAGATAAAGATTGAGCCTAGTACAAAACCAGTTGATAGTGTAAAAAATGGAAAAAATGTTAAATTTCTAGGTTTTATAAGCTTTCTAGCCAACGGTAAAGAGCTAAAAATCGCTACAAAAGCTAAAAATTTAAAGCATTTTGCTTATGAGAAAAATAAGATCGTTCTTGACTTTGCAAGGCCGCCAAGAAGCTTTAAAACTAAGAGCTTAAAACTTGAAAATGAACATTTTAAAAATGTGATCATAGGCTGGCATGATAGATATTTCAGGGTGGTTTTGGAGCTTGATAAGATGCATAAATATAAGCTCGAAGCCGCTGAAAATGGATATTTGCTTAAGCTTTTATAGTTTTTGAATTTTATTTCATAAAATTTCAAATATAATACTTTTCAAAATAAAAATTTAAGGTTATTGGTTTGAAATACCCGCTTGATTGTAAAGATAATTTTGAAAACTCATTTATATTTTGGCTCACTCGCTACGTCAAATTTAAACTTAGCTCACTTTCGAATAAAGAGCTTAGGGATCCAAAGGCACTTGCAAGTGTGAATTACGCTCTAAGCCGCGAGATAAAAAACATAGACCAGCTTGATGGTTTGGTAAAAAGCGCGAGAAATGCGGGGCTTACTGGCATAAATACCTACTTTAATCCACTTAAAAAAATATATGAAACGATGAAATTTTACGAGCTTAGCAGCCTAAAGCAGATCGATGAAGAGCTGTTAAGTGAAATACTAGCTAGCACAACCGGCGGGCTAAGCGATGCTAGCAAGAAAAATTACCGCATCTCAGTGATAAATTTCTTTGCGTTTTTAGACAAACAAAACGAAGAGGATGGCAAGGCCCATGTTTTTGATATAAATTTAAAAAACTGGGGCGGAGTGAGCGGTAACAAAGGGCAAAAGTTGCCTGAGTTTATGGGCGAAGATGAGGTCAAAAAATTTCTTGATGCGATCGAGGAGAGCGATTTTAAGCAAAACTCAAATCGCAATAAGCTCATAATAAAAACGATAATTTTTACTGGCATTCGTGTGAGTGAGGCTCTAAATTTAAAGCGAAAAGATATCACTGAAGATGGCGATCTTTTTATCATTAGGATACGAGGCAAAGGCAACAAATACCGCATCGTTATGATAAAACGACACTTAATAGAAGCTCATCTAAATGCGATCGCAATAAATTATATCAATAAAGAAGGCTATCTTTTTATAAATAAAAAAGGCACCAGGCTGACGCAAGCCTACGTAAGCCGCATAGTAGAGCAGATCCTTTTTAAAGCTGGTATCAGAAAAGAGAAAAATGGTGCTCACATGCTGCGCCACACCTTTGCAACGATGCTTTACAAAAAGCAAAAGGACCTTGTTTTGGTGCAAGAAGCTCTAGGTCATGCAAGCTTAAATACCTCAAGAATTTATACTCACTTTGATAGCGATAAGCTAAAACTTGCTGCAAAAGTGGCTGAGGATCTAGCAAACTAGAGCGCTTAAAGCCAAAGCAAACTAGCAATACTAAATTTAACTCATGCAAAATTTAAAACATTATTTAACTATGAAACCCTATAAATATATGAGGAAATTTTAGCTTGCAAGCAGCCTAAAAGCTTGCTCTGTATCTAAATTTACAATCCACCAGTCAAAAGCTCTTACAAAAAGTGAAATTTGGCAAGCAAATTTTATTCTACTCGCCAAATTTATATCGGCCTAGCCGATCTTTCTTATCTTTGCAGGAAGTGCTTGTCTAGCGCAAGTGCCAACCAACCAGTCATTTAAACTAAATTCGCCATTTCTTTTTGGATCAAGAAGTCCAAGCTTATTATGATTGACCCCTTTTTCTAAATTTGCGGTCCCAAAAGCTGGCTTTCCATCGACGATGTGCGTTCTTATACCAAACTCATCATGACCAAATCCATGCTCGATACTAATAACCCCGCTAGCAACGCCATCTGTCACAAATGCCTCACCAACTTGCGCACCATAAGGTGTAGTCACTTTGACCTTATCGCCTGAGCGTATGCCTTGCTCGCTAGCCACATCTGTCGATATCCTTATGAAATTCTTAGGATGAACAGATCTTAGCCTTGGACTAACAAAGGTGTAGAAGTGCTGGATATTTGACTTTCTTGAGCTCACTGTGTATTTCCACTCAGAGCGTGGGAAAAATTTCTCAAGCGGCGTGCCGTCACTTGCTACTGGTAACATCAGAGTCGGCACTCCTGGCATAAATTCGCCAGTAATAGAGTGTCTATGTCCGCCAAGTGGCTCATAGTAGATCGAAGCTGGTGTAGGCGCTGGCACTTTTATGGTTGCTTTATCGCCCTTGTATGCATTCTCGTAGCTGTCATATCTGCCGCCTTTTGCTAGCACGTGCGCCACTTTTGGCTTCTCTTCGTCTTTTAGATAAGGATTGAGTTTTGTCATCACTCTTGATATCTTACTAAGCTTTTTGTCCTCGTCGCTTATATCTTTCACACCCTCGCCATCAAAGGCTAAATTTGCTAGTGCAGCCGCGTAATACTGCTCTTTTACGTCAAGGTCCATGAAATTTCCGTCTTTGTCTTTGAAGGCATTTTTGCCAAAGCCTTTTAGTCCAAGCCTCTTTGCCACGGCTATATAAAATGCCTCAACGTCGATCGCGCTACCGTTTTTATCCTTTGCCTGCTTTGAGCTAACAGCTGGATAGCGCACGACTGAAGTTTTAGCGATCGTTCCCCAAAGAGAGTTTGGAAGTGCCCAGTTTTCTAAATTTACTCCATCTGGCACGATGTAGTCAGCATAGGCGTTTGTCTCGTTCATAAAAGCATCGATGCCCACAAAAAGTGGTAAATTTTTACTATCTTTTAGTACGTCTAAGACCGCTCTTTCAAGTCCTGCTTGTCCGTAAAGTACGTTTGTCATGTAGTTTATGAAAACTTTTACTTTGTATGGATAGCCGGCCTTGTGACTTGTAAGCGTTTCGTTTACAAGTGGCATAGAGATAGGATACCATGGCTGAGTTGATGGATAGCCGCTGCCGCCAGCTGCTACTTTGCGCTTATACTCAGAGCTTGTTTCGTAGTATTTGCCTGATCTTGATAAATTTAGACCATTTGGTTTATAAGCGCCCTCAAAGCTCTCAAGGTCATATCTGCCCTTTAAAAACTCGTGTGTGCCGGCACTTGCATTGACATTGCCGCCTTTATAGCCGTAAGTGCCCATGAGCGTGTTTAGACAAAGGATCGCAAAAGTAGTCATACCAGCTTGCGTATGCATCATACCGCCATGTACGTTTGTGCTCACTTGTCTGCCATTTTTGGTGAAATTTTCGCAAAGCCAGATGATATCTTCAATGCTTACACCACAAATTTTTGAGTACTCCTCTAAGCTATGTTTATAAGCTGATTCTTTTAAAAGCTGCATTGAGCTTTTTACCTCGACTTTTTTGCCGTCTATTAAAATTTTACCTTTGTAGTAGAGCTTGGCTGGTTCATTTACCTTGTAGCTTTGTATCTTGCCATCTTGCGAGCAGACCTGCCACTCGTTATTGATAAGTACAAATTTGCCATAGTCTTTGTGGTCTTTTTCGGTAATGACTAGATGCGTGGCGTTGCACCAGTGTATCTCGCCTGCTAGCTTTGCCTGGTCTAAATTTGGCTGGATAAGGTAGTTCGTTGCGTATTTTTCATTTTTTATGATCCAGCGTATCATAGCCATAGCTAGAGCTGAGTCGGTACCTGGCTTTATCGCTATCCAGCGGCCTTTGTCCGAAGAGGCGTATTTTACAGCATTTGTAACACTTGGATCGACCACTGCGTAGCTAAAGTCATCTCTCGTGCCTCTTGCATAAGAGAGCATTTTTGCCTGTTTTTGGAAAGGGTTGCCACCATTTGACGGCGAAGTGCCCCAGTAGATAACAAATTTAGAGTTTTCATAGTCTGGTTTTGTATGTGCAAAGCCCTTTGCATTGTGCGCGATCTTGCCGCCGACCCTAAAGCCGCCGCCGCAAATTCCGCCGTGTGAGTAGTGATTTATAGTGCCAAATGACTTTTTGACAAAGCGATCAACGATGTCAGAGCGCCCGTCATATAGATAAAAACTTAAAAATTGATTGCGTTTGGTACCGTACTCTGGGTTTTCGCTGTCGATTAGCTCATCGCTATATATTGCTCTTAGCCCATCAACATGCCCCTCACCAAAGAGATCTCCGCCCTCCACTACCTCTTCTACTAGCTGCTCAAAGCTTATGCTCTTCCACTTTCCCTCACCCCTTTTACCAACTCTCTTTAGTGGCGTTAGTATCCTTGCAGGTGAGTCTATCATCTCAGGCAATATCGCTCCTCTAGCGCAAACTGTGGCTCGCTTTTCGTCTTCGCCACTTAGTGTTGTGGCAAGAAGTGCGTCATTTATCGATGTGTCAAAATTTGCCCAGTGTACGTTTGAGAGTGGGTGGTATGGGTTGCCACTACATCTTAAAACGCGGTCGTTTTTGTCGTCTACGTGAAGTCTTATGCCACACTTCGTCGTACAGCCATGGCACATCGAAAAAATAACACTATGTCCATCACTAAGTGAAATTTTGCCGTCCTTTACTCGAAATTCAGGCTCTAGTGAGTTTGCCTGCGGTTTATAGTCGTCCTTATCTTCATCTGCCAGCATAGCACTCGTGGTTAGTGTTGAGAGCACGGCTGATCTTTTTAAAAATTCTCTTCTTTGCATTACTTATTTCCTTTTACTGTGCTATCTCTTCGCTCCAGCTGATAACCTTTTTATATCCATTATCAAGCTCGAGTTTCTTATCGTTTTTAGCCAAAATCTCACTAACGCCGTGGTAGAAAACCTGCGGATTTGTATTTTTAGGGCTATCTATGACCATAGTCTCGTGTGTGGCTAGAAATTTTCTGATATTTGAGTTAGGATCATTAAGATCGCCTATTATACGGCTACCGCCCACACAGCTCTCTACGCATGCTGGCTGAAGCCCTGCTCTTAGTCTGTGGTCACAAAAAGTACATTTATCAGCCTTGTAGGTATGTAGGCTAAGATATCTTGCGTGATATGGACAGGCCTCTACGCAAAGCGCACAGCCTATGCACTCTTTTGTATCAATCTTTACTATGCCATTACTTCTTTGATGGCTAGCACCAGTTGGACAAACACTAATACAGGCTGGATTGTTGCAGTGGTTGCAAAGCCTTGGAAGTGACGCAATGACTGCCATTTTACCGCTTTTATCCTTTGCCTCGTACTCGGAAACAATGGTTCTAAAAGCACCTGGCTGAACGTCGTTTTCCAACATACAGCTCATAGTACATGACTGACAGCCAACACATCTTGTTAGATCTATCGCCATGCCGTAGCGAACGCCACTACCACTAAAGTCCTTTGGTGATGCCTTTAGCGCGGTCGTAGCAAAAAATAATCCTGCAGCTGCAATGAAGCTGCGACGAGAATTTAAGGTCTGTTGCATAAAAATTCTCCTTTCTTTTTAGAATTTTTTCTTATTTTAACATAGTAAATATTTTTTCTAAAGTTTATTTTATATTTTTGCAAAATGTATTAAATTTTGAGAATTTTTGTAGCACTTAAAAGATAGAATTTGGATAGTAAAATTTAGAAAGAAGTGGAAAAAAGATAGAAAATAAACTTCTATCTTCTTAAATTTATGCTTTGTAGTTTAGCATATAAAGGCGAATGGCTTGCTCCGCTGTCATCTTTAAATTTCTAATCGCAACATCTTTTCTCATCGCTTCTTCAAGACTCACTGGCTCATTTAATATACAAAAATAGGCATCAATCCCATTTTTGTGGCAATCTTTGGCACATTTTTGCACGCTTCCAGCAAATGCAATCACTGGCTTATGATACTTTTTGGCTAGTTTTGCAACCCCAGTTGGTGTCTTGCCCATTGAGCTTTGAAAGTCCATGCGGCCTTCACCAGTGATGACTAGATCAGCCTTTTTGATCTCATCTTCAAGTGCAATAGTCTGCGTAATGATCTCAATACCTGGGCGAAGTTTCGCTCCTAAAAATGCCACGAATGCAAAGCCAAGTCCGCCAGCGGCACCAGCACCTTTTTGTGTGTGAAATTTACTATTAGTCTTTTCCTTTACAAGAGTTGCAAAGTGTTTTAGCCCATCATCAAGCTCTTTTACCATACGGCCATTTGCACCCTTTTGAGGGGCATAAACATGGGCTGCTCCATTCATGCCATAAAGCGGATTATCTACATCGCAGGCGATTAAAAACTCGCACTCCTTTAGCTCTTTTAGTGCCTCTTCATCTGTAAACTCATAAATTTTGGCTAAATTTTCGCCTTTTCCTTCAAGTAAAGCACCATCTTTATCATAAAATTTAAAGCCAAGTGCGCTAAGCATGCCTGTACCAGCGTCATTTGTCGCACTTCCACCGATGCCAATGATAAATTTTCTAGCGCCTTTAGCAATGGCATCTTTTATCATCTGACCAAAACCAAATGTACTAGTTTTTAGTGGATTTCTCTCATCTGGATTTATGAGTGTAAGGCCCGAAGCACTTGACATTTCAAGTATTGCAAGGTCATCTTTTAGTGCATATCTAGCTAAAATTTCAATTCCAAGTGGATTTTTAACTATCGTATCTATAAATTTCGCACCAAGTGCATCAGCCATCGCCTCTACACTACCCTCGCCACCATCTGCGATAGGCTTGACAACGACCTCACAGCCGATCTCTTCTAGTCCTTCTTTTACAGCAAGGCCCGCCTCAAGCGAGCTAAGCGAGCCTTTTAATGAATCAATCGCAACTAAAATTTTCATAAAAGCACCAAATATAATATGTAAACGCTAATTATACCAACGATACCCATTATAAACGTCATAGCTGTTTGTGTGCGATATCCTTGTTCTGCGCTCATCTTACTAAAATTTGTCACAACCCAGAAGTAGCTGTCATTTGCGTGAGATACGCACATCGCACCAGATGCTATTGCCATGACGCAAAGTGCAGCTGAAAGCTCGGTCGTAAAGCCAAGTGTATGCATGAGCGAGTTATCAGCGCTAAATGCGCCCATGATAGATGCTGTCGTGATGATAGCCACGGTCGAGCTTCCTTGAGCGGTTTTTAGTACGGCTGAGATAATGAATGGGAAGAAAATTCCTATTGCTTTTATGGCGGTTGCGTTTTCTTTTATGAAATTTACAAAGCCGGCCTCAGTGATGACGTTGCCCAAAACACCGCCAGCTGCTGTGATAAAGAGTATCGGTCCAGCGATCTTTAAAGACTCGTTTGTGATGTGGTCAAATTCTCTTATTTTTCTGGCTTCGACTAATAAAAATACGCAAAAGATCACGCCGATTGCAAGAGCAATGATAGGATTTCCTAAAAATAAAAGTATCTTTGGTAAGAGAGCCATTTTATCAAACATGCCTTGTTTTGCTAAAACATCGACAATAGAACCAATCGCCATAAAGATGATAGGCATGATGATAGGTGCAAGGCTCAAAAATCCACTAGGTAGCGTGCCAAATTTCTTTAAAAGATCTTCATAGCTAGCTGTGATGGTAGCGTCAGCATCTTTGTCGCTGATAGTCACACTTTTGCCAACACTCTTTGAAAAGAAATAAACAGCTATCAACACAGGCACTGAAACGACTGTTCCCATGATGATGACAAGGAGTAAATTTCCGCCAAGACCAAGTGTTCCTGCAGCTGCTATTGGACCAGGGGTTGGCGGGATAAAGACGTGAGATGCGTATAGACCGCCACTAAGTGCGACTGACATCGCGACTGGGCTTGCTGAAATTTTCTTATAAAGTGCCTCGCGAATAGAGTTTAAAACGACAAATCCACTATCACAAAATACCGGAATGCCGACAACCCAGCCCATGATGAGCATAGCAAGCTCTGGACGCTTTTGTCCGACTAACTTTACGACCATATCAGCTAGCTTTAAAGCAGCTCCCGTTTTTTCAAGCACAGTGCCAATGATCGTTCCAAAGATAATAACGATACCGATACTCTTAAATGTGCCACTAAAACCGACACCTATCATCGCTGGGATCTTGGACAGATCAATGCCTGCGACGATCGCAAGAACTAAAGATATGCTCATAAGTGCCAAAAATGGATGCACTTTTAGCTTAGAGATCATAACGATCATAAGTATGATGGCTACAACAAAACAGACAATTAGTGAGATTCCACTCATAAAAACTCCTTTGCTCTGAGATTTTGCTTAAGATTTTAGCAAAATTTGCTTGTATCTTTTCTAATATTTTTAAGTTTTTTGATTAATTAAAATTTTTTGACATATTTGAGTAAATTTATGACTATTTGCCTAAATTTAGCCATTTTATAAGTTTAAAATTTTTATCTTATTTTAAAATAACAAAACCAAGACCAAATTTATCAGTATGCCTATTATAATCAATCAAACTCTCGCCATATCCAGTAAAATACTGCAAATAGCCATAAACTCCGGTTGAGAAGATAGGAAACATATATGAAATTTCAGCAGCACCTTTATTTGTTTTATCAAAATGTAAGTTATTTCTTAGCATCAGGCTAAAAATGTGATCATTAAGGTTGTAGCTAAGCCTTACATCGCCGTGTCCTATGTATTTTAATATATCTTTATTATCGCCCTTATTGCCCACTACCATCCAAGCTCTTGGCGAAATACTAAGCTTGCCAAAAACAAAATCACTTTGCACATAAGCTCTATTCCAGCTTCTTGAATTGCTACCATCTCGTCCATTTGACTCATGCAAAAGTCCAAATTTTAGGTTTTTTACACCTATTTGCTCCAAATATTTTGGAGAAGCAAAATTTAGAAAAATTTCTGGCTGATAGTTCGTCTCACGAAATGGCGCTGAAGTTCTTGTTATCTGCCACCAAGATGTCTGGGTGTAGGCTGCTACAAGGCTCTCTCTAAGCCCAAATAGGTCATAAAATAACGGCTTTGCAAGGCTTATTTGAAACTTAGTTTCAACGCTTTTTCGCTCATCATTTGGCACATTTTTAGCATAAGTTACTGGTAAAAGGTAGTTAAATTTATAAAGCTCAATACCAAGTGCATTTTGTAAATTTTTACCACTTTTATCTTCTCTTAAAAGATCAGCTTGCTTTAGCTTTGCCTCTCTTGGCGCTGGCTCACTCTCTTGCACATTTTGTATCACGCTTTGCTCGTTTAAAGAGCTTTTGGCTAGCTCTTTATAAATTTGCATCGCAGCCTTTATGTCGCCACTTTGCTCCAGCTCTTGTGCTCTTTTAAAATCGTCCAGTCCACTTGCCATCAAAAAACTAAGGCCAAGGCTTAAAAATAATAAAATTTTACTCATCATCTATCTTCTTTTCTTGGATTTTCTTTGCCATTTCGTATTCGTCAGGGAAATTTACGTTAAAAAACTGCTCACTATCTTTAAAATTTACGACTTTGCATTTACAGCTTTTTCTCAAAAGTCCGATTTTATGCTCATTTTTTAAATAAAACTCATGAGCCAAAGTGGCAAGCCTTGGGCTAAAAAAACCACAAAGCGAGTGAATGTGCTCATTATCACTAGCCACAACCATGTCAAATTCATCTTTAAATTTAACAAGCTCCTCTAAGCTTTTAAGATCAAAAAATGGCATATCGGCTGGGATCACAAAAACACTATGATCAAAATTTTTAAGAATGGAGTAAAGTGCGAGCATTGGCGAATAGTTATTGCTATTTTCATCTTTTATAAGCTTTAGTGGCGGGCTAAATTTCTCAAATTTCGAGCTTACATAAACTTCGCCAAAAACTTTGCTAAATTTCGCAACCTCATAATGAGTAAGCGTCTTAAAACCACCAAATGGCAAAAGTGTCTTATCTTGCCCCATACGCGAGCTTTTGCCACCTGCTAAAATCACGCAAGTTTGCATCTTTTCCCTTAAGAAAGTTATGAGGCTAAATTTAGCTAAAAGCGGCTTTGATCTACCAAAAATATGTGATAAAAACTTATTTTTGTTTATGCTACTTGTAAAATTTTAAGCCTGCTTTGCCCTTTTCATTGTTAAAAATTCCTCGTAGCGACGATCAATGATAGCTTTGATCAAGGCATAGTTTTCTTGTGAATTTTCTATATAAAAATAGGCGTTATCAAAGTATTTTTCACCAAATTTTTTCGAAACAAAATCCGTATAATCCTGCAAATACCAACCATACATTTTGGCAAATTTTGTCCGATCGGTCGTATAGTAAGCTTTTGCAAAGGCTTTACCAGCAGTATTTAGCTCCGCGCTTCCAAGTACGCCGTCCATAGCGTCAAAAAGATACTGACGATAGTTAAAATTTTCGTCCATCTGTGCTATATCGTCCGCAAAATCTGCCGCAAATTCCTTTGAATAAAATTTGTGTTCCATGCACCAGCGAAAGAAAAATGCAATGTGTGTCGCACCGTTTTCATGCGGTATATCAGTCGGCGCATCTTTCGCACCCCAATGCCATTTTGCTTTGTCATATACTATATCTGGCATTTTTATCCTTTTAAAATGCTCAATTTTACCAAAACCATCTTAATCGCAGTAAAAATCATGGCTATTTTATCCATTTGCTTGCTATGGTTAAAAAAAAGATATAATGGCGCTTTTATTTAAGGAGAAGCAATGAGCGAAAAAAATCTACAAATTTTAGGCTGGATCGGCACATGCCTATCAGTTGTTATGTACTTTTCATACATCCCACAAATAATGGGTAATCTTGATGGCAACAAGACGCCTTTTATACAGCCACTGGCAGCCGCACTAAACTGCACAATCTGGACAAGCTACGGCCTATTAAAAGCTAAAAAAGACTATCCACTTTCTGCTGCAAACTTCCCAGGTATAATTTTTGGTCTTTTGGCAACTATAACAGCGTTTTAATACGCCATTTAGATGTTGCGGTGATTTTACAATAAAACATTATTTGCTTCGCCGCAACAACTAATTTATAGTGTTTGCGCTATTTTGGCTAACTTTTCTTTAATTATATTGCCTTTTGAGCTTAGCGAAAAGATCATTTGTACTAGCTCCTCAGTTGTTGCCTCTATTCTTTTGTCATCACTATCTAAAGTTCTGAATTTGTTTAGGATAAGCGGACCGAATTCTTGATATGTAGACATAAAATCCTTATAGTCCTCTTGCAGTTCTGGTGCGTAAAAACTGATAAGCGAGTGTAATTTACCAATTTCAAATTTTGGATTTTCTATATTTAAATTTGGATTTATTAATAAAGCTACTTTGTAATGTATTCCCCCTAAAATATCCCCAACTATAATAAACGCTTCCTCTAGCTTTTGTCGCCTGAGTTTATTTTTCTCTTTTTTCGTGTTTAGATTAGCGTACACCCATTGCGCACACATTGTTAGGACTGCACCAAGTACAATTTTCAATGAGTCAGATATCAAACTATCCATATTATTTTTTATAAGTCCCTCGGATCGGCGATTTTACCTGCTATGGCTGAGGCCGCTACAACTGCTGAGTTGGCTAGATAAATTTCACTCGTTCTATCGCCCATACGTCCGACGAAATTTCTATTTGTCGTCGAGATGCAGCGCTCATTTGCACCTAAAATTCCCATATATCCGCCAAGACAAGCGCCACAAGTTGGATTGCTCACAACCGCTCCTGCATCAATGAAAATGTCAATTAAGCCCTCTTTTTCGGCAGCTCTTGCGATCTTTTGCGTCGCTGGAGTGATGATAAGCCTTGTCTTGCGAGCTACTTTTTTGCCTTTTAAAATTTGTGCTGCGATTCGAAGGTCGCTTAGGCGGCCATTTGTGCATGAACCGATAAATGCTTGATCAATGGCTAAATCGTCACGAACCGCCTGCCTTACGCTCTTGCCGTTGCTTGGCAAAAATGGATATGCGATAACTGGATCAAGATTAGTCACATCAATCTCTAAAATTTTGTCGTATTTTGCGCCCTCGTCTGAGTAGAAAAATCTTGGTTTATCGCGTAAATTTTTATCTTTTAAAAACTCTTTTGTGATCTCATCAACCGCGATGATACCGCTCTTTGCACCAGCTTCAATCGCCATATTACACATTGAAAATCTATCATCCATACTAAGGCCCTCTATCACCTCACCGCTAAACTCAAGCGCCTTGTAAAGTGCGCCATCAACGCCTATTTGACGGATGATCTCAAGGATAAGGTCCTTGCCGTAGACGTGCTTATCAAGTTTGCCTTTAAAAATGACCTTGATGCTCTCAGGCACTTTAAACCAGTTTTTGCCAGTGATCATCGCATAAGCTAGGTCGGTACTGCCCATACCAGTGCTAAACGCTCCAAGAGCGCCGTGCGTACAGGTGTGACTATCTGCGCCGATGATAACGTCACCTGGGATGACTAGCCCCTTTTCAGGCAAAAGCGCGTGCTCGATGCCCATATCTTTTTCATCAAAATAGTTTTTAAGGTCGTGTTTATAGGCAAATTCGCGTGAAATTTTGGCTTGGTTGGCGCTTAAGATATCTTTTGTCGGGATGTAGTGATCCATAACGATGGCAAAGCCGTCTGGGTTAGCTAGCTTTTTAGCGCCGCTTCGCTCAAACTGCTTGATCGAAATAGGTGTCGTGATGTCGTTGCCTATGATCATATCGATCTTGCTCTCGATGATCTCTCCTGCGCCTACCTCTTTGCCAACGTGATCTGAAAATATTTTCTCGGTGATAGTTTGTTTCATAAATTTCCTTTAAATTTTGAGGCGATTTTAACGAAAATTGCTAAATTTAAAGAAAATTTACTAAGCCAAAAGGCCTAGTAAATTTAAAATTTAACGCTAGCTGTTAGCATAAACTGACGAGCATAACCTGGGGTGATAGGCAACACTGAAGAGTCGGTTCCAGATGATGCTGTTACGTAGTAAAGTTTATCAGTTAGGTTTTTCACATTAAATGCAAAATTTGTCTCATAGCCTGAAATTCTAGTCGTATAGCTAACAAAAGCATCGTAAGTAATAGCATGTGGTAATTTATAAAAGCTTCCATAAGCTGCTGAGTTTTTTTGTTGATTGTAAGTATACCAAGAGCCAAAATACCTGGCGCCACCACCTATTCTTAGACCTTTTACGCCAAGATGGGTAAAATCGTAATTAGCAAATAAACTCGCTTGATGCTTTGGAGTAGCCTCAAGCGGCCTACCCACTTTCCAAGCCATATTTCTATCTTCTTTTAGTTTAGTTTTGGTATAGGTATAGCTTGAACTTACACTAAGTCCATCTGTAATACGTCCATTAAAATCAAACTCTACTCCTCTAGAATTTGCTTTACCACTCGTATATGATATATTGTTTACATTGTTTATAATATTTTTCTTATCGATATTAAATAAAGCTGCCATTGCGGTTATGCTATTGTTTTGAAATTTTGTTCCAAACTCGATAGATTTTCCCTCTTCTGGCTCTAATGAGACAGCACCTTTGTTGCCGATAGAGGTTTGTGGCTTAAAGCTTTGAGAGTGGCTAGTATAAACTAACCACTCAGGAGTTAGTAGATATAAAAGTCCGACATTATAAAGCAGCTTGCCACCACTTTTATCTATACTTTTAGTAAAAGGCAAAGGTCTGGCAATATATCTGTTTTGATCGCCTACTATTTGGTTGTAGTATTCATACCTTAGTCCCGCTACAAATATTAAGCTATCAGTTAAATTTATACTATCTTGTGCGTAAGTACCGATCGTTTTTAGTTTGTGGTATTGCGTCTTTTTGCTAGCACCTCTACTTTTGATGTCATCTACGCTAACTCTACCATAAATAGGCGAGTAGATATTTATATTATTTCTAGCATCATTTGCTTCGATCTGACGAGCTTCTGGACGTTGTCTTAGATACTCTTTAGCATCTACTCCAAATAAAAGATTATGAGTTATGCTTCCAGTTTCTACTATACCGTTTAATGTAAGTGATCCAGCATGGGTCTTATGCTCAAAATCTTCATACCACTCCATACGTCTTTTTGCGATTCCACTAGCCAAATTTATATTCATAATGCGAGCTTGTCCGTACTCATGTAGTGAGCGTGAAAATGCATAAGCTCCTTTTAATAGCCAATTCTCGCCAAAATTTTTCTCAAAACTTAGATCAAAAGTATCTACTTTGCCGTCTATTTCGTTGAATGGCTCATCTAACCTGACTTTTTTATCTATGTCTAAAATTTGTCCTGATTCTAGCATATACATGCCGCGATCTGCGGGGTCGGTGTATTTTGTATGGGAGTAGGCAGCATCAATACGATAGTCGTCGCCTTTATAACTTATACTTGGAGCGATGAGTAAATTTTTATATTCGCCATACTCTCTCCAATAATCCTTACCCGACCAATCAAATATAAATCTATATGCAAAACCGCTCTCACCCAAAGCTCCAGTTGAATCAAAGCCAAAATCTCTATACTTTTTATTACCGGTGCCAAGCCAAATTTCATTGCTATTTTCATAAAGCGGTTTTTTAGTTACTAGATTTATGATACCGCCGGCATCTTGAACGTCGTAAAGCAAGCTTGCTGGGCCCTTTAACACCTCGACGCTTTGTACAGTTGCATTAAAGTTGTGCGTCACACCAGCTGATACACCATTACGCATTATAGAGCCGTCACGTCCGCCACCAAAGCCACGCTTTAAAGCCGCATCAAAATTTCCTGAAGTTGTATTCGCATAGCTAACACCACTTACGTTTTGAAGCGATTCCATTAAATTTTCTGGCTTTTTATCCTTTAGCTGCTGCTGGGTTACAACGTTTACAGTTTGTGGTATCTCAAGAATTGGCGTATTTGTCTTGCCACCTCACTCGTTGTGGCTCTATAACCATCGTCTGCGCTATCTTCAATGCTAATTCCATCTAAGCTTACATCAGCAGCATTTAAAGCAGAAATAGCAAAACAAAGCACCGCACTAATGCGAAATTTATTCATTTATCATCCCTTAAAGAAAATTTAATATTATAAAAATAGTTATCATTATATAAAAATATATTTTAAATTTTTATGAAAAAAATTTACGAAAAATTTATATTTTAATAACATTACAAATAAAACATTTGAAAAAATTAAACATGGATCAGAAAACAGATTTTTACTATTCTTTTCATAGCTAGCGATAAAGCTTTTATTAAAACATTTTTGCAACATTTCTGATATAATCCCCACATGAAGTACGCACATTTAGTTCAAATAGCAAGTTATCTATCAAATTTTACAAAGATAAACCAAGCAAAACGCATTAATGATATGGCTATTTTGATCGAATTTAATGGAGAGAAGATCATCTTTGATCTAAACAAATCAAACTCCGCTATCTACAAAGATGACGAGCTAAAAGAAGCAAAAATTTATCAAGCACCCTTTGATAATGTGCTAAAAAAGCGATTTAATGCCTCGCATATAAAAAGCGTTGAATGCTTAAAAGACAATAGAATTTTAAAATTTATCTGCACGCAAAGTGGCTCATATAAAAGTGAAAATTTTGTGCTTTATCTTGAATTTACTGGCCGCTTTACAAATGCTGTAATAACTGATGAAAACAACGTAATCATTGAAGCGTTAAGACACATCGACAACAGCTATCGAAAGATAGAAACTGGCGAAGTTTTAAGAGAGCTTTCAGCTATCACCATCAAAGAAAAACCGTGCGAGCCCATAACTGACTTTGAGGCGTTTTTTAAGAGCGAAGCGGACAGAGTAAATGAATCCAGGATAGCTAGCTTAAAAGAGGCGAAGCTTGCAAGCGTACAAAAAAAGATAGATAGCATGAGCGAAATTTTAAACTCACTTGAAGATAAAGATGAGCTAATAAAAAAGAGTGAAGAAGCTGCGAATTTAGGATCACTTTTGCTTGCAAATTTAGGGAATTTTAAAGGTTATGAGAGGGAAATTTGTCTAAAAGATTTTGATGGCAACGAGATAAAACTAACTCTTAGCGATACACCAAAAAATAGTGCAAATGAGTTTTACACAAGATCAAAAAAGCTTCGTGCAAAAGCTATTGGCGTGGAGATAGAAAAGAGAAATTTAAGTGAAAAGATCGAGTTTTTTGAAGGTCTAAAATCTCTTTTAAAAGAAGCGAACAGTCTTTATGAGCTTGAAATTTTAAGCCCAAAAAACAAGGCAAAACAAAGAGAACGTAATGTGAAAGATGTGAGTGAAAATGCTGAAATTTTTTACGTTAGAGAATTTAAAATTTTAGTTGGTAGAAATGAAAAAGGTAATATAAATTTGCTTAATCTTGCTAAAAAAGATGACATCTGGCTTCATCTAAAAGACGCCCCAAGCGCCCATGTCATCATCAAGACAAACAAGAGTAGGGTGCCTGAAGATGTGCTAGAAATGGCAGCTAAATTCTGTGTGGAATTTAGTGTAAAGGGAGCTGGCAGATACGAGGTAGACTACACTAAGCGTGAAAATTTAAAACGTGAAAACGGTGCAAATGTCACTTATACGAACTATAAAACTATCATCATAAATAAAGGCTAAAAATGGCTGTAACACCTTTAGGAAATAGTAACTTTATAAATCAAAATGCCCCAGTAGTATCGCAAGTGCATGCAAATCAACAAGCTAGATTTGATATGCAGTCTTTAATGGCAGCTGAGCTTGCCTCGCAACAAAGTGAAGAGATCAAAGAGGTGCGTCCGATGGAAGAGTCTTATAAAATAGACCCTGAAAAGGAACATGAACGCCAAAAAAATGAAGAAGAGGCAAGTGAGTTTGAGAGCGAAAAACAAAATTCAAGAGATAGTGACGGAGAAAATTTGGACGATATAGCAGATAATGAGGAAATAGTGCCTAGCGAACATCATATGCTTGACATAACTATTTGATGCCTAAACACCCCGGCCCCACAAACACCATATCTCAAGTCAGTGATACCCTCCCCAATACCTAACCCTCCTTCAAATTTTTAACGCAGTAAATGATAAAGAAAAACTTTTCAAGATCCACTCTGACTCACCTAAAGCTTGCCCACTTGGTGGCAAGATCGAAGGCCTCTTAACCCCTCCCCTCCTAAAAGCACAAGAAGCTTTAGAGGATAGTTTAAGAAGCATTACTTTACAAGATCTATTAGATGAACTTATTAATCTATAAAATTTAAAAAGTTGACAAACTAAGTTATAGAATTTAAAAAGTAGGCAAATATATAAAAACCAATCTATTTTTTATTAGGAACGCTATGCGCTCCTAACTATTTTTATATACTTTATATAAGAATTTTATAAATTCCTAGATTTTATTACTCTTTGCTTTTCTCTTTTTTAGCTTTGCTCTTTTTCTCTGCTTTATCTTTTGGGCTTTCTTTCTTATCTTTGACTTCTTTTACGCTATCTTTAGCACCATCTTTTTTCTCTTTTACTTCATCACTCTTTTTACTTACTTTTTCTTTTATCTCATCTTTTTTAGATTTTATTTTTGATTTTGTGTCATCTATCTTTGTAGTGCCTGATACTGATATATCTGATTTTAAATTTTCAAATGTCTTATCACCTATACCATTTACATTTTTTATATCTTCTATTGAGTTAAATTTATTCGCTTTTCTATACTCAATTATTGCATCTGCCTTTGAAGATCCTATGCCATCTAAACTCATTAGCTCTTCTTTTGTGGCAGTGTTTAAATTTATGGCTGCTAGTAATGTAGAAGCTGCTGCTAATAGTGAGAATATAATCTTTTTCATTTTTGTCCTTTTTGGGTAAATTTGGGTTTGGAGTCTATCATATTTGGTGTTTTTAGTCAACACTCGTATAAAAGCATAAACTAAAAGATATTTATAAATGTAAAGATAAAAAGTCTAATTATTTAAGAATATAAATATTAAAAGATGATTGTTTAGATAAAGAATATTAAAAATTAACAAAGCCCGCAACGACCTACTTTTCCAACATCCCAGTAAGGGAGAGTATCATCAGCCAGGACGAGCTTAGCTTCTTGGTTCGAGATGGAGCAAGGCGTTTCCTCGTCTGTATAGTCACGGGCAGTGTTAAATAAAAGATATATCAGATAAATCTCTTATTTAACACTACTTGATAAAGTTAAAAGTCATAAACAAAGTTTTATAAAAACATATCATATTAAGTTTTTATCCTTAACAAGGAAGTGATGCTTATTAAAAGATAAGCAGACGAGCTATTAGTACTGGTCAGCTAAAGGACTTTCATCCATTACACACCCAGCCTATCAAACACATAGTCTATATGAGCTCTTAAAAGAAGATTCATCTTGGAGTTGGCTTCCTGCTTAGATGCTTTCAGCAGTTATCACATCCCAACATAGCTACCGAGCGGTGCTCTTGGCAGAACAACTCGTACACCAGTGGTTGGTTCGACCCGGTCCTCTCGTACTAGGGTCAACTCTCCTCAATCTTCTTACGCCCACGGCAGATAGGGACCGAACTGTCTCACGACGTTCTGAACCCAGCTCGCGTACCGCTTTAAATGGCGAACAGCCATACCCTTGGGACCTGCTCCAGCCCCAGGATGCGATGAGCCGACATCGAGGTGCCAAACCTCCCCGTCGATGTGAGCTCTTGGGGGAGATCAGCCTGTTATCCCCGGGGTACCTTTTATCCTTTGAGCGATGGCCCTTCCACACAGAACCACCGGATCACTAAGACCGACTTTCGTCCCTGCTTGACGTGTATGTCTCGCAGTTAAGCTGGCTTTTGCCTTTATACTCTGCGAACGATTTCCAACCGTTCTGAGCCAACCTTTGTAAGCCTCCGTTACATTTTGGGAGGCGACCGCCCCAGTCAAACTACCCACCAGACATTGTCCTACTTGAGGATAACTCAAGCTAGTTAGCTATCAGAATAAAAAAGAGTGGTATCTCAACAATGGCTCACCATAAACTGGCGTCTATGGATCAAAGCCTCCCACCTATCCTGCACATTTTTATCCCAATAGCAGTGTCAAGCTGTAGTAAAGGTCCACGGGGTCTTTCCGTCTTGCCGCGGGTAGGAGGAATTTTCACCTCCACTACAATTTCACTGGATCCCTCTTCGAGACAGCTCCCATCTCGTTACGCCATTCATGCAGGTCGATATTTAATCGACAAGGAATTTCGCTACCTTAGGACCGTTATAGTTACGGCCGCCGTTTACTCGGGCTTCGATCAAACGCTTCGCAGAGCTAACGTCATCAATTAACCTTCGAGCACCGGGCAGGCGTCACACCCTATACATCCTCTTACGAGTTAGCAGAGTGCTGTGTTTTTGGTAAACAGTCGGGAGGGACTCTTTGTTGTAACCTTCAATGCTTACGGAGTAAATCCTTCACAAAGTTAGGCACACCTTATACCGAAGATACGGTGCTATTTTGCAGAGTTCCTTGAAGAGAGTTCTTCCACGCGCCTTAGAATACTCATCCCACCCACCTGTGTCGGTTTACGGTACGGGCAACTATAACTAAACTTAGAAACTTTTCTTGGCTCGACAGTATCGGCAATTCGCTATCCATTCCGAAGAACTTCAAACGCCTGTGGGGTCTCGGCTTAAAAAGATCCGGATTTGCCTGGATCTTAACCTACACCTTTCGACTAGCACTACCATTCGCTAGCTTGCTTAACTCTAAGCGTCCTTCCATCGCACATTATAGTTGGCATTGGAATATTAACCAATTTTCCATCGCATACCCCTTTCGGACTTTGCTTAGGACCCGGCTAACCCTACGATGACGAGCATCGCGTAGGAAACCTTGGGTTTACGGCGTTGGGGATTCTCACCCCAATTATCGCTACTCATGCCTGCATGCTCACTTGTATTCGCTCCAGCACTCCTTACCGGTATACCTTCAACGCAAATACAACGCTCTCCTACCACTTAGAAAACTAAGTCTAAAGCTTCGGTACTCATTTTAGCCCCGTTATATTTTCCGCGCAGAATCACTAGACCAGTGAGCTATTACGCTTTCTTTAAAGGATGGCTGCTTCTAAGCCAACCTCCTGGTTGTTTAAGTAACTCCACATCGTTTTCCACTTAAATGAGATTTAGGGACCTTAGCTGTTAGTCTGGGTTGTTCCCCTCTCGACGACGGATTTTATCACTCGCCGCCTGACTGCCATGATTACACACTAGGTATTCGGAGTTTGATAGGGTTTGGTACATTGGTGTATGCCCTAGCCCATTCAGTGCTCTACCCCCTAGTATTACTACATGACGCTATACCTAAATATATTTCGGAGAGAACCAGCTATCACGATGTTTGATTGGCCTTTCACCCCTATCCACAAGTCATCCCATAGCTTTTCAACGCTAGCGGGTTCGGTCCTCCACCGGCTCTTACACCGGTTTCAACCTGCTCATGGATAGATCACATCGTTTCGGGTCTGCAACGTCTGACTAAACGCCCTATTAAGACTCGCTTTCGCTACGGCTCCGGGTTTCCTTAACCTTGCCAGACATCACAACTCGCAGGCTCATTATGCAAAAGGCAGTCCATCACCCTGATAAATCATAGGGCTCTGAATGATTGTAAGCAAATGGTTTCAGGTTCTATTTCACTCTGATCACCTCAGTTCTTTTCACCTTTCCCTCACGGTACTTGTGCACTATCGGTCTAGTAGTAGTATTTAGGGTTGGATAGTGGTCTACCCAGCTTCAGACAGAATATCACGTGTTCCGCCCTACTCAGGATACTGCTAAGTAAAACAAAGCTTTCATATACGGGAGTATCACCCTCTATGCTTAATCTTTCCAGATTATTCTATTAGCTAAGTTTAGTCTATATTGCAGTCCTACAACCCCACTAGTAAACTAGTGGTTTGCCCTCTTACGCGTTCGCTCGCCGCTACTAGCGTAATCTCTTTTGATTTCTTTTCCTGAGGGTACTAAGATGTTTCAATTCCCCTCGTTCGCTCCATATTAGGTAGTTAAGCTCGCACTTAACTGGGTTGCCCCATTCAGAAATTCCCGGATCAAAGCCCCTTGACGGCTCCCCGAGACTTATCGCAGCCTGGCACGTCTTTCATCGCCTCTACTAGCCAAGGCATCCACCACTTGCTCTTTGTAGCTTACCTTTTCTATATTAGATTATTCTAATTCGCATCACTTCCTTGTTAAAGATAACTTTATGTTACTATATTTAAATTCTAGCTCTCAAGACGGAAAGCATTGACTACTATTTAGATAAGTTTTAAATCCTAAATAGATTGTGACATCAAACTTTTGCATTAAATGCAAAGAGAATAGAAATTTAAATCTTTAACAAGTCCTGTAAAATTGTTTTTAAAACTTGCTTGTGACTATTAACAATATTAATTAAAAGAACATTTAGACAAAAGTCTAATTAGAAAGTTTAATTTTTAAGCTCTCTAATTAGACTTAATATAGTTAAACTATTTTATGGTGGAGAATAGCGGGATCGAACCGCTGACCTCCTGCGTGCAAAGCAGGCGCTCTCCCAGCTGAGCTAATTCCCCAATTAAATTCTCTGGTGGGCCTAACAAGACTTGAACTTGTGACCTCACCCTTATCAGGGGTGCACTCTAACCAGCTGAGCTATAGGCCCCTATAGGTCTATCAATCTTTCAAAACTAAACAAGGATGATTGAGAATATCTTTCTTATAGATATCTTGTGAGAGAATATCTATATGTACTCTAGAAAGGAGGTGATCCAACCGCAGGTTCTCCTACGGTTACCTTGTTACGACTTCACCCCAGTCGCTGATTCCACTGTGGACGGTAACTAATTTAGTATTCCGGCTTCGAGTGAAATCAACTCCCATGGTGTGACGGGCGGTGAGTACAAGACCCGGGAACGTATTCACCGTAGCATGGCTGATCTACGATTACTAGCGATTCCGGCTTCATGGAGTCGAGTTGCAGACTCCAATCCGAACTGGGACATATTTTATAGATTTGCTCCATCTCGCGATATTGCTTCTCATTGTATATGCCATTGTAGCACGTGTGTCGCCCCGGACATAAGGGCCATGATGACTTGACGTCGTCCACACCTTCCTCCTCCTTACGAAGGCAGTCTCATTAGAGTGCTCAGCCGAACTGTTAGCAACTAATGACGTGGGTTGCGCTCGTTGCGGGACTTAACCCAACATCTCACGACACGAGCTGACGACAGCCGTGCAGCACCTGTCTTAACATTTCTGCAAGCAGACACTCTTCTATCTCTAGATGATTTGTTAGATATCAAGTCCGGGTAAGGTTCTTCGCGTATCTTCGAATTAAACCACATGCTCCACCGCTTGTGCGGGTCCCCGTCTATTCCTTTGAGTTTTAATCTTGCGACCGTACTCCCCAGGCGGTATACTTAATCCGTTAGGTGCATTACTGCCAAGACTAGCTTAGCAACAACTAGTATACATCGTTTAGGGCGTGGACTACCAGGGTATCTAATCCTGTTTGCTCCCCACGCTTTCACGCATTAGCGTCAGTTGAGTTCCAGCAGATCGCCTTCGCAATGGGTATTCCTGGTGATCTCTACGGATTTTACCCCTACACCACCAATTCCATCTGCCTCTCCCTCACTCTAGATTATCAGTTTCCCAAGCAGTTCTATGGTTAAGCCATAGGATTTCACAAGAGACTTGATAATCCGCCTACGCGTCCTTTACGCCCAGTGATTCCGAGTAACGCTTGCACCCTCCGTATTACCGCGGCTGCTGGCACGGAGTTAGCCGGTGCTTATTCGTTAGGTACCGTCATTATTCTTCCCTAACAAAAGGAGTTTACGCTCCGAAAAGTGTCATCCTCCACGCGGCGTTGCTGCTTCAGGGTTTCCCCCATTGAGCAATATTCCCTACTGCTGCCTCCCGTAGGAGTCTGGACCGTGTCTCAGTTCCAGTGTGACTGATCATCCTCTCAGACCAGTTATGCGTCATAGCCTTGGTGAGCCATTACCTCACCAACTAGCTGATACAATATAGCCTCATCCTACACCGAAAAACTTTCCCTATCTAACTTATGTAAGATAGGAGTATAGAGTATTAGCAGCCGTTTCCAACTGTTGTCCTCTAGTGTAGGGCAGATTAGCTATACATTACTCACCCGTGCGCCACTAACTCATAAGAGCAAGCTCTTACTTGTCCGTTCGACTTGCATGTATTAGGCACGCCGCCAGCGTTCACTCTGAGCCAGGATCAAACTCTCCATATTAATTACCTAGCAAAATTTATTTGATAGGATTTTATTATGAAGTTTTTAATCAAAAAACTTTTAGTTTTATTTATTAGTTTGTCTAATCTATTATAAATTATAAAATAATAGACTGGCTCAATCGATCACTTGTTTAGATTTCAAAGATTGACTAATAGTTTAACAATTGTAAG
>NZ_CABPVR010000004.1:54443-79854 GCF_902460875.1 Campylobacter concisus | reverse complement strand
TGTCTAATACATTATTTAATGCAGGCACATTGATGTTTGAGATTTTGCTATCAAAGACAAAATCTGTATATTTTATTTTATCAACTGCCACTATACCTATTTTTATAGCATCGTCTGATCTTCCAAGATCATTTGAGATTTCAAATTTTGAGTCATACTTAAAGTCATCTATCAAAATATTACTTATATCATTAGATGCGAAAGACACTCTTTTAAATTTAAGTTTTGCTAAATAAGGTACAAGCTGACTCTCTAAAATTTTTGAAAACTTAACCGGCTCTTTATAACTTGAGTCAATATAAAATCCTTCGATATTTAGATCAACTTTGTTGTACTCACTAAAATCTTTCAAAGAAATCTTATCTGCTTCAACCTTTAAGCTGTTTATACTATCTTTTGAATCAAGCGTCATACCAATCTTTATATCTTTTGTATTAATGGCAGTTTTTTGCTTATCATTAAATTCAATATTGCTAAATTTGATATCTACATCTTTATCGCCAGTTAAGCTAACTTTTGTTTTAGTTGTTGCAATGACATTTGATCCCATAAATGTTGCAATAATGTTTTTAATCATATCGTTTTGAATAGAAATTTTTGAGTCTATTTCAAAGCCATCTATAAAAGCAAGCACTGTATGAGAAATTTCATTTTCTACTTTAAAAACCAAATCCTCATTTACATTTTTACCAAATATATTTTCCAAAAGATCTTTTGAAACACTAAAATCAAATGATCCTTTTGAACCAAAAAAACCTTTTTTGTAATTGTTATTAGAAATTTTAAAGCCCTTAATATTATTTAGATCATTCACTATCCTTTGATAGTTTTTCTCCACCTCATTTGAAGCAAAATAAACCGCTCCAATGGCCACCACGATAACCACGATTAAAGCAGATATCACCTTTTTCATGCTTTTCTCCTTTTTGTAATATGTTGTAAAAAAAACCAAATTCCAAGCAACAAACAAACCATAGCAAGAGGCATAATATATCCATGCTCGCCAAGATAGTCGCTTGCACCTACAAAATAATCACCCGCTTTAAAGCTGGCAAATCCGATAATGACCGCCCAAAGCATTGACGAGATCAAATTTATAATGCTAAATTTATAAAATGAATACTTCGTAAGTCCAAGTGCGATAGGAACCAAAGTTTTAACTCCGTAGATAAATTTTTTGATAAATATTATCTTATCGCCGTGTTTTTTGGCCAAAATTCCTGCATAAGCAAGCTTTCTTTTATGATTTTTGATAAAAGGCATAAGTGAGTTTTTATTAAATCTTGCGACATAAAAAATTAACGTGTCGCCGATTGTATTTGCCACAGCAGCGACAATTATACTAAGAGTGATATCCATCTTACCGGCAAAACTTAAAATTCCAGCGGCGATTAATGCAACCATGCCGCCACCAAGGCTATAAAAAAACAATACAATATAGCCGTATGTTGAAACTGAGTTTATGATATCTTGCATTAATCTCCTAAAAGTTTAGATGCAGAGGCTATTAGCTGTTCATAAGCATAGCTACTTTGCTTTAAAATTTCTTCTCTTGCACTGATGACTGCTCCACCAAAGCTAGCTCCCGCAAAGAAACCATCATTTGCGGCATATGCGTAGATATCACTTGAAAATTTAAAATCGCTTACTTTACTATAATTGCGTCCAATGTCACCAAAAGCTACTGAAAGCTTTGTATCAAGCGTGATCTTGGCATCTTTGATATCATGGATAATGCTATCTTTAAATATAAAAAGCACAAGCGAACTATCTTCATAACCAAGCTGTATACCGATACTACCGCCACTTATGCTAACTGGTAAAATTTCACTTGGCGAGTTAATGTTGCCAACAACCATGATGCCATCTCCGCCCATGCCACCAACTACAAAACCGACCTTTTTAACACTTGGAAAGATGATCGTCGCTTTTGACTGCTCGATTAGCTCTTTTATAGGAGCGTTTCTAGCGCCTCTCATCGTTGTTATAAACGAGTTTGCCGAATCTAGCACGAGCTCCTCGCTGGCAAAGCCAAGTGAGAAAAATAATAAAATTGAAAAAAGAAATTTCATATCTTGCCGTTATTTCGCAAAATCAACAGCGCGAGTCTCTCTGATGACACTTACCTTTATCTCACCAGGATACTGCACCTTGCTCTCAATCTCTTGAGCTATCTCTTTTGCTACAAGCACGGCCTCGTCGTCGTTTATGAGTTTAGCATTTGCGATGACACGAATTTCACGGCCTGCATTTATCGCATAAGCTTGTTTGATACCGTCCTTACTTTTTGCGATATTTTCGATCTCTTCGACACGCTTTAAGAAGCTCTCAAGCACCTCACGCCTTGCACCTGGACGAGCTGCACTTAGTGCGTCAGCTGCGCAAACAGCCGCACTTTCTATACTTGTTGCCTCTTCGTGGCCGTGGTGAGCGTAGATCGCGTTGATGACTACTGGATGCTCTTTGTAGCGTTTACAAATTTCTGCTCCAAGATCAACGTGACTGCCCTCGTACTCGTGAGTTAGCGCCTTACCGATATCGTGAAGTATGCCAGCTCTTTTTGCAAGTTTCTCATCTCCGCCACACTCAGCTGCGATGATACCAGCTAGATGCGCTACTTCAAGGCTATGAGCCAAGGCATTTTGACCATAGCTTGCTCTAAATTTAAGCTTGCCTATTAGTTTTACGATCTCTGGATGAATTTTATTTAGACCAAGATCCATGACGATATTTTCGCCCTCTTCTTGTATACTTTGCTCAAATTCTTCAGTCACTTTTTTGTGAAGATCTTCTATCCTTGCTGGCTGAATTCTTCCATCCTCCACCAAAAGCTCAATCACTCTTGTTGCGATCGCACGTCTGTAAAGATTGAAGCTACTTAGTATGATTGCATGTGGTGTGTCATCAATGATAATATCAACGCCAAGCACCATTTCAAGGGTTTTGATATTACGTCCCTCTTTACCAATTATCCTACCTTTTAGCTCATCGTTTTTAATGTTTACTACATTTATCAAACGCTCAGCCGCAAATTCTCCAGCAAATCTTGACGTAGCCTGCGCCAAGATGTAATTAACTCTCTTTTTAGCCTCTCTTTTTGCTTCTTCTTCGTATTTTCTAACGATATGAGCGATATCCGCACGAGACTTCTCCTCGACCTTTTTAAGCACGACCTCTTTTGCTTCTTCTTCTGTTAAGCCAGCAGCGTGCTCAAGCACTCTTATTGCTTCTTCTACTTTGTTTTGATAAGTCGCTTTTAAATTTAAACCCTCTTCGTAAGTGATCTTTGCCTCTTGCTTATCTTTTTCAAAAAGCTCTTTACTCTCGTTTAAAAGCTCTTGCTCATTTAGCAAAATTTTCTCTTTTTTGGCTAGTTCATCAAATTTACTCGCATACTCTTTTTGAAGCTTTGTTGTTTTGTCATCGTACCTTTTTTTAGCCTCAAATTCAGCCTCTTGTACTGAAATTTTAGAATTTTTAAGCGTTAGTTCAGCTTCATACTCGATAGCTTTTGCCTTTGCTTTTGCTTGTTCTAAGAAGATGTTGTAGTTTGCATCATTTATCTTTTTAGCGTATAGATACCCTGCTCCAACGCCCGCCACACCGGCTCCTAAGCCTATTAAAACCTCTATCATTTATTCCTCTTTTTATATAATTTTTATTTGGGGTTATATAAAAGTCTGCTACCGCGTCTTGTGCATTTGAAAGCACATCTTTGGTGTAAAAGTCTTTTATCTCAAGAAAAACTATCTGTTTTGGCTTAATGGGCAAAGAGTCAAAAAATCTATCATAAAATCCTTTTCCGTGCCCTATCCTAGCCATAGCTCCATCAACCCCAATCGCTGGAACTACTGCCATATCAAGTCTAACATTATCCATTTTTTTGCCAGATGGCTGTCTGACGTTAAATTTATAAGTTATAAATGGCAGTCGCAATCTTACCATCTTTAAGCTAAGACCTACCATAAAAGGGGCAAAAATTTCACATTTACGTGATAAATTTCGCCTTATTTTAAGCACATCAACTTCGTAGTTAAGTGGCAAATAAAACAATACTTTCTTAGAATTTGTAAAATTTATCAAATTTAAAAGCGTTTTTGTAGCTTTACAGTGCGAGCATTTGGCCTTAAATTTAGTAAGTTTCATCAAATTTGCTCTTGCATTTTTTCTAAATTCATTTTTTTCTAAATTAACGCTCATTTTATGCTCTTTCTTGTATAATCCTGAAATCTTATTCAAAAGGAAATTTATGACATTAAAACGAGCAATTATAACATCACTTTGCCTTTTTGCCTTTTTTGGATGTGGCGACGAGAACAAGCAAAAAAACGAGCAAAATACAAGCGAACAAACGCGGGGCAAAATTTTAGATAAAAATGCTAGCAAAGATGAAAATTTAAGCAAAGACTCACTCACTCCAAAAATGAGTGAAAGTGCCCAAGAAAACGAGGTAAAAGAGATAAATCTAAAGCTGCTAAATGGCACAACTATGCAGATTACAAAAAGAAGTAATGGCTTTGATGTAAAAGATGGCAAAAAAGCAACTCTTTACGTATTTTTCGCCACTTGGTGCCCTCCGTGCAAGGCAGAGATCCCACACTTAAACAACCTAAGCGAGAAATTTAAAAACGAACTAGATATCGTTGGTGTGCTACTTGAAGACAAAAGTGAAGATGAAGTAAAAGATTTTGCTCAAAAATATAAAATAAAATACGAAGTAGCGGTTGGCGAGGGAAATTTTTTATTTGAAAAAGCGATGGGCGGCATAAAAGGCTTGCCTGCGTCAGCACTTTTTAAAGCAAATGGCGACTACGTTCAAGGCTACATCGGTCTTGTGCCTGAAGAGATGCTTGAAAATGACATAAATAGGGCAACAAAATAATGCTTGATTTTCTAAAAAAAGGCTTTGAGAAGACTTTTGGAGCGATAAGCTCAGCGAAGAAGTCAAAAAAGATAGACAAAGAGAGCTTAGAAGAAATTTTACTTGAGGCCGACGTAGCTTACGAGATCGTGGAAGAAATTTTATACTACTTACCGCCACAAGATGAAGTGAGCAGAGCTGATCTTAGGCGCGTTATGAGTAGCTATTTTATCTACGAAAATGAGCGTGTGATCGAGCCTGATAAGCCATTTGTCGATCTTATCCTCGGCGTAAATGGTGCTGGTAAGACGACAACCATCGCAAAGATAGCAAATTTATATAAAAATAATGGCAAAAGCGTTATTTTGGGCGCTTGTGATACATTTAGAGCTGGAGCGATCGAGCAGCTCCGCCAGTGGTCAATTAGACTAAATGTGCCAATAGTCGCCACACAGCAAGGGCATGATCCTTCGGCTGTTGCTTACGATACGATCAGCTCAGCCCTTGCAAAAGGTATCGACCGAGTCATCCTTGACACAGCCGGCAGACTTCAAAACCAGACAAATTTAGCAAACGAGTTAGAAAAGATCGTTCGAATTAGCAAAAAAGCCTACAAAAAAGCACCTCACCGAAAAATTTTGATTCTTGATGGCACGCAAGGTAACGCCGGAGTTGCGCAAGCGAAAGCGTTTAACGATATCGTCTCGCTTGATGGTGTCATCATCACAAAGCTTGACGGCACTGCAAAGGGCGGAGCACTATTTGGCGTGGCGAGGGAGCTTGAGCTACCTATATTTTATATAGGCGTTGGCGAGAGTATGGACGATATCATCAAATTTAACCCGGATGAATTTTTAGACGAGCTAATGGACGCTATTTTTGAGTAAAGTAAAAAGTCTAGATAAATTTTGCTTTTTTGCGGCTCTTTTAGCAGTTGATTTTCTTGCATTTACTCCAAAAAGTCCTACGATCATCGAAAATTCGTGGGACAAAGCAAACCATTTTTTAGCTTTTTGCGTCCTTTATCTCCTACTTTATCTTGGCTATGAGTTTAAAATTTTAAAAAATTTAGCCCTACTTTTAGCCTTTGGTGTGCAAATAGAACTCGTTCAGGCGTTTTTACCAAACAGGGAATTTAGCCTGCTTGACATCGTGGCTGATATGATCGGAGCGGCTTTTGGAGTGATAGTAGTTGAAATTTTAAAAAGGATATATTATGGCAAAAGCAAAGCCAGTTTTTGAGTGTCAAGCCTGCGGTAATCAACAAGCAAAGTGGCTGGGCAAATGCCCACAATGTGGGGCTTGGGATAGCTTTATCGAGCTTAGCCAGCAAGAAATAAAGATAAGCAAAGAGATAGCAAAAAGTAGTGGTGCACCTAGCAAAGCCATAAGTATAGACGAAGTTGAAATTCAAAATTTCACGAGATTTAGCACCAAAGATAGCGAGCTAGACCTTGTTCTTGGTGGCGGTGTAGTCGAGGGCTCACTTGTGCTTATAGGCGGTAGCCCTGGCATCGGCAAATCAACCCTGCTTCTAAAAATCGGCTCAAATTTAGCAAAAGACGGCAAAAAAACGCTCTATGTAAGCGGCGAAGAGAGTCAAAGCCAGATAAAAATGAGAGCTGACAGACTAAATGCTGTGGATAAAAATTTATACCTATTAACTGAAATTTGCCTAGAAGATATCCTACTAGAGGTGCAAAAGAGCGACTACAAGGTGCTTGTAATAGACTCCATACAAACGCTTTATAGCCAAAATATAAGCTCCGCCCCAGGCTCGATCACGCAGGTTCGCGAGATCACATTTGAGCTAATGAGGCTTGCAAAGAGCCAAAATATCTGCGTTTTCATCATCGGACATATCACCAAAGAGGGTTCGATCGCAGGGCCTAGAGTACTTGAACACATGGTCGATGTGGTACTTTATTTCGAGGGCGACGCGAGCAGAGAGCTGAGGATTTTGCGTGGGTTTAAAAACCGCTTTGGCTCGACGAGCGAGGTTGGTATATTTGAGATGAGCCAGCACGGACTTGTGAGTGCAAATGAGGTCTCAAGTAAATTTTTCACACGTGGCGGGGCGATGAGTGGCAGTGCAATAACTATCATAATGGAAGGCTCAAGAGCGCTTAGCATCGAAATTCAGGCGCTTGTTTGTGAAAGCGCCTATCCAAAGCGAAGCTCGACTGGTTTTGAGAGAAACCGCCTAGATATGCTGCTAGCCCTACTTGAGCGAAAGCTAGAAATTCCACTTGGACACTACGACGTTTTCATAAACGTTTCAGGTGGCGTTAAGATAAGCGAAACTGCGGCCGATCTAGCCGTCATTGCAGCGATAATCAGTAGCTTCAAAAACCGCCCTATTAGCAAGGATAGCGTATTCATCGGTGAGCTAAGCCTAAACGGCGAAATAAGAGAAATTTTTAACCTCGATCAGCGCCTAAAAGAGGCAAAAATGCAGAAATTTAAAAATGCTATCATCCCAAACAAACCGCTTGACACGCAAGGGCTAAAATGCTTTTACGCAAAAGATATCACGCAAGTGCTTAAGTGGATGTAAATTTGTCTTGCTAGCGACTTAATATCAATACTTTGCTGGCTAGGACATGTTTTTTAAAATTTATCTTTTGTATAATTCTGAGAGCATCTATGCTTTTTCTTTGAAATTTAAATTATAAAAATTCCATTCTTTGCTTATAAAATACCTATGCCCTCTTATCCACTTTAAGCTTTGCCACTTTTTCTAAAATCTCAAACATGCTCTTGCCACTATCAAATTCACTCTTTATAAATTTATAAAGCTCTTTAAATCTCTCATCGGCTTCAAGCTTATAGGTTTGAGACTTTTTAGTAACTTGTATAGGTGTAAATTTCTTCTCTTTGGTATTGTCTTCTTTTTCAAGATTATCTGTATTCTGAATACCTTTTTCGTTTAGCTCTTTTAATATATTAACAGCATTTTTAACATCTTCGCCAGATAAAGTTAGATCAAACCGCTCTTTTAATGCATATTTAGCCCACTCCTCTTTAAACTCATCAACGCTCATATCGCTATCAAGCAGATCAATAGTCCTTGAGTTTTTAGTAAATAGCAAATCTTGATTGCCACGATATTCATTTAAAAATTCATTTACAGTGTATGGGGTATCTCTTAAAATTTTTGGCTTATCATTGTCTGGTTTTGCTTGCTGACCTTGTATATATTCTACAAATAAACCCTTACTTTCATTTATGAAATTTTTAAGATCTGATAGCTGCTCACTTGTAAAGTCAGGATCATAACCTCTAAGCTTTCCTATGATAGTGACTTTTGCGTCATCGCCCTTTGTAAAGCCAGATAGTGGATATATATGTCTATCATAAGACGCAGCTTGAGCTTTTCTATCAAGCCTTGCGTATTTAGGAAAGCTCATACCATATCCCATATCGTTACTAAGTATCTCGTTTATATCGTTAAATTTAAATCCCATCTCTCTTGCTATGTTCTCTCTTGAGAGATAGTTAGAAGTTGGGAGGTTATTAGAAATTTGCATTTTACTATCCTTAGTTTCTTTAGCTCCATTAAATCTTAATTAAAGATATCGTCTTTTCTTTAAAAAATTTTATAAAAATACGTTTTTTAAATTTATCAGAAGTAGCTAAAAGATATTAAAAAGCTTTGTAAAAATGCATAAATTTTAGACAATCATCACTGCAGCTACGGCAAATCCGCCATCGTGAGTTATGCTAAGGCTTGCTTCTTTGATATTAAAATTTGTATAAATTTTTGGGCTAAATTTTATCTTTGGTGCGTTTTTTGCGTCTTTGCTAAGCTCAATGTCCAAAAAGCCACACTCTTTGCTGATGCCCACACCAAGAGCTTTGCTAGCTGCTTCTTTGGCCGCCCAAAATCCAGCCAAAGTCGCATCATTTTTTGCTAGCGCGATCTCGTCATCACTAAGAAATTTTTTTAAAAAAAGCTCGCCATAACGAGCTTTAAGTCTAGAAATTCTATCTATCTTAATGATATCAATACCTATCATTGCACCACAAAATCAGTAAAAAATATATTTTTGATGTAGCCATCATTTAGCACTTCATTTAGCTTACCGACGATCTCGTCTTTTAGCCTATCCTTGCCCTTTGCAGTGCTTACTTCTTCGTAGGTTTTTGATGAAAGTGTTCTTATAATAATATCTCTTAAAAGTGCTTTTTTCTTATCAAGCTCAGGAGTTAGCAACTCATCGCTTTGCTCCATATCGATCTTAGTTTTAAGAAATCTTGAGCCATTTTCGCTAAGCAAATTTACAATAAACTGATCAAGCGGATATATCGGCCCCATATTTGAATAGTCGTTGCTACCATGCTTTGCCTTATTTTGAGCTGGCATGGACTGCGTTTGAGTCTGAGCTGGTGTTTGCGCCATATTTGCCTCTTTTGGCTCATCAGAACTAAGCATCAAAAACGCGACTAGCCCTCCAATAACTAGCAGCAAAACAAATATCGCAATGATAATTATCATTAATGCACCATTGCCACCTTTTTTTGCCTTTTTCTCTTCAACTTCTTCAGCCATCTTTCCTCCTTTAAGTTTTGGCTATAATTATACAAAAAATTCGCAAAAATGAGAAAAAATGATACATAAGACAAATGCTGCTAGAGCTTTAGACAAGCTAAAAATTAATTATGAAATTTTAGAGTATGAAGTTGATTTAAACGATCTTTCAGCCCTCCACGTAGCAGCTAGCACCAAGCAAGATATAAAGCAAATTTACAAAACTATCGTTTGTGAGTGTGAGCCTAAAAATTTCGTTGTTGCTTGCTTACAGGGTGATTTGGAGCTTGATCTAAAAGCACTTGCTCACGCGTGTGGCGCCAAACGCTGCGAACTTATAAATTTAAAAGATCTAGAAAAGATCACTGGCTACATTAGGGGCGGCTGCTCACCGCTTGCTATGAAAAAACACTTTGTCACATTTATCGATGAACGTGCAAAAGAGCAAGAGTACGTGCTAGTAAGCGCTGGAGTGAGAGGCAAACAGATAAAAATAGCACCAAATGATCTTTTAAAGGCTTGCGAGGCAAGTTTTGCCAATATCGCTAGGCTAGCTCTTTAAAAACTCTATAAATTTAAACTTCTCGCCTAAAAACTCGGGTGAAAGTAGAAATTTTGCTTGTTTAGCTGCATTTTCATAGGCTTGCTTGCTACCTTTTTCAAGCACCAAAGATAAAATTTTATCCATGCCAAGATCGCAAACTAAAGCCTCATTTTGTTTTTTAAATTTAAGCATCTCAAAGCCAGTCTCACTAAAAGCCTCTTTTACTTGCTTAAAGCAAAGGCTATATGTTAGATCCGATCTTTTAAAATACGGCTGAAGATCTGAAATTTCAAATAAAGAAAATACTTGATGGTCTTTAAAAATCCTTAGGCTAAACTCATTTTTTGGCTCAAATTCGCCGTAGTCAAAGCTTAAAAATCTAACCTTTTTTGCTGCATTTGTAAGCTGGGCTGCAAATTTAGCGTAGCTAGTTGATATCTCACCTTTTGTTATGCCAAATTTCTTTGCAAGAGCTAGTAAATTTTGATCTGCTTTTTGCCAGTGAAATTTTAGATCATCATCCACAAAAAGCATATTATCTGCGTCTATCACCTCGCAACTAAATGCGTCAAATATCTCATTTGAGATGATAAAAATTTCATCAAACGAGCACTCGCCCAAATTTTCATAGTGTTTTATTTTGATGTCATCGCCAAAGCGTTTTGCAAAAGTCTCAAGCTGTCTTTTACGTAAAATTTCATGAGGCTCGATGATGATAAGCTCTAAATTTGGCAAAATTTCTGGCTCAAGCGTAAAGATGCCTTGCGCAAAATCAGCTAGCATTTCACCTGAGTTTGCGCCAATCTCTACGACCTTGCAAGAGCTAGAAATTTCGCCGTTTTTAAGCAGCTTTAAAAAGTAGTTCGCAAGGCAGGCGCCAAAGAGGTAGCCAATGCTTACATTTGTGTAAAAATCACCCTTTTTGCCGATATCTACGCCAAATTTATAGTAGTTTTCATTGACCCAGATATCAAAAAACTCGCTAAATTTCATAGATCAGGTAGCTTCCAGCCTCTGTAAAACGCAAACATCCTAACTGTAATGCCAGCAGCAAGCAAGAGCATGGTAAAAAATATATTGGTAAGGCCTAGATGATATAGCACAAAGTAAGCAAGCCCCACGCCAAGACTTATCGTGCCGTAAAGTCCGGTGCGTAAAAACCATGGAATTTCATTTAGCAAAATATCTCTTAAGATACCGCCACCAACGCCGTTAAAAAAGGCAATCATCATCACACCAAAGATGTTGTAGTTATACTCAATAGCAACCATTGCTCCAACGATCGAAAAACAGATAACATCGATCGCATCGGCGAAGATGAATACAAATTTTCGCTCCAAACCTTCTCTTTTTATGTGTAAATTTGCCACTCTTGAAACAATCAACATAAAAATAACAACGCTTACTGGCATATAGTGTGTAAATGAATAAACCGCCCTGCCAACGAGCATATCACGCATGATACCGCCACCAAGTGCAGTCAAAAATGCAGACAAAAAGACTCCAAGCCAGTCACACTCCTTTTTTACTGCAAATAAAAACCCGCTAAGTGCAGCTGATGCGATACCGACGTATTCGACAAAAAGTATTAAACTCATATTTTTCCCTTAAAAGGTCGCATTTTATAATGAACTCTCATAAAAAATCATTAATAATATTTTTACCATTAGTTTATTTTAGGCTATAATAACGAAAAATTTAAGGAAGGAATTTTAATGAAAAGACTATTAATCATATTTCTTGCTGGTTTATTTTTCACGCCAAACTTAAATGCTGATGTGATCCAAAATCAAAAGCTAAAAAATGCAATAAATATTTTAAATGCTTTTGGTGCAAGAAATTTAAAGCCAAACATTAAATTTGAAGGCATAAAAGCGATCGCCATAATCCCTGATGTAACAAAAGCAGGCGCTATCGTTACTGGCTCAACAGGCAAAGGCGTATTTATCGCTAAAAACGATGATGGTGAATGGTCAAGCCCATTTTTTGTAAATTACACATCTGGAAGCGTAGGCTTGCAGATTGGTTACAGCTCAGCTGACATGATCATCTTATTTAAAAATTCAGAAGCTTATGCAAATTTATTTAACTCAAAAGATACGATCAGTCTAAAAGCAGAAGCAACTGGTGGCGTTGGTAATGAAGTAGCGATCACAAGTGATTTGCCTGAAATTTCAGCATTTGCTGAGGAGCGTGGCAAGACAAGTGGTGCTTTTGTAGGCGTTAGTCTAGATGTGGCAAGACTTAAAATAAATATACAAGATACAAATGATTACTATGAGCGAATGTATGATTTTGAAAATATCTACAACAATAGCCCAAAAGCTAGTAAATACACACTAAAATTTAAAGAAATAATCTCAAAATACTTCTTATAGCTCAAATTTCTTGGCTCATTAAGTGGGTCAAGGGCTCTTTTTATTTTTACTTTTTTGATTAATTTTATAGAAGTTATGGCTTAGCTTTTTGCTAAACCATAAATAGTGAAACAAAGCGTTTTTTAGGGATTGGAGAAAATTGAGTCATATACTCAAACGCTTCTTCGTAATCGCCATCTGTATATTGTGCAACTTGCTCGATAAGCTCATAAAGCTCCTCATCGTCCATAGAATCAAAACTGCCTCTATTTTCTAAAACCTCTAACAAAACGGCGTCTAATTCAAGCTCGTCGTAAGTCATTTTATTCCTTAATTTTGATTTAAAAAATGCGACACTATACCAAAACAATCTTATAAAATACTTTACTTGAAATTCGTAAGAAATTTTATGTTTTTTTTATAAGTAAAGTTGTAAAATCCTTATATTCATTATCATTTTAATTGGGAATTTGTGGAAAATTTTGAACTATTTTATAAGCATTTTAAAGAGTTTTTAGAAGCCTTTGGGCAAAAAAGCTCAGAGTTAAAAGAACAAATTTTGCATGTACTTTTCATTAGTAACTCTCATCTAAGTGCTCAAGAAATTTCTTCAGAAATTTACAAAATCCACAAGAATGAAATTTCAATGACATCAATTTACTCTTTTTTAAATTTTCTAGAAATGCATCATCTTGCAAACTGTTTTGAAGAAAATGGAGTAAAGAAATTTGAACTAAATTTAAAATCCTCGCACGATCATTTGATATGTGAAATTTGTGAAAAGATAGTTGATTTTGAAGATGAGATGATAGAGCAAAGGCAAGAGCAAATTTGCAAAGAAAAAAATTTTAAAGAGCAGTCACACACGATGATGCTTTATGGTATTTGCAGTGATTGCCAAGAGAAAAATGGAAATTAAATTTTATCATTTCATTTTACTTTTTGATAATGAAAGACAAAAAAATTTCAGATTTATTTAAGCTGTGAAATAGATAATACGCAATTAAAAAAAGGATGAAAATGGATATAAAAACACAAACTTTAGCACAAGTTGCAAGCTATTTTTCAATGATAGCTCACACAAACGGCAGACTAAGAGTAAGAGTTAGCCCAAAGATAAAAGAGCTAAGTAGCAGCGTAAATTTAGCTAGCCTAGATGATGTGATAGCTCAGATAAATGGTATAAAAAATGTAAAATTTAACAAGCTAATCGGCTCTGTAACAATCGAATACGATCATGAAATTTTTCCAAAAAACCTTTGGGAAGATCTCTTAAAAGGGCAAAATTTAGAAGAGATCTCAACTAGAGTAAATGAAGTTGCAAAAGAAGTGAAATATGCTTAATGAACTTTTAAATGCATCATATACCAGCGAAAAGAACGCACTTAGCTTATATGAAAATTTAGCTTCATTTGGTGATGTTTTTAACGAGATCGCAAATATCAGAAAAAATGCGATCATCTTGATAGAAAAATTTGCGAGTACACATGATTACGAGCTTGCTTGCGAAAATGAAGCTATATTTTTGCCAGCAAAAAATAAAGAAGATGCGCTGATACAAGCTTTAAACTATGAGTTAGAGCTAAATAAAATGTATGAAAAATTTTGTGAAAGCTTAGATGATGAAGAGCTAAAAGATCTATTTTTTAGACTTTGGGCTACTTCAAATAATGAATATGTCACCTCTTTAAAACAACGCTTAAAAGAAATTTATAGTGGCTGCGAAATAAAAAATGAGCTAAATTTAAATGAAATTTCACAAAATTTTGAGCAAAATGGCATAACAAATATTTTAGAAAACTATCAAAACGACTTTAATGAGATAACTAAAAGCTTGCAAAATATCGCAAGTGGCAAAGCTGATAAAAGCGAGTTAGCAAAGATAACTAATAATCCAAATTTCTCGTTTTTTAGCGGACTTGCACTTGGGGCATTAGGCATTTCAGTAGTTAGCAAAAATTTTAATAAGGATGAAGAAAATGAATAATTTACAAAATCAAACAAAGAAAGGATTTAAAATGGCATTACCATTTTTAGCAGGTTTAGCAGTAGGCGGTTTAGCAATAGCTGCTTGGAATAAAAGAGATAAGATCAAAGAGTACGCCCAAGATGGCTTTGATAAAGGCAAAGAGGCCGCAAAAGGTCTTTACAAAAAAGGTAAAAGTGTTGCAAAAGATGCAAAAGACTTTATAGTAAAAGAAGAGAAAAAAGTAAAACGCGGTGCTAAAAAAGTAGAAAAAGAGGCTGAAAAAGTGGTAAAGAAAACAAGAAAACCACGCGCTAAAAAGCCAGCTGCTCCAAAAGCTATCACACCAAACGATATAGCATAAGGATAGAGAATGCAAGAAAATAGTCTTTTTACACTTTCAAGCACAAGACTTCCATTTGATCACTTCATCAGCGGTGCTTTAATCGCTGGCATGGGTGCAGCTGCACTTGGCTTTAGTGACTATCTAAATAATAGAGCGACTAAAAAAGATGTCGCTAAAAAGATAGCGAAATACGCTGTAACAGGTGGTTTTGTAGGTGCTGTTGGTATTCATGCTTCAAATTTAATAGCACAAAAAAAATATCTAAATGCAGCAGCTTTTACAGCAGCTGGTATCGGCGGTCTTTTGATAGCAGAAAAACTAATAAAATTGGAGAGTAAACAATGAATAACCCTTACATCAACGAAGAAAACGTAGCAAGTGAAACTGCGGCTAACAATGCAGCAGCTACTCAGCCAAGCGCAATTGATAACGCAATAAATAATGCAGCTCAAAATTTACCATTTGTACCTGAAAATTTTAATGCTGCTGGCTTTGTAAAAGGTCTAGTTCTAGGTGGTATCGCAGCTTATGTACTGACTAATCCAAAAGCACAAGAGTGCGTATTTAAAGCGATTATCAAAGGTGGCGAGCTTATAAATGCTGGCATAGAAGAACTAAAAGAGCGTTTTGAAGATGTCAAAGCAGAACTTGACTCACAAAAATAAGATCACTCTAGCTCACAAGAGTAAAAATAGAGCGAGGTTTATTTGCGAGAGCCTAAACGCTAGAAGCGACGTCAGCGCTATCGAGGCTGCGATCTCAGAGCGAACTGATGCACTAAGTGTTCGTGTAAATAAATACGCAAAAAGCATTATCGTTGAATACAATAAAAACTACGATAAAATTTTAAACTTTATAAAGAGCTACGAATTTCCAACAAAGGCAAAAGATCCAAATTTGCCAAGCAAGGCAAATATCTATAAGGCTGCTGCTGCACTTGGCATAACACCATTTATGAGCAATAAAACTCTAAAATCAGCCGTGACTCTTTATGCCACAGCACCAAATTTAATAGAAGGTGCAAAAGAACTAAGGCATGAGGGCATCACCTCAAAAGTGCTCGAGGCAACTGCTATTGGCACAAGCCTTGCAATGGGCGATCATTTGGCTGCAAATAGCACAAATTTGATGATAAATATCGGCGAATACATGGAAGAAAGTGCTAGCCACAGAAGCGATGATCTCATCAAAGAGCTAGCCAAACCAAACATCGAAGAGGTCTGGGTCGAGCGAAATTTAAACGGTGAAAAGACGCTTGAAAAGGTAAAAACCGAAAATTTAAAAAAAGGCGACATTGTAGTAGTCGGAGCTGGCGAGACGATAGGTGTTGATGGTTACATCGTCGAGGGTAATGCTGATGTTAATCAAGTCTCAATGACTGGAGAAGCCGAGCCTGTAGCAAAAGCTAGAGGCGACCGCGTCATAAGTGGCACTGTTGTCGATGAAGGCAGGATCAAAATTTGGGCTGAAAATGTAGGTAGTGATACAGCAACAGCTAGGATCAAAGAGTACATACAAACTTCACTCAATGAAAAATCAGCCATTGGTGTAAAAGCGTTAAAACTAGCTGATAAACTTGTGCCTGTTACGCTCTCGCTTGCTGGACTTTCATACATTATAAATAAAAATATGAATAGTGTTGCTAGCGTACTTCAAGCGGACTACTCTTGCGCATTAAAGCTTGCTACACCAGTTGCTTTTAAATCAAGCATCTCAAAAGCTGGCAGAAATGGCATTCTTGTAAAAGGCGCAAAGGCGATCGAAGCTTTAAGCTCAGTTGATACTTTTGTATTTGATAAGACCGGTACTCTTACACATGGACGCCTAAGTGTAGTTGAAATTTACTCATTTAAAGAGGACTTTTCTCAAAATGATATATTAAATTTAACTGCAAGTGCCGAGGAGCATTACTTTCACCCGGTAGCCGAAGCAATAGTTGAAGCTGCAAATAAGCGTGGTTTCCACCATATTCATCACGATGAAGTTGAATTTATCGTAGCTCATGGCGTAAAAACTGCGATGCACGGCAAAGAGGTAGTTATCGGCAGTAGACACTTCTTAGAAGATGACGAGATGATAAGCTTTAAAGCTCATGAAGCTTTAATAAGCAAAGCATTAAATAGCGGTTTAACCTTACTCTACGTAGGATATGACAAAGAGCTAGTCGGAGTCATCGCTATGAAAGATGATATGAGAGAAAACGCAAAAGACATGGTGGCAAAACTACGCAGTCTTGGCGTAAAAGAGGTCGTCATGCTAAGCGGCGACATCAAAAGCAAGGCTGAAGAAGTAGCACGTGAGCTTGGACTTGATAGAGTCTATGCAGAGTGCTTACCAACAGATAAAGCAGCTATCATCGAAGAGCTAAAGAGTGAGGGCAAAAAAGTAGCCTTTGTGGGAGATGGCATAAATGATGCTCCAAGCCTAACTAAGGCAAATGTGGGTATAAGTATGCACAAAGGTGCTGATATAGCCAAAGCAACGGCTGATATAAGTCTTTTAAAAGACGATATCATGAGCGTAGCTCTCGTAAAAGAGCTCGCAAATAAAACAATGGATTTAATTAGCTCAAATTTCCGCTCAACCGTTGGCGTAAACACAGCTATACTAAGTGCTGCGACACTTGGTATGTTAAATCCAATAGCAACTGCCATGCTTCATAATGGTACAACGATTTGGCTTTTATTAAATTCAATGAAGGGCGTAAAATTCAAATCGAAATAAATTTGAAAGGGTAGATGGTGCTTGATAGTTTCTTAAATTTTTTAAACGGCAAAATGGACGTAGCCAACGACTTTTTATATGGATATTTTTTAGTCATTATTCTTGTGGCTACGGGAATTTATTTTAGTTATTTGACTCGTTTTGTGCAGTTTAGGATGTTTTTTGAGGCTTGCAGGGTCTTAGTAGAAAAAAAAGACAAGTACAATAAGCACCATTTAACGCCATTTCAAGCACTTATGATCTCGACTGCTTCGCGCGTTGGCATAGGCAATATCGCTGGAATTTCAGCAGCCATCGTCGCGGGCGGTCCGGGTGCTCTTTTTTGGATGTGCTTGATGGCATTTTTAGGATCAGCTTCAGCTTTTATAGAGAGCACGCTAGCACAAATTTATAAAACAAAAGACGTTTTTGGATTTAAAGGCGGTCCAGCTTATTACATCAAAAATGGCCTTGGCATAAAATGGCTAGCTTCTCTTTTTGCAGTGATCCTCATCATCACCTATGCATACGGCTTTAACGGACTTCAAAGCTACACCATGACATCAGCCTTTGAAATTTACTACGACAAAGCTGGTAACAACGTTAGCTTTGCACAAAGCGGCCTACCTGTTGGCATTGGCCTTATCCTTACTGCATTTGCGGCAGTTATGTTTTTTAGCAAAAGCCACATCATAGGTAAAGTAAGCTCATACATTGTGCCTTTCATGGCACTTGCCTACATCTCATTAGCACTTATCGCTATCGTTTTAAATTTCAAAGAAATTCCTGATGTTGTTAAGATGATCTTAGAAAATGCCTTTGATTTTAAAGCGATATTTGGCGGATTTGCCGCCAGCGTGATCGTAATAGGCATCAAAAGAGGCCTTTTCTCAAACGAAGCTGGCATGGGTTCAGCTCCAAACGCAGCAGCTGCAGCACATACTAGCCACCCAGTAAAACAAGGCCTAGTTCAAGCAATGGCAGTCTTTATAGATATGACGATATGTATCGCTTCTGGTATGATCGTGCTATTTTCACAGGCCTATCTTACGAAGCAAACTGGATCAAGTGGTGAGGTGCTAACAGCACTTCCTCTCGTTCAAGCCGCTATGAAAGAGTATTTTGGTGAATTTGGAGTTCATTTTACCACTCTTGCAGTCGTACTTTTTGCCATCACTTCGCTTATTGGCAACTACTACTACGCTCAGGCAAATATGAAATTTTTAACCAAAAACCACAAGCTTACATTGCTATTTAAGATAACAGCTGTCGTTATGATATTTATTGGTGCTCAGATGAATTTAAAGCTCGCTTGGAATATCGCTGATATCACAATGGCTGCAATGGCAACTATTAATATTATCGCTATATTCTTACTTTCAAAAGTAGTGATAATAGCAGTCAAAGACTACGAAGCTCAAAGAAAAGCTGGGATAAATCCAGAATTTGACCCAGAAAGTCTTGGCATCAAAAATACAAGTTGCTGGAATAAAAACTAAATGGAGAAGAATTTGAAAAACGATACAAAAATAAGTGGCAAACTACTTGACATAAATACTCACAGAAAGGTAGCAAAGGTCGGTATGGGCGTTACTTTAGCGACAGTTTGCTTAACGGCACTTTGCATGAATGGCAGAGGTATGAAAAAATTACACACAGTTTCAGGCATTGCATTTACTTGCTTTGCTCTTTATCATGCTGGGCTTTATGACAATGGAATCTTTAAAAAAATGATAATAAAAGCAAAAAATGAGGCAAAAAAGGCATAAAATGATACTTAGCGACGCAGAAATTCTAAGCTATATAAACGAAGATATACCTTACTTTGATCTTACTACGTCGCTTCAAAATATCGATAAAAAAGCCTTACTTGAAATTTATTCACGCGATGAAATTTGTGTTAGCTGCGTTGATGTAGCCGCTAGCATCGCGAGGTTACTTTCATGCGAAAGTCAAATTTTTGTGCAAAATTCTCAAATTTGCAAGGCTGGCGATGTGATCATAAAAATTTATGGAAACTATGAAAACGTGCATAAGGCTTGGAAGTTAGCTCAAGTCGCACTAGAATATGCCAGTGCCATCGCAACTTATACAAATAAAATGGTAAATGCCACAAAGTACGTCAATGAAAAATGTGAAGTGTTGGCAACTAGAAAGAGTTTTCCGTTTGCTAAGAAATTTTGCGTAAAAGCCGTACTTGAAGGCGGTGGTGGCATCCATAGGCTTGGGCTTAGCGATAGTATTTTATTTTTTAAAAACCACATGAAAGCCTACGGTAGCTTTGATAAATTTTTATCGCATTTGCCAGAGTTTAAAGCAAAAATGGCTGAGCGAAAAGTATGCATTGAAGCTGAAAATTTAGACGAAGCAAATAAGCTTTTAAAAGTAAACTGCGACGTCGTGCAGTGCGATAAATTTAGTCCAGAGCTCATCGAAAATGTACTCTCTTTAAGAGATGAGATTTCGCCAAATACCATTATCCTAGCAGCTGGTGGTATAAATTTATCAAATGCAAAAGAATACGCAAATGCCGATGCGATAGTAACATCAGCGATGTATTCAAAAGGCGTTGCTGATATCAGCACCAGACTTGAGATTTTATAAATTTTTACAATGATCGATACAGTAAAACATCTATCAAAGTTAAAAATTTACAGAAAATGCATTTTGGCTCTGGAATTTGAACGATACGCAACAAAAAATTAACATTTTTTATTTCAAATTTATCTCATAGCTACAAGCAAAAATACAAACTAATAAAGTTAAATTTTCTAATTTGTTTTCTCTAAAAAATAAGGACACTCATATCTTGCTTTACACCACGTGCATAAAACTCAATCAAATTTTAAAATTTACAAACAAGTATATCACGCTTTTAAATTCAGTAACAAACGATAACGAGTGAGTAAAATTTAGAATTTGCCTAGAAATTTTCAAATTCCAGGCAAATTTCACTCAAATTTACTCTCTAACAACATGTAAAAACTGCATGTGTTTGCGGTATTGCTCGATGACGTCGTTTATCAGCGTGGCTTCGCTCCAGCCAAGCACGTCGTAGTCTTGACCGCCCTCTTTTAGATAGACCTCGGCCCTATAATAAAGATCGTCGCCGTCAAGCTCTCTGGTGTAGTCTGGGCTCTGGCTTTTGGTGAGATATACGCCGTATCTAAAGTCCATCTCGTCGCCAAGTCCGACGTTTAAATTTACGAAATTTTCAGCTTTTGTTACATTTGCCTCAAGACCGTTTTTGGCAAATTCATCTTTTAACTCGTTAAAGGCTTTTAGCACGACTTCGTTTAGAAATTTACTGCCGTCTTTTTTGCTAGGTAGCGTGATGATCGCGCTTAGTCGCTCTTGCCAAGGCTTTGAAAGATCGCTAAGAGGCATATTATTAAAGTTATTTGTCTCTTTTTTGGTTATATCCACGCGCAGCGCCTTAAATAGCCCGTAAATGGCGCCAAGTAGCACTATGGCAAATGGCAACGCCGTAGTTATCGTAAGTGCTTGAAGCGAGCCAAGACCGCCAGCTAGCATCAAAAATGCCGCCACGACGCCCACAGTAACGCCCCAAAAGACCTTTTGCCAAACCGGCGTATCGTCATTACCGTTTGAGCAAAGCATGTTTATAACTATCGCCGCTGAGTCGGCAGAAGTTACGAAAAATATGACGATCATAAAAACCGCGATCGTGCTTAGCACGCCTGAGAAGCTAAATTTTTCTAAAAACATAAAGAGCGCCGAGGCCGAGTCAGAATTTACCGTGCTGGCAAGCTCGCTAAAGCCGCCTTGTACCAAGGCAATCGCCGAGTTGCCAAAAAAGCTCATCCAAGCAAATGTAAAGCCCGTCGGCACCAGAAGCACGCCGATCACAAATTCTCTTATCGTCCTACCCTTTGAAATTTTAGCTATAAATAGCCCCACAAACGGCGACCAAGATAGCCACCAAGCCCAGTATAGCAGCGTCCAGCCGCCAAGCCAGCTCTCGTTTTGCCTCTCGTAGGCGTAGAGATTAAATGTGTTTGAGATGAGCGTCGATACGTAGTCGCCGCTGTTTTGCACAAACGACTTTAAAAGCTGCGTCGTATCGCCTAAAAATAGTATCAAAAACATAAAACATATGGCTAGCGCGATGTTTGAGTTTGATAAAATTTTAATCCCTTTATCTACGCCGCTAGCCGCTGATATGGTCGCTGCAAAACAAAGCACTATTAGAAGCGTAATATGCATGGTCGGCAGGCCAAAAACGTGCGTAAGGCCGGCATTTACCTGAAGTACGCCGTATCCTAGCGATGTCGCCACGCCAAATAGCGTCGCCACGACGGCAAATGTGTCGATGGCGCTACCTATCTTGCCGTAAATTTTATCGCCGATTATCGGATAAAACGCCGATCTAAGCGTGAGCGGCAAGCCGTGTCTATACGAGAAAAAGGCGAGAATTAACGCAACGATAGCATAGACCGACCATGCGCCCATACCCCAGTGAAAGAAGGTGATATTCATCGCAAGCTTTTGCGCTGCGATAGTTTGCGCGTCGCCGAGCGGCGGATTTAGATAGTGCATGAGCGGCTCGGCCACGCCAAAAAACACAAGCCCGATGCCCATGCCGGCGGCAAAAAGCATAGAAAACCACGAGATATTTTTGTGCTCCGGCTTTACGTGATCGGCTCCTAGTTTGATCTCACCAAGCTTGCTAAAGCCAAGGATGATGATGCTTAGAAGTATGACGGCGACGGCCAGGATGTAAAACCAGCCAAATTTGGCCGCGATGTAGTTTTGCATGCCTTTAAAAAACTCATTTGAGAATTTTGGGAATATCGCTGCAAATGCTGTTATTAAAACTATGACAACAAGCGATGGGATAAATACCGAGTTGTTAAATTTTGATCTTTGAAATTTAAACATTTTTCTCCTTTTTGTAAATTTCAGCTTCCTTCCAAACTAACAAAAAAGAGTAAATAGGTCAAATTTACTACTTAAATTTTTTATGAAATTTTAAGCTTTAGCCACCAAAAATAGCTACTTTGAAATTTATCTCAAGTCGCTTTTATCTCTCTTTAGTTTTGCAAGAGTTATTAGCACTATGACGACAAAAGCGATGCCAAATGTGATATACAAAATGATCTTTGGCGAGTCATACTCTATCCTCGATCTTGCGACCTCTTCGCCGCTTGTCTCCACTAGCTCGCCACGCTTTATCATACCGCTGATATCTTTTGCGCTAAGCTCTTTAGACGCTCTTGTTAAAATTTCTATGACACCAGGATCCGCCACCTCATAAACGCTATGCTTTATGCCATAAAATGGCTTTATCTTGCTAAAAAAATAGACCTTCTTGCCATTTGCATAAACTGCGCCATACTCGCCATCTTTTACCAGCCCTATCTCACGCCAAGAGAAGCTTGGGGCAAATTTATATAAAGAGACCGTTTGCGCCTCTAAGTGCCTGCCGTGCTTTGAGCGCCGCCACTCTTCGCCCTGCTGTAAAAAATACGCCAAGCTCTCATCTACAAAAATGTCAGCATAGAGCCTTTTTAGCTCGCCTTTTAGCTGGTAGTCTGAAATTTTAGCTTGCTCGTTTTTGCTGCTATCCCAAAAGTAAATTCCATCTTTGCTGGCAAAAAGAGGCCAAAACGAGTGCACGTTATCCACGCTATAAATGGCGCTATAAGGCATATTTTGAGCGCTAAATTTACGCTCATTTGCAAACGCCGCCCCACTTTTTGGCTCAAAAAGATATTCTATGTCATGCTTAGCATCGTAGCATATCCGGCGCGTCTCATCTGAGTAGCTTGCATCAAGCCTATAAAAGCCCATAAATAGGCTTTTGCCGTCTGTGTAATATCCGCTAGGAGCGCCGTTTTCTGCCGTGATGTATCTTGGCTCACTAGGATCTGCGTCAAGCTTTTCGCCCTTGTAGTAAAGCGTGTCACCATCTCTTGCAAAGCCAGCGTCAAATATAGGCTCTAAATTTGTGCTTTCAACCAGCTTTGTCCTATAAAAATATGAGCTATCATCGTAGCTTTTTATAAAGACGTGAGTGACGCTTTTCATAATGGCGATAAATTCGTTAAATCCCGCCTTTTTCTCGCTTCTAGAACTGCAATAATAGCTTATCTTGCCATCACTTATATAGCCATTGCCAAGCACTTTGGTGCTGTTTGGATCAAGATCAGGTAAAATTTCTCTAGCGCAATATACACTGTTTTTATCAGCCGCTACGTTTGAGTAGTCATACGCGTGTTTTAGCTTTAAGACCCTAAAACTAGCCTCATCGACGCCTTTTAGCTCATACTTGCCACTGCCTGAAATTTGAACGTAAATTTTACCCTCAGGCGAGCGGTAAAACTCGCTACTATTAATGTTTGCAAAGCCTCTTTGATACTCTCCCTCACGCCACAGATAAAGCATTGCCAAAACAAAACATAGCATCAAAATAACAAAAAGATAAAGTATCTTAGTCGCAATTTTTCTCATAATCTATAATCATCTACCTTTTTTTAAGCTTGTTTGCTTGCTTTTTATTTTTAAAAATGGCGCCAACTACCGAGGCTACAAATGCAATGGCAAAAAATATCAAGTAGGCATATTTTTGCGAGTAATCATCAAAGTCGCTTACTGCATCGATCACCACTTCGCCCTCAGCTGGCGTCATAGCGCCTTGATCTACCATTTTTACTATCTCATCTAGTTTTAAATCCTTAACATTTGGGCCATAAGGACGAGTGAGAATTTCAACCACACTAAGGTCGTTTATATCATAAACACTGCTGTTAAAACGCCAACCGTAGCCGACGTTATCAAAATAATATGTCTTATCTCCATTTGCATAGACCGCTCCGTAGCTATCGTTTCTTACAAGACCTATCTTTCGCCACTGCTCTTTTGTATCAAGCCTTACGATACACGTGTGGCGAGAGCTTAGGCTGTGATCATTTTTCGTGTTGTGCCAAATTTCATAGATTTTTAGAAAATATGTCTTGCCGTCATTTATCACCACGTTGCCATATAGTGGCGTTATCTCGCCTTTAAATGGATCATCTCCGTCTCTTACAAACTCGCCCTCATCTATGCTGTTATACCACTGCCACTTTCGCTCCCAGTGATAGATACCGCCTTTGCCACGAAAGAGCGCATGATAGGAGTGCTCATCTTTTAGGTTAAAAAGTGGCTCGTATGGGGCAAATTTTGGGTCAAATTCGTGATCGTTTGCATAAACCATGCCAGAATTTGGCTCATAAAGATAGTGAATGCGCCATATCTCGCCGATATCACGCATTTGCGGGCTAAATTTGATCCCTAGTTTTGTGCTGTCATAATAGACATTTTCTCCGTCAGCCGTAAAATGTATGCTCTTTCTGCCAGATACCTGCTCGATGTAGCGCATTTTGCTGGCATTTGCGCCCTCTAGCTCTTTGCCCTCATGATAGACCTTTACTCCGTCGCTTGCATAGCCAAAGCCCAAGATCGCTGCTAAATTTGCGTTATCAACCTGCCTAAATTTATAGATATGAGTTTGCGCTTTTGGAGTGTTAAACATTTTATGTGAGAATATGTCCCAAAACTCTTTAAGTGCGGATATTTCGAGGTTCGTCTCGCTTACGCTATCGCAAAAATATGTTATCTTGCCATCGCCAAAATAGCCATTGCCAAGCGCTCTAACGCCATTTGGATCAAGCCCGCTCATCACGAGATTGCCACAATATACCGCCTTATCGCTAGCGCCAACGTTTCTGTTGTCGTATTTGCCGGTGTCAATGTATCTAAATTTACTGGCCCTCACGCCTATTAGCTCAAATTTACCACCACTTGGCACCATGGCATAGACTTTGTCGTCTTTTACGTAAAAAAAGCTATTATTTAACTCTTTACTATCGCCAATGTCGTCATCTAAAATAGAAACTAACCCAAAGATAAAAAAGTAGGTAGCAAAAAATATCACAACAATGGCGATCACTACAGAGATTAGCGGATGTTTTTTTAACATTTTAGCTCCGTTTTAAACAAATTTAGCGACCTCATCATGCCGCAAACCTTTCATGTATTTAAATTTCAAAACACCTATCCAAATATAAAATATCTAAAAATCAAAAACTGATAATATAC
>NZ_CABPVR010000004.1:46130-54402 GCF_902460875.1 Campylobacter concisus | reverse complement strand
TATTTAATAGCCAAACAACATATAATGCCAAAATAGCTCCAATAATACTAAATTTCTTCAAAACCCCATAATAAATCACCATCAACAAAAAAAGAGAAAAGCAAAAAAACATAATCATATAAAATAAATTTTTCAACCTTTCATATAAGTCCGAATTTTCTCTATTTGTCGCGATTAGCCTAATGCTATCTATCTTATTTAAAAACCCAACCTTTTTATATTTTATCCGAACTAGATCACCTACTTCATATTTATATATTTTAGGCGAAAATGTCTCACTAAATCTCATTTTATCAACGATAATGCTAAGGCTCACAACAGAATTTTGCCTAACAACTCTCGTATTTAGCGCGCTTATCCTACCGATCTTTTTCAAGCTACTCTAGCTCCTCGGCGATCTCTAAGACTTCAAAATACTCATTTTCTAGGCTTTCAAGCTGGGCTTTTGCACTTTCAAGCTCTTCATAAAGCTTAGTAAGGCCTACTTCTTGATAAATTTTAGGATCACTAAGCCCCTCATTTAGCTCAGCCACTCTTGCTTCAAGGGCTGAAATTTTATCTGGATATGTGTTTAAAATTTGCGTTTGTTTGTAGCTTAGCTTTATGCCGGTTTTGCTTTTTTGCTTAGCTTCATTTTGGTTATTTGCAAGCTCTTTTTCAAATTTATCAAGCTCTTTTAGCTCATCTTCAAGCTCCAAATAGACGCTATACTCTTCGTGTAAGACATTTATCTTTATGCCCTCAAATGCCCAAAGCTTGTTTGCCATCTTATCGACAAAATATCTATCGTGACTTACTAGTAAGATCGCTCCTTCAAAGCTTTGCAAGTAGTCTTCTAAGATATTGATAGTTGCGATGTCAAGGTCGTTTGTCGGTTCGTCAAGTACCAATACATCGTAAGTTTTAGTAAAAAGAAGTGCAAGCGCGACGCGGTTTTTCTCACCACCACTTAAAACGCCTATCTTTTTATCCAAAAAATCCTTTGGAAAGAGGAAATTTTTAAGATAGCCATAAACATGCATATTTCGTCCACGAACTAGCACGTGATCGCCACCATTTGGGCAAAACGTCTCTATTAGGCTTTTATCATCATCAAGGACATTTCTAGCTTGATCAAAGTAGCCAATACTTACCTCGCCTCTTTTTATCTCACCACTACTTGGCTTTTCAAGTCCTAGCAAAATTTTAAGTAGCGTGCTTTTGCCGCTACCATTTCGCCCCACTATGGCGATCCTCTCGCCTTGTAATACCCTTGCGTCAAATTTTTCAAAAAGCACCTTGCCGTCTATGCTTTTGCTTAAATTTTTAAACTCAAAGAGCATTTTTTTGCGGTTTTGGCTCTGCGTTTGGTTGAAATTTTTACTCGCACGCTCTAGCTCAAGTCTCACACGCCTTATCACACCTGGATTTTTCTTAGCCTCTTCACGCATAGCGAGCACCCGCTCTTTTCTGCCCTCGTTTCGCTTTAGCCTAGCTTTTACGCCTCTTCTTAGCCACTCCTCTTCAGCCTTTAGCTGTTTTAGCAGCGTCTCATGCGACTTTGCAAGGCTTGCTAAAATTTCCTCTTTTTTGGTTAGATAGTTTGCATATCCACCCTCAAAATTTTTTAAGCTTGCATCCTCAACCTCAACGCATCTGGTTGCCAGCGCATCGATAAAATACCTATCGTGGCTTATAAAAACTATGCTTTGATTTGAGCTCTTTAGCATATCTTCAAGAAATTTGACCATGTAAACATCAAGGTGGTTTGTCGGCTCATCAAGCAGCAGCACATCAGGCTTTTTAAGGATGAGCGCACCCAGTGCCACGCGTCTGATCTCGCCACCACTTAGCGAGCAAATGGGTCTATTTTCATACTCTTTTAGCTTAAATTCTTGCAAAATTCGCTCGATCTTGTGCTCGATATTCCAGCCGTCCTTTGCCTCTATAAATTTTAAAAGCCTCTCTTGCTCTTTTAAAATTTCTTTGTTTTCAGGATCATTTGCTAGTAAAATACCGCTCTTTTCATATTCGCTTATCGCGTCAAATATCTCTTTTAGCTCGTTATTTAGCGCCTGCCTTACGGTAAAAGTGGCGTTAAAATTTGGAGTTTGTGCTAGCATCTCGACGCTTATTAAGCTCTGCACTATGCGTCTGCCACTATCTACTGCCACTTCGCCAGAGATGATCTTCATAAGCGTGCTTTTACCGCTGCCATTTTTACCGATGATCGCTATCTTTTCATTTTCATTTACACTAAAATTTACAGCGTTTAAAATCTCATTTGCGCCAAATTTTTTACTTACGTCTATCAGGTCGATTAATGCCATTTTTCTCTCATTTTTTAAATTTCTCGCGATTATATCAAAAGGGAGCTAAAACCTAATTTTGGCTATAATCGCCAAAATTTTTAAAATAATTAAGGAAAATTTAATGAACTTATCTATGAGAAAACTCGTAGTTCCGATATTTTTGGATATGTTTTTACACTTCATTACGCTCATCATCAACACCTACATGGTGACAAAAGTGAGTGTGCATCTAGTTGGTGCCATGGGTGCTGGCAATCAAGTGATGGATCTTTTTATGACCATTTTTAACTTTCTAAGCATTGGCTGTTCAGTCGTCGTCGCCCAAGCACTGGGAGCTAAAAAGAACGATCTTGCATCAAACGTTATACACGCAAGTATCACGTCAAATACGCTCTTTGGTATCTTCTCAGCTATCATTATCTACGTCTTTGGCTACAACATCTTAAATTTACTAAACGTGCCAAAAGAGCTTATAAATGATAGCTTCTCATATCTTCACATCCTTGGCTTTGCCCTACTTTTTGACGGTATCGGCATGGTGCTAGCTGCGGTGCTTCGTGTTTATAACCTAGCAACTGCTGTTATGCTAACTTCGGTTTTAATGAACGTAATTACGATTTTAGGCAACGCTATCTCCCTTTTTGGCTGGTTTGATCTGCCAAATTTAGGTCTGCAAGGTGTAGCTATCTCGACACTTGTTGGCAGATTAGTAGGCATTTTTGTGCTAGCTTATATGCTAAGTCAAAAGGCAAAAGTTAAAATTTACTTTAAAAAGCTACTTGTCGTGCCATTTGAAATTTTAAAGAAAATCCTCTCAATCGGCCTTCCAAGCGCAGGCGAAAATTTACTCTGGATGGCGCAATACATGGTCGCTTTTGGCTTTGTAGCAAGCATGGGCGAGGCTAGCCTTAGCGTGCAGACCATTTACTTTCAGATCACGCTTCTTATCTTGCTTTGTGGAGCGAGTATTAGCGTGGCAAACGAGGTCATCGTTGGGCATTTAGTTGGAGCAAGCGAGTTTAACGAGGCCTATACAAGGACATTTAGAGCGCTAAGACTTGGAGTTTTTATCACACTCGTAGTCGTGCTTATAGCTTATGCACTAAAGTATCAAATCATGGACGCACTAAATTTAAACGAAAATTTACGTACGATCATGTTGCCACTTTTTACACTTTCGATATTTCTTGAAGCGGGTAGAACCTTTAATATCGTCATCGTAAATGCCCTTCGTGCAAGCGGTGATGCAAAATTTCCTCTTGCGACTGGCCTTATCTTTATGTGGGGGCTTTCGCTGCCACTTGGATATTTTTTAGGCATCTATCTTGGCTGGGGAATTATCGGCGTTTGGATAGGATTTTGTGCTGATGAGTGGCTAAGAGGCCTTGCAAATACGTGGCGCTGGAGAAGCAAAAAATGGCAAGAAAAACGCCTAGTTTAAAGCAAAAGAGCATAAATTTAGACTTTTATGGGCTAAACGTTTTAATAAATTTTAAAACAAATGTAAAATCCATGCGTTTAAGAGTTGGCAAGGACGCTAAGATCACGCTATCTATGTCATTTTACAGCACACAAAAGATGGCTCTTAGCTTTCTTGAGATGCACAGAATTTGGCTTGAAAATACTTACAAGAAAGCTCTTGCAAATTTACCAAAAGATGATGAGATGAAATTTCTTGGACAAATTTATAAGATAAAATTTGATGAAAATTTTAAAGAGCCATTTTTTGATGGCGAGTTTGTCTTTACGCCAAATTTAAAAAGCCTTGAGTGTTTTGTAAAAGTAAGAGCAAAAGAGCTATTTTTAGAGCTTGTAAGCCATTTTCAGCCTTTTATAAATAAGCCAATCAAGCGCATCGTCATACGAAATAGCAAAACTCGCTGGGGTAGTTGCAATCACAAAAAAGGCTATATAAACCTAAGCCTAAGACTCATAGAAAAGCCGCTCTCAGCCGTACGCTACGTCGTTCTTCACGAGCTAACACACCTGCTCTATCCGCATCATCAAAAAAGTTTTTACGATTTTATAGAAAAAATCATGCCTGATTATAAAAAACAAGAGCAAATTTTAAAAGCGTAATTATTTTTCATCAAGTAAGTGTAAAAATTAATATGCTAAAATTGCATGTTAATTCACAAAAAAGGGAATTTCAATGAAAAAAATGATTTTTATCTCAATATTAGCTGCTTGTGCTTTTGCAGGTAACTTTGAAGATGGCCTAAAGGCATATGGGAGCTCGAATTTCAAAGAAGCTTTAGCTAAATTTGAAGCAGGATGTGCAGAAAATGATGCAAAATCATGTGTAAAAACTGGCGCCATTTATCAGCTAGGCAAAACAGCGACACCGGATCTAGACAAGGCTTTAGAGTATTATAATAAAGCTTGCCAAAGCGGTGAAAAAGAAGGTTGCTCGGCAGCTGGTGGGCTTTATCTAAATACTGAGCCGCAAAAAGCAAGAGAACTTTTTAATAAAGCTTGTGATAAGAATGATGGATATTCTTGCGAGATGGTAGGTTCTATCTTGATAGAAGCTAAAGAATTTAAAAAAGCTTATGAATTTTTAGTAAAAGGCTGCGAATTAGGCGATAAGATGTCTTGCGAATTTGCAGGCGATCTAAGACGCTCAAAACAACTATAATTTTTAGGCTTACGAGCCTAAAAATTTCTTAAAACAATAAAAATCCAAAAAACACACTTATTTTAAATAGAAATTACTCAAAGTATAAAGGTAGTCTAAAAATTTATATTAGAAATTTAGGCAAGAATGCTCTTGCCTAAGATTAGATTATTTTTATTTGATCAAGTGGCTTATCTTTAATGCCCCATTGAGTCATAAAAACAAATCCATAAAGGACAGCAGCTACAATATAAGCAGTGTATTCGTTTGGTATAAGATTAAATTTCGCACATATATTTGGTACAAGAGCTAGTGGCACAACAGGAATCAAAAGAATACGCTCCCAGATCCTAAGCTTTGTGACATAGTAGCCTTGAAGTAAGCTTGAAAATGCAAACATTCCCACGATCGCCATACCAAAGACAAGTAAAATTTCAAGCGGATTGCTCATCCAGACTATTCCTTTTGAATCAAGCGGATCGCCCTCGTTTACGCTTTCTATCAGCATAAGTTTATTGTTAAAGAAAAAAGCAAATGGTAAGATTGCTGTTCTTAGATCATAAAAGAATCCTTGAACACCAACGGTTATAGGATTTGCTTTGGCGATACCAGCTGCTGCATAAGCTGCGATACCAACTGGTGGCGTGTCATCAGCTAAAATTCCAAAGTAAAAGACAAAAAGATGCACAGCAATAGCTGGGATTAAAAAGCCATTTTTGTGCGCTAAAAATAAAATAACAGGTGCCACAAGGCTTGAAACTACGATATAGTTTGCCGTTGTTGGAAGACCCATTCCTAGTATAAGTGACATCATCGCAGTAAGAAGCAATATCATAACTATATTATCACCAGCAAGTAGCTCAACTAGATCTGAAAGTACTTGACCAAGTCCAGTTAGAGAGATAGAACCCACGATAATACCTGCAAGTGCGGTTGCAATGGCGATCGTTGTCATACTTTTTGCGGCTGCAACCATCGCCCAAAATATATCTTCAAAGCCTATTAACACATCATTTATTCCAACTTTTTCACCACTTGCTAGTTTTTTAACCGGCTCTTGAAAGATCATTATTAAAAATAAAAACCCAATCGCATTAAATGCTGCAGCAATGGCTGACTCTTTTGCAATTAATAGCGTATAAAGCAAAATCAAAATCGGAGTTATATAGTGAAGTCCGCTTACAAAAATTTTAAATCTTGAGTGAAACTCGCTTTGATTTATACCTTTTAAGCCAAGCTTCACGCTCTCTAAATGAACGATAAAAAATAGTGACAAATAGCAAGCAAAAGCCGGAATTACCGCTGCCATCATGACATTTGTATATGTCATGCCTAAAAACTCAGCGATAATAAAAGCAGCTGCGCCCATGATCGGAGGCATAAGCTGGCCATTTACGCCAGCTGCTACCTCGATGGCTCCAGCTTTTGTGCGTGAAAGACCGGCTTTTTTCATAAGTGGTATGGTAAATGTACCAACTGTTACAACATTTGCTGTGGAGCTTCCTGAAACCATGCCTGTTAGGCCACTTGCGATGACCGAGGCCTTAGCCGGACCGCCTCTATATTTTCCAAGAAGAGAGAAAGCTAAATTTATGAAATATTGCCCAGCACCTGCCCTCTCAAGCAATGAGCCAAAAAGAACAAAAAGATAGATAAAACTAACGCTAACTCCGATAGGCACACCAAAGATGCCCTCTGTCGTTAAAAACATATGACCTGCGATCTTTTCAAAGCTGGCACCTTGATGAGCGATGATGTCTGGCATATAAGGACCAAAGTGATCATATATCAAAAATAATATACAAATAATTGGAAGTGCTGGTCCCATGACACGCCTGCCAGCCTCAAGCAAGACAATGATCGCTAAAAACGATATGACGATATCTTGTGTGATGTAGTCCCCTGTCCTATCAGCTAGCTCATAAAAACAAACCGCCGGATAAAGCACAGCAACAACGCCTACCACGCAAAAGACTAGATCGTAAAATGGCAAACTAGAATGTGCCTTTTTATGAAAAGTGACTGGATAAAGCAAAAATACAAGCCCAACCGCAAAAGCTAGGTGCACTGAGCGTGAAATGTTAGTATTTAGTGGGAAATACGCTATATAAAGCTGAAAAACCGACCAAGAGAAACACGCAAATGCGATGAAATAGTTGTAAAAATTGCTATTTATCTCTCTTGTCTTTACTTCGACAAATTGTTCTTCGTTGTCATTAACTTCGTTCATCTTTCTCCTTTAAAATTTAAATATATAAATTTAAAAGAATTTGCATATTTAAATTTTATCCAGAGGCAAAAGCCCCTGGAAATGGACTATTTTAAAATGCCAGCCTCTTTAAATGCAGCCTCTGCAGCTGGGTGAAGCGGAGCTGAAAGGCCTTGAACAAGATCTTCTTTCTTAACTGATTTTAGCGCTGGGTGAAGAGTTTTATACTCATCAAAGTTGTCTAAGATAGCTTTTATCACAGCTTTTACAGCCTCATCTTTTGTATCTTTGCTAGTTACCAAAACAGCCTTTACGCCGATAGTATTTACATCGTGATCGACGCCGTCATAAGAGCCTTTTGGGATCACACCTTTTGCAAAGTATGGTTTCTCTTTAAGAAGCTTATCGATCTCACTACCTTCGATATTTAGGATATCAATAGGCAAAGATGTCGCAGCATCAGTGATGTTTGCGGTTGGGTGACCAACAACAAAGCTATATCCGTCTATTTTTTTATCTTTTAGTGCGTGTGGGCATTCGCCAACTGTTAAAACGCCGCGGTATCCTAGTTTTGAAACGTCAAAGCCTTTTGCTTTAAAGACTTCAAGTGTACTCACTTCATTGCCGCTGCCTGGGTTTCCGACATTGTATTTTTTGCCTGCAAATGAAGCAAGATCGCTTGTTAGACCACTATCTTTTGCTACAACAAATGCAAGAAGCTCAGGATAGATCGCAACTACTGAGCGTAAATTTTCATCTTTTGCTCCGTCAAATTTGCCAGTGCCGTTATATTTATCATAGACAACGTCACTTTGAACAAAGCCAAATGTAAGCTCTTTTTTCAAAACGTTATTCACGTTATAGACTGAGCCACCAGTTGATTGGACTGAGCATTTTACATTAGTATTTTTGTTTGCTAAACGGCAAATCGCTCCACCTATCGGATAGTATGTGCCTGTCATGCCGCCAGTACCGATACTGATAAATTCTTTTGCTGAAAGAGTTGTTGCTAAAAGCAAGCCAGCAAGTGCCAAAGAAGTAGTTTTCATCTAAGATCCTTTCAAGAAATTTAAGGCTATTTTATTCTATAAATTTAGCTTTTTACCTTATTTAATATGATATTTTCATGCCGTTTTGGTAAAGTTGCAACCATTC
>NZ_CABPVR010000004.1:14180-45480 GCF_902460875.1 Campylobacter concisus | reverse complement strand
ATATTTCTTTATTAGCCAAAATAAATTTGATAAACCAGCTATTTAAATATCATTTTTTATTGTATAATCCACCGCAGTTCTAAGTTTTAGAAAAACTGTTGCAAATTTACAACTAATCAATAGCTTTTATAAATGTTAATAACAATCAAATTTTGGAGGTTTTTATGAAAAAATCACTTATGTTGGCTGCTTCTATGCTGCTTTTATCTTTAAATTTCGCTTCTGGTGCGGATGAAAAAACGCAAGTTAGCTTTAGTGGCTCATCTACTCTAGCTCCAGTCATCGCTAAAATTTCAACCGACTTTATCGAAAAGTACGAGACTTGGGACAAAGTTGATAGCTCTTTACCAAATAAAAACATCACCATCTTTGTCTCAGCTGGTGGCTCTGGCGCTGGCGTAAAAGCCGTGCTTGATCATGTCGCTGACTTTGGTATGCTAGCTCGCGATATAAAAGATAGCGAAAAAGCAAAGATCAAAGATATGAAAGCCTATACGCTTGGCATAGACGCACTTTGCGTAGCTGTAAATCCAGAAAATGAGGTGATAAAGATAAAGGGCGGAAATTTAAGCAAAGATGAGATCGTCAAAATTTTCTCAGGCGAGTATAAAAAGTGGAGCGACCTTGACAAATCCCTACCAAATGACGAAATAGTCGTAGTTACAAGAGATCTTGGCGGCGGTGCTCACGAGGTATTTCAAAAAAAGATCATGAAAGATGTCAAAGTTAGTAAAAACGTCATCCAATCACCTTCCATGGGCGCGCTTGTATCAAAGATCATCGAAAATAAAAACGCTATTGGCTACGCTTCTTTTGGTATCACAAACCAAAACAAAGGCAAGCTAATACCGCTAAACGTTGATGGCGTCGAACCAACTGTTAAAAATATAGTTGATGGCAAATACTACATCTCTCGCCCGCTCATCATCGTAAAAAGTGGCGATCTAAGCAAGAGCGAGCAAATTTTTGTTGATGTGTTAAATTCAGCCGAAGGTCAAAAGACTATCGAAAAAATGGGATTTATACCAGTAAAATAGCCAATGACAGGGCAAATTTTTAAAGGCGCGATATATCTTTTCACACTTTTATCCGCCATGCTTTTGCTTTTGCTTGTGGGATTTTTACTGATAAATTCCACGAGTTTCTTTGCAGAAGTAAGCCTTTTTGACTTCTTACTAAACGGCGACTGGGACGTTAGCACAGAGCCTTTTAGCTTTGGGCTGTTTAATATCCTGGTCGCAAATTTCGTAGTTGCGTTTTTAGCTTGCATATTTTCATTTTTTATCTCACTTGGCGTTACTATTTTTATCTGCTTTTTTGCGAGCGCCTGGCTTAGGCACGTGCTAGACTGGATGATACGAATACTAGCTGGCATACCATCTATCATATATGGATTTTTCGCGCTTTACACGGTTGTAAAAATTTTAGAGTCAGGGCTAAAAATGTCCGCTGGCGAGTCAGTATTGGCAGCTAGCCTCATCCTTAGCGTCATGATACTGCCCTTTTTTACTTCGCACTTGCTCCAAAGCGTGGGTCTGCTAAAGCAAAATTTCAAAACAAACTCAGATGCGCTTGGCGTAAGCACGGGATATTTTATAAGAAAAATCATTTTTAGAAAATCCATAAAAGCTAGTATTTCAGGCTTTATACTAGCATTTTCAAGGGCAGCTGGCGAGACGATGGCTGTGATGATGGTCATAGGCAACACCCCGCTTTTTCCGCACCTACTCTCAAAAGCTCAGACCATACCATCTCTAATAGCCCTTGAAATGGGTATGAGCGAGGCTGGTAGCTTGCACTATCACGCTCTTATTGCAAGCGGATTTGTCCTGCTTGTTTTTATATTTATGCTAAATATTTTTATCTTTAAATTTGAGAAAAACAATGAACGCTTTTAAAGATCATCTAGTCAAATTTTATGCCTATCTTTGCGTATTTATAGTGGTTGCGGTGATATTTTGGATATTTTATTTCATCTTTGCAAATGGCATCTCTCAGATAAATTTAGACTTTCTAACCAAAAATCCGCAAGGTTTAAATTTAGGTGAGAGTGGCGGCATAAGAGATGCTATCATAGGCTCATTTTTGCTGATGATACTATCTATGATATTTTCTGCGCTTCTTGGCGTTAGCTGCGCCATTTATAGGCAAATTTACTGCACTTCTAGCACAATCAAACTTGGGCTTAAATTTATCATCCAAACGATGGCCTCCATACCCTCTATATTGCTTGGGATGTTTGTTTATGGGCTTTTTATCGTTAGTCTTGATATCCCTAAAAGCCTGCTAACAGCTAGTATTACGCTTGCTTTGATGGTCTTTCCATTTGTTGAAGTTAGCACAGAAAAGGTGATCTCGCAGATCGATGAAAAGATGTTAAGAGATAGCTTCGCGCTTGGTGTTGATAAAGATTTCATGGCTAGAAAGCTTGTTTTGCCAACTATTAGAAAAAATATAATATCTATTTTAATACTTGCTGGCAGCTACGCCATAGGGGCAACTGCGCCACTACTTTTAACTGGAGTCGTCTTCATGGCAAAGGCAGAAGGCCTGCTCTCGCCGGTCATGGCACTACCTTTTCACCTGCACATGCTCCTAAGCCAGTCAGTCGCAACGCAAAATGCCTACGCTACAGCGCTCGTACTCATTTTTATATTGATCATTTTACACCTGCTTTCAGCCATAGTTTTATTTGATATAGGAGAGAAAATTGCCAGATATTTTAAATATAAAAGATCTTAGTATCTTTTACCAAGATAATGAAATTTTAAAAGATCTAAATTTAAACATCGCCGAAAACGAGATCATCTGCCTAATGGGTAGCTCAGGATGTGGTAAATCGACATTTCTATCAACGCTAAATGGCTTTTTGGAGCAAAAGGGCGGCAGATATAGTGGAGAGATACTATTTAAAGGCGAAAATATCAAAAATAATGGCGAAATTTGGCTAAGACGAAAGCTAGCCATACTCTTTCAAGACGCCACCCTCTTTCCTTTTAGTGTAGAAAGAAATTTGACCTATGCGATGGAATTTTATGAGGGCAGCATAAAGGATAAGCAAAAAAGAGTAGAAGAGCTACTTAAAAGCGTAAATTTACTAGATGAGATAAGTGACCTAGATATGCCAGCTAGCAAGCTTTCCGGCGGTCAAAAGCAAAGACTTTGCATCGCAAGGATGCTAACCACAAAGCCTGAAGTGCTCATGCTTGATGAGCCTTGCTCGTCGCTTGATATGAAAAATGTCTTGATCGTAGAGGAGCTTTTAAAAAGCTTGTCGCAAAGATACACTATCATCATCACCACGCACAATGAAGAGCAGGCAAAAAGGCTTGGTGGCAGGATAGTTCGCATAGTGGATAAGAAATTTACATTTTAAAAGAGCTAGAATTTCTAGCTCCAAATTTAGTCGATAAACCTCTTTGTGATATTTGCGTAGGCATCGATCCTGCGGTCTCTTAAAAATGGCCAAATTCTGCGCACTTCTTCACTTCTTTTCATGTCTATCTCAACGATCTTGCAAAGCTCATCTGTGCTATTTGCGCGGAAAAGCTGCTCGCCTTGTGGCCCAAAAACAAAGCTATTTCCCCAAAACTTAATCCCATCCATCACGCCACTATCATCTTTTTCAAAGCCCACGCGATTTACTGCGACTACTGGCAGACCATTTGCCACGCTGTGACCTCTTTGCACCGCCACCCACGCTTCAAGTTGTCTTGACTTTTCATCGTCGCTATCGCCCTCAAACCAGCCAATAGCCGTTGGATAGATGAGAATTTTCGCCCCTTTTAGCGCCATTAGCCTTGCTGCTTCTGGATACCACTGATCCCAACAGACCAAAACGCCAAGCTTACCAAGGCTAGTTTCAATAGGCTCAAAGCCAATGTCGCCAGGCGTGAAGTAAAATTTCTCGTAAAATCCAGGATCATCAGGGATGTGCATTTTTCGGTATTTGCCAGCCACACTACCGTCACGCTCGAAGACAAAGGCGGTGTTGTGATAAAGTCCGTCAGCCCTCTTTTCAAAAAGCGAAGTGACTAAAACAACGCCATTTTCTTTTGCCACCCTGCCCCAAAAAGCGACATCTTCTTGCCACTCGTTTGCATGATCAAAGAAATTTGTATCCTCGCTTTGGCAAAAGTATTGCGTCTGGTGCAGCTCTTGGCAGACAACTAGATCAGCGCCACCTTTTTTTGCCTCGGCGATTAGCTCAAGCGTCTTTGCGATGGTTGCCTCTTTTGTCCCTTTAAATTCTTGTTGAAGTAGTGCTACTTTCATCTCATCTCCCTTCTTTGTCGTTATATGGGTCTAAATGCGTGGTTATCTGCCACGAAAATTCCTTAAATTTCTCTCTTATCTCAGCTTCAAGCGAGTCGGCCACCTCGTGCGCGTCGTAAAGCGAGATATCTTTGTCAAAAACTAAATGCAGCGTTAAAAATATAGTATTTGCGCTCTGTCTTGTGTTTAGGTAGTGAAAGTCTGAAATCCTCTCTTTTGCCTTTATCATCTTGATGATCTCAGCTGTGACCTCAGGGCTTGCTGCGTGATCTAGCAAGATACCAAGAGCGTCTTTGCCAAGGCTTATCGCGCTTTGAGCGATGTAGCCGCTTATCACGATACCAAAGATCGCATCTATCATCACAAATCCGCTAAATTTAATGATAAGTAGCGAGATGATGACTGCAAGGTTACTAAAAAGGTCGATCTTATAATGCAGCGCGTCTGCTTTTATTATAAGATTGCCACTTTTTTTAGAAATTTGGTTTAAAAATAGCACCAAACATAACGTCACTATGACCGAAAATACCATCACACCAAGGCTTAAGCCAAGGTCTATCTCTAAATTTGGCTCGCTAAATTTCTTAACGCTCTCATAAAATATATATCCAGCAGCCACAACGATGATAACGCACTCAAATAGCGCTGCTAACGCCTCTAGCTTTGTGTAGCCAAAGTTAAATCTCTCATCAGCTTGCTTTCTTGACTTTCTAAGCGCAAATAAATTTAAAAGCGAAACGATAAAATCAAGCATTGAATCAATCGCCGAGCCAAGCACAGCGACCGAACCGCTAAAAAGTCCCGCTGCAAATTTCACAAGTGCGAGCAAAAAGGCGCAAGCTCCGGCTGCGATAACTGCCTTATTTTCGCCCTGCGTGCACTCCTGCTTATTTATGCGGTTAAACTCATAATCAAACGGACTTGACAAGGCTAAGACCTTTTGTATCTATTTTGGCTTGAGCAGTGAAGCGAGCCATTTTGACGGACAAAAACTAGCGAATTTACACCGATGATCTTTCTATCTGGAAGTGCCTTGGCTAGTAAATTTAGTACCTTTTCGTCGTTTTCGTCGTTATATGTTGGCACGATCAGTGCGCCATTTACAAAGATGAAGTTTGCATAGGTGCAGCCAAGCCTTTTGCCATCATAAAATTTAGGTTTTGGTAGCGGCAGAGCAAGTAGCTTAAAGCCAGTTTTTTTAAGCTCATCTTCCATCCTTTTTAGCTCATCAAAGTGCTCATCGCTCCCATCTTCGCAAGCTGCGTAAGCTATCGTATCAGGCGTGATAAAGCGTGCTAAAGTGTCGATGTGACTATCTGTGTCATCGCCTTTTATAAAGCCATTTTCAAGCCAGATGATACGCTTTAAGCCAAATAAATTTTTTAGTTTTTCTTCGATCTGCTCTTTGCTAAGAGAGGAATTTCTATTTTCATTTAGCAGGCATTTTGAGGTGGTTAAAAGCACGCCATCTCCGTTAAACTCGATGCTTCCGCCCTCTAGTATCATATCAACTGACTCAAGCTTGGTTTTGTAAATTTTAGCTAGCTCTAAATTTATCGCATCATCTTTTGAGCTCTTAAATTTACCGCCCCAAGCGTTAAATTTAAAGTCGTAGCTCTTTACGCCGTCTTCAGCACAAACGTCGATCATACCGTAGTCTCTGATCCAAGTATCGTCAGTCTCAAGCTTAACAAACTCAACATTTTTAAATTTCTTAAACCTAGCAAAATTTGCCTCATCGGGGCAGATGAGCACCACCTTCTGATAGGGCGTAACAGCAGCCACAAGCTCCTCATAGCTCGCCAAAATCTCCTCTAAATAAGGCTCCCAGTCGCTATTGCTATGTGGCAGCGATAAAAACAAAAACTCCTGCTCTTCCCACTCTGCGTACGCTCTCACGCTCTCTCCTTGTAAATTTTATAAATTCCATAAATCGTAATGATTATCCAAAAGACCTCTATCAAAAATGAACCGAGGTTAAAGTGCACAAAAAGCGAGATTATAAGTAGCACCGCACCTACTAAATTTATTATCTGATAGGCTAGATCGCGGCTATTTAGGCGACCGATCTGAAGTAAAAAGTAGCCCATCACGATGCAAATCATCCCTAAAAAGCCAATGATCTGAAAAAGATCGATCAATTTTTATCCTTTTTACAAGCTTAAATTTAAAGTAAGATCATATCTAATTAGTTTTAAATTTATGATTATAAGATAAAATAACTCCATTTTTCAGATTGGATTAAAGTTTTATGGATTTTGAGTTTATTGAGAAATTTTACCCACTTTTTGTAAAGGCTGGCGTGCTTACAATCGAAATTGCCTTTTTGGGGATCGTCTTTTCTATTTTGATAGGTGTTTTTTGCATGGCTGTGAAATTTTACAAGCTAAAATTTCTCTCAAAACTAGTTGATTGCTACGTTGAACTTTCAAGAAACACGCCACTTCTTATCCAGCTCTTCTTTTTATACTACGGCTTGCCAAAGCTTGGAGTGTCGATGAGCGGCTTTGCCTGTGCGGTCGCTGGACTTAGCTTTCTTGGAGGCAGCTACATGAGCGAGAGCTTTAGACTTGGCTTTGAGGCGGTTAGAAGGTCGCAGATAGAAGCAGGACTTAGCATCGCACTTAGTAAAAATCAGCTCTTAAGATATGTTATCTTGCCTCAAGCATTTAGCGTAGCAGTGCCAAGCATTAGTGCAAATATTATCTTCTTACTAAAAGAGACAAGCATCGTTAGTATCGTAGCACTTGCCGATCTAGTTTACATCGCAAAGGATCTCATCGGGCTTTATTACAAAACAGACGAAGCGCTTTTTATGCTGGTTATTAGCTATCTCATCATCATTTTGCCAGTCTCGTTGGTGCTTAGCTATGTCGAAAAAAGGGTGAGAAATGCAAGGAGTTAGTATTTTATTTGATACGCAAAATTTACTAAGGCTCTTTGAAGGTCTAGTCGTTAGCACAGAAATTTCATTTATCTCTATCTTTATCTCTATAATCGGTGGCTTAGTGCTTGGTGTGCTTATGAGCATGAAAAACAAATTTATCTATTTTATTTTGAAAATTTGCCTAGAAATCGTTCGCATAATGCCTCAGATCGTTTGGCTATTTTTATTTTATTTTGGTGTCAGTAAGGCGTTTGATATTCACATTTCAGCATTTACAGCCTCACTCATCGTCTTTAGCTTGTGGGGAATTTTTGAAATGATGGACATCGTGCGTGGCGCAATAACATCAATACCAAAACATCAATTTGAATCAGCCGCCTCACTTGGACTTAGTAAATTTCAAATTTACTCTCACGTCATCATCCCACTTGCCACTAGAAGGCTAGTGCCTGGAGCTGTAAATTTACTAAGCCGTATGATAAAAACGACCTCTATCGTCGTGCTAATCGGCGTCGTAGAGGTTGTCAAAGTCGGCCAGCAGATCATTGAGCGAAATGTATTTACAAATCCTATGGCGCCATTTTGGATATACACACTCATATTCTTTTTATATTTTGTGATCTGCTATCCAGTCTCAAAACTATCAAAAAAACTAGAAGAAAAATGGAGCTAAAATGAGCGAAAATATCTTAGAACTTAAAAATTTAAATAAATTTTATGGAGATCTTCACGCCTTAAAAGATATAAATTTAGATGTAAAAAGTGGTGAAGTAGTCGTGCTCCTTGGACCATCAGGCTGTGGCAAAAGCACAACTCTTAGATGTATAAACGGCCTTGAAAGTATCGCAAGTGGCGAGATAATAATCGATGGTGAAGTGATTGATGCTAAATTTAATGATTGGCAAAGGATCCGCCAAAAAGTCGGCATGGTCTTTCAAAGCTACGAGCTCTTTGATCACATGAACGTCATTGACAACGTCCTTCTTGGGCCTTTAAAGGTACAAAAAAGAGATAGGGTCGAGGCCGAAAGGACGGCTGATATGTGGCTAAGCAAGGTTGGGCTACTTGATAAGAAATTTGCCTACCCAAAGGAACTAAGCGGCGGTCAAAAGCAGCGTATAGCAATAGTAAGAAGCCTTTGTTTAAACCCTGAAATTATGCTATTTGACGAGGTTACGGCTGCGCTTGATCCAGAGATCGTCAGAGAAGTGCTTGATGTGATACTAAATTTAGCCAAAGATGGCATGACGATGCTAATAGTCACCCATGAAATGAGCTTTGCAAGGGCGGTTGCAAACAAGATCGTATTTATGGACGCTGGAGCGATCGTGGAGATCAGCGAGCCAGAGGAATTTTTTACCAACCCAAAGAGCGATCGCGCGAAGAAATTTCTAAATTTATTCTCGTTTTAGAAAAAATAAGAGATAATTTGCCGTTTTTTCAAAATGCGTTTAGAGCGAAATTTTAACGCTCTTATTTATTTAACTTTTTTACAAGGAGAAAGAGTGAGAAAATTTAAATTTTTCTTATTAGCATTAATCGCTACCGTCTTTCTAACGGGTTGTGGTAATGACAAAGGTGCCGACACGGCAAAAGCTGCTTCAAACGAAGCTGATGCGATCGCAAAGATCAAAGAGCGCGGATATGTAAGAATTGGCGTTTTCAGCGACAAACCACCATTTGGCTATGTCGATAAAGACGGCAAAAACCAAGGCTATGATATTTACTTTGCAAAACGTATCGCAAAAGACTTACTTGGCGATGAGAGCAAGGTAAAATTTGAGCTAGTCGAGGCTGCTGGTAGAGTTGAAGTTTTAGTAGCTGATAAAGTAGATATCACGCTTGCAAATTTTACAAAAACACCTGAGCGTGCACAAGTTGTTGATTTTGCGCTTCCATACATGAAGGTTTCGCTTGGCATCGTAAGCCCTGAAGGTGCAGTGATAAAGAGCATCGATGAGCTAAAAGACAAAACCCTAATCGTAAATAAGGGCACAACCGCAGACGCGTTTTTTACAAAAAATTATCCTGACATTAAGCTTACAAAATACGACCAAAACACTGAAACATTTGCAGCTTTGGTTGATAAAAGAGGTGCCGCACTAGCACATGATAACGCCCTACTTTTTGCCTGGGCGAAAGAGACTCCAGGCTTTGTTGTAGGCGTTGAAGCGCTTGGCGATGTGGATGTGATAGCTCCAGCTGTCAAAAAGGGCAACAAGGCCTTGCTTGATTGGTTAAATAACGAGATCATCGAGCTTGGAAAAGAAAATTTCTTCCACAAAGACTATGACGCAACACTAAAACCGATCTATGGTGACAGCGTAAATCCTGAATCTCTAGTCGTTGAAGGCGGCAAACTTTAAAAATTTAATGGCGTAAATCTTTACGCCATCTCTCTATCTTTTAAATTTAACGAATACACTTGTGAAGTTTTTTACCTGTAGGTTACACTGCATAAAATCCATGATAGACAGTATTATGTATCTGAGCAGCAAGCTAGTAGGCGAGCTCCTTGTAATAATGAGCTATTTTTAAAAAAGAATGCCAACAATAGATAGGCTACTTGTGGATTTAAATTGCATTATCCGCATGAACATTCAAAAAGGCTAAGGCGCATGTATTTTATAAATTTAAATTCTAGATAATATGTATATAGAGCCCACAAAAAAAGAAACCCACGAAAGCTAGGCGAGAAAGATACAACTTAGTTTTTAAATATTTAAATAAAATTCTAAAAGGCATTTTGGAGTAAATTTAGCCCAAAATGCCTTTGCAAGCTACATTAAGCTCTTTAGTAGATTTGTTACTTTTTGCTCGATCTCTTCTAAAAATTCCTTGCTCTTTGCCTCAAATCTAGTAACAATAACTGGCGTTGTATTTGACGCGCGTACCAGCGCCCAACCATTTTCAAACTGAATCCTTATACCATCAATATCAATGATATTTTTTATCCTTGGCAGGTCACAACACTCGTTTTTCACGCACTCTTTTAGCTTGGCAACTATCTTAAATTTAGCCTCGTCAGTCGTCTTTACCTTGATCTCATCGGTGCTAAAGACAAGTGGCATCTTATCAAGCTCGCCGTCAAGGTCAAATCCTTTATGAACTAGCTCAAGCACCCTCATCATCGCGTAAAGCGCATCGTCAAAGCCAAAATAGCGCTCTTTAAAAAAGATATGACCACTCACTTCAGCCGCAAGATCTACATTTAGCTCTTTCATCATCTTTTTTATATTGCTGTGTCCTGTTTTTCCCATAAATACTTCACCGATCTTGGCGATCTCATCATACATATTTTGTGAGCATTTTACCTCGCCAAGCACCTTTGGATGTTTCATATTTAAGGCATAAAGATATGCTAGCTCATCGCCTTTTATATCTCTTTTTGGCGTTATAACCGCGATCCTGTCGCCATCTCCGTCAAAGCCAAATCCAAGGTCAAATTCTTTCTTTTCGATAAGAGAAAATAGCTCTTTTAAATTCTCTTTTTCACTTGGATCTGGGTGGTGATTTGGGAAATTTCCGTCTGGATCTTCATATAAAATTTTTGCATTTAGTCCAAGAGCCTTGACGATGGGCACCAAGCTCACGCCAACAGCACCATTTGCGCAGTCGATGACAAAGGGCTTTTTGAAATTTTTAAGCTCACTAAATTCTTTTACAAAAAACTCGACATATTTTTCTAGGATATTAAATTTCTCACAGCTCTCATCGTCTACGATCTGCTCACCAGAGGCGATTATCTCGTTCACCTTGTCTTTTAAAATTTGCAGATCTTTGCCAAAAAAACTATCTTTTTTGATAGTAATCTTAAAGCCGTTGTACTCTTTTGGGTTGTGAGAGCCCGTGATCATGATATTTGCATCAAAATAATCAGCATAAACGCTAAAGTAGCCAACAGGAGTTGGAAGTAAGCCGATGTTATAAATTTTAAAGCCACCAGCCTTGTTTAGACCACTTAGTAGATACCTAAAAAGCGTGCTAGCACTAAGTCTTGCGTCAAAGCCAACGCTTAAGGTTTTTACGCCAAATTCGTTAAATTTCTTACCCAAAGCAAACCCTATAGCCTTGACGCTATCTTCTGTCAAGTCTTTTTCAAAAATACCGCGGATATCGTATTCTCTAAAAATTTCATCATATTTCATTGTAAATTCTCCCTAAAAGAAAGCAAAATGATACAAGAATAAATTTAAAAAGGAGTAAATAATTTTATAAATTTAGTGAGGTTAAAGTTTAAATATAAATTCGAGCTAGAAAGCTCTAGCTCGAAAAGGGCTGCTACATCATGCCGCCCATGCCACCCATTCCGCCCATGTCAGGCATTGCAGGCATTGCTTTTTCTTCTTTTATCTCGCTAATAGTTGCCTCAGTTGTTAGTAGCAAGCTAGCCACACTAACAGCATTTTGAAGCGCGACTCTCTCAACTTTAACTGGATCGATGATACCGGCTTCAAACATATTTACATATTCGCCAGTTGCAGCATTAAAGCCAAAATTTGCATCTTTGCTTGTCTCAACTGCATTTGCTACTACGCCTGCGTCAAAGCCAGCGTTCTCAGCGATTTGGCGAAGTGGAGCACGAAGCGCTCTTCTAACAATCTCAGCGCCGATTGCCTCATCGCCTTGTAAATTTAGATTTACACTCTTTGAAGCAAGGATAAGAGCTGAACCGCCACCTACTACGATACCCTCTTCTACAGCTGCACGAGTAGCGCTTAGAGCGTCATCAACACGGTCTTTTTTCTCTTTCATCTCAGTTTCAGTCGCAGCACCTACTTTGATAACTGCCACGCCACCGCTTAGTTTTGCAAGACGCTCTTGAAGTTTTTCTTTGTCATAGTCACTTGTTGTCTCAGCGATTTGCGCTTTGATCTGAGTTATTCTAGCGTCGATCGCTGACTTCTCGCCCGCACCATTTACGATAGTTGTGTTATCTTTGTCTATAACTACGCTTGAAGCTTGTCCAAGGTCATTTATAGTAGCGCTCTCAAGTGTTCTACCTAGCTCTTCGCTAATGACTTCGCCACCTGTTAAGATAGCGATATCTTCAAGCATCGCTTTTCTTCTATCGCCAAAGCCAGGAGCTTTTACGGCTGAGATGTTTAGCACGCCGCGAAGTTTATTTACAACAAGCGTTGCAAGTGCCTCGCCCTCGATATCTTCAGCGATGATTAGAAGTGGTTTGCCACTCTTTTGTACTTGCTCAAGCACAGGGAGTAGATCTTTTAAATTTGTGATCTTCTTGTCAAATAGTAATATGAATGGGCTACTTAGCTCAACTTGCATCTTTTCAGGGTTTGTGATGAAGTATGGGCTTAGGTATCCGCGGTCAAACTGCATACCCTCAACAACGCTTAGCTCGTCTTGGATAGACTTTGCCTCTTCTACTGTTATGACGCCATCTTTGCCGACTTTCTCCATAGCATCAGCGATTAGTTTACCGATGCTCTCATCTGAGTTTGCAGATATGGTAGCGATCTGAGCGATCTCTTTTGAGCCAGAAACTTTTTTAGAGATATTTTTTAGTGCATCTATAAGAGCTGCTACTTCTTTATCCATACCGCGTTTTACTTCGATAGGATTTGCGCCCGCAGTTACGTTTCTAAGACCCTCTTTAAATATCGCGTGAGCTAGCACTGTTGCTGTTGTAGTGCCGTCACCTGCTTGGTCGTTTGTCTTACTCGCTACTTCTCTAACTAGGCTTGCACCCATGTTTTCGATGGTATCTTTTAGCTCAACTTCTTTAGCCACGCTAACGCCGTCTTTTGTGATGTTTGGAGCGCCAAAGCTCTTTTGGATAAGGACATTTCTGCCTCTTGGTCCCATTGTAACTTTAACTGCGTCGTTTAGTTTTTTTACGCCCTCGTATAGGCGGTTTCTTGCATCATCAGAGTAAAAAATTTCTTTTGCCATTGTTTTTCCTTTCGGTTTTAATTTATTTTAAAAAATCAGCCTTATTTATCATTGACAAAGGCATATTAATATCAAAAATTTTGCCGCGAATATTTGAATAGCCGTTTTTAGCTAGTCTTTCGCTGTGCATTTTCAGATATTTTTCCGCATTCTCCTTATTGTCAAAAAGATAAATTCCGCCGGCTTCTTTTGTTTGTTTGTTCTCAGTCCAAATTTTCCATATCATACCGGGTTCTTGGTTGATGCTTTTAGCCAAATCCTCAAAAGCTTTTGACATCTCGTCTCCAAAAAGACCTTCTTGCGGAAAATCAACATACATAATCGCAGCCATTTGCAGCCTTATTTTAAAACGCCTAAAACATCATCGATGTTTAAAACAAGATATGTTTTATCATCTAAATTTATCTCAGTGCCACCGTATTTTGCAAATACAACTTTATCACCAACTTTTACGCCCTCTACTTCAGCCCCGACTGCTTTTACTTCACCGCTTAAAGGTTTTTCTTTTGCGTTATCAGGTATAATAATGCCCGAAGCTGTGGTCTTTGTCTCCTCTACGCGTTCGACTAGAACACGCTTGCCTAATGGTTGAAAGTTCATTGTTCATCCTTTTGGTTTAATTGTCTTTTTTAGCACTCTTTATTTTTGAGTGATGAAATCCTAGCACTTTTTTCTAAAAAAGTCAATAATTTATACTAAAATTTATTAAAACTTTAGTCACTTACACTAAAGTTTTATGATATGTAAAACTAATATAAAGGAATTTTATGAAAAAAGTAGCCTATATAGTAGCGGCTTTGGCGCTGATAATCCTTTGCATTTTTGGCTTTATCTTTAGCTCATTTGGCAATAAATTTATAGCCAAGGAAATAGAAAAAGAGGCACTCACTCGTGGCATAGATGTCAAATTTAAAGATTTTAGCCTAGGATTTAGTACACTAAATTTAGAAGCGACCGTGATGAATGCCATAAATTTAAAAGCAAATGGCGAGCTCTCCTTGCTTACTCAAAATATGAATTTAAACATAGATATAAATGCCGACAAAACAAAGGCTAGCGAGCTTGGACTAAAAAAAGATGTCGCACTTAAAGCAAACGTGGCTGGTAATTTTAGCAACTTCAAGCTAGTGGCAACTGGCACGGCGCTTGGCTCAAACATAAATTTAAATGCAAATTTAAAAGACTATCTGCCAAAAGCCCTAAACCTTGACGCTAAAAATATCGAACTTTCTGAGATATCAGCTCTTGCTAAAAAGCCAAATTTAGCTAGCGGCAAGCTTGATCTAACGAGCAACATGCAAGGCTTTGATGAGAAAAATGAGCCCATCATTAACGCTCAAATTTTAGCAAGCGACGCAGCTATAAACAAAGAAATTCTTAAAAACGAATTTGGGCTAAATTTAGCAAAAGATATAAACTTTAAAGGTGGCGTAAATGCCAAATTTGCAAATGAGAAAGTGAGCGCAAAAACCATTATCATCGCGCCTGAAGCCACTTTAAAGGTAAATGAGACGACCTATGATCTAGCTAGTAAAAATTTAAAGAGCGACTTTTCGCTAAATGTGCCTGATCTTGCTCTTCTTGGCAAGCTCTTGGGCGAGCAGCTAAATGGCGCAGTGGATGCAAACGGCAAAATTTTGGTGCAAGAAAATGCCCTTAAAAACCTAAAAGCAGACATCAACGGCCTTGGCGGTAAGATAAATGCAAATTTTGATAGTAAAAATTTAGTCCTAAATGCCGCAAATATCAAGCTAAAAGAGCTTTTGGCACTTGCCTTGCAGCCTAACTACGCAGACGGAGAGATAAATTTAAATGCAAATTTTAGCGACTTTGACGAGCTAAAAAAGCTTGCTGGAGAGGCTAAATTTGATATAAAAAATGGCCTTATAAATAAGGAACTTGCAAAGCTTAAAAATGCGGCTAAATTTGAGCTAAAAGGCGGTGCTGTCGCAAAGGGCGAGCTTATAAATTTTGACGCAAATGTGCTTAGTGACCTTGGCGAGCTAAAGGATGTAAAGGGCGTTTATGACCTAAAAAACAGCCAAATTTTTAGCAAATTTGCCCTGCTCATTAGCGACCCTGAGAAATTTAAAGCAGTTAGCGGCTTTGAGGCTGGCTCAAAGATGGCGCTTGTGGGCGATATAAAGGTCAAAGAAAGCAAAATAGATGAGCTAAATTTAGGCGGCGATGTCTTTGCTGGCAAGCTAAACGCAACAATAAAAAATGATAATCTTGATCTTAGCCTTAAAGAGGCGCAGCTAGGAGAGATCTTGGCACTTAGTGGCAATGAGAGGCTGGCAAACGCTAAGGCAAATGTCCAGGCAAAAGGGCAAAATATCTTTAGCAAAAACCCAAGCATCGCAGCAACGATCGCTTTAAACGATGGCAAATTTAACGCCACAACGCTTAGTAAAATGCTTGATAAAAAATTCCCTGAAAACGAGAAATTTAGCTCAAATTTGAGCCTAGACTACAAAGGCGACGTAGCGAAATTTAGTGGCGAATTTCTTAGCTCGCTAGCCGATATAAAGGGCATAGATGGCAGCTTTGACGTGAGCAAAAGCACGCTAAGCTTAAAGCTTCAAGCGGTGGTTTCAGAGCTTAATAAGCTTGCATTTTTAGCGGGTCGTGAGCTTCACGGCAAATTTGCAGCGCTCGTAACGGCAAATGGCAAAGTGGATGATCTAAGCGTAAGAGTCACCTCAGATGATCTCTTTAAGGGCAAGCTCGAGGCAAACTACAAAGGTGGCGCGCTTGATGCGGTGCTAAAAAACTTCGAAGTCAAAGGGCTAACGCAAACCCTAGCGCTTGATCATCTCTATGACGGCAACGGCGATGCGAAATTTAACTACGAGACGACTCAAAAGCTTGGCAAATTTGACATATTGCTAAAAGAGGGCCACCTAGCCAGCACAAATCTCACAAATAACATAAAAATATTCACCGGCAAGGACATCACAAAAGAAATTTACAAAGACGGCAAAATTTACGGCGATATAAAGGGCGATAACGTCATCTTTAACGTAAATTTAAGCTCGCCAAAGAGCGATATAAAGGTTACAGGCGGCACTTATAACACCGCTTCAAAAATGCTAAACGCACCGCTTGTTTGCAGGCTTGAAAAGACCGACCTAAACGTAAAAATCTCAGGCACGACAGACAACCTAAAATACGATGTCGGTTCGCAATATCTTGAAAATAAAGTCAAAAAAGAGATAGGTAGATTTTTAGATAAAAAGCTTGGCAAAGATGATGAAGGCGCAAGCGGCGAAAAGCAAAATTTAAAGGGGCTTTTAAAAGGGCTATTTTAGATGAAAAAAGCAGAAAATTTAAAGTATCTAATGGGGCTTGGGCACTTTTGTAGCGACATAAACCAAAGTGCGCTTGGTGCGATGTTGCCCTTTTTCATCGCAAGCTACCACTACGACTACGCAACAGCCGCCTCGCTCGTGACCGCCACAAATTTAGCAAGCTCGCTCATCCAACCACTAATCGGCCGCTTAAGCGACAAAAGGGAGCTTCCCTACGTCATCCCGCTTGGGCTACTGCTAGCGGGCGGGGGCATGAGCCTAACTGGCTTTGTCACAAACTACTACCTCATCTTAGTTTGTGTGATGGTAAGCGGTATCGGCGCTGCGCTCTTTCACCCAAGTGCTGCAAGGATCGTAAACTACGCCTCAAACGCCAAAAATAGAGCTAAAAGCATAAGCATATTTTCATTTGGAGGCAATCTCGGCTTTGCAGTTGGGCCTATTTTAGTCGCCGTTTTTGTGGGAAATTTCGGCCTAAAAGGGACGCTGGTCTTCATCATACCTCAAATTTTTCTAACACTTTTGTACCTTAAAAAGGGCAAATTTATAAAAGCATTAGAAGGCAATCATAAAAAGCAAATTTTGCAAAAAACTATCACTTTAAAAGACGATCTGGGCGCGTTTTTAAGGCTTTGTTTGTGTATATTTTCACGCTCGATCGTCGCATTTGGCTTTTCAGCATTTTTTAGCATCTACCTCATCAAAATTTTTGGCATTAGCAAAGAGGTGGCAAATGTAAATTTAAGCCTCTTTTTTGCTGCAGGTGCGGTCTCTACGCTATTTGGCGGAGCGCTAGCAGATAGGTACGGTCTAGTTAGACTCATCAAAATAAGCCTAAGCATCGCCGCACCGCTAGTCGTGCTAATGCTCTTTATCGACAGCTACGCGCTATTTCTCGTGGCCTCCATGTGCGTGAGCGCCTACATCAGCCTGTCTTTTAGCCCCTCTATCGCCCTTGCACAGCTTTATCTGCCAAATCAAATCGGCCTAGCCTCCGGCGTAACACTTGGACTTAGCATCACAATCGGCGGTATATTTGCAACGGTCATCGGCAAGATCGCTGATATTTTTAGCCTAACGCACTCATTTTACTTCATCGCCGCAGTTTCGCTTTTCTGCGCGGTGTCGAGCTATTTTTTAAAGCCGGTCAGCAAAATTTAAATTTTTAGTATAATTCAAATAAATTTTTTGGAACTTTTAATGATAAATGACATAGATTTAAACGACTGGAAAAACTGCGACATAAATACTGATAGTCTATGGGTTATCGCCGAGCGTGATAAAAGCGGTAAGCACAAAAACATCTATCACGGCAATTTTATCCCGCAGATCCCAAATCAACTCATACGCCGATATACCAAAAGGGGCGAATTTGTGTTTGAGCCTTTTATGGGTAGTGGCACGACGCTGTTTGAGTGCGAAAATTTGGATCGAAAATATATCGGTTTTGATATAAATCCATTGATGTTAGATTATGTGCGCCAAAGTATGCAAAGCTCGAATTTTAGTGATTTTTTTATAGCCGAATGTGATTCGATGAATATCCAAAGTGTTGATAAAAATTTTGAAAACACAGGTATTAAAAATGTGCAATTTATCCTGATGCATCCGCCTTATATGGATATCGTTAAATTCACGGATAACGAAAACGACCTATCTAGATGTGACAATATAAATGAATTTGTAAAAAAATTTAAGCTTGTCTGTGAAAATTCTTTAAAATTTTTGGACAAAAATCGTTATTTTGCCGTAGTAATCGGCGATATTTATAAAAATAGCGAAATTTTGCCGCTTAGCTTTTACTGTATGGATATAATAAAGAGAAATTTTAAAGTCAAGTTAAAAGGTATAGTCGTAAAAAATATCGAAGGTAATCGGGGTAAACTCGGAGCAGGCGGAATTTGGCGGTATCGTGCATTAAAAAACGATTATTATATTTTTAAGCACGAATATATATTAATTTTTAAAAAGGAGTTTTGATGACTAAAAAAGAACAAATTCTGCAAATATTACAAGACAAAGAATGGCATTGTTGTAGTTGTGAATTTGCTGGAATTTCTTCACAGATAGCAGCACAAATTAGAGATTTAAGAGAAGATGGATATTGTTTTGAAACGGATGGCGAAAATTCTAAACGATATTGTCAAGCAAAATATTGCAGTAAATGTGATAGAACTACAATACACAGAAAATTACTAGGAAATATTAATGACTAAAACACAGCTTTTTTTGGAACTTGCGAAGCCAGATAAAAATGGATTTTCTCGCTGGGTAAACGTTGGAGAATTTGTCGGAAAATATAAGGAGCTTCAGCTTGGCAATGGCGGTAGTTGGTGTAGGGGCAGTTCTACTTTGGCTAAAAAATATATAGTAGAATTTGACAAAAAACAAACTAGAGGTAATTCTATAGATAGAATTAAGCTAAAGGGTTTGAATACAGTCCAAATTTTTAATCAAACCATAAAAAAAGATATAAAAGATTTTTATAAAGACAAAAACTGTGTAATGCTTGGCGTAAATGGAAATTCGGAAAATACCAAAATAGAAATAGACCATAAAGACGGTAGAAAAAATGACTCAAGAGTGAGTGATATTGCCACTCAAAAACGGGAAGATTTTCAACCACTCTGCAAAGCGGCAAATGATATAAAACGCCAAATTTGTAAAAAATGCAAAGAAACAAATAAACGCTGGAACGCCAAAAACATACTCGGCAATCCATATGAATTTTATCAAGGCGATGAAAATTATTCGGACGAGCTTGGCTGTATTGGTTGTTATCAATACGATCCGGTTGAATACCGCAAAACCTGCGTAAAGAAAATTTCAGATGAAGCCTCAAAACATACTAGTGAATTTATATTCCAAAAACTTTATCCGAGCGATCAGGAATGAACTACATCGGCTCTAAATTTAAACTCTCAAGCTGGATAAGAGACGAGATTTGTAAAGTTGTTGGCAATGATTTATCACAAAAAATTTTCTGCGATATCTTTGCGGGCACCGGTATAGTTGGGCGGACTTTTAAAGCTTACGTTAAAAAAGTCATTGCAAACGATATAGAACCCTATAGTTATGTCTTAAATAAAAATTACATCGGTAATCATAAAATTTTAAGACAAACGGACGATTTGATAAATAAATTAAACGATCTTAAACCCATTGAATACGGGTTTATTTACAAGAACTACTGCTTTGGCAGCGGTTCTGGTCGCCAATACTTTAGCGATGAAAACGGCCAAAAAATAGATACTGTCAGGCAGGAAATAGAAAGCTGGCATAAAATCGGAAAAATAACCGATGAATTTTACTATTTTTTGTTGGCTTCACTTATAGAAAGTGCGGACAAAGTCGCAAATACTGCATCAGTTTATGGAGCGTTTCTAAAAAACATCAAAGCATCTGCCTTAAAGCCGTTTGTTTTAGAAGCAGCGAAATTTGAAATAAGCGACAATACTCATGATGTTTATCAGCTGGACGCAAATAAGCTGATAAGAAAAATTGATGGTGATATTTTATATCTGGATCCACCATACAATGCTCGCCAATATGGCGCAAACTATCACTTATTAAATACCATAGCACTTTATGATGAATTTACGCCAAAAGGCAAGACTGGATTACGAAATTATTTACGCTCAAAATATTGTTCAAAAAATGATGTTGCAACTGAATTTGAAAATTTAATAAAGAACGCAAATTTCAAATATATTTTTTTAAGTTACAACAATGAAGGACTTATGGATGAGCAAAAAATACGAGAAATTTTACTTAGATATGGCAAATATGATTTAGTTAAAAAAGAATACCAAAGGTTTAAAGCTGATAAAAGTGAAAATCGCAAACACAAGGCTAGCTCCACATTTGAATATCTACACTTTATAGAAAAATAATAATTGTTTATCTACATAAAACTTAACGACAATTTTATATAGTTCATAAAGGGAGAAAATTTCTAGTTCATTTAAAAGCGTGCAAGAGGCGAGCCTTTTTATAACTTTCTCATCTTTGCTATCTCATCTCTCAGCGCCGCCGCCTTCTCAAACTCCAGCTGTGCCGCAGCTTCAAGCATCTGCTTTCTTAGCTCTTTTACTATCGCGGCTCGCTCGCTAGCTGGCATCTTCTCTAAATTTTTACCACGCTTATAAATTTCGCCATCATCTTCGACGTGCAGGCTTTCTTCAATATTTCTGCTGGCAGAGTGCGGCGTTATGCCGTGAGCTTTGTTGTACTCATCTTGAAATTTACGCCTAGCAGTCGTCGTATCGATCGCTTCTTTCATTGATTTTGTTATCTTTTTGGCAAACATTAGCACCTTGCCATTTACATTTCTAGCCGCACGCCCCATCGTCTGTATAAGGCTCGTTGTTGAGCGCAAAAAGCCCTCTTTATCAGCGTCCATTATGGCTATTAGGCTCACTTCTGGTAGATCAAGCCCCTCACGGAGCAAATTTATGCCTATTAGCATGTCAAATTCGCCACTTCTAAGCCCTCTAATGATCTCATTTCGCTCGATCGCGTCGATGTCTGAGTGCATATACTTGACCTTGACGCCAAGCTCGATGTAGTAGCGGCTTAGCTCCTCAGCCATCTTTTTAGTTAGCACCGTAACTAGCACACGCTCATTTCTAGCGATGACCGCCTTTGCCTCGTCAAACAGAGCCTCGACTTGATTGTCACTATCTTTTATCTCGATAAGCGGATCTAGTAGCCCAGTAGGTCGCAAAATTTGCTCATATACGTGCCCTTGGCTGATACCAAGCTCGTACTCGTTTGGCGTGGCTGAGACAAAGAGAAATTTTGCCTTTTTGCTTATAAACTCATCAAATTTAAGCGGCCTATTATCAAGCGCTGATGGCAAACGAAATCCATACTCCACAAGCACTTCTTTGCGGCTCCTATCACCCGCGTACATGCCCCTAAACTGCGGCAAACTCACGTGACTCTCATCGACGATGACCAGATAGTCCTCGCCACTTATCTCAAAGTAGTCAAACATCGAGTACGGCGTCTCTCCAGCCTTTTGACCAGTTAAATGGCGCGCATAGTTTTCTATACCTTTACACATACCAGTGCTTGCCATCATCTCTAGATCAAACTCCACCCTTTGCTTTAGCCTCTGCGCCTCGACTAGCTTGCCTTGCTCGTTAAATTCTTTCAAGCGCGCATCAAGCTCCTCCTCAATCTCTTTCATAGCGATCTTTAGCCTATCAGCGCCCACGATGAACTGGCTGGTGGCATAAAGCGTAAATTTAGAAATGTCTTTGAGTCTCTTGTTATCGAGTACGTCAAAATGATACATCGCATCGATCTCATCACCGAAAAACTCGACCCTTAGCGCTTCGTCATTGTAGTAAGCTGGGTAAATATCCACCACATCGCCATTTACACGAAAGTCACCCCTGTCAAAGTAGTTGTCATTACGCTTATAACCCATATCTACAAGCTGCTCCAAAAGCTTTCTTTGGCTTATCTTCTCACCCACGCTAAGATATGCCACCATCCCCTTATACTCGCTTGGATTGCCAAGTCCGTAGTTTGCAGAGACTGAAGCCACGCAGATCACATCATCAAAGCTTAGCAAACTAGCCGTCGCAGAGAGGCGTAGGCGCTCAAGCTCCTCATTTACAGAGCTATCCTTTTCTATATATAGGTCACTTCTTGGGATGTAGGCCTCTGGCTGGTAGTAGTCGTAGTAGCTTATGAAGTACTCGACATGGTTTTTTGGGAAAAAGCCCTTAAATTCGCTGTAAAGCTGCGCGGCAAGGGATTTGTTATGCGTCATTATCAGAGTTGGCATATTTAGCTCGCGTATGACATTTGCCATGGTAAAGGTCTTGCCAGACCCTGTCACACCTAGAAGAGTTTGGTATTTATTGCCTGATTTTATGCTTTTTACTATCTCTTTTATCGCTCTTGCTTGGTCGCTGCTTGGGCTAAATTTAGATGAAATTTCAAATTTACTCATTGATTGCCTTTAAATTTGGGTGAATTTTATAGCAAAGATAGTGCTTTGTCAAATGAGAATTTTAATAAGAATTTAGCCTCTGCGTGTTAGAATACGAGCCTAATTATTATTTTAAAGGAACTTTTATGTTTGAAAATAATGCGATCTTAACCACACTAAGCGATAAAGTAAATGACCTAATCACAAAATATGATGAGCTTTGCAAAACGAACGAAGAATTGCGCAACGAGATCGTAACTTTAAAAGCGCAAAATGAGGCAAAAAGCAATCAAATCATGCGTTTAGAAGAGGATCTTGACAAGAAAAATACCGAAGCTGACGATGTAATGAGAAAAATCGAAGCTGTCCTTGGCAGATAAGCTTGGCTAAAATATGAAAAAAATCACGCTCACGATATCATCTCGCGACTACACGATCACGCTTGATGATGATTTTGCTAAATTCTTTGAAGATGACTGGCAAAATTTAATGGGCGGACGCCAATTTATCGAGCCAAAAGAGCTTTTAAATGCCTTTATAGAAAAATGTTATGAAAATTATGCTGTGATAAAGGCGGTAAAAAATTTAACTGGCAACGTTGATGAGATATTAAAGCGAGAAGAGAGATGAAGAGACGAGCTTACACCTTGCTTGAGCTAATATTTATAGTAGTTATACTAGGTATTTTAAGCACAGTCGCTATACCTAGACTATTTTTTTCTAGAAGCGATGCTACCGTCTCAAATGCAAAAACTCAACTTGCTGCTATAAGAAGCGGAATTTCACTAAAATACAATGACAATATCTTGCAAGCAAAGCCAGAATTTCCACAAAAACTAGACGATGGCGATCCAAGCAAACTCTTTAAAAATGTTATAAATATACCAATAAAAGATAGCGGCAGCAAAAATGGCTGGCACAGAATAAGCGATGACAAATACACATTTAGACTAGATGGCAAAGTAGCAAATTTCAAATACGACAAAAATACTGGTGATTTTGGTTGTAGTGATGAAAATGAAATTTGCAAATCACTTCAGTAATGCATTATTACATACTCGCATTTTATGGGCTAAATTTAGCCCCGCTCACTTATGAAAGCGATCAAAAACTAGAAAAATTTCAAGGCGTAAAGGCTTCTTTAAGAGGCAAAATTCTTACTGCTTTTATCGTAAAAGAGACTGGCGAGCCAGAGTTTAAAACAAGCAAAATTTTAGAAATTCTACCGATTAATCTAACTTCAATGCAAAGCGAATTGGCAATATTTATCTCAAAATATTACACATGCGAGCTTGGCGTCAGCCTAAATTTATTTGAACCAAATGACACTATTGCAGCAGATAAATTTTATGAAAATCAAAATTTTAATGTAGCACCCAAATTAAGCGAAAAACAGCAAGAGGCTTTGGAATTTTTAAATAAACGTAAAATTTCACTCATCTTTGGCGACACTGGAAGCGGAAAAAGCGAGATTTATATCGCTAAGATCAGAGAAATTTTAAACGCAGGCAGCCAAGCGCTATTTTTAATGCCTGAAATTTCACTCACACCACAAATGCAAAAACGTCTTGAAGGCTTCTTTGGCGAGGCGGTAGCAGTCTGGCACTCAAAGATCACGCCAAAGAAAAAAGAGCAAATTTTAAAAGATATAAAAAGTGAGAAAGTTAGACTCGTTGCAGGTGCGAGGTCGGCTTTATTTTTACCACTTGAGAGGCTAAAACTCATCATCATCGACGAAGAACACGACGATAGCTACAAAAATACAGGCTCAAAACCCCACTACAATGCAAGAGACCTTGCCCTCTTTCTAACTAGCAAATTTGACCTACAAGTGGTGCTTGGAAGTGCCACGCCAAGCCTTACTAGCTTTTACAAGCAGGAGCATTTTCGCTTAAAAGGGACATATTTTGATTCGCAAAAAAATTACATTTTCGATAAGAGCGAGACTGGAATTAGTGAAATTTTAAAAGATGAAATTTCAAAGACACTCGCGAATAAAAAACAAGCTGTCATATGCCTGCCAACAAGGGCAAATTTTAAATATCTAGTCTGCAAAAACTGCGGTGAAACGCTAAAGTGCCCATTTTGCAGTATCGGCATGAGCTACTACAAAAAACAAAACGTACTAAAGTGTCAATACTGCGAGCACAAAATGGCTGTGCCAAAGACCTGCCATCAGTGCGGCAGCCAGATGATAGAGGCCAAAAAGATCGGTACGAGCGAACTTTTAGAGCGACTGCAAGCCGAATTTGCTAATGCCAGAATCGCTAAATTTGACAGGGATGAGATAACGACGCAAAACAAGCTTGTAAAGGCCTTAAAAGAATTTAACGACGGCAAGATAGACATCCTGCTAGGCACGCAGATGCTAAGCAAAGGACATGATTACCACAACGTAGAGCTTGCTGTCATCATGGGCTTTGATGAGCTTTTAAATTTTCCTGATTATAAAGCCAGAGAGCGAACGCTCGCTCTTGCCATGCAAGTAGCCGGAAGAGCTGGTAGAAACGGGGCTGGTAGAGTTATCATTCAAAGCAAACAAAGAGAATTTTTTGAGAGCTACATCAGTGATTATGACGCATTTCTAAAAGAAGAGATTGGCTACCGCGAGGGACTATATCCGCCATTTACTAGGCTTCTTCGCATTATCATCTCACACAAAGATGAACACATAGTAAAAAATACAACGAATGAATTTGTGCAAAGAATAGAACCTCTAAGAAGCGATGAGCTTGAGGTCATAGGATACGGAAAGTGCCAGATAGAGTATCTTGGAAGTAAATTTAGATATGAAATTTTACTCCGCTCAAACTCACATATACCTCTTTTAAAAGCTGCAAACCTCTGCAAAAGCGAGCTTAGCGATATCGATATTGATCCAGTCAATTTTAGTTAAAAATGCTAACCTAAAAGCTATCCAACAAAGATATGGCAAATTTTATAGAGAAGCCTAAGGCTTATGAAAGCATTATGAAATTTGATAAGTTGGCTATAAAGAGTAAGTAAAATTTTAGAAACTACATCCAATAAAAATACTAATTTTTATAAACTATTAAAAATAAATTTTCAAGCCTTTTAAAAGCCATTTTTTTTTATAATCTCCAATAAAATTTTAAAGGCAAAATTTTGCAACGATACCCAACAAAACAGATAAAAATTCGCAATGTTTTAATAGGCGGTGACGCACCAATATCCGTGCAATCAATGACATTTTCAAAGACAAAAAACGTAAAAGGCACGCTTGAGCAGATACAAAGGCTATATTTTGCAGGCTGTGATATCGTGCGTTGCGCAGTTTTTGACAAAGAGGACGCCAGCGCGCTAAAACAGATAGTTGCGGGCTCACCTATTCCAGTCGTTGCAGATATTCATTTTAATCACACCTACGCGCTTATAGTTAGCGAATTTGTCGATGCTATCCGCATAAATCCCGGCAACATCGGCTCAGCCAAAAATATAAAAGCGGTCGTTGATGCCTGCAGACAGCGAAATTTACCTATCCGCATAGGCGTAAATTCTGGATCGCTTGAAAAGCAGTTTGAGGATCGCTACGGCCGCACTGTGGAGGCGATGGTGGAGAGTGCGATGTATAACATCAAGCTTCTTGAGGATTTTGACTTTACAGACATTAAAATTTCGCTCAAATCAAGCGACGTCGAGCGCACTATGCAAGCTTATAGGGCGCTTCGCCCAAAGACAAATTATCCATTTCATCTTGGCGTAACAGAGGCAGGTACCGCTTTTCATGCGACTATCAAGTCCGCGATCGCGCTTGGTGGGTTACTACTTGAAGGCATTGGCGATACGATGAGAGTTAGCATTACAGGCGAGCTTGAAGAGGAGATCAAAGTTGCAAAGGCGATCTTAAAAGATAGTGGCCGCCAAAAAGAGGGACTAAATATCATCTCATGCCCAACTTGTGGGCGTTTGCAAGCTGATCTCATGGCAGCAGTAAAGCTCGTAGAAGAAAAGACAAAAGGGATAAAAGAGCCACTAAATGTCTCGGTGATGGGCTGCGTGGTAAATGCTATCGGCGAGGCAAAAGGCGCAGACGTAGCCATAGCATTTGGCAAAGGAAATGGCATGATCATGCGCCACGGCGAAGTGGTCGCGAGGCTGCCTGAGAGCGAGCTTGTGGATAGATTTTTACAAGAGATCGATGACGAGATAAAGAGCAGAGGATAAAGCAGTGGCAAAAGAGAGACTTAACGAGATAGAATTTAGCAACCTTTACGACATTGATATGGAGCGAGCTATACTAAGCTCCATTTTACAAAACAACGATATTTTAGGTGAAATTTTTGACATTGTTAAGGCAAAGGACTTTTATCTAAAAGGGCATTCGCAAATATATGATGCAATGGTAGCTTGCCTAAATAGCGATGATCCTATAACTATGCCATTTTTAAAAAATAGACTTGGCGAAAAATATGATGAAGAGCTAATACTAGATATTTTGGGCACAAATTCCCTAATAGACATTCAAAAATATGCAAATGAACTAAGAGAAAAATCTATAAAGCGAAGTCTTGTAAAGATCGCTCACAACATACCAAGCAAAGTAAATGAAGATAAGCCAAGCCGCGATATGGTCGATGATCTTAGTCAGGAATTTTACTCTTTGATAGAAGGTGGAAGCACTGGAGTTATAAAAGAAGGCAAAGAGATCATCATGAAAATGATGGATCATATTAATGCTCAAGCCTTGCTTGGCGAAAAAGATATAGTTGGACTTGATACTGGATTTAAGAAGCTAAATGAGATGATAAAGGGCTTTAAAAATGGTGACCTCATCATCGTCGCAGCTCGTCCAGGCATGGGAAAAACGACACTTTGTTTAAATTTTATGAGTCAGGTTCTAAAAAATAATGCTGGAGTTGTTTTTTTCTCGCTTGAAATGCCAGCTGAGCAGATAATGATGAGAATGCTAGCAAGCAAGACCTCTATCCCGCTTCAAGACATAATGACTGCAAAGATGGATGATGAAGCGTTGGCTAGATTTAGCGATGCTTGCGAGGAGTTTGCTGCTAGCAAGCTTTTTGTGCATGATAGTGGCTATGTAAATATCCATCAAGTAAGAACGCAAATGCGAAAACTAAAGGCTATGCATCCTGAAATTTCACTTTGTGTGATTGATTACATCGGCCTTATGATGAGTACAAATAACTACGCTGATCGCCACGTCCAAATAGCTGAAATTTCTCGTGGATTAAAGCTTTTAGCACGTGAGCTAGATATGCCAATCATCGCTCTTTCTCAGCTAAACAGAAGCCTAGAATCTCGCGCAAATAAACGCCCTATGCTAAGCGATCTAAGAGAGTCAGGTGCGATCGAGCAAGATGCTGACATCATTCTTTTTGTCTATAGAGATGAGTTTTACCTAGAGCAAGAAGAAAAAGAAAAAGAAAAACGCGCAAGTGCCGAGGGCAAAGAGTACAAGAGCAATCACGTCTTTAATAAGCTTCAAGAAAAGGCCGAGATTATAGTTGGCAAAAACAGAAATGGCGAAACTGGCTCAGTTGATGTGCTCTTTCAAAAGCAACACTCAAGGTTTGAAGATATGTCTGCAATGCCTGTATCTGATGTTTCATTTGAAGGATAATGCGTTTTAAAGCTTTAAAAAATAGAGAAATTTTTACTATATTTTGTCTGTTTTGCCTTTGTATTTTTTCTATAAATTTAGCTATTAGCTACCATAAATATCAAATTTTTATGGACAAAGGCGAACAAGAGCTAACAGCAACCGTGATTTCTAGCTATGAAAAGCTTGGAGATGACGGCAAGAAAAGGCAAATTTTAAAGCTTAAGACTGATGAGTTTTCATTTTATACGCTTGGAGCTAAAACAGATGACTTTAAAGCTGGAGATAATATATTTCTAAGCGTCATAAATTTAGACGTTAGTTTTAAAGACTATCTTGCTTCTACCTTTTACATGCCTAGCTTTTCGCGCGAAAAATTGCCACAAAAAGCTACACTAAATATCAATCAAAAATTACAATCACTCATCTACGCCCAGCATGAAAATAGTAAAATTTCACAGCTCTACTCGGCTCTATTTTTAGGCACAAGTATTGACGGCAAGCTAAGAGATGACGTATCGCACCTTGGTATAGCGCATCTTATAGCCATAAGTGGCTATCATTTAGGTTTTATAAGCGCAGTTATATTTTTTGTATTTAGACCGCTTTTAAAATTTTTATATGCGAGGTTTTTACCTTTTAGAAACTACAACTTTGATCTAGCCATTATCGTTTTTATAATCTTGTCATTTTACTTTTTTATAATAGGCTTTATACCAAGCTTTTTGCGAGCGTTCTTAATGAGCATTTTAGGATTTTATTGCGCGTTAAAAGGCGTAAAAATTTTAAACTTCAAAACACTTTTTATAGTGGCACTTGTTAGCATATCACTCTTTCCGCAGCTTCTTTTTAGTGTAGGTTTTTACTTTTCACTCATGGGCGTTTTTTACATATTTTTATATTTTAAACACTTAAAAGATAAATTTTTACCCTTCATTCATCTTATACTTTTAAATTTATATGTTTGCTTTGCAATGGAAATTTGCGTGCTTTATTTCTTTCCGCTTATTAGCTTACAGCAGCTTAGCGTCCTTGCTATCAACTACATCTTTAGCATTTTTTATCCATTAAGTGCTGCGCTTCACATCGCTTCGTATGGCGACATCTTTGATGGATTGCTAAATAATGTTTTAAATTTTAGACTAAGCTCGACTAAAATTTTCTTGCCAGCTATTATTTTTATCTTTTATAATATCGCTTCACTTCTAGCTATAAAATTTAGATCCATATTCTACATTTTGCCGCTGCTTGGGCTTTTGTACTTTTTCGTTGCTAGTTATAAAATTTACGCCTAAGCGATCTTCATACCATAAAATTTCATTATCTTGTTATGAATTATCAAAGATATATACATTATAACAGCACCTAAAATTAGCCTAGTTAAGTCTGTATCCTTTTGCCAAAAGACTAAATTTACGATGATTGCAGCTGGAATGAGAGCATTATTCATGATGGCAAGCACGCCGCTATCGACTTCGCAAGCACCTTTGTTCCACATAAAATATCCAACTCCACTAGCTACTATGCCAAGCCATAGAAGCACTAAAATTTGCGTTGAAGTAAGTGAAAATTTGGCTGGATTGCCAAGAGTAAGAAGCGCAACGACAGCTACAAAAAATGCACCAAAATGAAAGTAGCCAAAGACATTTTTTTGATCCACATCAAATTTTTCTAAAAGTGCCTTATATGCACTCTGTCCTGCCCCAAAGCAGATATTTGCCGCTTGCACTAGCAAAAAACCCTTTAATACACCATCGTTTATAGCGCCGTATTTTATAACTAAAGCTCCAAAAACCGCAACGCCAACACTAAATAGATAAAGCGGCCTAAATTTAAAGCTAAATGCATCGTAGATGAGCGTCACATAAAATGGTGTAAAAATGGTAAAAAGTGCGACTTCTGGCACACTTAGATACAAAAATGAATTGTAATAAAATAGATACATAAGTCCTATTTGCACCGCTCCGATCGCCATAATGCCAAATGCTAGCTTTGGGCTGATGCCACGGAATTTTGTAAATGGCAAAAAGACTAAGCTCGCAAGCGCAACCCGAATAAAAACAGCCAAATAGCTATCAACCTTGCCAGCTAAAAACTCACCTATCAAACTAAAGCTAAACGCCCACAAAATGGTTACAAAGATCAGTTTATTCAATTATCACCTCATTTATTTTTCTTGCACATTCGAAAAAATACTCAAGTTTATTTAGCTCAAGTAAATCGCCATCAAGTATGAAATTTGCCCTATCACTAAAATTTTTCTCACTCACAAATAGAAATTCTTCATATTTTATCTCGCCATCAAGATAGCCATTTAGCAGATCAATAAAATCACTATCAAGCTTATCTTGCTTCAAATCTTGCAAATTTAGCTTTGCATTTAAGCCTTTGATTGTGCTTTCTAGCTCTTTTAGGCGAGTGATTATCCTATTTTCTTCATCGCTTAGATTAAGTGCCGCCTTTTGCTCTTCAATGCGTTTAACTTGACTTTGCTTACTAAGACTTAAGCTATCAGGTAGCTTCCACTCAAACTCCACTCTAGGCCTGTTCGCATCAGCGTAAGTGCCTATCATCTGCGAAGTCGTCCTCTCACCTTTTTTAAAGCTGTTATTATTCACACTTTGCGTATCTTTTAAGTAAATTTTTGGAGCAAATTTACTCTTTTGCTTCTCATTTTCTTGCTCTTTTATAAATTTTTCTTGCTCCATTGCCCCAAGTTTTGCGCTTATATCATCTTTACTAAAATCAGGCATCATTATCTTTGAGCCAGCATTAAAGCCGATCTCGCCGTTTGAGAGCAAATTTATCCTTGAGTTTAGCTCGGCTAGCTTAAGCCCAAGTTCGTCAAGCTCAGCTCTTTTTTTATCAAGAGTAAAATTTATCGCATCAAACTCAGCTTTATTTATCTCACCATACTCAAACCAAAACTCATTTTCAGCCGCAGCCTTGGCAAAGCTATCTACAAATTTTGTCTCTAAATTTATAAGAGAATTTAGCGCAACAGCGTTGAAATAGACCTTTACGACCTGAAAAGCGGTTAAATTCATCAGCTCTTCATCTTTGTAAATTTTCTCCACGCCCTTGTGGTCTAAAATTTTATCCGAAGCCTCGCTCGCACCGCCGTCAAAGATGAGATACTCGACCTTTGCCGTGATCGATCCAGCCTTTGTCATATATCCACCCTTTAGCTCGTCAGGCACAAAGGTATATCTGCCATCAAGGGATAAATTTAGTTTGTTGCTCTTGTTTTTATTTATATATTCATTTTTATTAAATTCTTTCAAACTCTCAAGCTTCGCACTTTGCGCCAGAGCGATGATCTCTAGTAAATTTCCAGCCCAAAGAGGCAAGGCAAAGAGCAAAACTGTTAAAATTTTCTTCAA
>NZ_CABPVR010000004.1:0-14081 GCF_902460875.1 Campylobacter concisus | reverse complement strand
AAAATTTTCTTCAAATTCTCTCCCTTTCATAAAATTTTCTTATAAATTTATCAAGATTATAGACCCACGCAAAAAGCACTGGCACGACAAGTAGGCTAAGCAAGGTCGAGCTAATGAGCCCAAAGATGATGCTTATAGCCATAGGTGAGTTTGCCTCAAAGCCAGCTCCTCTGCTAAGTGCAAGCGGCAGCATAGCAAATATCATAGCAAAAGTGGTCATCAAAACAGCCCTTAGGCGCTTTTTTGCAGCCATTTTAACAGCTTCGTTTGCCTCCATGCCACTATTTGCAAAGTGGTTTGCAAAATCAACGACTAAGATGGCGTTTTTGCCGACCATACCAAAGAGCAAGATGACGCCAACCATGACAAATAGGCTAAATGGATTGCCGCTTATAAAAAGTCCGATCACGACGCCACAAAAGGCAAGCGGCATGGCAAGCATGATGAGAAATGGTAGCAAAAAGCTCTCATAAAGCGCAGCAAGCACCATATAAATAAGCACCGCGCTAGCACTCACTGTAAAGATAAAAGAGGCGTTTGTATCGTCCATCAGCTCAACAAACCCAAGAAATTTATACTTGAAATTTGCTGGCAAAATTTCATCAAGCTTCTTTGAAATTTCATTTGCCACACTATTTAGCGGAGCGTTGTTTTTAGTATTTGCTAGAAATTTGATCTCATCGGCTCTATTAAACCTTGAAATGCTAGCTGGCTTTTGCTCGAAACTAATCGTCGCCACATCGCCAAGTGTCACGAAAAAGCCCTCTTTGCTTCTTATTTTAGTCTTTAAGATATCATCTGTATCGCTTCTAAATTTATCATCAAGGCGCATATAAAGCTCATACTCTTTGCCATTTTCGTTTTCAAAAACAGAGACCTCGTTCTGGTTAAATGCGCTATAAACAGCGCTTGCAATGCTAGCCTTGTCTAAAATTAGCCTTTTAGCTTTATCTTCATCTATAGAAATTTGCACGCGCTTTAGCAGATCTTCTTCAGGTGAATTTACGTCAGTTGCGTCATTTATCTCTTTTAGCATCTTGCTGATCTTTGGCACAAATTTCTCTAGCTCCTTGCCATTTTCAGATGTGATAGTAAGCTTAACTGGCTGCACATCGCCACCTTCAACCACTGGCAGATCAGCCACGATGACGCTCATATCATCGCTCTTTAGTCTGTCACGAAAACTTTGCATGATAGCGTTTTGCCGCTCGTGATTAACCCTATCTTTTAGCTCCTTTAGCCTAACGTAGGCTTTTACAAGATATGGCTGCTTGGCGTCTGTGTAGCCAAGGATGAAGTAGGCGTAAGCTACCTGAGGATCGGCGTTTATGAGTGAAATTTTATCTTTTAGCCTCTCTTTGCTAGCTTGCAGGCTAAGTGAGGGATCGAGCTTAAAATAGATATTAAACTCCGAGTTATCCTCGCTTGGCATGAAGTCGCCGCCTACAAATTTAGCCAGAGCAAATGAGCAAACAACAACCACAAGCGTTATGGCTAAAAATATGAGCTTAAATTTAAGCGCTAAGGCTAAAAGCTTCTCATAGCCATTTTCAAGTGCCTCAAAAAAGGGCTCACTCTTTAGAAAAAAGCTGCTTTCTTTGGCATTTACAAACCTAGCACTAAGCGTTGGCACAAGAAAGATGCTCACAAAAAACGAGATGACGATGCCAGCTGCCACGCTCATCGCAAATGAGTTAAAGTACTTACCAACGATGCCACTCATAAAGGCTATTGGCACGAAGACGCAAAGTAGCACGAGCGAGATCGCAAAGACGCTAAATGCTATCTCTTTTATGCCTGCAAAACTTGCTTTTAGGGCATTTGGCTCATCTTTTAGCTTGCTAGCGATATTTTCAGTGACAACTATCGCATCGTCGATGAAAATTCCGATGCCAAGGGTTAGCGCTATAAGACTTAGGCGGTTTATGTCGTAGCCTAGGGCATTTATGATGAAAAATGTCGCTACGATGCTAGTTGGTATCGCTACGACTGAGATGATGGTGATCGAGAAATTTCTCAAAAACAGATAGACGATCACGATGGTTAGCAAGACGCCAAGGATCATATCAAAGGCGGTTTGATCGATGTGCTTTTGTATCACTTCGCTCTTATCGTAGGCTACTTTTACGTCGTATTCACTGCCAAGCAGGCTTTTAAACTGATCTAGCTTTGATTTTGCTAGGGCGATCACGGTTAGAGCGTTTGCATCTGGAGCTAGCTCAAGACCAAGCAAGACGCCACTTTTTTTATCCATTATCGCTGCTTCGTTTGCGTCTTTGTAAGCGAGATCAACGCTTGCGATATCTTTTAAAAAGACCCCTTGTTTAATCGTTAAATTTCTTATCTCATCTATGCTTTTGGCGCTAAAATCTGACTTGATCGCCATTTGGATCTGCTCATTTTCTATCTTGCCAAGTGGCGCTTTTAAATTTTCAACCTTTATCAAATTTGCCACTTCATTTGCGCTAAGAGCGTTTTTATCAAGCTTAAATCTATCTAGTAAAATTTTCACCGCTGGCTCTAAAAAGCCATTTGTCTTGACCTTTGAAACGCCGCTAATGCGCTCCAAAAATGGCTTTGCCACGTCATCGATCTCTTGCATTAGCTTAGTTTCATTACCATCGAGCCTTGTGATAAAGAGGCTAAAGACAGATGACGAGAGACCATTTAGCTTTTCTATCTCGTAGTTTGCGCCAACTCTCGCCTTTTGCATCTTATCGCGAACGTCATTTGTAGCGCTCTCTAGGTCTTTGTTTAGCTCAAATTCGATGCTAACTACACTTAGATTATCAAAGCTTGTTGAGTAAATTTTCTTGATACCTTCAATGCTTGAAATTTCATCTTCGATCTTTTGTGTGATCTTAGTTTTTATATAGTTCATATCGCCGTTTGCGTAGGTCGTGATCTTTACTATTGGGATATTTACTTGTGGGTATAAATTTACATTCATCGTCTTTAGCGAGTAGATACCAAAGACAACGAGGCTTAAGAATATCATAAGCGTAGTTATGGGGCGGTTGATGGCTGTTATTATCATTTATTTTCGCCGATTATCACTTTTCCTTGACCAAACATGCCAGGTTTTAGTCCAGTGTCATAAGCCTGGGCGTAAAATTTTCTAGTCTCTCGCTTAATCTCTGGATAGATGAGAGCGATTTTTACCTCTTTTTCCTCGCTTGTTGCGTCAAGCTTAAATTTAAACGTATCTCCAACTTTTACTAAATTTGCATATTTTTCATCGATCGCTATTAAAATTTTAGCCTCCTCAGAGTTTAAGACAAAGGCTGGCTGAAGCGGCGAAGCGCTCTCACCAAGCTCGACATTTTTACTAGCTATCACGCCATCAAAAGGAGCTTTTAAAACAGCTTTTTTAAGACGATCTTGCGTATTTAAAATAGCAATTTGTGCACTTTGAACCCGAAGTATCGCTTCGTCAAATTTATACTTTACTTCGTCAAATTCTTGCTTTGAAGTGACATCCCTTACTTGAGTAAATTTGTTTAAAGTATTTTTTGCAAATTCACTAGCATTTTTTGCCAGCTCAAGATCATTTTTTGCCTTTTTTAGAGCAATTTCTAGGCTGCTTTGATCAAGAATAGCTAGTACGTCACCTTTTTTAACATGACTTGAAACATCTACAAAAATTTTATCCACCTTGCCACTGCCTTCAAATGCAAGCTTTGAGCTCTGCTTAGCATAGACTTCAAAATCAGCAAAAATCTCTTCACTAGCAAATGAAAAAACGCCAAATATCATTAAAATTATCAGCTTTTTCAATCCCTAATCCTCTCTAAAATGCTCTCGCCACTCTCAAAAAAATACTCCGCTTTTTTTATCTCTAGCTCATCTTTTGCCCCTTCAAAAAGGCTAATGGCGTCAAATTTCTGAGAGAGCGCTTCAAGCAAGTCACTATATCCTAAAAGCCCAGAGTTATACTTTTCATAGCTTGCTCTAAGTGCTAGATCGCTTGCTTTTACATACTCATTTAGCGAGGCGATCTTTGAGCTAAGAGTTGCGATCTCGTTTTGTAAATTTTTAAGTTTAGTCTCATTTTCACGCTTTTTATACTCCAAATTTAACCTTGCCTCATCAAGCGCGATCTTGCTAGCTTGACTCATCTTACTAGTGGCAAAAAAGTCAAAAATTTTCCACCTAAAGCTAACGCCAAATTTATTGCCGTGCGTATCTTCTTTTAGGTATTTATCCACATACGAGCGGTAAGAACTAAGCCTACCTAGATCGATATCGTAATTATTTTTATAAAATCCATATGTGTCATAAAGCAAAATTTGAGGCAAAAAGCCAGCTCTTGTCTCGCTAAGCTTGGCCTCACCTAAAAATATATCTTGGCTTAGTCTATCAAGCTCGGCATTCTTTGAAGCTAAATTTGAGTTAATATCAGCCATCTTTGCTCCGCCTACTGGCAAAATTTTCTCACCAGTTAGCAAATTTATCTCATTTAAGATTTGCTCCATTTTGTTTTTGTATTCAAGCTGCGTGCTATTAGCTAAGTAATATTTAGCCCTTACATTCTCAAGCTCATCTTTTGCGGCAAGGCCTGCAATGTTTGCCTTTTCAAGCTTGTCTAAAACGCCTTTTAAAAAATTTGCCTGAGCCTGCTTGGCTGTGATTATATTTTCAAGTGCTGCCGCATTAAAATATAAATTTACAGCCTTAAAAGCAAGATAATTTTTTGCTTCATCACTGGCGATCATGGCTTTATTTTTTAAAAGCTCGCTCATTTTTAGCCTAGCTTCTCTGGCACCGCCATCATAAAGCAAAAAATCTATCCTGGCCAGCACGCCAGCTGACTCTTTAGCGACAATACTTGGAAATGTACTTGCGTTTTTGCCGTATGAGCCTTCTAGGCTAAGGCTTGGTAAATAGGCGCTAGTAGTAGCCTCATCACTTAAAGTTGCTCTTCTTACTTCAATCTCTTTTATCTTTGAAATTTCATTTTGAGTAGCTTTGTTTGCGATCACGCTCAGATTTGAGCCAAACAGAAAAAATGGCAAAAAAAGAAATAGAAAATTTTTCATCAGTGAAAGCTTTTTACTAAATTTCCTATTAGCAAATTCCAGCCATCTACTAGCACGAAGATGAGTAGCTTAAATGGCAGCGAGATCATAACAGGTGGTAACATCATCATACCCATCGCCATCAAAACGGAGCTTACGACCATGTCGATGACAAGAAATGGCAAATAGAGCAAAAACGCTATCTCAAAAGATGTCTTTAGCTCGCTTATCATGAAAGCTGACATCGCTATACTTAGCGGAATTTCTTCGATATTTGCTGGATTTTGCAAATTTCTTATCCTAAAAAATAACGCCAGATCTTTCTCTCTTGTATTTTTGACCATAAATTCTTTAAATGGCTTTAAGCTCTTATCAAGCATCTCTTCATAGCCTATCTGTTCAGCCATATAAGGCTTTATACCCTCGTCGTAGCTTTGTTTACCAACTGGCTCCATTATAAAAAATGTAAGCACCATGGCAAGCGAAAGAAGCACTGTTGAAGGTGGAACTTGTTGCGTTCCCATAGCCTGGCGTAAAAATGAAAATACGATAACAAGCCTTAAAAAACTTGTCATCATAAAAATGAGCGAAGGAGCAAGCGCAAGTGCTGTTAAGATTAGTAAAACATTTAGAGAATTTACTAGTTGCTCAGCATTTGCAGGAGAATTTAGGCTTAAATTTATAGTTGGCAAGGCCGGATCAGCCCCAAAAACCACACAAAATAAAACCGCTAAGCTAAGCAGTGCTTTCACGACTAATTCCTCATATCAAGGATACTTTTCTTAGTAGCCTCTTTGTTTTTTGGCTCAAGAGAGACAAAGTGAATTTCTACTCTATTGTTTTTTGCCCTACCCTCTTCTGTGCTATTAGTAGCAATAGGATCAAACGAAGCCTTTCCTGAAGCTATCAGCCTATTTTGTGGCACTCCATCGCTGCTAAGCTGCTCTACTACGCTTAAAGCTCTTGCGGTTGAAAGTTGCCAGTTGTTTTTATAAGCTGAGTCTTTATTTGGCTCTATGTTATCAGTATGCCCGATGATGTCGACCTTTACTTCATTTGGCATTTTTGCCACAATCATACCTATACGTTTTAAAAACAACTTTGCATCTTCGCCAGAAATTTCAGCACTATCTTTATCAAAAAGCATGGCTGCTGGAAGCCTTACGATAAAGCCATCTTCGCTCTCTTCCATCGTAATCTCAGGTGCACCACTAGCAGTTAGTAGCTCATTTATTTTTTTAACTGTCGCACTTAGCTCACTTTGCGAGCCTTTTTGCCTGCTTGATTTTTTTGCACGAGTACTTTCTGGGTCTGTCTCTTTTTCTATCTGATTTTCAGGCCTAGCACCGCCTTCAAGTACGCTTAGAGCACCAGCTAGCGAGCCAACAGCAGCCTCCATCTTTTTAGCATCCATTGTTGCCATCGAAAGAAGCAAAACGAAAAAGCAAAGCAAAAGCGACATGAGGTCACCAAAAGTAGCAAGCCACTCAGGCATACACTTTGGGCACTCTTTAGGATCTATTAATTTACCCATTATTCAAACTGACTTTTTCTATCTTTTGGTGGTAAAAACGCCAAGAGCTTAGCTTCAAGAGTTCTTGGATTATCCCCTGCTTGTATCGCCATGATACCCTCTAAAATGACTTGTTTTTCAAGTGCCTCGTCAGAGTCGCGTATAGAGAGGATATTTGCCACAGGTGCACCGATGATGTTGCCTATCATCGCACCATAAAGTGTCGTAAGCAAAGCAACCGCCATTGATGGGCCGATTGCACTAGGATCTGACATGTTAAGAAGCATCGCAACAAGACCTATTAGAGTACCGATCATACCCATCGCACCAGCAAAACCGCCAATTTGTTCAAAAATTTTAATGTTATTTGTATGTCTAGCACTAGTTTGGTCTATGTCAATCTCTAAAAGCGCTCTTATAGCATCTGGTTCGTTACCATCGACAGCCATTGAAAGACCTTTTTTTAAAAACTGATTTGTTTCGTTATTTACTTCGCTCTCAAGTGCTAGTATTCCATCGCGTCTAGCTTTTGTAGAGTAATCAACTATCTTTTTTATAGTCTCAGGCAAATTTACAACAACGGGTGGCTTAACGGCAACACCATAAAATTTACCAATACCTTTAAGCGTCTCCATCTTGAAGCCAACCATCATAACGCCGATAGTACCACCAAAAACGATCATTATCGAAGGTACGTCGATATATGGTCCTATACCAACGCCAATTGCCATTGATCCAAACAAAAGCACTAGGGTCAAAACCCAGCCGACGACGGTTCCTAAATCCATTTAAACTCGCTTTATTTATAAATTCTTAAGATTGCCTATTCTATTAGCTTTTTGTTGAAAAAATCGTTAAATTAAAAAAATTGTTTGCCATTTTTTGATACAATCTGCGAAATTTTTAACGTTAAAAGGCTTAAAAATGAACAATACTTCAATCATAATTTTAGCTGCTGGTCTTGGCACCAGAATGAAATCAACCCGCCCAAAAGTATTATTTGAACTTTGCGGTGAGCCGATGATAATTCACATCTTAAAACAAGCCTATGCCATCACAAATGACGTTAGTGTCGTGCTTCACTACGAAAAAGAGTTAATTAGCAAAAAGATAAAAGAAATTTTCCCTCAAACTAAAATTTTTGAGCAAGATTTAGAAAATTTCCCAGGCACTGCTGGAGCGATAAAAGGCGTTAGCCTAAGCGGAGAAAAGGTGCTTGTTACTTGCGGCGATATGCCGCTTGTTAGATCAACTGACCTCATGCGCCTAGCAAATGCCGAAGCAGACGTGGTTATGAGCTCATTTGAAGCGGCAAATCCTTTTGGCTATGGCAGAGTTATCATAAAAAACGGCAAAGTTGAAGCCATCGTCGAGCAAAAAGATGCGAGCGAGGCGCAGCTTGCCATAAAAAGCGTAAATGCTGGCTGCTACTGCTTTAAGCGCGAGGCGTTAGAGCAAATTTTACCGCTTATAAATAATCAAAACGCACAAAAGGAGTACTACCTAACTGACGCCATAAAAATAGCAAATGAAAAGGGCTTAAAGTGCGTTGCAGTAAATGTTAATGAGCAAAATTTCATGGGCATAAATGATAAATTTCAGCTTAGTATTGCAGAAAAAATCATGCAAGACGAGATCAAACAAAATTTGATGAAAGCTGGCGTCTTGATGCGCATGCCTGAGAGCATTTTTATAGATAGCAGGGCCAAATTTGAAGGCGAGTGCGTACTCGAAGAAAATGTAAGTATCCTTGGCGAGTGCGTCATCACAGAGAGTATCATCAAAAGCTCATCAGTGATCGAAAGCAGCAGCATCAAAAACTCAGACATCGGCCCACTAGCTCACATCAGGCCAAATTCTGAAATTTCTGACACACACATAGGAAATTTTGTCGAGGTTAAAAAGGGCGTTCTTAGCGGCGTAAAAGCTGGACACTTGAGCTATCTTGGCGACTGCGAGATAGAAAGTGGCACAAACATCGGATGTGGCACTATCACATGCAACTACGACGGCAAGGCAAAATACAAAACCAAAATCGGCAAAAACGTCTTTGTTGGCTCAGATACGCAGCTAGTTGCCCCTGTAAATATCGCTGATAACGTCATCATCGCAGCTGGCAGCACCATCACAAAAGATGTTGAGAGTGGAGCTCTGGCTATCAGTAGAGCTCGCCAAGAGAACAAAAGCGGCTTTTTTGAGAAATTCTTTGGCAAAGACGATGTTAAAAAATAAGAAAATTTTACTAGCAGTTTGCGGCAGTATCGCCTTTTATAAGGCATTCGAAATTTTATCGCTGCTTAAAAAGAAAGGTGCTGATGTTTATGTGGCTTTAAGTGACGGAGCGCTTGATTTTTGCAGTGTAAGCGGCTTTGAGGCGCTAAGTGAGCATAAAATTTTAAGCTCACAAACGCAAAACTGGCAAGATGGCGTAAATCACATAGCCTACTCTAAAATGGATCTAGTTCTCATCGCACCTGCCTCTGTAAATACGATAAACAAGCTAACAGCTGGCATCTGCGACAATATCTTCATGCAAACGCTAATCGCCGCCTCACACGTACCTTTGGTTGTCGCACTAGCTGCAAATAACAATATGATAGAGCACTTCGCGACGCAAAATTCGCTTGAAATTTTAAAGAAAAACGACGCTTTAATAGTTGAGCCGGTTTTAAAAACTCTAGCTTGCGGAGATATTGGCAAGGGCGGTCTTGCAAGCCCTGAAGTGATAGTTGAAGCGGCGATAAAAAAGCTTAGCAAGCCTCTTTTTGTAGGCAAAAAAGTAGTGATCACTGGTGGCGCAACGACAGAAAAGATAGATGACGTTAGAGCCATTACAAATTTCTCAAGCGGTAAGATGGCGATGGCGATTGCAAGGGCTTTTTACTACGCTGGTGCTGATGTTACGCTACTTGCTAGCTTTGAAACCGCAAACGAGCCATTTGAGATTTTAAAATTTAGCTCAAGTAGCAAACTTTTAGAGCTTTGCAAGAGCGAGTGTGAGAGCGCAAATTTACTTGTGATGTGTGCTGCAGTAAGCGATTTTGTTCCGACAAAAATTGATGGCAAGATAAAAAAAGAGGACGTCGGCGAAATTTTAAGCTTAAGTCTAAAGAGAAATGTCGATATTTTGCAAAGCTTAAAAGAGTTTAGCTGTAAAAAGATCGGCTTTAAGCTTGAAATCTCAAGCGAGAGCGCACACAAAAACGCTAGAGCAATGCTAGAGCAAAAGGGGCTTGACGCAGTTTGTCTAAATATCTTGGGTGAGAAAAATGGCTTTGCAAGCGAGCAAAATGAGGTAAATTTCATCACGAAAAATAGTGAAACTTTGCTGCCGCTTGCCGCAAAAGACGAGATCGCAAGACATATCGTGGAGCTAGCGGCAAATTTATGATAGAGAAAATTTCTCGCATTCAAAAAATAGCAAAAAATGCAAATTCGCCGTTAGTAGCTATAAATTCGTCACTTCCGCTTAGTATCTTAGTAAGCCAAAAGATCGGCTTTAACAGATACATTTTAAATTTTGCAAATAGAAATTTAAACACAAAAAGCGCAAAAGAGCTAAACGTAGGCTCGAGATACTGGGGCGAAGTGCAAAGCCAGGGCGAAAATATCGTCATAAAAAATTTATACGAAAAGCCAAGAATTTTAGACGAAGATGTCTTGGCTGATGGGCTAAATCTTATCGAAAATTTGATAGAAAATGAGAATTTATCGTGGTTTTATGACTATTTATTTAAAAGTTTAAGTGAAGCTAAGACAAAAGACGAGATGAAAGTGCTAGCGAAAATGCTCTTTGCTCTGCAAGAAAATGTCGTGCACATACCATTTATTTATAATGGTACAAACGGCGTTTTTCAGCTAAAAAAAGAGGAGAATGATATGAAATTTTTTTTAATATTTTCAAATTTTGCTCCGCTTATTTTTAAATTTAAAGATGAAATTTTATACGAGATCACGACTCCATTTAATAATGTAGCTAGCTTGCTAAAAAAGGAATTTAGCACAAATATAACAGTGCAAAATGTGAGTGCTCTTTGGAGTAAAAAAGAACAAATTATTGATATAAAAGGCTAAAGATTGAATGAATTAAACCACCTTGCTATTATCATGGATGGAAATGGGCGCTGGGCTAAAAAACGTGGATTTTTACGGACAAACGGGCACGAAGCTGGAGCAAATATAGTAAGCGATATGTGCGAATTTTGTATCGATAATGGCGTGAAAATTTTAAGTCTTTATGCATTTAGCACCGAAAACTGGAAAAGACCACAAAAAGAGGTCGAGTTTTTGATGATTTTGCTTAAGAAATTTCTCATTTTAAAGCGTGCTGACTTTATAAAAAATGGGATCAAATTTAACACGATCGGCGACATTTCGCCATTTAGCGATGAGCTAAAAAACGAGATAGAAATCACCAAAAACGCTACAAGAGAGAATAAAAATTTATTATTAAATTTAGCTATAAACTACGGCTCAAAAGATGAAATCATTAGAGCTGTGAGAAAGCTAAATTTAGTAGGTGTAGATATAAACGAAGCAAGCCTAAATGCAGCACTTGATGAGAGTGAGCCGGTGGATCTTCTCATTAGGACTGGTGGCGAAAGTAGACTCTCAAATTTCATGCTCTGGCAGGCAAGCTACGCGGAGCTATTTTTTACGCCCACACTTTGGCCTGACTTTGGCAAGAATGAGCTTGCAAATATCGTTAGCAAATTTAAAAACATAGAGCGAAGATTTGGCGGAGTTTAGCGAGATAATGGATAATTTAGTCGTCTTTTTTGCCGTTTTTGCTTTTGTTTTGGGTATTTGCGTGGGCTCATTTTCAAATGTGCTGATATATCGCTTGCCACGAAATGAGAGCATAAATTTTCCAGCTTCTCATTGCCCAAACTGCGATCATAAGCTAAATTTCTATCACAATGTTCCAATTTTTTCGTGGCTATTTTTAGGCGGCAAATGCGCCTTTTGTAAGCAAAAAATAAGCCTCATCTATCCAGTGATCGAACTAGTTTCTGGGATACTTTTTCTGATCTGCTTTTTTAAAGAGTGCGGCGAAATTTTAAGCGTAGAAACCTTGCTTTATGCGCTATTTTTAGGGCTTTGCTTTATAATGCTGCTAGCTCTTAGCGTCATAGACATAAGATATAAAGCTGTGCCAGATGCGCTTCTTTTTACAGCGCTATTTTTCGCACTTATCTACGCTCTGATGCTTTTTATATTTAAAGGAAATTTTGCCCAGATTTTAAATTTATTCCTTTTTGCATTTATCTTTTGGGCGCTGAGATTTGTCGTAAGCTTTGCCATAAAAAGAGAAGCGATGGGTAGTGCAGATATCTTTATAGCAGCGATCATCGGAGCTATCTTGCCAGCCAAACTAGCTCTAGTGGCGATCTATCTTGCAGCACTTTTTACACTTCCAGTCTATGCGGTCGTTCAAAAAAAGGGCTACGAGCTAGCCTTTGTGCCATTTTTAAGTCTTGGCTTACTTATTACATACGCTTTTAAAGAGCAAATTTTAGAAATTTTAAGGTTTATTTATGAGTAGAGTGAATAGATATCTTTTATTTAACTTTCTAGGGACTTTTGCTTCACTATTTAGTACGCTTTTTTTGATCATGTCGATCGTATTTTTCATCCAGATCGCGCGCATCACTTCTTACATTGAGATCAGCTTTGGCGAGCTTTTTAAACTCTACTCATTTATGCTTCCACGCGTGCTACTTTTTGTCGTGCCTATCGCATTTTTTGTATCACTTGCGATGACTCTTTTTAGATTATCAAAAGAAAATGAAAGTATCGTTATTTTTACGCTTGGTGGCTCACCAAATAAGATTGCTAAATTTTTCTTAATATTTTCAGCATTTTTAAGCACTGCTCTACTTGTAATTGCTACCATAATGATACCAATAGCCGCACAGCTAAATGCAAATTTTATTGATTATAAAAAGACTGTTGCAAAGCTAAATTTAAAGCCAACTCAGTTTGGACAAAAATTCTCTGACTGGATGGTCTATGTGGGCAGTGAAATGCAAGATAACAACGGCACTACTTATAAAGATATTGTGATGTTTAATCCTTATATTAAAGACTCCCAACGCTTAATCACTGCTAAAAATGCAAAAATCACAAATACAAATCAAAGCATCGAACTCTCTTTAGTAGATGGAAAAATGTATGACATAAAAGATGAAATTTATCATCAAAGCAACTTCAAATCTATGAAGATAAGGACTGTCCAAAGTGAAGAGATAAGCGATATAGGCAGCATCAAAGAGTACTGGGCGGAGGCAAATAGTAGTGAAAAAAGAAGAAAAGACCTTAGCACATATGTGCTTGTTGCGCTATTTCCACTTGCCAGTACACTTTTTGCCATAAGCTTTGGCATCGTTACTTATAGATACGAAAAGGGCATGGTCTATGTGGGCACCTTTGGCGTTTTGTTTGGGTATTTTACGCTCATAATGCTATTTTCATCAAAGCCAGCTTTTGCGATTCCACTCATATTTTTTGTCTTTTTATTGGCAGGAATTTTGCTTTTTAAAGCCAAGATCATGCGAAGATACTAATGAAAATCCAACTAGTTTATAGCTACGATGGCTCCAAATTTCAAGGCTCGCAAACTCAGCCGCATGAAAATGGCGTAGAAGATGAGCTTTCGCGTGCTCTAGCTCACGTTGGAATATTTGAAAAAATAGTCTCTAGCTCACGTACAGATAAAAAAGTTCATGCGATTAATCAAAGCTCAAGCGTAATTTGTGGCGATCATTTTAAAAATTTAGAGCATCTAAAAGAGCTAATCAACCGCCATGCCCACCCAAATATTCATATAAAACGTATAAAATTAGTTGATGAAAATTTTCAAGCAAGATTTGACGCCGTAGCAAGGTCTTATAGATACATTATAGATCATGGAGAATTTGATGTTTTTAGCTCAAATTATAAAGTCTTTTTGCCAAAATTTGATATCAAAAAAGCAAATGAAATTTTATCTAATTTTGTTGGCAAGCATGATTTTAGCTCCTATATGAAAACAGGAAGTGATACAAAAAGTCCGGTGCGAGAAATTTTTAAGGCATTTTGTTATGAACACAAAAACCAAACCATCATAGTTTTTAAAGCGAATGGCTTTTTGCGCGCTCAAGTACGGCTTATGGTTGCAAATCTGCTTAAAGCTTTAAGTATAAAAAATGGTGGTGAGCTCATCAATGCTTCACTTAACGGATGGCCCGCATTAACGCGTACCCCAGCTCCAGCTGAAGGACTTTATCTAAATAGAGTTTTTTATAAATTTAACTAGGTATTTATTATATTCAATAGTAAGATTATTTAAATATTAAATAGAGAATCTTGTAAGCTAGGATTTCATAGCTAGTTTACCCCCCTGCTTTGTATTAATACCCAGAACCTAAAGCTTGCCCACTTGGTGGCAAGATCGAAGGCCTCTTAACCCCTCCCCTCCTAAAAGCACAAGAAGCTTTAGAGGATAGTTTAAGAAGCATTACTTTACAAGATCTATTAGATGAACTTATTAATCTATAAAATTTAAAAAG
>NZ_CABPVR010000003.1:14640-67261 GCF_902460875.1 Campylobacter concisus | reverse complement strand
TTTAAAAAATAATGTTAAACAATAATAAAAAATTTATGATTATCTATAAATAGTGGCGGACAGAGAGGGATTTGAACCCTCGAGCCCCGATTAAGAGCTGCACCCTTAGCAGGGGTGTGGTTTCAGCCGCTCACCCATCTGTCCATAAAAAAGAAATCGCATTATAATTGAATGCTGCTGATATCTTGCTTAAATTTGCATTTTCGCGCCTGCCACTCTCCCATAGAAAAATAGCCGTGCGAAACTACTCAAATTTAAACAACTCGCGCGGGTCAAATTTCTAAATTTAATCCTTCCAAAGCCACCATTTTAGTTTGGCTTTGTCTGGGTGCGGCGTATTTGCATAGTAGCAAACCATACGGTAAACATAGAGGATACACCTATCACTGCCACGTCCGAGCGCCTTTGTGCGCTCAAACATCTCGTCTGGATCCGCACCCTTTAACGAAGCAATGTCTGTGTAGCCAAGTGCCAGCAGATCGGCCTGCGTCGCTTCGCCGACATAGGGGATTTTCTTAAAATCACTCAAATTTAGCTCCTCACTTCGCTTTGATATCATCTTCACGCAACATTTTGTAAAAAAGCTTAGTTAAAAATCACTTCATACAAGTTCAAATTTTAAATTTGCTCCAAAATTCGTTCACAAATTTCTCTTGGATTTACATTCTCATAAATCGGCCTACCAACAACGATAAAGTCGCTACCTTCTTGCTTTGCACTCACTAAGTTTGCTACTCTTTTTTGATCTCCAGCGCTCTCGCCAAAAGGCCTAACACCAGGGCAAAGAGTGATAAATTTCTCATTTGTTACATCTTTAATGAGCTTGCTTTCAAAAACAGAGCAGACCATTCCATCAAGCCCTGCTTCAAAACTCATCTGGCTAAATTTCCTAACAGCTCTTGCGATCGTATCGTTATAAACAGAGTCAAACTCGCTCTCACTAAAGCTAGTAAGTGCCGATACTGCAAGCACTAAAGGACGGCTTCCAAGACCAGCTAGCCTATCCATAACTGTCTTCATTGCGCGCTCACCAGCGCTAGCATGCACATTTATCATATCTACGCCGATTTTTGAGACGACTTCAGCCGCATCCGCCATCGTATTTGGGATATCATAGAGCTTTAGATCGAGGAAAATTTTAAAATTTCCAAGCCCTTTTAGCTCTTCTATAAATTTTGCTCCGTCCCTAAGATAGCTTCTAAGCCCTACTTTTAGCCAAAGATCAAGCCCTTTTAGCTCACTAGCAAGGGCTAAATTCTCTTCACGACTAGCCATATCAAGTGCGACGCAGAGCCTCACAGATCGTCCTTTAGCTTATCAAGTACGCCATTTATAAATTTTGGCGCCTGATCACTTCCAAGTTCTTTCGCAAGCTCGATCGCTTCGTTTATGATGACGGCTTTATCAGTTTGGCTAAATTTCATCTCATAAAGCCCAAGTCTAAGAATGGCAAGCTCAGTCGCGCCAACTTTGCTAAAATCACCATCTTTTAGATATGGCTTTAAAATTTCATCTAGTTTTTCTTTATTTGCGAGCACCTCTTTAAAAGTCTGCAGCGCCTCACTTTTTCGCTCGTTTCTTATCTTTTTCTCTTCCAGAAATTCCTCTTCAAATGCAGCAGTTACTGGATTTATCTCGTTTGAGTAAAGTAGCGAAACGACGGCTTGTCTGACCTGATGACGAGTCGCCATTTTACGCCTCCAAATTTTTATATAAGCTTAGCATCTCGATTACGCCCGTCATCGCTTCAAAGCCCTTATTTCCGGCCTTTGAGCCCGCTCTCTCGATGGCTTGTTCGATGCTATCGACCGTTAGCACGCCAAAGGTCACCGGTTTGCCGTATTTTAGCGTGACGTTTGCGATACCCTTGGTAGTCTCGGCGCTAACGTAGTCAAAGTGAGGCGTAGAGCCGCGGATAACCGCTCCCACGCAGCAAACTGCGTCAAATTTACCGCTAGCTAGCGCCTTTTCAAGCGCCATCGGTATCTCAAATGCGCCAGGCACCAAAATGAGGCTCAAATTCGCCTCATCCCCGCCGTGACGCAAAAACGCATCCCTCGCACCCTCGACCAGCCTATCGGTGATGATATGATTAAACCTAGCACCCACTATGGCGACCTTCTCACCGCCTTTTAGAGCCAAATTTCCTTCGATTATTTTCATGATTTCTCCTTTAACTTATCTTTAACATTACCGCGCTTAGCGTTATTAGCGATAGATAAAACGCCTTTTGCGCGCTCATTTTTTCTTTATCGAACACTATCCCGACGCCCACGGCTCCGATCGCTCCGATGCCCGTCCAAATCGCGTACGCCACCGACATCGCCATCGCCTGCATCGCGTAGCTCAAAAGCCAGAGCGAAAGGGCGAAATTTGCGGTTAAAATCAAAAAATTCGCCGCCTTTTTCACACCGACGCTTTTTTGAAATTTCGTTAGAAAAAACACGCCCAAAACCTCGCAACACCCGGCCGCCAAAAGAGCTAAAACGTGCATCAAGATTTTAGCCTTTTTAGCCCTAGCACGCCCGCAACTAGCGTCGCTATGAAAAATAGCCGCAATAAATCCGGCGTCTGACCGCTCGCGCGAAATTCGCTCACGATCTCGGCGATCACCACAAAAAACGCCCCAAGCCCCACAAATACGGTATATGCGACGCTAACGGGGATGTATTTTAAAGCCTTTATAAACGATACGAAGCTAACACAGACTAACGCGGCAGTAAGCGCGAATCCTACGGCATCTTGGGCGTGTTTTAGCCCGTACGCCCAGCCGCACTCGGCGACCGCGCCGCCTAATACCCACAAAAAGCCCTTAGTTTGCATCGCCAAGAGCTTGCTTTATCTTAAAAATTTGATCGATATTTGCGTCTAGCTCGTCCAAATTTAGCATATTAGGCCCGTCGCAAAGCGCCTCGCAAGGATTTACGTGCGTCTCGTAAAAAAATCCGTCCACGCCGGCAGCCGCCGCAGCTCGCGCTAGATAGGGCACAAATCTCGCGTCTCCGCCGCTTTTCTCGCCCAAAGCCGACGGCATCTGCACGCTATGCGTCGCGTCGAAAATCACCGGCGCAAACTCACTCATCAGCACCAAATTTCGCATATCTACTACTAAATTTCCGTAGCCAAAGGTGCTGCCTCGCTCCGTTAGCCACACGCCGTTTTGTTTAGCGACCTCGTATCCCTCGCCCTTTACGCCGCGCGTTTCTAGCACTTTTTTGACCGAGTGTTTCATCGCAGAGGCTGCTAAAAACTGCCCTTTTTTGATATTTACGACCGCCTTTGTCTTAGCCGCAGCTACGAGCAGATCGGTCTGACGGCATAAAAACGCGGGGATTTGCAGCACGTCGGCCACTTCGCCAACAGGCGCGGCCTGGTAGCTCTCGTGGATATCGGTTAAAATTTTAAAGCCGAATTCCTTTTTTACCTTAGCTAAAATTTCGCACCCTTTTTCAAGTCCGGGCCCGCGAAACGAGCTTATACTCGTGCGATTCGCCTTATCAAAGCTTGATTTGAAATAAAAATCTATCCGCTTATCTTCGTTAAATTTAACCAGCCTTTTTGCCACGTCAAAAACGAGCTGCTCGCTTTCTATGACGCAAGGTCCTGCTATTAGTATCATTTTTTCTCCTTTATTTTTCTCTAAATTTTCTAATCCAATCTATCAAAAGTGGTCTATCGTCGTTTGTTGCCCCTTCATACCAATCATTACAAAGTTTATAATATACACCATTTATGAATACAGGATCCACATAATATCGCCTCGTATCATATTCATTGTTCGCTATTACAAGCGCAGGATAATTTAATCCAAGAGTATCCTTACTATACTTTTCGTTTTGAAGCCAGCTTATCTCGTTAGCATCTACCTTACCGCTTTCCAAAATTTCCCTCATAATTATTCGTGCTATTTGTCCGACTTTTAGCTCTGCGTATTCATCTTGATTATTTTTGATATTAACATAGTCTTTAGAACGTTGATAGCTATATATGCCTACTTTCAGCTTTTGTTTTTCTGTGTTTTCCATATCTTTTAGGCTTTTTTTGTCAAACAAGGATAGCATCTGGTAAGAACGCATAAAAAGCTCCGCCGTATCGGCCACATTACCACTTACCTCTAAAATAGGTTCTAAAACTAAATTTGAAAAATCGCTATTTGCTATTATTCTAAAGTCAAATTCAAATCCCATCTCTTGCATTATGTTGTTTATATCAACAAAACAAGGGCACAAGGCATCTAAAATTTGTCTATTTATTTTAGGGGATGCGAAGATAATTTCTGCTTTTTTAACACCAAAATATCCATAAACACACATGGCGGTTCTAAGACATTTTTTTACTACTCTAGCTACCGTCTCATCAAGACCGCCGTAGTTTAGTCCAGACTCATGAAAAGCAACATCAACTGCATAAATTTCACTAACTCCATCACTCATACAAACGCCTAGTGCATCACACTCTGCTTGTTGCAAAAGTTGTTTTAATGAGGTATTTTGTTTATAAATTTTATATCCATATTTGCTAGAAAAAAGCTCATCTGTTTTTGACATTATATTTTCTAACTCGTCTGAAAATTTTATCTCCCATTTTGGAGAAATTTTCCAGTTAGTTTGCACTATTTGGCACTCTTTAACATGACGAAGCCAAGAATAAAATAAAGATTCTCCAATTTCTATTTTCATAGTATCGCCTTATTTTTCTTTCACAACTAAAATTCCACTCACTATTACTAGTAAGATGCCTAAAAGTGCCGTTTGATTTGGCAATACATCACCCATAAAATAGCCAATTATAAGCGTAAAAATGACGTCTGCGTAGCTAACCGCAGCGATCACTCCAGCCTTTTTGCCAACCGCAAACGCCTTTGTCATGTACGACTGAAAAAAATATCCACTAAGTCCCATTAGCAAGATAAAAACAACGTTATACCAGCTTGGCATGCTAAATTTTGAAAACAAAAAATCAAGTGGCTCATAGGTGAAAAATTCTGCCAAACCCATACAAATAAGTGGCAAAAACGAGCCCCAAAGCATAAAACTTAGCACGATAACGTTCGTGCCGTAACTCTTGTTTAGCTCCTTAACGCTCGTGTATGCGATTGCCGCACCAAGGCCACTCCAAATGCCGATAATATCAGTCTTGCTTATGCCTAAATTTGGCTGGATAACAAGCAAAATTCCACCAAACCCCAAAAATACAGCAAACCAGCCAAGTGAGCTTAAACGCTCTTTGAAAATAAAGGCTGCGAGGATGGCTGTAAAGATTGGATTTGTCTTTTGAAATGTAAAAGCTGTGGCCAAATTTACATGAGCGACATTGTAAAAAAAAGCAAAAAGTGCGACCGTGCCCACAAAACCGCGAAACATCAGCAAAAAAAAGTGTCCACCAGCTTGTTTAAATGGAAATCTATAAATGGCATAAATGACGATAAAAAGGCCTATTAAATTTCTAAAAAATACAACTTCGATAGATGGCATATCTTTGCTAAGATACTTTGCAAATGCGCCAGTAACGGCAAACATAAAGCAAGCAAAGAGCATATAAAAAATGCCAAGATGCGAAATATAAAACCTTTTTAACATCACAAGACCTTTAAATTTAAAGTAGCCATTTTAATGAAAAGTGGCTTAAATTTTGGTTGATTTTTTCTTTTATTTTGGCGCTTTTAAGCAAATTTTTATACTTTATATAAGTCAAAAATTTGTATAATCAGCCATCACGAAAAGGACAAAATTTGCAAAAAGTAATATTAGTAGGCAAGCCAAATGTCGGCAAAAGCTCACTTTTTAACCGCCTAGCAAGAAGACGCATCGCCATCACTAGCGACGTTAGCGGCACCACAAGAGATACAAACAAGGCCAAGATCGAAGTCGAGGGTAAAGAGTGCATTTTAATCGACAGCGGCGGACTTGATGATAGTAGCGAGCTTTTTAAAAACGTAAAAGCAAAGACCTTGGCTGAGGCTAGAAATTCAGACGTCATCTTATACATGGTCGATGGCAAAATGATGCCAGATGACGAAGATAGAGCCATTTTTTACGAGCTTAGCAAGCTAAATTTACCAATCGCTCTAGTCATCAACAAAATCGACAGCAAAAAAAATGAGCAAAGAGAGTGGGAATTTATAAGCTTTGGCGCGAAAAATACCTTTGGAATTTCTGTTAGCCACAACACAGGCGTTGACGAACTTAGCATGTGGATAGCAAAACACATCGAAGATAAAGTGCAGATAAAGGCCGACACAAGCGAAGATTTTGATGATTTTTTAGAAAACTACAATGACGAGGGTGAGCTTAGCGACGAGGTAGACTACGAGAGCAAAAACATAAGAGTTGGTATCATCGGCCGCGTAAATGTTGGCAAAAGCTCGCTTTTAAACGCCCTTGTAAAAGAGAGTCGCGCCGTCGTTAGCGACGTGGCAGGCACTACGATAGATCCAGTTAATGAAATTTACGAGCATGATGGCAGAGTTTTTGAGTTTGTCGATACTGCTGGTATTAGAAAGCGTGGCAAGATCGAGGGCATCGAGAGATACGCGTTAAATAGAACTGAGAAAATTTTAGAAGAGACGGACGTAGCGCTACTTGTGCTTGATAGCTCTGAGCCATTAACTGAGCTTGACGAGCGTATCGCTGGCATCGCTTCAAAATTTGAGCTTGGCGTCATCATCGTGCTAAACAAATGGGATAAAAGTAGCGAAGAATTTGACGAACTCTGTAAAGAGATAAAGGATAGATTTAAATTTCTAGCATACGCGCCGATCATTAGTGTTTCAGCACTTGGTGGCAAAAGAGTGCATAAAATTTACCCGCTCATAGTTGAAATTTATAAAAACTACACTCAAAAAATCCAAACTTCAAAGCTAAATGAAGTGATCGGCGAAGCGACCAAGGCACACCCTCTGCCACGAGATAAAGGCAGAGTTGTGAAAATTTACTACGCAGTGCAGTTTAAGACCGCGCCGATCATGATAGCGCTCATAATGAACCGCCCAAAATGCCTGCACTTTAGCTACAAACGCTATTTAACAAATAAGCTTAGAGAGAGCTTTAATCTAACTGGCGTGCCTATCGTGCTAATCCCTAAAAAACGTGGAGAGAGCGATGAAAACAAAGAACAATAATATCGTTTTGATAGGGTTTATGGGAGTTGGCAAGGGCACGACCGCAAGGGCGCTAAGCAAAGCTTTAAAGACGATGAATCTTGACTGCGACGACCTGCTAGAGAGCTCACAAAATATGAAGATAAAAGCTATCTTTGAAGAGTACGGAGAGGAGCATTTTAGGCAGCTTGAAAAGGATCTGGCTAAATTTCTAGCAACAAATGTCAAAAATGCAATCATCTCAACTGGCGGAGGCTTTGCGAAGGTTAAAAATTTAAAGAAAATTGGCACCGTGATCTATCTAAAAGCAAGCTTTGATGCGATCATGCAAAGGCTAAAAAATAGCAAAAATAGCGAGAAAAAGCTCGCCAAACGTCCACTTTTAAGTGATCTAAAAAGAGCTGAGGCACTTCATCTGGAGCGAGAGGAGCTTTATGAGAAAAAGGCTGATTACATCGTCGAAGTCGAGGGTAAAACTCCAAAGCAGATCGTAAAAGAGATAAGGATGCTTTTAAAAATTTAGTTGTAAAGTAGCGTGATTGCTGCTTGCAACGATAAATTTTAAGATCAAGCTAGATGGCTATCTGGCGTGGTGTTAAAATTTGAAATGTTTGAGCTAAATTTAACGTTTTGTAGTTAGAAATTTTAGCAAAGTGTTTGAGGAAAATTTAAATATTGCGCTGTCAAAATTTTAATCAAAACTAGGCATTTAACCTGCTAAGCTAAATTTTAAGATTAGATTAGATACAAAAACTCTAATGTAACGTTAAAATTTAAAAAGTATTTTTAGCGAAGTATCGTGAGATGATTTTGATAGTTGTGTAGAAATTTTAAGCCGAGGCTAGACACATAGTCTGCCGAAAGCTTAAAATTTTAAATCTCTATCAAAAGCGCTCACGAGAAAAAGCCAAAATTTGAAAGGATAAGATGAGAGTATTAACCGGCCTCCAACCCTCCGGCAAACTACACCTTGGCAACTATTTTGCCTCGATAAAGCAGATGGTTGATATGCAAGAGCAAAATGAGATGTTTATGTTTATAGCAAACTATCACGCGATGACGAGCCTTAGCGAGGCCAGAGCCCTAAAACAAAACACTTTTGAGGCTGCGTGTGCGTTTTTGGCACTTGGGATCGATCCAAATAAAAGCATATTTTGGGTGCAAAGTGACGTTAAAGACGTGCTTGAGCTTTACTGGGTACTAAGTCAGCACACGCCTATGGGCCTACTTGAGCGCGCGCATAGTTACAAAGATAAAGTCGCAAAAGGTCTTAGCTCGCACCACGGACTCTTTAGCTATCCAGTTTTGATGGCAGCTGACATTTTGCTTTATAATGCGCAGGTCGTACCCGTGGGCAAAGACCAGATCCAGCACGTAGAGATCGCTCGTGATATCGCGATAAAATTTAACAACGAACATGGAGAAATTTTTACATTGCCTGAGGCAAAGATCGATGAAAATGTCGCCACCGTGCCTGGCACAAATGGCGAAAAAATGAGCAAAAGCTACGGCAACACGATCGATATTTTCGCAGACGCCAAGACGCTTAAAAAGCAAATTTCTAGCATCGTGACAGACGGCACACCGCTTGAAGAGCCAAAACAGTGGCAAAACTGCAACGTCTATAATATCGCCAAACTTTTTTTAGACGAGAGCGGCCAGCGCGACTTGCAGGCTAGATATGAACGTGGTGGCGAGGGTCATGGGCACTTTAAAGCTTATCTAAATGAGCTTATTTGGGACTATTTTAAAGATGCGAGAGAGAAATTTGAGCATTATCAAAATAATCCTGACGAAGTGTCTGGAATTTTAGAAATAGGAGCCAAAAAGGCAAGTAATGTTGCTCAAACAACTATAAAAAAAGTTCGTGAAGCAGTCGGAATTTATTAATAAAGGAAAAAATATGCAAAATTTATATCCATACGCACAGATAGTTCATCTTTTTTGTGCAATCATCTTTGTTGGTTACCTCTTTTTTGATGTAATCATTTTTAAGGCAGCTTGTAAAAAAATGCCACCTGAGCTTGCTCAAAAAGCAAAACAAGCTATCGGTTCAGTTGCTATTAAGATAATGCCACTTTGCATCTTGCTTTTGGTATTAACTGGAGGCATGATGATGAGTAACTGGGTCGGATCAAAGGCTGGAGGCTACTTTGAGACAAATTTACAAATCATTTTTATGATCAAATTTTTCTTAGCAATGCTAATCGTAGCTGCGGTTATAACAAATTTGAGCTGCAAATTTATATTTAAACGCCCTAGCCCACTTGGCAACATTCACCCATTTGCGCTAACAGCGGCAGTTTTTATCGTACTTTTTGCAAAAGTTATGTTTATGGTTTAAGGATATAGGATGATAAATTTAAAACTACTCGAGACAAATTACGATGAATTTGTAAAAAAACTTGAGGGAAAAAATGTAAAAGCTGGGCTACTTGACGAGCTTTTACAAACTTTTAATGAGCTAAAGCAAAAGCGCAAAGCACTTGAAAATTTCCAAGCGATCCAAAATGCAAAGAGCAAAGAGCTTGGTATAAAGGCAAGAGCCGGTGAAGACGTGAGTGAGCTTAAAAATGAGCTAAATTTAAATAAAGCTGCACTTGCTGACGCTGATGAGATCGTTAAACAATATGAAGAAAAGCTTGAGCAAATTTCATTTAACGTGCCAAATATCACCGATGATGACGTGCCATTTGGTAAGGACGAGGACAATAATGTCTGCATAAAAACGGTGCTTGAGCCAACTAAATTTAGCTTTACGCCAAAAGAGCACTGGGAGCTAGGTGAGAGCCTTGGTTGGCTTGACTTTGAAAGGGGCGCAAAGCTCTCAGGATCTCGCTTTACCGTGCTTCGTGGCATGGGAGCAAGGCTTAGTAGAGCGCTCGTTAATTACATGATCGACTTTAACAGCTCACGTGGCTTCGAGCTTGTAAATGTCCCTTATCTAGTAAGCTCAAACACACTTTTTGGTACTGGTCAGCTACCTAAATTTGAAGAGGACCTTTACAAAGTACGCGACGAGGACCTCTATCTCATTCCAACTAGCGAAGTGCCTGTGACAAATTTATACAATGACACGATCATTGAAGCTGAGCAGTTACCTATAAAGATGACTTGCTACTCAGCATGCTTCCGCCAAGAGGCAGGCTCAGCAGGACGTGATACTAGAGGTATGATCCGCCAGCACCAGTTTGAAAAGGTCGAGCTAGTAAGTATCACAAAGCCAGATCAAAGTGAAGACGTGCTAAATGAGATGGTAGCGTGCGCGAGCGATCTACTAACTAGCCTTGGACTTCCTCACCGCCATATGCTTCTTTGCAGTGGCGACCTTGGCTTTAGCGCGGCAAAGACAATAGACCTTGAGGTTTGGCTACCAGGTCAAGGCAAATATAGAGAGATTAGCTCTATTTCCAATACTCGTGATTTTCAAGCAAGGCGTGCAAAAATTCGCTTTAAAGATGGCAAGAAAAATATGCTTGTAAATACGCTAAATGGCTCAAGTCTAGCTGTGGGTAGGACGCTAATAGCAATAATGGAAAACTACCAAAAAGCAGATGGCACTATCGAAATTCCAGAAGTTCTTAAAAGGTATATGTAGTGGCTGAAGAAGAGGTTGTAGTTTTAAAACCACCTGGCGAGCAAGCAGAGCAAGCGCCTGAAGAGGCAAAAGCCGAGACACCTGAAGAGATCGTCTCGCTTGAGAGCATCGCAAGTGAGGGTGTGCTACAAGATGAGAGCATCCCAGAGCCAATCCCTGTAAAAAAGAGCAATAAAAAGCTCTTTATAATAGCAGGTGTGGTCGCTCTAGTACTTATCATCTTGATAGTGGTTTTGCTAGTTATCTTGCTAAAGAAAGACAAAAAAGAGAACATAGATACTGCAAGTATCGTAAAAAATATAGAAAACAACTACCAAACGCAAAATTTTGGCGCTTCAAAGATCGATGAAATGATAAATAAGGCCAATCAGCTTTATGAGCGTGGTAATAAATTTGAAGCGTTAAAAATTTATGAAAACATAGCTGTTTATAACCAGTCTCTCTCAAACTACAACCTCGGCGTTTCTCAGATGAAACAAGAAAGATGTGATGAGGCGATCATATCTTTTAATAAAGCCATAACCGATAGAGAAAATACGGCGGTTAGTGCGATAAACGCTGCCGCTTGCTCACTCGAGCTAAATAACACCAAAAATTTTAACTACTATATAGGACTTGCTGACTCATTTTTGCAGTATGAAAATAACTCGCCACTTTATAGCTATTACTACGCGCTTATAAACTATTATAAAGGCAACTATTACGAGGCGCTTCAAGCACTTTCTCATCCAAATACTGCGGATTATAAAAATGAATATGCGTATTTAAGTGCAAAAATTTTATCACTTCTTGGCGATGATGAGAGAGCAATAGCTAAGCTTGAGAGCCAAAAGGCATTTAAAGCCGACTTCACGCTAGCACAGCTCTATGCAAGACTTGGCAAATACGACAAGGCAAGGGATTATCTAACAAAAGCTTCTAAGAATACGCCAAATATCGATCTTATCAAGATGACTGAAGCGCTAATCGATCTAAAAACTTCTGACTACAGCGATGCAGCAGCATTTATAAAAGATGTTTACGACTACAATGCTTCTTTGCCAAGCAAAATTTACAAGATAAAAACGATACTAAAGCCTGATCTTTTTGATGTCAGCCTAGCTCAGGCACACTTTAGCGACGATATGTTTTTTGATAGAACAAGGCGCTATGAGACGCTTTTTTACTTCGCACCTTACAAGGTCTTTGATGCAAAACAGAGTATCGAGCAGATAAGAAAAGGCGGCGTTAGCGTCTTTTTAGACGATACTTCAGCAGCAAATGACTATCTTAGCCAAAGTGCAGCTGCTTCAAAAGTAAATGCAAAACTTAGTGAAGCTATTGCAAAAGCACTAAGCTACCGCTTAAAAGAAGCAAATAAAGAGTTTGAAGAGCTAGCCAGCACTTATCCAAATCACTCTATCTTGCAATACAATCTCGCCTTAAGCTACGCTCAGCTTGGAAATTTTAGCCTTGCAGCAAAGCACTTCATAGCAAGCTATCACCAGGATGTAAACAACCATCTTGCAGGTATTTTTGGGGCGATTTGTCTAGATATAAATAGAAATTTAAACCCAAAACTCATTGAAGAGATCGGCGAAAATTTAGAAAATGACAAGAGTTTAAAGCCTGTAAATTTATATGCCTCGCTTCTAAGCCTGGTTAGCGGCAACCAAAGTGCGATGATAAGGTGGCTTGAAGAGCCAAAAGAGCAGACAATGCTAAATTTAGCATTTGATATCATCATCGCAAAAATAACAAACAATGATGAGCTAATGGTAAAAAAAGCTGACGAGCTACTAAAAATTTTGCCAAATGATATTATTGCAAATATCTTAAATTTTATCTCGAAAAACAAAGAGCAAAATGTCAAAGAGTATGCAAAAGCGATACAAATTTACTTTAATGGCAAGCAACTTGATTCAAACGCTTTCTATCACGGCGCTGATATCATCAAAAAGCAATACATCAAGCTACTTCAAATTTCAGGCTTACTTACAAGAGAGCGTGATAAGTTAAGAGCCGAGCTAAAAAATACTCCAAAGAATATAAATTTGATCCAAACTCTAGCCTATATCGATATCTTTACAAACGACTTTGAAGAGAGCTATAAACTTTATAATCAAGCAATCGATGAGTTTAAAGTAAATGACGCTAGCACATTGTTTTTAGCATCTGTGGCTGCGACAGGAGCTGGAAAAGTATCAAACGCGATCGCACTTTTAGAGCTAACAAAACTAAATGATGCTAATGCTATCGAAAATAGAATAGCTCTTGGCCTAATGTATCAGCAGATAGATAATATAAAAGCAGCTCTTATACAATACAGCAAAATAGGAAATATTGAGTATGAAAGTGAATTTTACGACTTTGAGATAGATAATGACTGATAAAAACCAGGTCTTTATGCGCCTAGTTTTAACTATTTTAAATACTAAGCAATATCTAAAATTTCAAGATTTATTTGATCTAAGACTTCACTAAATTTATAGATCGTATCGCCGCATTTATACTCAATACTCTTGCTGCTCTTTTTGTTTTTTTGAGATAAAATTTTCTCCATCATACTGGGAAGCTCTTTTTGTAAAAGTAGTTTATAAGACATCCCCATTCCATGCGTTAGAGACTTTATAAATTTGCCATCAACCTCGCTCCCATCTTTTATCATATGTAGTGTTGCGTCAAATTTAAGTTTCTTAAGAGCCTCGTAAAGCTCGATTTTATCCTTTGCTGGAGCTATTTCTTTATCGCAAATACAGTGATAGCTCACGTAAATTGGCTTTTTATAGCTGCTTTGAACATTTAAATGATCTAAATTTAGGATGTTTCTTATCTCTTCTCTTGCGTCAATAAAATAGTATGGTGATTTTTCATTAAGCGTCCAGTAGGTCTTATCAAAAAAATAAAGATATAAATTTTGATACAAAATGCCAGTACCAAAACAAAAATAGTTAGTAAAATCTATCTCTTTACCAAAGCCAATAAGACGCCATAAAAAAATGGCATAAGAGCTATTATCTATCACGGCATCAACTAGCCATGGAGCGATCTTAGCACACATATGTGCCAGATATCCACCATGTGAGCTGCCTACTATTATCACTGGTAGATGCTCAAATTTGGCACTATTTATATATTTTTTTGTATAAAGCACGGCATTTAGCACATCTAATGCTTGCATAACACCAAAATTTTGATATTCATTTTTTGTCGGTACCATCGTAATGCTAGCATTTAGTCTAAAATCAGCCGGTAAAATACCTCTCTCTTTTCGAATAGTAATCTCTTTGCTAAGAAATTTAAGCAGCAAATCAACCTTCTCGTGGCAGTCGATACTTTTCAGATCAATTGGTAAATTTATACCTATACTTGATAGTTCTCTTGTTAAGATTTCGCGATCTATATCATCAAGTCCAAATTTCGCCCCAAGCTGTGGGCGGTTGCCTATACAGTGATAATCCACACTAATGCATGCAACATCATAAGTCTCTGCCATGGTTCGCATGAGATTAGCTCTATATCCAAGGTCAGAGTCTTCTCCAAGCCCAGGGATAATCACCAAAAGAGCTTTTGCATCCTTGGCATTGTCATAACAGGAATAAAAGGAGAGAGGAGAGCTTCTTTTTATACCAAGTTCAATATCATCACAAGATGAAATTTCATAGCCTCCATCAACTAGCATTTAAATCCTTTTAAATTTACTAATTTCTCCTATTTTTGCGAGACATTATAAAAAAAGCTAACGATCTGTTTTGCTAGACGTTCTTTAAAAAATGGCCAAATGTAGCTTGGCGAATAGACATTGCCAGCTTGCATAAGTGAGATATTTGTCGCCTTTTCGCCACCATTTTTTGGACGCACTAGCACGCTTACTTGCATGTGATAAGTATAGCTATTCGTGCTAAAGTCATCATCATCGTAATAGCCAAATGGGAAAAACATCGAGTAGCCAAAGCCAAAGCTTGGTCTACCAAAGCCATATCCCATCCCCATTGAAAATCTAGGATCTCTTTTGATTATCCTAGAAAAGCTTTGCACATCGCCAAGGATGATGAAGTCAGCATTTTTGATATTTGGCTCGTTTCTAAAACCAGCCTTTGCAAACTCGCTTAAAATTTCAGCATTTACATCTTGCCCGGTCGCACTATTTTTAAAATTTACATAGACGCTTCTGTTTGCTTCATTAAGCGTAAAAAATATAGGCTCGCTCGTTTTGACCGAGATATTTGGAGTGCTGTTAGCACATCCAACAAAAAATACTGCTAAGACAAATAAAAAGAAATTTTTCATATTCACTCCTACAAGAGCGATCTTATAGCACTTTCAAGTACGCTTTTTGGTGTAAGACCGATAAATTTTGATCGCATCTTACCATCTTTATCAAAAAAATAGATAACTGGCACGCCCATGACGCCACCAACTGCCTTGCTAAAGTAATCAACTGAAACCTTATCGCTAGTAGTTTTAAAGGTGATGTTGTGCTCTTTTAAAAGCTCAATATCTTTATCAAAACCCTTACTAGGCCCTAAAACACCAATGAATTGAACCTCTTTACCATACTCTTTTTCAAGCGTATTTAGGTCAGGTATTGCGGCCTTGCACACTCCGCAGTCAGTGCCAAAGAAAAATAGCATATATGGCTTATCGCCTATCTTTAGCCTCTTTTCTGTTGGGAAAAACTGCGTATCAATGCCACTTGAGTCATTTAGCGTAATGTGATGCTTCTCATACTGCTTGACGCAGCCCATAACTAGGGCTGAGACTAGACATAAAAATAAAATTTTATATCTCATTTGGCACCTTTGGGTTTTCAATAGTGCGAATTTTCTCTAGCTTACCGTGTCTTAGATATACGATCTTATCACCATACTCGCCAAGATCAGGGTTGTGAGTTACTAGAAGTATCGTCTTGCCCTCTTTTCTTAGCTTGCAAAATAGATCAAGTATAACTCTTTCATTTGCTTCATCAAGGTTACCAGTTGGCTCATCTGCTATTAAAATTTCAGGATCGTTTATGAGCGAGCGTGCGATACAAAGGCGTTGTTGCTCACCACCACTTAGCTGACTTGGTCTGTGTGTTAGCCTGTGAGAAAGACCAACTGCCTCAAGTGCCTTTTTAGCGTCCTCTTCATCAACTGAGCTGTGATAGTACTGAGCGATCATTACATTTTCAAGTGCGCTAAGATATGGCACTAAGTGAAACTGCTGAAAAATAAGACCGATCTTTTCACGTCTAAATTTAAGTGTATCGTCAGCATTTAGATTGCTCGCATCATCGCCACCAAGCATATAAGTACCACTACTTGGAGTATCCATTAGTGAAAGGATATTTACAAGCGTACTCTTACCACTACCACTTGGTCCCATTACGCTGACCCACTCACCTTTTTTAACCTCAAAATTTATATCATCAAGTGCTTTAACATCGCCAAAAATTTTACAAATATTTTTTAATTCTAGTGCATTTTGCATATCATTCTCCTCTTAATGTATCTGCCATTTTATTATTAAGTGCCCGTTTGATCGGATAAAATGCTGCGATCGCTGCAAATAAAAGCGATATTATCACAGCTACTGGGATGCTTAAAATTCTAAAATCAATACTAGAATCAAATATCGCATAACCTAAAATTTGAGCTAGTAAATATCCTAAAAATGCACCAACTAATGCTGAGATGAGCGCTGTCACAAATGTCTCAAAGCCAAATAGCTTTAATACATCCTTTTTGCTTGCACCTATGGCTCTTAGAAGTGCGATCTCCTTTGAGCGAGAGAGCAAGATAGCACTAAGCGTTGTGTTTACGCACATTGAAGTAATGAGCAAAATAACAAGGCTAACAAGTGCCATTAATAGCTTTATTTTCTCCAAGATGTAGCCTTCAGACTTTGAGACCTTTGCCACTGGTTTTGCAGCTATTTCTTCATTGCTTATAGTCTTTGCTAGCGATGTTATCTCGTCAAAGTTACCAAGCACAACAGCTTCAGCATAGTTTATTTTGCCAGCTTTATTTGAAATTTTTTGAGCCAAAGATAGTGACGTGATCAAAAGTGCATCCTCTTTATCGCCGCTTGCGACTACGCCTTTTATCTTTACATTTATGCTCTCATTTGAGCCAATGGCGCGAATTTCTATGTCATCGCCTGCTTTAAAGCCAGCCTGACGAGCTAGATCGACGCCTATTAGCACGTTTTTATCGTCAAAATCGACATTTATCATCGTTCCATCTCTAACATCTAAAAATGGTTTAACTTTTTTTAGATTGCTAAATTTTGTTCCCATGACGATAGCGTTTGTTGGACCGATATTTGCCTGAGCAAAGAGATAACCGCTCTCACCAAGAAGCTTGTCTTTTGGCACTTTAGCGATCATTTCATTGTAAGTTTTTTCACTCATATCATCACTTGTCGCCATATCTTTTGGAGCAAAGATCATATTTGCGCCATAAGTTTTTAGCTCACGTGAGACTTTAGAGTCAATGTCAAGATAGACATTGACAAATGCAGCACACACGCATGCTCCAAGTAAGATAGAGATCACGATGACCATTACTCTTGATGAGCCGTTTTTTAAACTTTTATAAATTGTATTGTAAAAGAATTTGCTATTTGCGGTCATATAGCACCTCCGCAGGTAGTAAATTTATGACGTTTCTCATTGGCATTAGCGAGCCAACGACTGAGATAAGTAGGGCAAATGCCACGCTAATTGGTAGTACGATCCAAGCTATACCGATGCCATGTGAGAAGATAATGTAAGACATCACGTAGCTTAGTGCGTATCCTAAAAATGCTCCCGTGATACCTGCAAAAAAGGCAACCACAAGGCTTTCGCTAGCAAAAAGGGCGTAAATTTCAAAGTTGCTAGCACCTATAGCTTTTAAAAGGCCGATCTCTTTTTTACGGCGGTAAATTTCACTTGTCATTAGCGATGTTATGCCGATGGCTGAAACTATAAGAGCGATGATACTAACGATGCCCATTAGGCTTTGGATTTTCTTTACGATGTTGCTCTCTGCGTCGCTTACTTGAAGGCTAGCTTTTGCGCTAACGTTTGGTAAATTTTCTTCTATCTGAAATGCGATTGATCCTGCATAGGCTGAGCAGTACCATTTGTCGTACTCTGCGCTATCAAGGTTGTCTAAATTTCTTCTTGCTTTTAGCGATAGGTCATTTTCCGGGATCGTCATAGCTGAAACTTCAGCCTTTGTGTATGAGTTTGCATGCCCAGAAAGATCTCCAGCAAGCTTTAGTGAGCCAACTAGCTTATGCGTCTCGTCACTAGCTCCTTTTAAAATTCCAACTATTTTAACCTCTTTTGTACCGTTTTTGCCAGTAAGGCTAAGCTTGTCGCCAACCTTTAAATTTTTAGCCTTAGAAAGTTCTTCGCCAACTAAAATTTCATCCATGCTCTCATCTTTTGGCCAAGCGCCCTCAACACCCCAAAATCCATACAAGCTCTTAACGCCTGTGCTAAATTCTGGTTCATCTTTTAGACCGATATTTTTATCAAAATAGGTTCCTTCAAAGGCAAATTCAATTCCTTTTTCATCTTTAACTTTTGCCTCTAAAAACGGCGCAAAAGCAACGATATTGTTTCTCCAAAAGATCTCTTTTATCTTATAGATATCAGCCTCTGGTAGTAAATTTTGTGATTTTAGTGGAGTGAAATTTTTACCCTCGATCTCAATGCTTAAACTCTCACCTCGTGGCAAAACAACGATATTTGAGCCATATCCTCTAAGCTCAGTTGCTACTTGATCACCGATTTTTAGCGTGATATTTAGCATGCAAGCTATCAAAAGAGCAGCTAGTAGTATGGTGATAAATGCCATCGTCTTTTGCACCTTTGAGCCCGTGATCGAGCTTTTTATCATTCTTAGTTGCATATTTTTCATTTTAACGTTCCATTTGTTTCTACATATTTTTCTGGATTTGCTTCAAATTTCGCCTGAGTTTCGTTATTTTCAAAGAAATATGTGCGTCCATAGTATAAATATGATCTTGACTCAAGGTTGCTCACCTTTTTGCGACTAACTGGGTCAAGCACCATTTTTTCGACAACCTTACTAAAGAAATTTGCTCCATCTGTAATAGTTTTATAATCAACTATGATATTTTTGCCATCAAAGATAAATGGCATTGGTATCGGATTGCAACCACCCTCTTTGCCAACTGATGGCAAAAAAATTCTAACATTGCAAGAGATACAAATAAGGTCATTTCCTCTTTTTATATAACCCATATCGCCACAAATCATGCATGAATCAAATACAATAACAGGCGATACTCGGTCGCTAAAGCGGTTTAACAAGAAAAATCTTATCTGCTTACCCTCATCTGTAATATAAGCAAATCTGTGAAGTTCATTATCTTTTAGCATATCAACATCAAATATAAATTTATCTCCCACTGGCTCAACTAAGACTGGCTCTGAAATTTGAGGTGGGCGAGATGCGTAAAGATCATAATAAAGCGAGAAGCCAAGTGCTATCAAAATACTACAAAATGCAAATTTTGCATTATCAGAAATATTTTCTCTAATGGCTTTTGTAAAGCGGTATTTGATAGAGCCAAACGTGCTCTTATCGATGCTCTTTGGCATAAAGCAAAGCGCGATGATGCATAAAAGTAAGATCACAAGGATATAAAAATAAGTACCAAATTCTGATACATAAATACCTTTTGCACTAACAGATAGAATCTGAGAGTTTAACTCACTACTTATTTTTAAAGCCCCAGCACGCAAAAGCTCAAGTGCTGTCTGAGAACTTCTATCGATTAGCAAGAAAACTAAAGTGATAAGGGCTAAAATTTTAGCTATTAATGGAGAAATGCTAGATTTTAAATTCGAAATAAAAAAGAATAAAAATACGAGTAAAATCATTGCAAATATCATTAGAAAGAAGCTAATGACCGAAAGCGTATCTAGTAGCTCACCACCAAATAGTGGAAATAACACACTACTTGAGCTATAGCCAAAGCCAAAGCCGATGCCTAAAATAAAAAATGTTACGATTTTTGCTATCTTAAGCTCGAAAAATATCCACAAAACGCTAATTAATAGAAAAATCAGTGTCACTGAATCTATGAAAATTTTAAACTGGTCATCAACAAGCGCGTGACGGGCAGCTTTAAAGATAAGCACACCAGCAACAACGCCAAGAAATGATGGTAAAAAAATCGTTTTTAAACTTTTGCCATTGTTATTTAAGGCAGCAAAAAGCGTAAATCCAAGGAGGGCTAAAAAGACCTGATAGAAGTAAATTGACATAACTAAACCCTATGAGAATTTTTTAAAAGGGGCGAAAACGCCCCTGGTGATTATTTAACAGGACCACCTGTCCATTGAAATTTATAAGTTGTTGTGAAAGGCTCAAACCATTTACCAACACCAGTCTCTTTGTCAGCGTGACGACCAAAGCCTTGTTTTTCTGGATTGTCGATGTGGAATTTAAGCTCATAGTTACCAACACCTGTATCCATTTTTATGTTAGCACCGTAGTGTGGGCCATCGCTTGCAACCATAGGCATAAATGTACCTTTTTTAGTTTTACCATTATCAAGGTTTTTTAGCTCATAGTTGATTTTTAGATATGGGATCCACTCGCCTTCGCCAAAGCCGTTTTTATTGCCTTTTACAGCGTGGATATCAGCTTCTAAGTGAAGATCAGCCAAGCTTGGAGCTAGATCAACGCCTTTTGGCTCCATGTCGATTGGTTCTAGATAAACAGCAGCTATCTCCATACCATTAGCCTCTACAGGCTCACCAATTGGATGCTCTCCAGCAAGTGCAAAACCAGCTGCTAGACTAAGTGCTAGAGCTGAACTAAGAATTTTATTCATCTTTTCTCCTTTAGATAAAATTAATCTTTATTTTGTTTTGATTTCATGATAACGATGCCTATAACTAGGGCAAGCACCATAATGATTTGAGGTACTAAGCTCTCGTAATATGGCTGAAGTCCTAGCCAGTCTCTCATCCAGTCAGGGAAGCTAAGTCCTTTTATGATAGTTGGGATGAAAATTTTGCCCTCAACTAGCTCGCCAACGCCCTTGCCAACAAAGACGATCGACATATAAAAGATGATCGCTGATGTAAATATAAAAAATTGCTTAATAGGAATTTTAACAGCAAAAATTTTAAATAAGAAATAGACTATCAAAAGAACGATAAGACCTACGACAAAGCCAGCTGCGATCATTGAGTAGCCAGCTGAGTCTTTTGCGTCAAAGATAAGTGCTTGATAAAATAGCACTGTCTCAGCGCCCTCTCTAAATACGGCTAAAAATACGGTCCACCACAGCGCTGTACTTGAGCCACTTGAGATAGACTCAGATACATGTGATTTGATGTAGTCATTCCATTTTTTAGCGCCAGCATTTGAAAGAAGCCAAAAGCCAACGTAAAATAGAAGTCCCACTGCAACAAGCATCGTGATGCCTTCCATAAGCTCTCTTTTTTGACCTGCTGCCTCGCCAAAGATGACGTTCATGATCCACGCCATGACAAAGCTTAAGATGACAGCCACGCCAACTGAGCTATATACGACCTTACCCATAGCTTTTGCATTGCCAGTTTTTACAAGATATGCAACGACGGCTGCAACGATGATAAGAGCTTCAAAGCCCTCTCTTAAGATGATAGTTAGCGCCCAGATAAATAGCGTCCAAGGTGAGCTTGAACCATTAGTTTTCTCAAGTGCGGCTGCTAGCTGAGATGACATTTTGCTTGCACTCTCTTCAAGTGTTTTTTCATCTGCGCCTGATTTCATAAGGGCTACGAGGTTGCCAAATGTAGCTTCGATAGCTGTTTTTAAATTTACATCTATCGCGCCTACTTTGTTCTCCATGCCGCTACCTTCAAACTCATCAAAGTAGATATCTTGGATATCGCCCATAGCTTTAGCGCTATTGCCACCTTTGTAAAGTGCGATGGCTGCTTGAATTTTGTCATTTATGTTTTTAACAGTTTGAGTGTAGTCTGTGCCGCTATCTTCGCTACTATCGCTAGATGCTGCGCTACTCATATCAACTTTTGCTAGTTTTGCAGTATCAGCTGGGAGTTTTGAGACAGCGTCATAAGCTAGCTTTTTGATCTCTTCTAGCTTTACTTTAAAGTCATCTTTTGTTATACCATTTGTGATGCCGCTGATCGCTTCGCCCATCTTTCTTTGGATGTCAGCATCTATGCTTTTACCATTTTCTATATGCTGGCGAATAGCGATTTCAAGTTGAGTATTTCTGTAATCTGTAAATTTAGCATCTTGAATAGCACTTTTGGCGTCATCTTGCTTATCGCTCTCATAGCTTGCTATTGCTTTATCTAGATCGGCTGATAAATTTGCAAATGCCACCTTCCACTCAGGGATAAATTTAGAAGTATCATAGCCACTTGCAGCAGCTTGTGCTGGGGTGTCTGAGTACTCGCCAACAAGCTTATGTCCATTTAAAATAACTGGCAGAACTTCAGCAATTTCGCTATTTATCTGGTCTATTCTTTTTTGCACATCATCTGGTGCTTCGCCAGCTTTTATCGCCTTTCTGATCTCGCCAAACTGCTTCTCCATAGAGTAAGCTTTTTTCTGACCTAAATTTATTCTGATGCCGGCTTCAACATCTTCAAACAGACCAAAATAAGCATTTTGAGTATCGCTAACTGCTTGCTCGACATTGCCAGCTCTATACTCTGTTATTACTTTTTGTAATGACTCTTTTATCTGAGCTGCGACTTGTGTGTAGTCGTCATTTTTTGCTATAAGCCAAATAGGCAACAACATAATTAGCATAAATTTTAAGAATTTATTCATTAAATAAACCACCTGTGAGATTTTTTGAAACGAATATTATCAAGGCTTTACTTTGATTAAAATAAAAACGATTATCATAAAATAGAGCAAATTGAGATAATAAAGAGAAATTTGTCTTCAAATAGCCAATTTTAAATAGTTTTAGAAATTTTCTAATGTAAATTTAAAATTTATCTTTTGAATAAAAAATAGTAGCTTTATAAAAAATGAAAAGGTTTTAAGTTTAGATTCTAAAATTTAAAGGAGAGCAAATGCTCTCCTTCTTGTTAGGCATTTAGCCCAGTATTTCTTAGCATAACACGTTTGCGATATACATTTGATACTTCAGCCGCATCTCCAACTAAAAGTGCATTTGTAGCACAAACAGCCGCACACATAGGCACTTTTCCTTCGGCCATTCTATTTTGACCGTAAAGCTCTCTCTCCTCGTGTGAGTTTGTTGGCTCTGGACCGCCTGCACACATTGTACATTTATCCATAACGCCCTTTACACCAAATGCTCCATCTTTAGGGAACTGTGGTGCACCAAACGGACAAGCATATAAGCAGTAACCACAGCCTATGCATATATTTTTATCATGAAGCACGATGCCATCAGCTCTAATGTAGAAACAATCAACCGGGCAAACTTGCTCACAAGGTGCATCAGTACAGTGTTGGCATGCAATAGTAGTTGAAACCTCTTTACCTTCAATGCCATCGTGAAGCGTAATGACCTTTCTTCTATAAATTCCTACTGGAAGTTCATGAGCAGAAGAGCAAGCAACTTGGCAACCATAACAACTAATACATCTATCAGTATCTACGAAAAATTTCATTCTTGCCATTTTATTCCTCCTTACTCTTTACCCATGGCGTCTCTCTCGCCATATTCATGGAAAAACGATGTTTTAAATGTATTTTCCTCAGCTTTTTCTATACGGCAAAGACCTGCGTTAAACTCTGAAATTTGAGTAACTGGGTCAAATCCGTAGTTAGTAACTGTGTTAAAGCTCTCACCGATAACATAAGGCTTAGTGCCCTCTGGATAGCGAGCTGAAAGATCAACGCCTTGCATAATACCAGCGAAGTTGTATGGCATACAAATTCTATCTGGAGTTACCATCTGGCTGTGATAGCATCTTACTTTGATCTTTGTGCCTTGTGGGCTGTGAATCCACATCATATCGCGATCTTTTATGCCGTATTTTAAAGCTAGCTCTGGATTAACATTAGCAAACATCTCTGGCGTAATAGCTGATAGATATTTACTTGTTCTTTCGATCATACCAGCACCACTTAGGTTTACGACGCGTTGAGTACTAAACACGATAGGAAACTCTTTTGACCAGTCTTTTGCTTGTTGCTCTGACTTAAACTTAGTAGAAACACGGAAATTTCTAGCTTGATCATCAAATGTCGGATACTTTTGAACAAGATCCCAGCGTGGTGAGTGGATTGGCTCTCTATGTTTTGGAATAGGATCGAGAAATTCCCAAACGATAGCTCTTGCCCTTGCATTACCATAAGGAACAACACCTTTTTCGCGGCATTTTTCAAAGATAATACCACTATAATCCATGCTCCAGCTTGGTCCCATCTTAGCTTTCTCTTCTTCAGTTAGAGTTATGCCTAAGACTTTTTCTATATTCTCTTTTGTGATTTGTGGATAGCCACCTTTTATAGCTGAGCCAACAAGTGTTGTCTCTTCGCTAGCTAGCTGACTTACGCCATTATGTTCGAGTCCAAAGCGATTTCTAAAGCCTGAACCACCCTCAACATAAGGCTTGCTCATATCATATAGTATTGGTGTTCCAGGGTGTTTTTCATCCCATGCTGGCCATGGTTTACCGTAGTACTCGCCTTTGACTTCACCGCCAATACCTATTAGCGTATCTGGGTCAAATTTATCCCAGTTTGCTTGATGGCGTCTAAACATCTCGGCTGTTCTACCACCATAACCTATAGAATTTCCAATTCTTGCTATCTCATTTGTTGCATCATCTGGCCATACAAAGTCATCTTTTACTTGTTTTAGCTCTCTATTTACGACAGCCATCTTCATGCCTTTTACGTATTCATCGTAAAAGCCAAATTTCTTAGCAAATAGGAACATCACTTCGTGATCGCCCTTACTCTCATAAAGTGGATCAACAACTTTTGTTCTCCATTGTCCTGAGCGGTTTGTAGCGTTTAAGTGACCTTCATTTTCAAAGGCAGTTGCCACCGGCAAGATATAAACGCCATCTTTTCTATCCGAAAGGATAGAAATTTCATTTACAAATGGCTCAGCTACAACGATCATATCTAGTTTTGAAGCTGCTTCTTGAATTTTAGCTAGGTGCGCCATAGATGTAAGACCAGTTCCTTGCACCCAAAGAACTCTTAATGCACCACTACTAAAGGTATTTTCCTCTTTTAAGACGCCTTGCCACCATTTTGAAAGTGACCAGCCTTTTTCATTTCTCCAGTTTCTATCCTCTGGATTTTTAGGATCGTGGTAATAATACTCTTCAAAAACAGTGTTTTTAACTGGTGTGCCGCCTTGTTTTGGCTCTTTGGTTGAGACTGCAAAGCGTTTTACAAACTCATCATAATCAACACCCCAGCCTTGGCAGTAGTACTTCCAAGCCGCATCAGTTAGTCCGTAGTACATCGGCAAGCTGTCTGAGAGGTTACACATATCAGTTGAACCTTGAACGTTGTCGTGACCACGGATGATGTTACAGCCACCGCCTGGTTTGCCCATGTTGCCTAGGATTAGTTGAAGTATAGGTAAAATTCTCGTATTTGAGCTGCCAACTGAGTGCTGAGTGATACCAAGTGCCCAGATCACAGTGCCTGGCTTTGTATGAGCTAGGATATTTGCAGCCTCTATCAGCTTATCAACTGGCACGCCTGTAACGTCAGATGTGACCTCTGGTGTCCAGTGCTCAGCCTCTTTTGCTATCTCATCGATGCCGTAAGTTCTATTTTTTATAAATTCTTTATCTTCCCAGCCATTTTTTAAGATGATGTGGATAAGTCCATAAACAAGTGCTATATCAGTGCCTGATCTTTGTCTTAGGTATAGATCAGCATGAGCGGCTGATTTTGTAAAGTTTGGATCAGCTACGATCACCTTTGCGTTGTTTCTATCTTTTGCTTGCAAAGTGTGCTTCATACCGCCAACTGGATTTGCCACAGCGGGATTTGCACCTATTATAAATATACATTTTGAGTTCGCAGCCATATCTCCAAAGTGGTTTGTCATCGCGCCATAACCCCAAGTATTCGCCACACCGGCGACTGTTGCGCTATGTCAAATTCTTGCTACGTGATCGTTACTGTTTGTACCCCAAAATGCACAAAATTTTCTAAAGTAGTAAGACTGTTCGTTGTTAAATTTAGCTGATCCTAAGAAAACAACACTATCAGGGCCATCTTCTTTGCGGATCTGAAGCATCTTATCACCGATCTCATTTACGGCTTGATCCCATGAAATTCTTTGCCATTTACCATCAACTTTTTTCATAGGATACTTGATGCGTTGTTTGCTATGTGTAAGATCGATCTGATCGATACCCTTTGAACAGTGTGAGCCCTGAGATATTGGGTGGTACATCGCCATATCTTGGCGGATCCAAACACCATCTTTTACCTCAGCCTCGATACCACAGCCTGCTGAACAAATAGAACAAATCGTTCTAACTTTTTTTGAGCCAGGAAAAGGATCTTTTATCTCTTCCGCACTCGCCTCTCTTATCGTATCATTTTTTCCAAAAGCCATTGTGGTGCCAGCACCAAGTGCGGCTAGCTTTAAAAATGAACGTCTCCCTATACGTGCATCACTCATGGTTTTCTCCCTTAATAAGCGATTTTATAGTAGGTTTCCCAATTTTTGCTTTTTTTATAAAGCACCTCTTTTTTGTTTGACTTACCTACGACGACGCCATTGCCATCAGGAGCTAAGTCATCACTAGTTGTTTTTGCTATTGCAGAAACTGCGAGTATTCCGCCAGCAGTACCAACTTTTAGAGATTTCTTTAAAAAATCTCTTCTTGATCCTTGCATTTTTTCTCCTTGCCCCTCAAATCTTAAAAATTTGAGAAATTTGGTTCCGTAATATGTAAAATTTGCATATTTAGAGATACTAAAATATTGCGAACAGTCTATTTCAGGGCTTTTAGAGCCTAGAATTAAACTGTGTAAATTTAGCATATTTATAAAATAATAAAAGTAAATATATAATATTAATTATATTTGTTAAGTATTTATTAAAAATATAGTTAAATGTATTTTAAAATTTAAGAATTTTTATTAAAAGAAGAAATTCTAGGGAGAGCTCCCTAGAAAAGATTATTTTAGATCACTTTTGTTTATGATAAATGGTACTGATCTAACGCCAGCTGAGAAATATTTTTTACGTAAAGTATCGATCTTGTCGCTCTCTTCTTTGCTAACATTTTTTTCATCCACGTTATAATCTTCAGAAAAATACTTTCTTAAAATTTTAACCTTATCGCTATCACTTTTTGTATTTTTTATATCTTTATAGATCAAAGCACTTTTTTGCAAAGATGATAGTTCATGCACTGGAGTTAGGATGATTTCAACGTTATTGTCTTTTAATGTCGTTTCGATCTTTGCTAGCTCGGCTCTACAATATGGGCATTCAGGATCTGAAAACATGATAAGAGTTGGCTTTTTGCTATCATTGCCAAGAGTTATAACATTTGCCTTGTCTTCATTTTTATAAATTTTAGCTAGTGATTTTACTAAATCAAGTGCTGCTTTTTCTGCGATTACCTTTTTTTCTTCAGCCAAATAAGACTTTTGCTCCTTTAAATTTACAACATCAGGAAACATAAGATCGCCCTTAACAAAAGTTACATCTTCTTGAGACATATCTCCTTTGCTAAATTTTAAGCTTACTTTTTCTATATCATCTAAAATTTTAGTGCGTTCTACGACTTTTACATTAACACCATCGATATTTTGATTTTTAAAAACTTCTGAGTAAAAATCTTCTATTTGCTTATTGCTAGCTGCCATTAGGCTAGTTGCCGCTATTATTGAGGCCAAAACCACTTTTTTCATTTTTTTCCTTTTTAAAAATTTGGCGGATTATATTTACTTTTTGTAAATGAATACTAACCACGAAAGACTCTATCATTTCCTTGCTTCATTATGTCACTCTCAAGATCAAGTTGCTCAAGATAAGCGATAATATATTTTCTACTTAAATTTAGCGCATCCTTAGCGTTTGTAACATTTACAAAGCCTTGATTTTTGATGATCTCTCTTAGCTTATCAAGTGCCATTTTTAGCGAATTTCTAGTGATAAAAAGATTATGCTCCAGCCTTACAACTCTGCCCATTGCAGTTAGTTTTTTAAGTGCATTATCACCACTTAGCCTATCTATTTCCAGCTCATCATATATATTATAAGGTGCCGTTGGAGCTAGCTTTCCGCTTTCTAAAATTTCATAAATTTTCTCTTCAAGCCTTACTTTTAGTTTGCTTATATCAACGCCTTTTTTTGTATAGACGCCATCATTTTTAGAGATTAAGTTTATACTTTCAAGCTCATCAAGTGCTTTTTGAGCCAAATTTAAACTAGCCCAAGCAAGTTTTAGGCTGATGCTTTGAGCTGAAAAGACAGCAAATTCATTCTTCTCTATCATAAATTTAACCACAGACTTTATCCGCTCAACTGCACTTAGATCGTAGATATTTAAAGCCTTTTCATCGACAAAGACGTTTGAGACTTTTTTAGCCACATTTACGGCCTCTTCGTGACTTAGTCCAAATCTTTGATAAGAGGAGATGATGCCAAAGCCATTTTTGTGGGCTTCTTTAAGTATAGAAAATGCCCCAATGAAATCATGCTTTAAAAGTGCAGCCAAAAAGAGAATTTTGCCAGCCTTTTTTAGTGGCTCAAGCACAGGATTTAGCACTCTGCCACCGCCTATCACGCGTGCATCTGAGATGAGCACAAAGGCCTCGTCAAATTTCAAAAACATATCGCTTTGAAATTTAAAGGTAACAAAGTAGCTATCATCTTTTTGGCTAAGGATTAGCACCTTTGCAGGGACGTTTTTAGCACCCACGCAAAAAGTTACACTTTGAGAGTGGATGAGATTTTTAGCAGTTACGACCGCATCAACCTCTCTAAATCCCCTAAAAAAGCCCTTTTTGCTAAGTAGCTGACCCTTTTTTAGCTCGCTTAGCTCGATGCCAGTTAGATTAAGCGCTACGCGGCTGCTAACTCCAGCGCTATCAACGAATTTATCGTGGCTTTGCACGCTTCTTACTAGCACCTCTTTGCCAGCGTCGTAGTTAAAAAGCTTATCGTTTTTACTAACGCTTCCCTCTATCACAGTGCCAGTTACGACATTTCCGATACCTTTTAGGCTAAAAACTCTATCGATGTAGTATCTAAAAACGCCCTCCTCATCGCGCTTTTTGGCTCTTAGCGTAAAGAGGTAGTTTCTAAGCTCGTCGATACTTGCCTTATCCTTTATACTAACGGCGAAAATTTCTAAAATTTGCAGGTTTTTAAATTTAGAAATTTCATCTCTTATCTCTTTTTTTCTTAAATTTATGGTGGCATCATCTACTAAATCGCACTTTGTAAGCGCCACGATCACGGATTTTACGCCAAGGAGATTTAAAATTTCAAGGTGCTCCAAGCTTTGAGGCATAAGGCCGTCATTTGCTGCCACCACAAATAAACACGCATCAAAGCCATACGCGCCACTTATCATCGTTTTTATGAGATTTTCATGCCCTGGCACGTCGATAAACGCGATATTTTCATCATTTTTGCTTAAATTTGAAAAGCTTAGATCGATCGTTATGCCACGCTTTTTCTCCTCTTCAAGATTGTCCCCCTCAAAGCCGTTTAGCTCCTTTATAAGCGCGGTTTTTCCGTGGTCGATATGCCCTGCTGTTCCTATTATTAAACTCATTTTTCTTCCGTTTCATTTATTATTTTTATTAGCGTCTCTACGTCATCATCAAGAAGTGATCTAAGATCAAGCATAAATTTATCGTTTTCTATGCGTCCGATCACCCTTTTTTGCCTAAATTTTAGCTCGTTTAAATTTGCGTCGCCACTAAGCGCAAGTGCCACGCTTGGGATCTTTTTATTTGGCATCGCACCACCTCCTACAAAGGTTTGTGTGCGCACTATCTCAAGCGGATTTTTTAAATTTTTATTTATAAAATTTGCTAAGCCTTCAAGCTCTTTTACGCTTTTGTGAAGCAATTTTTGCGTTGTGATTAGCTCAAATTCTTTGTTTAGATAGGCTTTCATGCTCTCAGCCAAAAGCGAGATGATCACCTTATCGACGCGAAGCATCCTTAAAAGCTGATTTTTCCTAAGTTTTGAGATGAGCTCTTTTTTGCCGACAATTATGCCACACTGAACCGCGCCAAGCAGCTTATCGCCGCTAAAGCTAACTAGCGAAACATCTTTTAAATTTTTTAGATCTGGCTCGTTTTTGTCTAAGTTAAAGGGCAAATTTCCGTAAAATCCACTGCCAAGATCAAAATAATCTATCAAATTTTGCCTGCTTGCTAGCCCGCTTAGCTCATTTGCCGTGGTCTCTTCGCTAAAGCCAACGATGTCAAAATTTGAGCGATGAACCTTTACAAGCATCGCCGTATTTTCACTAATTGCCTCTTCGTAGTCTTTTAGCTTAGTTTTGTTTGTCGTGCCAACCTCTTTCAAAAAGCAGCCCGCATTTGCCATAACTTCTGGCACTCTAAAACTACCGCCGATCTCGACTAGTTCGCCTCTGCTAACGACGACTTCCTTGCCCTTTGCAAAGGTGTTTAACACCAAAAATACAGCACTTGCGTTATTATTTACGACGATAGCGTCCTCAAAACCAAATGCTCTTGCGATCATCTCACCGATATAGTCATATCTGTTGCCGCGACTGCCTGTTTTTAGGTTGTATTCAAGGTTTGAGTATCCTGTGATAACAGGTGTTGCCCGCTTTAAAATTTCTTTATCGATAACACTTCTAGCGAGGTTTGTGTGAATGGTCACACCAGTTAAATTTAGCACTCTTTGAAGGCTTGATTCATTAAATTTATGATATTCGTTTAGGATTAAATCTATTATTTCTTGCAACGCAAAATTTGCATTTTCATTTAAAATTTTAGCTCTAACCTCATCTAAAATTTGCCTTGCAAGCATAGTGACTAAACTCGTGTCAAGTCCCGAAAATGCTTCGTTTTTTATGATCTTATCAACTTGTGGAATATTTCTTAAATCGTTCAATTTGCGCTCCTAGTAAGTTAGTTTTACCAAGCCGTGATTTTAACATAAAAAATATTATAAATTAAACCTTAGAGCAAAAAGGAACATATAAAATTCAGAGTCTATTAATCCCATTAATATTAAAATAAGCCTGTTTTTGATAATAGGAGAAATTATGAAAGAATTTGGCTTTTATAACGATTTTGACGATACTTTAATGCTAAATGAACAGATAGAAATAAATAATGAAAAGGAAGAATATTTAGTTTCTAACTCGCCAAAGCTTAAAGCAAACATTACCGCACCTGAGATAAATTTTTATCTAAAAAATACAACTGCAAGCGTCTTAGAAAAAGCTAAAAATACACTTTTGCTTTATGAAGCAAGAGCAACTGCATTTGACATGGCAAAGGATGTTGATTACGAAAAAGAAGTCGGAAAAAACGTCGTAATAGTAAGCAACTCAGGCCGTGAGGAACTAGCAAATTTATTAAAAGAAAATGGCTATAAAGTCATTGAATTAACGCATTTTGAAGTGAAATTTATTTATGGCGCAGCTGGCGAACTTAGTGTTTTGATACTTAGAGCAAATGACGAATTTGAGGTCGATTGCGACTTTTTCTTGGTTGAAAATGCAAGGGATTATATGCTAAAGCAAAGCGGCTGTTACGAAATATCTGGGCTAAAAGACGAAGCTGTGCTTAAAATTTTAAATGAAAAAACTCCAAAATTTAAGTACAGAAGTCTAACTCAATATGACTCTTCAATCTGCCAATACCATGAGCGAAGGAATGAAATTTGTGGACGCTGTGTCGATGTTTGTCCAACTGTAGCCATTTTAAAAGAAGACGAGACAAAGCATCTTGTTTTCTCACAAATCGATTGCGTAAATTGTGGTAACTGCATTAGCGTCTGCCCTAGCGGATCTCTTGACTCTACACTTATGCCACAAAACTCATTTGCTACTATTGCCAAACTTTACAAAGGTAAAATTCCACTAATAATCTCTAATGAAACAAATTTAGACGAGCTAAATATAAGCCTACCTGAAAATGTCTTGCCTTTTTTCATATCAGCACCACATATGTTAAATCAAGCTCATCTTATTACATTGCTTCAAGAAAGTGGTGCGAGTGTGATTTTATTTAGCAAAACTCTTGGTAAAGGCGAAAAAGACGCCATTAGCATCTTAAATCAAATTTATGAGCTTAAATTTAAAGAGACGGCGATCTATCACGCCAAAGATAAAAATGAGCTTGAAGAATCGCTCAAAAAGGCAAAATTTATAGCTGACTCACAACACACAATAAACGAATATGCCTTGCCAAAAAGAGAAATTTTTGCAAAAAGGCTCGAGTTTTTAGTAGGTAGCGAAGATCTTGGCGTGGTAAAAAGCGGCGAGATGATAAGATACGGCGATGTCAAGATAAACACTGATAGCTGTACACTTTGTCTAAGTTGCGTTGGCGCTTGTAACGTAAGCGCGCTAGTGGCTGATAAAAAGACAAATTCGATTTTATTTAATCCAAGCGTCTGCACAGCTTGCGGATACTGCGAACTAAGCTGTGCTGAAAAAGATACCATAAGCCTTGAGGTTGGAAAAATTTCTCTTAAGCCTGAGTTTTTTACCTATAATGAACTGGCACGAGATGAGCTTTTTGCCTGTGTTGAGTGCGGAAAAGAGTTTGCAACTAAAAAAGCGGTAGAAAAGATCGCAACTATAATGCAACCAAGATTTGGCAACGATAGGGTTAAGATAAAAGCACTTTACTGCTGTGCTGACTGTAAGGCCAAACTAATGGTTCAAGCACAAATAAACGCGATGAAAGAGGATTTATTAAATGGATAAAAACATCATAAAAGCAAGATCATATTTTTACGAATTTCTAGCATATCCTATGTTTTTTTACACAAATGATGAGAAATTTGCAAGGTGGAAAGAGCAGCTAAAATACTTAAGCGCAAATCCTTTGAGCGAGGATAGTGATGCTGCATTTAAAAATTTAGATAAATTTAGCTTTGAAGAATTTTCAAAAGAACAAAATGACGTTCTTTTTGGCTTTACAAATATCCCTTTAAGTGCCTCATTTTATGAAGAGGGCAGAGATAACGGCGCAGCTAGGCTTAGGGTTATTGAATGTTTAAAACTAAGCCCATATAGACGTGATAGCGAGCTTTGCAAAGACAGCGAGGACTACGTTGGATTTATATTTTTAGCGATGGCTACATTTTTAAAAGATGAGTTTAATGATGCAAAAAATATTAGCAATAAGCTATTTTCTGAAACTTTAAATTTATTTGTAGATGAGTTTGGCTCGCTACTTTTGGCTCACAAAGAGGCAAATTTCTTTAAATCATATACTATTATTTTAAAAGATTTCATCGACCTTGAACGCTCTATACTAAACGTAGAAGCACCGGCTAAGCCAAAAGGCGATAGTGTCGCTATGGCGGCACTTAAAAAAGAGCCATTTCAAAGCAAGATGCCGACATTTAAAACCAAGCTTCATTGGGAAGAATTTTCTCCAGTCATCTCGCACGAGTTTAAAGACTAGCTTAAATTTACTCTTAGCCTAGCTAGGAGTAAATTTAACATCCACTTAGATCCCGCAACTATTCTCAATATTTTATAACTATCTTAACCCTTCGGTAGTAAATTTCTTTAAATTTTTACAAAGGATTTACAATGGTAATGACACACTACATGGAGCTTTTATCGCTCGATCAACCCTACAATCTAATCCTCTACATGGTGATACCTATGGGGCTTGCGGAGCTTTTAGTGGCGATGGAGTTTTTCACGATGTATCACATGGATAGCGGCAAAAACGCTGGCTTTAAGGCCGTTAGCAAATTTGTTGGCATAGTGCTTGGGGTCTATTTTACAGCTCTTGTGATCTACTTTTTAGCAAAAATTTATCCAACCATAAAATGGCGCGGATATGCCGATGTCATCGCTATCTACTCATATCTCATCGGCGTCATCCCACTTCTTGGCATCGCGCTTTTAGAGCTAAATTTGATCTATAAAAACGCAAGCCAAAAGGCAAAGCTAAAGCTTCACTTTTGCCTGCTCATATTCTTTTTGATCGTCGGACACGTCGCTATGATATTTGGCATGGTTGATCCTACCATAACAGGCTACAAGGCTGAAAATGGCGCGATGGATATGCAGATGAATATGCCAATGAACATGCCAGCAGATATGCCGATGCATGATCACCACAAGATGATGATGGATATGCAACAGATGAGTGATGATAACTCAACTAACATGCATATGCATCACTAAAATTTTTATAGCTTCTTGGTGCCTACTAAGAAGCTATAAAAAATTTAATTCTTTTTTTCTGCTTTTAACAATCTATCTTCTTTAAAAAATTTTCGGAGTGATTTTTGCTCTTTTGGGCCGATCTTGTAGCTTATAAATTTAAGATACCACTTGATATCTTGCTCGCTTATGTCGCGGCTTTTGGCATACTGGGCTAATATATAATTTGGAATTTTTACATTTTTTTGTAAAAATTTTGTGACCAGTTTTTTGTAAAACGAGCCATTTTTTACGTAAGAAAATCTACCAAAAACAAATGGCAAATTTGTCTTTTCGTGCCAAATTTGACCAAGGTCGTAAAAGCACTCTTTGCCCTCGCTTAAGTATGCCTTTAGCGCCCTGTCGCCTATGATCACCTCTCCATTTAGTTTAAGCACCTTGGCTAGGGCGTTTGAGCTAGCTGAGGCAGGATCTGGCTTTGGGGCTGAGTTTTTGCGAACAAGCACGCTTTTTACATCTTTTTTGGCGACTATTCCAAAATTTAGCTTCTTTAAATTTGCCTTTTTGCTTGCTATGCTTGAGATCACCGCAGCGTCGATCTTTCTGGCGTTTAGGGCTCTATTTAGCTTGCTTGGCACACCCTTTTTAAACTCGATAGCCTTTTTTATCTGAGAGCTTAGTGGGGCTGATTTTAAAAATACGTGAAAGGGGAGTAAATTTAGATAATCAATCTTTCCAAATATCATTTTTCATCTTTTACAAGCTCAAATTTAACCATCTCATTTTCGTTGCAAACGTCGCGAAATAGCTGGGTTAAGCTCTCTTTTGTGTCATCATCCAAAGCATTTTCATTTTTTAGCTTTATAAGCGTTGGCTCATTTATCTCACAAAGGCAGTCAAAGAGCGCGTCTAAATTTTTGCCGTAGTACTCTGGCAGGTCAAATTTCTTAGCAAAATACTCATGCATCTTCTCTTTTTCGACCATCTTTTTTGCATCTAAGATCACGCTTTTCATTGCATCCTCTTCTCATAAAGCAGGTAAAAATGCTCGTAGTGATCGGGCGTGTAGTAAATAAGCCCGTCGTTTGAGTATAAAATTCTCTCAGCGCCGCGCCTGCCGCCATTATAATTCACATCGCACTCAAACCACTTTCTGCCATCAGCCTCAGGCAGCCTCTTTTCTCTGTTTGAAAATCTATCTCCGCCAATGCTTTTGCCGCCGCTTATCTGCCATAAATTTCCGTTTTTTGCATCCCAGCCAAGTTCAAGTGCCTCTTTTTTGGTTATGAAATTCTTTGGCAGCTTGTTAAATTTATAGATATAAAGAGCGACCTCATCTTTTGAAGTGTATGAGCCATTTTCTGCAAGGCTCTGGCTTTTTTGTCCCTCTTTGTTTAGTTGCTCAAGTAAAATTTGAGCATTTTTATTTGCTTCACTACCATTATTTGAAAAGAAAAAAGTGCCAACAATAATAGCAATGATAAAGGCGACTAAGGCTGGCAAAAGTCTTTTATTCAAATTTTGCCCTTAAAGCGTGTTAAAAACTCTATCACCAGCATCACCAAGACCTGGAACGATATAGTTTTTCTCATTTAGCTTCTCATCAATCGAAGCTGTATAGACCTCGACGTCTGGGTAAATTTCGCTAAATCTCTTTAGCCCCTCAGGAGCAGCGATGATAGAGATAAATTTGATCTCCTTAACGCCCTTTTCACGTAAGAATTTGACCGCATCTATCGCCGTGCCACCAGTTGCAAACATAGGATCGATGATGATCGCCATGCGTTCTTTTGCGTCTTTTGGAAGCTTCGCGTAGAAAAACTCAGCTTGTGCTGTCTCTTCGTTTCGCTGAAAGCCCAAAAAGCCCACACTCGCATCTGGAATGATAGTAAAAACGCTATCAAGCATACCAAGAGCAGCCCTTAAGATGGGGCATATCATCACTTTTGTAGTAAGCCTCTTTGCATCTGCCACCGCAACTGGAGTTTGGACTTTGACATCTTTTACCTTTAAATTTCTAGTCGCCTCAAAGATCATAAGATAACTGATCTCATCAACTAGCATACGAAACTGAAAAGGTTGGGTGTTTTTATCACGTAAAATAGTTAATTTATGCTCGATCAGTGGGTGCGAGATGAGTTTAACGTTTTGCATTTTTTATCCTTAAATTTACTGTTTTTACAAGGTTTATCTTTACAAAATGCCAAAAAGAGTTTAGCCCAAAATTTGGGCTAAATTTTAAAATCCTTTTGCAAGCTTGGCTTTGTAAGCCTCAACATCAAAATCTTTTACTCTCGCCACGCCATCTTCAACCGCAGCTTTTGCAACTGCTGGAGCGACTGCTGTTAATACGCGCTTGTCAAATGGTTTTGGGATGATATACTCTTTGCCAAATTTTAGCTCGCTAACGCCACTTGCTTTTAAAACTTCAGCTGGTACTGGCTCTTTTGCAAGCTGTGCAAGCGCTCTAGCCGCAGCCATTTTCATATTTTCAGTGATCTTTTTAGCTCTAACGTCAAGCGCACCTCTAAAGATGAATGGAAAGCCTAAAACGTTATTTACTTGGTTAGGATAGTCGCTTCTGCCTGTACCCATCATAACGTCACTTCTTACAGCCTCAACATCCTCTGGATAAATTTCAGGCACTGGGTTTGCCAAAGCAAAGATGATAGGCTCTTTGTTCATTGAAGCAACCATCTCTTTTGTAAGAACACCAGGCTTAGAAAGACCTAAAAACATATCAGCACCCCTCATCGCATCAGCTAGAGTTCTATCCTCAGTTTCAAGCGCGAACTCTACCTTTTCAGGTGTTAGGTCTGTTCTTTTTGAATGAATTACGCCTTTGCTATCTATCATAACGATGTGTTTTGCACCAAGCGCTTTATACATCTTCGCGCACGCAATGCCAGCTGCGCCTGCGCCGCTAACTACGATTTTTATCTTAGATATATCTTTGCCAGAAATTTCCATCGCATTTATCATGCCAGCACTTGTTATCATCGCCGTGCCGTGCTGATCGTCGTGCATTACAGGGATATCAACTGCTTCTTGAAGCTTTCTCTCGATCTCAAAGCACTTTGGAGCACGGATGTCTTCTAAATTTATACCACCAAATGTCGGAGCAAGGGCCTTGCAAATCTCAACGATCTTATCTGGATCATGCTCGTCTAGCTCGATGTCAAAGGCATCTACGTTTGCAAATTTTTTAAATAAAACTGACTTTCCTTCCATAACTGGCTTGCCAGCGATCGCACCGATGTCGCCAAGCCCAAGGACAGCCGTACCATCGGTGATAACGGCTACTAGATTTGCTTTATTTGTATATTTATAAGCTAGTTCATTGTCAGCTTCTATCTCTTTGCAAGGCTCTGCAACACCTGGTGTATAGGCCATTGAAAGGTCTCTTGACGTCTCGCAAGGCGTCTTTACCTTTATCTCGATCTTACCGCCTATGTGGTAGTTTAGTGCTTCTTCTTTAGTTACATGTGTCATTTCTCTTCCTTTAATAAATTTTGTATTCTATTTTTCGTCTCGCTACTGCCCACTACTTCAAGCACTTCAAAGATGCTTGGGCTCACGCTTGAGCCAGTTAGCGCTATTCTTAGAGCCTGAGCTAGGTCTTTTAGCTTTAGGCCATTTTGCTCTAAAAATTTATTAGTTAGCTCCTCATAGCTCTTTGCGTCAAGGTCACGGTCTAAAATTTGAGCAAATTTAGCCAAAATTTCTTTACTATTTTCATTTATAAATTTAGCCCAAGCTTTCTCATCGTAGCTTTTTGGAGCGTTGATTATCGCGTTTGCGCTATTTGCCATTTCGATTAGTGTCTTTGATCTCTCGCGGAGCGAATTTAGAAGTAGCTCACCCTTTACCAAAGCCTTAAAATCCACACCAAACTCAAGCATATCATGCGCTAGCCTCTCATAAGGTAAAGTCTTAATGTAGTGAGAATTTAGCCAGTCAAGCTTTTGAGCGTTGTAAGTGCTTGAGCTTTTGTTGATGTCGTTTGGATTAAAGTATTTAAGCATATCCTCAATAGTAAAAATCTCATCATCGCCGTGGCTCCAGCCAAGACGAACGAGAAAATTTAAGAGTGCTTCAGGCAAGTAGCCCATCTTTTTATACTCCATAACGTCAGTCGCGCCGTGCCTTTTACTAAGCTTTTTGCCATCCTCGCCGTTTATCATAGCGACGTGATAAAATTTTGGCACCTTAAAGCCAAGTGCCTCGTAAAGAACGATCTGCTTTGGGGTATTTGAGAGGTGATCGTCGCCACGGATGACGTCCGTTACACCCATTAGTGCGTCATCTATCACAACCGTGAAGTTATATGTCGGCGTACCGTCGCTTCTAGCGATGATGAAGTCATCTAAGATATCTTCAACCTTAAATTTAACCTCGCCCTTTATGCCATCATGTATGACGATCTCGCCACTAAGTGGGGCCTTGATACGGATGACTGGCTCGATGCCAGCTGGAGGCGTGCCAGTAAAATCTCTATATCTATTATCATATTTTGGACGCTCTTTTCTTGCCTCTTGGCTAGCTCTAAGCTCTTCAAGCTCGTCCTTGCTCATATAGCATTTATATGCTTTGCCTTCTTCAAGTAGTTTTTTAACATACTCTTTGTAAAGATCAAATCTTTTTGATTGATATGTCACTTCGCCGTCGTGATCTAGCTTGCACCAAGCAAACGCTTCTTTTATGGCTTGCGTGGCCTCTTCTGAGTTTCGTTTTAAATCAGTATCTTCGATGCGAAGTAAAAATTTTCCATTATTAGCTCTTGCGTATAAATAATTATAAAGGGCTGTCCTAAGTCCGCCTATATGTAGATATCCAGTAGGCGACGGAGCAAATCTAGTAACTATCATTTTGTGCCTTATTTTTATGTTATAATTGCCCAAAATTATATTTACTAAATACTTAAATAAAGGTTTTATTATGAAAAAATTGCTCTTTTTGGCTGCTGGCATGCTAAGTGCTTTAAATTTATATTCGGCTCAGATGATAAACGGTATCGCAGCTATTGTAGAGAACGAACCAATCACGCTTTATGAAGTTTATAGCTTGAAAGAGCAGTTAAGAGCTAGCGAACAAGATGCTTTAAATTTACTCATAAGGGATAGACTCGAAGATGCTCAGATAAAAAATTTAAACATTAGCGTAACGCCATTTGAGCTAAACGACAGGATCGAATCGATCGCAAAGCAAAATGGCATGACAAATTCGCAGTTTAGAAGCTCTATCCAAGCTCAAGGCATGGACTTTTTGGAGTTTAAAAACAACATAGAAAAAAAGATGCTTCAAGAAAAGCTTTATAAAAGCATCTTGGCTGAAGCTGGCAAAAATGTAAATGAGCAAAAAGCAAAGATGTATTTTGACGCTAATCCTGATAAATTTAAGGTCTTTAGCACCGCTAGAGTCGTAGTTTATAGAGCAAAAGATCCTGAGCTACTTGAGGCTCAAAAGACAAGTCCGAAGCTACTAGACGGCGTGCAAACACAAGAGGTTAGTTTGGACTATCAAAGCATAGATCCAAGGCTTGCTGCGATCATCTCAAGCACAAATAACGGTGACTACACACAGCCTTTGCAAGGGCCTGACAGCTTTGATATGTTTTTAGTAAAAGAGAAGATCGGCTCATACACACCAAGCTTTGCAGACGTTAAGGATAATGTTATAAATGAGCTTTATCAAGGTGAGCAAGAAAAACTTATGGCTGATTATTTTGATAAACTCCGCGCAAAAGCAAAGATTCAAATTTTAAGATAACTTCAAATTTAGCCATCTTTGGTGGCTAATTTTCTCCAAATTTTACATAACAAAAGATTACACCGCCAAAGAGAAGGCGGTGTAAATTTTAGTTAAAAAGTGTAGTGCATATTTAGCATAAACGATCTCTCGTCGCCCGGTCTTGAATCAGAACGCCAGTATTTTTTATTTAGGATATTGTTTATTGCTAATGTTATTTGAGCGTGTTCGTTAAAGTTATATCCAGCACTTGCATCAAATCTAGCAAAACCAGGAAGATGTTCGTCTATGACTCTACCATTACTTATGCGGTAGCTATATCGTTTAGAGTATTCTGTTACGCCACTTTCGACATACCATTTGTCGTTTTTAGCATATCTTAAAAAAACATTGCCCTGCCAGTTGGTTGTATTGTTTAGACTAAGTCTTTCGTTTAATGGATTTGATTTATCACTTGCGATAATAGCTCTCATATATCCAAGAGAACTTCTTAGATATAAATTTTCATAAATTTTACCCAAGATATTTAGCTCTATACCACGACTTCGCTCTTTACCACGTTGCGCCCAAGTATATGGATCATTTATAGGATCTGGTCTATATCTTATATTGTTATGCTCGATCTGAAATATCGCTAAGTTTGAGCTAAATCTATTATCAGCCCATGTGCTTTTTAAGCCGATTTCATATTGCTCATTATTCTGCGGTTTTAGATCAAGCATCGTTGTATCGCCTATACTTATACCTATATTTCCACGGCCACCGTATGGGGCAAAACTCTTTGAGTATGAAGCATATGCAGTATGCTCTGGTAAAAAATCCCATAGCAAGCCAACTCTTGGACTAAAAGAGTGCCCTTTGTAGCTATTTGTCATATTTGTAATATTTCTTGTTTTAAATTTATAAAAGTCAAACCTTCCACCAACAAGTAGCCTATATTTGTCGTCTAAGCTTATTAAATCCTCGAGAAATACTCCATTATTTATGGCTTTATGCTTATTATCAGTATTAAGTGGTATGTAGCCCACACTACCCCAACTTGATCTTGATGCGTATGGATTTATGGTCACATTTTTTGCACTATCAAACCAAAGCCTTGGATGGCGAGTTTCTACGCTGTTGTCATATCCAAAAGTAAGATTATGCTTAAATCTTGTAAATTCAAGCTCTTTTGTAAGTGTTATGGCATTTGAGAGTGTGTCATTATCGGTTTGTTGTTTAGCATAGTTTTGCTTTAGTCTATTTCCGGGCATGATGGTACCACTAAAATAATGGTCAAAATTTTGACTAGCTTTTCTATAACCAAAAACCCATTTTAAATTCATGTCCTTTACTAACTCTGCATTTAGCTCAGTACGAAAGAAATGAAGCTTATCTTCAACAAAGTCTCCATCATGAGAAAAGCCCTTTGTATAGTCGATACCAAGCTTGTCATAGACACTTTTTGTTGGCATTCTATCAGGTACACGCCAAGCATTATCATATGTGTATTGCGCCTCAAAGCTCACCGTTCCACCATCATTTGTCACAATAATACTTGGACTTATCATAAAATTTTTATATTTTATACCATCTCTCCATGATTTTCCACGCTCCATATCAGTCGTTAGCCTTGCAGCTAGTTGATTATTTACTACGTGATTTATATCGATACCACCACCATATCTACTCCAGCTACCAACTCTTCCTGAGAGTTTATAAACAGGCATAAAATTTGCCTTCTTACTAACTAGATTTACAACCGCACCGCCGTCACTTCTTCCATACAAGATCGAAGCTGGTCCTTTTAAAATTTCAACTCTCTCAACATTTGCTGTACTGCGTCTTATCTGGCCAGAGTCTCTAACACTATCTCTATATATGTCACCGCCATCAACACTAAAGCCTCTTATCTTGATGCTCTCGCCTCTCATATCATAGCCTGCATCAATACCAGCATTTCCTTCTAGAATACTTGAAAGATCGTTTGTACCGTAGTTTCTGTTCTTTTGTATATCTATATTTTCGATAGTTTGTGGCGTCTCTTTGTTGCTGAGTCCATTTCTATTGATATCCGCACTATCATACGCGATATAACCTTTTAGGGTATTTTGCTCAGAGATACCTTCCACCTCGATAGTTGGTAAAATAACTGAATAATCACTGTTATTTGTATCTAAAGCCCACAGCGAGCTAAAGATCAGTGATGAAGCAAGTATGCTAAATTTCATAGAATTCCTTTAGATAAAATTAAAATCGATATTCTATATCAAAATAGTTTAAAATATTTACTTTATATTGATGTTTATTAATTTTTGCCAATCCATTGTTAAAATTTTAGTTCGATTTGAAATTATTATTTGCCATCTTAAAAAATGCATTACTATTGCCACTAAAAAATTTTAGATTAAGGCTAGTATTTTAATGATCACACACCCACGTGAGCTTTTTGAACTTTTTGATGAGGTGATAGATATAAGGAGCGAATAAATTTGACTGCAAAGGCAGCCAAATTTATATTATGCTTTTTTAGTAAAAACTCCGACATAAATAGCATAGATAAAGCCGATCGCTACGGCATATGGAGCGTAAGGAGTGATGCCAGCTCCTGAGCTTGCAAGTATGAAGTTATGGCTTATCGCAGCGCCTGCTCCCATGCCTAAAACAAATACAGCTGAGCTTAAATTTCCAGCTCCCATTTGCACTAAATGTTTGCCTGGGCAGCCATAACTTAGGCTAAAGCAAAGACCGGCCAAGCTCATGCCTAAGAAATTCCAAAGAACATCATTATGAGCGATAGGTTGAGCTTCAAAGCCAAATTTATATTGTCCAAGAGCTAAATTTGTGATACTTGCAAAAACGATGATAGATACAATGCCATAAAACATTGAAAGATCACGCTCAAAAACTTTACTAATCGCTCCAACCGAGCAAAATTTGCTTCTTTGCATAAAAATGCCAATAACAATGGCGCAAATAAGTGAGATAAAGATATTTGCGTGCTGTGAACCTGGGCCTTTTTCTGAGCTAAATAATGCACCATTATCGCCAAGCTTTAAACCAAAAACAAGGGCTGCTAAAAGCAAAACAGCAATAATTAATGGTAAAAAGGCAACTGGTTTTGTAGTGGCGTCATTTTCAGGTATGACGTAACCATTTTTCTTAAAAAATCGTCCAACAAAAACGCCAGCAAATAGACCGACAAGACCAGCAATAGCAGTCATATCTCCGCCACCAAGACGCAAAAACGCTCTCCATGGGCAACCCAAAAAGATAAGGCAACCAATCATAGCAAACACACCTAAGAAAAATCTAGAAAATGCTGCACTGCCAGATACTGGAGTGAAATTTCTACTCCAAAGCATGCTTGCTAAAAAGCCTCCAATGATAAGCCCTAAAATTTCAGGCCTTAGATACTGTACCACTTTGGCTTGATGAAAGCCAAAAGCGCCTACGCTATCCCTTAAAAAGCAAGCCGCACAAACGCCCATATTTGCTGGGTTGCCAAAATAAACAAGCACTGGGCCAAGAATGCCTAAGCTTGCACCTGCGATGATGTAAAGCACTGTTTTATTCATGAATATTCCTGTGTATAGGGTAAAATCAAACTGATTTCTTAAACGACATTTTAATAATCATTAAATAAAACAAAGATTAATTTTTTTAAGAGCAAAGTAGATAAAATATGCAAAAATTTCATAAAAGGGTTAATAATGAAAGATTTTATGAGTTACGCAGATAGCCTAAAAATTTTAAAAGATACTATAAACGAGTGGGATAAGATCGAAAAAGTGGCCATTACGGACGCACTTGATAGAAATATCGCCTACGACGTGACAGCCACTGAAAATTACCCAGCAAAGCCAGTTTCAGCGATGGATGGATACGCTTTTGCCTTTAAAGATGGTCTAAGTGAGCTTGAGCTCATCACAGATCTGCCTGCTGGAAGTGACAAAGGACTAGTCATAGCGGGTAGTAAATGTGTAAAAACTTTCACTGGCTCACTAATGAGCGAAGGCACTGATACTCTTGTGCCGGTAGAAAATGTCGAGGTTAACGGCTCAAAAATACTCATCAAAAAGAGTGTGCCAAAGGGCTTTGCTGTGCGCGAAGTGGGGGAAAGTTACAAAAAAGGTGAAATTTTAATAAAAAAAGGCGCTCGTCTAAGCTACGCTGAGATAGCACTTCTTGCTGAGCTTGGTGTCTTTCACGTAAGCGTTTTCATACGCCCAAGAGTGGCGATACTAGCGACTGGTAGTGAGATAAAAGACCTTGGCGAGCCATTAGAAAATCCAGCACAAATTCACAGCTCAAACCACGTAGGGATCGCTATGCAGATACGCAAAATGGGTGCGGAGCCGATCCTTTGCGAGATCGTAAGAGATAAAGCCGAGCTTGTCGAAAAAGCGATCATAAACGCACTAAAATCAGCTGATATATTAGTGACGACTGGTGGCATAAGCATGGGTGATTACGACTTTGTAAAAGGCGCTTTAAATGAAAATTTTAGTCTTATCATCGAAGGTGCTGCCATAAAACCGGGCCGTCATATCAGAGTGGCAAAATCAGGCGACAAATATATCTTTGCACTGCCAGGATTTCCGTACTCGGCAATGGTTATGTGTGTGCTTTACGTGAGGGTCTTAATAAATGCGTGGTTTGGTCAAGAAGAGCCAAAGATCACGGCTATAATGGACGAAGACTATAAAAAACGCTCACCATTTTTAGAATTTACGGCTGTAAATTTAGAAAATCGTGAAGCAAAAAATTTTGTAAATCTAAATGGCAAAAAGCTTGGCAGTTCAGCGATAGTAAATAACTTGACAAACAAGGCTGCACTTTTAATGATTCCGATGGATAAAGAAATTCTTAAAAAAGGCGAGATAGTAGAAGTCTTGATGATGCCTTGCTAAAATTTTAAGGATAAAAGTTGAACGCATTAGAAATTCAAACAATTATAGTTTTTCTTATAATGGCATCACTTGCCTTTGGAATAGATCTTTTTGCTCATAAGCATGATGAGAAAATTTCACTAAAACAAGCTGGCATTTGGTCTATTTTTTGGATAGGAGTTTCGGTGCTTTTTGGCATATATTTATATTTTGAGCGAGGCAGTGAAATAGCAAGTCTTTATTTTGCAGGATATGCGCTAGAAAAGTCACTCTCAGTAGATAATCTTTTTGTGATGATGGCGATTTTTTCATGGTTTAAGATACCTGAAATTTACCGCCACAGAGTGCTTTATTTTGGCGTTATAGGAGCTATGATATTTAGGCTCATCTTTGTAGCCGTAGGTACGATGCTTTTTGCCATCTCTCCTTTGATGGAGCTAATATTTGCGGCAATAGTCGCATATAGTGCCGTAATGATGATAAAAAAAGATAAGTGCGATGAAGATATAAAAGATTATTCAAACCACATAGCTTATAGGGCAGTTTATCGCTTTTTTCCGGTTTTGCCACAGCTTTTTGGACATAGTTTTTTTGTTAAATTTAGCGAAATTTCTAAGCAAATTTCAGATAGTCAAAAAACTGCTCTTAACGATCAGATTTTAAGGCTAAAAGCTACTTGGATAGCAACACCATTATTCTTGTGCCTTTGTGTGATTGAGCTAAGCGATGTGATATTTGCTTTTGATAGCGTTCCAGCTGTCATTGCTGTGAGTAAAGATCCTGTGATTGTTTATTCAGCGATGATATTTGCGATACTTGGGCTAAGAACGCTTTATTTTGTGCTTGAAGCACTCAAAAATTTTTTAAAATATCTAGAAATTTCTGTGATCGTGCTTTTATTTTTTATCGCAGCAAAGCTAGCTGTAAATGCAACCGCTCATATCTTTCATCATGGTTTTGAAATTTCTGCACAAATTAGCCTTTTTATCATTCTAGCCATTCTTGGAGTTGGTGTCCTAGTAAGTTTGGTTAAAAAATAGCTACCACAAAAGTATACAAGCTAAAGTTAGGTGAGCTTAAAATTAAGAATTTATAAGCATAGTGCTTTATGTTTGGTGTCTAATTTTTTAAATTTTGCTTGTTTGTGCAAAAATTTATTACTGTATATTTATGCTACCAGCTGGAGTTGGCATATCGCCTTTTTCATCAGCAAATGGTGGCCCTTTTTGAAGCAAAGTGGTGATCTCGGATGCTACTTTTGGATCCATTTTTGCCATGATGGTTGATATCTTTTTGGCATCAAGAGCATAAAGTATGGTGGCTGCGTTTGATCTAGGCATTTTAGAGAGCACCTCAGCTGCCGCGCCATCTTTCATCTTAGAATACGACTCATTGACTTTATCACTAGTCATTGTGCGAAGTTCTTTTAAAATTTTCTCATTTTTAGCGACCACTTCATCGATCTCTTTGCGTTTTTGCTTGATCACTTTCATTGTCGCATTTAGATCAGCTTCTTTTTTGGCAAGCTTTTTATTATTTTCTTCATAGGCTGCTGCCGAGCTTGCGCGAAATACCTCTAAAGCTTGGCGCTGTTCATCTATGATCTCAAGCTCCTTTGAAATTTCTTCTTTTCTAACTTCAAAAATTTGCGTACAGTCAACTGGTACTTCAAAACAAAATGCAAAATTTAAAACAATGAAAAATAATAAAACCGCTCTCATCAAAACTCGCTCTTAGTTGTAAATTTCATCACTGCAAACTCATCAAGCGCAAGTGCTTCAGCCTTTTGTATGCGTTTTATCTCTTTTTTAAACTCTTCTTTTTCTAGATATTTCATCTTTTCGTACTCTAAATTTGCATTTTTATATTTATGTTCGTAGTGCGAAACCTCTTTTTTAGCTATCTCAAGACTCTCTTTGCAGGCATTTAACTCTTGCCTTGCTATCTTTATAAACTCTAAATTTTCCTTTAGTTCGCCTATATTGCCACTTTTTGGCAAGCAAAACTCCTCAAGCCTTGCTCTTAAATGCACTAAATTTTCTTCAAAATTTCTTACATTAAGCCTGGCGACGGCGAGCTTTGCCTCTACCTTATCCATCTCTTGTTTTTTTACACGGACGATAGAGGTAAATTTGCTTTTCATCTAATGATCGTATCGCTTCTTTCAGGGCTTGTTGAGATGTAGCCGATCTTTACGCCAGTTAGCTCTTCTATTCGCTCGATATAAGCTCTTGCATTTGCTGGCAGATCTTCATATTTGCTTATGCCTTTTACGCTATCCCAGCCTGCAAGTTCTTCATAGATAGGAGTTGCATTTTCAAGATCTGTTGGCATATAATCGATAGTTTCACCATTATATTGATAAGCTTTGCAAATTTTTACCACTTCAAATCCATCAAGTACATCAAGCTTCATAAGCGCATAAGTATCGACACCATCGAGTCTTGAAGCATATTTTACACTCACAGCATCAAACCAGCCACAACGTCTGCGGCGGCCTGTTGTTGTGCCAAATTCCTTGCCGATATCACACATCTTATCGCCACTTGTGCCTTTGTCTTCTGTTGGGAAAGGACCAAAGCCAACACGAGTTGTATATGCCTTTATGACGCCTATTACTTCACCGATTTCTTTTGGATTTAGTCCAAGACCTGTGCAAGCACCTGCACTTATGGTATTTGAGCTAGTTACATATGGATATGTGCCGTGGTCGATATCTAAAAGCGTGCCCTGAGCGCCTTCAAGTAATACCTTTTTATTTTCATCAAGTGCCTTCCACACTAGGTTTGTAGTATTTGCGATAAATGGAGCCAAAACCTCTTTATATCTTTTTAGCTCTTCAAGTAATTCACTCTCATTAGGAATTTTCACACCAAGTGCGTCAAATACACATTTATTTGTCTCAAAATCATGCATTAAAGCATCGCACAAACGCTCTGGCTCAAGTAGTTCGCCTACTCTATGACCGCTTCTACTTATTTTATCAGCATAAGTTGGTCCGATGCCTTTGCCAGTCGTACCGATAGCCTTTTCGCCCTTTAGTCTCTCTTTTGCTTGATCGATTTGACTATGGTAGCTTAGATTTAAATGTGCTTTATCGCTAATATAAAGCCTTCCTTCCAAATTTTCAAACTGAGCCATTTCAGTGATTAATACTTCTGGGCAAACAACAACACCATTGCCAATGATGTTTATAATATTTTTATGCAAAATTCCACTTGGAACAAGGTGAAGCGCGTATCTAACGCCATCAACCCAGATCGTATGGCCGGCATTGTGACCACCTTGTGAGCGACAGATCATGTCATAGTTTAGTCCTAGCATATCAACTATCTTGCCTTTACCCTCATCACCCCATTGAACTCCAACTACTAAATCAGCCTTTCTCATTCTTACTTCCTTAAATTAATTTTTTCTTCTATCAATGCATCTGTATAAACAGCAAAACCACTATTTATTTTTCCGTCTATTTCGTAGCTGCCGCCACTTGCTATTATGCTGTTATTTCTTAAAAATCTAAAAAATAAACTATCGTAATATCTCATTTTCGAGTAATATAGCGGAACTATTCTTAAATTTTTATATTCTAAAGCACTGGCTAAATTTCTCAAATTTTCAAGCGGTTCTTTTAGTTTACTTGGAGAAATTTTAATCACTTCATACAGCTCATCAACTGACTTTAAAAGAGCAAGAGCGCTTAGCCATGGAACATTTTGAGATAAAATTTTCTCCATTTGTCCATTTTCAAAAATTTCAATAGGCACACTTAAAATTTCGCAAATTACTCTTGGAATTTGTATATTGCTCACTTGCAAAAATGTATCCATTTTTAGCTCATTAAGAAGCTTTGCTACGATATTTATACTTTTTAAAACATCATTTTCACCGATTAGCTCGGCTCCGATTTGATAAATTTCTTGACTTGGATAGCGAAAGACTGGCTGGATATAAAACCATCTTTTTGATTCGTTTGCCTTTAGCCTTCTAAGCACGATCCTTACAGTATCTACCGTACTATCAGCTCTTAGGCTTATTTCGTGATTTAGACTATCGCTAAAACGTAAAAGATTTGTAGCATCTACACTTAAATGCTGGTGATATGAGAAAAATGGCGTTACGATCTCGCTAAAGCCTTCATTTTCTAAAATTTCACTAGCTTTTTGCTCAATCTGCCTCTTTAGCTTTGCGCTACTAGCAAAGTATAGCTTGCTTCCATTTGGGATTTCGTGCTCATAAACATTTAAAGCATTTTCATTCATTATTTATTCGCTCCACTCAAATTTAGATCATCATCGCATAACAAAATTGCCTCATTAGCTAAATTTATTACGTTCTCTTTGTCTATTTTTACAAGGATCGTATCTAAAATTTCAGCTAATTTTTCATTTATTGTTCTGATATTATCTACTTGATTTGCTATTTCGATTTTTAATTTTTCGCTTACTTTTTCATCGCATTTAAGCAAATTTATCAAACGAGTCATAAGCTCTTTTGCACCTACTATTTTGCAAAGCATATTGTAGTTCTCATCATCTTGAAAATTTCTTACATTTAGCGGAGATGATAGAGCAAATTTAAATTTGAGCACATCATCCAGGCTAAGCTCTGGCGCAAAAAGCCGTCCTTGAAATCTACTAAAGCCAAATCCAACAAAAATTTCAAGCATGCTTTTATCTTCTAAATTTTTTATCATGACATCAAAATCAAATGTATCTGATACATACTTTATCATGCGTATGGTCTTTAGCGCTTCTACTGAGTCAAAAATTTGTTTGCAAAATCTTTTATCTATATTAAATCTATTTGTTTTTAACATACCTAACGCTTCTACTGAGCCCGAATAAGACGCAAAATCATCAAGCGAAAAGCTAACACCTAGCTCCTTATAAGCATCGATATATCTAACAACATCATCTAAATTTACGCCACTTGCGGAGTCAACGATATCTATGATTAGCCCATTAGCGTCTAGCTGCTCATCTTCTAAAAGCTTTTTAAATTTCTCAAAAAACTCAGAGGTCATTAGCTTTTTAATGCATAAATTTACTCTAACTTTTGCATTTATTCCCTCTTTTAGCCATACAGCCCTAGCTTTTAAAGCATCTTTTAGTGTAAATAGTGCGATAGCAACAACTGCTTTTGAGCCTTTTGCAAGTGGTAAGAAATCTGATGGCCTTAATATCTTATCGCCATTTTTCCATCTAATAAATGCCTCAAAGCTGCTAACTTCCCCGCTTTTTATATCAATCTCGGGCTGATATAGTAAGAACATCTCGCCAGCATCGATAGCTTCAATGATCTTTGAGTCATCTCTATATTCATTTTTAAAATATGTATCTTTTTTCGAATTAAATACATAATATTTATTTTTTCCATTAAGCTTTGCTTGATACATAGCCCAATCGGCTCTTTCAATTAGATCATCAACGCTAAGTGCATCGCTACTTAAGCTAATACCAATACTTACGCTAAGTTTTTTCTCATCATCATCAATAGAAATTTTACTCTTAGCTACCCTTAAGATGTTTTCAGCAGTTTCGTAAATTTCTCCCAAATTTTCATAAGGCATAGCACCTATAAACTCATCTCCGCCTATTCTTGCAAATATTCCTTGTTTTGGGAAAATTTCATCTATTTTTTTTGAAATTTCTATTAGGTTTTTATCACCTACTTGATGTCCGTATCCGTCATTTATCGATTTAAAATTATCAAAATCAACATAAAATGCTGCTACTTTTAAGCTTTTTTTCGCTTGTTTTAGTAGATTTTCTAGCTTATTAAAAAGTAAAAATCTATTTGGCAGCCCAGTTAGCGTATCGTGATATGCGATAAATTCGAGGTACTCTTTATTGTAGCAATCATCATTTGCGCTTGAAGCTAACAAAATATATCCCTCTTGATCGCCAAACGCGTTTAAAAGCTTGCTTATACTTATGACTTCGAGTCTATTTTTGCTTCGAACATCATGAATAAGACCTTGCCAAAAGCCAGTTATTTTAAGTGAATTTAAAATTTCATCTTTAATATCTTTTAGTCCGTTTTTAAAATTTATTATATCTTTTGAGTAAATTTTCTCTATAAAATTTTTATCTCTAGAAATGTCAAGCGTATCGAAAAAAGCGTCATTAGCATCTATGATCCTAAGCTCATCATCAAGCATAATAATTTGCTCTTTTGCGTATGAGAAAATTTTTGCTAAAAGGTCTTGATAAGAAAAAAAGCTATTTTGCACACTAAGATCTTGCATTGTGCCCTTTATAACGCTTGCTTCACCATCATAAAAAGCTATTGCTTTTGCTCTAATCCTTACATAAATAATCTCTTTATCAGCCCTATAAAAACGCACTTCGCCATCATATACTTCACCTTTTTTTATAAGGTCAAAAAAGTCCTTAAAGCTTACAAATTCATCTACAAATATAGTTTTTGCGCGTTCAAAATTTATACTCATATCCCCATTTAATGCATATCCGAGCGACTTGGCGATAGCATTTGGGATATAAAGGGTGTCGCTTTTTTTATCCCATGAAAAGACAAGCGCTTGGCTTGCCCAAAGTATGCTTTGAAAATATTTTAATTCAGTATCGTATTTTTCTTGTAACTTTGCTATATCGCTTAAGTCATTAAAAAAGTAGATGATCTTTCGCTCTTTATCAGCACCATTATCTATAAATTTTACTTTTATCTTAAATGGCGTTTTGTTATTTTCGTTTGTTTGCATATTGGCTACGAGATTTATTTCGCTATTTTTGCTACCTTTTTCAAAGAATTTTTTAGATTCATTAGAAACATTTACAGCAAACTCATCTAAACTTTCAGGGCTTATTAGATCTTTTAAATTTATAAGCTTCTTATCTTGTGGGACTTTAAAGACACTATCGATATTTTGCGTACTTCTTACGATAGAAAATGGATCGCTGCTTAATGCTTCTGCTATTACATTTGGCGATAAAAACGAATAATCATTTATTGCTTCGTTATCCTTTTTCGTAAATTTTCCATCGTCAAGCTCGTGTATAAGCATAAAATTTAGCCTAGAATCTCTTAGCTCGATCTGCGACTCTTGTAAAAATCCCTCTTTAGTGCCGCCATCTTTTGTTTTTAGCTCGATTTTAAAGCTCATATCGCTATTTTGAGCGTCTTGTTTCATTTGCATAAACAATGCAAAATCGCCATCTATTAAATCATTTAAATTTAGCTCTATAATCTCATCTTTTGTGTAGCCAACGGAAGATAAAAATGCATTACTAGCATCAATAATATCGCCGCTATAAGCATCATAAACTACTATTTTCAAAAAGCTTTGCTCAAAAATATAGCCAAATCTACTTTTGTATTCTTCTAGCCCATCAGTTGCTTTTTTGGTTTCTATCTTTAGCTTGTTTATTCCATTTTTTATATCTTCAAATTCTGTTACATTAAAGCTTCGTCTTATCTCGTATTCATCGCCATCTAAAGTATCTCTTACCTCTTTTAAAGCTGGCATTATTCTATTTTTTATAAATTTTACATCTCTAACCCACAAAATTAAAGAAGATATAAAACAAAAGATCGATAGCCAAAATAACACAAACTGCATAAAGATATGAAAATGCTTCGTTGAAGCTGTAATAACAAAAATTTTATACTCTGGCATATAGCTTATAAGATAAAAGTCCATATGGCTTAAAGAAAATATTATTTTATCCTCTTTAAACTCGTCGCCAAGACTCACATAAGTCAAAAACATCGATTCATCAAATTTTTTATAAAACTCATCTCTTGATAAATTTCCATATTTATCTACCAAATAAGCATAAGTTTTGGTTTTCTCATCGTAATCTACATTAGTGTAGTTTTGAAAAAATTTTATATCAATTTGAACTAAAATGCTGCCTCCATTTTTTAGTCCATAAGATGCATAAATATCTCTAAAACGATTGTTTTTATAAACTCGATCTGATACTGTAAATTTCCCGGCATCTGTCTCATTTAAACTAAGCTGAGATAGATCCTTTTCGGCTATGTCATCAGCA
>NZ_CABPVR010000003.1:0-14413 GCF_902460875.1 Campylobacter concisus | reverse complement strand
GATCGTTTTTTGTTGAATTTTTATCAAATAGCATATCACTAAGGCCTGCTTCAACCATTTTTGATTTTAAAAATAGATCGTTTTTTATTATAAAAAAGCTATTTGAGATTGATGATTTTATATTCGAATTAGTTGAGCTAAGATCATATTTTATATCGTTCGTACCGGCACAAACTACAAATAATGCTAAAAATATAAATGAGAGTAGAAGTAAAATAGCCTTTGTATAAAACATTTTTACTATTTGAAGGCTGGTTTTTTGTTTCTCAAGCACGATAGACACCTCGTTAGTTTAGGTTTTGGCTCTGATTTTATCCCATTTTTACTTGATTTGGGTTTATAAAGGTAAGTATTTATTTAGAATTTATTGATTTATTTAAAATTGAGCCAAAAATTTATTTAAAATTTGGCTCAAATATCTTAATAAACCCAAGTAACGATATCAGAAATTTCTCTGCGAAGTTTTTTTGGTTGTGGATTTAGGCGGTAGCCAAATGGTACCATGATAGCCACTCTTTGAAAGCTCTCATCAAGCCCCAAAAGTTCATTTAAAGCATGTCTATCAAAGCCTTCTATTGGGCAACTATCAATGCCCAAACTTGCAGCTGCATTCATCATATTTGTGGCAATTATCATGCACTGCTCATGTGACCACTGAAATGTTAGCTCATCATCATTTTTAAAATTTGCTAGCAAAAAGTCATGATAAAATTTTTGCCTTGCAGCAATAGCTTCAGGATCTTTATTGGTATTTCTAGCGATCATTTTATTAACGTATGCGCTTCCAAATTTTACCTCTTTGATCTTAGCTAAAACGACAACTAAATGTGAGCAAGATGTAATTTGCGCTTGATTCCATGAAAGAGCTTTTATTTTTTCTCTAAGCTCTTTATTTTGAACGACTAAGATATCCCACTGCTCAAGGCCAGTTGAACTAGGGCTTAACCTGCCAGCTTCTAGTATAAAATCAAACTCTCCAGCACCGATTTTTTGCTTTCGTCAAAAACCTTGCAAGCATGACGAAATTTTAAAATTTCAAGATAGTTCATCATCTCTCCTTTATAGTTTTTAAAATTATAGAATGGTTAAGTAAATTAAAAGATTTCTCTAACGCAATGAGATAGCATGCTATTTTTAAAAATTTATCTTAAAAATATACCAAACTCACTCTTTGATACCGCAGAACCAACAATAGCTGAGCTTTCATAACCTACTTCTTTTAAGCGTTTTACTGCGAGCATCGCGTCCTTTTCACCAACTGCAAGCAAAAGTCCGCCTGAAGTTTGTGCGTCAAATAGCAAAATGTCAGCTTCTTTGTCTATAAAATGCTTTGCAAATTCGCGGTTTTTATAGCTTCCCTCTGGAATGATGCCCATATCGGCAAATTCCTTTGCGCTTGCAATGATTGGCACATTTTTTTCATAAATTTCAAAACTGATCTTTTCATTTAGCATTTCGCTTAAATGTCCCAAAAAGCCAAATCCAGTCACATCAGTAGCGCCGTAAACTTTAATACCATCAAGTGCTTTTAATGCATAAAAATTTAGCTGTGCCATGATAGTTGCAGCCTCTTTTATCTGCTCCATGCTTAATAAATCAGCCTTTATTGCTGTGCTTAAAATGCCGCTTCCAAGGGGCTTTGTAAGTATCAAAACATTGCCATTTATGGCTGTATTATTTGCCCAAAATTTATCAGGATGCACCCTTCCAGTAACGCTAAGCCCATAATACATCTGCTGTGTCTCGATCGTATGTCCGCCAACGATTATACCGCCACACTCTTTTACTTTATCGGCTCCACCTTGTAAAATTTCGCCTAAAATTTCAGGTGCCAAGTTGCAGCTATCAAAGCCTACGATATTTAGAGCATTTATCACCTCACCACCCATTGCAAAGACGTCGCTTAGGCTATTTGCAGCAGCGATTTGACCGTAGATAAATGGATCATTTACCACAGGCGTTATAAAGTCAAGCGTTTGAACAAGTGCAAGATCACTTGAAATTTTAAAGACACTCGCATCCTCGTTAGAATTGGTGCTTGAGAGCAGATTTGGATGAGATAAATTTAAACTACTAATCGTTTTGTTTAGACCCGACGGGTCAAGCTTAGCAGCTCAACCAGCGGCTCTAACGAACTGCGTAAGCTTTTTGTCGTGGTAGATCATAATTTGATTTGCTCGTGAGTTGAGAGTATGTCGATGATCTCATAAGCATTTGAAATTTCGCCAATCGCAAGATCACTTACTAGCTTATAAGCCTCCAAGCAGCTTCCGCAGCTTAAAATTTTAACACCAGCAGCTTCAAGATCTTTAAGCGGCTTAAAGCTTGGGTGTGAGCGGTTTGTAGTCATCTTTACAGCGTTATTTACGCAGATTATTATCTTTGGTTTTTTCTCAACTTGAAGAAATGCTCCTAAGAATTTTGATAGTAAATTTATTCCCACTTCGCCACTTCCCGCGCGCTCTTCATTCAGATAGAGTACTTTATTATTTTTTGGTGTTATGTCGCAAACAAACTCATCAAAATTTGTAAGCTCAAGCGCATTTTTGCCTTTTGTAGCTAAAATTTTAGTCTCGTTGCCATTGCTTTCTAGGCTAAATTCTATATTTTGATTTTTTAAAAATCTTGAAATATTTTCTTTTGGGGCTAGTGCATTTACCAAAATTTCTAAGCTTTCACCTTCGCTTAAACTATCAAGTGCATTTTTTGTCATTATGACTGGTTTTGGACACTCTAAATTTCTACAATCAATTGTTGTCATGATTTTTCCTTTTGTGATTAGTATTTCAAACCTTGAAACTAGTTTGGATTATAGCCAAAAAAATATTAATTATTTTAAAAATTTTAATGTATAAATTTGAGATAAAAGAGAGCTTTGACCTCGCTTACTAGCAAGGTCAAAGTAAAGTTAATTATTTTAAATTTGTATAAGACTTTTCATAATCAGATACTGGAATTTTATTCTCTCTAACGAGCTCTTGGTACCAGTAGTGATGAAGAACATAAACTTCTTCTTCCTCTTTATATCCAGTAATCATCGACCAAATAGCACCATGAATAGCAATAGCTGCCATATAAATATGAACTAAGAAAAATACTGCACATGCGATGCCAAGACAATTATGAATAATTACGCTGTATCTTAAAAGATCGATTTGTGTAAGACCAAACCAAGAAGCAACCGCTGGCTCTTTGAAGTCCGTAAAATACATAATCGCGCCAGTAATTATCATAACGATACCACCAGGGATAGCGATCCAGTACCATGCTTTTTGACCAGCATTAAATTTACCAGCTGGAACAGGTCTCTTTTTCTTTGATAAATAGCCACCAACTATCATCATCCATCTGATATCATAAATTGCTGGAAGCATTCTCTTTGTCCAGGTAAATAACATAGGAAGCACAGAAACAGCAAAGATCACAGTTGCCGTATCGTGCAAGTATCTACAGAAACGCACAAATGTTCCACCACCAAGCTCTGCACCCCACATAATGATGATACCAGTTGGCACTAAAATGATCCATGAGATCGCTGCCAAACCATGAGCTATACGTATGATCAATGAAAAGGCAAATACCTTTTTACCATCATGACTAAAATGTTTTGGTCCAATGATTAAAAAGTGTAATGCAAATGCTCCAATAACAGCCAAAATGATAGAAAGTGCTGCTATTGCAAAATAATCATTACCTTGGATAAAAGTAAATATCGGTCCCAAACCTTGTTCGTATGGCTTGATATTTTCTATCCTTTCAGCCGCCCAAATGGCACTATTATATTGATTGACGCCAGTTGGTCCTTGAGTTGCCATTGCTGTTACAAATAATGTAAAAAGCAGAGTAAGAATTCTCGTCATTGTAGTCCTTTATGAGTTTGAGCTTAAACAATTTAAGTATTGGTTAAATACGTTAAATCGCATAGCTACGCTATTTTGGTCGCTATTATATCAGAGCTAATCACAAGCAAACCTTAGCAAAAAAGATTACTAAAAATTTTATAAAAAACATTTAAGTTTTGTTAATTTTTAGAGTTTTTTGATCTGAAAATTTAGCTAAAATAAATCCAAATTTTAGTTAAAAAGGATCGCACTATGCATCTTTTTTGCCTTATATTTGATGAGTACGAGACGCTTGATCTCATGGGGCCAGTGGAGTTTTTAGCAAGGGTGCCTGAAATGAAGATAAACTACGTCTCGTTTGATGGCGGGATGAAAAGAAGCAAGCAAGGCTTTTTTATAAAGACCAAAAAGCTTAGTAAGATACCAAAAAAGAGCGTTTTGCTACTCCCTGGAGGTCAGGGCACGAGGGCACTTGTAGATGATAGTGAGTTTATCTCAAGACTTAAAGAGTGCGTTTTGGCATCTCAAATTTGCCTAAGCGTATGCACGGGTTCTGCTCTCATCGCTCGCACTGGAGAGCTTGACGGACTAAAGGCTACCTCAAATAAAAGATCGCTTGAGTGGGTAAAAAGTTGCGGCGAAGCTGTAAAGTGGCAAGAGCGCGCTAGGTGGGTGAAGGCAGGTAAATTTTACACAGCCTCAGGCGTGGCTGCTGGCATGGATATGGCGCTTGGCTTTATTAGTGATCATTTTGGCAAGGAGCTAGCCCAAAAGATCGCAAACGAGACCGAATACAACTGGCAAAAAAACTCAAAGATAGATAAATTTGCCAAATTTTATGGATACTGATTCTGTAAAAATTTTATAGACATAAATACAAATGAGCTTTTAGCTGCCAAAAGCTAGCCAAAACACCAGTGATTAGTTTCTGCGTTTATACTCTTCATATCCGAATTCGCGGATCATTTTAACTTCGCCATTTTCTTTTAAAAGCACTAAATCAGGCAGTTTTATGCCATTAAATGTCGTGTTTTTCACGATGGTGTAGTGAATCTGATCTTCAAAGATGACGCGATCATCAATTTTTAGCTCACTATCAAATTTATACTCCGCATCGCCCGCTTCAAGCCCCACTATATCGCCAGCCAGGCAGGTATTACCGCCAAATCTATAAGCAAATTTACCATTTTTACTCTCACCTCTAACGGCTGGACGGTAAGGCATGAGCACGGTATCAGGCATGTGCGCCTCGGCCGAGGTGTCAAGGATAGCGATATCTTTTTCGTTATGCACGATGTCAAGCACGCTGCTTATCAAAAAGCCAGTCTGCCAGCCAACCGCCTCACCAGGCTCCAGATAGACCTCTACGCCGTACTTCTCGCGGAAGCGCCTAACTATCTTTATAAGCAGCTCCACGTCGTAATCAGCCCTCGTGATGTGATGTCCTCCGCCCATATTTATCCATTTCATCTTTGGGATAAACTCGCCAAATTTCTCCTCAAACGCCTCTAGCACGGTCTGCAAGCTACTCGCACTCTCCTCGCAAAGCGCGTGAAAATGAAGCCCCGTGATGCCATCAAGAAGCTCAGGCTTAAAATTTGCCCTTGTAATGCCAAGTCTGCTAAATTTACCGCATGGATTGTAGCTGTCAGTTGGGGCTAGCGAGACCTCTGGATTTACGCGAAGGCCGCAGATTATGCCGTTTTGCAGGGCAATACCCTTGAATTTTTGCCACTGCGCAAAAGAGTTAAATATAATGTGCTTTGAAATTTTTAAAATTTCATCAAAATCCTCCTCCTTAAAGGCTGGACTATAAGTATGAATCTCGCCTTTTACGTATTCGTTTGCAAATTTAGCCTCATGAAGCCCACTGCAAGTCGCACCATCAAGATAAGAGCCCACCATATCCATCACTCCGCTAAATGCAAAGCCCTTAAGTGCTACTAAAATTTTGGCTCCGCTTTGTTTTTTGACATATTTTAAAAGCTCCAAATTTTTACGTACTTTTGCCTCTTCGCAGACGTAGGCTGGGGTTTTTATTTTCTTTAAAATTTCGTTCATTTTCTTTCTCTTTTGTAAATTTTCAAATAAGTATATCTAAATTTATTTTTAAGTAAAATCACCAAAAATTTAAAGGATAAAATGTGGTAGAGATCGAATTTCTTGGGCCTATCGGAGTAGAGAATTTAAAGGTAGAGGCTAAAAATTTAGGCGAGGTAAAAGCGGCTTTAAGCCAGAAAGAAGAGCTTAAAAAATGGCTAAATATCTGTGCGGTTGCCGTAAATGACGAGATCGTAAGCGATATAAATTTTGCTCTAAAAGAAGGCGATAAAATTTCTATCTTGCCGCCAGTTTGTGGGGGTTAAGATGCAAATTTATAACGGATGCTTGGATGTTCAAAGCATCACAAACGAGTGGTATGATGCATTTAAGGATAAAAACTGCGGTGCACTCATCACTTTTGTTGGAATCGTAAGAGAAGAAGGTGGCATTTCAGCACTTAGCTTTGATATCTATGAGCCAATACTTAAAAAATGGCTAGATGCTTGGGAAGAGCGAGCCAAAAAAGAAAATGCCTACGTGCTCTTTGCTCACTCAAAAGGCGACGTGGCGGTGCATGCGAGCTCTTATGTAGCAGGCATTGTGAGCCCTCAAAGAAAGGTCGCGCTAAGACTCATAAACGAATTTGTCGAGGACTTTAAGGCAAATGCACCGATCTGGAAATACGACGTGATAAATGGCGAGAGAATTTATGCAAAAGAGCGTAGCCAGGCGATAAATGGTGCTGGAATTTTAGCTTAATAAGGAGATATGGTGATAACAAAAGAGAGTAAAAAAGATCTATTTTTAACATTGGCGTTTGGCGTTGGACTATTTATATTTAGCATTTTTGGCTACTTTTATTTAGCTCTTGGCACACCATCTCTTCTTGGTATCATTGTTGGTGCTCTTTCGGCATTTTTTTGTATTAGAAAAATTTTACAAAACAACTTTTTGCGTATTAATGATGATGGATTTATCATCACAAAAGGATCAAAAAGCATCAAATTTTACTTTAAAGATATTGATGAGATAGCCATTAGGAGCTTTGGCGATAAGAAAAAAGTGGAAACTTTAAGCGTAAAATTTAGAAAAAATCGTCTTGATAGAGATGCTTGCTTTGGTCTTGCTCAGCCTATTGGTGATGACATGATCATTATTTTTGATAAATACGAACTTTCAAAATTTACCATCTCAAAAGAGCTAAGAGATAGACTTAGTAAATTTAAAGCATAGCTTGTTCATACCCTATTTTACTACTTAAAACTTTATATTTTTTGGCAGCCCTGTAAAAAGTAAATAATTTAATATTCCTCCATTTTATATGGTTTCTAAAAATTAAAATTTTAATTTTTAAAATAATGATTTATATCAACTCTTATAAATAAATTTAGTATTAGAATTATGATAAAAAAAATCATAATTATATTTTAAAAGGAGTTTTTATGAGGCCCATTTTAAGCCTGGCAGTTTTTTCATCGCTGCTTTTAGCAAATGAAGCAAATTTAGACATTATAAAGCCTATTAGAGAATTTGCACCGCCACCAGTCATCACGCCAAACATTGCGCAAAGTGCCTTTGTGGAAAATCAATTTGACCGCACTCAAAGAAGCGAATATCCATTTGTTACAAATTTGCTTGACAACTCAGCGGATATGTTTCATATCTCAGCTGGAATGTATGGCAAAAGCTTTTACAACTCATCGCTTTTTAAATATCGCGGCGCAAATTTTTATACCATTTTAAATGCAAATTTCACCAAAGCAAATAATTATAAAGATGGAAGTGGCAAAAGATGGGACTATGGTTACAATAGGCAAGGCCAAAGCGCTATCTTAGGTTTCGTGCCAAATGATCTTAGCGAGCTTAGGCTTACGTTTTTAAGGGATAATATTGATAAAGATAAGCAGCCGGAGCACGAGATGGACGCTTTTAAAACGACAAGAAAAGTCGGCAAGCTAAATATTCGCTTGGGCGAAGAAGATCTATCAAACACACTAAATCTTGAGCTTGCTGTAAAAAAGGTTGAGCGAAAAGCTGACAACTTTCATCTAAGGGATGCTACTCCAAATGTGAAAGTGGATTTAAAAAGGAATATATTTGAAGCAAATTTAAAGTATGACGCTGACTTTGCAAGCTTTCACAATCAAATAGGCACTGGCTTTGAAAAAGATAAACATGACGGCAAAAGATACATGAAGCAAGGCAATAACTGGGTCTTTAACGGATACAGATTTGCTGATGTTAGAAATGATAAATTTATGCTCTTTGATACACTTGCTTATAAATTTAATGAAGCAAATGAAGCCTCGCTTGCCTTAAAATATGAAGAGCAAAGAAGTAAGCTTAATGGGCTTGATACTAAATATTTTGCACCAAATCCAATTAGCACCACTCGCGGACTGCTTCGTCAAATTTATGGTGAGGATGTAAGTGATAAGATCAAAAAAGACGCTTTTAGTGCAAGCCTAAAATATAAATTTACACCAAATGACAAGGATAGCTACTTTGCAAAACTTGAGAGCTTATCTCGCTTGCCAAGCAATATGGAGCGTTTCAATGCACTTTATGGTCCAGACGATAAAGGCTGGATAGCAAATCCAAATTTAGAGCCAGAAAGACACAATAGAGCGGTTCTTGGCTTTAAATTTGGCAGCCAGTTTTACAAAGAATACCTAAACTCTTTACAAAACAAAGATGCATTTAGCTTTGGAGGACATTTCATCGCTGATAGCGTTAAAAATTTAATCATTTTTGATAGACGCCACTCAAAAGCTGCGACGCCACTAAATAAAAATGCTGTCATCTCAAGAAACGTTGATGCAACGCTTTATAGTGTAAATTTCAATACAGAATATAGCTTTGCAAGGCACTTTGGCTTAAAAAGCTCACTTTACTACAACTACGGACAAAATAAAACCGATGGCAGACCGCTTTATCAAATAAGGCCTTTTGAGGCAAATTTTGCATTTGACTACAAAGACTATGCAAGTTTTGGCAGCTATAATCTTGGCACTGCGCTAAGGCTAGTTTCAAAGCAAACTAGAGGTGATTTTAGCAAGCAAAATGGCTTAGGCATCGATAAAAAAGAGGCGGCAAAAGGATTTGGCTTGCTTGATCTTTATGGCGGCGTAGAGTTTAAAAATAAAGTTGGCATAAGATTTGGCGTAGCAAATTTATTTGACAAAGATTATGCAGAATTTATCAGTGGCGATCACGTGGCAGCCCTTGATCCAGTAGTCGTTCATGCTCCTGGCAGGACATTTTTCATTAGCTTTCACAGCAGTTTTTAAAGGAGAAAAAGATGTTAAATAGAAGAAAATTTTTAGGACTTAGCACAGCTTTAGGCGTTAGCGCATTTGCACCAAATTTATTTGCAAAAGAGAGCTTTACTATGTGGGGCGCACCAGCAATCCCAAGCGTTATCATGGCAGTTGCTGCGCTGCAAGGCGAGTTAAATAAAAATTATGATGTAAGCCTAAATATCTGGAAAACACCAGACCAGCTTCGTGCAGGCGTGGCTAGTGGAGATATCAAAGTCACGATGTCGCCATCAAATGTCGCTGCAAATTTAAGAAACCAAGGGCTTGATTTTGCGATGTTAAATTTGCTGACTCTTGGCGTTATGAACGCTATGGTCAAGGATGAAAAGATCAAAAATTTAGAAGATTTTTTAGGCAAAAAGCTTATCATGCCATTTCGAGGTGATATGCCTGATCTTGTCCTAAGAGCGCTTTGCAAGAAGAGAGGCATAGATGTTAGCAAGATAGACATCACCTATACAGCAACGCCGCCTGAGGCTCTGCTTTTATTTTTACAAAAAGATTTTGACATTTTAATAGTTCCACAACCTCTTGGCGAAGCGACTATTTTACGTGGTAAAAAAGCAGGCATTAGCGTGCACTCTTCAGTTGATTTTCCAAAAATTTGGGGTGAGAGCTTTAGCACAAAACCGATAATCCCAATGGCTGGCATTATCGTAGAAAGGGGCTTTTACGAGAAAAACTTAAATCTATTTGATACGCTTCATAGCGATCTTAAAAATGCACTTTCATGGATACTTGAGAACAAACAAAGTGCAGCAAAGATAGGCTCAAGCTACTTGCCAGCTCCAGAAGTAGCACTTGCAAATGCTTTTGACAAGGCAAATCTAACAGTGACAAAAGCAAATGAACTGCAAAATGAGATCATGGCATTTTTTGAAGAAATTTATCAGTTTAATCCAAAATTTCTAGGCGGCAAGATGCCAGATAAAGGTCTATTTTTATGATACTAATCGATGGCATTAAAAAAGATCGCTCAAGCTTTTTAAAAATAATTGACTATTTTTGGGGCGGATTTAGCGGATTTGCCGTAGTTTTTTTGATCTTAGCCATTTGGCAAGTGGGAAGCGAGTTTAGCTCCCCACTCTTGCTTCCGCCACCAAAAGATGTATTTTTAAAAGCCTGTGAAATTTTAAAAGATTACAAAAACAGCGAGATAAACATAACGCTTTGCAGATCACTGATTGGAGTTTGCTCGGCAACATTTTTTGGTATATTTCTAGGGCTAATAGCAGGTAGCTTTAAAAGTTTTGCAGCCTTTTTAAAGCCTGTTATCACCTTGCTTTTGTCAATGCCACCGATTATTTGGATAGTACTTGCTATTTTTTGGTTTGGATTTGGAAATTTTAGCACCGTTTTTACTATCTTTATAACCGTTTTACCGCTTACTTTTGCAAGCTCTGCAGTTGCTATGAGTAGCGTAGATGAGGAGCTAAAAGAGATGTTTGACGCTTATAATCTAGGAATTTTAAAAAAAATAAGACACCTTTACATCCCGCATCTTACGAGCTACATAATAAGCTCTATTAGTGTAGCTGTCGCAATGGGCGTAAAGATAGTCATAATGGCTGAGCTACTAGGTGCAAATAACGGCATGGGAGCAAAGATAGCAAATGCAAGAGCAATGCTTGAAACAACCGAGGTAATGGCGTATGTTCTTTTAAGCATCACTCTTATCATGCTCTTTGAATACCTCATCATCGAGCCACTAAAAATAGCTCTGATGCCTTGGAGAAGATGATGCTTGAGCTTAAAAATGTAGAGTATGAAATTTTAAGAGATAAGGTCGTAAGGAATTTTAGCCTAAATGTAAAAGGTGGCGAGGTAGTGACGCTTTTTGGGCCATCTGGATGTGGCAAGACAACGATACTTCGGCTTATTAGCGGACTAAATGAGCCTAGAAAAGGAAAAATTTTTAATAACTTTAAAAAGACTACATATTTTTTTCAAGAAAATCGCCTGCTAACATGGAAAAATGCTCTTGAAAACGTACTTTTAGTTATGGATAAACCAGATGTTAACGCTGTTTTAGAGCTTTTTAAAAAGGTTGGGTTAAGTCAAAAGGATACTTTAAAATACCCAAGCGAGCTAAGTGGCGGTATGAGGCAAAGGGTAGCTTTCGTAAGAGCGGTTGTAACAAAGCCTGATCTACTTTTGATGGATGAGCCTTTTTCTGGACTTGATTATGATATGAAAGAAATTTTGATTGAGATTATCAGCCAAAGAGTGAGCGAAGGTATGAGCGTAGTTCTCGTCACGCATGATAGAATGGAGGCTGTGAAGACGTCAAATAGAATTTATTTCTTATCAAGTAAAGGCGCAGTCATACAAAGAGAACTTGAAATAGACAAAGATTTCAAAGAGCGCGATTTTACGTTTATTAGCAAGATGATAGATGAAAATTTCAAAGGGCAAATTTATTATGATTAATAACTTTTTTACTCATCCTATGAGGATATTTTTCTTAATGAGTGCCGTCTGTGCGGTGCTTGGTGCTAGTGTGTTTTTTACTCCAACTGATTTTGTGAGCTTGCATAAATTTATATTTTTGCAACTTTTCTTAGCGCTTGCTTATGCTGGATTTTTGCTAACTGGACTAACTGATTGGACAAATTTTCAAGCATCCCTAAAAATACATGCTTATATATTATTTTCACTCTTTTCTATAAGCTTTATATTGGCATTTTTTAGCCTATTTTTAGCACACTGCTTTATCGCTCTTTTTTGGCTTTACTTGGTTTTGCTTTGCCTTTATATGATCTGGCGGGATAAAAACGATGATCAATTTGGCGTACTTGGCTTTTTGTTTGGCGTTTTAGGCTTTGAAATTTATTATCTAATAAGCGGCAATGAAAAATTTCTAAATTTACAAGTTTTTATCCACGTGATCGCTATCTTACTCATCTCATACCGTGTTAGTGTCGTACTTGGAAAAGAAGCGTTAAAAAGAGAAAAAGGCATGGATGAAGCTGTTTTTGTGCCAAATTTTATCTATAAAAATATCGCTATTTGCTGCGTTTGTACTTTTTTGCTTTTAAATATATTTTTTGAGGAAAGCATGGGTGTCTATTATGCTGCGATAGCTTGTGGAAGTGCAGTACTTGCAAAGCTTAAAGAATGGCATTATAAAGAGCTTTTTAGGCATAGTTTTGTGCTTTTATACTATTTTATGCAACTATTTTTAGTGCTTGGATTTTTGGGAATCGGCTTTAGCGGTATTTTTGGGCTCCATCTTGAAACAAATTTTATGCATCTAATAGCGATAAATGCAGTAATTTTTAGCGTAATGCTTATATTTAATGTCGCAGGACTTCGTCACAGTGGCCAGGAGCTTGAGTTTTTACGCCTTAGTAGAATTGCTTTTATTTTAGTTCTTTTAGCTGGCATTAGTAGAGGAATTTTGGCTTATTTTTGGAGTGGCTTTTACATTCATTTACCAGCAACACTCATAGCAATCGCTTTTGTTTTTTGGCTCATAAATTTTTATGTGATCTTTAGGGATAACGATTTTAGCGATGATCCAGAGTAAGAAGATATTAAAAATTTATTCATTAATTAAAAAGAGTTTTTAAGTCTTTTTTGAAGTAAGTAGATATATAATTTGCGATATTTATTATCAATATTATAAAAAGGATTCTTTATGAATAAACTTACTTCTGTTGCTTTAGCAGCTTCATTTTTTGCAGTTTCAGCTCTTGCATTTAGTGTAGAAGGTGAACCAAAGGTAACATTTACTGGTTACAAGCTAGCAAATAAAACAGCCGTACCAGGTACTTTTAAGACGATAAATTTTAAAAGTCAAGAAAATGCAAATTTTGCTGATTTTTTAAAGAGCTTTGAATTTAAGCTTGAGCCAAAAGATATCGATACAAAGCTGCCTGACCGCGATAAAAGGATTGGCATTATTTTCGATGGCAAGGCAGTAGATGGTAAGATCGTAGCAGTAAATGGCGACGATAAGGCCGGAGAAATGGATGTTGAGCTTAGCATAAATGGCAATTCAAAAATTTTTAAAACAAAATATGAAGTGCAAAATGGCAAGCTAGTAGCAAAATTTTCGGTTGATCTTGTAAATGATTTGAAACTAAATGAAAGCTTTGATAAATTTGCCGCTGCTGCCAAACCATTTCATGGTGGAAAGAGCTATCCAGATGTAGATGTTAGCTTTGAAGCAGCGATAAAATAACTTTCAAATTCGGCGCCAGTAAATTAGCTTGCGCCGAAGTTACCTCTTTATCCTAGTTTCTTATTCTGTGATGCCGAAAAATCGAAGATGACGGATTTTTCATACAAAAAGGCGGCAAAAATGCGAAATTTTATTTTAAAGATATCAACGAAATTGGCATCCCCGAGATAGACGCCAAGCGCAAAATTAGTGTTTCAAACATAAAATTTAAAAAAAGGTAGGCTAGCATATGGTCTCATGCAGCCTATCGGCGACGATGACGCCGTGATATACGACAAATACGAGCTATCCAAGCACGAAGTTTTTAAAATTTAAAGCAGAAATTTGAGAAGTGTAATTAAAAATAATGAGGTTTAACAATGAAGATATCTAAAGTGCGTATACAAGAATTTAAACGTTTTAAGGATTTAACTATTGATCTAGGAGATAGCCCAAAGAAAATCATTGCTCTTGTCGGCCCAAATGGTTGTGGTAAAAGTAGTGTATTGGACGCTTTTATCGCATTAGGCCCATCTTTGGGTGCACATATAGGAGCAGATCCATACGGTAGTGTTAAGGATAATTTTTTTAGATCAAATAATAAAAATTTCTATGAACTAATCGATATAGATTTTGTTGTAGATGGTACTGTTTATAAAAAGAATGAACTGCGTAATATAGAAAAATTAAAAATAGTCTAAATAGTCTATTTTCGTTTAGAAGCCCATATAGATATAACAATGATTTAAATATTAAAGAAATTAGAGCGGTCAACCCAATAGAGGAAAATAGATATGGCGCTAGCTATTCCGTTAGTATTGATGAAAAAATAGAAGAAAACTATAGGAGACTGCTTGCATATTTTAATTCATATAGAGATGACAATGATTTAAAACCATCTGAAGCCAGAAAATATGTTGTAGACCAACTAAATAATTCAATTAAAAACTGTTTAGATTTAGAAATAGTTAGTATGGGAGAAGTTGAAGGTGGCAATGGCACTTTATTTTTCAAAAAGTCTGATTCTGATGTAAAATTTTCTT
>NZ_CABPVR010000002.1:93292-110081 GCF_902460875.1 Campylobacter concisus | reverse complement strand
ATTTAAGATTTGTTTTAGTAACATTTCAGACGTAAAATTTTTATAAAAGGAGTAAAAATTGAGTTACAAAATCTCGGTTGCAACATGTGCTGCACTTTTGATGTGCAGTGGTTTTTTAAGTCAAGTTTTTGCTGTGCAAACGACAAAGCTTGAGGGTATCGAAGTAAACTCGGTCGGTGACAACATCAGTGAAAGTGGCATCGATGAGGGAATTTTAAGCAAAAGAGTGGCAAGCGGTCCTTTGGCTGATAAAAAAGTTATAGATATGCCTTATCAAGTAAATACGATCTCAAAAGAGGTTCTTGATAATCAAGGCGTTTAAGCTTTTGATGAAGCTGTTAAATATTTCCCATCAGCACAACTTCAGTACCGTGGCGGTGGCGAAATGGGGCGCCCACAAACTCGTGGCTTTGAAGGCTCAGTTGTAGGCAACGTGCTTTGGGACGGCTTTTATGCGGTTTCTACGACAGCTATCCCTATGGTAATGTTTGAGAGCTTACAAGTGCAAAACGGACTTGCTGGCTAACTATATGGCGGACAAAGACCGGCAGGTATTTTTAGCTACTCTCGCAAACGTCCTATTGCAAATTATAATTCTATTTGGACAGATTATATCTCAAGAGGAAATTTGGGTGTAGGTTTTGATACTTCAAATAAATTTGAAAAGGTTGGATACCGTAGTGTTATTTATTATAGCGCAGGTGAAAGAGAGCCTAAAGAAAGCAAAACTTCGCGTCGCTTAATCTCTTTAGGCCTTGATTTTTATCCAACTGATGACTTAACATTTGAGACAAATTTTAGCTACTATAAACATACCATGGGTGGTTACTACAATAGTGCTCGTGTGCCAACGAAAAAAGGTATTGCTATAAAGGATATCCCAGATATTTCTAGCATAACAGCATCATCTAGTGGAGAGAGATTTATGAGAACCATAACAGCTAGTGGTAAATTTAAATATGCTCCAACTGATAGATGGTATTTTGAGGGTGGCTACCAATGGCAAAAAGCTATCAGGGCTAGGAATGGTGATGGTGCATTTACTGTGCCTAGTGCATTTTTAAAAGCTCAAACAGACTTTAGTACTGGAAGTATTAATCATAACTTTGCTACATCATTAAATGGCTATAAATGGCTATATGGTAAAGATAAAGACGTAATGATGGATATGAAAAATATCTCAGTAGTTGATGATATCGCTCTTAACGATAGTTTAAATGTCATACTGTCAGCTTCAAATACTTGGTTTAAAAAGCCTGATTATAAAAAAGATGGTATAAGCTGGGCTGGGAGCGTAATATATAAGGTAATGCCAGACTTTAATGTTTATTTTACCTATGCTGATAGCTTACTAGAAGGTCAATCCAAATTTTATGATCCATCTGTTTATTCTCCTTCTCACCCATTATATGGTCAAACCATTAGTTTTAATCTTTATAGAAGCAAACAATACGAATTAGGACTAAAAACTAGAGTAAATGAACTTGATTTTAGTGCTGCGATTTTTCAAATCACTAGACCTACTTACTATGAGGTTGATAACGTATACGGAAGACAAGGTGATCAAAGAAATAGAGGCTTAGAATTTACAACTGGCGGTAAGCTAATTGATAGCTTAAGTGTCTATGGTGGTATAACATTCCTTGATGCTAAAATGCATAAATCTGCAAGAAGCTCAGTAGTAGGAAAAACTATGATAGGCAAACCAAAGATTCAGGCAAATGTATTATTTGATTATGTTGTGCCAGGTACAAACAAACTTGCTTTTACAACAAATTTCTACTACATAGGCAAACGCTATGTTGATGAGTTAAATACAAAAAGTGTAAATGGATACTTTACAACCGATCTTGGTGCTAGATATACTACAAAAGCTTGGATAGGCAAAGAGACATCTATTAGATTTAATGTAAATAATGTCTTTAATAAAAAATACTGGGCTGGTATGTTCCCTGGCTCGCTTGATGGCGAAGTAAAAGATTCAGGTACAAATTTATTTAGAGGATACGATAGAACCTTCATGCTTTCAGCTCAAGTTAAATTCTAAAACCAAAACTTAAAGCCAAATTTATTTTGGCTTTAGGCTCTTTAAATTTGCCCTTTTTGTAGGGCAGATTTAAATAACCAAAGGAAGAAAAATGCAAGGGCTGGTTGATTATCAAGCGATTTTGGAGCGAGTGTTTTTGCCTACTTTGCAAAAGGTAAAAGGCAAAGATGGCGGTATAGATTGGGATGATTACGCAGATATGTATAACGAGATGACACGCATGGAGGCGGCTTCTACGCTAAATTTACTTTCAAATTTGCCTATCACAAAAGATGATAGCGTGCTTGACGTGGGATGTGGCCCAGCTAGGCTTAGCGTGCCACTTGCAAAGCTGGCAAAGAGTGTAAGCGCGCTAGATCCGTTTGCAAAAATGCTTGAATACGCCAAGAAAAATGCAAAAGAAGCTGGAGCGAAAAATATAAATTTCATCCAAAAAGACTGGAGCGATGAGCAAAGCATAAAAGACTTACCAAAACACGACATCGTGCTAGCATCACGCTCAGTTGGACTTTTTGATATAAAAAAGCTTTGCAGATTTGCTAAAAAATATGTCGTGATGACCTCTTTTTTAATGGATTATCCAAGCTTAAAAACGTTCTGGCAAGACTTCTTAAAAGGGATAAAAGATGAAAGCGAAGCAGGACTAAGTGATAGGAGATTTGGCTACAACTTTATCTTTAACATCGTTTACGACATGGGAGCAAATCCAAATTTAAAGATAATCGACACCATTTTTGAGAGGGATTTTGCTAGCCTTGAAGAGGCGTTTTCTTATTTTAGATTTGTCGGAGAGGTCGCGCCCGAAAAAGAAGAAATTTACAAACAAAACGTAGAAAAATATCTTACTAAAACAAATGACGGATATAAATTTAAAAGAGAGACCAAGAGCTATCTCATCTGGTGGGATGTGCGGGAGATGAAATTTGAGTAGCCAAAAGATCATTTTTTGCATTATTTGCGCTTCTTTTGTTGGTGCTCTTTTTTTCGCTAGGCATCGGACGCTACGAGATAAGTTACACTCAAATTTTTGAGTTTATAAAAACAGCTATTTTAAACGAGCAGCCAAGCGACGAGCAGGGCTACACGGTCTTTACGCTTATTCGTTTGCCAAGGGTGCTTTTTGCCATCTTAGTTGGTGCAGCGCTTGCTAGCTCTGGAGCTGTCTATCAAGGTCTTTTTAAAAACCCTCTAGTCTCGCCTGACATCCTTGGCGTCTCAAGTGGCGCAGCTGTGGGAGCGAGCGTGGCTATCATCTTAAATTTCAACTACATAGGCGTACAGCTTAGTGCCTTTGGCTGCGGTCTTTTTGCCGTTTTTGCTGTCGTTTTTATAAGCAGCGTCATCGCAAAGGGCAGGCTAAATTTACTAGTAATGGTGCTAACTGGCATCGTCATCTCATCTCTTTTTGGAGCACTTAGCTCGCTCATAAAATTTCTAGCTGACAGCGATGATAAGCTGCCTGAAGTTACTTTTTGGCTAATGGGAAGCCTAGCAAGAAGCGGCGGATATAAAAATTTAGCTCTACTTTTTTGCGTAGTTATGATCTGTCTTGTGCCACTTTTCATGCTTCGCTACAAGCTAAATACGCTTAGTTTTGGCGAAGAAGAGGCTAGGGCGATGGGGCTAAATGTGAAATTTTATAACATCATAATCATCATCGCCTCGACACTTCTAACCGCTACTTGCGTCTCATTTTGCGGTATCGTGGGCTGGGTGGGGCTCGTCATCCCTCACATTATGCGCTTTGTCGTGGGAGCAAATTTCATCACGCTCTTTCCAGCTTCGCTGCTTGGCGGAGGGCTGTTTTTACTGATAGTTGATACCACTTCACGCAGCTTAATGGCAAGTGAGATCCCACTTGGCGTCATCACATCACTAGTTGGCGCACCTCTTTTTGTCTATCTGCTCTATAAGAGCAAAAAGGGTTTTGCGTGAAATTTGAGATAAAAAATTTAAGCTGTGGCTACGATAAAAAGGTCGTTATAGAAAATTTCAATGCAAATTTACAAGATGGCGACATCTTTTGCCTGCTTGGTAGCAACGGCGTTGGCAAAACGACGACGTTTAAGACGATACTTGGCTTTTTAAAGCCACTTGGGGGAGAGATTTTAATAGACGGCAAAGATGCGCTAAAGATGAGCGAGAAGGAGCGAGCAAGCTTTATAAGCTACGTCCCGCAAGCTCACACGCCGCCATTTGCTTTTAGCGTTTTTGACGTGGTAATGATGAGTGCAAATGCCAGACTTGGTATATTTGAGCGCCCTAGCAAAGAGGATGAAAAGATAGCACAAGAGGCGCTAAAGACGCTAAATTTAGAGAGTTTTAAAGATAAAATTTACACCGATCTAAGTGGCGGCGAGCGGCAAATGGTTCTGATAGCTAGGGCTTTGGCGCAGCGCTCAAAGGTGATGCTACTTGACGAGCCAACGGCAAATTTAGACTTTGGTAACCAAATGCGAGTTTTAAAAGAGATAAAAAAGCTCGCAAAGCAAGGCTATATCATCATCCTCACCTCTCATCAACCAGAGCAGGTCTTTTATCTAAATGCAAAGGTTGCGATGCTTGGGCGTGATAAAAACTATATCTACGGCGAGGCTAGCGAGGTGATGAATGGCGAAAATTTAAAGAAAATTTACGGCGTAGATATACGAGTGGTGAAAAATATCATCGATGAGCGCGAGCATTACTCTTGCGTGATGGTGGATTAAAAGGAGAATATATGTTTAAGAAAATTTTACTTTTGGCTTTTTTGCTTGTTAGTTTGCAAGCAAGAGTGGTGCTTGATAGCGATGATAAAAAGGTAGAAGTGCCTGATATGATCGAGCGTGCGACGCCTTTGATAGGGGCATTTGTGCAAGTCTCTGCGATGCTTGGCAACGAGGATCATATAATTAGCGGTGCGCCAAAACTGCCTCCACTAATGTCAAAAATTTTTCCAAAGATAAAGAGCAACGACAACAAAAGTGGCATGCTAAGTAGCAGCGTCGAGACGATCATCGCTTCAAAAACGCAAGTTGTTTTTGGTCCAATTGGTATGATGTTTGATGAAAATAGCAAAGCTCAGCTTGAGAGCGCTGGTATCGCAGTTGTGAAGATAGATAAATTTCAAAGCATCAAAGAGATACAAGATAGCTTTAGCAAGATCGCTGAAATTTGGGGCGAAAAGAGCGTAAAAAGAGCGCGTGAGTTTAATGACTATTTTAACGACAACATAAAATTTGTAAGCCAAAAAACAGCAAATTTAACGCCAAAAAAGAGAGTTTTAGTGCTTAACTATAGCTCTGGAAACTTTAATACCATTAGCTCAAAGGATATCGGCGCAGAGTATATTAGCGTGGCTGGTGGTATAAATTTAAGCTCAGAGCTAAGCGATGGGGATTTTAAAATTTCAAAAGCGATAAACGAAGAGCAAGTCATCATCTTTAACCCAGACATCATCATCACAAATTCACAAAAAAGTGCCGATGCTATCGCTAAAAACGCATCATTTGCTAAGCTAAAAGCTGTGCAAAATGGAGAAATTTTTGTAGTGCCAAGTGGCGTTTATCTTTGGAGCGTAAGAAGTGCTGAAGGTGCGCTTTATCCGCTTTGGCTGGCTAAGACATTTTACCCAGAGCAGTTTAGCGATCTAAATTTAGAGCAAAAAACAAGAGAGTTTTACGAGAGATTTTATAACTACAAGCTAAGTGATGGCGAGCTAAAAGAAATTTTGCACCCAAAGGGTGGATTTTGATAATAGGACAAAAATAAGGTTATTTATTATATTTAATATATTTATTTAAGTATAAAAGTAAATTTATCTTTTTAATATCCTAAAAAAGAGCTTTTAAAGCTTAAAAACTTAAAAATAAAAATAAACTTCAAATCGGTAGAAATTTTTATACATCTTATAAAATTTCTACCACTAAATTTACATAAACCGCCTAAAAAAAGCCCATTTTATCCTTTTTGATTTTAATATCAGCTCTCATTTCTTAATCTAAAATAAATCTTTATGTTTCTTTTAAGTAAATTTAATGTAATCTTTTATTATTAATTATTTAATTAATATAGTTGTTTTAAAAAATATTAAGAAATGAACTGGCGGTGCGTTTTAAACGCTAAAAATTTACTAAGATAGGAAGTTATCAATGAGTGAAAAATTTACCAGAAGAGAATTTCTACAAAGTGCCTGTATCAGCGTAGGTGCGCTAGCTACAACAGCTGGTGCAACCAATGTTTTTGCTGGTGAGTTGCCAAAAGGCAATGAAAGTGGCTTGCCATCTGTTGATGTGCTAATAATCGGTTCTGGTGGTGCCGGACTTCGTGCAGCAACAGCCGTTCGCAAGCAATATCCAAACTCAACCGTCGTTGTTGCTACAAAGATGATGCCATCACGTAATGCGACCTGTATGGCAGAGGGTGGAATAAACGGCGTTACTGACTTTAGTAATGGCGATAGCTTCAAGCTTCACGCTTATGACACAGTTAAAGGTGCGGCTTATCTTGCTGATCAAGATGCAGTTGTGAAATTTTGCGAGGCAGCAGGCGCGGTCATCCACGAGCTAGACCACAATGGAATGCTCTTTTCTCGTATAGATAATGGCGACGTATCCCGTAAAGATAATGGCGACGTGGCATTTCGTTTCATGGGTGGCGCTAGCAAAAAACGCTGTAACTACGCAGCTGATAAAACTGGCCACGTTTTGATGCATGCCTGTCTTGACGACGCTATCACAGCTGGCGTTAAATTTTTAATGGATCATGAGCTACTTGAGATCGGTCTTGAGGATGGCAAGGTTGAAGGCGTCGTTCTTCGCAACATCCAAGATGGTCAAATTTACCCAGTTCTTTGCAAATCTCTAGTCATCGCAACTGGCGGATACACTAGAATTTTCTATAACCGCACATCAGTTCCATTTATAGCAACTGGTGATGGCATCGCTGCTGCGCTTAAAGCAGGTCTTGGTTTTGAAGATCCTGAGATGCTTCAGTTTCACCCAACTGGCGTTCAAAATGGCGGCACACTAATCACAGAAGCTGCTCGTGGCGAGGGTGGATACTTGTTAAACAACAAGGGCGAGCGCTTTATGAAAAACTATCACGAAAAGATGGAGCTAGCTCCTCGTGACGTCGTCGCTCGTGCGATCGAGACAGAAATTCGCGAGGGTAGAGGCTTTGGTGAGGGTATGAGCGCTTACGTGCTTTGTGACGTTCGCCACCTTGGCAAAGATACTATTATGAAAAAGCTTCCAAAAATTCGCCACACTGCTATGCTTTTCCAAAATATCGATCTAATCGAGCAACCAGTGCCTATCCGTCCAACAGCTCACTACTCAATGGGTGGCATAGAGGTAGCAAAATTTGATGATATGAGCACAAAAATCCCTGGAATTTACGTAGGTGGTGAGGCTTCATGTGTATCTATCCACGGTGCAAACCGCCTTGGTGGAAACAGCCTAACTGACGCAGTTGTGACTGGCGATCTAGCTGGCAAGGGTGCTGGTGCTTACGCTCAAAATGCAAAATTTGCAAGCGGCAAGAAAACTTCTGAGCTAGCAAAAATGTGGCAGGATAAATTTAAAGCCATAGCAACAGGTGAGGGCGGTGTGAACGATATGTACGCGCTTCGTGAAGAGCTTGGTAAAAACAACTGGGATCTAATGGGTATCTTTAGAACAGGCGACAAGCTAGATCAACTCTCTAAAAATTTAGAAGCTATCCAAGCAAAATATGACACCCTCAAAGTGCCAAATAAAAATCCAGTCATGAACACAGCATTTACTGACTATGTCGAGCTTGGCAACCTTATACTTCTTTCTCGTGCAGCATGCCTTGCAGCGCAAAATCGTCTTGAGAGCCGTGGCGCTCACACAAGAGAGGACTATCCAAAAAGAGATGATGTAAATTTCTTAAAACACAGCATAGTCACACTAAAAGACGACAAGCTTGAACTTAGCTACAAAGACGTTGTGACAGGCATATTTTCACTTGACGGCAAGAAGCCAGAGTAAGGAGCTAGGATGAAAATTATTATCGACCGCTTTGATGGAACTAAAAAATATGAATCAACTTATGAGCTAACAAATGAAGAGATCAAAGGCAAAACTCTTTTAACAGTGCTTCTTGATATCAAACAAAAAAAGGATGCGACGTTAAATTTTACAGCATCTTGCCGCTCAGCGATATGTGGAGCGTGTGCTGTTAGAGTAAATGGCCACTCATATCTAGCCTGTGATACAAAGATGAACGAGCTTTTAGCTGAGTATGACAACCCAGAGAATATAAGAATTTCTCCACTTGGAAATTTTAGGGTCATCTCTGATCTTATGGTGGACTGGGAGCCAAGTATCGAAAATTTACGCAAGATAAAGCCTAGCATTACTGCTAAGTCAGAATTTAGCGCAGAAAAAGGCTGTAAGCAAAGTCAAAAAGAGTATGAAAAAGTAGCGCTTGAATGGGACTGCATACTTTGCGGTGCGTGCGCTAGTGAGTGTAATAAACTTGAAGCTGATGCGAGCGATTATATGCAGCCATTTGTCTTTGTGCATGCTTATAGAGCGGCCTTTGACTCACGTAGCAAAGATCCTATGCCGCATCTAAAACCAGCTATAGATAATGGCCTTTGGATGTGTGTAAAGTGCCAAGAGTGTGCTGATCGCTGTCCAAAAGGCATAAGTGCATGCAAAGATATAACTGATCTTCGCATTATGGCTATACAAAAAGGCTTTGATGATGGCATGGGGCCAGATCACGCTGAGGCGTTCTTAACCGATCTAGTTGATGGCTCAGGCAGACTAAATGAGATCAAGCTTGCACTTCGCTCTGAGGGAGTGTTTAGAAATATGGGCAAAATGGATATCGCTGCAAATTTAATGCTTGCAGGTAAGATGAATCCGCTTCATATTTTCGGCGAAGAGGACATAGAAGGACATGATGATCTAGTAAAAATGATAAATGCGGCTCGCAAAGCTGCTAGTAAGGAGTAATTATGCAAAACGAATTCGCTTTTTTCCCAGGGTGCGTACTCTCTCAAGCAGCTAAAGAGGCTAAGATGTCGCTTGAGGCTATCGCTCCGATACTTGGCTGGAAGCTTCACGAGATAAAGGGCTGGAGTTGCTGTGGTGCCCAACAAGCACAAGACGTCGATCCTATCGCTACGCTTGTGGCAAATGCTAGAAACATAGCGCTTGCAGAGCAGATGAATATGCCTATGCTTACGACATGCTCAACTTGTATGCTAACTCTAACAAGAGCTAAAAGCACGCTTGATAAGGGCGCAAAAGATCGTATCAATACATTTTTAGCTGAAGGCAATATGAAATATAATGGTACATCTGAGGTAACAAGCCTTCTTTGGGAGCTTTACCAAAATGTCGATACGCTAAAAGCAAAGGTTGTTAAGCCACTTAGTGGGCTAAAAGTAGCGCTATTTTACGGCTGCCACAGCCTAAGACCTGAAAAAGATCTGCATAATAGAGAAAGCTCGGTCAATCCAAAGAGCTTTGAAACTGTTGTAGGCGCACTTGGCGTTACTATTGTGCCATTTGAAAAAAGACTTGACTGCTGCGGCTTCCACGCTAGTTATCCAGCCGGCACTTCTGTAAGGAAAATGTCAAGCCAGATCGTAAATAATGCCGATGAAAACGGCGCTGACGTAGTTGTCACACCATGCCCACTTTGCCAAATGCAACTTGACATCTACCAAGAGAGATATCAAGATGAGAACCACTCAAATGTGAGAAAACCAATCATTCACCTATCTCAGCTTGTAGGTCTTGCACTTGGACTATCTATCGAAGATCTTGGACTTGATCTAAACATCATCGACGCTACCAAGATAGCGTAAATTTTATCCCACGTCTTTTGGCGTGGGAAATTCTTAAAATTTATTTTTCTATTACAAATAAAGAGCAATTTTTTAGCATTTTATAAAAACTTAATTTATTTTTAAATATAAAAATGGGTCAAAAATAATAAAAGTTATTATATAAATTCTTTTATTTATATAAAATATTTTTTAGCTATAATCGCGTGAAATTTTAAATGGATTGATTATTAAATTTAAAGGACTAAATATGCAAAACGTTGGTATAGTCGCAAAAATAAGTGGAAAAGTATTTGTAAAACGCAATGGAAAGTTGATCGCACTAAAACAGGGAGATGAGATATTTTTAGGCGACGAGATCATAACACAAAGTAGTGGTGATACAGTCGTTATAAATTTCTATCACGCTTCGCCTATTGCGCTACTTGAGCCCCAAACTATCGTCATCACAAAAGAGCTATCAAAAGCAAATTTTAATACGCAAGGCAGCGAAGCCCAGATAGAAGAAGATAAGAGAAATTTTCTTGTTGAGAATGAAGAAACAAAAAACAAAGGCGAAGACGACAGCTCTCATAACGCAAGTCATAGTTCTCATGGCTCAAACCACGGTAGTAGCTTTGCAAGCATAAATGGTTTAAATTTTGATACACAAGGTCATATCTCAATGATGATGGTGCGGTTGTACTGCCAGTCATATTAAAAGAGTCGGCATTGGCACATAGGTCTATTAGCGGTACGGTAGCAGCGGTAGAGCAAAAAGAGAGTATTCCAGTTATTGCAGTACCAAGTGTTAGAATTTTAAAAGACATTGATGGCGACGGCTATATAAATATTGCAGAAGCAGGTGGTGATCCAAACCATACAAGTATAGCGGTTGCTTTTAATAATGACTTCAAGCCAAATGATAAAGTGGCATTAGAAGTCATAAATAACGGTGTAAAGACTATGCTTGTTTATAAAGTTGATCAAGCTGGTACAAGCGTGATAAATATAAATAATCCAAGTAAAATTTTACCTATTGTGCCAAATGCTATAAACCCAGAGCAAAAAGAATTTATCATTCCAAGTGTCACTGTCGCTCCAAATGCTACATTTAGTGTAAATTCTAGTATCACTCTAGCAAATGGTACTAATTCATCTGTGGCAAATATAGCCACAAGTGTTGATACTATCACTCCAACTCTTGCTTTTAAAAAGGTAGTTTTGGGTAAAGATTTAAACCGAGACGGCGTCATAGATGCAAGCGAAAATAGCTTTAATCCAGCAGTTAGCACACCAAGTGATGATGCAAAGGTCATCTTATCACCAAATATGAAAATAGGCGACAAGATAAAACTAACTACCACTGATCCTGACGGAACTTTACATGAAAAAGTGCTGGTTAAAACATCTGGTAATATGCTTGTAGATAAAGAGAGCGGTAAGAGCTATCCGCTTACAAGTGAAAGTGGTGGAAATGTCGGTTTTAACGTAGCAAATGCGGTTAAAATTTCATCTTCAACTCCAACAAATGTAAATATCCAAATGATAAGTAAGTCGGGAAATCCAGGTGCAACTGAAACCATAACCATAGCAAATAACAATGACCCAATCGCTGTTTTTACACTTGATGAGAATAAAGATGGCATGATAAATTTAGCCGAGCTCGCAAAAAGTGGTAGCGCGGCCTTAATGATAGATATTTATGTGCCAAACAATGCTACAGCTGGCGACAAGATCCGTATCAAAGTTGATGATCCAGCTAGTACACCAACAAGCGTAACAAAGACATATACCATCTCATCTGACGGACTTACCGCTACGCTTGATGGTGGCACAGAGATTATCCCTATAGAAAATGGCAAGATTACAATTGCTGATCCAACAAACTCGAGCGATCCAAGCACAAAAAGGCTAAGTACGACGATCATTGATGGCACGACTGGCACCCCAAAAGCTTCAAGCGTGAGTGAAATTTCAAGCGATATAGTTGCACCTATTAAATCCCCACATGTACAGTTTGCAAAAGATAGCGATAAAGATGGTGTTCTAACCAGCAAAGAGAGTGGCTTTAGCCCTGATGGCGTAAAGACACCAATAAAGATAAAAATTCCAAACGATGCAAAAGATGGTGATAAATTTGAGATAGATATCGCAGGAAGTGATGGCAAGACAGATAAAATCACTATTAAAATTTCTCAAAACGCATATGGTGTATATAGTGCCACGAGAGATGATGGTGTGCCTATTAGTGTAAATAATGGCACCATAGAGACCACCACAAGACTTTATGGGCTTACGACAAATTTTACAACTACATTTACTGACAAAGCTGGCAATAAAGCAGCCCCAGTCACAGACAAGATAACTCTAGATAATAGCATAAAGGTGCAGTTTGCAAGGGACAATGATGGTGATGGACTGATAGATAGTATCACAACTCCTTCTGGCTCGTCATCAACTCAAAGCGATCTTGATATCTACCTGCCTAATAATACAAAACCAGGAAGCAGCATAAATGTCACGATATCAACTCCTACCATACCATCTGTTACAACAACCGTCAAATATACCATAAGTGACGATGGATTAACAGCTATACCAAGTGATGGTTCGGCACCGCTTCCAATAGTCGGTGGTAAATTTAGCATACCAGACGTTCCTATTTCTATGGATCATTCTACGCCGGTTAGAGCGACTATCACAACACCTGGCGAGGCTACAACGACTGATGGTATCCGTGGTAGATTGTTTGACTTTGGAATTTTAGAGTATATTGACGATGTAAAGCTTGCCACGCAGATAGATGGAGGAGTTATAAATATCGCAAAATACTTAAGGGCAGGAGATAATGAAAAAGTTATTCAGAAAAATAACTTTGATAATGAGAGCAAAACTATAAAAGAGTACAATATTTCGCTTACTAACGATGAGCAACCAAATATAGTCTTTGGTGTAGACCGTGCTCCTGGAACCAAGCTTCGTTTAGCTCTTGAAGATAATCTTGGTAATGCTAAAATTTTACCAAACGGACAAAACTATATAGACCTAGTTGTGGGTGCGGACAAGCGTGCAAATATGGATTTTGAAGCGCTTGGGATAAAGCTAGATGAAAGATACTCAAATATTAGAGCGACTGTTTTAAAGAGTGATGAAACAAAAGATGATGATCTTTTGGTCCGAGTTGATCTTGATGCTACTCCAGATGCGATAGCTACACCAAATGCTATGTCTAATGTTACTAGTGTAGATATTTCAGGCAGTATCGGAACCGACTCAAATGGCAACAATACTCTTAATAAAAATACCATAAATAAAGTCGATCTTTATGATTTGCTAAATTCTGTTCACAAAAGCTCGTCTCTTGATAATACACATAGCTATTCTGAAAATTTTGCCCTATCAGCCAATAGCACTGGGGCAAATTTTATGATAAAAAATTCTGACGCCGCAGGAAACGTATCTATTAGCACTGTTACATTTATTGGCAACAGCGGTCTTGATGCTGATATGTGGTTTTACAACTACGTAGATCCGTCATGGAGAGCTAGAGTTGGTAATAATTCTGGTGTTTATAGTACGCGAGGAGGTAAGTCTATTTATAAAGACTATATGGAAATTTATTCCCCAAGTGCCTCTACTACCTATGATGTTGTGCAGTTTGCTTCAGGAACACACTATAAGACTTTGTCTAATCAAGGAAATATGCATGCGGAGGATTTAGCTAGAGTTGGTAGACACGGAGATAGTGCCTTATACGATGCGTCTAATCCATATGCACCAAAGAAATTTAGAAATGGCGTCGATACTGCTGCTGGTACTGGTGATAATATAGGCTTTGCAAATGGTGTTTTAAAAGGTAGACCCGGCAACTATACTCTTGGTGAGTCAAATCCTGTTGGTTCTGATCTTGTTATGAAGATGAATGGCTGGATATATGTAAGTGCACCTGGAATATACTCTGTAAGAGCAGCAGACTTACATAACTATGCAGAGCTTACTATAAATGGAACGACACAAAAATTTGGAAGTCCAACAACATATATAAACCCAGCTACCGAAGCATCATATGGTAAAAATGGCCAGTGGTGGAGTAGGGATTTTACATTTGATAAAGCTGGTTTTTATAAACTTGATATTGAGTATATGGACGGAACTGGTGAGATGAACTTATCTTTATATATGCTTCCAAAAAGTGTAGCAAACACTTATGGCCCCCAAGATCCATATCCTTTATCTATGCTAGTTGGAGCATAAGGCAGCGGCACGTATCTCTTTAGTAATAATTACGTTGAAGCACTTATTCAAAATGGACATCTAAAAAAGATAGGGACTACAAATTCTTACGAGCTAAGTGATGCTAGTAAATACGGCGAATCAAATTTTGGCGATCTAGTATATCTAAGACAAGAGGGCGATATAAAAGGTGGTAACCTAGACGATGCCTTTGTTTATAGTAAAGGCAGGGCGATAGACGGCAGAGGCGGCGTGGACACTCTGATAGTTGTTGATGATGTGGATTTTTCAAATTTAGATAACGTTAAAAAGATAAATAACTTTGAAAAGATCCAGCTAGGAAGTGCCGATCAGGCGGTATCTATAAAATTTAGCCCAGATGGTGTCTTTGATATTGTTGATAGCAGAAACACAAGGGATGCAAGCAATAGTGTAGCTAGTGAGAGCGTAAATACAGTGCTAAAGGTAATAGGCGACAGCAAAGACCTGGTACAGCTCACACATGACTTTGTAAAAGCTACAAAAGCCGATGTTGCTACGCTAAATAGAAAACATAGCGTTGTCGGTGACATATACAACAAAGTAGATGTTACAAGTGATGGTGATGCAGTAAATCAAGTCTATAAAGCGACATTTACTCGCCAAGAAACCATCAATGGAAATACAATAAACACAAGACACACTGTTTTTCTTGAGATACAAGATGGCGTACAGGTCGATTTATTATAAGAAATTTAAATTTATAGAAGTAGGTTAAAGCCCAAAATTTCTCTTGGACTTTATAAAATTAGATAGCTTTTATCATCACTTTCGTTAGAAGTTCTGAAAATTTAGCAGGATTTTCTAGACTCATGCCCTCATTTAGCCTTGCCATGTCAAGAAGCAAAGGCGCTATGTCATAAATCATCGCCTCATTTTTCTCTAGTTTTGCAAAAATTTCATGATCAGCGTTGATCTCCAAGATCGGTTTAACTTTTGGAGCGTTTGCGCCTTGACCCATTTGCCTTAACATCTCTTGCATAGCGTAATCAGGATCGTTTTTATCGTAAATTAGCACCGCAGCCGAGCTTGAAAGTCTTGAGCTTAGTCTTACATCTTTGACTTCATCTTTTAAAATTTCTTTCATTTTAACAAGCGTGTTTGCAACCTTGCTCTCATCGACCTTCTCACCGCTTTTGATCTCATCATTTATATCAGCGTGTGAGACTGATTTTAGAGGTGTTTTGTCAAATTCATTGACCATTGGCATAACGATCGTATCGATCTCTTCATCCATAATAAGAACCTCAATATCATTTTTCTTAAAACTCTCAAGAAGCGGAGAATTTCTTAGCATATTTTCATTGTTGCCGCTGATGTAGTAGATCGACTTTTGATCCTCTTTCATCGCTTCTTTGTACTCTTTTAGGCTGATAAGTCCGTCTCTTTTTGAACTTTTAAATAGGCAAAGATCTAAAATTTGCTCTTTTTCAGCGTTAAATCCATAAAGCCCCTCTTTTAAAACCTTGCCAAATAGTTTGTAAAATTTTATGTATTTTTCTCGGTCGTTATCTTTTAACTTTGCAAGCTCGCTTAAAATTTTCTTCACGCTTTGCTCTTTGACACTTCTCATGATCGCATTTTCTTGTAAAATTTCACGGCTAACGTTTAGCGGCAAGTCTTCAACATCGATTACACCTTTGATAAATCTTAAATATGGCGGCAAAAGCTCTTTTGCATCATCAGTTATGAAAACCCTTTTTACATAAAGCTTTACGCCACTTTGATAATCAACTCTAAAGAGATCAAACGGCTCGGTGCTTGGCACATAAAATAGCGTTGAGTACTCAATCTTGCCCTCAGCTTTTGTGTGTATGTAAAGGAGAGGATCACTGCTATCGTGAGAAATTTGCTTATAAAAGTCGTTGTAATCTTGCTCTTTTAGGCTGGCTTTATTTAGCCTCCAAAGCGCATTTGCCTTGTTTATCTGCTCGTTTTTGGTCTCATATATGCCTTCTTTTTCGCCTTCTTTTGGAGCAACATAACTTTGTTTATCCATAAATATAGGATAAGGGATGTGGTTTGAATACTTCTTGACTATCTCTTCGATACGCCAAGAATTTGCAAACTCATCATCGTTTAAATGCAAGATGATGTCCGTTCCAAAGCTATCTTTTTTAGTATCTTCTATCTCGTAGCTTTTTGCATCAGATGTCCATTTGTAGGCTTTGTCGCTAAGTGCTCGTTTGCTTATGACCTCGATCTTGTTTGCCACCATAAATGCTGAGTAAAAGCCAACACCAAACTGACCGATCAGCGAGCTATCTTTTTTGGCATCGCCGCTTAAATTTTTCATAAAGCCTTTTGTGCCACTTCTTGCTATCGTGCCTAAATTTGCGATAAGCTCGTCTTTATCCATGCCGATACCATTGTCACTGATGGTTAAAGTCTTAGCCTTATCATCTACTTTGATGTCGATCCTTGGAGTGTAGCTTAGACTTTTATACTTTTCATCAGTCAAGCAAAGGTAATTTAGCTTGTCAAGAGCGTCGTTTGAGTTTGAGATGAGCTCTCTTAAAAATATCTCTTTGTTTGAGTAAAGAGAGTGGATCATCAAATTTAAAAGGTCATTGACCTCGGTTTGAAATTCAAATTTATCTGCCATTTTTCTTTCCTTGTTTTAAAATTTTTGGCAGATTATAACACAAAGTGATAAAAATATACTTAACCTTGATAGTATT
>NZ_CABPVR010000002.1:66395-90348 GCF_902460875.1 Campylobacter concisus | reverse complement strand
ATAAAAATATAATAAAAGCTATTTTTTATTTTTAGTAGAAATTTTGGCTAAAAATTAGCCAAAATTTATTTTAAAAGCTCTTTTGCGTATTTTAGGCCTAGCTCATAAGCTTTTGCGTTTGCCTCTTTGACCTTTTCAGGCACGCTTGCTAGCATCTCTTCACGCACTAAATTTTCATCCATGCACCCACTCATCGCCACAGCCACACCAAGAGCCACGACGCTTTGAGTGATGACGTTACCAACCTCATCTTTTGCGATAGAAATGATAGGAATTTCATAAATTTTCCAGTGCTTTTTATCTTCGTCACTTACTTTTACCAAATTTGGCTCGACAACGATCGCACCGCCCTCTTTCACACCGCTTTTAAAGGCATCGTAGCTTATCTGTGCAGTTGCTAGCATGAAGTCTATCTCGCCCTCGTTTGCATAAGGGTATAAAATCTCTTTCTCATCAAGGATGATATCGACCTTCGTTGGACCGCCACGCACCTGAGATGTGTAGGTAGATGCCTTGACGCCGTATCCGCCTGCTTTTATCTTGGCAGCTGAGAGGATCTCGCCTGCTAGTATGACGCCCTGTCCGCCAACACCGACAAATCTTAATTGTGACTTCATACTAGCTCCTCAAAATTTATCGCTTCACCACTCATAGCAGCTTTTCTTACCTTGTCGTAAGCCTTGGTATACTCTATCTTCTCTTCGTCTTTGTGCAATACGCCAAGTGGGAAAATACCCTTTTTTTCTTCGTCACTTAGCATATCAAATTTGACCTTGCTCGTCGTACGGCCCTTTATCCACTCTAAATTTTTGACCGCCTCGCCCATTTTGTTCTTGCGACCTAAATTTATGTGGCAGTTTGAAAATACATCAAAAAAGCTGTATCCATCGTGGCTAAAGCCCTCTACAAAGAGCTTTGTAAGCTTCTCTGGCTCGATGACGCTACCACGCGCGACAAAGCTAGCACCTGCGGCGGTTGCGAGCTTACAGGCGTCAAAGCTAGGATCGATGTTGCCGTATTGCGCTGTGACCGTCCACATGCCCTTTGGCGTGGTTGGGCTGGTTTGAGAGTTTGTTAGTGCGTAGATGAAGTTGTTAATTAGGATGTGATTTAGCCCGATATTTCGGCGGCATCCGTGTATCGTGTGGTTGCCTCCGATCGCTAGTCCGTCGCCATCGCCAGTTACTACGATTACGTGCTTGTCTGGATTTGCCATCTTTACGCCAGTGGCGTAGGCTACGGCTCTACCGTGAGTTGTGTGAATGGTGTTGCAGTCGAGGTATCCGCTAAAGCGACCAGAGCAGCCTATACCTGAGACCACGCAAACGTCGTTCATATCCCAGCCCATGGTGTCGATAGCTCGGATGAGCGCCTTTAGTATGACGCCATCGCCACAGCCCCAGCACCAAAGAGTAGGCATTTTATCTGTTCGTAAATATTTATCGTAATTAAAAGCCATAAATTTCTCCTATCTTCGCCTCGATCTCGCTTGGGCTTATCGGTCTGCCGTTTGCTTTTAGCAGTTTTGCAAAGTCATCTCTTAATATGATTTTTGAAATTTCGCCACTATACTGACCTAAATTTAGCTCGCAGACTAAAATTTTATTAAATTTATTTGATATCTCTTTTAGCTTTTTAGCTGGAGCTGGAAAAAGTGTGAGTGGCTTAAACAGCCCTACTTTTAGCCCTCTTTCACGTAAATTTAAGATCGCTTGCTTGGCTGAAAGCGCCACGCTACCAAAGGCGATGATGCAAATTTCAGCGTCGTTAAGCATAAACTCTTCAAATTTCTCGCACTCATCAGTGTGTAAATTTATCTTATCAAATAGCCTGTTCATTGAGTATTCAACGATCTTGCCATCTTCAGTTGGAAAGCCAGTAGCGCCGTGATGAAGCCCAGTTATGTGGTAGTGATAGCCTTTAAAGAAAGGATTTAGCGTAGCTGGCGCGTCTGGTGCTGCCGCGTAGGGTTTATACTCTTTTGGCTCGCCGCTAAATTCTCTTCTTTTATAAATTTCTAGCTCGCTGATTTCTGGCAAACTAACCCTTGCTTGCATGTGGCCTATCGTCTCGTCAAGCAGCAGCATAACTGGCGTCATAAACCTAGCTGCGAGATTAAAGGCACGCACGGTTTGCGTATAGCACTCCTCTAGGCTACTAGGGGCCAAAACTATCATATTTACATCGCCATGAGTTGGGTTTTTAGCCTGCAAGATATCGCCTTGTGCTACACGGGTTGGTAGGCCAGTTGAAGGGCCACCGCGCATGACATTTACGATGACAAGCGGTATCTCAGCGATAAAGCCAAGGCCAATTTGCTCAGCCTTTAGTGAAATTCCAGGTCCTGAGCTAGCAGTCATTGCCTTAGCACCACTCGCACTTGCGCCAAGAGCTACTGAAATTCCAGCTATCTCATCTTCCATTTGTATAAATGTACCGCCATTTTTTGGCAAAAGCACACTTAGCTCATGGGCGATCTCGCTGCTTGGAGTGATAGGATATCCGCCAAAGAAGTTACAGCCACACTCGACCGCAGCCCTTGCTACTAGGGCATTTCCAGTTGATACTAGCTCTCTCATGCGCTCTCTCCAAGCTTTGCAAATTTATTTGCCTTTACGGCAGCGGCCCGCTCTTTGCTCTCAGGCGTTAGCTTTGCAAATTTAAAGCCTTTTTCAGCCACATAAATGGCAAAATCAGGACAGTGAAGCTCGCAGTCACGACAGCCTATACATGAGTCAGCATAGACGACCTCTATCATCTTACCAAGCACTGCTTTTGGCTCAAGCCTCATCGCTAGCACGCCTGCTGGGCAGTAGCTCACACAGACATCACAGGCTTTACACCTGCTCTCATCGACCCAAACAGGTACATTTTCTTTTACTATCATCTATATTCCTAATCCAAATTTTCTTTTAAAAATTTAATGTTTTTTCTAATATCAGCTTCGCTTTTACTTAGCTGCTCTTGCTCACTTTCATTTATATTTAGCTCTAAAATTTCTTTTAAACCCTCACGTCCAAGCCTTACTAGCCTGCCGCAACTTAGTTCATCATCAAGAAGCACGCTAGCACTTAAAATTTCATCACTCTTGCCCATGATCGCTTCACACATTTTCACAACAGCAGCTGCTGGTGCGTAGTAAGCTGAAGTACCAAGAAGCTTAACGATCTTTGCGCCACCTGTGCTTGTCTCTTTTTTAAGAGTTGCCAGCTCATTTTCGTTTAAATTTTCGCTGATATTACTAGCTGATACGATCATCTCATCGTTGTGAGAGCCAATTATCTTTGTCTTTAGCTCTTTTGCATCTTTATCTTTTAGAAGCGCTAGCTCATATCTGCATCTTGCACCATCAAGCTCACCAGCCATGCCGATCACTTTATTTTTGCTAAAACCACTAAATTTATGAGCCGTCCAGACCATCACATCAAGCGGATTTGTCACGACGATTATCACCGCATTTGGTGCAAATTTTGCGATATTTTGAGCTGTTTGTTTTACGACTACGGCATTTTTAAGAAGCAAGTCCTCTCTTGTTTGACCCTCTTTTCTTGGGCTTCCAGCAGTTACCACTACTATATCACTGCCCTCTATTAGCATAAAGTCATCGCCACCGCAAACGGTAGTTTTGGCATTAAAAACGCAGCTTGACTGAGCTAGATCGATCGCTTTTGCACGTGCCACATCACCAAATATATCTACAAGCGCGATCTCATCGCAAACTTCTCTCATACAAAGCGCATAAGCTATGCTTGCACCGACGTTTCCTGCTCCAACTATACTTATTTTCATTTTCTCATCCTATTATTTGATTTAAAATTTTACTTGGTCTCATGACCTCATTTGCCCTCACTTCATCTGGCAAATAATATCCACCAAATTCCACGCTTGCACCATCATTTTGTCTTAACTCTTTTAAAATTTCGCTCTCATTTTTCTCTAGCTCGTCTGCTAAATTTTCAAAAATTTTACTTAAAATCTCGCCACTTTTTGCCATTTCTCTTGCCCAAAATAGCGCTAGATAGAAGTGTGACTCCCTAGTATCAAGAGTGGTGTTTGGCGTTTTATTTTCATCAAGATAGCTAGCAACGGCTCTATTTAGCGCATCACTTAGCTCTTTTGCTTCTTTTTTTTGCTTAGCAAATGCCAAGTGCTCGAGTGAAGCACTAAGCGCTAAAAACTCGCCTAAGCTGTCCCAAAGTAGGTGATTTCTCTCTTTTAGCTCTTTTACAAGCGTAGGAGCCGTCCCACCAGCACCAGTCTCAAACATCGCTCCACCAGCAAGTAACGGCACAACTGAGAGCATTTTTGAGCTGCCGCCTAGCTCAAATATCGGAAAAAGATCGGTTAGATAGTCTCTTAAAACATTGCCAGTGACGCCTATGACGTTTTTGCCAGCTCTTATTGCTTGAAGCGATTTTTTAGTTGCTTGCTCGTAGTTTAAAATTTCAAATTTTACTCCAGCTCTAACAAATTTATCTCTAAATCTTTCAAATTTAGCTATCAAATTTCTATCATGAGCACGGCTATTATCTAGCCAAAATATAAGCTCATCTTTTGAGATTTCGCCTCTTTTTAAAGCAAGCTCAAACCACGCATTTATCGCATCATCTTTTGCCTGCGTCATCCTAAAAATGTCGCCCTTTTTGACGCTAAATTTAAAGACACTCTCACCAGCCTCATTAAAAACTACAAATTCTCCGTCTTCTTTTGCGATAAAAGTCTTATCGTGGCTGCCGTACTCCTCGGCCTTTTTAGCCATTAGCCCCACGTTTGCTACGCTACCAATCTTGCTCACATCAAGCGCGCCATGCTCCTTAAAGTCCGCCACACAAGCCTCATAAGCTCTAGCATAGGTCCTATCTGGGATCATGCAAAGCGAGAAATTTAGCTCGCCGCTTCTATCTTTTACCTTGCCAGAGTTTCTAATAAGCGCTGGCACGGAGGCATCGATGATGACGTCATTTGGCACATCAAAGTTGCTAGCACTTTCATTTAATGCCCAAATTTTTGCCTTTTTGCTAAAAATTTCATCAAATTTAGCCAAAATTTCATCTTTATTTTTAAGCTGTGAAATTTTAGAAAACATATCTTTTAGTCCGTTTTTTGCCTCCACGCCGTGAGTCTTAAATTCTTCGCCGTATTCAGTAAAAACCTCTTTAAAATAGCTTTTTATCGCATGAGCAAAAATTACTGGATCGCTAACTTTCATCATCGTACATTTTAGGTGCAGACTCAAGGTCAAATTCTCTTTTTTTGCCTCTTCAAAGCAGTTTTCATAAAATTTATCAAGCTCATCTACACTTAAAAAAGTGGCATCTACTATTTCACCGCTTTGCACAGCAAGCTCTTTTAAAAGCTCTTTTTTGCCCTCTTTACTTATGAAATTTACATAAAATTTCTCATCTTTACTAGCGATGATTGAGCGCTCATTCTCATAAAAATCGCCCTTTTGCATGTAGCAAATTTTTGTCTTATTTGCCTTGTTCCAGTCGCCGTTGCTGTGTGGATGCTTTTTGGCAAATTCTTTAACCGGTGGTAAGACTCTTCTATCTGAGTTTCCTTGTCTTAGCACTGGATTAACCGCGCTGCCAAGCACTTTTTGGTATTTTTTAGCAACCTCTTCATCGTAGTCTGTGATGATTTCATCTGGATAAAAAGGCACATTTATGCCTTTGCTTCTAAGCTCCTCTATCGCTGCTTTTAGCTGAACGAGCGTGGCTGAAATGTTTGGCAGTTTTATGATATTTGCCTCTTTGTGACTGGTAAGCTCACCCAAAAGCTCTAGCTCATCGGCCTTATTTAGCCCAAGCTCCTTACTAAAAGCAGATAAAATTCTCCCAGCTAAGCTAATATCGGCCCTTGTTATGCTAATGTCAGCGCGTGATAAAAAGCTCTTTACGATAGGAAAGAGAGAGTAGCTTGCAAAAAGCGGTGCTTCGTCAGTTTTTGTCCAGATAATGTCACTCATTTTAGCCCTTTTAGTTTTTTAAAATTTATCACTTTCTTTATTAAATCTCGTTGTATTTTAGGCATTTGCCGCAAATTCTAGCTCTATTTTCCTATATTTTGGTTGTGCTCGCTTAAGGTTTTTGAAAAAATGTGTTTTTTCGCCTTTTTGTCAAGCACAAAGTATAAATAATCGCTCTTTGCAGGGTTTATCGCCGCTTTGATCGCACTTATTGAGACCGAGCAGACTGGACTTGGCGGGATACCATCGTTTAGATATGTGTTAAACTCGCTCATATCACTTCTTATGCGCTCAGCCGTGATCACATCGTGTGAATAAATTCCGTAGTTTAGTGTGCCATCCATCTGCAGTCTCATGCCCTTATTTAGGCGGTTATAAATGACTGAAGCAACTAGTGGCATCTCAGCGTCGTTTGCCGCTTCTTTTTGAATGATCGAGGCGATCGTTAAAATTTTAAACCATTTTTTCTCATTGTATTCGCCAAAAATTTTATTGCTGATTTCGCTTTGAGCCTTTCTTGATGAATTTACAAGATAAAAAGCAAGGTGCCTTTCGCTGATGCCTATTGGAATTTTATATGTATTTGGCATCAAAAAGCCATCACTCACTGGAGCAAGGGCGTTATATTCGCTATTTAATTTGACTGGATCAAGTCCTAGCTGGGCGGCGATCTGGTTTAAAAAAACGATAGTCGTTTCGCCTGGTATTAGCGTTATCTCGGTTAAAGCTGCTTTTGCTTTTGCAAGTTTTTTTAAAAAATCAACCCTTGAAATTTTATCTTGGCCGATCTCTATCCATCCAGATTGCGGAGAGCCAATAAAAAGTATGGCGTACTTGTCTATCACGCTTAAGTTAAAGTTGCGATTAGCTAAATAAGATATAATCTCGCCCACACTTCCCTTTGGCACAAAGACGACTTTGCTCGTGTTTATGGGGCGTGCCAAATAGACAAATATGCTTAGGACAACTATGAGTACGATATCAAAGAAAATATCTAGGTATGGCTTTTTTATAAAATTTTTTATCATTTTAATTCTTTCGATTGTTTTGCTTTTAAAATACGGCATAAAAATTAATGATTTCGAGTTTTACGGCGTAAAATTGGAGCAATTATATATAAAGTTAGATAAAAAATTAATTGTAAGAGCAAAGCAGATCAAGCTACCAAGCTTTAAAAAAGACGTGGCGCAAAAAGCTAGCGACAAGCAACTTTTAAACCTTAGTCAGGGCGTTGATTATCTTGAGACCTTTTTTCAAGAAATTTCGCTTGAGAGCGTGCAAATCGGCGATGATTTTAAGATCAAAATTTTATTTTTAGATGATATATTTTTCGTTGATAGCCCTTATCTAAACATCGATATCAAATTTCAAAATAAGCAGAAAGATGGCATAGATCGCTTCATAGTAAAAAATTTAAGCCTTAAAGACTTTAACGTCAGCATTAGCGGCGAGGGCAGTGCAAATTTTGACAAAGATGACTATAAATTTGATGGAAATTTCACCTCGCACGAGCTAAATGGCAAGCTTAGCTTTGCCTTAAAAGATACACTTTTAACCTACAAGGCCTATGACGTAAATGCTGGCAGCATAAAGGACTTCATCGCTGAGCTTGATAGCCGCATACACCTAAACAGCGAGGTTAAAAACTGGATATATGGCTACATCGTGGCTGATGGCTATCACCTAAATGAGATAAATGGCAAGGCTGATCTTAAAGAAAATGATCTTTTCTTAAACGAGCTAAATGCAACTGCAAATGCCAAAAATTTACTTGTTAAATTTGATAAAGGCTTGCCAGCTGTAAATGTCGCTGAGGCAAACATCACGCTTAATAACTCAAAGCTTAAATTTGACCTTACAGCTCCAGTTTATAAAGGTAAAAAGCTTGATGGTTCAAACGTCGCGATCAACAACATCTTTGATGAAAAAAGTGCAAATTTAGAGCTTTTTATAAAGACAAATTCCATTTACGATGAGGCGATAAATGAGATACTAAGAGCTTATAAGATCAACGTGCCAGTTAGGCAGCTAAGCGGCAAAATGGACGCAGGCCTAAAAATTTTGATAAAGCTTGATGAGAAGAGCTTAGAAAATTTTGATGAAAAAAGCGTCATCGCAAATGGCGATTTTAAGATAAGTGACGCGGTTTTAGATATCGCTGGGAGTAAATTTAACGCTAAAAGTGCCCTTGTAAAGCTCGTAAATACTTCTGTGCTAAACATCGATGCAAGCGGCTTTGGGCTTGATTTTTTCAGAGCAAATGCAAAAGCAGATATAAATTTACAAAAAAGCACTGGCGAGATAAAAGGCGTCATAGAAAGCTTTGATCTAAAAGAGAAAAATGATGAAATTTTAGCCTTTAAAAATGAGCCATTTACCGCGCTTCTTGACTTTAGTAAGCCAAGTGAGACCACGCTTAGCATTGAGCCTTTTGGACTAAATTTAAGCTTTGGCGATGAGAGCGTGATAGCTACAAAAAATAGCGAATTTATCATGCAAAACTCCCCACTTTTAAAGCAAAATGGCGTGCTTGGTTTTGATGATGTGAGCATAAAAAGCAAGGACTTTATTAATCTTGAAATTTTGGCAAAAGGGCTTAAATTTGACATGCCGTTTTTGGATAAAAATGGCTCAAAATATGATAGTGACGACTTTTTGATCACGGTCTCAAAGGCTGGCGTAAAAGTGCAAAGTGCGAGCAAAAAACTCTCTTTAAATATCGCCGAAAAAGGCATAGAAGCTAAGAGCAACGACCTAAATTTGCTTGTGTTTGATGACAACAGCACAAAAGAGCAAAGCACGCCACTTGAGCTCTTTGCAAAAAATGGCGACATCATCTTGCAAGATCTAAACAAAACCTTGCCATTTACCAGCTTTAGCGCCGAGAAAAAAGGCAAAAGCACCTCGCTAAATGGACTAGCAAAGCAAGGAAGAGTTGGCTATTTTAACGATGAAAAAAGTATAAATTTAGACGCAACCGACATAAGCGGAGAATTTATCAACGACCTTTTTGGCATCAAGAGCTTTGAAGGCGGTAAATTTCGCCTAAAAATGCTTGGAGAAAACTCGAAAAATTTCAAGGCTGAGGTAAGATTTTTTGATACTTTTTTAAAGGATTATATCTTTTATCAAAGACTGCTTAGCTTTTTAAACTCGGTTCCATCGCTTCTTAGCTTTAAAACACCTGATTTTAATGACAAGGGCTTTACCGTTAAAAATGGTAAAATTTTACTCACTAGAAATGGCAATATGATCGAGTTTTTGGCGATTGAAATGATAGGCACAAGTGCTGATATCGGCGGGCGTGGCACGATCGATCTAAAGAGTAAAAAGATAAACATCGACCTTGAGCTAAAGCTACTAAAAGACGCTAGCAGTATCATTGATAAAATTCCACTGGTAAATCAAATAATCCTTGGCAAGGACCGCTCGCTCTCAACTGTCATCGCCATACGAGGCACTACCGACAAGCCTGAGTACTCGACGCAGATCCTGCAAGACGCCCTGCTTTCGCCACTAAAGATAATAAGAAACGTGATTCAGGCTCCGTTTTTGATATTTGAGTAGTTTAAATCTACAACACACAGAAATTATAGAAAAATTATTGGCTGCTTCTAAAGCCAAGACTGGTGCTCATTTTTGATTATATATATTATCCTCGGCTCGCAAAGCGCGTAAAAAGGATATCAAAAGCTAAAGATCAAGGCTTTGATAGCTATTTTTTGATACTATAACCATTAAAATATTTTGATAAAAACATAAAATTTTACATATAAAAATATGTAAAATTTACTTCATCTCAAGGCGCATCAGATACATATCCTCGCCGTCAGTCACCTTTAAATTTTGGCTTTTGCACTTTGGGCAAGTAAAGTCATTTTCATTAAGCTCTCCGCCAAATCCGCAATCCAAACACTCAATAACAATGCCTTGTAAATTTATCACAAGTTCGGCATTTTCGCAGATCGTACCAGCCTTATAAACATCAAAAGCGCTCTGCAAATAGTGAGGCTCCACTCCGCTTAAACGGCCAACCTTTATCTCGATCTTGCTTATCTCTTTGGCGTTTTCTTTGGCGGCATTTTTCTCGCAAAGGCTGACTAAATTTTGAACGATACTAAGCTCGTGCATTAGCAGATCCTTGGTAGTAGCTCGCCCTTTGGCGGCTCGAGAAATCTTCTTGATTTATAGGCGTTTTCGATGATGACACGCTCGTTTTTTGCTTCCATTACCTCGCCTATTATCATCGCATTTTTGTCAAATTCTCGCAAAATCCCAAGCGCGTCCTCAGCCTGGCTCTCATCAACTGCTATCACAAAAGTGCCCTCGTTTGCAAGCTCATAAGGCTCAAATCCAAATAGCTCACAAACGCCCATCACTTCGTCTGCGACCTTGATATTTTCTTCAAAGACTAAGATGTCAAATTTGCTAAATTTAGCCCACTCATTTAGCACCGCACTTAGTCCACCTCTAGTCGCATCACGCATGCACTGCGGCTTTATACCAGCCTCAAATAGCCTCAAAGTAACCTCTTTTAGGCTCTTGCAGTCACTTTTTAGATCAAGCCCAAGCTCAAATTCTTCTCTTGCTGCTAGCACCACGCCGCCGTGTCTGCCAACATCTCCAGAGATTAAAATTTTAGCCCCTGCTTTTAAATTTTTAAGCTCCACGCCTTCGCAAACTATTTCGCCGATGCCTGCTGTGTTTATAAAAATTTTATCGCATTTGCCCTTTGGCACGACCTTTGTATCGCCGCAAACTACGCTCACACCACTCTCTTTGCAAGTTTTTGCAAGCGAGCCAAGCACGCGCTCAAGCTCTTCTATACTTAGCCCCTCTTCGATGATGAGCGAACAGCTTAGGTATTTAGCGCTTGCACCAACCATCGCTAGGTCGTTTATCGTGCCGCAAGCTGCGATCTTGCCGATATCGCCACCATTAAAAAAAATGGGAGTTACCACAAAGCTATCGGAGCTAAATGCGATCTTGCCGTTTAAATTTAATATCGCCGAGTCGTTGCTTTGCCTTAAAATTTCGTTATCAAAAATTTTAAATATCGTCTCGTTAATAAGCGAGTTCATCTCCTCGCCGCCGCCGCCGTGACTTAGCATTATCTTTTTCATTAAATTCCTTAACCAACTCTTGCGTATTTAAAATATGCCGCACAAGCGCCCTCGCTTGATACCATGCACGATCCTATCGGATTTTGCGGGTTGCAGACCTTGCCAAAGACTTTGCACTCTGTTGGCTTTGCTAGCCCTCTTAAAATTTGCCCACAAATGCAAGCCTTGCTCTCGCCGGCACTCTCTACGTTGCAGTCAAACTGCACTCTGGCGTCAAGATAGGCAAACTCATCTTTTAGTTTCATGCCGCTTTGCGCTATCTTGCCAAGGCCTCTCCAGACAAAGTCGCACGGCTCAAAGTACTTAGCTATGAGCTCTTTTGCCTTGACGTTGCCCTCTTCTTTAACCGCCCTTGCGTACTCGTTATAAACCTCATATGTTCCTTCATTTTGCTGACGGACTAAATTTAGCACACTTGCCATGATGTCAAGCGGCTCAAAACCGCTAATGGCTATCGGTCTTTTAAACTCGCTCGCTAGCTCTTTGTAAATTTTACTTCCAGTGATGACACTTACATGGCTTGGGCCTAAAAATGCGTCTATCCTCACGTTTTCATCGCTCATTATAGCTCTAACTGGAGCCGGAACAGTTACGTGATTTATGTGAAAGTATAAATTTTTAATGCCCTCTTGCACCACTTTTTCAACTAAATTTGCGCTCATTGGCGTCGTCGTCTCAAAGCCAATGGCAAAAAATATGACCTTTTTGTCTGGATTTTGTTTAGCGATATTTAGCGCATCAAGTGGCGTGTAAAGTGCCCTTATATCATGCCCCTCGCCACGAAGCTTTTGCAAGCTTGTCTTTGAGCCAGGCACTCTTAGCATGTCAGCTAGCGTGCAAAAGATCACATTATCCATGCTAGCTAGCTTACAGGCTTCGTCTATGCGACTCTTTGGCATCACGCAAACTGGACAGCCTGGGCCGTGGATGAAATTTATATGCTCTCCAACCAAGCTTGGCAGTGCAAATTTCATAATGCTATGCGTGTGACCACCACAAATTTCCATGATATTTAGGGGCTTTGTGCTCTCTTTTTTTATGAGTTTTGAAAGGGCTAGGATTAAATTTTTATCGCGAAAGTCATTGATAAGATCCATCAAATTTTCCCCGCGTCCATATCCTCAGCGATCTTTTGATAGACCTCCAAGCTCTCAAGCGCAAACTGCGTATCGATCTTTTGCATAGCGTATCCTACGTGGATTAGCACGTATTCGCCCACTTTTACCTCTTCAGAGATGAGATCTAGGCTTACCTTTCTAGTAACGCCTAGAGTCTCAACGGTGGCAACGTTATTTTCATCTATTTCTATTACTTTTGAAGGGATTGAGAGGCACATTATCTTAGCTCTTTTTTAAATTCCAAATAACTTATCCATTTATCAATGCCTTCACCAGTTTTGCTATCTACCACAAAGATATCGACCTTTGGATTTAGCTTCCTAGCGTCATTTTTTACTCGCTCTATATCAAAGTCAAAGTATGGTGCGAGCGAAGCTTTTGTAATGAGAAGCACGTCAGCAGCCCTAAACATCACTGGATATTTGCTCACCTTGTCATCACCCTCTGGCACTGAAAGAAGCACAGCGTTAAAATGTGAGCCAACATCGTAGCTTGCAGGGCAAACTAAATTTCCAACATTTTCTATAAAGACTAGATCAAGATCGTTTAGTGGCAGATGATGAAGCCCTTCATGCACCATAAATGCGTCCAAATGACAGGTCTGACCTGTACTTATCTGATGAGCCTTTGCGCCAGCCTTTACTACACGGTCGGCGTCTTGATTTGTCTCCAAATCGCCCTCAACAACGCCTATTTTAAATTTACCAGCCTTTATCGTAGCCTCTAAAAGCGTCGTCTTACCAGCACCTGGGCTACTCATCAAATTTACACAAAGTATCTTTTTCTCATCAAGATGGGCTCTGTTGTGAGCGGCCTCTTTGTCGTTTTCAGATAGAATTTTCTCTATCACGTCTATGGTTTTGCTCTCGTTTAGCACAGGGTGTGCGTGGGTCTCGTGGCTATGCTCGTGTGCGTCATGAGCGTGGTCCGTATGCCCGTCGTGAGTATGTGGGTGTGAGTGAGTAGTGCCATCAGCGTGAGTGTGAGTGTGGGCGTGATTACCCATTGAACAACCGCAATCTTTACACATTTTTTTATCCTTTTTTATTAATTTATGGAGATTTTAACTCTTAAATTTAAAAATAAAATTAAAATTTAGGAGTTTTTGCAAATAGATCAAAATTAATTAATTTATTTAAATTTTTATTTAAATTTAAAAATATAAATAAAATTTGCATAAGAATTTTGACTAAATTTACTTTACTCTTTTTGCCTAATCTCATCCAACTTATCAAAATTTTCATCACCAAGTAGTTTTTTACTATTTTTTTGGGCATTCTTTTGGATTATTAGATCCTTTAGTCTAGCCTTGCCATTATCCATTACCATCAAAACCGCATACGCATCAACGTCTTCTTCTCTCATTTCATCTTCAGTATTAGCTGCACTATCAGGCGACATATAAAAGTGCTCTATGCCGTATTTTACGAGCGAGTAGCCATCATATCTACCAGCTAAAAACACTCCATTTTCTGGCTTGCTTGCACTAAATTTTGCAAAGCCGTAAGTGCCATTAACATCTGGTTTTAAAACAGCATAAACTCTAGCCCCATCTCTTACTCTCTCATCGTATTGGCCGATATAGCGGTCAACTTTATCATTTTCGTCAAAATTTCTTGAATGAAAATTTGAAAATTCATAGTTTAAATCAACATAATTTCCGCGAAAAAGATCTCTTGGATCGTAAAGACTTACCCTTACTCTTACCTCTTGTCCAAAATAAAGTGGCATAAGCGCGTAGCCAAGCATAATGCCAATAAGCGAAATTTGAAAAATTACAGCTACTATTAAGACTTTTATCTTCATTTTTTGCCTCCTTTTCTAGCGACAACTAGCACTATGAAAGCAAATACCATAAATAGCGCCGTAGCACCAATATAATCACCTATTAGCTGGAAGTACCTCACGGCTGCAACCAAAAATATCATACAAAGACCAAGTTTTAACTCACCTTTTTTTATAAGGACCGCAGCTGTTATGATATTTGCGAGCGAGAAAAATATATTTGCGTAGCCAGGCCCGTAGCTAAAGACAAATGGCAACGACACGAGCAGTGCCCCAAGTAGCAAACCACTCTTATTTTTTTCTTTAAAAAATAGTGCAAAATAAGCAACACTAAATAGGATAAAGACAAAGCCAAAGTTGCTTTTAAAAAATGACTTCACAAACCAAAGCTTTTCATCGTAAAGCTCAAATAAATTTCTTTCTTCAAATAAAAATAGACAAAATAACAACACAAAAACGCCAAAATTTTTACCAAATTCTTTCGTAAATGCGCCAAGCCCTATTCTAAATTTATCTAGTAGCGGCGAAATGCTAATAAGCAAAAGTGCATAAGATAGCGATACGATCGCAACCATCGGAAGTCCAAACAAAAAGCCATAATCAAATATCGCCCTAAAACCACTAATGTAGCCGCAAAATGAAATGATGTATATAAAAATATCTATAAAAAGCACAAAAGCAAGCCATTTTGAATCGTCTTTGTAAAGCGTATATGCGCCAAGTGCTATAAAAATGATAAAGCCAAAACCAAAGTCGCTCTGATAAGCTATCATAAAAAACCAAACTGTCGCAAAGATAAGACTTTGGGCTACCAACACACCTTTTTTACTAGCAAAAGAAACCGCAAACGCTCCGATACTCCAAAGTAAAATACCGCCGCTTGGATCATCACTAATGTGATAAATTTGGGCAATAAGTGCAATCGCTGCACCAAAGCAGAAATTTACAAGAAAAAACATCGCCGTTGATAGATTTTCCTTTCCCTTTGCAAGATAGTAAATTCCACCAAAATTTACAAGCCCAAGTACAAACAACACAAGTGCCAAACGTCCTAGTCTTGGTATCTCTTCCCAATTTGCACCAACAAGCGTAAAAAAAGCCAGGGCAAAAAAGAGATATGCTACAAGTTTTAGGATAAAACTCATCTTGTCACTATGAGCGTCAGGGTCGATGTCATATAAATTTGCTATTTTTATAGCAGTCTCTTTATCAACTATTCCATCACTTTGCCACCGATCCAGCTCTTTTGCTAGAAAAATTCTATTTAAAAAGTTCAATAACAACTCCTTTGCAAGCTCATTAAAACATAAGAAGCCTATTAGCCAGCGTAGAAATGTGGTAATAAGGATCAAATTTTTGTTGTTATTATATAAAAATATAATTTAAATGCTAAGAAGAATTACTTGCATGAAATTTGAGCTTATCTTTTATAAATTCTAGCCTTAAACTAAGCTCAAGAAAAAGACTACAAACTATATTTTATTTAAAAGATATGGAGTTTGCACGAGCAAATCAGCAAAAACTCCATATCGATTTACAAAAACCACAAAAACCGCTTAAAAACTATTTTGAAAGACAAATACAATAAACAACGCAACTATGAGAAACCAACTGCTTGCTATACTTGTTAAAAACTCCTAAATTTCCTACCACCGCAAAGACTTTAGCGCGCTAAAATTTAGGAACAGCAGCCTTTGTAAGTTTAGAAAATTTAACACCTTTTAAACCAGCGATTCTCTCAGAAAAGCGTTCTATTTTGGCCGCCTCACCTCTTATAGAGATAGTTTCTAAGCAGTTATGATGATCGACATGTACGTGATTTGTACAGATGATTTTCACGTCAGAGTCATGCTCGATATCCATTTTTTTATTCACCAAATCGTTGTGATGATGCACATAAATTAGCGTCAAAACACCGATCAACTCTTCATTAGCGTCCTTCCAGCTATCATTTACGATCTTTTCACGGATCAGATCCCTCGTAAATTCGCTCCTAGAAGCGTAGCCTTGTTCGCTAACTTTCCTATCTAGTTCGTCTAGTAACTGACTAGGTAAAGAAACACTAAAACGTATAACACTATCCATTTTTTGCTCCTTTCTCGTTTGATTACCGTTTACAATCATTATACATCAGTTCTTTTAAAATGTGGATAAATAATAATAAATTTGCCCTAAATTTACATTAGAATCGTTGCTACAGAATTTTTTATTGATATGAAATTTCAAATTTGCTTTAGTAAATTTTTCGTAAATGATATCAAGTAAAGTCTTATTTTGAAAAACTCCGCCGCTTAGTAAAATTTCCATTTTTTCTTTTTTTGAAATTTCAAAAATAATATCAGCTAAGCCATTTATAAACGCCGTTGCAGCCACTCTTGGCTCATCTTTTAAAGCACTTTTGAAAGCTTCTTTAAAGCCGATTACTCCATTGTCTAGACTAAATTTATAACACGCATCTAAATTTTTATCATAAAGCGCTTCAAGCCTCATACCACTCTCGCCCTCAAAACTCGAGTGAAAAAGTCTACAAATAATCGCCCCAAATGCGTCAAATATCCTACCAACTGAGCTAGTCTTTACTAAGTTTAATCCTTTTTGCTCCATTTTTTTAAAATTTGCAAGCATTTTTTCATCAAAATTTACTAAAAATTTACTAGCTTCGTCCTCAAGAGAGTATTTTAAAATAATAGAATATGCGATTAGATAAATATTTTTGATGCTATTTTCGCCCCCAAATAAGATAAATTCATCAAAATGATAAACTCTCTCGTAACTCTTTTTATCTAGCCTAAAGACCTCGCCACCCCAAATTTTGCCATCTTCCCCGTATCCAGTGCCGTCAAAGCAAAAGCCAAGATACTCTTTATCTGCCAGCTCATTTTCAAACATTACGCTTAGTAGATGGGCGTAGTGATGCTGCAGATGAACTAGCTCAAAGCCCTGATCCTTTGCCCATTTTGTATTTAAAAAATTTGGATGCAGATCGGCTATGACCTTGTCTATTTTTAGGTTGTAAGTCTTTTCAAAAAGAGTAAAAATATCTTTAAATCTATCAAAAGTCGCCACGTTTTTTAGATCGCCGATATATGGGCTGATCATCAAAAGTCCGTCTTTGTAGATGCAAAATGAGCTTTTTAGCTCCGCTCCAAGGGCTAAAAACGTCCCTTTTTGCTTGAAATTTGTATGGATGAAATTTGGATTTAGCCCACGGCTCGTCCTTGTAAAAACAACTTCATCTCCAATGCAAAATGCGATACTATCGTCACTTGGCGAGTAAATTTCTCGGTCGTGATCAAGGTAAAAGTCTATGACATCACCTAGTTTTTCTCTTAGCTCATTCTCATCTTTTATCACAACTTCACCTGAGATGTTTGCGCTAGTTGCGATGATGTCGTGCAAAAGATAGTCAAATAGCAAAAGATGTATGCCACTAAATGCAAGCATAACACCAAGCTTGTTTAAATTTGGAGCGACACTTTTTGCAATATTTGAGCCATTTTTTGTCTCAAGTAAGACGATAGACTTTAAATTTGAGCTAAGTAGCTTAGCCTCCGCCTCTGAAATTTGCGCTATTTTTCTAGCATTCTCTAAATTTTTACTCATCAGAGCAAATGGCTTGCTTGGGCGATGCTTTCTAGCTCTTAGCTCGCAAACTGCGGCTTCATTTGTCGCGTCACAAACCAAATGAAAGCCACCAAGCCCTTTAATGGCTAAAATTTTACCCTCGTTTATGAGCTTAGCCGCCTCTTTGGCTGCTTCGTTCCCACTAGCCAAGACTTTGCCAAATTTATCTTTTAGATATAGCTTTGGCCCGCAGTTTGGGCAAGAGATCGGCTCTGCGTGGTAGCGACGATTAAGCGGGTCTTTATACTCGCCACCGCAAAATTCACACATTTTAAACTCGTTCATCGTCGTATTTGCCCTGTCGTATGGCAAGGCTTTGATGATGGAAAATCTCGGCCCGCAATTGGTGCAGTTTATAAATGGATATTTGTAGCGTGGATTTGTGGGGTCATAAAACTCGCGCAAGCAGTCGTCACAAAGGGCAAAATCAGGCAAGATGGGCGCTTGCTTGGTCGCTCTTTTTGAGGCGATGATCTCAAGCTTTTCATAAATTTTATCTATCTTAAATTTACTAAACTCATCGATCCTAGCAAGGGCTGGCAGCGAGCTAAAAAGCTCTTTTTCAAAAGCCAAAAAACTGGCATCTTCTCCGCTAAAATTTAGCTTCACGCCCTCGTCGTCGTTGTAAATTTCGCCAACAAGGGCAAATTTATCCGCCAAAGTATAGACAAAAGGTCTAAAGCCCACGCCTTGAACTAAGCCTTTGATCTCATATCTAAAGCTTGATCTCAATGCCAAATCCGGGGTCAAAATTTGTTTTTATATTTGGGTTTAGGTGCTTTTTTATCAAGTTGCTAACTACCTTATTATAAAATAAATCCCCGCTTAAAATAATATTTTTGATATTAAATTTATCTCGTTTTTCATAGCTAAAATCGCTCAAAAAATGCGCCAAAGACTCGGTGCAACCAAAGCTGATGTTCTTCTCTCCAGCGCCAGCAAGGACAAACGAAATGATACTTTTTACAAACTTAACCCCGTCTAAACCAAAGTCATCTTTCATCTTATAATCAATCCTAACGCCCTTTTGACCGCTAAAATCAGCTGCCATAAGAAGCAAATTCTCCCCTGCTTTTTTAAAGTCATCGCCTAAGCCAAGTATGCGCCCAGCTATGCAAAATAGCGAGAAAAAGCTAGCATTTGAGCTAAATTTACCACTTGGCAGGGCATGCTCTTTGCTGAAATTTTCAAGTAGCCTTTCGCCGCCCTCCTCGGCTCTTATGAGCTTATAAATTTCTTCAAAGCTACTAAATTTTGGCAAAAATAGAAGCTGCGTTTTGCTTGATTTTGAAAGCAGGCAAATTTCATCATCACTAAATTTGCTAAATTTTAATCCCAAAGCTATATCGCCAAAATTACTAAGCTCGAATTCCTCATCTTTTGTATAGAAAAATGGGCTTAAAACTGCGCTATTTTCAAGTAAAGTAAGCCTTGAAAGAGCATTTTTTTGCCCCTTTACTTTAACGCTTAAAAAGCTAAAGCTCTCTTTATTTAGCCTCTCACAAACGGCATAAAGAAAAATATCGTTTGGTGCCATTACGTCAAAAAATAGCGGTGCATCCTCGTGATTTTGCCTATAAATGGCTGTGGTTTTTAGAACTAAAAGTGGCTTTTCAAAGCTAGCTAAAAACGTCAAAACTCTATCATCGGCGATAAAAATTTTTGGTAGCTGCTTTAAATTTACAAGCATCAAGAAATTTGCATCAAAATTTACCCCAAGAGAAATTTCATATAAATTTTCATCTTGCTCTACACAAATACTCTTGCCGTTTTTTAATAAATTTAGGCAAGTTTTGAGCTTTTCATTAAAATTATCAAGCGTTATCTCACCCTCAAATTTACTCTCACATAGCACGCCACTTTCATTTAAAATAGCCTTTTCGCTAGCCAAAAAGGCACTCGCTTGAGTTGGAGTTAGGCCGCCAAATTTTATCTCATTTATCTTGCTATCTTCATCAAGCTCACTTGCAGCCAAAACCTCACTGTGCTTTATAAAAAGACTAAATGGCAAGAGCGCACTTGCTTTATTTGCCACGCTCTCAAGCTCGCTGGTATTGCCACTTACCTTTAGACAAATTTCATTATCTTTGCACTTTAGACTATGAGCTAGATCGCCAGCAAGCAAGCGTAAAAATGGCACCAGGAACGAAGCGTCCTTGTGGCAAGTAAATTTAAAAGCAAGTATCATTTTAAACCTTTTTTAGCGTATTCATCAACGATATCATTTAGGGTGAAATTTGCTACTTTTTCACACTTAAAATCAAGCTCTTTTAAGTGTTCAAGCAGTTTTTTTTCTAAAATTACAGAAGCGTTTATAACCTCATCTGAGAGGCTAAAATTTGATGACTCTATGCGGCTAGGCACGATGCCTAAAATTTTAGTCGTAGGCCTATCGCCTGCAAGCTCCATTAGATGAAGGGTCTGAAGCATCTCTATCTCGTGAGCCGAGCCGTCCCAGCTGATAAAATTTGGCACGTTTAGAAAGTCGAAAAAATAAACATCACCTACGCTTGCACCATTTGCGCTAATGCAATCAACGACGATAAGATAGTCAAATTCGCTTATTATGTGAGTTAGAGCGAGGGCTAAAGTGCCCCCGTCCATTAGAGTAAGCTCGTTTTTAGAACTTGTAAATTTATAGTTTTTAGCCATCAAATTTACAAAATGAACACCTATGCCCTCATCGGCAAACATCACGTTGCCGATACCAAGAACCAGCACTCTCATCAGTGTTCTTTTACAAATTTATAGCCACTAACGATGGCGTCCATCGCTCCATTTTTGCCTTTAACAGCGTTAAATACTGCCATATAAACATGAATAGGCACAAAAATCATAATGACCCACATGCAAATTCTATGTATCGTTCTGACATTTGCTAGTCCGCCCATAAGCTCTTCAAAAAATCTCGCTGGCTCATAAAGCGCTCCGCCAAGTCCCTCATGATAAACATGAACATAAAGCACAAGACCGCTTAGGCAAATAAGAGTCAAAATAAGATAAAAGAAAAAGTATGAGGCAAACTGCAAAGGATTATAAACGCCCCTTAAATGCGGATGTGGCCCCATAAAAAGATAATACTTAATCTGTGCGATCCAAATTTTTGGATTTAGAAAATCAACCACACTCATCCACTCTTTTTTGCTGTGTTTATCAAAGACAAATAGATAAAATTTAAAGATAAACGCCGCTATTAGCACAAAGCCAGCGATCTGGTGAGCCATACGCCACTTTGCTTGCATAAAATTTGTAGGCTCGCTCGTGATCTCTGGACTCACAAAAACGTACGAGATATAGTAGCCGCTCACAACTAAAAGTGTGATCGCTGCAAATCTAATCCAGTGTGTCAGCCTAACGCCAATGGAGAATTCGTATTCGCTGATCCTGTCAGCATTTTTATGTGACATCTTTTCTCCTTACAAATTTGGATTTATCTTATAAGTACTCAAATCATTTCCCTTTGTATCCATAACATGCACAGCGCATGCGATACAAGGATCGTAAGAGTGAATTTTTCGTATTATCTCAAGTGGTTTTGAAAGATCAGCGATCTTTAAACCAACTAAGCACGCTTCGTAGCTTCCCATTTGATTTTGTGCGTCTTTTGGAGAGGCGTTCCATGTGCTTGGTACGACTGCTTGCCAGTTTGTGATAACGCCATCTTTTATGCGGCACCAGTGACTAAGCGCACCTCTTGGAGCATTGCCTTGAAAATTTCCTTTGTACTCTTTTTTGTTATTGATTACATATTTTGCGCAAGTCTCTTGATCTGATTTTAAATTTTCTACCAAGGCATTAAATGCATCCATTGTGTGCTCTGCTACCACTTTTGCCTCAAGCATACGAGTAGCGGTTCTGCCTAGAGTTGAGAAAACTGCGCTTAATGGCAAGCCACTCTTTGCTAAAAATTCGTCAACTACTTTTTTAACTCTCTCGTTGCCTCTAGCGTAGTTTATAACGATACTTGCTATTGGACCCACTTGCATAGGCATGCCATCATATCTTGGTGCTTTGATCCAGCTATATTTGCCTTTTGTATCAAAAAGCTTACTATGAGCTAGTTTGCCCTCGGCATCTATGCTCTCGCCGTCAATAAGGCCTGTGTAGTTCGCCTCAGTCTCGCCGTCATAAGGGTGAAGTGCTTTGTCATTTTTATACCAAGCCCTTGTCGCCTCTTCTGTGATCTTATCTTCATCGATCTCATGAACCTTGCTAAGATCGCCATTTAAGATATAGCCACCTTTAAATAGATGGTCATTTTTGCCAATCAAAAACTCATCGTAGCAGAGTAAATTTGCCACACCAACATCGTTTAGAACGCTTGGCTCATTACCATAAGCTTTAGCTGCCATCAAGATATCTGGATAGTAAGCTCTATCTACAAATTCTTTGATCTCGGCAAATTTGCTCATATATTCGCCCATTCTAGCTGGATCCATAAGGTCCATCACACAGGTCACGCCACCAACTGTTAGGCTTTGTGGGTGTGGGTTTTTCGCGCCAAAGATCGCCATCATCTGAGCTGCTGTTCTTTGGATCCTTAGGCACTCTAGATAGTGAGAGAGGACGATTAAGTTTTGCTCTGGCGTAAATTTATATGTGCTGTGTCCCCAGTATGCATTGGCAAATGGTCCAAGATTGCCCTTTTTAACAAATGCTTCAACCCTCTCTTTTACCTCTTTTAGCTTGTCAGCTCCCGTGGCAAATGGCAGATCAGTATATTTAAACGCCTCTTCGCTAGCTTTATGCACATCTGCACTTAGTGCAGAGACGACGTCCGCCCAATCCATGCCGTGAAGCTGATAAAAATGCACGATGTGATCGTGAAGATATAAAGCTGCGTTCATCAGCGTTCTAGTTAGCTCAGCATTTAACGGAGGCTTGATGCCAAGAGCATTTTCAACTGCGATGATGCCTGCTCGGTAGTGTGAGTATGTACAAACGCCACAAATTCTTTGCATAAAAAAGCCAGCATCTCTTGGATCTCTGCCTTTTACGATCTGCTCTAAGCCACGCCAAAGAGTTGAGCCAGAGTAAGCCTCTTTTACAACATTATTTTCATCTACAACAACTTCTATTCTTAAGTGTCCCTCGATACGTGTTATAGGGTCTATTACTATTCTTTTTTCACTCATTTTTTCGCCTTATTCTTTATCTTTACTCGTAGAAGCTATAACAGCGTGAGCTGCTATGCCAACGCCAGCAAGTGCTAAAATGCCAATACCGATCTTATCACTTACATTATCAGCGCCAAGCCCTAAAACAGTGTCAAATAGCCTATCCGCCATCGGTTCTTCAAATGGTCCCATCGTATCCCAGAAGTCTGGCTCTGAGCAGCCTATACAGCCGTGACCTGCTTGAACTGGCCATGATGTGTGCTGGTTAAATCTCTCGCGTGAACAGTTATTAAATGTATATGGACCTTTGCAGCCCACTTTATATAAGCAGTAACCATTTTTTGCGCCTTCATCGCCAAATGTTTGGACAAATTCGCCTGCATCAAAGCGGCCACGTCTTTCGCAAAGATCGTGAATTCTTAAGCCGTAAGCCCATTTTGGTCTATTGTAAACATCAAGTGCCGGAAGTGTACCAAATAGCAAGTAGTGAAGGACGTTACCAACGATGTTTTTCTCGCTTGGAGGGCATCCTGGCACGTTTATGACCGGCTTATCAGTCACTTTTGAGAGACCGACAGAATTTGTTGGATTTGGCTTAGCTGCTTGGATACCGCCAAAGCTAGAACAGGTGCCAATGGCAAAGATAGTAGCTGCATTTGCAGAGGCATTTACGGCGTGAGCTTTGCCGCTAGTGCCGTGAGGTCCAACAGTTAGAAAATTTTCAGTCGCACCAGTTGGGATACCGCCCTCAACTAGCAAAATGTATCTGCCTTTGTATTTTTCGATCGCACTCTCTAAATTTTCTTCAGCCTGCCAACCAGAAGCTGCCATGATAGTTTCGTGGTATTCAAGGCTTATGTAGTCAAATATAAGACTATCTATACTTGGAGCATCGGTTCTTAGTAAGCTCTCGCTACAGCCTGTGCATTCTGCCATATGAAGCCATATCACAGGAAGCCTATCGCTAAGCTCAGCAGCACGAGCAACCATCGGTGTCATCGCACTTGGTAGAGCCATAAAAGCTGTCATCGCACCAGCCCACTTCATAAAATCACGCCTCGTAAAGCCCTTCTCTTTTAAAAGCTGCGCAATACTCGAGTCGCTTTTCATCTTAGGCAACGCACTAAGCTCACTTAAGCGTCTATCTATCTTTTGACGCAAGTCATTATTCATATAAGCTCCTTTGCTTGAAAATTTTACTTTTTTTAATAATATCTT
>NZ_CABPVR010000002.1:0-66314 GCF_902460875.1 Campylobacter concisus | reverse complement strand
TTTTATAAAATTAATATTTATAATTAAATAAATTTTAACTAAAAAATTTAAAATCCCTTTTTTTGCGATATATTTTCAAAATATAAAAAATAATATTTTGAGAAATTTTATTTTATTTTGATGAATCTTCAATATTTTAAGCATATTATTCTGAAAGTAAATATCAACTATAATTTTTAATAATTTCTAAAAATTTAGCATATTTAAGGCGAGAGAAATTTTTGAGATAAAAATTTTTAAAAGCCCAAATGGATGAAATTTAGGCTTTTAAAGTTGCATTAAAATGGCCAGATGGCCTCCATGAGCCTTGTGCCCCAAGGTTTTTTGGTAGATTTGTCTAGCTCACCCTCGGTTTTATATAAAATTTTGGCATCAGCTATATATTTTGAGTCGATTTCGTTGTTTTGTGAGATGTCGTAAGGTCTGATAACGCCACTTACTTGCATGATCTGCTTTTCGCCGTTTATAAGTAGCTCGCGGCTACCCTCGATAAAGTAATTGCCGTTATTTAGTATTTTTATGATCCTAGCTGAAATGGTTGCGGTAAATTTCTCGCTTCTGTTGCTCGTGCCACTTCCTGTAAATTTATTGCCACCACCTGCTTTAAAGCCGATGTCGCCGTATTTGTTTAGATTATCAGCTATATTTGAAAGTGGAGCGGCTCCAGCCGTAAATACACCTCCGCCAAGCGAAACGGTGCTATCTTTGTTGGTACTTTTGCTACCAGTTGAAGTTTGGCTTGCATTTTCTGAGATAACGATAGTCACGATATCATTTACATTCATCGCTTTTCTATCTGAAAAAAGAGGATTTTCGCCCTTTCCAAAGAGGCTGCCAGCGTTGCTTTGTCCGGTTCCACTATCTTTTGAAGGGAGTTGCTCGACATAAACTGGGGGTTTCATATTGATATGAGGATCAGCGCTTGGTGTGCAGCCAGTGCAAATAATGCCCGCAGATAAGACGAGCCAAATCGTTTTATGGTTCATAAAAAATGCCTTAAAATAAGTATCTTTGTGCTAGAATTAAGCAATTTAAGTTCCTAAAAAGGTCGCAAATGAAAAGTTGTTACGTTTTTACAGACAAAAATTTAGCACATCTGCAAGAAATTATAGCTACAAAATTCAAAAAAGTTGAGATTTTTAAAATAATCCCAGATGAAAATGATAAAAATAACTTAATAAACTCAAATGAAAAAGAATTTTTTCTAAAATTTATAGATAAATTTGAAGAGTTAAAAGCCAAAAGCGATTTTGTTATAGTTCTTGGCTGTGAGAGCTTTAGTATCTTTGGTAAAAGCGAGCTAAATTTAAAGCTAGCAAGAAATTTAAACACACCAATTTTTGACGAACATGTAAGTGAACTAAAAGCACTAAATCCAAACTCAAAGCTTCTAATCACCGATAAGATCGATGAAATTTTAAACTATCAAGCCCAGATTGTCACTCCTTTTAAATTTCAAAGCTTGCTTCTAAAAAGAGCTAAAATGGCAAATAAGACCGTTATTTTGCCAGAAAGCGATGATGAGAGGATCTTAAGAGCTGCTCACATCGTACTAGAAAAAGATGCGGCAAATATCATTTTACTAGGACTTGAAAGCGAAATTTCAAAAAAGGCAGCTGCTTTTGGGCTAAATTTAAGCAAAGCTAAAGTGATCAACCCAGCACAAAACGAGCTGACAGATGAATTTGCAAAGAAAATTTATGAGCTTAGAAAGCATAAAGGTATGGACGAAGTCAAGGCAAATGCGCTTGCAAAAGATAAAATTTACTTTGCCACAATGCTAATTTATGAAGGCTTGGCTGATGCCTTAGTAAGTGGCGCTACGATGAGCACAGCTGATACGATCCGTCCAGCTTTACAGATCATAAAAACAAAACCGAATGTAAGTGTGGTAAGCGGGGCATTTTTCATGGCACTTGAAGAAGAAATTTTGCTCTTTGCAGACTGTGCCGTCACGCCAAATCCAAGCGCAGATGAGCTTGCTAGCATCACGCTAAGTAGCGCTCAAACAGCAAGTGCATTTGGCCTTAGTCCAAAGATCGCTATGCTGAGCTACTCTACAGCTGATAGCGGAAGTGGGCCTGATGTGGAGTTTATAAAAGAAGCTGCTAAAAAAGCACTTGAGCTTGACGCAAATTTAAAAATTGCAGCACCTATTCAGTTTGATGCAGCTATCGAGCCAAGTGTGGCTAGTAAAAAAATGCCAAACTCTGATATAGCTGGGCATGCAAATGTCTTTATCTTTCCAAATTTAAACTGCGGAAATATCTGTTATAAAGCAGTTCAGCGAAGCGCAAACGCTCTAGCTGTGGGTCCAATACTTCAAGGATTAAAAAAGCCAGTTAATGACCTAAGCCGCGGTTGCCTCGTTGAAGACGTGGTAAATACTATCTTAATCAGCGCCATACAAGCAGGAGAATAATATGAGAATTTTGGTTTTAAACTCGGGTAGTAGCTCAATAAAATTTCAACTTTTTGCAATGGATACCAAAACCAGTCTAGCAAGCGGTCTAGTCGAGCAAATCGGTAGCTCCAGCTCAAGGGCGGTACTAAAAGCAAATGGCGAAACCTATGAGATAAAACGCTTTATAAAAGACCACCATGACGGACTTGAGGCGATGAACGAGCTTTTTGTTACATCACACACATTGCACGATCTAAGCGAGCTTGATGGTATCGGACACAGGATAGTTCACGGTGGCGAGAGCTTTTTTAGCTCGATGATCGTTGATGAGAGCGTCATCAAAAAGATCGAGGAGATAAGTCCGCTTGCCCCACTTCACAACCCAGGGCACCTTGCTGGCATCAAAAATGCGATGAAAGAGAGCAAAAACGTACCTCACGTGGTCGTTTTTGACACGGTATTTCATCAAAGCATGCCAGAGTACGCCTACCGCTATGCCCTACCATACGATGTTTGCAAGACTCATCATATCAGAAAATACGGCTTTCACGGCACATCACATAGATATGTTTGCAAGCAAGCGGCCAAAATGCTTGGTATAGAATTTGATAAATTTAATGCCATCTCACTTCATCTAGGAAATGGCGCCTCAGCCTGTGCGGTACAAAATGGCAAAAGTATCGACACCTCGATGGGGCTTAGCCCGCTTGAAGGGCTCATAATGGGTACAAGAAGCGGCGATATGGACCCAGCTGTGGTCATTTACCTGCTAAATATCGGCGTTTTAAAGTGGAACGAGATAGATAACTTTTTAAACAAAAAAAGCGGACTTTTTGGAATTTGTGGCTCAAGTGACATGAGAGAGGTTGTAGCTAAGATGCAAAACGACGAGCGAGCTAAGCTTGCCTTTGATATGTTTTGCTACCGAGTGAAAAAGTACATTGGCTCATACTACGCCATTTTAGGACGCGTTGATGCGCTCATATTTACCGGCGGTATTGGCGAAAATGCACCAAATACAAGGCAAAAAATTTGTGATGAATTAAAACATCTTGGCATTCACATAAATCACGATCTAAATTTCCAAGACATGCGAGGCGAGAGATGCATAGATGGGGATGACGCTAAGATAAAAACACTTATCATACCAACAAATGAAGAGCTAGAAATCGCAATAGAAACGGCTAGAGTAATAAAAGAGAACAAATCCAAATAAATAGATGTTTAAAATAAAATAGTTATTTTGTATTTTGCCAAACTTAACATATAAATTTTTAAGTCTAGCTCGTTTTAAAATAGAATTAGCATTTTTAGGCTACGAGATAAAAAGCTTTTGCGACTTTGAACTCGCAAAAGCTTGCAATCAATTTTTCTTAAAAAATCTCAAAATTTTTGCTTGGAGTTTAAACTGATCTGAAAGCTCCATTATCGGATAAGCACCAGCGTATTTTTTACCGCCAGGCAAATCCTTGCTAACACCACCACGTGCTGCGATCTGTGCAAAGTCACCCACACTTACATGTCCAGTCGAGCCACTTTGCCCGCCCATGACAACGTTTCTGCCTAGTATCGTTGAGCCAGCAAGGCCAGTTTGCGAGACTATAAGGCATCCGTTTCCAAGCTCACAGTTGTGGCCTATTTGAACGAGATTATCTATCTTTGTGTAGTTTGCGATCACGGTACTTTCAAATACTCCACGATCTATCGTCGTACAAGCTCCGATCTCGACAAAATCACCTAGGACAACGTTGCCGTTGTGATAAATTTTCACATGCTCACCGGTTTTTGTGTGTGCATAGCCAAAGCCATCACTTCCGATCACGCAGTTTGCTAGCAGGTGACACTCATTTCCAACCACACAGTCATTGTAAATGACAACATTTGGATGGATGATACAGTTTTTGCCAATAGTCACATTATCGCCCAAAAATACCCCAGCCATGACTATCGTATTTTCACCAACACTCACGTTTGAGCCGATGTAGACATTTGGCATAATAGTAGCACTTGGAGCTATATTTGATGGCTTTGGCTCGCAAAATAGCGGCTTTGCATAATCTTTGCTAAGCAAGGCAAATGCAAGGTGCGGGTTGTCACACACAAGTGCGACCATGCCAACTGGCACCAAGTCTAAAAGCGATTTTGCCACCAATATGGCTCCAGCATTTGAGTTGCTTATAAATTTTGCATTTTTCTCGCCATCGCAGTATGTTAGCTCGGCCTTATTTGCATTTTTTAAAGAATTTAAGGCAAAAATTTCTATATCTTCTCCGCTAAAAGTAGCGTTTACTTTTAAAGCTATTTCACTTAGTTTCATCATATATCCATTATCACAGATCCGCCGCGTACGACGTCAACTGGGTTAAATTTCTTTATAGATTTTAAAAAGCTCTCTATCCTACTCGCATCATCAGCCACCATGACGACTATGTAGTTTTCATTTGTGTTTGTCACGATGCCGTTGTATGCCTTTAGTATGGCCTCAAGGCCTGCAAAATTTTCACCAAGCGGAATTTTTACGAGCGCCATCTCTTTTTCGACAAATTCGCCACTTTCTATGACTTTATACGTTGGTATGAGCTTATGAAGCTGCTTTACGATCTGCTCTAAAACTCTCTCGTCGCCACTTGTTACGATACTTAGCCTTGAGAAGTTGCTCTCAGGTATTGGAGCAACTGTGAGTGTATCGATATTGTAGCCTCTGCCCGCAAAAAGCCCAGAAATTCTAGCCAAAACGCCGTGTTCATTTAAAACTATAACCGAAATCGTTCTTCTGATACTCATTTTTCTTCCTTGCTCTTTAATATCATATTATAAATCGCGGCTCCAGCTGGAACCATAGGAAGCACATCCTCAAAACGGTCGATCCTAACGTCGATCATCGCTGATTTTTTGCTATCGATCGCTTCTTTTAAAGCCTTTCTAAACTCATCCTTACTCTTGCAAACAAAGCCAACTCCGCCAAATCCTTCAGCGATCTTTACAAAATCAGGCTGCAAGCTAAGATCAGTTGATGAGTAGCGTTTTTCATAAAAAAATGTCTGCCACTGACGAACCATACCCAAGAAATTGTTATTTAAAATGATGTTTATAACTGGCATATTTATCTCATGAGCCGTCATTAACTCTTGGATATTCATAAGTATTGAGCCATCGCCTGTAAAATTTATAACAAGATTGTCTGGTTTTGCACATTTTGCGCCGATCGCTGCAGGGAGGCCAAATCCCATTGTGCCAAGTCCACCACTTGTGACAAGCTGTCTTGCTCGGTTAAACGGATAAAACTGCGCCACCCACATTTGGTGCTGTCCGACATCTGTTGAGATTATCGCATCAGCTCCTGCTATCTTTGCGGTCTCTTCGATAACCCATTGCGGTTTTAAGACCTTGTCGCTATCTGTGTAGCCAAGTGGATTTAGTTTAGAATATCTATCTAAAATTTCTCTCCAAGGGGCGTAGTTTTCAGGCTTTGCATTGACTTCTTCATAAAGCTCAGTTAGCACGTTTGCAAGATCGCCAACGATTGGATAGTGGGCATTTATGATCTTTGAGATGGAGCTTGGATCGATATCGATGTGGATAATCTTTGCATGTTTGGCAAACTCGTCCGTCCTGCCGGTGATCCTGTCACAAAATCTAGCTCCAAGCGAGATGAGAAGGTCACACTCGCTAAGTGCCATATTTGAAGCGTAGCTACCATGCATACCTGCCATGCCTAAATTTAGCTCATCTTTTGCGTCAAGTACGCCAAGAGCCATAAGCGTTTCGACTGCTGGGATGCCAGTTTTTTTCATAAATTTACGGATGATATTGCTAGCTCCAGATGCGATCGCACCACCACCGATGTATAGAAGCGGCCTTTTAGCTTCATTTATCGCAACTGCTGCTTTTTTTATCTGTTTTGAGTTACCCTTATAGGTCGGTTTGTAACTTGGGATAGAAATTTCTTTTGGATATACAAAATCTCCAAGTCTTGATGTGATATTTTTTGGGATATCGATATGAACCGGTCCTGGACGGCCTGATCTTGCGATATAAAAGGCTTCTTTTATGATACGAGGTAGCTCTTCAACGCTATTAACTAAAAAGTTATGCTTAACACAGGGGCGTGAAATGCCGACTGCATCGATCTCTTGAAAAGCATCTGTGCCGATCATAAATGTTGGCACTTGACCACTTATAAGCACGATAGGAATACTATCACTATAAGCTGTTGCAAGGCCAGTGACTGCATTTGTAAAGCCAGGGCCACTTGTCACAAAAGCAACGCCAACTTTACCACTAACTCTAGCGTATCCATCGGCCGCATGAACGGCTGCTTGCTCGTGGCGAACCAAAACGTGTTTAAAATAAGTCTGCTTGTATGTTTCGTCGTAGATATTTAAAGCTGCACCGCCAGGATAGCCAAAAACTATCTCAACGCCCTCTTCGTGCAAGGCCTCGCTTATCATCTGTGAACCAGAAATCTGTTTTATCATCACTTTAGCCTTTTGATAAATTTATCGCAGATTATATCCCAAAGCATTTTAAATCCATTTTAACTTTCTAGCGAAATTTAGGTATTGCTTTGATTTTCTTGAAAAATTTTTAACTAGCTTAGAAGAATAATACAAAATATTTTACATAAAATTAAACATATTATTTTTAGTAAAATTGATAAATTTAAGTGAGCAAAGATTATAAAATTTTAAGAGCTAAAACTCATTTGTATAAATTTTAGGCTTAATTTTTTAATTAAAATAAGCCTAAAATTTTGCTTCATTTTTTATATCATTTAGCTTTTTAACGGCCTCGTCAAAGTCATCAGAATTTATAAAAACATTAATATTTTCATTTTTCTTATAGACTTTATCGTAGTATTTTGTTAGTAAAATTTCAGCTACTTTAGCAATGTCATTTTCATTAAATTTAGCCACAGCTTCATCTCTAGCTTTTTTATCGATAAATGGCGAAATTTTCTTTATACACTCGTCAAAAAAAGCTTTATCCACACTTTTATAGTCATCCACTATACAAGAAATTCTTTTTTCTAAACTTGCGCTCACTTCGACATTTATGCCACTACGCATAGCCTCATAAAGACTTTTTGGCAAGCTTAATGAGCCTATCCTTCTGCTCTCACCCTCAATAAAGCAAATTTTATCTTTTAGCGTGATGAGCTTTTCAAACAACGCATCTTCAAAGCTTTTTTGGCTTGGCTGCGCGCCATTTATCGCTCCAAAGACAGATCCTAAATGATTTGCCATAGCTTCAAGGTCTATTGATGGGCTTAGAGCCCTTATTAGCTTACTTTTATAGCAGCCAGTATTTCCAAAAAGAGTGATAAATTTCGTGCTCAAAGGTCGATTTAGAAATTCTAAAACGTGATTTCTATAAGCTTTATAGCCACCACTAAGCCTAAAAACTCTATATCCTATCATGCTTAGCACATAGCCAATAGAATTTGATCTAAGCCCGCCTTTAGCGCAGTAGATACCAATAGCTGAACCAACCTTGGCTCTTTTATAAACCTCATCAATGATATTTTGTAAATTTTTGCAGATATATTTTGCGCCAAGGCTCTTTGCTAGGGATCTATCGCTTTTATAGAGCGTGCCTACCTCTTTATGTTCTGCATCATTTAAAGCATATAAATTTATGGCATCTTTTATGTGAGAATATAAAAATTCATGTGGCGATCTTGCGTCTATTAAAATTTCAAAAGAGCTTCTTTTCTCTAGCCACTGCTCTACATCAAGCTCAAATAACGGCACTAAATGCCTTTTTTAGTTTCTCAAAAAGTGGATGAAATGGTGTGCCATTTACTCTCACATCAGAGATAGTGGTTATAAAATTTGTATCTCCGCTCCACCTTGGCACAAGGTGATAATGCACATGCTCAGCTATCCCAGCTCCCGCTGCTTTGCCTAAATTCATACCTATATTTACGCCATTAGCATAAAGCTCTTTTTTTAAAATTTCAACTCCAAGCCTTACAAATTTACTCATCTCAAACCAAGTCTGCTCATCAAGCTCTTCGATCTTGTCGGTATGCTGATTTGGTATTATCATAAAATGCCCTGGAGAATACGGATATAAATTCATAATCCCAAAACAATGTTTAGCTCGAAAAAGTACGCCATTTTTATCATCATCATCTGAGTTTATAACATCACAAAAAACACAGCTATCTTTTTTAGCGCTAAAGTATTCGCTTCTCCAAGGGGCACAAAGGTGCTGCATTACTCGCCCTCCTTTATCTTTTTGACGGCATTTTTTATATCATCTTGTCTCATAAAATGCTCTCCTATCAAGAAAGCATCTACGCCTATTTTACTTAGCTCTCTAAGCTGTTCATGCTCGTAAAGACCGCTTTCAGCGACTATTATCTTGCCATTTGGCAAAAGTGGTATGAGCTTCTCACAAAGGCTCATATCCATCGTAAAATCATCTAAATTTCGGTGATTTATACCTATTATATTTGCTCCTGCAAAGATAGCTTTTTTCACATCACTCGCATCGTGAGTTTCAACCAAAACTTCAAGACCTAAATGATGAGCGTAGTCTAAAAACTCTTTTAGCTCGTTTTGAGTTAGTGCTTTTGCGATGAGCAAGATAAAGTCTGCCCCATAAACAAGAGCTTCAAGAATTTGATACTTATCAACGATAAAATCTTTTCTAAGGATCGGCCTTGAGGCGTAGCGGCGAACTTGCGTGATGTATTCAATATCGCCTTTAAACCAATGTGGCTCAGTCAAGATACTAAAAGCATTTGCGTATGGCTCGTATTCCTGGGCTATTTTTATCGGCTCAAAGTCTTCTCTTATCACGCCCTTACTTGGGCTTGCTTTTTTGATCTCGGCTATGATTCTTATAGGCTCATTTTGACTTGCTCTAAGTGCATTTAAAACATCTCTTGGCACGTATGGATTGTACGCTAGCGAGCGACCAAGCCACTCCTCAGGGAAGTCTATTTTTCTTTTTTCAAGATCATCTTTAGTCTTTTTTATTATCTCATCAAGTATCATTTTTTAAGCCTTTTGTTTAGATTTATTATACAGCGCTCTATTAGGTGCAAATGCTCTTTTGCCTCTTTTGAAGCTCTAAAATCAACATCTTTCATCGCATGCTGTATAATGCTTTTTGCCTTTTTGCACTCACCAAGCTTAAAATATCCCCACGCTAGCGAATCCTCGTAATAAGGCGAATCAGGCGAGATATCAAGTGCCTTTTGCACAAGCTCTATACCCTTTCTAGGGTCAATATCATGATCTATCAGCAAGTAGCCATAATAGTTAAAAAACATATCATTTTCTAGCTTTGGCACGCTAGCTTCAAATTTATCTAAAATTTCAGCCATTTTTTGTTCGTTCAAGTTATCTTTATTCATCTCGTATTCGTAAATCGCGGCTTTTGCTAAAAAATTTAAATCCCTGCTATCGTTATAAATTTTAACAGCAAGTATGTATGCGTCACCAAAATTACTAGTTGCCGCATAAAGATCCATAAGTGCCACATCGTTGTAGCTATATTTTTTTAAAATTTCAATTGCTGCTTTGTAATTTTTATCATAGATAAAAAACTGCACGATCTTATCAATATATGAAGTATCGTGATTTAGCTCATAAAGCTCTTCAAAGAGCTCGATCACTTTTGGGAAATTTCTTTGCTGGGAGTAAATTTCAGCCAAAAGCTCGCAAGTCTTTAGTGTGCAGCCTTGTTCATCTCTAAAATTTTCAAGATATTTTGTAGCGTCTTTTATCTTATCCATGCGATTTATCAAAATATCAACGATGCGGAGCAAGTTTTCTTCTTCTTGCTTTAGTGAGTATGCCTCTTCAAAGTATTTTAAGGCTGTTGCTGCCTCATTTTGCATCATACAAATAGTGCCAAGCATTAGTAAATTTTGAGCATTTGGCTCTTTTGTAGCAAGCTCTTGCATTAAACTTTTAGCTTCATTTAGCTTTGAAAGATTTACTAAATTTGCCACCTTTATACGTATAAAATCGCTGTCGTCTTTTAAGCTTTTTTCGCCTTCACTTATCAAAGCATCTAAATTTTCATTTTTTGTAGCAAAGGCGAGTTTGATCGCCTCTTTTAAATAAGCTTTTTGATTTGTATCTTTAAAAATGTTTGAGTAAGCTTGAATGCTAGCATTCACATCTCCGCTATCTTGAAACAATAAAGCCTGCATTAGACGTAAATTTATACTTTTATTATCATCAGCCAAAAGTAGCTGCGAGTTAAAAAATACGCTCATAAAAATTACTAAAATTTTACGCCAATGCATTCTGCTTTTAACTCCTTTAAATTTTTTTTAAAATAATCCCAAAATGGAAAAGTCCTACATTGCTGTGGCCTTAGCTCATAAACTGAGCAGTTTTTATTTTTTTCATCAAAAAATACACAAGCAAAGCCATCTTCATAAGGCTTCTCTTTTATGCTACACCTTAGCCCAACTCTTATTAAAAACTGCTTTTCAAACTCATCTTTACTCATATGAAATGCGGTGCAAAATTTTGAAATTTCTTCTTCATTTATCCAAGTGTAGCCACTCTCTCCCGTGCAACACTTGCCACCGCAGTTCTCGCAAAAACTAGCATCAAACTCATAGTTAAAGCCTTGCACCCTCACGCTAGCCCCTGATAATCAACGCTGTTTGTATCAGCTTTTTTAAAAATTTCAATCGCCTCTTTTGTATGCGAGCCATTTTCACTCATCACTAAAGGTGGCAAAATTTTTAGCTTTGAGTTTGAATTATTTCTCACCTCAAATAAGGCCAAATTTGCTGGCTTATCTGCCTTTGTATGAATAAATTTTAGGTTTACTAAATTTAGCTTAAACTCTTTTAGGCACATTGCGATCTGGCTAAGATCATCAGGTGCATAGCAAAAAAATGCCCTTTTGTGAGGCTTTAAATTTATGCTTATACCTTTTATAAAGTCTTTTAGACCCAAAGAGCTTGTGTATCTACTAGCCTTTATATGCTCATCTTCGCTCTGCTTTGCACCCTCGTGATAAAATGGCGGATTTGATACGATGAGGTCAAATTTCTCACTATCTTTAAAATTCGCAAAATTAGCATTTATAATTTCTGCTTCCAAGCCGTTCTTGCTGGCATTAAATTTAGAAATTTCGCCATTTATCTGCAAGATATCAAGCAAGCTTAGGCTGGAATTTTTAAAGTCGCGTTTAAGCAAAAGCCCAAGTATCCCGCACCCTGCGCCAACGTCTAAAATCCTGCCTGAAAAATTTTTCAAACTTGAGCTTATAAAATCATAAAGTACCAGCGTATCGCTGTTGTAGCGATAGCCACTTTTTAGCTGAGTCAAGATCATCTATAAACCTTGATGATAAAGCCACGCGTGACATCTTTTACGATCACTTCTGAGCTAAAGCTGATCCTTGCAAAATCGCCAAATTCTTCTTTTATAAGCTCGGCTGCTGCCTTTGCGCGCTCTTTACCAACGCCATAATTTACATAGTTATTTAGCCTGCCAAGATCGTCTTTTTTGATGCTTTGCGCCACATTTGATGGGATGACAAAATTTTTCTTATCTACGATCGGAATTATCTCATAAAGGTAGTTTGAGTTAAATCTTTGCAAAAATTCGCTCACTCTATTCTTGCACATCACGCTAACCTTATCTTTTGCATCCATATCATCACACTCAAGACTAGAGATCAAAACTAGCTTTGTTGGCGTCTCTGGCTTAGTTGTCGCCTGCAAGATATTTTTTAAATTCACATTTTCATTTTCAAGCTCATCTTGCCTATTTAAATTTTGCTCGATATCTTTTTGAAGTTCGATAATTTTGGCATTTACTGGACTTCCTTTTACGCTAGATGAGCTAAGTTCATTTATTTTAGAATTTAACCTCTCAATCGTCTTATTGCTCTCGTTTAACTTATGTTTTGCGCTTTCAAGCTCATTTTGTAAGCTTAGTAAATTTTTACCACCACTTTTATTACTATCAGCAAAAAGAGCTGATGTATCAGCTATCTTTTTTTGCAAAATATTTATTTGCTGACGCAAAATTTCATAATTTTGCATATCGATCTTTAGCGTCCTTTTTTGAGCTTCTAGCTCACTTTGCTTTGCTGCTAGCATTTGACTTGTTTGCGTGAGATTATTTTCTAGCTCTTTTATCTTTTCATCTTTTAAGTTTATCTTTGCACTTAAATTTTTTAACTCGCTGTCATTTAAACCAAGCTTTTGAGTCTGCAAAGAGATAGTTTGATTTTGCTCAAACAAAGTTTTTAAAAATTTATTTGTCTTTGTATCAAGCGTCTTTAGCTCATCTCGTGCATTTTTAAAGCTCTCTTCACTTAAATTTAGCTTTTTATTTAGCTCACTTAAACTTGCATTTGCATCTAAATTTTGCTTCTCTAGCTTTTTATTTATCAAATTTATCCGTTCAAGCTCTTTTTTAAGCAAGCTTATATTTTCATTTGCGAGTTTATTTTCCTGCTCACTTTTAAGATTTTTTTCTTTTAGATCATTAAAACTTTTATGAAGTGCCGCAAGAGAGGCGTTTAGCTCTAAATTTTTACCATTATAGTTTTCAACTGCCAAATCTTTTGAGTTTAAATTTTTCTTTATCTCATCAAGCTCATAAATTCTATCTTTTAAGGCGGTCTTGCTTGACTCAAGTGCTTCCTCAAGATCAATTATCTTATTTGCCTTTTTTGAAAGCTCATCCTCCATAACACTCTTTTGCGTTTCAAAGCCATCAGTTAGAGCGTTTATCTCTTTTTCATAGCTAAATTTTTGTGTCTTAGCGTCATTTTTTGCTCGCTCGATCTCCTCTTTTAAAAGCAAAATTTCTCTTTTTTCGTTTTTATCTTTTTCATTTTGAGTATTTTCATACTCTTTTATTAGCGCGTCTTTTTGAGCCAGCGTCGTATTTAGCTCTATATTTTGCTCTTTTAAAGCTGTGTAATTTGCCTCAGCTGCCTCTTTAAATTTAGCAAAATTTGCTTCGATATCTTTTACCTTACTTTCATCACCATTTTTTGCCTCATTTATCGCATTTTCAAGGTCTATTATCTTTTTTTCATAGGCTTTTGAGCTCTCTATCATATCAGCTTGAGCTTCATTTAGCCGTTTTGTGAGAGTTTGTATATTTTCAAAGTGTTGTGCTTCAAGCTCGCCTAGCGTCTTTTGATTTTTCTCAACTATCTCATTTTTTTCATTTTCTATATTTTTTTTCATCTCTGAAATTTTGCTTATAAAGTCTAAATTTTTCTCGCTAATATCGACATTATCAGTAGCTAAAATTTTATTTTTTTTACTTAGCTCACGAACTTGTTCTTGAAGTTCGTTTACATCATTTGATAAATTTTGATCGTTCGTTTCAGTAAAATTTTGGATATAGCTTTTTGGAGTTATATATCCGCCATATTCGTAAAGATCGTCTTTACTGATGTATTTTTGTCTCTCTTCTTCTGGCAAATTATCAAAATTTATAGAATAAATCGTTTGATTAGTATCTTTTGGTGTCTCATCTTCTTTTGGAGATTTAAAAAACGATAGGCAAAAGCCAGCTATCAAACAAAAAATAGCTAGTAAAATTTTATTTATCAAGCTTATGCCTTGCCCTTTAGAATGTCTTTTATGACGTGATGAGCGTGATTTAGAGCAACGACTATTGAGCCGCCATTTTTTAGTACTATATCACCGCCCACATAAAGTCCTGGTACGCTACTTTGGTAGTTGCTATCAACTATTGGAGTGCCTTTTTCATCAATTTTTATCTGACATTTTTGTAAAAAATCAACCGGACTTGAGCCACCTATTGCATAAACAACTCTATCATAAACGCGAATTTTGCCATTTTCGTAATGCACTCTAACTTTGCCTGATTCGTTATCTATCTCTTTTATATCGTGATTTAGCCTAACTTTTATCTTGCCGTGCTTTTCTAGCTCCCAAAGTGCGCTTAAATTTGTCTCATTTACGCGGCTAAAATTATCTTTTCTATAAGCGATTGTGGTTTTATTGTATTGGCAAAGCTCGATCGCATACTCAACTGCTGAGTTTCCGCCACCTACAACAAGCACCTTTTCGCCGTTCGTACAGCTATCAAGATTAAAATTTACAACCGAGTTTAGTGAAGGCGGGATTTTATAATCAGGCTTATTTGGTCGTCCCATTTTGCCAATTGATATCATCACATTTTTAGCTTCATAGACGGCTTTTGAGGTAGTTACTTTAAAATTTTCTCCATCTTTTTTCACGCTCTCTACTTCAGAGTTAAAAAAAGCTTCGATCTTTTCAGTATCAAGCAGCTTGTCAAAATAATCAAGCGTGCTCTCTTTCGTGCCATCCTCAAATGAAACTACGCCATGTATCGTGCTATCTTGCCCTTTATACTCTTTATCTACGCGTTTATTATCTTTATAAAATTTTCTTATCGTTTGGCTGTGATTATCGCCTTTTTCAAGAAGCAAAACGTTGTTTAAGCCATTTCTTTTTGCCTCAACTACACTAGCAATTCCACAGGGTCCGCCACCAACAACAATTAGATCATAAACATTTACCATCTTTTTCTCCAAATTTTATAATTTTAAGCTTTTTTAACTAGATCAGCCATCAAAAATGCAAGCTCAAGTGCCTGATCAGCATTTAGCCTTGGATCACATTGTGTTTCATATCTTTGCTCAAGCGAGCTTTCAGTGATATTTAATGCCCCACCCGTACACTCAGTCACGTCTTGGCCTGTCATCTCAAGATGTACGCCGCCAGCTCTTGTGCCCTCAGCTTTGTGAATTTCAAAAAAGCTTCTAACTTCACTTATTATCTTGTCAAATTCTCTGGTTTTGTAGTTATTTGAGGTTTTTACGGTGTTGCCATGCATCGGATCGATACTATAAACGATATTTAGCCCTTCTCGCTTTAGCTCTCTTAAAATTTTTGGTAAATTTTCGCCTATCTTATCAGCGCCCATTCTGATTATCACATTTAGTCTACCAGCTTCATTTTCTGGATTTAGCTTATTTGCAAGTGTGACGACATCTTCAGCCTTTGCACTTGGTCCGATCTTTACGCCGATAGGATTTTTTACACCGCTTAAAAAATGCACGTGAGCGTCGTTTATACCACGCGTTCTTTCACCTATCCAAAGCATATGAGCCGAGCAGTCGTACCACTCACCACTAAGACTATCAACTCTAGTTAAAGCCTCCTCATAAGGCAGTAAAAGTGCCTCGTGAGATGTATAAACCGCGGTTTGATTTATGACTGGCGTATTTGCTGAAGTTATGCCACAAGCTGCCATAAATGAAAGCGTCTTTGTTAATTCATCAGCTAGTTTTGCGTATTTCTCGCCGATCTCTGGCTTTTTGACAAAGCCTAAATTCCACTTATGGACTTGATGAAGGTCGGCCAAACCGCCTCTTGAAAAGGCTCTAAGTAAGTTCATCGTAGATGCACTTTGATAATACGCCTCGATCATGCGTTTTGGATCAGGCACTCTTGCCTTTTCGTCAAATTCAAAGCCATTTATGATATCGCCTCTATAGCTTGGAAGCTTAACGCCATTTGCCTCTTCAAAATCGCTACTTCTAGGCTTTGCAAACTGCCCTGCTACGCGGCCCACTTTGACCACTGGATAGCCACCTGCAAAGGTTAAAACTATCGCCATTTGAAGTAAAACCTTAAACATATCTCTGATGTTGTTTGCATTAAAATTTGTAAAGCTCTCAGCACAGTCGCCACCTTGAAGCAAAAATGCCTCGCCATTACAAACTTTTGCAAGTTCTTCTTTTAAACTTCTAGCCTCGCCAGCAAAGACCAAAGGAGGAAGTGATTTTAATTTTTCTTCGACTTCTTTAAGCTCTTTTAAATCTGGGTAATTTGGTTGTTGCAAGATATTAAATTCTCTCCAGCTATCGCGGTTCCAAGTCATTTATTTTCCTATCTTTTTTGCCTTAAATTAGACGCTGATTATATCACGGCAAACTTAAAAAATAAAAGCCATTAATGGGTTATTAAAGATATTTTGCCTACAATCGCTACTTTAAATTTACCCAAAAAAAGAGAAGATTTTTTTCATGATAAAAGGCATTTTTTATTCGCTTTTGGCATCAGTTTTATTTAACTGCATTTACTACATGTCAGTGCTTATGAATCCAATTAGCACGCAAGCTCTTATTGGATACCGCATGATCTTTGCCATGCCTTTTGTCATCGCCGCCATTTTTTTGTTAAAACAGCAGCGAAATTTCAAATTTTTACTTCTAAAAATAAAGCTAAAACCTAAAATTTTACTAGTTTTGCTTGCTACCTCGCTCATCGTCTCATTTCAGATGTGGCTCTATCTCTGGGCTCCAAGTAACGGCGCAGCGCTAAAAGTCTCGATAGGCTACCTCATCATGCCAATAGTCATGGTCCTTTTTGGACGGATATTTTTCAAAGAGCACCTCTCAAAAACAAAGTTAGCATCGATATTTTTCGCTGCCATTGGCGTCTTTAGCACAGCAGTCATTAGTGGTGGCATCTCGTGGGAGAGCGCTGTAGTTTTTTGCCTTTATCCAGTCTATTTTACCATTAGAAAGTACTACAACCTTGCAAATTTCTCAAGCTTTGTTATAGAGATAATTTTTATGTTTTTATTCTCATTTTATTTTGCGCTCACAGCCGATATGGACTACGTAATGAGCCAAAATCCAAACATTTACTATCTACTCATCTTGCTTGGTGCTATCAGCGGCATAGCCCTCATCGCCCAGATCCTCTCAAGCACGCTCGTGCCGATAAATGTACTAGGTTTGCTTACATATTTTGAGCCTATAATGATGCTTTTTGTCTCATTTGCTATCGGCGAGAGACTGGAAAAAAGCTCATACTTTTTGATGATCTGCCTAGCCATCTCTGTCACGCTTTTGATGATAGATAGTATAAATTCTATAAAAGGTGACAAAAATACCAAGACTAAATGAGAGCCAAAAAGGCGTTATTCTCGCGCTTAGCGCCTTTTTTATGTGGGGATTTTTGGCGGTTTATTTCAACCTATTTAGCAAAGATGTCGATGCTTATGAAATTTTAGCCCACAGAGTCATTTGGTCATTTTTCTTAATGGCTGGAGTGCTTTATTTTAGTGGCAGAATGGGTGAAATTTTTGCTTTACTTAAAGATATTCGTTCGCTAAAAACCTTATTTTTGAGTGGTATATTTATCACCACAAACTGGGGCGTTTATGTATATGCGGTTAGCAATGGCAAAATTTTGGACACAAGCTTGGGCTATTTTATAAATCCACTAATAAGCATGCTCCTTGGCGTTATCATCTTCAAAGAAAGGCTAAATAAAAGCGGAATTTTAGCCATTTGTATAGTCGTTTTAGCCATTAGCGTACAAATTTATGCCCAAAGCGGATTGCCATTAGTTTCCATTATCTTGCCGCTTTCATTTGGATTTTACGCAGTAGTTAGAAAGATGGCAAAGATTAGCGCATTTAACGGGCTTTTTATAGAGACATTTTTTATGTTCCCATTTGCACTTGCTTACGTCCTTTACATAGCATTTTTAGGTAAAAGCCATTTTGGACTAAACGAAGACTCACTTTTAATGATCGCTTCAAGCATCGTAACTATCGTGCCACTTGTCGCATTTAACGCAGCTGCAACAAGGATAAATTTAACCACGATTGGCTACTTGCAATACATCTCGCCGACCATCGCGATCCTTTGTGCGGTCTTCATTTACGGCGAAAATTTGGACGGCTACAAGGTCATCTCGTTTTGTATGATCTGGCTGGCACTTGCGATAATTAGCATAGATAAATTTAGAAAAAGGAGTAAAAATGAATAGTGTGACGATTTATTTGCTACTTGCATTTTTTGCAGCGCTTATTTTATATTTTCAGATACAAAAACTAACCAGAAAGCTCGACAAAGAGGGGGCGGTGCCAGCTTATCAAAAGGCTGCGCAGGAGATTTTAGAAAATTTAAGCAATGCTGAGAAATATCCAAAATTTTGCAATGTAATATTTAAAAAAATAAACGCCTTAAGGCAAGATATTTTATTTGAAGATGCGCTAAATAGTGAGTCTGAGAAGGATAAAGCATTAGATGCCTTAGAGCAAATAAGAGAAAAACTGGAAACTTTATCAAAGCAAGAGAATTTAAGCTGGGAGAGCGAACTCTTTGCGATCTTGGACGAGCTTGATGGCTTTATAAAGATAAATTTCAAAAACGGCGAAAATAGAGCCGAAGAGCTAAGAGAGGAGCTAAAGAGAGAATTTGATGGGCTGTGAAAAGATACTTAAAAGGTCTGAAGCTATAAAATAACAAAAACTAAGGATAGAAATATGATAAGCGATAATTTAAAAAATGAAATTTTAGATGGGTTTAAATATTTTACAAATAGATACGTTCAGGGTACAAAATACAGCAAATACGAAAAAATAACACGTGACAAATTAAGTAATTTTCGTGAAAATTTGATCAAATTTACAGATAATACTTTTAAAAATTTTACAAGTGAGCGTAATGGAAATTGGCTAAAAGCAGATGGTAAAACTATTGCAAGATATATATGGAATAGATATCAACCTTTTAAGAATGAGTCTCATTTGGTTGTTTATTTTGCCGTTTTAGCAGAACCAAGTAATTTTTATGTATCTATAGGACTAACTGACACAAAACTAAGCGATACAGAAGAAAATCTAAAAGATGAAATATATAACTTCCTAGAGTCAGAATGCAAAAAGATACATATTCCTGGCTTCAAGCTCGATAAACTTGCATGGGAAAAGTATATATACTTTACCATAGAAAATATATATACTTTTACAACTCTTGACTACACAAGCTTACTTAATGCACTAACAAATGTATATAAGCTGGCATATGACAAATTTTATAAAAACATAGAAAACAACAGACAAAATAATAGTGATAACAAAGGATATGAAATGACAAATGATGACAAAAAATTAACTTATCCCCTTAATCAAATTTTATACGGTCCTCCTGGAACTGGAAAAACATATAACGTTGTTCGTAAAGCACTAGAAATTATAGAAGGCAATGCGTCAGATGATATGTCTAAATTTAAAAGGTATATTGAAAGCGGACAAATAAAATTCGTAACATTCCACCAAAGCTATGGATATGAGGAATTTGTCGAGGGGATTAAGGCCAAAAATGATACCAACGGAAATTTGAAATACGAAGTAGAGGATGGCGTATTTAAGGCTCTATGCCAAGTAGCAAAAAAGAAAAATGAGATAATAGTAAAAACAAAAGATGACAACAAAATCATAAATGAGGAGAATTTTAAGGAGCTATACGATAGCTATGTTTTGACTTTACCAGAATACTCTACATCGCCATCAAGCAAAGTTTTAACTACTCAAACTGGATATGAATTTTATCTATATAAAAACACAACTCCATCTATAGTCGTTCGCGCAAAAAACGGTTCGTCGCCCATGTCTGTCGCATACAGCAAGCTTAAAAGAGTATTGTTTGATGGTGAAGAGTACACATATTCATCATATGAACCAAAGATAATTGATGACATGAGGCTAGATATACAAAAATACATAGTAGATAATAGCTCTAAAAACTATGTCTTAATCATCGACGAGATCAATCGCGGGAATATCTCTAAAATTTTTGGTGAGCTCATAACTCTAATAGAGCCGTCAAAAAGGCTAGGGGCAGATGACGAGATAATGGTCGAGCTGCCATATTCAAAAGAGAAATTTGGAGTGCCATCAAATTTATACATAATAGGCACGATGAATACAGCAGATCGTAGCATAGCCCTTATGGATACGGCACTTAGAAGAAGGTTTGAATTTGTGGAGATGATGCCAGAATACAATAATCTAAAAGAAGTTGCTGGCATAGATATCGGACAAATGCTAAAAACGATAAACAAACGCATAGAGTATCTTTACGACAGAGATCACACGATAGGACATGCTTATTTTATAAATGTGTCAGACATGGAAATGCTTGCAAATGTCTTTAAAAACAAAATTTTACCGCTGCTACAAGAGTATTTTTATGACGATTGGGAAAAGATAAGGCTAGTACTAGGAGATAATGGGTTTATAAAAGAAAAAGAGAAAGATAGAAAATTGCTTGTGTTGGATGGCAAAGAATACGAAACTGATAAAATTTTATATGAGATAAAATTTGAAGCCTTTAAAGAGCCAGAAAACTATATAAAAATTTACGAATGAAACAAAACGCAAAGCAATGACCAAATACTTAATAGAGTTTGAAAAATTTCGCCCGGAAGATAACCAAGACCTATTTAAAGCCATAGATACCTTTACTAGAGAAAATTTTGCCGCAGTAGAGTTTTTAAAGCTCGGCAGAGATAAGAAGGGCGATTTTTTACAAGCTCAAAACTATGTCGGTATCATCCAAACAAAAAGTGGCGATAGCCTTGAGATACTTCCTAAAATCCACGATAACGACAATGGCAACAATAAAGAAGCGGTAGAAAATTCTAAAAGAATTTTACTGAGAATGTTAAAAACTTTAAAAAACCATCCATTTAAAAATATAAACATAGCAAATTTAAAAAGCCTAAATTTACCGCTTCTTGAAATTTTTATATCAATGTTCCTCGACGAAGTATCAAAACTCGTAAAAATAGGCATAAAAAGCGACTATGTAGAGCTTGAGGATAATCTAAAATTTTTAAAAGGAAAGCTAAAAATCTCGGAACAAATACGTAAAAATATCGTCCATAAAGAGAGATTTTACGTTTGCTATCAGGAATTTTCCATAGATAGAGCCGAAAATCGCCTCATAAAAAGTACGCTTGAGTTTTTATACAGGCACTCAAAATCAAGCAGAAATCAACGACTCATTAGGGAATATTTATTTATTTTTGATGAAATTTCATCTAGCTCTGATATAAACGCGGACTTTAGCCGATTAAAACTAAATCGCCAAACAAAACACTATGAGCAAGCGCTTTTATGGAGTAAGATATTTTTACAAAATAAGTCGTTTAGCCCGTATAGAGGTAGCGATGTGGCTTTTGCTTTGCTATTTGATATGAATGTGCTCTTTGAAAGCTATGTTGGAAATTTTATTAAGAAAAAGCTTCCTAACGTCATACTGCAACACTCAGAAAAGCACCTCGTAGAAAATCCAAAGAGCTTTAGATTAAGGCCTGATATATTTTTAGAAAGCAAATTTATAGCTGATACAAAATGGAAGATCATAAAGTCAAGAGATAATATCTCACAAGCTGACCTATATCAACTTTACTCTTATGGTAAGAAATACGAGTGCGGTAGGCTTTATCTTGTCTACCCAAGAATAAGTGGTGTTGACCAAAAAGCTATGAAATTTAGATATGAAAACAATATGTGGCTTAATGTTTTATACTTTGATTTAGAAAAAGACGAGATTGCTAGAAATTTACTAGTCTAAAGTACTTTTTAAAGTCTCTTAAAATTCCACTCTAATTTTCTATTTCTTAATAAGTGGATTGCAACTCATCAGAGCAACCATTAAAGCTTCGCTTTTAGAGCCATTATCCTCTTATATGAAGCATCGATTCGCTCTTTGCTGATCTTTTTCTCGTTTACTGCATCGACTATGATTTGAGCGACTAGATCGGCCGTTCTTTGGTTATTTATCTTGAACTCGCTAAAGAGCAAGATGTCGCCACCAGCGTTTATAAATTTCACCACTTTTTGAGCCAAAGCTTCGTCGCCAACGCCTTTCATCAGCATATCATCGCTTATGACTACGCCATTAAATTTAAGCTCATTTCGCAAAAGATCGGTTATTATTTTTTTAGAAAGTGTGGCTGGATTGTCCTCGTCGATGCCCTTTACAAAAAGGTGTCCTACCATGATGATCTGCGCTCTACCAGTGCTTATGGCGTCTTTATATGGCAAAAGCGCGTCTTTGCTTAGCGTGACTTCGCTCTTATTTTTATGCGAGTCCTCTTTTGAGCTGCCGTGTCCCGGAAAATGCTTAAGCGTCGTTAAAATGCTCTGCTCTTTAAATGCGTCCATAAAGGCATCAGCATAGATCACCACCTTGCTTGCATACTCGCTAAACGCCCTTTGCTTAGCAGCGATGATCGGAGAGTTTTCATCGTGCAGATCGACCACTGGAGCGAAATTTAAATTTATGCCACACTCTTTTAAATTTGTAGCCATTTTTGAGTAGAGATCGTATGCACTTTTGATATCAAGCGTACTTGCGACCTCGTATGCGCTAAGATATGGGCCATCAAAGCTCTTATCCTTCATGCGGCTTACGTTGCCGCCCTCTTCGTCGATAGCGATAAAAATTTTAGGACTTTTCTCTTTGATAGCTTTTATGCTAGCTTTTAACTGGGCTTTATTGGTGACGTTTCTGCCAAGTAGCATCACACCACCGAATCTCTCATATCCAGCGTCACTTAACATCGCGCGAAACGCAGCGTCCTTTGTGCTAGCTCCGTTAAAACCAACCATTATCATCTGCGAGATTTTGGCTCTTAGGCTCACTTCAGCGCCGTTTAGCCCCAGAGCAAAAATAGCCACAAAAAGTATAAATTTAAAAGCTTTCATCTTCTTCCCAAAAGCGATTTTACGCTCTCAAAAACGTCTTTGCCATTTAGCATATTTTCAACCTCACTGGCAATCGGCACGTATATGCCCTTTTCTTTAGCGATCTTGCTAATAGCCCTTGCAGTATCGACGCCCTCTGCCACCTCGCCAAGCTCATTTAAAATTTTCTCTAATCTCTCGTGCCTTGCGATGCCAAGACCTACACGGTAGTTGCGTGAAAGTATCGATGAAGCGGTTAAGAAAAGATCCCCTGCACCGCTTAGCCCCATAAATGTCTCATCTTTTGCGCCAAAAAATTTACCAAATCTAGCCATCTCGACAAGCCCACGTGAAATGAGACTTGCCCTTGCGTTGTTGCCAAGACCAAGGCCGTCACAGATGCCACCAGCTATGGCGATCACGTTTTTATACGCCCCACACACCTCAGCGCCGATCACGTCATCAGAAGTATATGCTTTCATATAGCTTGGAAAAAAAGAGGCAAATTTTAAAGCTAAATTTTCATTTTTAGAATTTACCACCAAGGCACAAGGAAGCTTTTGCATGATCTCTTTTGCAAATGTTGGTCCTGAGAGAAAGGCCAAATTTTCTCTATCCACAAAGTCTTCATAAATTTCATTTAGAAATTTAAGATTTGCCGTGTCTATGCCCTTGCTAGCGACTAGGATCTTTTGACCTTTGTTTTTGTAGTTTTGTTTTAGCCATAAATTTGTAGCTTGCGTTGAGATCGTGCAGACTAGATATTCGCATTCCAAAGCTTCATCCAAGCTTACAAAATTTGGCATCTCTCTTGGCGTTCTTGAGCTGATGACGCACTCGTTATTTTCACTAAATGAGTGAAATAGCGCACTGCCCCACTTGCCAGCTCCGATGACTGCTATGTTCATTTTAGCCCTTTTTTAGCCTATTTTGGCCTTTAAAAGCTCATTGACCTTGCCTGGGTTAAAGGCGCCCTTGCCCTCTTTCATCACCTGACCGACAAAGAAGCCAAACATCTTATCTTTACCGTTTTTATACTCTTCGACTTTGTCAGTATTTGCAGCCAAAATTTGATCTATGATCGCAATGATCGCTGAGTCGTCGCTCACTTGTTTTAAGCCAAGCTTTTCAATGACGCTATCAACGTCCGCGTCGTTTTCCATTAGATAGTCTAGCACCTCTTTTGCAGCCTTGCCGCTTATCGTTCCATCTTCTATGCGCTTTAGTAAATTTATCATCTTAGCGCTGCTAACTGGGCTTGTCTCGATCGTTACGCCGTTATTTAAGCGGCCAAGAAGCTCGACTATTAGCCATGTAGTAGCAAGCTTTGGCTGAATTCCAGCGGCGATCAGCTCTTCAAAATATCTAGCCATCTCAACGCTTTGAGTTAAATTTAGAGCATCACTCTCTTTTACGCCTAGCTCGCTAACGTATCTTGCGACCTTTTGCTCGGCAAGCTCTGGAATTTTTATCGCTTCGTTATACATATCTTCTGAGATCTCAACTGGCAACAAATCAGGGTCAGGAAAGTACCTATACTCCGCGCTATCCTCTTTGCCACGCATTGATCTTGTCACTAAATTTGTCGTGTCAAACAGCCTTGTCTCTTGATAGACTTCTTGGTCGTATTTGCCATCTTCCCAAGCTGCACTTTGGCGCTCTACTTCGTAGTCAATCGCTTTTTGGATAAATTTAAATGAGTTTAGGTTTTTTATCTCAACCCTTGTATAAAGCTTGGTATCGCCTTTTGGACGGATAGAGACATTTGCGTCGCAGCGAAAGCTACCTTCCTGCATATTTGCATCGCTAATGTTTAAAAAGCGAAGGATTGAGTGTAGTTTTTTAAGATAAGCCACTGCCTCATCGCTACTTCTAAGATCTGGTTCGCTAACTATCTCAAGAAGCGGTGTGCCGGCTCTGTTTAGATCAACCAAACTCTCGGTTTCTTCATGGATGTTCTTTCCAGCGTCCTCTTCAAGGTGTGCTCTTGTTACGCCGATGCGTTTTTTAGTACCATTTACGTCGATTATTAGCTCGCCACCTTCTACGATAGGTATCTCAAACTGAGAAATTTGATATGCCTTCGGAAGGTCTGGATAGAAGTAGTTTTTTCTATTAAAGACTGATTTTTTATTGATCTTAGCATTTATCGCTGTGCCAAAACTGATAGCCTTTTTTACAGCCTCTTTGTTTAGCACAGGTAGCGCTCCAGGCAAAGCTAAGCAGGTCGGACAAACGTGAGTATTTGCCTCGTCGCCAAAGCTAGTCGAGCAAGAGCAGAAAATTTTAGTTTTTGTATTAAGCTGAGTGTGAACTTCTAAACCGATAACGACTTCAAACATATTTTTACCTTTAAATTTATGCAAATTTTTAAGGCATATTTTAGCGATACTTTCTTTTAAAATATCTAAAAATGAGCGTTTTGACTGGAAAAATAAAGAATGTGATTTAAAAATTTAAAGAGTTTTAAAAAGGAAAAAGCCATATAAAAATATGGCTTTAAATTTTAATGCTCGTGCTCACTAATAGCAACAGCACCAGCTAGATAAACGTAAGTTAGCATCATGAAAATAAATGTTTGCAAAACAGCCATAAGTGTTAGAAGCGCAAAAGCTGGAAGTGGAGCAAACCAAGGTGCAAGTGTAAGCATTGCTAGCAAGAACAAATCATCTCCCTTGATATTACCAAAAAGACGAAATGATAGCGAAACTACACGTGAAAGATGTGAGATGACTTCAACTGGAAACATAATAGGAGCTAGAAATTTATTCGGTCCCATAAAGTGTCCAAAGTATTTGAAAAATCCATTTTCTCTAATGCCCTCAAAGTTGTAATAAACAAATACAACTAAAGCCAAAACTAGAGTTAAATTTAGACTTGAAGTTGGCGACTCAAATCCAGGAATAATACCTACAACATTTGAAAAAAATACGATAAAACCGATAGTTGCAACAAGTGGAAGATATTTCCTTGCTAGTTTTTCACTACCTAAAGTATCTCTTCCCATCGATATAACGCCCTCTAAATAAGCTTCAACTATATTTTGAAGACCTCTTGGCACAAGTTGCATCTTACTCCTTGCTATATAAGCAACTATGATAACAATCAAAGCTACAAGCAGAAAGTGAAACGCATAGATAAAGGCGTGGGAGTTATTTAGGAAATTTGAAAATAGAAACAAATCTTTCATTAATTTACCTTGGATTTAGAATTTTGCGTGATTGTAACAAAATTATTGTTAAAACATTTTTAATTTTAAACTCTGAAATAATCTAAAAGCAATTTACAAATAGTCACCGCAACTACCACTAGAAACATTATTCTAATAAATTTTACCTCTTTTTTAATGACAAGATTTGATCCAAAATATGCACCTAAAATTTGACCAACTGCCATCAAAAGTCCAACAGCCCAAAGCATCTGTCCGCCGGCTATAAAAATGCCAAGAGCAACGATATTGCTAGTAAAATTTAAGAGTTTCGTATGAGCAACAGCCTTTTTTAAATTTAGCCCAATCAATGCCACTATCGCAAATGTCCAAAAAGAGCCTGTTCCTGGACCAAAAAAACCATCATAAAAGCCAAGCATTAGTCCAAAAACTACATAAAATAGTTTTTCATTCATCTTTGCAGCTCTATCATTTTCGCCGACTTTTGGCATAAAAAGCGTATAGATAAAAATAGCAATCAGTAAAAATGGGATAATTATCTTTAAAAAATTTGTATTTAAAAATAGGATAACCACCGCTCCGATGATAGCTCCAATAAAAGTAAAGATGATACCTACAAAGCACTCTTTATAATTAATTAATCCCCGTTTTGTGAAATTTAAAGTCGCTGTAAAGCTACCAAAGACACCTTGAAGCTTATTTGTACCAAGTGCAAGGTGTGGTGGCACGCCCATCGCCATAATAGCTGGAAGCGTTATAAGCCCACCTCCACCAGCGATAGAATCGATAAAACCACCTAAAAACGCAGCTATAAAAAAAACGACATAGCTAAGTAGATCAAAATCCATTTTTGCTCTTTTGATAATTGAAATAAAAGCAGATTGTAATTTATTTGTACTTATCTTTTTGTAAAATTTTTATATTTAAAATGAGAGATTTTTGAAATTTATAAATTTAAACGAGCCTTTAGATCTAGCTCAAAGACTCGTTTATTAAAGTGATTACTTAATAACGCCACAAAGCATTCTAGCACCGCCACCGCCAAGTGCTTTTGGATTGTCGCTGTGATTATCACCACCAACATGAACCATTAATGAGTGACCTTTTAGCTCGTCAAGACTTTTTATCTTTGGGGCTAGCACTGGATAGTTTGCATTGCCATCAGCATCTACGTAAAGCGCTGGCAAATCGCCCTTGTGGCCTTTGTCATCCCATGCAAAAGAGTGCATTTTTGTGCCAGCTGGATCCCAGTGACCGCCTGCTTTCATGCCAAGGCCTTTTTCAGTCGCACCACAGTCAGCATTTTCATGGATGTGAAAGCCGTGTAGTCCTGCAGTAAGTCCCTTTAAATTTGGAAAAAATGCAACGCCGTAATTTGTCTTAACAGCTACTACTTCGCCGACACTCTTGTCGCCCTTCTCGCTTAGCTCGTTAACAGGTATAACTAGATGCTCTCCGGCTTTTACATCAAAGTGATGGCCTTCGTGAGCAAAAAGCAAAGTTCCTAAAACTGCACTTAGTAAAACGATTTTTTTCATACAAGCTCCTTATGGATAAAATTGTATTGAAAGTCTATCCTAAATTTAAAAATTTAGCAATAATTTTTATTTTTTGAGATTTTTTACGATAGTTTCTAGTTCTTTGCTCTGCCCTATCCTATAAAGCGCAAAGTCGTATTTGATGGGATCAAGCTTATCAAATTCCCTAAGCCTATTTGTAAGCTCCATGACCGCTTTGAAATCGTAGCTCTTTCTATTTATAAGTCCTAAATTTAAAGAAACTCTATGCGTATGCACATCAAGCGGTATCAAAAGCTTATCTTTTGGCAAATTTTTAAATAGTCCAAGGTCAATATCGCTATCTCTAACCATCCAGCGAAGATACATGTTATAGCGTTTATATGGGCTTTGTGGCTCTTTGTCAAAACTCTTACCAAAGAAAAACTCATATCCACCTGAGCGGTAAGAATTTAGCTTATATATAAATTTAATAAGCTCATTTACGCCATCTATCATTTCGCCTTTTTTTGCAAGACCTTGGCGTAAAATTTCCTCTATCTCGCCCTCTTTTTTAAGGCGTGAAAGAGTGATAAAAATTTCTCTTACATCATTTTCATTTTGAAAGCGGTATTTGAAATTTGATAAATTTTTTTTGATATTTTGCTCACTCTCATCAAGCAAACCAAAATCAAGCGAATTTAGAAATTTCACTATCATTTTTGCATTACCATAAGCAAATAACGCACAAATGAGTGCTATGTTTGGCTCTTTAAATTTAGTGGCTACTTGAAGTGGATCTGGGGCTTCAAACAGCCCCAAATTTGTATTTTTGCTAAGTACGTGTGAGTCTAAAAGGCTCTTTAGCTCACTCATTGTTTTAATGAAAGAAGCGTGTCAAGCATTTGATCAACTGTTGTGATGATCTTTGCCGCTGCGCCGTAACTTGCTTGAAAACGGATCAAATTTGTAAGCTCTTCGTTCGTATCTACGCCACTTGTTGATTGAAATTCCTCTTCAGCTGTCTTTTGCAAAGATGTATTTGTATCGTGGATCGTATTATTTGCCTCTGTATCACTCGCCATGTCAGTCGTAAGATAGCGGTAATATCCCTCGATCGTCTCATCTCTATCAAGCGCTATACCACTTGAGTAAAAGGTCTGCTTTTGATACTGAAGCTGGATCATTTTATTTGCAACTTCATTATTTCCGATAACTGGCTTTGAGTAGGCACGAAGCTTTGTGTGGTCTTGGGTAAAATTTTGATTTATGCCGATACTATTTGAGTCAGTACCTGAAAAAAATCTATTTATGCCAACAGCGCCTGGAAAATTTGTACCGTGATCGACTATCGATATGCTATAAAGCCCTTGAGCTTGTTTTGGAATGAGAGAAAATGTACCTTTTTTAGTATTTTTATCATAAAAATATGATGCCTCGAAAAAGTCATCAACGTCATTTAGCATATTATTGTCTTTATTGTCATCTGAGTTTGAGTTAAAGTCTTTGACGATAGAGTTGCCATATCTTGTATCATTCATCGTCGTCGTGCCATTTACATTTATAGTTTTTCTGGCCACGACATTGCCTTTGTTATCATAAACAATAGCTTCAAAACTTCCATTTCTTATACTATTATCATGATTCATCAACGTCTTATCGCCTTCTAAATAACTTATCGGATCTGAGTTAGAAATTTCAACCGCGGATTCGGCATAGATATTATTTGTACTTGTTATCAAGGTTTTACTAAATGTATTTAAATTATCAATATATTTTTGGATCGTTCCGTCGCTAAATTTATCATTATCTGGCTCGTAGTTTCTACCCCTAAGATCAAGTGCAGCTCCGATTTTACCACCTGTGATCTTTTCTTCCATTGGGATTCTTCTGCCATCTTCTCTTTCATAATAAATTTTTGTATATCGTCCACTTTCAGTTGAACTCATAGAAATTTCATGAAAATTTACACCATCAACGATACTTACACCGCCAATATTTAGATTGTAGTATTTTCCTTGATCTGTTATTCCTGTATCTACCCTAGAATTGCTCTTTAGATCACTTTTATAAACTGCTGTATTTACCAGCTTTGACATCGCAAGCTCAAGCTCATCACGTTTATCACGAAGATCATTTGCATTTATTTTTATACCAGCGTCCGCGCCTGATTCTATTCTTTGGATTTGCTTATTAATGTTTGCTATTTGCCTGCCTAGCGAATTTATCTCTTTTATATTTATTTTTATCGTTTCATCGATCTTTTCATGCATATCATAAAGCATCTTTGACGAGCGGTTGATACTTGCAGTCAATACACTTGCTTTATTTATCAAATTTACTTTCTGAGCACCTGCATTAGGGTTTGAAGCAAAGTTATTCCACGCGGAAAAATACTCCTGAATATCCTTCACCATTCCATTATCTTTTAGATCAGGAAAATATTTTGTAGCTTCTTGCAAAATTCTTTGTTTATAGGCTGTATTTTCTAAATTTGACGATGAATATTTTAGTCTTGAGTAGGCAAACTCATCATGAAGTCTTGTTATAGTATCTACTTGTGTGCCTGTGCCAACTCCACCAGGTACTGTATTCATCGCTGGAGAAGCAGACTGGACAACACGCTGCCTTGTATAGTAGTTACTATCGGCATTTGCGATATTATTTCCGGTTGTACTTATTTGAAGCTGGGCCGCATTTAGCCCCGAAACACCCGTGCCTAATGACATAAAAATATTAGCCATCTTTTAAACCCTTGATTTATAAAAATTATTATCTATGCTATTTCTATCTTGGCCGTACTCACTTGCTTTAGTACCAAAAATTTTTTCATTAAGTGAGTCAAAAAATTCTTTAACAGCAACAACATGTCTTGCATATTCTTTATTAACTTTATGTAAATTTTCAAGCTTTGAACGCATAAGTACAAGCTTTGACTTCACTTCATCGTCTAAAACAGTAGCAAGTGTAGTCGTACCGCTCTCTTTTGATACTTTTAAAAGCTCTTTATCTAATGCTCTTTTCGTATCTTCAAATGCACGAACTAAGGCATTTTTTTTCTTTACACTCTCATCAACACTTGAGTGTTTAGCCTCTTTTATATTTGCGATATCTTGTATGGTTAAATTTATAAGCTCATCAAGCTCGCCTATAGCCTCGTCCAAAAGCTTTTTTATCATTTAAATTCCTTAATTACAGCAACGCATCAGCCACAGCCCTAGCCGTTTTTGAGATATCAACCTGATAAGTGCCATTTGCTATGGCGTCAGCTATCTCTTTTAGCTTTGCGTTTTCGTTTGTTCTTATTTCTTTACTCTGAGTTTCGACCTTGGCATCGCTATTTTTATTTAGCGTATTTGCTTGAAAATTTGGCCTTTGATTCAAAGGTGTTATCATATTCATACCTCTTAAAATAAAATGTTTATATCACTACATCGGCAGAATATAAATTTACTTAAGAGTCTCTCTTTAAAAAATCGTACAAAAGTTCTGAAAAACCAAGATTTCCGCTCAGTGCCTTACTCATTGCATCGTTATACATTGACCTATAAATATCGCTACCAGCAGCCTTTGGATATAGCGAGTTGTGCTCATCTTCTTTTAAAGCAATATCAAGCACAGCCTTTACCATATATGCCTCAAATGCATCGGTTTGTTCTTTTAAAAGTGCATCTTGTTTAGCATTTGCGTTTTTTATCTTATTTGTTGAAATTTCATTGTATAAATTTAGCGCTAAGGTGTTATCTATTTGCATTATATTATCTCCAGATCGACTTGTATCGCACCAACTCGCTTTAAATTTTCAAGTATCGATATGATATCACTTGGTGTCGCTCCAAGCTTATTTAGCGCTCTTGTTACATTTGCAACGGTAGTTTTTTCACCTGAAATTTTAAGTAAATTTTGACTAGGTGCGACCGACGTATCGCTTCCTATATTTACATCGTTTTGCGCTGCTTCGTCATAGCTATTTGGCTCTATTTTTATTGTGATTGCACCATGCGTTAAGACAACTGGGCTAACTACGGCATTTATGCCACTTACTATCGTGCCAGTTCTTTCATCAACCACTATCTTTTCATCTGGCTTATACTCCACATCAAGATCAAGCACAGCGCTTGCAAGCTCGATAATGCTAACATCATCTGGCTTTTTAACGATAACCGTTCTTGGATCAATCGCCTTTGCAGCATCATCAGAGATATTTGCATTTATAGTATTTTGGATATCAAGAGCAGTTTTAAAATTTGTATCTTTTAGGCTTAGTCTTATGCTATCTTGATTGTAAATGTCATAAGTCACTTCTCGCTCAACTAAAGCACCATTTAGGATAGAGCCAACGGTTGGGTGGTTGCCACCTGATCTACCCATGCTTTTACCACCGATACTTAAAGCACCTTGAGCCAAAGCGTAAATATCACCATCAACGCCTTTTAGTGGTGTCATGAGAAGCGTACCACCTTGCAAACTTTTTGCATCGCCGATAGATGAGATCACAACATCAAGCTTATCGCCATGCCTTGCAAATGCAGGAAGCTTAGCTGTTACCATAACAGCAGCTGCGTTTTTTGACTTGATATCATCTGGGTTTATCTTTACGTTTACACCTTGAAGCATGTTTGATAAAGACTGGATCGTAAATTTTGACGTTGAGCCATCACCTGTGCCATTTAGTCCAACAACTAGACCGTAGCCTATTAGCTGATTATCTCTTACGCCAACTATGCTTGCAAGCTCTTTTATCTGCGTAGCAAAGGCTGAAGTAGCTATCACTGAAGCTGCTACAAAAGATAAAAATTTTTTCATATTTTTTCCTAAAATTTAGCTATTTTAGGTTTTTAAAGCAAAAGATGTTCCAAATTTTTATAAGTTATTGGAAGTAAGAGAGTGAAGTAGCTCCAAATTTTTTAAATTTTACAAGCTTATATGTAGAAATTTCATCGCTCAATTTAAAGTCGCTGTTGTGCTCAAAAACTATCATATAAATTTTCTCTTTTTTTAGCTGTGAGATTAAATTTACAAGCTTTTCGTAGATGCCATCAAAGCCAGCTCTTATGTCAAATGGCGGATCAAGATAGAGCAAGACCTTGCCACTTTGAGAATTTACAATATCGGGTAAGACAGAAAAGGTATCGCCATTTATCGCTTTTAAATTTGAGCACTCTAGGCTTGCAAGGTTGCTTTGCGTGATCTTAAAAGCGGCTCTATCTTTTTCGATAGCGATAGCCTCACGTGCTCCGTTGCTAACGGCCTCGCTTGCCATCACGCCACTTCCACCAAAACCCTCTATAAATGTAAGTGGGTAAATTTCATCTCTAATGACGTTAAAAAAAGACTCTTTTACGATACTTTTTGTACTTCTAGTCGTGCTTAGGCTTGGCAATTCAAGCCTTTTGCCTTTAAATTTACCACTTGAAATTTTAGTGTAAAGCTTCACTGATTTGCCCTTAGAATTTCAAGAAGATCAGCTTTAAATTTATCTATCAAAAGTGAAATTTTCTCTTCTAAGCCCTTTTCATTTTTAGCTTCATTTAGCTCATTTGCTTTTGAAATTTGCATAGCTGAGTAAAATTCTTCAAGCGTATCAAGAAGTGCCATTTTGGTAAAAGGATGAGAAAGATGAGCATTTTTACCTATTATAAATAGCGGTTTTTTTGTCGCGATCTCGCGGTCACTCACTACAAAATCACAATCCTTATGATGAGCAGCCAAATTTCCACAAAAAAGCAGCAGTGTCTTTTGAAGCAAAATACACTCGCACTCAAATGAAATTTTCATATCTCTTCCTATAAATTTTTGCTCGATTTTAGCCTAAATAATCAAAAATTTGTATAAACACTAAAGGATTTTAAAATTTTACCGATGTAGAAGCTAACGTAAGTTTTAAGGAGTAAAACTATGGAAATCTTTAAGGCAGCAGCAAATCAGGTGCTAGATACGAGCATGAGCACATCTGCTCAGCGTCAAATAGATAGCAGACCTATCGAGCATTCTGATGTTAAATTAAGTGCTGATAAAAACAATGAATCAAAAGATATGAACGAGCTAGACGGACTTAGCAACGAAGAGCTTGCCAAAAGAACAAGAGAGGTCACCGATAGACTAAACTATCAAATGCAGCAGCTCGATACTAATGTAAGATTTGCTTACAATGAGAAGCTAAATTTAATGGTCGTGCAAGTAAAAGACGCTAAAACTGGAGAAGAGATAACACAACTTCCAAGCAAAGAAGCTATAAGAATAAGCGAGTATTTCAAGGAAAGCATCGGAATACTTTTTGACAAGGAGAGTTAAAAATGGCAGTAGGTAACGTAACAAATTTAGGCATCGGTACAAAAAATAGCGGGCTAAATGACGATCTTATCAAGAAATTAAAAGAAGCAGATGAGGCAGGACAGATCAAGCCTTTAACAAAAAGGCTAGAGAGAAACGACCTAAAGCAAAAAGACCTTGCAGCTCTAAAAACTCTAGTTAGTAACGTAAATGTAAGTGGCAAAACACTTGGCGGAGAGGCACTTTATCTAAAAAGAACTACAAATAATGCTGGCAAAAGCGTAACAGCCTCAGCAGCAAATGGCGTTAGCGTTCAAAATTTTAATATCGATGTGCAAAAACTTGCTCAAAAAGATACATTTCAAAGCTCAAATTTCAAAAACGCTTCAAACTTAGTAGGTGCGACAAATAACGGCTCTTTTGATGTTGAGATCGATGGACAAAAATTTTCTATTAGCGTAACTAGATCAACCACATATCAAGATATTGTAGACAAGATAAATGATATCAGTGGCGGTAAATTGCAAGCTAGAATTTTAAATGTTGGCGGAGATAAGCCAAATCAAATCATGCTTCAATCAGGTAACACTGGTGCTACGCAGACTATTAAATTTTCAAATGATACGGCTGGTGTTTTAGATAAGCTTGGCTGGGATAGTACGCAGTTTCAAGATAAAGATGCAAATGGCACTCTACTGACAAATCCTGATGGCACACCAAAGATGACATCAAATTTTGAAAAGAATAGAATTTTAAAGGCACAAGATGCGGAATTTACATATAACGGAGTAAATGTAAAAAGAAGCAAAAATACCTTCAACGACTTAAGACCGGGAATTTCTATTACATTAAATGAAACTGGTAAAACAAACGTAAGCGTCTCTCAGGATACAAAAGAGATAATAAAAGCGGTTGAAGAATTTATCAAAGACTACAACCTAATGACCATGAACCTTGGCATAGCTACAAAATATGACGAGGAAAAGGGAGCTGGCACTTTCCAAGGCGTTAGCGAAATTTCAAGCTTAAGATCAAACATTGGTCGTCTTGTAAATGGACAAGATAGCGAAGGCAAAGCATTAAGCAAATATGGCATAGTACCTGATAAAGACGGACAACTTCAGCTTGATCTAAATAAACTAAATGCAGCTCTTAGCAAAGATCCTGAAGAGATTCAGAAATTTTTCATGGGATCAAGCAAGATCGAGCCAATAAGCTATATGGGAGCATCGACTGTTAGCGCTGGGGCATTAGATATAAAAGCTGGTGATCTTACGATAAACGGCAAGTCAGTTACATTCTCAACTACTGCTACTGCCACAGCTGAAGAGAACGCACTAAAACTTCAACAAGCCATAAATGACGCTGGCATAACTGGAGTTACAGCCAGTCTTGATAACAGTGGCAAAAGAATCGTCTTAAAAAGAAGCGATGGCGAAAATATCGAGGTAAAAGGTAAAAATTCAGCCTTAACAGCTCTAGGTATGAATGAAGCTACCATAAATCCAGTAACCAAAAAGACAGATGGGCTATTTACAAAGCTAGCTAAAATGCTTGATGGTGTCGTTGGCAAAAGTGGCACGATGGTTGCTATGCAAAATCAGTTAAAAGATGAAAATGAGTCGATCACAAAAAACAAAGAGAGCACACAAAAGCTTTTAGATGAAAAATATACAACAATGCAAGAGCGCTTTATCAAGTATAACGCTATCATCGCAAGCTTAGAAAATCAGTTCTCAACACTAAAATCAATAATCGATGCAGAGATAAATAGCAGAAAATAAGAGAGAAAGATGAATCAAAGTGCATATAGTGCATACGCACAGTCTAGTTTTGGGGGCATTGAGTCCCCAACTAAATTAATAGAAATGCTTTATGACGGAATTTTAAAATTTATATTTCGTACAAAAAAGGCGATAGAAGCTGGAGATATAGAGAAAAAAGTTTATTATATCAATAGGACAAACGCTATTTTTGTTGAGCTTTTAAATTCGCTTGATTATTCTCAAGGCGACGTAGCCCACTATCTTAGCGGCCTTTATACAAGACAGATGCAGCTTCTTGCTATGGCAAATATACAAAACGATGTCGCAGCCTTAAATGAAGTAACCAATGTCGTAAAGCAACTATCTGAAGCATGGAGAGAGGTAACTTCAGGTGAATAGTTGGATCAATGAATTTAAATTAGCATTGATAAACGAAGATACGGGCAAGATAGCTGCTTTATCAGAAAATTTTAGTGAAGATATGTTTACTAGCCTAGCTTCAGCACAAGAAGCACAAGCACTAATTGGCGGTGCAATAGAGCTTTTAAAAAGCAAGTCTTCGCACATCCAAAATGAGCTTATAAAACTACAAAAAGCTCAAAAATACGTAGCAAACTAATCTATTTTTATAAATTTAAAGGCACGGCGTTAAGCCGAGTTCTGTCTTGAGCGATCATTTATCTACGCTTGCTTTTACAAACAAGCTCTAGCGAAGGGTTTTAATATAAGACCAAAACCATCCCTTCTTGCTGCAGGTTGGGTTTATATGGCCACGCAAGTTACCAAGCGTGCCGGTGGGCTCTTACTCCACCGTTTCACCTTTACCGCCGAAGCGGAAGTCTACTTTCTGTTACACTATCCCTTAGGTTTCCCTAGCCATCCGTTAGATGGAACCTTGTCTTATCGCAGCTCGGACTTTCCTCTTTTGCAAAGAGCAAAAGCGATCGCTTACCGTGCCAGAGCGAAATTATAGCGGCTTTGGCTTAAATTTATAGCTTTAGCTTTTATCACAACTACACTTGCTTCTTCTAAGCCATATGATTTTACATACAAAAAGTGACTTTATAGACAACCCTTTGAGCAAAAGCCTAGCTTGCGTTTTATATAAATTTTTACTCGTCAAATAGATGTATTTTTATATTAAAGTGCGATAAATTCTGCATTATTTATAGGACGCAAATCACAAGAATTGCCAAATTTTTTCATTGTCTCGCGTGCAGCTTCCACAAAAGGTTCGCAACCAAAGTGTGGCACTATGAAAAAATCCACCAAATTTAACCCTGTAAAATCACTCGTTTTCGCGCTATTTTCATCCATCAGCGTAGCATATCTCGTATCTGGTGCCGCTATGATCGCACCTGCTGACTCACCGATATAAATTTTGCCCGCTTTGACTGCATTTTTTATAGCTTGGGCGGCACACGATTTTCGCAGCTCGTTAAGCAGATAAAATGTATTTCCACCGCTAATGTAAATGATGTCGCACTGACTAATGGCAGATAAAATTTCATCTTCACAAGATGGCTCATCTTGGCTAGATACTAGTGCCGCCGAATTCTTGGCGCAAGAGACGTCAAGGCGTCTTAGCTTCGCACCAAAATTTTCTAAAATTTCCACCGCTTCGCCGACGTAGAAATTTACCTCTTCAAATTTGGCCGCAGTATCTATAAAAACAATATCTTTGCCTTGAAAATTTACCACTTCATTAATCTTGCTCGCAACCTCCGCAAAGTAAGAGCAAAGAAAAATATTTGCCATTTTTAATCCTTTTAAAATATAAATTTGCAAACCCATTATATCCAAACGAGCTTAGAAACACTTGTGTTTCGCGTCGCCAGCGTATCTTGCTTTACGAGTAAAATTTAGTGATATTAAGGTGCGGGTCTTAGTGCGCAAATTTGAGCTTAAAACGATAAGGTAAAGTTTTTGCACCGCTTTACTCACAGTTTTTAAAGGGCATTAGGTGAGGCGGATTTTGATTTGCGAAATTTAAACTTGAAAGTTAAGGTGAAGTCTTGCGAGATGGTTTTAATTGCTTCCTACGTCGCTATGCTCTTAGCTAAATAGAAGAAGTAAAATTCGTCCCAAGATAAGACACACAGCCTATCGTAAAGCGAAATTTATACTCTGCTTGCACTTGCGAGCATAGATGCAAAAATCATTTAAAAGCGCTCGCAAGACGAGCCGCTGCCCTACTCAAAGATATTTTTATGCAAGATTTCTTCTAGCACAACAGTCGCGTAGCTGCCTTTTTGCAGTGTGAAATTTATCGTAAAGTGTGCTTTTTCCTCGTTGTATTTATAGCTTGCATCCTCCAAATAACACCACGCAAAGCGCCTAGATCCCGTCATTTTAGCTTTATATTCATTTGCCTGCGCGAAAACTTGATCCTCTACCATTCTCGCCGCGCCCTGCGCCTCATACGCCTTTGCGCCCGCGATCAGCCCGCAGCTAGTGATATCTCTAGCGTCAAAGCGCGCGCCCTCCGCGTCCAAATCCTCGCACAAAAAGCACTTGCCGTGCGGATAGTGGCCCAAAACTTCGCCCTCCATCAGCTTAAAAAATCTCTTTTGTGATTTTAAATTTTTCAAAATCGCGTTATCAAGATACGGGTAAATTTGAGCTAGCTCGCCTAGGCTAAAATCCTGCGCAAACCTCGAAATCTCCACGCGTTTGCTAAGCCAGCGGTTAAAAAGATCACTTTGATATGCCGAGATCAAAAAGTCGTTTAGCTTTACATTTTTGCTCTTTTTGCCGTTTATCGTCCCGTTTTCAAGTAGCTCAAGCCCAGTTTCGGCATTATCGCCAAATTTACCAAAACGCTGATAGCCAAAATAGTTTGCATAGCCCATTTTATCGATACTAACAAATGCTTGCTCGAGCTTTTTAGCGCTACTTGGCAGCACCTTTTTTAAACGAATGAAAAAGCTATTTCCCTTTAGATGTCCGATGCGAAGCTTATTTTTATGCACGCTTAAATTTAAAATTTTCATCTTTTCATGGCTAAAGTTTGCAAGCGCGCCCTCAAATTTACGTGGCATCGAGATAAACTGAGTCGTCATGCCTTGCTTGTCCTTTAGCCCAGCGTAGCCAAAGTCGCGCATCTTAGCTCCTGTAACCTCGCTTAAGACATGCAAGGCCTCTTGTGTCGTCATATCTTTTTTAGAAATTTCAATGATTAAGTGCTCACCGTCACCGCTAAACTCGTAAAGTGGTATCTCGCGCACGACAAAATCATCTGAATTTTTAGAAAAGTAAGCCTCTATGGGCGCATGAGTGAGTGCATAAAGTGGCTTAAAAGTGGTGGTTTCTTGCATTTTGTTTTAACCTTTTATTTGAAATTTTTGCAAAGATACTAATCTTTGTCCGTGTTTTTGCGGCGATCCTTTTGATAGCGTTTAAATTTTTAGGACTAAAAGTAAATAAAATTTCATACTCTTCGCCACTACTAAGCTCAAATTTACTTAGCTTTTTTGTAAATTTAGCACCCTTTTTGCTAGCCTTTAAAAGCTTAGCAAGATCGGCATTTAGCCCATCTGAGATATCCATAGCGGAGTTTATAAGATGAGCTGCTTTGTAGAAAAATTTATCTCTTAAAATAGGCTTTTTAAATCGTGAGTTTTTTGAAATTTTAGCTAGCCTTAGAAGCGAATTTAGCCCCTTTTTGCTACCTCCAAGCTCACCAGTAAAAGCTACCAGATCACCGTATTTTGCATTTTTCCTAAGCACAGCTTTACCATTTAGCTCACCAATTATACTAACGCTTATATTTAAAATTTTACTACTTATCGTATCGCCACCGATTATCTTTACGCCAAACTCCTCGCAAGCTCTATTTATGCCTACGCTTAGCTCTTTGATTTGCTGCGGCGAAAAATTCTTTGGCAAGCTAAGTCCAAGAAGCGCAAATTTTGGCCTAGCATTCATCACGATCGTATCTGAAAAATTTACGATCATCGCCTTATAACCGATCTCTTCAAAGCTTAGCCAGCCATGTCTAAAGTGCGAGTTTTCAGCAAAAATATCCTTGCTAAAGACCTGCTTACCAAGCACAGCCGCATCATCGCCAATATAAGCGTTACCAAAGCATTCAATCGTGAAATTTTCTTTATCCATCGGGCCATTATAATGAAACTCCTTTTAATTTTAGGATAAAATAAGCCAAAAAAGGAGTCAAATGCAAAAAATAGAAATTTTTAGATTTAATGCAAAAAAGGATATTTTGTCGTATTTTAAACCATATTTTTTAGAAATTTTAGATTACGCAAATCTTGACGAGCTGTTTTTGCATGTTAAAAAAATTGATCCGTATTTTCAGCCAACAACTGGCTTTGTGAAAGTAAATGATGTCGTAGTGAGCACTGCTGAACCATTAGAGAATTTATATGAGAAATTTGCAGGCGAGCTTGTGATTTCGCCACTTGATGAAAAAAGAGCGGTTTTAGATCTTGAGATAAGTGATGACGACTTTTGGGAGAAATTTAAACCATTTGATAAATTTTGTGATCAAACAGACAAAGAATTTTATGCAAACTTAAAGCCATATTTTTATGCTGATTTTGTGAGAGAATACGAGCCAAATTTTATAGGTGCAGCTGCTATCATACTGGCTCATCATCTTTATAAAAAAGAAAAAAATGATGAGATCATAAGGTTTATCAACAATGAAAATGGTATTTTGATAGCTTACAATATTGATGATTTTATCTTTGGCGGAAGCGAAATTTATACCGAAGCGATTAGGTTTTTTAAAGAAATTTTAGGAATAAAAGAGGATGAAACCTCAAAAAACGAGCTTGAAAAGATAAAGAGTTTGGATAAATTTAAAGGATTTAAGATAGCCGTAAGCGATAAAATCCCTGTAAATTTAGATAAATTTAGAGCAAATTTTATAAATCTAAACAATAAATTTCCTTGTGGATTTGAACTTTTAAAAGCAAACGAAAAGCTTGCGTTTGCACTTGCAAGCAAAACCATTTTTAATGCGTTTGATAGTGGGGCTGATTTTTTACTAGCTAGCAATGAAGCTGAGTTTTATATGTTTGACACGCTTTCAAAAAAGCTTGAAAAATTTGCAAACAGAAGTTTGCAGGATTTTTATATTTTAAGAGTTAGCGAACTGATAGAGCTTGAAAATGGCAAAATTCCAGCAAGCCTAAAAGAGCATACGCTAAAAGTAAATCTAGTCTAAAACTAGAGAATTTATTTTTGCAAAGTTGCATTTTGCTCGCTTAGGGCTTCTTCTTTTTCGTCTTCTTGCTTTATCTCATCGTACCTTGCTTTGGCGTTTTCATAAACACCAGTTGGAAGGCTTATGTTTAAATCGTCCCTTAGGCTCATCACATCATCACAAGCATTTTGGTAGCCAAGGTCGCAGCTTTTCATATAATAACTCACGCCAAGCTCGATATTTGAGTACTTTTTTAGATCACTATCCATTTGCTCATTTATCTCTTCATTTACAAACATATCGCCCAAAGCTTCGCACGAAAGCACATCTTTTTGCTCACAGCCATCATAGAAAATTTCATACGCAGCTACGTAATCTCCAGCATTTAGTGCCTCAATGCCCCTGTCATAATCATCAATATCAAAGCCAAATGCCAAATTTAAAGCTAGGATTAAAAAAATTATCTTTTTCATATAAAGCTCGGTGCGTCATTTGAAAATAGTATGAGATCGCCAGCACACGTATTTTGAGCTAAAATTTCTTGCATTTTATTTTTATCCTTTAAGATGATGATCTTTGGTTTTATGATGTACTTTAGTAAAACTTCGGCGTTTAGCGAGCTTGTGATGATAACAAGGTCAAAAATTTCATTTATCACCTTGGCTAAATTTGCATTTTGCTCTGCATCGCTCTCGACGATACCAGGTGTTAGCAGCACTTTTCTGCCAGCATAGGTGCTTACTAGCTCGTAGCTTGAGCTCATGCCTGAAAAATTTCCATTAAAGCTATCATCAATTATCAGCTTGCTACCAGCCTCGATCTTGCTTAGGCGGTGCTCGACGTTTTTCATCCTAGATAGCGCTTTATCTACCGCTTCATCGCTCATTTTTAGGTATTTTGCCACCTTTATACAAACTGCTAAATTTGTAGCGTTAAATTTGCCAAGCAGCGGCGAAGCGTAACTCTTGCCATCAAGCATAAATGAAATTCCATCTAAATTTGCGTTTATATCTTTTAGGCTCTCATCGTAAATTTCTAAATTTTGGCTTGGCTCTTTTTTTGTCGAGCTATGTAAAAATGCCATTTGCAAACGAGCGCTTTGAAGTGCTTCGAGCTTGGTAGAGCGGATATTATCAAGCGTTTTAAAATACTCAATGTGTTGCGCACCTATCTCACCTACGATGACGATTTGTGGGTTTAGAAATTTAGTGATCTCTAAAATGTCGCCCTTTAGCCTAGCGCCTGCTTCTACGATATAAATTTGCGTTTGCTCACTTAAGTTTTCATTGATATCTTTGATGATGCCAGCCATTGTATTTACGCTGCGTGGAGTTTTATAGCAGACAAAGCTATCTTTTAAAATTTCAAATAAGAAATTTTTGATACTCGTTTTACCGTAGCTTGCTGTGATCAAGATAATTTTTAGATCTTTATTTGCGCCAAGTTTTTTAAGTGCTTTATTTTTAAATCCTTGAAATTTTATCTTTTCTAAAATTTCACTAAAAAATAGGCTCACAACCAAGACAAAAAGTGGCATCGGAGCTAAAAATACCTTGTGAATGATAAAATTTAGAGCGTAGTTTAGGATAATAGCGCAAGCAAGGATCACAAAGAAGTGCTTGACCCTGGCGGTAAAGACTAGCTTTTTATCAAGTTTTTTGTGCCAAAGATAAAGAGCTGGCAAAAGCGCAAAGTAAAAATAGATGAAAAACCACTTGCCAGTCGTGTAAAAAAGCACCAACGGCACAATAAAGAAAAAAACGTGCCAAGCAGGCTTTGTGAAGTGAAAGAGCACGCGCTCAGGCCTATATGAAAACCACTGAAAGCAAGTAATCACATAAAAAGCGAGCGCAAAGATAAATAAAACTGCGCTTATGTTTAAAAATATATTCATCTTATCTCCTCGATACCGCTCTCATCGTCATCTAGCACGACATTTTTAGCTTCATCTAGCTCAAATTTTAGCCCTTTTTCTATCTCTTCGCTTATAAATTTAGCGTGAAGCAAAAAGAAAAAGTGATCGCCACTAAGCGGGAAAAATGAGCTATCTTTTATGAGCTTATGTATGCTCTCTCCGCTTGTTATAGGCGTTGCCTTGTCATTTTCACCCCAAAATATCAAAGCCTTGCCCCCAAAATCGGCAAAATGCTTCGTAAAATCCTCATCAACTACGTTTTTTAGAGTCTCATACATCACTCTGCTCATACCGCTCACATCTTTTGTGGCAAAGAGTTTATAAAATTTTCCAAATCCAAAAAGCTTAAAAATTTTAAAAATAGCGATCTTTGCGCGCACGATAAATGGCTTTTTGACAACTATGCCAGCTGAGCTTAAAAGTACAAGATGTGGCGGTTTTAGAAGCGTTGCGACCTTGCCACCAAAGCTATGACCTACGATGATATCTGGCTTTATGTCAAGCTCACCACAGAAATTTTCAACGATTTTTGCGTAATCGCTTGTTTTTAAAGGATCAATAATGGAGCTTTTACCAAAGCCTGGCATATCGATATAAACATGGCACAGTTCGCTCAAATATGAGCCAAATACCTTTTTCATTATCTCTTTATTAGCACCCCAGCCGTGTAGAAAAAGTACCTTTTTTTTACATTTTGGATTTACGATCTCGTAGTTTATTTCAAACTCGTCTGAGCCGTACTTTACCGCCCTACTCGCCATCGTTTTCTCTTTTTTTTGCAGTATAAATGCTCTCAAGCACGCTCACTGCTTCGCAAAGGCGCTCATATTCTTCCATATTTAAAAGCACTGCTTCAAATTTATTATTTTTAACAATGACCGCTCTTTTTAATTCATTAGCTCCCACACGAGAGAGCACTGAACTAAAATTTCTAACCACTTCAGTTGCTGTATAAATTTCATCTTTTGTAAAAGTTACCATTGTCGCTCTTTGTGTAAAATTTTACGTAAAATATCACAAACTACTTTATAATCTACTAAATGGCCTAAATTTTTCCGCGACCTTTTACTGAGGTGATCGAGTTTATAAAGCTATAATCGATCTTTATATTACGCTCTCTTGGAAGTGAGTTTGCAAGAGCATTTAAAGTGCTCTCAAAATCCTCAAATAGATAGTTTGCAAGGCTTCCTGGATTTGGATTTATCTCATTTAGATAGACCTCATCATCTATCACAAAAAAGTCGCATCTAATGATCGCTCCGTCAAATCCACAATCATAAATTTTTGAAAAGTTAAATTTAAGCTTTTGCTTTAGCTCTTCAGAAATTTCAGCCTCTTTTACCTTGTTTTCATTTGAAAAGCTAAGATACTTTTGCTCGTAGTCAAGAAATTCTTTCTTTTTTGGCTCTTCTATGATAGAAAATTTTATCTTTCCATCTATCTTACAGCCTGCAAGGTTGTACTCTTTTACTCCTTTTATAAAAGGCTCGACAAGCACATCTTTATCAAACTCAAATGCCACGTCTTTTGCATAAGTTAGCTCGCTGGCGTCATGCACTATATTTACGCCGATGCTACTTCCAAGTCTTGCTGGCTTTAAGATAATAGGATAGTGAAATTTTGGCTCACTTTGACGAGTTAACATCTCATAATCAAGCGCCTTTACGCCAGCTTTTTGCGCTAGAAATTTAGTAAGCTCTTTGTTGTAGCTAAGTGCACTTACTTCAAGCCTTGGACCTATATATTTTATGCCGTAAAAGTCAAAAAGTGCTGCTATCTTGCCATCTTCGCCGTCCATGCCGTGGATCAAATTTATAATGACATCGCACTCTACTTTTTTATCGCCAAAAAGAGAGTGTATGAAAAATCCGCCTTTAGATAAAATGAGCTTTTTTGAATTTTTGTATTTACCAGAGCTAAAAAAATTTGCTCTCATATCTTTTTGCTCGATAAGATAAAAGTCTCTATTTGCGTCGCAAAATATAAATTTTAGCTCTTGTTTTAGGACATTTTTTAAAACTATCGCACTAACTATGCTTATCTCATGTTCATAGCTCTTTGCTCCAAATACCACACCTAAATTCATCTTTTTATCCTTATCCTAATTTCTTTAATGCTTCTTTTATAAGATCACTTGTATTTTCACTCTTGCACTCAGGCAAAATTTTCACTATTTTTTCACGTTTAAAGCCAAGCGCTTCAAGTGCCAAAAGCGCCTCATTTTGGTAGCTTGGCACGCTCTCGTCACTTATAAGCTTAGCATCGCTTAGCTCGGCTATTATGCGCCTAGCCGTCTTTGGTCCGATGCCTGGCACGCTTTTAAAGGTATCTGCGTCGCCGCTTACTATGGCATTTGTAAATGCTTGCGAGCTAAGACTTGAGCAAACTGCCATAGCCGTACTAGCTCCGATGCCATTTAGCTTTATAAGCATCTCAAACATCTTTTGCTCATTTGCGTCTAAAAAGCCGTAGAGTAAATTTGCGTCCTCTCTTATGATCTGCGTTATGGCAAGCTCAACCTTTTCACCTTTGCTAAGCTTGGCTGAGCAAAAAAGTGAGATAAAAATTCCATAGCTTACGCCGCTATTTGTTTTAAGTATCACAAATGCGGGATCTTTTCTGCTGACGACACCTTCGATCGCTTTTATCATCATTTAACCTTTTATTCTTAAAAATTTGTATCTGTGTAGTCTTCTAATTTATTTGACTTTTTGATCTTATACTCAGCCTCATCGCCATCGCCGATCTTCTCTAAAGTAATAGCATGAGCGGTTTCATTTTGCTTTGAGATATAAGTGACATTTTGTGGAGGATCAACGATAACAAATCTAATCTCATTTAGTTCAACCCAGTTGCCTCTATTTATCACTTTTGCAGAAAATATTCCATTTTGCATGATCTCAAGCTCATCTTTTAGAGTAGCTAGCAACTCTTTTTTATCTTTAAAAATTTTTAGCAAAGTATTGTATTCATTGACTAGACCTTGATACTCTTTTAGCTTTTTCATAAAAGTAACTGGCGGTATCACTTTAGCCTTTGAGAGCTCTTCTACCTTTGCTTTTATGGTATAAATCGAGTCTTTATTTTCATTTATGACATTTTTCTTTGTTTCAATATTTTTTAGAAGCGAAGCAAGCTCTGTTTTTGTATCTTCGATCTTATTTAATTGCTCTTGCGTAGCCTCAGCACTCTCAGGCATTTTGCTGGTATCGATTATAAATTTATTGTCAGTGCCTCTTAAATATCTTACGTCTATTAAGTGTGAAGCTGTGATAGTGCAGTTTGAGCCAAGCGTATTTATTTGGATATTTTGAGCGGTTATAGAGCCACCAACGACGCTATTTATCTTAACCCTTTTTGCTACGACATTTCCGCCTTCTAGCCTATCTATCTCGACATTTTCAGCTTCAACCTTACCGATATGGATAGAAATTTTTGCATTCTTTGCATAAATTTTAGCCTTTTGGTGTGTTTGACCGCCGATTATTACTTCATTTGCTTTAACCATCGCATTTGCACCGACGTTTCCTTTAACCTCGATCTCGTCAGCCTCCACGATGATGCCAGTGCCGATGGCGTCTTTTATAGTATCAGTTTCCCTAACCACCAAGGTCACATTTGTATCAGTACCTGCTTGAATAGAGCCAGTTGTTTTAAAATTTGCTTCATTTATCTCTATACGCTCTTCAATATCAAATGAGCCATTTTTCTCAACTACATATCCTGATTTTTTAGCGATATATATTATGCTATCATCATTTTCTACTCTCTCTATATTTTCGCTTATACTTATCTCTTTGCCAGTATCTTCTTTTGGCTTTTCTACTGCTAATAATTTACCTCTCGCATCACGGCCACTTTGCCCTTCGTGAGACTTTTTCTCTTCCATTATCACTTCATCTTGTGCCACGCCAAAAACAAAACCTCTATCAGCATAATCAATCTTATCTTCTTCTTTTATCGCATCAAGTTTATCTTTGTAGTAGTAAAGTATCTTTGCATCAGTAGCTTTTTTTGGATTTATACCTTGTGTTATGTTTAGTATGTAGTCTTTATCAAGTTCGCCCTTTACATGCACAACTGAGGCGATTTGTTTTAACTCATCTTTTAGTTTGCCGATCCTTATACCTATTAAAATTTGAGCTTTCATAAGCTGTTTGGCGATATATTCAAAAAGCTTATCTTCATAATGCTGTTCGTATTCACAATCTTTTGTGGCTTTTACCTTTGCGACTACTTTTGTAACCGTTGAATTTACACCGATTTCTATCTTTGGAAGCTTTGGCACAGCATTTAGCCTAACATCAAAAAATTCCACATCATAGACCTGCTCGATCTCTAGTGTCTCGTCAAGATAAAAAGCATTATCATCAAAAAAGTCTAAATTTTCTTCAGGAACAAAAACTGGCTCTTCATTATCTTTATTTTTATAATAAGTCAAAATATCTAAAATTTTAAAATCTATAAATTCTACCGGTACGCTGTGTTGCTTGCTTAATTCTTTAAGCGATATATAAGGTGTTGAAGTTTGAATTTGCGTTGGCGGTAAAAATCTCTCGTTTTCTTGCACGTTCTCGCTCAAAATTGATCCATTTCACATAAAATTTGGCTCTTATTATCGCCAAAATTTTATTAAATTTGGGTTATGTAAGCTTTAAAGCATCTTTTGTTACTATTGCGTTTTCAAATTTAATAGGTGGGCGATGTTTATAAAAGGCTTTTTTTCAAACTCAGTTGGCATTATGGTTTCAAGAATTCTTGGACTTATAAGAGACCTTTTAACAGCCTCCATCCTTGGAGCTGGCATATTTAGCGATCTTTTTTTTATCGCTTTTAAAATACCAAATTTATTTCGCCGCATATTTGGAGAAGGTGCCTTTACACAAGCATTTTTGCCAAATTTTGCAAATAGCAAGAAAAAAGCGATCTTTCAGGCTGAAATTTTCATCAAATTTCTACTTTTTATAGGCGTTTTGACACTTCTTGTAAATTTATTTACGCCCTACTTTATAAAGATCATCGCAAGTGGCCTGAGTGAGCAAAATATCATGGGTGCAGTGCCGCTTGTGCGTATAAATTTCTACTATCTAGCCCTTGTTTATATCGTCACTTTTATGGGCGCATTACTTCAGTACAAAGGACACTTTGCTACAACTGCGTTTTCTACGGCACTGCTAAATTTAGCCATGATAGCTTCACTACTTTTAGCTCGTGGCAAGAGCGAGAGCGTGGTTGCGCTTTATCTTAGCTTTGGCGTCGTTGCAGGCGGTATTTTGCAAGTTTTGGTGCATCTAATCGCTATGAAATTTAACGCCTTAAATAAAATTTTTTGGGGCGGTTTAAGCGGATATTTTAAAGGCAAAAAAGCTAGCAGCAAAGGTTTTTTTGTAAATTTTTACCACGGCTTACTTGGCTCAAGTGCGATGCAAATAAGCGCATTTATGGACACTTGGCTAGCTAGCTTTTTAGTAAGTGGCTCGATAAGCTACCTTTTTTATGCAAATAGAATTTTTCAGCTTCCGCTTGCTATCTTTGCGATCGCACTCTCTCAAGCGCTCTTTCCAAAGATCACTAGGCTTTTAAAGCAAAAAGACGAGGTAAACGCCCTAGTTTGGACAAAAAAGAGTTTTTACTTGCTTCTTTGTGCTCTGCTAGCAGCCACCATCACAGGCGTAGTGCTAAGCGAGTTTATCATCTGGCTCTTGTTTGAGAGAGGGAATTTTGTAAGGGCAAACACCATTGAATGCGCTAAGGTGCTAAGTGCCTATTTGGTGGGGCTTACGCCATTTGGGCTGGCTAAAATTTTCTCACTTTGGCTCTATGCAAATATGAAACAAAAAGAGGCAGCCAAAATTTCCATCATCTGCCTTGTGATAAATTTGATCCTAGCTGTCATTTTGATGCAGAAATTTGGAGCAGCCGGCCTTGCATTTGCAAGCTCACTTGGGGGATTTTTACAGCTTATTTTATACGTTAGAGCCTTTGGAGCTAAGCGATTTTTAGCTATAATCGAGCCTAAATTTATAGCCACCATCGCTATTTTGGCGGTTTTGCTCTATTTTGGTTTAACATTTTTAAAGGATATATTTAATGCGAATTTTTGATACTTCTAAAAGAGAAAAGGTTGAGTTTAGCCCTATTAAAGATGGTGAAGTTAGCATCTATCTGTGCGGTCCAACGGTCTATGACGACGCACATTTGGGACACGCAAAGTCAGCCGTTAGCTTTGATCTTTTAAGAAGAGTCTTAAAAGCACTTGGCTACAAGGTCAAATTTGCAAGAAACTACACTGATATTGACGATAAAATTTTAAATAAAATGGCGCAAACTGGCCAAAGCTTAGAAGAGATCACAAACAAATATATAGCGCATTATGAGAGCGACATGAACGCTTTAAACGTGCTTGATCCAGACTTTAAACCAAAGGCTACGCAGTGCTTGGAGGCGATCATTAGCTACATCAAGGTGCTTATGGATAGAGGTGTGGCGTATAAAACCAGCGATGGAATTTACTTTGATACGAGCAAGGATAGTGGATATTTTAGCATTAGCGGCAAGGATAATAATACCGATCTAATCGCACGAGTGGCAAGTTTTGGCGAAAAAAGAGATGAAAAAGACTTTGTTCTTTGGAAATTTGACGAAAAATGGTATGAAAGCCCATTTGGCAAGGGTCGCCCTGGCTGGCACACCGAGTGCGTGGCGATGATAAGAGAATTTCTAAGTGATAAAGAAAATGATAAATTTGAGATCGACATCCACGCTGGTGGCATCGACCTGCTCTTTCCGCACCACGAAAATGAGGCAAGTCAGTGCAGATGCGCCTATCATAAAAATTTGAGCAAATACTGGATGCATAACGGCTTTATAAAAGTGAATAACGAAAAGATGAGTAAGAGTCTAAATAACAGCTTTTTTGTAAAAGACGCCCTAAAAAACGTTCATGGCGAAATGCTTAGATTTTATCTGCTTACGAGCCATTACAGGGCGCATTTTAATTATTCAGATGAAGACTTAGTGGCTTCAAAAAAGAGGCTAGATAAAATTTATCGCCTTAAAAAAAGGGTTGATGGCGTGCAAGCTGGCGCCATAAACGAGAGCTTTAAAAATGAGCTACTTGAGGCACTAAGTGATGATCTAAACGCTTCAAAAGCACTTGCAAGTGTTGATGAGTTTGTAAAAACAGCAAATGAAAGGCTTGATAATAGCCCAAAAGATAAAGCCTACAAGGCCGAAGTAGTGGCAAATTTGGAGCTTATAAGTGAAATCTTAGGCATTGCTAGCACAAATTATGTTGAGTATTTTCAGTTTGGCGTAAGTGGCGAGCAAAAAGAGCAGATAAAAAGGCTTCTTGATGAGCGCGCGGTAGCTAAAAAAGAGAAAAATTTTGCAAGAGCTGATGAGATAAGAGACGAGCTAGAAAATATGAATATCTCTATCATGGATACACCAAATGGCGCAGTTTGGGAGAAAAATAATGACTAACTTTGGCTTAAAAGATGTGCTAAAACGCTTTGGTCCTTATTTTAAAGACTACATTCCACACTTCATCCTAGCCTTCATAGGTATGGGGCTTGCAAGTGGCGGAACAGCAGTCAGTGCATATCTGGTGGAGCCAGTACTTAATAAAATTTTTGTTGAAAAAAACGAAACATTGCTTTATTTGTTGCCATGTGCGATTATTGCCATTTATGTGTTAAAAAATATAGGTACATTTATGCAGGCTTATTTTACGGCATATATCGGCCAAGATACGATTAGAAGATTTCGTGAAAAGATGGTCGAAAATTTACTAAATTTGGACATGAAATTTTTTAATGATTTTAGAACAGGCGAGCTAATAAGCAGAACCACGAACGACATAGAGCGCATAAGATCTATTGTTTCAAGTTTCATACCTGAGCTTATTAGAGAGCTTGTAACTATCATAGGCCTGCTTTGTGTAGTCATATATCAAAGCCCTAAATTGGCGTTTTTTGCACTTGTGGTCATGCCAGTAGCCATTTATCCGATCTCGCGCCTTGCAAAGAAGATGAAAAAAATTTCAAAGCAGTCGCAAGAAAAGACATCCGATATCACTTCAGCCTTGAGTGAAATTTTTACAAATATCGAGATAATTAAAGCAAATAACGCTCAAAAATACGAGCACTCACGTTTTATTGATGAAAATAATAAATTTTTTAAACTAAATCTTAAAACTGTAAAAATTGAGCAATTAGTAAGTCCACTTATGGAGACGATAGGCTCTATTGGTGTTGCAGCCGTTATTATCGTAGGAGGCAAGGACGTTATCGACGGAAATATAAATATGGGTGCTTTCTTTTCATTTTTAACTGCACTTTTTATGCTCTACACTCCACTAAAACGCATCGTAAATATATACAACAAAATGCAAGACGCGATCGCCGCAAGCGAGAGAACATTTTTCTTGATGGATAAAGTAAGCGATATAAAAGATGGTGAGAAAGAACTAAACGAAGAGATAAGACTTATCAAATTTAACAATGTCTGTCTAAACTACGGTGACAAAGAGGTTTTAAAAGGTATAAATTTAGAGGCTCGTGAGTCAGAATTTATAGCTCTTGTTGGCTCAAGTGGTGGCGGAAAAACCTCGCTCATGAATCTGCTCATGAGATTTTACGACGTAAATAGCGGAGAAATTTTAATAAATAATACAAATTTAAAAGATATCAAAATCCACTCACTTCGCCAAAACATCGGACTTGTAACGCAGCGTGTCTATATCTTTAACGATACAATCGCTAAAAACGTGGCTTACGGCAGAGAATTTAACGAAGAAGCCGTGATAAATGCACTAAAAATGGCAAATGCTTATGAGTTTGTAAACAAACTAGATAACGGCATAAACACTATCTTAAACGAATTTGGCACAAACCTTTCAGGCGGTCAAAGACAACGCATCGCAATAGCAAGGGCACTTTATCAAAATCCACAAATTCTTATCTTTGACGAGGCCACTTCAGCGCTTGATAACGATAGTGAAAAAGAGATCACAAAGGCTATAAACAACCTAAGAAACAAAAAGATCATCTTTGTCATCGCTCACCGTCTAAGCACAGTTGAAAGTGCTGATAAGATCGCGGTTTTAAGTGATGGAAAGATAGTTGATATCGGAAGCGATGAAGAACTTAGCAAGAGAAATGAAATTTATGCAAAACTTAAAGGCAAAGCCTTAGTTTAAGGCGATTTTTGCTAAGATTTGCACAAATTTTTAGGCATTTTAAAGAGGTTAAAATGAGCTTAAACTACGAAACTTTAAAATCTATATTTTTTAAATTCGATCCTGAAACTGCCCATAAAATCGCAGAACTTGCAATGATCGGAGCAAATAAAATTTTTCCAGGATCATTAAGCTTTGTAGCAAATAAGTGCGTGGTCGATGACAATGCGCTAAAACAAAATTTATTCTCAAGCACTTATCACAATCCAGTTGGCATAGCTGGTGGCTTTGATAAAAACGCCACAATGTTTGAAGCACTCACGGCTCTTGGCTTTGGGTACTTAGAATTTGGCACATTTACTCCAAAACCTCAACCTGGCAACGATAAACCAAGACTTTTTAGGCTCGTAGACGAAGAGAGCATCCAAAATGCGATGGGCTTTAACAACGATGGTTGCGAGGCTATTAAAAATAGAGTCAAAAAACTTTATCCTTATACTTTACCTATCTGGGCAAATATCGGTAAAAACAAGGTTACACCAAACGAAGATGCAATAAAAGACTATGAAATTTTAGTAAAAGAATTTAGCGAAATTTGCGACACCTTTGTCATAAACGTCTCATCACCAAACACGCCAAATTTAAGAGCCTTGCAAGATGAGAGCTTCATAAAAGAACTTTTTAGCGTCATTTTGCCACTTACTAAAAAACCAATTATCTTTAAAATCGCTCCTGATATGAGCCACGAAGATGCGATCAAGCTTTGTAGTTGCGCGGTAGAAAACGGCGCTAGCGGCGTGCTTGTTTCAAATACAAGCGTTGATTACTCGCTCTCTCACTCGTCAAATTTAAAGGATTTTGGCGGACTAAGTGGCAAAGTGATAGCTCAAAAGTCAAAAGAGATCTTTAAAGCCGTGGCAGATGAGCTTTATGGTAAGACGACACTTATCGCATGCGGCGGCATAGACAGCGGTGCAGAGGCATATGAGCGCATAAAAATGGGAGCAAATTTGGTCCAAATTTTTACAAGCTTTATCTTTAAAGGGCCGATGATCGCAAGAGGTATAAATTTAGAAATTTTAGAGCTTTTAAAAAGAGATGGCTTTGGCTCTATTAGCGAAGCAGTCGGCATAGATGTTAAAAAATAAAAGGCAAAAGATTGATAAAATTTAATAAAATAAAACTAGAAAACGGACTAGAAATTTATCACGTACCAGTAAATCCTGGCTCAAAAGTGATAAGCGTCGATGTCTTTTATAAAGTTGGATCAAGAAACGAAGTGATGGGCAAAAGCGGCATCGCTCACATGTTAGAGCATCTAAATTTTAAATCAACCAAAAATTTACGAGCTGGTGAATTTGACGAAATAGTAAAAGGCTTTGGCGGCGTAAATAACGCAAGTACAGGCTTTGACTATACCCACTACTTTATAAAAGCGTCAAATGAAAATTTAGACAAAACGCTTGGTCTTTTTGCTGAGCTTATGAAAAATTTAAGCCTAAAAGACAAAGAATTTCAGCCAGAGCGAGACGTGGTGCATGAAGAGCGCAGGTGGCGAACAGATAATAACCCTATGGGATACCTCTACTTTAGGCTCTACAATCACGCATTTATCTATCATCCATATCACTGGACACCGATAGGCTTTATAAAAGATATCGAAAACTGGAATATCTCCGACATAAAAGAATTTCATGCTACATACTATCAGCCCAAAAACGCCATTTTAATGATAAGTGGCGACATCGGCAAGGACGAGGCATTTAAGCTGGCTAAGAAAAACTTTAGCAGTATAAAAAACAAAAAAGCCATACCAAAACTACACTGTAAAGAACCTGAACAAGACGGAGCTAGAAGAGCAATCATCTATAAAGATAGCCAAACACAAATGCTAGCGATCGCTTACAAAATCCCAAATTTTAAACACGCTGATCAAGTGGGACTAAATGCGATGAACGAATATCTAGCCACTGGCAAAAGCTCTGTTTTACAGCAACGTCTAATCGATGAGCTAATGCTCGTAAATCAAATTTATGCTTATAATATGAGCTGCGTTGATGAAAATTTATTTATATTTTTAGCAGTTTGCAACCCAGATGTCGAAGCAAGCGTAGTTGAAGCTGAAATTTTAAAGATCATAGATGATTTAAAAAATAAGCCAATCGACAAAGATGATGTTTTAAGAGTTAAAAATTTGATAAAAACTGATTTTATTTACTCATTTGAGAGTGCGAGCAAGGTTGCAAATTTATATGGCTCATACCTTGCTAGAGGCGATATAAAGCCAATTTATGAGCTTGAAAAAAATATCGATAAGATAGATGCCAAGCTTTTAAAAGAGATAGCAAATAAATATTTTAATGAAAAAACCAGCACAACAATAATTTTAAAAAAGGAATAAACGTGGAAAATTCGCTTCAAGGTGCGATGACCGCACTCATTACGCCATTTAAAAATCAAAAAGTGGATGAAGTCAGTTTTGAAAAGCTAATAAAAAGACAGATAAAACACGGCATAGATGTCGTTGTGCCAGTTGGAACTACTGGTGAGAGTGCAACACTAACGCATGATGAGCATAGAATTTGCATCGAAATAGCCGTAGATGCATGTAAAGGCACAAATGTAAAAGTACTAGCTGGTGCTGGCAGTAATGCAACTCACGAAGCTATTGGTATCGCTAAATTTGCTCAAGCTCATGGTGCTGATGGCATCCTCTCAGTTGCACCTTATTACAACAAACCAACGCAAGAAGGGCTTTACGAGCACTACAAAGCTATTGCAAATAGCATTGAAATCCCTGTGCTTCTTTACAATGTCCCTGGCAGAGTTGGAGTGGATATCTTGCCAGCGACTGTTTTTAGGCTTTTTAAAGAGTGCAAAAATATCTACGGCATCAAGGAGGCTACAGGTAGCATAGATAGATGCGTCGATCTACTGGCTCACGAGCCAAATTTAGTAGTCATTAGTGGCGAAGATGCGATAAACTATCCTATCATATCAAATGGCGGCAAAGGCGTTATCTCAGTTACTGCAAATCTCTTGCCAGATCAAATTTCACAGCTTACGCACCTTGCAATGAACGAAGAGTACAAAAAAGCAAAACTAATAAACGACAATCTATACACGATAAATAAAACACTCTTTTGTGAAAGCAATCCGATACCGATCAAAGCGGCGATGTATCTAGCTGGACTAATCGACTCTTTGGAGTACCGCTTGCCACTTTGCAAACCAAGTAAAGAAAATTTTAAAAAGATAGAAGAAGTAATAAAAAATTACGAAATAAAGGGTTTTTAATGAAGGACACACTAAACGAATTTAAAGGAAAAACACTAGTCATCAGCGGCGGCACTAGAGGCATCGGCAGAGCCATAGTCGAAGAATTTGCAAAAACTGGCGTAAATATAGCATTTACCTACAACTCAAACGAAGAGCTTGCAAAAGAGCAGGCAAAAGAGCTTGAGGCTACTTACAAGATAAAAGCAAGAGCATATGCACTAAATATCCTCGAGCCAGAGACTTATAAAGAGCTATTTTTAAAGATAGACGAGGATTTTGATAGGATTGATTTTTTCATCTCAAATGCTATCATCTCAGGTCGCGCAGTAGCTGGTGGATACACTAAATTTATGAAACTAAAACCAAGAGGCATAAACAATATCTTTACAGCAACCGTAAATGCCTTTGTCGTAGGCACCCAAGAAGCTGCAAAACGCATGGAAAAAGTTGGTGGCGGTAGCATCATCAGCCTATCATCAACTGGAAATTTAGTCTATATCGAAAACTACGCAGGTCACGGCACAGCAAAAGCAGCAGTTGAAGCCATGGCAAGATACGCTGCGACCGAGCTTGGCGAGAAAAACATCCGCGTAAACGTCGTAAGTGGTGGTCCTATCGAGACAGACGCACTAAGAGCCTTTACCAACTACGAAGAGGTGCGCGATATGACGGCAAAGCTTAGCCCGCTAAACCGCATGGGACAGCCGACTGATCTAGCTGGAGCATGTCTATTTTTATGCTCATCTAAGGCTAGCTGGGTGACAGGACATACATTTATAATAGATGGTGGCACGACTTTTAAATGAGAAGATTGAAATTTTAAGCATAAAGGCATATTTGTGAGTTTAAATTTACCAAACGCATTGGCATTTTTTAGGATACTACTGGCTCCGCTTATGTTTTTTATGCTCGTAAATGCGCCAGGAATTTTTACGCAAATTCACATAAGCTGGATAAACTACTTTGCAGCTCTTATTTTTGTGATCGCCTCAGTGACTGACTTTTTTGACGGCTACATCGCCAGAAGCTGGGATCAAAAGACCAAGCTTGGCGCTATCCTTGACCCACTAGCTGATAAGATGCTGATCTTGGCTGCATTTTTGGGCCTCATGATGCTTGGTAGAGCGAGTGCTTGGGCTGTTTATCTCATCTTGGTAAGGGAGTTTTTTATAACTGGCTTTCGTGTCGTGATGGCTAGTGACGGCGTCGAGGTCGCTGCATCAATGGCTGGCAAGGTAAAGACCGTTTCACAGATGTTTGCGGTTGGATTTTTACTGATGAGCTGGCCTGGTGGCGAACTTTTGCTATGGATAGCTGTTGCGCTCACACTTTATTCTGGATTTGAGTATATTTTTGCCTATGTAAAGGCGATGAAAAAGAGTTAAAATTTCTTTCACTCGTAAGACCAAAAGTTTTTACTTTCAAATTCTTATATAAAATAATCAAATCTTCATTTTCAAAATAAGTAAAATCAAGTTAAAAATTTCTCCTAGCTAAGAGAAATTTTTAACTAAACGCCGTTTGAGAGTAAATTTATAAATTTTGGCTAAAATCTCATCAATTTTTCAAAAAAGGTAAGTTTTGAAAGGCATTCTCTTCACGCTAGTCCTATTTTGCCTTGGGCTTTATGCGTATTCGTTTTATTTTTTAGTGACCATTTTAGCCATTAGTTTTCTCATATTTTTTCACGAGCTTGGCCACTTTTTGGCAGCAAGAACGCTTGGAGTAAAGGTAAATACCTTTAGTATCGGCTTTGGTGAGAAAATTTATACCAAAAACATTGGTGGCACCGACTACTGCCTAAGCGCGATCCCACTTGGTGGATATGTACAGCTAAAAGGACAAGACGACACCGACCCAAAGGCCAAAAATTACGACACGGACAGCTATAACGTGTTAAGTCCTATAAAGCGAATTTACATCCTCTTTGCAGGGCCATTTTTTAACTTTATCTTAGCGTTTTTTATATACATTTTGCTTGGATCTATCGGAGTTGAAAGACTTGCACCAAGTGTAGGCCACATAGCTGAAGGCTCGGCAGCTGCAAGCGCTGGACTAGCTAAAAATGATAAAATTTTAGCAATAAATGGCGTAAAGATAAACGAGTGGGATGAGATCAGTAAAAATGTGAAATTAGAGCCAAGCACCATTTTGATAGATCGCAACGGCTCGCAAATGACTATAAATTTAACACCAAAGATAGGCGAGACGATAAATCTATTTAATGAAAAGGTACAGCACCCATTGATCGGGATCTCTCCAAATGGCGAAGTGATAAAAATTTACCACACTGGTCTTGCAGGCATAAATTTTGCCTTTAGTGAGACGATCGAGGCATCAAAACTAATCTTTAAAAGCTTTACCAAACTAGTAAGTGGAGCTGTGCCGCTAAAAGAGGTCGGTGGCATCGTACAAATCGCTGATGTCACTTCAAAAGCCGCAAAAATAAGTCTTGGCGTGCTTTTGACGATTGTCGCTTTAATCTCAGTAAATTTAGGCGTTTTAAATTTATTCCCCATCCCTGCACTTGATGGTGGCCACATACTTTTTAACTTATATGAGCTAATTTTTAGACATGAGGTAAATGAGCGAGTGCTCACGACGCTTACCTACTGCGGCTGGGTGCTGCTGCTTAGTATAATGGTGCTTGCAACCTTTAATGACATTATGAGATTAAGCGGAGGTTTATGATGATAGTTTTAAAAGATCTGCTTGAAAAGATAGAAAATTTAAGCAAAGATGTGACACTAATAGCCGTTAGCAAAAACGTGACATGCACTGAAGTAAGAGAGCTTTACGCGCAAGGACAAAGAGATTTTGGCGAAAATAGAGTCCAAGAGCTAGCCAAAAAAGAGCTAGAACTACAAAATTTTACTGATATAAAATGGCATATGATCGGCCGCTTGCAAAATAACAAAATAAATCAAATGATAAGCCTAAAGCCCACACTTTGGCAAAGCTGTGATAGCTTTGAAAGGGCCGTAGAGGTCGATAAAAGGCTTAGCTATAAGCTAGACACCTTGCTTCAAATAAACTCGGCTGATGAAGATACAAAGCAAGGCGTAAGCGTAGTAAATGCGGCAGAAATTTATGAGCGCATCCAAAGCGAGTGTAAAAATATCAATCTAAAAGGCGTGATGAGTATCGGAGCGCATGTGGATGAGCCAAAAGAGATTCAAAAAAGCTTTGAGCTAACATATAAAATTTTTGATAGCCTAAAGCCAAAAGGCGCAACTATCTGCTCGATGGGCATGAGTAGTGACTTCGAGCTAGCGATAAAATGTGGCTCAAATATGATTCGCCTTGGCACTATGCTTTATTTGTAATTTTATCGCTTTTGCATGCTCTTGCTGCTAACGAAGTAGATTACTGCTGGAACTATGTAAATTTCTGCCCAAAGAGACTTGAGAAAAAATTAAAATTTAATATTTAGCGTCAGCCAAAACTAGAGCAAAAAGTACTTTTACGCCAGCTTTTTCTAGAGTATTTTTAGCCTCAAGTATTGTAGTGCCAGTAGTTACGATATCATCTACTAAAATAACTGGAGCAGTGATCTTTTTTAGGATTTTAAAATTTCTTGGGTTATTTTGTCTAAATTGCAAATCCTTGCCACTATAGCTAATATTGCTGGTTGCCTGCAGTGCGTGAAATATGGGCTTTAGATTTTTAGCCCTTAGTGCATTTGCCAAAATAGCCGTGTGCGAGTAGCCATGATGCACTCTATCATCTATCGGCAAAGCATAGACTTGCTCCGGAAAGCTAAAACTTTTGGCAAATTTCTTAAATGCAAATTTGGCTAAGTTTTTATATATAAAATATCCGTGCATTTGGTGCTTAGAGTGGATGAGTTCTTTTATTTCAGAGTAGCCGTAAAAGCTATAAATTTTAAAGCCCTCTAGTTCTCTTACTATCGGGCTTGGCTCGCTTAAAATTTGTGAGCAAATTTTACAAAATGTATTTAGCGTAAAGCTCTTGCAAAACGCACAAAACATTAGCTATTTAAAATAGCAATTGCAGTGCGTTTGATAGCATCATTTACTATTTCAGTCAAAAATGATTTAAATGCTCCACCTGTGGGAATTAACTCAAATTTGGTTTGATTATTTGAAATATTTTTAACGATACTTTGATCGCCTTTTTGGATTTTTAGCGTAATCTTAATATTACCTTTTGTATTATCAGTGCCGTATCCGCTCATATTTGCTTCAAACTCGTTGATAAAAATTTCAACCACGACGCCACCCATGCCATTTACATTTGCGCCGCGTGCCATAAGTTCTTTTTTAAGAGAATCGCTAAAATAAGCATCAAGGTCATTTTGAAGCACAACATATTCTTTTACTGTGCCTTTGCTATCAGTGATCGTAGCAATGGTACTTTTGTTTTTGCGGTTGTCATGCACCGCGCTTATATAGGCCTCAAAGCCACTATTTTGCTGGTTCGCAGCCACCTTATACGGATCAAATGCGACAACACTTTGACTTGGAGCACAACCAGTTAAAAACAAAACAAAAAGTCCAAAAATAGCTAAAAATTTAAATTTATTCATCGTTTTTCCTTTTAAAGTTTAGTGATCTCATCGGCTACTTTTATCGCAGCTTGTTTAACTAAAAGTGCGATAAAAAAGTCAAACTGACTAGACTCTGAAGCCTCTAGCTTCTCCACATGGTGCCTAGTCGAGATAGGTAAAGTTTTTTTGAAATTTATATTTGAAAGCACAAGAAGACCTTTTAGATGTCCATTTAAAATTTCTGAACTTCCCGAATAGCTTCCTCTAAGCTCGTCAAATCTAAAATCAAGTCTATATGTGTAAGGCGATGTTTGAGTATCGACAACAACGATTCCGCGAGAATTTAACTCACGCTGCAAAAACATGTAAAAAAGCACTTCAAGGCGTGGGTTTGAGTTAAAAACTGCACTGTTTCCTTCAACACCTGTGTAATATATCGATCTAGCGCTACTTCTAGCATCGACGATCCTGTGGAAATAAACCTTTTTTAATCCAACATTAGTATCGATCATATTTTTTTCTAAGCAGCAATTTATTGCTACATCACTTTTGTATTTGACACCATTTATAAAAAGACCATCGCCACTGCCTTTACAAGCACTGCAATCAGCCGGTATCCTCATAACCTCTTCGAAATACATCTTATCTTCGCTGTTTATGCTCGCACTTTGCACACCATCTATTCCCTCACACGATAGACAAAGGCTAGCTTTAGCCACGCAGCCAGTTAGAAAGATAGCTACAAAAACTGCTAGTAATGTCGTTCTTAGCATTTTACTTCCTTTTGCTCTTTTTGTTTTTTGCGGAGATTTTTCACACTCTCGCCTGCGATGCCGTAGTTATTCGTATCGATCTCATCGATAATGACAACGGTATTTTGAGCGCTTCTACCTAAAATTTCGCTTATTAGCTTTGTAACTCCGCTTATCATCTTCTCTTTTTGCTCAACACTTGGGCTATCGCCCTCTTTTGTCACACAAATTTTCACAAATGGCATAGCGCTCCTTTTTTGTAAATTTAATATTTAAAATTTAATCAAAAACAAAAACCAAGTGCGGCAGTATCGCCACCTCATAACAAGGCGAGATATTTTGTGATGATTTTGAAAGCTGTGACGTAAAATTTTGGTGCAGATAGAACATGTAGTTCATCAAGCCAAAATTTCACTAACTCTTTCAAAAGGACACAAAAGATAAGCCGCTAGTCTATTTTTAAGACGGACAAAAACGCCTCCTGCGGCAAATTCACCTTACCTATCGCCTTCATCCTCTTCTTACCCTCTTTTTGCTTTTCTAGCAACTTCCTCTTACGCGTGATATCGCCGCCGTAGCACTTGGCTGTGACGTTTTTACCCATTGATTTTACGGTTTCACGAGCGATTATTTTGTTGCCGATGCTAGCTTGTATCGCCACCTCAAAGAGCTGACGTGGCACGATCTCTTTCATCGCCTTTACGAAGTCCCTGCCCTTTGTCTGCGCCTTACTCTCAGGCACGATGATAGAGAGTGCATCGACCGTTTCACCAGCCACTTTAACATCAAGCTTCACTAGATCACCCACGCGGTAGTCGCTAGGCTCGTAGTCAAAGCTTGCATAGCCTTTGGTGCTTGACTTTAGCTTGTCATAAAAGTCCATAACGATCTCATTCATCGGTATGTCATACTCGAGCAAAACGCGGTCAGTCGTGATGTAGTCCATCTTTGTTTGTATGCCACGGCGATTGTTTAAAAGCGTGATGATGTTGCCCAAAAACTCGCTTGGCGTGATGATAGTCGCTTTCACATATGGCTCAAGGATCGAGTCTATTTTATTGACCGGTGGTAGTTGGCTTGGGTTTTGGATTTTTAAATTTAGCCCATCAGTTTGGATGACTTCGTAAGTCACGGTTGGCGCTGTGGCGATGAGATCAAGATCAAATTCGCGCTCCAGCCTCTCTTTTACCACTTCCATATGAAGCAGCCCTAAAAAGCCAACCCTAAAGCCAAATCCAAGTGCGACCGAAGTCTCTGGCTCATAGCTAATGGAGCTGTCATTTAGCTTTAGCTTATCAAGCGCGTCACGCAGATCTTCAAATTTATCAGTTTCAATAGGATAAAGTCCCGCAAAGACAAACGGCTTAGCCCTCTCAAAGCCCCCAACTGGCTCTTTTAGAGGATTTCTTGACTGCGTTATCGTATCACCAACTTGCACGTCGCTAACGTTTTTAAGCCCCAAAACCACGATACCAACTTCGCCAGCGCTAAGCGTTTTGGTCTTGATCGGCGCGATAGGATTTGGATACATGAGGTCAAGCACGATGTGCTTTTTGCCTGTTCCCATGACTAAAATTTCATCATTTTTTGAGATAGTGCCGTCATATACGCGAACGAGTGCGAGTGCGCCAAGATAGTTGTCAAACCAGCTATCATAAATAAGTGCCTTTGTTGGCTTATTTACATCACCATTTGGCGCAGGGATCCTCGTGATGATCGCTTCAAGCAGCTCTTTTATGCCAACGCCTGTTTTTGCGCTCACTTCGATCGCTCCCGAGCAGTCAAGTCCGATGATATGCTCGATCTCGTCTTTTACTCTAGCAGGATCAGCCGCAGGTAGGTCAATCTTGTTTATCACTGGAATGATCTCTAAGTTGTTTTCAAGTGCGATATAGACATTTGCGATGGTTTGTGCCTCCACACCCTGAGAAGCGTCTACGACTAGCAGAGCACCCTCACAGCTGGCTAAAGAGCGGCTCACCTCATAACTAAAATCCACGTGGCCCGGAGTGTCTATCAAATTTAGAACAAAATTTTCTCCATTTAGTGCGTAGTTTAGGCGCACGGACTGAGCCTTGATCGTGATGCCGCGCTCTTTTTCGATATCCATCGTATCCATGATCTGGCTGCTCATCTCACGGTCACTGACAGCGCCACACTCCTGAATAAGGCGGTCAGCAAGCGTGCTTTTGCCGTGGTCTATGTGAGCGATGATGCTAAAATTTCTGATGTTTTTCATATAAGTTTTACTTTTTACTAAATTTTGGGCTTTATTTTGCCTAAAGTTGATTTAAATGCCAATAAATATATTTTTATCATAAGCCCGTCACTAGAGCTTGGCTCTATTCTTAAAAATCTTAATGACAATGTCCAAAGTGCTCATGTCCTTCATCGTCATTTAACTCGCAGATGAGATCGTCTTTATGTCCAAGGTTCTCACTTTCAAACTGAAGCGTGACGTGACCGATGCCTGCGTGAGAAAGCTCGTGCTCGATGCGCTTTATCATCTTTGAAATTTCAGCCACGCTTAACGCATCATCCACCACCACATGGGCTATGAGCGCATTTGTGCCAGCATTTATCGCCCATATATGCAGGTCATGCACGATTTTAACGCCATCTACGCCCTTTATAACGCCTAAAATTTCATCCATATCAAGCTTAAGCGGCACAGCTTCGATCAGGATATTAAAGCTATCTTTTAGCAAGCTAGCGCCACTTTTTATGATGAGTAGCGAGACAAAGATACTTGCGATGCTGTCAGCCTGCGTGAAGTTAAATTTCATCACAAGAAGCGCTGCGACGATAGCACCAACCGAGCCAAGCGTATCACCAAGCACGTGCAAATAAGCACCTTTCATGTTTAAATTTTCTTTTGTATCAGCGCTTTTATGCATATAAATAGCCACGACTAAATTTACCACAAGCCCCAAAATGCTAACAAATAGCATCGTTTCAGCTTTGATCTCTGGCTCGTTAAAAAGCCTAACGATCGCCTCGGCTATGACAAAGATAGCCAGCGCGATAAGAGCGATAGCATTTATGAAAGCAGCGATGATCTCGACCCTTTTGTAACCAAAGGTCTTTTGTAAATTTGCCCTTTTTTCTGAAATTTTAAACGCCATGAGCGACAAAAATAGCGCGGCAGCATCTGAGAGCATGTGAAAAGCGTCGCTAACAAGCGCAAGCGAGTTTGAAACGAAGCCAAAAACGGCCTCAACTATCATAAACGTAAAAATTAGAAAAAACGAATTTCTAAGAACGCTCTTATTGTGCATCATTGTCCTTCTTTTGGGCGTCGATCCTCTTACCTATATCTTTTAAATTTGAAAATTCCTCGATGAGCTTTGGCGAGTCGTCAAGGCTGATGACGAAATTCCATATATAAGTCATCACAGAGTAGATGTGGCCGGCATTTGTCTGCTGCGAGCTTAGCACTATTATCGCCACCAAAAAGAGCAGCGAAGCGCTAATACCGATGATAAAATAGCTCATCGCCTCCCTGTTTGAGATCGCTATACGAAATTTAGAAACGACGTCGTAGTGCCTATTTAGCGTGCTTTTATTAAAAACACCTATCACCTTTGCCTCTTTTTCTAGGCGGTCATTTAAGCGAAGATAAAGGTCGTCATTTTTCTTAATATATCTTGGCAAAAATATAAGAAAAACGATCATCACGGCAAAGCACGCCACAGCGACCTTTGGCTCGACAAAGATGAGCATAAACGCTGAGCCGATGATCGAAATAACCAATGTAAAAAACATAGGAAAATGCGTCTCAAAGAAATTTACAAACTCTCGCGAGAGCGCTACTCTGGCGATAATGGCGGAGTCGTCTTTGGCATTTTGTTTTTCATTCATGATGACATTTACAGCAAGCTTTGCGTAGATATTTGCAAAAACTTGCGTATCCACGCGGCGCCTAATGGCTCCTACAAGCCACGCTATGAGCACAAAAAGTGCGTAAATGAGGGCATTTAACGTATTTCCTTGCATGATTGCGTTTATCGCAAAGCCCGCAAATATCGGATAAGCAAGAAAAAGTCCGTTCTCTGCTAACACCAAAGCAAAGGTCAAAATGAGCTTTTTGTTATGCTCGGTCGCTATGCTCTTTAGCGTTTTAAAGGCGTTCTTTTGCAAATTTACTCCTAGAATTTTTTGCCAATTCTAGCCCAAATTTATAAAAATTTGAAATTTTTTGTTGTAACTCTTGACATTACAACTAAAAATTATTATACTTCACTCATCAGTTGTAAATAAAAATATTACAACAAAAAATAAGGAGAACAAAATGAAAAATTTTCAGGTTGCAAAGATCGCAAAAGAGCCAAGAGTCGAGCTAAAAGAGGCTTTAAATTTAAGCGGCTGTGAGGTATCTATAAACGAGCTTCCAGCAAATGTGAGCGTGCCATTTGTCCATGCACATAAGCAAAACGAGGAGCTTTACATCATCCTAGAGGGTGAGGGTGAGCTTTTCATCGACGGTGAGGTGCTAAAAGTAAGCAAAGGAGATGCGGTGCGCATAGATCCAGAGGGCAAAAGGTGCTTTAAAGCTGGCAAAAACGGCATCAAAATGATCTGTATCCAGACAAAACGCGGTAGCCTAGAGCAATACACAATGAGTGACGGTGTGATAGTTGATGACGTAAAGCCAAGCTGGTTGTAAAATAAAAAACAAAATTTAAAGGAGAAATAATAAAAATAGCAATCATCGGAGCAAACGGCAAAAGCGGTACAAATTTGGTAAACGAGGCTCTAAAACAAGGACATGACGTAACGGCAATCATTAGAGACAAAGAGTATAAAAATGGGGGTGTAAAGGTTATTTATAAAGATATCTTTGAGCTTACAAAGACTGATCTGGCTGGCTTTGACGCAGTGATCAGTGCATTTGCAGCGTGGACGCCAGATACCTTTGCGCTTCACAAAAAAGTGGCTACTCATCTTAGAAATTTGCTAGAGGGTGGCGACACAAGACTAATTGTAGTTGGTGGTGCTGGTACATTATTTGTAGATGATAAGGGCACAATGGTGATGGATACGCCAGACTTCCCGACTGCATATATGGGCGTGGCAAAGGCGACCGCGGAGTCTTATTTTGAGCTAAAAGATAGGAGCGATTTACTTTGGACATACGTAAGCCCAGCAGGCGACTACGACGCAAATGGTGCTCGTACTGGTAAATACGTGCTTGGTGGAGATAATCTCATCTTAAACTCAAAAAATGAGAGCTATATAAGCTATGCAGACCTTGCGCTTGCGATCATAGACGAGCTATAAAACAAAAAATTTATACAAAAACGCTTCACAGCAGTTGGCGAGCGAGCATAAAAATTATAGATTTGACATAGCTGGCACAAAAAGTCGGCTTGTCAAATCTAAACTGAAAATAAACTATTTTTAGTAGAAATTTAAAGTATAATCAGAAAAAATTTCAAGGATGATCATGCAAGTAGGGATCAAATTTTCAACCGCGATCCATGTAATTTTAGCAGCTTGTTTTTTTAAAGACGAGAAAGTCACGAGCGAATTTATAGCAGGTAGTATAAACACAAATCCTGTCATAGTTAGGCGCCTGCTTGGCACTCTAAAGGCTGCAGGACTTGTGAATGTTGTAGCTGGAGTTGGTGGTGTGAGTCTTGCGAAAGAGCCAAAAGATATAACCCTCCTTCAAATTTTTAACGCAGTAAATGATAAAGAAAAACTTTTCAAGATCCACTCTGACTCACCTAAAGCTTGCCCACTTGGTGGCAAGATCGAAGGCCTCTTAACCCCTCCCCTCCTAAAAGCACAAGAAGCTTTAGAGGATAGTTTAAGAAGCATTACTTTACAAGATCTATTAGATGAACTTATTAATCTATAAAATTTAAAAAGTTGACAAACTAAGTTATAGAA
>NZ_CABPVR010000001.1:142738-165463 GCF_902460875.1 Campylobacter concisus | reverse complement strand
TCTTTAATCCAGATACACAAAACCATCAGACGAATTTGGAAAACAAGAAACAGGAAATTCAGAATTCACTAAATAATTTAAAAAATTTGCCAGATATGGATAAACTAGATAAAAATTTGTTTGATACTATAAAAATGCAAATTAATACTTGCCAGACTGAAGTCGCTGAAAAACTAGATCAAAAGATACAAAATCCATTCGTCGCCTTAAATTTAGATACAAATTTTGATAACTTAGTTAATGAATTAAATCAAAATTTAGATCAGCTTGAGCAAACAATAAAAGATTTTATGAATAAAAAAGCTAAAGCAGACGAGCTAAAACAAGAGCTTGAAAGATTGAATAAACAAATAGCCTATTGCGAGATAAAAGATAATTTTAACTATTATAAAGAGAAGCTAAGAATTATGCAGGCCTTAAATAGTAAAAAAGACCACAATGACAGACGACTAGGGTGTATAAGTAGTAAAATTTCAGAACTAAATGCTCAAAAAAAGCAGATAAATATAGCTCAAGATAAGATCAATGAGCATCTAAAATACATATTTTTTAAAGAAGGTAGGCTTGAACTTAGCGAAAATCAAGGGCAATATGTCTTAAAATCAAACAGCAATAGAGTAAAAGCCAAAGACGTCTCGACCGGCGAGCGAAACGCTATTGCATTAAGCTATTTTTTTACCGAAATTTTCAAAGGCGAGAATAGTGAGGAATTTTATACAAAACCAAAATTTATAGTTATAGATGATCCCATTTCTAGCTTTGATTTTGAAAATAAAGTCGGGATAATGTCGTTTTTAAATTACCAAATTCATAAAATTATGACCGGTTGCAATAAAAGCAAGATGATAATTTTAACTCACGATTTGATGAGCGCGTTTGATATGCAAAAGATTATTGGCTCACTACCACAAATAAAAATCAACGATAAAAATGAAGTAATTTTTATACAAAGAGAACTAAAAAATCAGAAATTAGTTGATTTTGGTAAAAAATATTCAGAATATAAAACTCTTTTGAATGAAATTTATGATTATGCAAATAACCCTGTATCAGAAAATTCAAATAACCCTGTATCAAAAAATATAAATATTGGTAATAATATGAGAAAAGTACTAGAAGCCTTTGGTACATTTAATTATCAGTGCGGCATAGAAGATATCGCAAGAGACAAGGTAATAGTAGCCAATTTGAGCCCAGAACAACAAGCGTATTTTGAAAATTTAATGTATCGTTTGGTTTTGCACGGCGAAAGCCACGCAGAGGATAAAACAAAAACTCTTGATTTTTTCTTGTGCATTAGCGAAGATGAAAAACAAAATACTGCAAAAGACATCCTATCTCTTTTATATTTATTACATAAAGCACATCTGCAAAAGTATTTAGAAAAAGGGCAAGTAGAAAGAATAAAGCAGTGGGTTGAAAACTGTAGAATTTAGGCATGTTTAATATGTGTTTTTAAACTCAAAATGTTAAAATGAATTAAAATTGAAAAAGGTAGAAGATGAACAGTAAAGCATATTTTGGAAAATTTGGCGGGCAGTTCGTGCCTGAGACGGTGATGTTTGCCCTTGATGAGTTGGAAAGCGCCTATGCTAGCATCGCAAAGACTAAGGAATTTAAAGACGAGCTTGATGATCTGCTTAAAAACTACGTTGGCAGGCCTAGTCCGCTCTTTTTTGCAAAGCGCCTGAGCGAGCACTACGGACATGAAATTTACCTAAAAAGAGAGGATCTAAACCACACCGGCGCACATAAGATAAATAATGCCCTAGCTCAAGCACTGCTTGCTAAAAAAATGGGTAAAAAGAAAATTTTAGCTGAGACTGGAGCTGGCCAGCACGGCGTGGCAACAGCGACTGCAGCGGCACTTTTGGGCTTAGAATGTGACGTATATATGGGTGCAACAGATGTTGCTAGACAGCAGCTAAATGCCTTTCGTATGCAGCTCCTTGGCGCAAAAGTGGTGAGCGTAGAAGACGGCTTAAAAACGCTAAAAGAGGCGACTACGGCGGCCATACAAGCGTGGGTAAATGAGATAGAGAGCGCATTTTACGTCATCGGCTCAGCCGTTGGCCCACACCCGTATCCAAAGATCGTGCGTGACTTCCAAAGCATCATCGGTACAGAGGCCAAAGCTCAGCTTGCAGAGTATGGCAAAAAGGCCGACTACGTCATCGCCTGCGTTGGTGGAGGTAGTAATGCTATTGGAATTTTTAGTGCGTTTTTGGACGATGAGAGCGTAAATTTAGTAGGTATAGAAGCTGGCGGTCTTGGCATAGAGACGCCTTATCACGCTGCTACGCTTAGCAAAGGTAAAATCGGCATCATCCATGGCATGAAAACGACGGTCTTGCAAGATGAATACGGCATGATCTCGCCAGTTCACAGCATCTCAGCAGGCTTAGACTACCCAGGCATCGGTCCAGAGCACGCCCATCTAAACGATATTAAAAGGGTAAAATATGAAGCTGTAACTGACGATGAGTGCATAAATGCCTTGTATTTTCTAAGCAAGATGGAGGGCATCATCCCAGCCATCGAGAGCGCGCACGCACTGGCGTATCTAGAAAAGCTTTGCCCAAAACTAGATAAAAAAAGCGTCATAGTCGTAAACGTCTCAGGCAGGGGCGATAAGGACATAAACACAGTTATCGGCTACGAAAAAGGAAAAATTTATGGATAAGGTTAGAAGCGCATTTAGTGGCAAAAAGGCAAACATCGGCTACATCGTGGCCGGATATCCAAGCCTAGAAAAAACGAAGGATTTTTTAGAGAATTTAGATGAGAGCACGCTTGATCTAGTCGAGATCGGCATCCCTTACTCTGATCCGCTGGCCGATGGCAAACTCATCGCGCAAGCTAGTTTTGAGACGGTGCAAAACGGCGTAAATACGGACGTTGTCTTTGATATGCTTGAGAGTTGCAAGGCAAAAGTGATAAAACCACTTGTTTTTCTGGTTTATTTTAATATCATCTTTGCTTATGGCGTTGATAAATTTCTAAAAAGATCAGTTGAAGCTGGAATTAGCGGCTTTATCGTGCCGGATCTGCCTTGTGAGGAGTGCGAGGAGTTTGCCCTAAAGTGCAAGGAGCTAAATTTAAGCCTGATACCACTTATCAGCGTAACATCTGGGGGTAGGGCGGATGGAATTTTAAAATTTGGCTCAGGATTTATTTACGCTCTTGGCGCGATAGGCGTTAGCGGCTCAAAAAGGGCTGATGAAGATAGGATAAAAAATTTGGTTCTAGAGCTTAAGAAAAAGAGCGATCTGCCAGTAGCTGTGGGCTTTGGTATAAAAAACAAAGATGATGTTAATGAAGTAAAAAAGTATGCTGATGGAGCAATAATAGGTACGCAAATAGTTAAGCTTTGTGCCGAATTTAGCGGTGAAAAGCTAGTAAAAGAGATAGATAAACTCTTTTAAGATGCTTAATAAATTTATAGCTAATTTAGTAAAGCCAAAGTATAATTGAAAATGCATTTCAAGTCTTAAGGAAGAGATATGAGAAAAGTTATAGATGAAGCTACAAGCTATCTTTGCAAGGATACTTTAGGGCTAGATTTAGAGTTTGGCAAGAGTCTAGGCAAAGGATTTTACGGAGCTAGCATACCAGTCTATAAGGGCAAAAGCGAGTATCATTTTTACCTATTTTTTAAAAAAGATACTTTGAAAATTTTCATGAATGCCTTTTTTGGTCACGAAGATGTTGATGGTGGTGATCTAGACGATCTTTGTAAAGAGATAGCAAATCAGATCATTGGCAAAGCTAAAAATTTACTAAACGAAAAAGAGCCAAATGCGTACAAACTAGGAACACCTGAATTTTTAGGCGAAGTTGAAAATTTTGGCATCAAACTAAAAGAGAAATTTGTATATAAAATAAAAAATAGAACATTTCAAATAGGCTACGACATACAATGAACGACGAGAGTGCGATAGAGACGCTAGAGCAGCTAGGGCTTTTTAAGAGCTATGATGAGCTTATGGATATAAGCGTTGATTTTATAGCTGAGCTAGGAACTACCACGGTTAGTATAAATGAGCTTTTGAAATTTGAAGCTGGCTCGGTCATAGACCTTGAAAAGCCGGCTGGTGAGAGCGTGGAGCTATATATAAATAATAGAATTTTTGGAAAAGGCGAAGTAATGGTTTATGAGAAAAATTTAGCCATCAGGATAAATGAAATTTTGGATTCAAAGTCAGTTATTCAGTACTTCAAAAAAGAACTTTTATGAAATTTATACTATTTTTCTTACTTTTTGCAACTCAAATTTTAGCTTCAAACCTATTAACTTACAATATCTATGAACGTGCTGATAGAGTCGATATTATGCTTAGTTTTGATGCACCTTATGAAGGAAATATCTTTCAAAAGCGCGAAAAAGACACAACATCTTTGATATTAAATTCGCTAAATTACGATCAAAGTGCTAGTAAAGACATAAACTCAAAGATTATTCAAGAGCTTGAGATAGAGCCAAAGCAAAACTCGCTTGTCTTAAATTTGCGCTCAAATGATGCTATTATTGTAAATGCTTCAAAGACGACTGATAGTTTTGGACTCCGCATTCGTGTAACTCTAAAAAATGCAAAACCTCAAATACAAAATATGCCTCAAGCTAGTGCAAAAATAGAGACCTCTAGCACACCAAAGATAGATGAAGAGCCTATGTTAAATATAGACTCAAGGTATTTTATAGTTTTAAGTGTGCTTATTGCGCTCCTTGTATTTTTATATGTATTTAAAAGATATATTACTTCAAAGAGTAGCGACTTTAGTGAATTTAAAATACCTAGAAATCAGTCTCAAAATGATACAAAATCAATGAACTGGCTACTTAAAAATCAAAATAGTAACGTCAATATAATATATGAAAAATATCTTGATCGCACGAATAAACTAATGCTATTAAGCTATGAAAATAGGCGTTATTTAGTGATAGTTGGTAGCTCAAATGTAATGCTTGATAGCTTTGGTGAAGACAAGATACAAAATGAGCAGGATTTTGCTATATTTTTTGAAGAGAACAAGAAAAAACTAAGCTCATTTTTAGAAGAGCGAAAAAATAGTTTAAGTAACTATAAAGATAAAATGAGCGGAGAATTTTAGTAGTTTTAGCTAAAATTCTCATCCAATTTAAATTTTATGCGTTAAAGCTAGTTTCAAAATTTATACAAACGAAATAGCAAAAATTTCAGGTTTTGTGATCTTTTTTATCTCTTCTTTTGCCATAGCGAATTCTTTTGCGCCTTCTATTTTTAGCGTATGCCCACTAAATTCGAAGTTTAAATTTATTCTTTCACAAGTTAGATCAAGTGCCTTTGCTAGTGAGAGTATAAAACTCAGCCATCTTATACACTCGGCTTTTGGAAGTAAATTTTTATACTGTTCAAATTCATAGATATTTTTCTTTCCGTTTGTGCCAATTACTACTGCAATCAATGCTTTTTGTTCATGCGAAAAGCCATAATTTAAGGCATTTAAGACTATATAGGCTGAGTTTTTATGATCACCATAAAAGCCAATCTCTTGACCAACATTGTGAAGTTTTGCAGCAACTAAAAGCGCTTCAAGATAGTTATCACTTAGACCGTGAAGCTTTTTTAATACTATAAATATATCTTTTGCATATCTTGTGACTGATTTATTGCATGATAATATAAAACGATCTTGCAAACTTTTGATGCTTGGATTAAAATTTTGCGGAAATTTAAGGCTAGGACGTAAAAAATCTTTTAAGAACACTCCCTCTCTTACGCCAACCCCACTTGTTATAATATTTTTGGCATTTAGAGCTTTGGCGAGGGCCAAAAAGATGTGTGCGCCCTCTCTAATGGTGTCGTATCTATCTTTTTTAATGGGAAATTTATTTAGCTCAAGTACGCTAACATTTGCGATGTTCTCGATATAGGCTTGTTCGTCGCTAAGCTTGTAGCAAAAGCCGTGCAGTGAAGAGAGCGGATATAAATTTTTGCTCATTATGGCAGATGATATCGCTCTAAGAGAGCCTCCAATAGCGATTATATTTTGGCATTTAAATCGCTCATCTATCTGTTTTGTAACTTGTTCTAGAAATTTTGGCAATTTATTTAAGTTTTTTTTATCAAAAAAAAGCTCTTTTAACCTAACCGTACCAATATCAAGCGAGAGCGTATCTATTATTTTGCCTTTGCTTATTCTAGCAAGTTCAGTTGATCCGCCACCGATATCGATAGTGAGGCATTCATCGATGTTATGGAGTAAATTCTTGGCTGCGATCGCACCAAAAGTAGCCTCTTCTTTGCCGTCAATGACTTTTAAATTTATACCAAGTTTTTTTCTTAAAAGAGAGATCAGAACATTTGCGTTTGGAGCGTCCCTAAGCGCTGAAGTACCAACACATAAGACTTTATTGCATTTGTAGCTTTTTATGATATTTGAAAATTCGCTAAAAGCCTTTAGTGCTTTTTTCATTGAGCTTTCGGATATTTCATTGTTTGAACCATATCCACCTTCGCCTAGACGCACTTTTGTTTTATATTCAGCTAGTATAAAAAACGCTAAGCGTGACGTTCTCTCAAATATCGCCATTCGCATAGAATTTGAGCCAAGGTCGATTACTGCGGTTCTCTTTGCCATTTTTATCCTTTTATATTTAAAACTAGGCTCGCGACTGCACCGCTTCTATCATTTCTATTTTTAATATCTACTTCGCCACCAAGAGCCTGCGCCGCACCTTTAGCTAGAAACAACCCAAGCCCAGCACCACCTTTGTCGCCGTATCTTTTAAATGGAGCAAATAAATCTTTACTCTCATCTATGCCTATTCCTTCATCTATTACTTCGATGATAAATTTATTTTTTATAAGCTTAGAGCTAATCTTAATGGTGCTATTTTTTGGTGAAAATTTAATGGCATTTTGAACAAAATTTTGCACAATGTGGGTTAGTAAGCTAGTTTGTATTTTTAGATTTAAAATTTCTGGTTTTAGGTCTAGTTTTATATTTTTTTCATCATTTTTCGCAAGTATCTCATAGTTTTTTGCAAGTTTTTTTAAAAATCCTATGACATCGGTATTTACTGGCTCTTCAAACTGAGCTCCCTCTTGGCGGCCGATCTCAAGTATAGAACTTATCATCGCATTCATGCCGTTTATAGCTTCATTGTTTGATTTTAGAGCCTCGATATATTTTTCGCTCTCGCGTGGCTTTAAAAGCGTAACTTCATTTTTTGTTTTCATTACGGCCAGCGGTGTTTTTAACTCATGTGCCACGCCTACAAAAAGTTCTTTTTGGTATAAGACAAATGTTTGGATACGAGAGATTAGCCTATTTATGCTCTGTCCAAGTGGTAAAAACTCATCTGGTAGGCTCTTTATATCTATCTCATGAAGAAATTTTTCATCTAAATTTGTAAGTTTGTGACTCAAAATTTTTATAGGTATTAAAAGCATTCTTGATAAAAATAGCGCATAAAAAAGCACCAAAAGTATCGCTGATACATTTACGATTATAATATCTATAAAAATTTCTTCTACTATATGAGCTTGAAGAGTAGTATCTTTTTCTAGGCTTAAATAACTACTTTCATCGAGTTTTGTTATTAAAAAAGTTTTACTTTGATCCTTTGATTTTTGCGTTACGATATATGTTTCTTTATCTTGCGGCTCGTCTGTTTTTATCGTTGCTAGGGTTTTGTTTGGATTTTCTATCGTAAATGTTTTTGAATTTAAAGGATTGAAATTCTGAGGATTTTTTTTATAAGCTTCGGCTTGATAGTTTAGTTCATTAACTACACTTTGAAAAACGGTAACCCTTATATAGTGATAAAGCATTACCGAAATAACTACAATTAGCATCATAGCACCAGATGCTAATTGTAGTATAAATCTATTCCTTAGGCTTTTTTTGGAAAACAAAATCTATATCCGCGTCTTCTAACAGTTTCAATTGTTGAAATATTTAGTGGTTTATCCATTTTTTGGCGGATTTGGTTGATAGCGACTTCAATAACGTTTGGAGTTACAAGCTCTGGCTCTTCCCAGATAGCATCAAGTAGTTGCTCTTTAGATACGATCTGATCTGAGTGTCTTGCAAGATGAGTTAAGACTTCAAAAGGCTTACCCTTAAGCTCAATATCACGACCTAAATATGTGATTTTTTCCTCATCTGGATTGATGATAAGTTCATCGATTTTTATAATATTTGTGCCACCAAAGCGTAGTCTAGCTTCAAGTCTAGCTACTAGGATATCAAAATCAAATGGCTTTTTGATATAGTCATCAGCACCAGCTCTAAGTGCTTTTATTTCGCTTTCTTTGTCATCTTTTGCAGAAAGAACTACAACTGAAGTGCGTGGAGATTTATGTTTGATGATGTTTATAAGATCTATGCCATCGCCATCTTGAAGCATCCAATCAGTCAAAACTAGATCGTAATTTCTAATGCCTATATAGTACTCAGCATCTTTAAAATTTTCAGAGCTATCAGTTTGATAGCCAAACTCTTGCAAGCCCTCAGCAATCGTCTTATTTAGCGTCACTTCATCTTCAACTATTAAAATACGCATTTTGCTTCCTTAAACTAAAATTTATGGGCGATTGTATCATAAATTAAGCAATATTTCAAGATAGTTTAATAAATTTTTAAAAAATAGTGTTTATTTTTGCTCCAACAACTGCGTTTGGTAAAATTTCAGTTTTTAAAATTTCCATTTTAAGGCTAGTTAGTGAGCCAAATTTCTCTTTTAACGCTTTGCTGGTTTCTTCAAGCGACTCTTCAACGCTTTGAAACTGTCTTTCATTATAAAAATTTTTAACAAAGTCAATAATTAAAACATAATCAATAAAACTGGCTGAGCAAATTTCTAGATTCATTTGCACCTCTTGCTTAGTGACTCGCTCAAAATCAAGCATTCCGATGATCGTTTCAAATTTATAATCTTTAATGATCGTCGTCATTTCACTTTTCATACGACTTTTTTCTCCTTGCCTGAAAGCAGGCGAACGATATTTGGTATGTGTTTATAAACTACTAAAAATGCGATGATTAGTATCGGAGCGTGTGTATAAATTTCATCTAAATCTGGGTGGATTATAAAGCTTGATACGATCAGAGCTATCAACGCACAAAGTGAAGCAAGAGAGCTAATTTTTAAAAATTTTCCGACCACAAACCAAACAGCTAGAGCAATAATGATCTCAACTGGTAAGAAAAATGCGATCACTCCAGCTCCAGTTGCGACTCCTTTGCCGCCTTGAAATCCTAAGAATATTGAAAAGCAATGTCCGACCACGCTTAAAACCGCCATCGTCCAAAGCACGCTTTGACTAGCTCCCAAATATGAAGCGACAATAAGTGGCAAAACTCCTTTTAAAACATCACAAACTATCGTTAAAATGGCTAGTTTTTTGGCTAATTTTGGATCTTTTTGTTTTAAAACTCTTAAAACATTTGTCGCACCGATGCTCTTGCTACCTTCATTTTTTATATCAACATGCCCAAAAATTTTTGCAAGAATGAGGCCAGACGGAATGCTTCCAAGTAGATAACTAATGGCATAAAGTATTAAATTTTGCATATTTTACCTTTTAAATTTAACAGAAATGATAGTAAAAAAATACTAATTATTTTATAAATCATCTCCACAAAAACACGACTTTCTCGTCATAGATATCGCTTTTCTTTGGTGAAATTTGTATTTCATTTATAGTGATATTTTTTATATCGTTTGCTTCCTTTAGTTCGTTGCTTTCTTTTTCAAATTTCTCCTCAAGTTCGCTAATGGCTAAATTTATATCATTTACGCTTTGCTCGCTAAGCTTGACGTCATTTCGCTCTTTTAAGACTCTATTTGCGCTTCTTGCGCTTGATGCGATTTTGCCCGCATTTTGACGAGATAAAAGCTTGTTGCCAAATATCGCTCCAAGTATGCTAGCGCCTATATTTATGACAGCATCAAGCCCAGTTGTGGTCATCTCTTTTTGCTCTTTATCAAGCTTTGCTAGAGCCTTGTTTAGCTTGTCTTGTAAGCTTTTTCGCTCTTTTTCAAATTTTGCTGTAAGTTTTGCTGTTTGTTCTTCTGAAATTTCATTGCACTTATCTTGAAGCCTGATATAAAACTGCTCCTTTGTTTCATTGTTTTTTGAATAAATTCCCAATGCCTCAAAGGTATTAAATTTAAAATTTCTATACAGATACTCTTTAAAATCTTTTTGGATATTGTCAAAATTTTTAGCTTTTAAGATAAAATTTGGCACGGCTGCAAAGCTTGCGTCACTTGGTTCATCCAAGCTTGCATCGATGTGCATGCCTTCGCTAGCCTCATCCCAGTTTGGCTCATTGTCATTTTCGTTTAGTTCATAAAGATAGCTTACTTCATAAACGCTATCGATGCCTTTTTTGGTGTCATAAATTCTCACCTTCGCACTTGCAAATAAATTTGGCGTGAGGCTTTTTGAGTTAGCATAAAGTTGCGTGATTTCATTTGAGATTATGGGCTTTGTGCTAAATTTCATCTCACTTTTATCGATCCTTTTATCAGATAAATTTTCTTTTTGCTTTTTCATCAAATTTGAAATTTGCTCACGGCTAAGCGGGCCTTTTAGATAGCTTAATGCCCACCGTGTCGAAATAACGCTTAGCCCGTCTTCGTTTATATTTTTAACTAAGAAATTTCTCTTTGCTAAATTTGATATGAGGCTTTCTAGCGAAGCTTTATCTAAGCTTGAGTCAGAGATACCGCTTAATCCGTCGATCACACGAGCTTTATCCTGGGTTGTTTGGAGGCGGCCTATGAACCAAGTACCGATGTTGCTAAGACCTTTGTAGTCAAGATCGACTGGGTTTTGCGTACTTAAGACACAGCCAAGACCAAATGCACGAGCTTGCTTTAAAAGTGTGAGCATAGGCGTTTTTGACGGAGGGTTTGCGTTTGGCGGAAAAAAGCCAAAAATTTCATCCATATAAAGGATCGCTCTAAGCGAGCTAGTGCCCTCTGTGCCGCGCATCCACGCGATGATCTCATTTAGCAAAAGGGTAACAAAAAACATCCTCTCAGCGTCATTTAGGTGTGAGATTGTAAAGATATTGCACTTTGCTTTGCCGTTTTCGTCAAATAGCATCTTTGAAATTTCAAGTCTAACGCCTTGAGTCCAGCCTTTAAAACTTGGGCTTGCGATAAGTGCGTTTATCTTCATGGCAAGCTTTAGGCGCTCACTGCTTGGATAGAAGGTATCGACGTCAAAAACGCCTATCTTTTTAAAAGGCGGATTTGCGATGAAATTTATGAGTTCTTCGATGCTGACATCTTTTTGCTCTTTAAATTTAGTATCAAATATGGTTGAGATGAGAAGCTGTTCTTTTGAGTTCATGTCCTCAGAATTTATACCAATAAGAGATAATACCGATGCTGCAAGCGAATTTATATAGTTGCTAAAAATTTCTTCATCAGCGATATTTGGGCAGGCAAAGTCGCTAAGTAGCGCCACGCCTATACCAGCTGAGCTTTTTGGTGTGTAGATGTTAAAGCTTGCACTCTCTTTTAAAATTTTTACGCGCTCAAGGTCTTGAAAGCTAGACTCTATGCCATTTTTCCAAAGCTCGGCTTGAGCAGCGGCAAATTCCTCTACACTTTGACCTTTGTTGGCCGCTTCTGCTTCATCTATGTATGGTAAAAAATCCTCCGGCCTCATCTGCGGAAAGGTGAGGGCTAAATTTGTGATGTCGCCCTTTGGATCGATGATGATAGAAGGGATATTGTCTATGCATGCCTCTTCTAAAAGCGTGATACCAAGGCCTGTTTTACCGCTACCTGTCATACCGATGATGGCTGCGTGGGTGGTTAGATCCTTATTTTTATAAAAAAATGGCTCTTTGTCTTTTAGTCCGATATAAAAAAGTTTTAAATTTTCTTGTATTGTTTTCACTAACTACCTTATTCGTATAAATTTATACGTGAGCGAAGCTCGTCAAGCGTCTCTTTTATGCGCTTTTGCGTAAAATCTTTTATCGTTTCATCATCATCGATAAGCTTCATACAGTATCTAATGTAACCTTTATAGGTTATTTCAGTAACTAATTTTAGCCTTAAAGAAACTCTTTTTACCATTTTTTCAGACATCAAGAGATCAAAATTGACTTCTAATTCTTCGTTATCTTTAAAATTTGCAGATTGTGAACTTAATACACTTATGCCGCCTTCGGAAACATCATAAAGGCTACCTTCGATCTTGTCTTGCTTGCCTTTGATAATAGTTTTGGTAAAACGATTTGGCAAGATACGTTGGAATTTTCTTTTATATGCGTACATCGTTGTATTTCGTAAGAAATTTGAAAGAGTGACGCCTTTATTGACTATATTGTAATTAACAATATCAGCACATAATGGCTTTGAGAAAAAGCTATTTGGCAAAATAAAACCTTTGCCGTCTTGCTTCATAGCTAAAATTTGCATCATATCCACGCGAAAAACGACACTATCTTCTTTAACTTCTAAAATTTCAGCCTCATATTTTATATTTAGTCCATCATATAAATTTAAAAGCTCTGGCCTTACCTTGGCTTTTTTCATGCGAGTGAATGTATTGATCGGATCTTCATAAAAAAATGTTCCGGTTTCAATCATATCTTTTACATTCGTTTCTTGCTGGTCTTTGGCACCACATAAAATTTCTTTGATTCTTGAAACGGCATTTACGAAATAACCTACGAAGGTACTGTTGTCACAAGAGTGACTAAAATTTAAAGTCAAATTTAAAAGTAGGAAATTTATTAATTCGTCTCTTGCGTTTGATTTTGGTATTAGATTATTTAAATCATCTTGTAGCTGCGTAGCATTTGGCTTTTGAATAAGTAGTGTATCAAAGATATTTTCAAGACAAATTTTTACCTGATCGTGCGGCACGATAAATGTTAGCTGTCTACAAAATTTGATACCGTCATCGATAAATTTATCTCTTAATTTAAGTATGCTATCTTCGCAATTTATTACAAGCTCTTGCCTGCCTTTAAAATCCATGTAGTCTCCGGAATGTTATTGATTAAAGCCAAGGCTATGATATAAAAAGTTATATTAAAAAAGTATTTAAATTTATTTGGAGGAGAAATTTCTAGGTAAAGGATACCTAGAAATTTCTGTTGATTATAGTTTGCCTTCGTTGTGTGAAAGGTAGTCAGCAACACCTTCAGTGCTTGGTTTCATGCCAGCATCACCTTTGTTCCAGCCAGCTGGACAAACTTCGCCGTGCTCATTTGTAAATAGCATAGTATCTACCATTCTTATCATCTCATCGATGTTTCTGCCAAGTGGAAGATCATTGATAACTGCATGGCGAACAGTGCCATCTTTGTCTAGTAAGAATGAGCCACGAAGTGCCACACCAGCATCTTCTAGAAGTACGTCAAATCCACGAGCGATTGATTTTGTCATATCAGCTACGATAGGGAAGCGAACTTTACCAATACCGCCTTTGTTTACTGGAGTCTCTTTCCATGCGAAGTGAGAGAATTGGTTATCGCATGAAACTGCGATAACTTCGATACCACGTGACTTGAACTCGTCATATCTTTTATCAAATGCGATGATTTCGCTTGGGCAAACAAAAGTAAAATCCATTGGATAGAAAAATACGACCGCGCCTTTCTCGCCAATATTTTTATAAAGATTAAAATCATTTACAATTTGATTGTTTCCTAAAACCGCTGCAGCTGTAAAATCAGGTGCTTTTTTTGTTACTAACATTTGTTCTCCTTAATAATAAATTTTATTGATTGCGAAATTATATCTATTCAAAATTAAATTTAGTTTAAACATATTTTAAAAATTTTTGTTTAGTAAATTTAGTGTTATTAGTAAAAACAAAAAATGGATTTTTGTTAAAAGTGTTAAAAATTTGAATTTTAAAAATTTTATTGATGAGAGTGTTTGAAAGAAATTAGTAAAAGCGTTACTAAAAATTTAGAAGATTACTTGCTGTAATTATTGTAAGTCGCTAAAATTTTTTCCACCAAATTTTAGAATCGCTGATCCCCATGTAAAGCCGCCACCAAATGCGTCAAGAAGCAAAACTGAACCATTTTTGATGCGTCCATCTTCATAGGCATCGTTTATAGCCATCGGAATTGAAGCGGAGCTTGTATTGCCATATTTAGCAACAGTCAAGACACATTGCTCATCTTTAAAATTTAATCTATTTTTTACTGCATCTATTATTCTTATATTTGCTTGATGAGGTATAAAAAAATCAATATCTTCGCTTTGCATTTTATTTGCATGCAGAATTTCTATTACGCTTTTGCTAAGTGTTTGAACTGCTATTTTAAAAACTTCATTTCCACTCATATGGATGAAATTTAGTCTATTTTTTAGCGTTTCCTCGCTGGCTGGAAATACACTCCCACATCCTGGAGTTATTAAAAGTTCAGCTTGCTTACCGTCACTTGCTGTATGGATATCAATGATCTCATTCTCATTACTGCTACTAATTACAGCCGCGCCTGCCCCATCACCAAAGAGTATACAAGTGCTTCTGTCCGTATAGTCAACAATAGAGCTTAATTTTTCAGCTCCAATGATTAAGACATTCTTTTTAGCACCGCTAATAATGAGAGAATTTGCAAGCTCTAAAAGATAAATAAAACCGGTACAAGCTGCACTTATATCAAATGCTGTAACTCCATAGTTTAAACCCAAATTTGCAGCTATTTTGCAAGCAGTAGAAGGCATACAAAGATGATCCGGAGATATTGTGGCACAGATGATTGCATCGATTTGAGATTTATCAAATCCTGAGCGTTTTATAGCTAATTCACCAGCTTTTGTACCAAGGTCACTTGTTGTTTCGTTAGTTGCAATATGCCTTTGTTCAATACCTGTTCGCTTTACTATCCATTCATCACTTGTTTCAACCATTTTCTCAAAGTCAAAATTTGTTAGAATTTTTTCTGGAATATAAGAAGCGATAGAAATCAGTGAAGCTTTTGGCATATTTTACCTTGCAAAGTGCGAAAGTTCTTCTTCGATAACTTTATTTATATTTGAATTAGCAAATTTTATTGCTTGAAAAATTGCATTCTTTATAGCTTTTGAATTGCTTTTGCCGTGACTTATGATAACACAACCATTTACACCAAGAAGCGGTGCACCGCCATATTCGTCATAGCTAACCTGCTTTTTGAGCGTTTTAAAAACTTTTCTCATGAGTACAGAGCCAGCTATAGCAAGAGGTGATTTTTTAATTTGTTTTTTGATAATTTTACCTATAGCATCTGCAACGCCTTCACTAGTTTTTAACAGAATATTTCCCATAAAACCATCACAAACCATTACATCGATACTGCCATCAAAAATTTGATTACCTTCTGCATTGCCAACAAAGCTATCAAGCCTAGAAACTAATTTAAATGCTTCTTTGCTAACTTCATTGCCTTTGCTTTCTTCTTCACCATTTGATAAAAGACCAACTTTTGGCTCTTTTCTACCTAAAATTTCTTTTGCATAGGCTTCACCCATTATGGCAAATTGAAACAGATGCTCACTTCTGCAATCAACATTTGCACCAACATCTAAAACTAAAGTAGCAGATTCTTTTGAATTTGGCATAAGTGTTGCAATTGCTGGGCGAGAAATATTTTTTAGTCTACCAATTCTTAGAGTAGCTAAACTCATAGTTGCACCACTATGACCAGCAGAAACTACAGCATCAACTTCCTTATTTTTTAAGAGTTCAATTGCTTTGTAGATCGTACTATCTTTTCTCTTGAGTGCATCAGTTGCACCATCTGCCATTGAGATAACTTCGCTAGCTTCTAAAAATTCGATATTTTTTAAATAAGATTGTGGAATGAGTGGTTTGATGACATTGCTATCGCCAACTAATACGGCTTTAAATTCTGTCTCTTTTAGTGCATCAATAACACCAGATATTATAGGATCTGCACCAAAATCACCACCCATAGCATCGATAGCAATGCGAATCATATTTTAATATTCACCTGTAGTTTTGTTTATACGGTGAGGCATTTTCCAAGAACCATCTTTGTCTTTTACAGGTACTGGAAGTGTAACTTTATAATGTGTTCTGCGTTTTGCTGCACGAGAATGACTCACTCTTCGCTTTGGTACTGCCATTTTTACTCTCCTTTATAAATTTTTACATTTTTCACAATAGAAATAATCACTTTTAAAAGCTTCTAACTCACTCTCAAGGACTTCTTTTAAATCAATATTGCCATCAAAAAATTCCATCGTATCGCTAAGCTCATTTTCGCTATCTTTATAGATACCATCACTTAAATTTAGCTCTACATCTTGATCGATAGGTAGCATAAATACTTCACCGCATCGATCGCAAACATAATTTATATTCCCTTTTATTTTGCCTTGGCATTTTACCAAAAAAGGGTCTTTTCTTTTTAAAATTCCAATAAAAACTAAATTATCATTTCCTACTAGCTCAAAGCTTATATCTTTGTTTGCTATTTTAGAAAAAGATATAATCAATTTTCTTGACCTAAAGTTAGCAAATTTCTCTTGAAGCAAAGAAGAAATTTATCTCATTCACAGCATTTTCTAGGCTGTCACTTCCGTGAACTGCATTTGCATCAATGCTATCGGCAAAATCAGCTCTTATCGTACCAGGAGTTGCTTCTTTTGGGTTAGTTGCACCCATTAGCTCGCGGTTTTTAGCAACTGCATTTTCGCCCTCTAAAACCATAACCACAACTGGCCCGCTTATCATAAATTCGACTAGATCGTTGAAGAAAGGTCTATCTTTATGAACTGCATAAAATGCTTTTGCATCGCATTTGCTAAGTTGGATTTTCTTTGCAGCTGCGATCCTTAAGCCGTTACTTTCAAATCTATCTATAATTTTTCCAACAACATTTTTCTTAACAGCATCAGGCTTAATAATAGAAAGTGTTCTTTGCATAAATTTTTCCTTAAATCTAGGTTATTTAAATTGAAGTTGGCAATTATATCAAATAAAGCTTAAAAATAAAATAGGCTCAATTTGAGCCTAAAAATTTATAAATATAAATTTATTGAATAACTGGAATTGAGCCATTACGTGCATCAGCACCGATCTGATCGCGCGAAGGTTGTCCCGCTACAACAGCGTCCCATACAATACAACCGTCAGTTGGACAGGCGGATGCACAGGCTGGCTCATCGTTGTAGCCTACGCACTCAACGCATTTATTTGAATAAACATAGTATGTATCTGCACCAGTTGGGTTGTCGCTATCATCAACGATGGCTGAAACTGGGCATTCATCAATACATGAACCACAGCTTATGCATATATCAGTTATTTTTACAGACATTTTTTCTCCTTAGATTAAAATTTGGCATAGAATATCAAAAAAAGCTGAAAATGATATAAATAAGCCCTTAAATTTAACTACGATCTTGAATTTTAGAAAAACTACTTTATAAATCTTTTATCACTTTTAGACTAAATTTACAGATTAAAAATTTTAAAAAGGTTGTATAAATTTAATGAACGATATTATTGAAATAACTGGCGCAAGAGAACATAACTTAAAAAATATAAATCTTAAAATTCCAAAAAATAAATTAGTAGTTTTTACCGGTCTTAGCGGAAGCGGCAAGAGCACGCTAGCCTTTGATACGCTCTATGCTGAGGGGCAAAGAAGATACATGGAGAGCCTTAGTAGTTACGCTAGGCAGTTTCTAGATCGCGTTGGCAAGCCTGATGTTGATAAGATCGAGGGTTTAACGCCTGCTATCGCGATCGATCAAAAGACGACTTCTAAAAACCCTCGCTCAACGGTCGGTACGATTACAGAAATTTATGACTATCTAAGGCTCTTATACGCAAGGGTCGGCGTTCAACACTGCCATAAATGTGGCAAACCTATCTCGAAAATGAGTGCGAGCGATATCATAAATGAAATTTCAAAACTCCCACTTGGCGCAAAAGTGATCATTTATGCGCCACTAGTTCGTGAGAAAAAGGGCACATGGGCGGATTTGATCGAAAATTTACGTCAAAAAGGCTTTGTCAGAGCGCAAATAGATGGCGTGGTGGTGAGGCTTGATGAGGAGATCGAGCTAGCTAAAACGAAAAAACACACGATAAAGGTCATCGTTGATAGGATCGCTATCGATGAGCAAAATCACGAGCGCCTTGCAAGCGACGTTGAAAAGGCGCTAAATGAGAGCTTTGGCGAGGTCGAGATAGAGATTGCAAATGCTGATGAACTAGGGCTTAAAGAGAGTTTTATACATTACAGCGAGCATATGGCTTGTTTTGATTGTAAAATTTCATTTACACCGCTTGAGCCACTTAGTTTTAGCTTTAACTCACCAAAGGGTGCTTGCGAGCACTGCGACGGACTTGGCATAAGATATAGCCTAGATATGAGCAAGATCATCGATGAAGAAAAGTCGATAGAAAACGGTGCTATCAAGCTACTTTATGGCTATAACATGAGCTATTACTATAAATTTTTACTTGCTTTTTGCGAGCAAAATGGCATCGATATCAAAAAGCCATATTATGAGCTTAGCGAAGATGAAAAAAGGCTCGTTTTATATGGAAATGTCAAAGAAGTTGAGTTTTTTTGGAAGCGAAATAAGCTGCTTAGAAAGTTTGATGGAGTGGTTAAAATTTCACACGGGCTTTTGAAGGATTACAAAGACTTTGACGAATACATGAGTGAGAAAATTTGTGACGCTTGCAACGGCCACAGGCTAAAGCCTCAAAGTTTAGCGGTCAAGGTCGCTAGCCTTGGACTTGGTGAAATTTTAGATATGAGCATAGATAACTGCACCGTATTTTTTTCAAACGAGAAAAATTTTGCCTATCTTAGCGACTACGACAAGGCGATCGCAAAGCCTATCTTAAAAGAGATTAATGAGAGACTTTTCTTTTTATATGACGTGGGGCTTGGCTACTTGTCGCTTGGGCGTGATGCTAGGACGATCAGTGGCGGTGAGGCACAGCGCATCAGGATAGCGAGCCAGATAGGAAGCGGGCTAAGTGGCGTCATGTATGTGCTTGATGAGCCAAGTATTGGCCTACACGAGCGAGATACGCTAAAGCTCATAAAGACGCTTAGAAATTTACAAGCCAAAGGCAACTCTGTAATCGTCGTCGAGCATGATAAAAAAACGATAGAAGAGGCTGATTTTATCGTAGATATTGGCCCTGGAGCTGGTAAATTTGGTGGTAACGTGGTCTTTGCAGGTACGGCAAAAGAGCTTTTAAGCTCAAACACCCAGACTGCACAATACATAAATGGTAAGAAAAAGATCAACTATCAAAAAAATAGAAAAGCTGAGAAGTGGCTTGAAATTTCAAATGTAAATATCAACAATATCTCAAATTTAACCGCGAAATTTCCGCTTAGAAACCTTGTGGGTATCACTGGCGTTTCAGGATCTGGCAAGAGCTCGCTAATACTTCAGACCTTGCTTCCAGAGGCGCAGGAGCAGCTAAATAGAGCCAAAAAAGTAAAAAAAATAGCTGGGGTAAATTTAAGTGGACTTGAGAATTTAGACAAGGTCATATACCTCGATCAAAGCCCGATCGGCCGCACTCCACGATCAAATCCAGCGACATATACCGGCGTGATGGACGAGATAAGAAATTTGTTTGCACAGACCAAAGAGGCAAAGCTTAGAGGCTATAAAATAGGGCGCTTTAGCTTTAATGTCAAAGGTGGGCGTTGCGAGAAGTGCCAAGGTGAGGGCGAGATCACGATCGAGATGCACTTTTTGCCTGATATAAACGTGGTTTGTGACGTTTGTAATGGCGCTAGATATAACGCTCAAACTTTGGAAATTTTATACAAAGGCAAAAATATCGCCGAGGTGCTAAATATGAGCATAGATGAGGCGGTTGAGTTTTTCAAGGCTGTGCCAAAGATCGCTTCAAAGCTAACCACACTTCAAGACGTGGGACTTGGCTACATCACACTTGGGCAAAATGCAGTCACACTTAGTGGCGGTGAGGCGCAACGTGTGAAGCTAGCAAAAGAGCTTAGTAGAAGCGATACTGGAAATACGCTTTACATCCTTGATGAGCCAACGACAGGACTTCATTTTGCCGATGTCGATAGGCTTGTAAAAGTGCTAAATCACTTAGTTGATCTTGGAAATTCTGTCTTTGTGATCGAGCATAATATGGATGTTATTAAAAACTGCGACTACATCGTAGACATGGGACCAGAAGGCGGTGCAAAAGGTGGTAAAGTGATAGCGTGTGGCAATGTCAAAGAGGTGGCTAAAAACTATAAAAAAACTGGTAGCTACACTGGAGAATTTTTAGCACAAGAGCTTGAGGAAATGAAGAAAAAGTAGAAATTTGGCCCAACCGTTTCTTTATAAAATTTAAAACGGTTGAGGCGTGTCGGAGTGTTAGCTAATTTTTAAGGTCGATTTCTCATCTATAGCACTTGAAGCTAGTGCCCAAAACAACAGCATTAAAAGTGCATTTTCATGGTGAAACGTTGTATTTGCAAGTGAAATTATATTATTATCCATAAGCATTAAAAGTGCAAGAAAAACTATGCTATTTTGTCTAAAATTTTTAATAAATTTTATAAAGAGTGATAGTTGAAATACCAAATATGCAAGCAAGGCAACGATGCCCTTTTCTGTTAAAAATGTTAAAAAGGTATTGTGTGCGTGACTAACATGAACTTCAACATTGCCTGGAAAATATTTTGTTATATCAATGATCTTAAACTCACCAGAACCTATCCCAAATAAAGGGTGTTCTAACCACGTATAATATGCGCTAGCAAAGATTGGATATCTAGTCTCTGATCCAATGACCCCCTTTGTTAGTTGACTATACAATCTTTGATCTTGAGTGATATTTGTTGATATATATATATAAGAAATAGCTATTACACTAAATAAAATTATCAAGCCTAATAAAAATTTTATTTTTATCTGTTTATTTAAAATTTCAAAAAGTAAGTAAGTAAAAATAATGATTGGCAAAAGATACATTGCAGCTCTAGAGCCAGCTATCATTATACCAAGGACGCAAAATCCGGCAATGCTTATGCCTATATACTTTTCAAAAATTTCTTTGCTATTTATCGAAACTAATGCTACACAAAAAATTAGCAGCATAAAAATAGCGCTATGATTTACGTGTCCTATTGATTTAAGCTCAAAAAGTGCTAAAGGATCATTTGAAGTGAATTTTTCTACACAAGCAGGGATAAACGCAGCAATGAAACCAGCAAATAAGGCAAAAAATAAAAATTTAAAATTTATTTTTTCTACACCGACACTTCTGGCCACAAAGAAAAATAGCATACATCTTAGTGGATCAAGCGCTCTTGATGCAGAAACTCCATTTACAAGGCAACTTATAAAAGTAGCCAAAACAAAGATAAAAAGCGAGATATTTATGAGATCAAATTTAAATTGCCTTTTTTCTTTGACGCAAATATAAATTCCAGCCAAGACAAAAAGTGTAAGTGAAATTTGCTTTAAGCCCTCAGTTACTGGCAGTGTAAATAAGACAATAACTAAAAAGAGATTGTAGAGTCTAGATACAATGTCATTTTTCATACAGATCCTTTAAAATTTAAGTGGACATTTTATCATTGCTGAACTAAAAATAATATACAATTAAATAAAAATTAAAAGGAAGTATTGTGTCTGACGTGAAAATAAGCTTTGTGGTGCCTGTTTTTAACAAAAAAGAGCACATTAGGGATTGTTTAAATTCGCTTATATCTCAAGACATGGATGATATTGAGATTATAGTTATTAATGATGGAAGTACTGACAATACGCTAGAAATATTAGAAGAATATAAAGATAAAATAATATTAAAAACAAAGAGCAATGCTGGTGTCAGTGCTGCCAGAAATGACGGCATATTACTAGCTAGTGGGAAATATACTATCTGCGTAGATGCTGATGACTATGTGGAAAAAGATTATGCTTCATGCGTTTATGATATCGCAGAAAAATTTGATGCCGACATAGTGATAACAGATATGTGTAAGGTCTATGGTCATAAAAAGTTCCTTTTTAAGGATTTTGAGACAAAAGAGGATGGCGCAATCGATAAAAACGAGTATCTAAAAAAGCTTTTAGCCTCAAGACATAGCAAAGTTTTGCACAATGCGGCAAACAAGGCGATTAGGACTGAAATTTTAAAAGAAAATTTATTTCCAGTTGGGATCACGCAAGCTGAAGATTTTCACACTGTAGTGAGAAATGTTATCGCTTCAAAAACTCTTGTAAAGCTAAATAAGGCATTTTATTATTATAAGATCGGAGATAACAACACTGCTGGTTTTGAAAAGCTAAAAGCTGTGATGGATCATAAATTTGTTTATGACGATATAATCTCAATTTTAAAAAACAAAAATTTAGCTCTTGAAATGGTGCCTGATCTAGAATTTAGAAAGATAAAAAGCGTCTATATGCCAGCTATTTCGGCGAGACCAAATCTAAACAATAGTAGCTATGTAAAGGCACTTGATCTTTTTTATGAAGATATTGATAGCATTATAAACTCAGTTGGTTTTTCAAAACTTAGACTAAAACAGAGAATTTTGCTTAAAGTGCTAAAAAATGTAAAATCATACGAAAATGTATCAAAAATTTTAAAAATCTTTAATACAATAAATGGCTTTTTGTCAAATAAAAAAATGAAAGAATTTAAAGAGTAGAAGATGATAAATATACTTGAGCTTGAAAGCTCTCTTGGATTTGGTGGACAGGAACACCGCACACAGCGT
>NZ_CABPVR010000001.1:135393-140283 GCF_902460875.1 Campylobacter concisus | reverse complement strand
TAATTAATTTTTTGATTTTAAATGATTTTAAAAGAAAAAGGGGCTTTCGCCCCAAGGATTACGCAGCAGGATAAACAGAAACTTTTTTTCTATTTTTATCTAGTCTTTCGAATTTAACGAAACCGTCGATTAGCGCAAAAATCGTGTGATCTTTGCCTAGACCTACGTTGCTGCCCGCGTGAGTAGCGGTACCGCGCTGGCGGATGATGATGTTGCCCGCGCGAACGAATTCGCCGCCGAATTTTTTAACGCCTAAGCGTCGTCCGATACTATCTCGGTTATTCTGGGTTGAGCCTTGACCTTTTTTGTGTGCCATTTCTTATCTCCTTAAGCTGCGATACTTACGACTTTTACGCGTGTAAACTGTCTTCTAAAACCGCGTTTTAGTTTTGAGTCTTTGCGTCTGCGTTTTTTGTAAATAACGACTTTTTTATCCTTGCCCTCGTTTACGACTTCAAGAACGACTTTCGCACCCTTTACGAATGGCGCGCCTACCTTTACTTCACCGTCGTTTACGCACAAAACGTCCGTAATCTCGACTGATGATTTTGCTTCAGCACTGAAATGGTCAAGCTTAAGATATTCGCCTTCGCTGACGCGATACTGCTTGCCGCCATGCTTAAATATAGCGTATTTTGACATACTCTACCTTTCTAAAATTTGGTAAGACCAAAAAGCACTTTTTTGCAAAAGATTTATGGAGCTTTGTTGGTTGTAAGGTGTGAATATTAGCCAAAAGTTTATAAATTCTACTTTAATGCTCCTGATTTTATGATCTCATCGGCTAAATTTCTTATCATAGATGTATGATCTAAGAAAAATGTTTTGTCATTTGGCAAATGTGGCTGATATATCAGCGTCTTGGCTACTGGTGCACTTAAGATCACATTTATCAGTTCAAGCTCAGACGGAAAAACAAAATAAAGTTTTGGCTTGGGAATTTCATTTTGAAAGAGCCTCTTTGCGTAAAATTTACTAAAATTTTCATTTTTTGGTAGCTTTATCTCTTTAAAGAGTTCAAGCGGTAAAAAGTAGTAAGCTAAGGCATGAAGTCCGTGCGCGAAAATGTAGAGACGTTTTTCAAATTTGGGTGCATCTGTCCTGCCAAAAGTCGAGCAAAATTTCTGTAAATGCTCGCTCATAGCAGCCGTATCTTTTTCGTGTAGGGCAAGCATAAATTTAACCGCCTCTTTTTCATTTGCTGGCTTTTTAGACTCTGCAAAGGTGTGAGCCTTTTCTAGGGCAGGGGCGAGTAAATTTTCATCTTGCCAAAGCATCGCAGTGAGCAAATCATGCATAACACATAGAAATTTATAGCCGTTTTTGCTAGGTGGCAAGCCTTTTGGAAAGATCCTTGCCATACTATCTGTGTCGCCACAAGCGATAGCAAAAAACGCTGGTATGAGCTTCTCGCACTGATCGTATCCGCCGCTACATCCTGGGAGTAAATTTAGCTTAGCGTATTGAAAAATGAGATCATTTAGTGCCTCGGCGTCGCCCTCAGTTAGGCACCTTTCAAGGCAAAAGTCGTAGCGTCTAGCTCTTGAAAAAGAGAGTAATCGTATGAGCTCACATAAAAAGTCGTAATCGTTTAAGTTTTTCTCTTTTATCTGGGCGTAAATGCTTGCATATTCGTCTAAAAGTAGCTCTTCGTCGCTTTTTGGTGGTTTTTTGGTTTTGAAAATGTTAAATAAGCCTTCTAAAAATGACATTTTGCGTGCTCCTTATTTTTGCTAATTTTAGCCAAAAAGGCCTAATTTTCCACGTGCAAAAGGTGGCTTTAGCGGATAGTTTAACCGCATTTTGGCTATAATCGCCCCAAATTTAAGCAAGCTTAGGATAAAGATGGCAGGCGAAGATCAGGAAAAAACCGAAGAAGCGACCCCCAAAAAGATAGAAGATGCCAAAAAGGACGGCAACGTTCCCAAAAGTCAGGACCTAGCTGGGTTCGTGACCCTTGTCATTGCTATTGGCGTACTACTTGCGATGCTAAATTTTATGAAAGAACAGATCATCTCACTTTATATCTACTACTCAAAATTTATCGGTCAGCCACTTACCTTGCCAACTGTAAAAATGATCGTTGTAAATACCTTTGCAAGGTCACTTCTTATGATACTTCCAGTTTGTATCTGTGTGGCGATCGCTGGTGTAATCGCAAATGTAATGCAGTTTGGATTTATTTTTACCACAAAGCCTATAATGCCAAATTTTGGCAAGATAAATCCACTAAAGGGACTAAAAAATTTATTCTCGATGAAAAAAGTGATAGATAGCATCAAAATCGTGCTAAAAGTTAGTATCGTCTTTGGTGTTGGATTTTATTTTTTCCTGCAGTTTATAAAGGAGCTACCGCACACGCTCTTTTTTTCTATGTTTGATCAGCTTGCTTGGCTAAAAGAAAAGCTCATCATTCTTGTTAGTGTCATGCTTTTTATACTTTTCGTGATCGGACTTATCGACCTTCTTATCGTGCGTTTTCAATATTTTAAAGACCTTCGTATGAGCAAGCAAGAGATAAAAGATGAGTATAAGCAAATGGAAGGAGATCCTCAGGTAAAAGGCAGAATTCGTCAAGCGCAAATGCGTGCAGCCAAGCGTCGAATGATGCAAAATATCCCACAAGCTGACGTAGTCATCACAAACCCTACTCACTACGCCGTGGCGATAAGATATGATAAAAGTCGTGACGAAGCACCGATAATACTTGCAAAAGGTGTTGATTTTTTAGCACTACAAATCAAAAAAATAGCCGTTGAAAATGGTGTGCAAATTTATGAAAATCCACCACTCGCAAGAGAGCTTTATAAAATTTGTGAAGTCGATGATACGATACCAGCACATCTTTTTAGAGCCGTGGCCGAAGTGCTAAGCTTCGTTTATATGAGCAATAAACAAAAATTTAAAGATAAGCTTTGATAAATTCTACTCTTGCCACTAGAAATTACTAGCAGCAAGAGAATTTATCTATTATAGATATCCAAAAGCAGTTGCAAAAATATAGCCAAATATACAAGAGGATATAACACCAATAAGACCCGGAATGATAAAGCTGTGATTGATAACAAATTTACCAATATGTGTCGTACCGCTTCTATCAAACTGGATAGCCGCAAGGTCGCTTGGATATGTTGGCAGGATGTAGTATCCGTAGCAAGCTGGCGCAAAGGCTAAAATGATAGCAGGATTAACATCGATATTTAATGCTAATGGCACAAATGCAACCAAGGCTGCAGCTTGAGAATTTACAAATTTTGAGATAATCAAAAGCATAACCGCATAAGTCCAAGGGTGCTCTTTTACGATGCTTCCTAGCGCCTCCTTCATCATCGGAGTGTGCACTGCAAACATAGTCTCAGCCATCCAAGAGATACCAAAAACTGCAACAAGAGCGATCATACCTGATCTAAATATCTCGTTTTTACCGATCTTGCTAGCATCTGTTGGTGTAAAGATTAAAATGATAGCGCCAGTTAAAAGCATGAAAATTTGGATGACATGAACCATGCTTAGGCTTTTTGAAGATGCTTGTTTGTTGCTTATATTAATGTAAGCACCTTGGAATTCTTCTTTTGCACCTTTTTCATTTATATATGTTACTGCACCATCAGCTGTACGAGTAAGAGTTTGATTTGCATCTTTGCCGATGATTTTGACTGATTGAGCTTTTTGATTGGCATTTAGCTTATCGTTTGCTACTTTTAGCTCAGCCGCCTCTGTTTGGATGCTAGCGTCTTTTATTTTTAAGGTTTTTAAAACTTTTTGTTCAGTTGGAAGGTTAGCTATTACTTGAACGACCGTTGCGTCTTTGTAAGTAGTCCAGCTTGGACGAAGATCTTTAAAATATCCAAGAAGCGCAACTATAAGGATAGAGCCTAAAAATATCCACATCGCAGCCCATTGATACCCAGGAAGCTTTTTGCCTAAAAGTGTCGCACTATCGCCATAAACATATTTTTTAAACTCAGGATCTTGAAGCTTTGCTTGAAATACTTCGTCTTTATCAAGATCTTTGCCTCTAAACCAGCTAAAAATTCCTACCGCCAAAACACCGCAAAATGTTGATGGAATCGTAATCTTTAAAAGATCTAAATATCCATCAAAGCCAGCTAAGTGAGTTTTAGCATTAATAAGAAAGCTTGTAAGAGTTACAACAGCAACTGAAACTGGGCTAGCAATGATGCCCATTTGTGAAGCTATCGAGCTTGCTGCCATTGGTCGCTCTGGACGGATACCATTTTTGATAGCAATATCATAAACGATAGGAAGCACGGTATAAACAACGTGTCCAGTACCGCATAAAATAGTAAGCGTACATGTTACAAAAGGAGCCAAGATACTTACATATTTTGGATTTTTTCTAAGTATAGTTTCTGCTATTTGAAGCATAACATCAAGACCACCACTAGCTTGAAGCGTAGCACTTGCCACAACAACAGCAAGGATAGTTAGCATAACATCAATAGCTGGCTTACCAGGCTCGATATTAAATCCAAAAACGAGGACTATAAGACCGATACCGCCTAGCATACCAAGTGCGATACCGCCTTTTTTAGCTCCGTAGAACAAACAGATAAGGACGATGAGAAGCTGGATAGCAAACTGCATGCCTTCACTTAAATTCATGAGAAAATCCATGAAACCTCCTAAGTTAATATAAATTTAACTAAGATTATATCTCTTATGGATTTAGATTAAACTTATATTTTAAGGATAATTTGATACAAATATAACATTTTGATTAAGAAGGCTTATTTAGGATAAAATTTATAAGATTATCTCTTACAAATTTTTTATTGGATCTTGAATATTTTATTTGTCTTAGAATATATAAAATAAAAATAGCATTGTTCTATTTTAAATTTATTAATAATAAAAATTTATTTAAAT
>NZ_CABPVR010000001.1:124281-129749 GCF_902460875.1 Campylobacter concisus | reverse complement strand
GTTTTAATTAAAATACCACGATTTAAATTTCAGTAAAGTTAGATATAATCCAAATAAAAAATTTAAGGCAAAAAATGTTTATAGATAGCGTAAATTTAACTCTAAGCTCGGGTCACGGCGGAGCTGGTGCAGTAAGCTTTCGACGCGAAAAGCACGTCATTTTAGGCGGCCCAGACGGCGGTGACGGCGGTGACGGCGGAGATGTTTATTTTGTCTGCGACAACAACACCCACACGCTGGCAAGCTACAAGGGTAAAAGGGCGATGAGAGCTAGCGACGGTGAGGCTGGCATGGGTAGACGCATGACTGGCAAAAAGGGTGAGAGCTTAGAGCTCATTGTGCCACCAGGAACGGCGGTTTATGACGCGCAGACAAATGAGCTACTTTGCGACATGGTAGAAGAGGGGCAAAGGACGCTATTTTTAAGAGGTGGCAAGGGCGGACTTGGAAATTTTCACTTTAAAAACTCTATCAACCAAGCCCCAGAGTACGCTCAAAAGGGCATGCCAGAAGAGAGTGTGGAAGTTAGACTCGAGCTAAAGCTGATAGCTGATGTGGGACTTGTTGGCTTTCCAAATGTTGGCAAATCAACCCTCATCTCAGCCGTCTCAAACGCCAAGCCACAGATCGCAAACTACGAATTTACCACGCTTACGCCAAAGCTCGGACTTGTTGAGGTTGATGAGTTTAGCGGCTTTGTCATGGCTGACATCCCTGGTATCATTGAGGGAGCTAGCGACGGACGCGGTCTTGGCGTGCAGTTTCTAAAGCACATCGAGAGAAATAAAATTTTGCTTTTTATGATAGATAGTGCAAACTACAGAAGCATGAGCGAGCAGTTTAGCGTGCTAAAAGAGGAGGTCGCTAAATTTTCAAGCGTGCTTGCTAGCAGGGACTATGCAATCGCTGTTACCAGAGTCGATGCGGCTGAAAATTTAGATGAAAATATAAAAGAATTTATGAAAAATATAAATTTAGAGCCAAGACAAGATGGTAAATTTGTTTATAAACAAGACCTATACAGCTTTGACGCGAAAAAACCATACTTTGTCTTGCCGATCTCGTCAGCGACAAACGAGAACATCGATGAGCTTAAATTTGCACTGCTTGAGCTGCTAAAAAAAGAGCTTTAAGTTGCGACCTTTTGGCACTTTGAACTTAGAAATTTGAGAGTATAAAATGAAGAAAATTTTTTGCATTATGCTATTTTGTCTTGGTGTATATAGCTGTGATCCAGCGGATCCGGCGTATATGTTTTTGGATTACAATGATATAGATCGTGACGGCATGCTAAATTTAGATGAGTGGACGTCCTGCAAAGTGCCATCAGCGCTAAAAATAGCACCAGATCTATGCACTAGTGAGGAATTTAAGAGGCTGGATCTTGATCGTAGTGGCAAAGTTAGCATTGACGAGTTAGGAAGTTTGATATTTCAAAAGATTGACTGGCAGGAAGATCCATGCACCTCTTGGCTGACGGATAGCCAAAACACAGATCAAAATAAAAGTCGTTGAAATTTAAAGGAAAGTGATGAATGTAGTTTTTATGGGGACGCCTGATTATGCCGTTAGGATACTTAGGCATCTAAAAGAAGCTGGCTTTAATATAAAAGCGGTCTTTACCCAGCCTGATAAGCCAGTTGGCAGAAAGCAAATTCTAACCCCAAGTGATGTCAAAATTTATGCGCAAAACGAGCTAGCAGGCGTACCAGTCCTTACGCCAAATACGCTAAAAGATGAGGCGGTAGTTAACGAGCTAAAGGCGTTTAGTCCAGACTTTATCGTCGTGGCAGCTTATGGCAAAATTTTGCCAGGGAGTGTACTTGACGTAGCAACGTGTATAAATTTGCACGCTTCGATCTTGCCAAAATATAGAGGTGCGAGCCCTATACAAAGCGCGGTCCTAGCAGGCGAGAAGCAAACTGGCGTCACAGCTATGCTAATGGACGCTGGCCTTGATACTGGCGATATGCTGGACTTCATATACACGTCTTGCGAGAGTAAGATGTCAAGCGAACTTTTTAGTGAGCTAGGTGAGCTTGGCGGTGAGCTAATAGTAAAAGTACTTAATAATTTTGAAAATTTAAAACCACAAAAACAAGATGACACACAAGCTACGCACTGTAAAAAAATAAGCAAGAGCGACGGACTTTTTAGCTTTGATGAAGATGCGGGGCAAATTTATAATAAATTTCGTGCACTAACACCTTGGCCGGGGATTTATTTGGCAAACGGACTAAAAATTTTATCGCTTAAGCTAAGCGAAAAAAGTGGCAAAAGCGGAGAAATTTTAGGTGTAGAAAAAGATCACGTTGTGGTTGCTTGCAATGGTGGGGCGGTCAAAATTTACGAGCTTCAAGAGCCAAGCAAAAAGCCAACAAACGCAAAAGCATATATAAATGGTAAGCGTCTTAGCGTTGGCGACAAGATAGAGTAGAAATCAAAAAATTTATAGGAGAAAATATGAAAAATGCGTTGAGTATAGCAGGTGTTGATCCAAGCGGCGGAGCTGGAGTTTTAGCTGACATAAAGGTCTTTATAGCACACGGCGTATATGCGATGGGAGCGATCACGGCGGTCACTGCTCAAAATACAAAGGGTATCTTTGGCATGCAGCTAGTTGAGACCAAGCTCATCGAGGATCAGATAAGAGCGATATTTGATGATATAAGAGTTGATGTGATAAAAATAGGCGTTGTTCCAAGCGTTGAGATCATAAAAAGCGTCGCAAAAACGCTAAGAGAGATCAAAAATTTACCGCCTGTTGTGCTTGATCCAGTGATGAGCTGTAAAAATGGCGACATCTGGCTAGAGGGCGCTGCAAAAGACGCGATCGTAGAGGAGCTTTTCCCGCTTGCAAGCGTAATCACGCCAAATATCTTTGAAGCGCGTGAAATTTTAAAGCGTGAGCTAAAGGGCGAGGGCGAGCTAAAAGAGGCTTGCAAAGATCTTTTGAAATTTGGCACAAAGAGCGTCTATCTAAAATGTGGCGAGCTTGACGGAAAGTCGCTTGATATATTTTATGATGGCAGTGAATATGAAATTTTTAGCGATGAGCGCATAAAAACGACCGCTACTCACGGCTCAGGCTGCTCGCTATCAAGCGCGATCGCTTCAAATTTAGCAAATGGACATAGTCTAAAAGAAAGTGTAAAAAATGCGCATGATTATATCTTTAACGCTATCAAAAACGCGGTTATCATCGGTGGCGGACAAAATCCGGTAAATCACTTCTATAAATTTAAGGTGTGATTTGAAAGTAGAGTTTTTTCAAAGTCTGCCTTCGACACAGGAATTTTTGATAGACGCCCTAAAAAACGGCGAGATAAAAGCTCCGTATATGGTTGTGGCGTATAATCAAACTAAAGGTGTTGGTAGCCGTGGCAATAGCTGGGAAGGACTTGGTGGAAATTTATTCATGTCATTTTGTATAAGCGAAGATGAGCTGTCAAGTGACATACCTCCGCCATCGATCTCGATATATTTTTCTATGCTGATGCGTGAAGTCTTGAGCGAACTTGGCTCAAAGTGCTGGTTAAAATGGCCAAATGACTTTTACGTGGACGAGCGCAAAATAGGCGGCACTTTGACAAATAAAGTCGATGAAATTTATATCTGTGGCATGGGGATAAATTTAACGAGTGCGCCTGAAAATGCGGGCATTTTAGATATCAAAACTAGCGTAGATGAGCTAGTTTGGGGCTTTGTTAGCATGCTTGATAAAAAGATTTTATGGAAGCCAATTTTTAGCAAATTTAGGATAGACTTTTGCAAGTCAAAGAGTTTTATTACGCATATTGCAAATAGAGCTGTTTCGCTTCAGGATGCTGAAATTTGCGATGATGGAGCAATCTTACTAAATGGGGAAAAGGTATATTCTTTAAGATGAGCGAGATAATAACAATAGCTAATCAAAAAGGCGGCGTTGGCAAGACCACAACAGCCGTAAATTTAGCCGCGTCACTGGCGGTTGCTGAAAAAAAAGTATTATTAATAGATATCGATCCACAGGCAAACGCGACAACTGGACTTGGTTTTAGTAGAAGCGACTATGAGTTTAACATCTATCACGTCTTAACAGATAGAAAAAAGCTCTCGCAAATCGTGTTAAAAACTGAGATCCCAACACTTTTTTTAGCTCCATCAAACATCGGACTTGTCGGTATTGAGCAAGAATTTAACGACCAAAATAAGGACTATAAACTAATCCTTAAAAATAAAATTTCAGAAGTTGTAAACGATTATGATTTTATTATCATCGATAGTCCTCCAGCACTTGGTAGCATCACGATAAATGCTCTTAGTGCAAGTGATAGTGTTATCATCCCGATTCAATGTGAATTTTACGCACTTGAGGGTTTGGCGCAAATTTTAAATACGGTTAAGATTATTAAGAAGACAATAAATCCAAAGCTTAACATAAAAGGCTTTTTACCGACTATGTTTAGTTCGCAAAATAATCTCTCAAAAGAGACAATTGCAAATTTAAAGCAGCATTTTGAAAATAAGCTCTTTAAGAGTAAGGACAGCAAAGAGGAACTTGTGGTCGTTCCAAGAAATGTAAAACTTGCTGAAAGCCCAAGTTTTGGCAAGCCAGTCATACTTTATGATATAAAATCACCTGGCTCAATTGCGTATCAAAATTTGGCATATTGTATTTTAAACTAAAAAATAAGGAAAAAAATGGCTAAAAAAGGTGGATTAGGGCGAGGACTTAGCGCGATACTTGAAGATGTAGAGCAAGCCTACAGCAAAGAGATTGCAAATTTAAACGACTCTGAGATAGTCGAAGAGATAAATATAGATGAAATTTTACCAAACCCATACCAGCCTAGAACGCATTTTGACGAAGAGGCTTTAAAAGAGCTAAGTGCCAGCATCAAAAGACACGGATTGATCCAGCCAATAATCGTCATCAAGAAAGATGATGGCTATATGTTAATAGCTGGTGAGCGCAGATACCGTGCTACAAAGATGCTTGGAGCAAGCAAGATAAAGGCGATCATCGCTGATATCAAGTCTCAAAATTTAAGAGAGCTTGCGCTTATCGAAAATATTCAACGTGAAAATTTAAATCCAATCGAACTTGCAAAGTCGTATAAAGAGCTCATAAATGAGTATAAGATCACACAAGATGGCTTGGCAAATATCATTCATAAAAGTAGAACACAAATAACAAATACGATGAGGCTTTTGCTTCTTAGCGACTATACGCAAAAACTTTTACAAGAAGATAAGCTAACGCAAGGTCACGCTAAAGTTATAGTTGGGCTTAGTACTGAAGAAGAAAAGATGGTTGTTGATACGATAATTGGTCAAAAGCTAAGCGTTAGAGATACAGAGATTTTAGTAAAAAAGATAAAAAATAAGGAAGAGATAAAAGACAAAAAGCCAAAAATTTCTGAGGAAATGAGTAAAAAACTATCAAATTTACAAGAAATTTTTAAAAATTTAAAGATAAAAGCAAA
>NZ_CABPVR010000001.1:103588-124158 GCF_902460875.1 Campylobacter concisus | reverse complement strand
TTATTGCTAGGCTAAAATAGAATTACAAATTTATTTTTATTTTTAGTAATTTATTGTAAAATCAGACTTTAATTTGAATATTAAATAAAACTTAATGATAAAATAAGGAGAGTGGATGTTAGAAATAGATGTGCCATTGATGCTTTTAACGGCTATCGTTTTCTTGGTATTGATCGTTATTTTGAATTCCTTGCTTTATAAGCCAATGCTCAAATTCATAGATGACAGAAATGCCTCTATAAAAAATGATGAAGAGAGTACTAGTAAAAATGCAAGTGATCTAAGTGTTCATGAAAAAGAGATTGAAGAGATTATATTAAACGCAAGGACTGAGGCCAATAAAATAAGGCAAGAAGCCTTAAATTTGGCAAAAGAAGAGTCTTTAAAAGAAGTAAATGCCGTAAAAACTAGTTTAGAGGCTGATTACAATGAATTTTTAAATGCTCTAAGTTCTCAAAAAGATAACCTAAAGGCAGATCTATCAGCTAAACTACCTGAACTTAGAGCGGCTTTAAATGCCAAGCTCTCTAAAATTTAAAGGAATTTTATGAAGATAAAAATTTTATTTTTTCTAGCACTTCCATTTCTAGCATACTCTAGCGAGCATGGTGGAACAAACTACGACATAGTCGAGAGAACGCTAAACTTCTTACTTTTCTTTGCTATTTTGGTCTATTTTGCTGCTAAGCCACTAAAAGCTCTTTATCAAAGCAGGATCGATAGGATCGCAAATAAGCTTGAGAGTATCCAAGAGAAGCTTCGTGAGTCAAAAGCTAAAAAAGATGACGTTTTAAAGCGTGTAGAAGAGGCTAAGCAAAATGCAAATGCTCTAATCGAAACCGCAAAAAAAGAGGCTGTAAATTTAGCTGCTAAAGTTAAAAAAGAGGCTCAAAACGATATCGCAAATATCGAAAAAGGCTATAAAGAGCAAAAAGAATTTGAAGAGCGCAAGATGACAAAAGGCGTTGTAAATGAAATTTTGAGCGACATTTTCTCAAGCGATAGCCTAAAAGTCGATCAAAAAGAGCTTGTAAATATCATACTTAAAAAGGTTAGCTAATGAATGAAGTAGTAGCTAAAAAATACGTAAAAGCGATCTTAAGCGACGTAAAGTCCAATGAACTTAATGCATTTGTTGAAAATTTATCAGAGCTAGCTGCTGCTTTTGCTAGCGATAAATTTAAAAGCATTATAAGTTTGCCGACACTAAAGGCTTCACAAAAGGTTGAATTTGTACTATCTTTGGTTAAAAATCAAGATATTAAATTTGCAAATTTTATAAAGCTTCTTGGTGCAAACAAAAGGCTAGAGCTTATACCTGCGATACTAGATGAGATGAAGATAGAGCAATCTTTGCTTGAAAATACATATCGCGGCGAAGTTGTTGGAAATTTTGATCTAAGCGCTGAGCAGCTAAAAGCTTTGGAAGAGAATTTCTCTAAGAAATTTAACTCTAAGATCAAGCTTGATGGCTCAAAGAGCGATTACAACGGTGTAAAAGTTGAGTTAGACGATTTAGGTGTCGAGGTAAATTTCTCTATCGACAGACTAAAAAGTCAAATGAGTGAATATATATTAAAAGCAATTTAAAAAGGAGTGAAAGCGTGAGTGCAAAAATTAAAGCTGACGAAATTAGCACGATAATCAAAGAGCGTATCGAAAATTTTGATTTAAGTGTTGATATAGAAGAGACCGGTAAAGTCATCTCAGTCGCTGATGGCGTTGCTAACGTTTATGGTTTGAAAAACGTTATGGCTGGCGAAATGGTTGAGTTTGAAAGCGGCGAAAAGGGTATGGCTCTTAACCTTGAAGAGAGCAGTGTTGGTATAGTTATCCTTGGAAAAACTAGCGGTATCACAGAAGGAAGTTCTGTAAAAAGACTTAAAAAACTTCTACGCGTTCCAGTTGGCGATGCATTGATCGGTCGTGTTGTAAATTCACTAGGTGAGCCAATCGACGCAAAAGGCCCAATTGAAGCTACCGAATCTCGCTTTGTTGAAGAAAAAGCAAAAGGTATTATGGCTAGAAAGAGCGTTCATGAGCCACTTCAAACAGGTATCAAAGCGATTGACGCACTTGTGCCAATCGGTAGAGGTCAAAGAGAGCTAATCATTGGCGACCGCCAAACTGGTAAAACAACAGTTGCTATCGATACTATCATCAACCAAAAAGGTCAAGATGTCATTTGTATCTACGTAGCTATCGGTCAAAAACAATCAACCGTTGCTCAAGTCGTTAAAAAACTTGAAGAATATGGCGCTATGGACTACACAATAGTTGTAAATGCTGGTGCTAGTGACGCAGCTGCGCTTCAATACCTTGCTCCATATGCTGGCGTAACAATGGGTGAATATTTTAGAGATAACTCTCGCCACGCATTAATCATCTATGATGACTTGTCAAAACACGCGGTTGCTTACCGTGAGATGTCTTTGATCTTAAGAAGACCACCAGGTCGTGAAGCTTACCCAGGTGACGTTTTCTACCTTCACTCAAGACTTCTAGAAAGAGCAAGTAAGCTAAATGACGCACTAGGTGCTGGATCTTTGACAGCTCTACCTATTATCGAGACACAAGCGGGCGACGTTTCAGCTTATATCCCAACAAACGTTATTTCTATTACAGATGGTCAAATTTTCCTTGAGAGCGACCTATTTAACTCAGGTATCCGCCCAGCGATCAACGTTGGTCTTTCTGTATCTCGTGTCGGTGGTGCAGCTCAGATTAAAGCTATCAAACAAGTGTCTGGTACGTTAAGACTAGACCTTGCTCAGTACCGCGAGCTACAAGCTTTTGCTCAGTTTGCAAGCGATCTTGATGAGAGCTCAAGAAAACAACTAGAGCGCGGTCAAAAGATGGTTGAAGTACTAAAACAACCTCCATATTCTCCGCTTCCAGTTGAGAATCAAGTGGTTATCATATTTGCTGGTGCTAAGGGTTATCTGGATGACGTTGCAACTGCAAATGTAACAAAATTTGAAGCTGAGCTATATCCATATGTCGAGGCAAAATACCCTGAAATTTTTGAGCAGATCAGAACTAAAAAGGTTCTTGATAAAGAAGTAGAAGAAATTTTACATAAAGCGTTGAAAGATTTTAAAGCGACTTTTGCCGCTAACTAGGGCTAAGATATGTCAAATTTAAAAGATATAAAACGAAAGATCAAGAGCGTCCAGAACACTCAAAAGACGACGCGTGCGATGAAGCTTGTCTCTACAGCAAAGCTTCGCAAAGCTGAAGAGGCTGCACGCTACTCTAGAGTTTACGCACTTAAGATCAACGAGGTTTTATCAGAGATAGCTTATAAGATCAATCAATACGCTTCAGTTATGACTGAGAGTAAATTTTTTAACACAACAAAGAGTGTAGAAAAGGTTGATATTATATTTGTTACCGCTGATAAAGGGCTTTGCGGTGGCTTTAATGTCCAAACTATAAAGACAGTTAGGCGCATGATCGATGAGCTAAAAGCCAAAAAGATCAAAGTTAGACTAAGAGCTGTTGGTAAAAAAGGTATAGAATTTTTCAATTTTCAAGGTGTTGAACTACTAGAGACTTATGTCGGAGCTAGCTCTTCTCCTACATATGAAAAAGCTCAAAAAATCATAAAAGATACTATTGATGACTTTACAAACGGCATAACAGATAAGGTCGTGCTAATACACAATGGTTATAAAAATATGATTTCTCAAGAGATTAGAGTAAATGATATTGTGCCTATTGAGCCGTCTAAGATAGTTGCTGTTGAGACAAATTCTTTGATGGAATTTGAGCCAGAAGACAACTATACTAAGATTATGGATGAATTGCTCAATAAATATTTTGAGTATAGTATGTATTATGCCTTGGTTGACTCTTTGGCGGCTGAGCACAGCGCTAGAATGCAAGCTATGGATAATGCAACAAACAATGCTAAACAACGCGTCAAACAGTTAAATCTTGCTTACAATAAAGCAAGACAAGAGTCTATTACCACTGAGCTTATTGAGATCATCAGTGGTGTTGAATCAATGAAATAAAAGGAGTATGAATGAAGGGTGTTATTAGTCAAGTTATGGGCCCTGTGGTCGATGTTGACTTTAATGACTACTTGCCGAAGATCAATGAAGCTATCGAAGTTTTCTTTGAGGTTGAGGGCAAGAAACATAAACTAATATTAGAAGTTGCTGCTCACCTAGGTGATAATAGAGTCAGAACGATCGCTATGGATATGAGTGAGGGCTTGACTCGTGGCTTAGAGGCTAAAGCACTTGGTGCACCTATTAGTGTGCCAGTTGGTGAAAAAGTTTTAGGTAGAATTTTTAACGTAGTTGGTGATTTGATCGATGAGGGTGAGGGTATAAATTTTGATAAACACTGGTCTATTCACCGCGATCCTCCTCCATTTGAAGAGCAAAGTACGAAAAGTGAAATTTTTGAAACCGGTATCAAGGTAGTTGACCTTCTAGCTCCTTACGCAAAAGGTGGTAAAGTAGGTCTATTTGGTGGTGCTGGTGTTGGTAAAACGGTTATTATTATGGAGCTTATCCACAACGTTGCGTTTAAACACAGCGGTTATTCTGTATTTGCTGGTGTTGGAGAGAGAACTCGTGAAGGAAACGACCTTTATCATGAAATGAAAGAAAGTAATGTTTTGGATAAAGTTGCCTTGTGCTATGGTCAAATGAATGAGCCACCAGGAGCAAGAAACCGTATCGCACTAACTGGTCTTACAATGGCTGAGTACTTCCGTGATGAGATGGGACTTGACGTTTTGATGTTTATCGATAACATATTCCGTTTCTCTCAATCAGGTGCAGAGATGTCAGCTCTACTTGGACGTATCCCATCAGCTGTTGGTTATCAACCAACTCTTGCAAGTGAGATGGGTAAATTCCAAGAGAGAATCACATCAACTAAAAAAGGTTCGATTACATCTGTTCAAGCTGTTTACGTTCCAGCTGACGACCTTACGGATCCAGCTCCTGCTACTGTTTTTGCTCACCTTGATGCTACGACAGTTCTTAACAGATCGATCGCAGAGAAAGGTATCTATCCAGCTGTTGATCCGCTTGATTCTACTTCAAGAATGCTCGATCCTCAAATTTTAGGAGCAGATCACTATAAGGTAGCTCGTGGCGTTCAAGCTGTGCTTCAAAAATATAAAGATCTTCAAGATATCATCGCTATCCTTGGTATGGACGAGCTTAGCGAAGAAGATAAGCTAACAGTTGATAGAGCAAGAAAGATAGAGAGATTTTTATCTCAGCCTTTCTTCGTTGCTGAAGTATTTACAGGTAGCCCTGGCAAATATGTAAGTCTTGACGAAAATATAGCTGGCTTTAAGGGAATTTTAGAGGGTAAATATGATCATTTACCAGAAGCAGCATTTTATATGGTTGGAAATATAGATGAGGCTTTAGCTAAAGCTGAGAAACTTAAGGCTTAAATTTAAAAAGGAAGCGTAATGGATAAATTACATTTAGAGATCGTAACTCCTCAAGGTCAGATATTTAATGATGACGTGAGTAGTGTAGTGCTTCCAGGTAGCGAGGGTGAGTTTGGTGTTTTACCAAACCATGCCTCATTAATATCTCTTTTAAAAGCAGGTATTATAGATATAGAACATAAAAATAAAAAACATGATGTTGTTGCGATTAACTGGGGCTATGCAAAGATTGACGAAGGTAAGGTAGTAATACTTGCTGACGGCGCGATTTACGTCTCTGGCGATAGTGAAAGTGAACTTGCAAATTCATTGGAAGCTGCTAGAAATTTGATAGAGAGTATGAGTAGTGACACAAATGCTTTTGCAGCAACTATATCTAAAATGGAAAATGTAGTGAGAACTAGATAAGTGGGCGGTATAGATTTATTTTTAAATTACATTCAAAGAAGTAGTTTTATTACAATTATTGTTTTAACTTGGCTGTCAATATATTTTATAGTTAGTTTCACAATTCTTTTTTCAAGAATGGCTGGTATTGGAGCTTGGCAAAAACGTGAGCAAAATGCACTTGAAGCACTGCTTATGGGTGCTAAAAATATTCCAAATGATTCGTCTTTGAGAAAATGTGCAAATGGAAGAATCTCAAGAGAAAAGCTAAATGTATGTATAAGCATAGCCGAGAAAAATGCTACAAGTGGACTAACGTGGCTAAGTGTAATAGCATCTACTTCGCCTTTTATCGGTCTTTTTGGAACCGTTGTTTCTATTTTAGAGACATTTTCACAGCTTGGAAATGGTGGAGGTTCATCACTTGGTATTATCGCTCCAGCTATTTCAGAGGCACTTGTTGCAACTGGTTGCGGAATTTTTGTTGCCATCCCAGCATATACATTTAATTTACTCATAAAAAGAAAAGCTTATGAATTAATGAGTGTTATTGAGCGTCAGGCTGATGTTATGATAGCACTTAAAAAAGATGATGAGATACTATAAATGGCCGTTAAATTTACCGATGAGACACCAGAGCTAAATATAACTCCTCTTGTTGATATTATGCTTGTTTTACTAGCCATTTTAATGGTTACTATGCCAACTATAACATATCAAGAGGATATTACTCTTCCAGATGGTTCAAAGGCGAAAACTTCAACATCTAAGCAAAAAGACCTTATAGTATCTATAAATTCGCAAGGACAAGTTAGAATTGATCAGAGTACTATGAGCCTTGCTGAGTTTCCTGATAATATTGCATTAATGAGTACAAAATACGATAAAACCTCGCCTATCTATATAAAAGCTGACAAAAATTTAAAATACGATGATGTTATGTTTGTATTAAAGACTTTGAAAGGTGCTGGTTTTAATAAAGTAGCTTTAGAGACAAACGGTTAAGATGTCAAATAAAGTTAAATTTCCAACGCTTAGTTCGTTTCTTGTAGCGTTTTGTATTTACGTTACTATTATACTTATTTTATTTATAAAACTTACATTTTTTGTAGAGCCTCCTAAAAAATATACCGATGATAAAGATGCTATTATGGATGTGGTTATGGTTGATAGGGAGGTTGATCAAACCATTAAAGCTCCAAAACAAGCAGATGAAGTAGTTAAAGAGACAAAGCCTGAACCAAAAAAGGAGTCAGAAGAAGATAAACAAGAGACTACAAATAAGCCTGTTGTACCAGATGAACCATTACCTACCCCAAGCTTACCAACTCCTCCAAAAGAGGAACCAAAACCTGAGCCTAAAAAACCAGAACCAAAACCAGAAATTTTAAAACCAAGTGAAGAGTCTAAAGAAGATGTTAAACCTGAGCCAAAACCTGAGCCTAAGCCTACACCAAAGCCAGTTGAAAAGCCAAAACCCAAAGAGCCAAATATAAAAGATCTCTTTAGTGACATAGACCCTACAAAACTCAAAAAAGATGATGGTATAAAAAAGGTTGAAAATAAAGTGCAAAGCCGTAAAAAGAGCGAGGCTTCTAGCTCAAAGGCTGCAAAAGAGGCTAGTGATATTATAAAAAGCCTAAAGATAGATCAAAATCCAACCGCTCCGAAATCACAATCTACCGGTACTTACGATCCACTAATGGGTGCGATAACAAAACAAATTCAAAGAAGATGGCAAAGCTATAAGGCTGATTCTGCAAATTTGGCTAAAGTTAAAGTTATGATAGATCAAAGTGGAAATTTCAACTATGAAATTTTAGAGCTATCATACAATGAAGAGTTTAATGCAAAGGTAAAAGAGTGTCTGGAAAAGCTTACTGCAGAGAAATTTCCATTTAATCCAGACAAAAGTACTACTTTTAATTTAATTTTAGAAGATAAAATAAACTAAAATTTATAAATTTACGGAGTAGAGATGAAGAAAATTTTTCTTTTTTTGTGTGTTGCTCTAGGGCTTTATGCTGCTGACGCGACCATATCTGTTATTAACCAAGGTGTTGCTTTGCCAAAGATAGCTTTGCAAGATGCAACTACAGCTGTTAGTGATGCGGGCTTTAAAGATAAATTCTTTAAGATCATGCTAGGTGACTTGAAAGTTAGCTCTGACTTTGAGGTTATCGAAGATCACGTGCCTTCAACCTATGAGGGAACAGCAGCTACAAATACAATGAGCGACAAAGGTGTTGAGCTTATCTTTAGATATGCTCTTGAAGGTTCTATGGGCTCACCTCTTACTTTAAGAGTAAAACTCATCGATGCTAAAACAGCAACTACAAGGTATGAGAGAGTCTATAATATGCCTGATGGTGCAAAGTATCCGTTTTTAGCGCATAAAAGTATAGTTGAGCTTACTAATGAACTAAATTTACCACCAGTTGGCTGGATGGAAAAATTTATTATTCTTTCAAAATATACTTCAGCTCGCCAAAGTTCTATCATAGTTGCTGATTATACACTTACATATCAAAAGACCATAGTAAGTGGTGGACTAAATATTTTCCCTAAATGGGCTGGAGCTGATCAAAGTAAATTTTACTATACATCTTATGTAAGCAATAAGCCAACTTTATTTAGATATGATCTAAATTCTGGTACAAAAACAAAGATAATTGATAGCATTGGCATGCTTATAGCCTCAGATGTTAGTAAAGATGGAAGTAAAATTTTATTAACTATGGCACCAAAAGATCAACCAGATATATTTATCTATAATACAAATAGCAAAAATTTGACGCAGATTACTAATTATCCAGGCATAGATGTAAATGGAAATTTTGTAGATAATGATAGTAAGATAGTTTTTGTATCAGATAGGCTTGGTTATCCTAATGTTTTTGCAACTCCTGCGATTTCTGGCGGAAGCGTTGAACAAATGGTATTTCATGGTAAGAATAATAACTCTGTAAGCACATTTGAAAATTATGTTGTTTATTCAAGCAGGGAAGCAAGCGGTAGTTTTAATATATATCTAATTTCAACTCAAACGGATTTTATACGACAGCTTACAGCAAATGGCAAAAATAACTATCCAAGATTCTCAAGCGATGGGCAAAGTGTTGTCTTTATAAAAGAGCTTGGCGGTCAAAGTTCACTAGGTGTTGTTAGGCTAAATGAAAACAGAAGTTTTCAGTTTCCTTTAAAAGTAGGAAAAATTCAATCTATAGATTGGTAATATTCTGATAAAATTTAAGATTTTTGTGATATAATTCGACCAAATTTCTAAAAAAGGATAAGGAATGAAAAAAGTAGTTCTAGCAAGTGTTGCAGTTGCAACTTTATTGTTGAGCGGTTGTAGCTCAAAAAACCCTGAAGTTGATATGAATTCAAATTCAAATCAATCTGCAGACAATTCAGGTAGCATGAGCGATGCTGATAGATTAGCAGCTCTTATTGCTAACATCGAGAGTCAAGTTAAAAGTGTATACTTTGACTTTGATAAATTTAATATCAAAGCTGATCAACAAGGTGTTGTTAGCTCAAATGCATCAGTATTCAACCAAGCTGACGCTCAAGCTCTTTCTATAAAAGTAGAAGGTAACTGCGATGAGTGGGGTACAGATGAGTATAACTATGCTCTTGGTTTAAAACGTGCTAAAAGTGCTAAAGATGCTCTTGTAAGAAATGGCGTTAGTGCTGATAGAATCGCTGTAGTTAGCTTCGGTGAAAGTAATCCAGTTTGTACAGACAAAACAAAAGCTTGCGATGCTCAAAATAGACGTGCAGATTTCAAAGTACTTCCGTAATTTATAATTAAATAATAATGAATAAAAAAATAATTGTAGTGGCTCTGATTGGAGCCACTATCTCTATTACCTCCGGCCAAGAGATTTCAGCTTTTGATGCAGGCAATATGGATAGTGCGAATCCATATGGTCTAACCGACAATGAAAAAGTTACCCTAAATAATAAGCGAAGTGTTCAAAATATTGAAGAGAATATGAATAGTGTTTTAGAACAACTTCAAGGTTTGCAAAGCTTGTTTGAGAGCATGAGTGCTAGAATGAATAAGCTTGAGCAAAGAATAAATGATATAGAGACGAAGGTAAATGGTGGCATAAGTGATTCTGGTGTAAGTTTGACATCATTGAAGGCTTATGTTGATGAAACTAGAGATATACAAGACAAAAACTACAAAAATATTACTGCTGCCTTAAATAAATTAGGTGCAATAATGGATAAAAATGCTGCCCAACCAAAGCAAAATGCAAATCCAAAACAACAAAGTAAGCCAACTTCAAATTTTAGTGGAAAAAGCGATAAAGATATTTTGGCTGATGGCATTAAACTTCTAAATTCTGGCAATAGCACAGAAGCAGCTGAATATTTTGAATATTTAAATAAAAAAGGCTATAAAACTGGTGCAACAAATTATTATTTAGGTGAAGTTGCTTACAGTCAAAAATCATACAGTACAGCTATACAATACTACAAAAAAAGCATACAGAACGAAGATAAGGCTGACTATACACCAAAACTTCTATATCACACAGCTATAAGCTTTGATAAGATAGGTGATACGCAAAGTGCAAATAGATTTTATAAGGCTTTAAAAGTCGGTTATCCAGATAGTAAAGAAGCCAAAGCCTCTCCTAATAGAAACTAAATTTTAATCTTTTTTAGATATAATCCCACATTAATCGAGAAACCAAATCTAAGGAGATTATTGTGAGTAAAGATCAAGTTATAACTATGTTTTACGAACTAAAAGATGCTAACACTGGTGAAATTTTAGAGTCAAACATGCAAGAAGGTGGCCAAATTTCATTTATAACAGGGCATGGCCATATTATAGAAAAGCTTGAAGAAGAAGTAAGTAAACTAAAATCAGGCGAAAGAGCAACTATAAGCGTAAAGGCAGCAGAGGGTTGTGGTGAATATAATAATGAGGCCATTCAGTCGTTACCAAAAGAGCAGTTTGCTGGTATAGATTTACATGAAGGAATGGAACTTTTTGGTCAAAATGAGGATGGCTCAAGCGTTCGTGTTATTGTTAAAGAGATCAAAGATAACGAAGTAACAGTTGATTTTAATCACCCATATGCTGGTAAAGATTTGTTATTTAATGTTGAAGTTTTAGAAGTTAGAGATGCGACAGAAGATGAAAAAGCAACAGGCATGGTGGCTGGGGCTCATACTTGCGGTTGTGGTGGTCACGATCATGAGCATGAGCATGAGTGCTGCGGGGGTCATGGACACGGGCATGGACACGGACACGAGGATGGTGGTTGCGGTTGCGGTGGACATGGACATCACCATCACTAAGAAGCTAAAATGAAAAAATTTGCTTTTATTTTTGCGGGCCAAGGCTCGCAAAGTATTGGTATGGGAAAAGACTTTTACGAAAATTTTTCTACTGCTAAGTTACTTTTAAATGATGCTTGTAATGACACTGGCATTGATTACAAAGAGCTTTTATTTACACAAAACGATAAGTTAGATAAAACAGAATTTACTCAGCCAGCTATCGTCTTAAACTCGCTAATGACTTATTTGGCTTTTTCAAATTTTATTAAAGAAAAACCAGAATTTAGTCTTGGGCACTCACTTGGAGAATTTACCGCTCTTGCAGTTAGTGGAGCATTTAATTTTATTGATGCGATTAGGCTTGTAAATTTACGTGGTAAATTTATGCAAGAAGCTTGTGTTGGTAAAGATGCCGGCATGATGGTAGTTCTTGGACTTGGTGATGAAGTGGTTGAAGAAATTTGTAAAAAAGCAAGAGAAGAAGGTTTACAAATTTATGCTGCAAACTACAACTGCGATGGACAAATCGTTGTCGCTGGCGTAAGAGCTGATCTTGCTAGCTATGAAGCAAAATTTAAAGAAGCTGGCGCAAAAAGAGCAATGCTTTTAAATATGTCAGTAGCAAGCCATTGCCCGATACTTGAACCAGCTAGTGTTAGACTAGCAAGCGAGCTTGAGAGTACTTTGGCTACCAAATTTTCTTCAGTTGTCTCAAATGTAAATGCTAAAATTTATACTGATAAAAGCGAAGCACTAGTCCTGCTAAAAGAGCAGCTAATAAAACCAGTTTGCTATAAACAAAGCATTAAAAACTATGAAAACGATGTTGATTGTTTTATTGAGCTTGGTGCTGCGACGTTAAAGGGCATCAATAAAAAAATTACCGAAAAGCCAACTTATAGTATTACTGATATGGCAAGTCTTGAAGAAGTTGTGAAAATTTTGGAGGAGATATGATAGCGATACTAGGAGCTATGCAAGAGGAGATAACACCGATCCTTGAAATAGTCGGTGAATATAAAACTGTTCAATATGCAAATAATAAATTTTACTTAGCAAACTATAAAGGAAAAGAGCTAGTCATTGCCTATTCAAAGATAGGCAAAGTAAATGCAGCTATAACAGCAACTTTAATGATAGAAAAATTTAAGGCCTCAAAGTTGCTCTTTACTGGTGTAGCTGGCTCACTTGATGAGAGTTTAAAAATAGGCGATATGCTTTATGCTACTAGCTTGGTGCAACACGATCTTGATATTACGGCTTTTGGCCATCCTTATGGCTATGTGCCAGGCACGAGTATCTTTGTCAAAAGCGATGAAGGGCTAAACGAACTGGCAAAAAAGATAGCTGATAAAAAAGATATGAGCTTAAGTGCTGGCATTATTGCGACTGGAGATCAGTTTATCTGCGATAATGAAAAGAAAGCTTGGATTAAAAAGATATTTAATGCGAGCGCTACCGAGATGGAAGGTGCTAGCGTTGCACTAGTTTGCGAAACACTTGGTGTGCCATTTTTTATACTAAGAGCTATCAGCGATGGAGCTGGTGATGCAGCAGAATTTGACTTTGATAAATTTTTGCAAGATTCAGCAAATGTTAGTGCAAAATTTATACTTGAAATGGTAGAAAATTTATGATAGAGCTTAGCAAAAGGCTTCTTAGACAAGTTGGTCAGACAAATGCCAGATACAAGATGATAGAGGGCGGAGATAAGATTTTGCTTGGTCTTAGCGGTGGTAAAGATAGCCTCGCACTAGCTCACGTACTAAAGCATATTCAAAATGTCACACCTGAGAAATTTGAGTTTAAAGCAGTAACGCTAAGCTACGGCATGGGTGAGGACTACGCTTATCTTACGAAGCATTGCAATGAGCACGGAATAGAGCATGAAGTGATAGATAGCTCAATCTTTGAAATTTCAAAAGAGAAAATCCGTAAGAATTCTAGTTTTTGTAGTTTCTTTTCTCGTATGAGAAGAGGTTATCTTTATACTTACGCCTTAAAGCATGGTTTTAATAAACTCGCAATTGCTCATCACTTAGACGATGCAGCGGAGAGCTTTTTTATGAATTTTACCTATAATGGTGCACTAAGGACGCTTGCTCCAAAATATAATGCAAAAAATGGAATCACGGTTATTAGGCCATTTATCTTCGTTCGCGAGAGACAGCTTCGCGAAAATGCTATCAAAAATGAATTAAGAGTTATCGGTGATGAAGCATGTCCTGCAATGAGGTTTGACGTGAAGATGCCACATGCTAGATATGAAACCAAACAGCTTTTAGCAACCTTAGAAAAAGAAAATCCAAAACTTTTTACTTCGCTAAAAGCAGCATTTGAAAATATCCATACTGATACTTTTTTTGCTCTCAATGAAGGCAGTGAAGAGTAAATTTAACTCTTCATTTCTGCCCTTTTGTGCTAAATTTTAATAACTAAATTTTATAACTCTATCTTAATAAAACCAAAGTATTAAAGATAAAGCATACATTAACGTAATTACTATAGGTTTAAATACCGGCAATATGGGTACAAACTTCTAATTTTTTACAATGAGATACTATCTAGCAAAAAAGATCTAAAAGAATACTAGCTAGGATTTTAAAGCTTAGAAATTTATAGCTTAAAAAGATCAAACGCTTGAGGGACTAGCAAGCAAGATAATGGACGTTTTAAAAGAATTTTATGAGAGGACCAAAGTAAAAGCCTAAAGCCCGTCAAGTAAAATTTTATAAAGGCGGTTTATCTCATCATCATTTAGCTCGATCGTGCTTTTTGTATCAAATAAATTTTTGATCTTGCTAGCGTCAAATTCGCTCCTATCAAGGCAGTGCTTGTGAGAGGGTAAAAAACCACGAGTTAAGCAAAGCTCGTTCTCTATCTCCTCGTCGCAGATGAAGCACTCAAGCTCGCTGTGAAGCCTACCTTCATACTCTAAAATTTTAACGTAGCTTTCGATGATAAGGCGTTTTGGATTTTGTAGCTGCATCTGTTTGGCGCAGCGATCAAGCTCATTAAAATAAATTTCATCGAGCTGCTCGACCTCTTTTAGATGATCATAAAGTAGGCGCATAAACTGCTGCCAAATGATGAGCTTATCGCGCTCTAGCAGCCATTTAAAGCCAAGATGAAGTATGCTTCTAAGCTTTGGTAGAAATTTCGCCTCTTGCTCTAGCTCAAAGTCGATCTTGTAGCCAGTCATGATGTTTGAGTGGCGAGCGCCAAAAAATCTATATGACTTTACGAGTAAATTTGGCGTTAGCACAAAGACTAAAAGGTCCTCGTCTCTGACCTTTTGCACGCGCAGGATATAGCCTTGCATCTAGGCAAAAAACTCCCTTATACGCTCTCTCATCACATGGGCGTCTTTGATGAAATTTATATCGTTTCTAAAGGTTGTTGCACCGTCGATGCCCTTGCTGTACTGATGCAAATGCTTTCTAAATATGCAAAGCCCATGCTCTCCGTAGTGCTCGATCATCGCATCAAAGTGAGCTAGGATGATCTTTTGTTTTAATGCTTTGTCTACACTAGTTTTGGTCTTAATCTCGTGAAATATCCAAGGATTACCGATGCTTGCCCTGCCGATCATTAGGGCGTCGCATTTTGTGAGATTTAAAATTTCATCTGCATTTTGTGCGTTGATATCACCATTTGCAACGACTGGGATTTTTACGCTCGCCTTTACTCTAGCGATCGCTTCGTAATCAACTTTTGCACTATAACCGCCAGCTCTTGTGCGTCCATGCACTGCGATGTAGTTTGCGCCAGCTTCTTCGCAGGCTTTTGCGATTTTGATCTCATTTTTATCATTAAAGCCAAGCCTAAATTTAACGCTTAGGCTCTCTTTGTTTGAGACGCTTTTTATGGCTGAGATTATGCTTTGAAGTTTGTCAAGATCGTTTAATAAAGCCGATCCCGCACCTTGTCTAACGACCTTTGGCACAGGGCAGCCGCAGTTTAGATCTAGCCCATAAATTCCATCAAATTTATTGATGATTTGCACAGCTTTTTTTATATTTTCTGTGTCATTACCAGCTATCTGAACGACGTAAGGCTCTTCATTTGGGGATTTTTTAATCATTTCAAGCGTTTTGTCACTACTCTCATATACTAGAGCGTTTGCGCTGATCATTTCGCTAACAGTGACATCGCAACCAAATTTCTTAACTACGCTTCTTAATGGCAAGTCAGAAAAGCCAGCAAGAGGCGCTAAGAAAAGTGGCTTTTTACTAAAGTCTATCATTTAAAAAATAGCGAGCTAGGCACCATTTTGCCGTTATCTCGTAAAAATAGCAATACCTTTATCTCTTTAAACTCATCTGGGTCGCTACCTTCGATAGCCTCTCTTACTTTATCAAGCATCTGAAGCTCAAATAGCGCATATACGTAAGCCTCATCAGCATCAGCATGGATGCTTTTTAGCTTCTCAAAGATGCCGATAAATGCATCTGGTTTTAGCTTATTTTTAAGCATTATGGCTGCTTTGTCGTATTGTGCTTTTGTCACTTTTGCGTTGTTTAAAAGATCAAAAATTTCATCACTGCCTAGATCGATCTCGTCATTTACAAAGCGGGTAACAATAAGCATTATATCTTCACTTGCTAGCTCAAAATTTAATCTTTTGATCTCGCTAAAAGAAGCTACTTTTATAAGTTTATCAAATGCAGCTTTTTTAAGGCTCTCGTTTTGATCTTGATTTTTAAGTATGTCAAGATAGTAAGTAGGTAGTTGCTCGATTTTATTTAGCTCATTTAGGATATTTAACTTGCTATCTTTTGCTAGTCTAAATTTCTTTAGATCGACGATCTCTTTATTTTTTATACTTTTTATAGTTTGTAAGATATTGTTTATTTCAGCATCATCTACACCGACATCTTTAAGCTCGCCTACTGGTGAGATAGAGCGAGTAATCTGTGAGGCGATCTTGTAAGTATCGGTTTTGAAGTCTTTATTGCTCTCAAAGCCAAGAAGCGTCTCTTTAGCTAAGTCTTTATAAAGCTGGCTATCTTTTTTGATCCATTTTTTATATCTATAAAAAGCATATCCATGATAGGCAATATGAAGTAGGGCAAGAAGTGCTAAAACAGCTACTGGAAGAGCGACCCAAATAGCAATTGGCAAAGTTATAGTTTGGCCTAAAAGCTCAAATGTGTAATCAGAACTATTAAGAGAATAAGTGAGTCCTGCAACAACTACTATGTAGATTATGCAATAGACGAGAAATTTTCTAGTTTTCATGTTTTCTCCTTAGTTTTTTGCTGTTTTTTCGATTATTTCACGGCAAGTTATGCAGTATTTTGCATGTGGTTTTACTTTTAGTCGCGGTATACTGATCTCCTCTTCACACATATCACAAATTCCATAAGTTTTATTTGCTATCTTCTCTAGTGCTTCATCTATTTCTGATAGCTCCGCTCTTTGTTGTGTCGAGATCGAATGCTCTATTAGCTGGTCTGTATTTACTGAGGCTATATCAAACTCATCGCTTACGCCACTATCTCTTAAGCCATTTACTTCAACAGATGAATCATAGATATTTTTTTTGATCTGTAATTTTCTTTCTTCAAGTAATTTTTTAAAAAAATTTAGCTCAGTTTGTGTCATTTATATTCCTTTATTTGTGATATGGGTGGTTTGCATTTATGCAAAGTGCTCTAAAAATTTGCTCAAAAAGTATAAGCTTGGCAATCTTATGTGCCATCGTCATCTTGCTCAAACTTACGATTTTTTGTGCTTTATTCTTTAAATTTTGGCTAAGGCCATAAGCTCCACCTATGAAAAAGTTAATTTGTGAATTTGAGTTTAAAATTTGTGCAAATTCTTGGCTATCAAGTTGCAAGCCATTTTCATCAAGCATTACGCAAAAGCCTTTTAAATTTGGCTCATAAATTTCATCATAGGCTCTTAATGCTTCGCTTTTTCCAGCACTTTGAGCTTTTGCTATTTTTTCATTGAAAAAGACTTTATCATTTATCTTGGCAAATTTTGCACTCATTTTTATATATTCTTGTATCTCGTTTTCAAAGTTATCACGTGATGATTTTTGAATGCTAAAAACTGAAATTTCCAAATTTAGCCTTTGGTTTTTAGTTTTAGTTCAAAGTTGCTTCCACTCTCATCTTGGTTATCTTTTTGATGTATTGTCTTATTGTTTGTGAGAAATTTAACCATATCGCTTATATATTTTTTATGTTCGCTTCTTGGCACAATAGCATCGATTAAGCCATGTTCTAACAAAAACTCAGCTCTTTGAAATCCCTCTGGTAAATCAGCACCAATGGTTTGTTTGATGACCCTTTGACCAGCAAAGCCTATTAATGCGCCAGGTTCGGCGATTATTAGATCTCCAAGCCAAGCAAAAGAAGCACTAACGCCACCCATTGTCGGATCAGTAAGTATTGAGATATAAGGCAGCTTTGCTTCATCAAGTAGTTTTAAAGCGGCTGATGTCTTTGACATTTGCATCAAAGAAAATGTGCTCTCTTGCATTCTAGCTCCACCTGAAGCACTCACTATGACTAAAGCTTGGCGTTTTTCTATCGCTCGTTTTATCGCTCTTACTATCTTTTCACCCTCAACTGAAGCTAGCGAACCACCCATGAAGCCAAAGTCAAAAACAACTAGCTGGATTTCTTGCCCATCGCATTTGCCTTCGCCACATATCACTGAGCTTGTGCGTCCTGTTTTTTCTTTATTTTCTGTGATTCTTTTTTTGTATGATTTTTTATCAACAAAATTTAATGGATCTACCGGTTTTAAATTTGCGTCAAATTCTACAAAGCTACCTTCGTCGCAGATCAAATTTATGCGATCAGTGGCTTTTAATCTCATATGATAGCCACATTTTGGGCATACATTAAAACAAGCTTCAACTTCTTTGTAGTACATCAGTGAGTGACAATTATCGCATTTTACCCAGTGCGTAGGTGCTTCTTCTGGACGAGGTTGAGCTTTTCTTATCTTTGAAAAAATATCTGAGAAATTCATATTTTTACCCACTTATATTAAAAATTGTGGGATTATATCTAATGTTTGCCTTGCTTTTTCTTATATGACTTAAAGTTTGTTTATTTGTGGAGGTTTGAAGGGGTAAGTTAGCCCCTTCAAAGTATCTTATTAGAAGCGTCTTCCGATAGTAAACTCAAATGTATTTGTATCATCGCCCTCTTTAGGTTTAAGAGCTTTTGCAAAGATTAGTTGAAGTGGTCCAATAGGAGTTATCCACTCGATACCTGTACCAACTGAAGATCTTTTTATCTCATTTAGGCTATTCTCACCGATCATGCCGTAGTCATAAAATACAACACCACGCATTTTGACACGATCTATTATAGGGAAGCTTATTTCAGCTGAATTATTAAACGAAGTTTCGCCACCATATTCGTAGTAGTCGCCATTATATTTTACCTTTGGAGATACAGTTCTGCTCTCGTAACCACGTAAGCTTCTTATGCCACCAAGGTAAAGTCTTTCGTTGATCGGAGTATATCCTCTTTCCCAAATTTTGCCAAAACTTGCTTTGTATCTTAAGATAAGGTCATAGTCGATGTACTCTCTAAGACCTAGATAATAGTTGAAATTTGTGCGGTTTTTAACAAAGTCTATATCGCCACCAAGCCCAGCTATCTCAAATGATGTGCTAGCTATGATGCCACGTCTTGGCAAGTAATAATCATCAGTGCTATTATATGTTAAAGCTGGAGTTATGGCGCTTTTTATGGCTTTACCTTCTCTATAAATTTCTTTTTTAGTTTTTGTGTTGATATCTCTTAGCTCATCATCTTTTAAGGTAATTTTGCTTTGCTCAATGTTGTAAGTAAGCGATGCGCTTAAATTTCTAGTTAGTTTTCTACCTAGTGTTGTGCTAAAGCCATAACTTCTCTCTTTATATGTTCTCCAGTCATAGTCATTTGCGTAAAGTGTTCCGCCAAGGCTATACTCTGAGTCAAAAATTCTTGGGTTTGTAAGGCTTATCTGACCTGAAAGCTCTCTGTCGCTCTTATCTACGCTTACTTGTCCTTGAAGGCCAGAGCCAAAGATATTTGTATCAGAAAGTGCAGCGTTTAGTAGCAAGCCATCGCTGCTTCCGTATCCGATACCACCGCTTATTGAGCCAGTTGAAGCCTCTTTTACTTTTACTTTTAGATCAACTGTATTTTTATCAACCGGATCTTCTTCTATCTCAACGTCATCAAAGTAGCTTGTTCTTTTTAGTGCATCTTTTGAGTCTTGAAGGTCGGTTCTGCTATATAAATTTCCTTCAGTTAGATAAAGTTCACGTCTTACAACGCGGTCAACAGTTCTATCGTTTCCTGAAATTTGAACATTTCTTATATATACTTTTTCACCAGGATCGACTTCGTAGTCAATATCGACAGTTTTATTTTCATCAAATTTATCAGTCTTTGGATAGACTTTTACAAATGCATAACCTTTATCAGCAACCATATCATCGAGCTTTTTCATATCTTGGCGAAGTCTTGCTGAGTTCATCGTATCACCAGCTTCAAGTCTAAAATCATCTATGATCTTTTTAGTGTCAAGCTCTAGCTCTTCAGGTGCCGTAATGCTTACATTTGAAACCTTATAAGGCTCACCTTCATGAACATAATAAGTAAGATCAGCTGTATAGTTATCAAACGATGAATTTAAATAAGGTGACGAAATAGTCGCATCTAAATAGCCTTTTTGGAAATATTTGTCTTGTATTCTTGCTGGATCATTTTCAAGCTCAAAAAGTTTAACTTTACCGTCATTTCTGCCCCAAAGCCAGCCCATAAATTCTCTACTTTTATTTGCAACTACTGGCTCAATGTCGTCATAATCAAACTCTTTTGCACCGACTAAATTTACATTTTTGATTATCATATTTTCGCCGCGGTTTATATTGAGTGTTATAAAAAGTGAGCTGTCGTTATCTGCAACTGGTTGCTTTTCTACGTCTACAACGGTATCAAAATATCCCTTTGACTCATAATACTGACGAATTCTCTCTTTAGTTTTTTCTATTGTAAGCTCATCGTACATATTACCTGGTTTGATGTTTATTAGCGACTCTATGGCAGTTTTATCATTTGTTACAACGCCTTTTAGATCAACTCTAGCAACACTTGGCTTCTCTTTTACAACTACTAAAAGATTGCCATTGCCTGTATCTTCTATATAGATATCGTCAAAATAGTTTTGTTTGTATAAATTTGTAATCGCCTTATCGCTAAGCTTTGGAGTCAAATCCTGACCGACTTTTAGGCCCATTATTTGGCTTGCTACTTCAGGCGAAAGGTGAATTAGGCCTTTAAAATTTATTGACTGGATTGTTTGTGCGCTTAGGCCACTGAAAGCTAATGCTAATAAAAATAATTTCTTTTTCATTAAATTTAACCTAGAGTTTTAGTATAAGTGCGTATAATATCATATTTTATTTTTAATAAATTTAAATTTTATA
>NZ_CABPVR010000001.1:80771-103485 GCF_902460875.1 Campylobacter concisus | reverse complement strand
GAAAATAGGTATCATCGGACTTGGTCTTATGGGTGGCTCGCTTGGTCTTGCACTAAAAGATGAAAAATTAATCTCATGTGTCAGCGGATACGACAAAGACGAAAATCATAGCAAAAAAGCGCTTGAACTTGGCTTGGTGCATGAAATTTTAAGCATTGACGAGATGAAAAAGAAGTGTGACATCATATTTTTAGCTGTGCCAGTCGAGGCTATCGTGAGCATCGTGCAAAATTTAACCGATATTAGCGAAGATACAACTATCATTGATTTTGGCTCAACCAAACAAAAGATAATAGAAGCTGTGCCAGAAAAAATTCGTAAAAATTTCATCCCAGCTCATCCAATGGCAGGTACCGAGTATTCTGGTCCAGAGGCTGCTTTCAAATCACTTTACACAGGGGCAACTGTTATTGTTTGCGACTTTGCTGAGAGCGCAGAAAAACATGTAAAAAGAAGCGTTGAGCTATTTTCTTGCCTTGGTATGAAGATCATTTTTATGAGTGCGAAAGAGCATGATCATCACGTGGGTCTTATTTCACATTTGCCTCATGCGATTGCATTTTCTCTTGCAAGTGGAATTTTAAAAGAAGAGGATAAAAGGCACATCGTAGCGCTTGGCGGACCTACATTTAAGGGTATGATACGTGTTGCAAAGAGTTCGCCTTTTATGTGGAGCGATATCTTTAAGCAAAATAAAAATAATGTCGTTGAAGCGATAAATATGTTTGAAAAAGAGCTAAATTTATGCAAAGATCTCATAAAAGATGAGCGTTGGGATCAGCTTTTTGATTGGATGAGCAAAGCTAGAGCTGTAAGAGAAATTTTGTAATTAACTAAAAATTTATTGATTAGTATGTAAAATTTCGCAAATAAAATTTAAGGTAATAATATATGTATAGACGTGGAATAGGTGGTTTTGGTATCGTTGTAGTTTTACTTGTTTTGATATTAGCTGGTGGCTTTGGATATGCTTTGATGTCTAAAGACTTTGAGCGAAATGAGCCGATAATCGGTGTTGCTGATAAGGTTTATTGGAATCTTAGAACCCCAATGAATATCAAATTTAAAGATGATAGTGGTATAAAATTTGTACGAATTAGTATGAATGATGGGAAAAATGATCTAAATTTATTAAATCAAATCATACAAAATCCAAGTACTGAGCTTGATGTAAATTTAACCTTTCCAAAGACTGGCTTTTTTGCTCAAAAAGATACCTATGAGATGAATATCGAAGCTGTAGATACTAGCAAATGGAGCTTTTTTACTGGCAATAAAGCTAGTAAAAAAGTCGAAGTAGTGCTTGATACTTCAAAACCTGATCTTTACGTGCTTTCACAGTCTTATTCTATCTCAAAAGGTGGTAGCGCTGTTGTGGTCTTTAGAGCAACTGATAATCAGCTAAAAGAGGTTTATGTCCAGACAAATTTTGGTAAGAAATTTAAAGCTGTACCATTTTATAAAGAGGGCTTTTATGCAGCACTTGTTGCTTGGCCAGTTCAGGTTGAAAATTTTAGTGCTGAGGTCATTGCAAGAGACTTTGCAGGCAACGAGAGCAAATCTCACGTGAGATATTTTTACGAAAATGTAAAGTATAAAACTTCAACTATTGCATTAAATGATAGATTTTTAGATGGTAAGATAGTTGATCTAACTGATCAATATGCAAAAGATCCAAGCGCGCTTTCAAGGCTTGAGAAAATGAGATTTGTCAATGAAACGCTTAGAAACTCAAATGAGGAAAAGATAACAGCACTTACTACAAATCCTGGTGATGAGATGTTGGCTGGCTTTAGTGTGACACCATTTTACCCACTAAGAAATGGTAAAAAAGTGGCTGACTTCGCCGATCACCGATACTATACATATAATAACGAGCAAGTAAGCGAATCATGGCATATGGGAATAGACTTTGCAAGTGTGGCAGCAGCCCCTATAATAGCTAGTAATGCCGGCCGTGTCGTGCTAGCGTCTGAAAATGGAATTTATGGATTAAATATTGTGATCGATCATGGATTTGGGCTTTATTCGCTTTATGGACACTGCTCAAGCACTAGAGTAAAAGAGGGCGATATGGTTGCTGCTGGCGATCAGATAGGCACTACTGGAACTAGTGGTCTTGCGCTTGGCGATCACCTTCACTTTGGAATTTTAGTCCAAGGCGAAGAGGTGAGACCACAACAATGGATGGACAAAAAGTGGATAAAAGATAATATCACAAGTGTCTTAGATGCTGCAAAAGCGATGATAGATAAGAACTAAAAATTTGCAAAATTGATTTTTTAGTGCTATCATAAGCGGATTAAAAATATAAGGAAAATTCTTGAAACAAACTACTATCGCAAGACGCGTTGAGACCGTTGGTATAGGGCTTCATAAAGGTGAGCCGATAAGACTTATACTAGAACCTCTTGATGCAAATTCTGGCATTATTTTGCACCGCGAAGATCTTGGTATTAGTTTTAAAGCCGAACCTAAAAATGTGATAAATACACAGATGGCAACTGTTGTTGGTAATGAAAAAGGCTTTATTAGTACGATCGAACACCTGATGTCAGCCATAAATGGTTACGGTATTGATAATATTAGAATCTCTGTTGATGCAAATGAAATTCCAGTGATGGACGGTAGTGCAATAAGCTTTTGTATGCTACTTGATGAAGCTGGCATAAGATATCTTGATGCTGGCAAAAAAGTAATTCTTGTCCGCCGCGAAGTTGAAGTCGTTGAGGGTTCTAAATTTGTGCGAACTTCACCTTCAAGAAATCCAAAATTTGACTACACGATAAAATTTGATCATCCAGTTATTGGTGAACAAAGATATGTTTTTGATTTTAATAAAAGCTCTTTTATAAAAAATATAGCTCGTGCTAGAACTTTTGGATTTTTGAAAGATTTACAGCGTTTGCAAGCTCAAAATTTAGCTCTTGGTGCATCGCTTGATAATGCCGTGGCAATCGATGATACGCATATCCTAAATCCAGAGGGTTTGAGATTTGAAAATGAGTTTGTAAGGCACAAAATTTTAGATGCGATTGGTGATTTAAGCTTGCTTGGAGCGCCTTTATTGGGCGATTATACAGCATTTGCTGGAAGCCACGATCTAAATCACAAATTAACTCTTGCTTTGATGGCCGATGAGAAAAACTACGAGATCGCAACTCTAAACGGTGAACTTCTAAAAGAGTATCAAAAGGTATTCGCATAGAAAATATTGAAATTTTAGTTGTCTCTTTATCGACTCCGCTCTTGGTTGGAGTCTATAAAGACGGCGTAAAATTTGATGAAATTACTACTGATGAACATGTCAGTGAAGCTTTGATAAAAATCTTAGAAAATTTATCCTCTAAATTCAATATCACAAAAATTATCTATGCAAATACGCCAGGAAGCTTTATGGGGTTAAAGGTGGCCTATGTCATTTTAAAGACTTTCTCTTTAGTAAAGGGTTGCGAATTTTATGTGGTTAGCGGCTTTAGCTTAAATGGAGGTCAAGCGATCAGAGCAAATAAAAATTTAAGCTTTGTTTTAAAAGATGGCGAAATTTCACTTGAAAAAGTAGAGCCAGTAGGATTTAGGTTGCCTTTAAATTTAGATGAATTAAAACTAAATTCAGATACACTTCCAGATTATATCATCCAAGCAGTTTAGGAGAAATTTTGAATATCTTAGTCCCTGCAACAAGTGCGAATTTGGGCCCTGGTTTTGATGCTTTGGGGCTTAGTTTGAAGCTTTTTAATAGCGTGAAAATCGAGCCAGCAAAATTTAGCTCAGTATCGATAAACGGCGAAGGCAGTGGAAGTGTAAATTTAAAAAGAAATAATATATTCTTAAGTATTTTTAATGAAATTTTTTTTGAGCTAACTGGTAAAAATGAAAATTTTAGAGTCGTTTTTGAAAATAATATCCCATTTTCAAGGGGACTTGGTAGTAGCTCCGCTGTGATCGTTGGAGCCATTGCTTCAGCATACGAAATGGCTGGTTTTAAGGCAAGCAAAGAAACAGTTTTAAATAAAGCTATCATCTACGAAACCCATCCTGATAATATCTCGCCAGCAGTTCACGGCGGATTTATCAGTGCGATCGTAAAAAATGGCAATGTTTACGCAAATAAAATAAATTTATGTGACGAGATAAAAGCAGTAGTTGTCATCCCAAATAAGCCAATGAGTACATCCTCGTCAAGACAAATTTTACCAAAGAACTATACGATGAAAGAGTGTGTGAATAACTTATCTCATGCCGCTTTTTTAACGTCTTGTTTTTATGAAAAAAAGTATGATCTCTTAAAAATAGCAAGCAAAGATTTGATGCACGAAGAGCGTAGAATGCACGCTTTAGAAGAGCTTTTTGAAGTTAGAAAAGTAGCTTATGAAAATGGCGCTTTAATGAGCACGCTTTCAGGCTCAGGTTCAAGTTTTTTAAATATCGCTTACAAAGATGATGCTAAAAATTTACAAGATATTTTAAAGAGTAAATTTAGTGATTTTGGGGTTGAGGTTTTTTCATTTGATAACGATGGATACGAAATTACGCAAAGCTAAAAACAAGTTTAAAAAGATATAATGAACAAAAATAATCCTGTAAGGACATGTGTCGCTTGTAAAATTAAAATTTCTCAGAACTTGCTAAAAAGATACCGCTTGGTAGGTAAAAATTTAGAGCATGGCAAAGGAAATGGTCGTAGCTTTTATCTGTGCGACAAATGTATACAAAAAGATATAAAAATTTTAAAAAAAATAATTGATAAACAAACTAAAGGTGCTTTTATTTGTGATGCACCGAAGTTAAAGGAGATACTCTTAAATGAGCAATGTTAGGATTTCAGAGATCGCAAACGAGCTTGGCTATCCAAGTAAAGAGATAGTAGAAAAAGCTCAAGAGCTAGGATTAAAAGTCAAAACTCACTCAAATGCAGTTAGCCTTGAAGAGGCTGAAGCTATATATGAATATGTTCAAACTGGCGTGATACCAGATAAATTTAAAAAGAAAAAGAGTGAGCCTAAACCAAAAAAAGAGCCTAAAAAAGAAGTAGAAAAAGAGTCAGCAAAAAAAGAAGAAAAGCAAAAAAGTGAACCTAAAAAAGCTACTACTAAAACTGAGCCAAAGTCGGTAAAAGCTGAGCCTAAGAAAGAGGTACAAATTTTAGAAGAAAAGCAAAAAATTGAGCCTAAAAAAGAAGAAATAAAAGTAGAACAAAAACAAGTCGAAGCTCCAAGACCAAAAGAGAGCTTGGCCGATGTGACTCAAAAAAGACGTGGCCTTGTGATAGTAAAAAAGAAAAAAGACTATGAAGCGCCAATTGCTACAAAAGAAGAGAAAAAGCCTGAACCAAGCATAGCTAATATAAGCGATTTTAAAAGTATGTTTTCAGCAAATGATGAAAATTTAGCTAAGAAAAAGAAAAAAGATAAAAAAGTAGTTGTTGCAAGTAAAAAGGATAACACTCAGAAGATGGATCTACTTGGCGGAAGTGACTTTGGTGACATAGTGCTAGAAGATGAAGATGTAGTTGTTCTTCCTGATTTTAGTTTTAAAACCCCGGTGCCAGCACCAGCTCAAAAGACAAAACAGCCAAATGTTATGAGAACTACGGTCAACAATACGATAAATTCATTTGGCGAAGGCGGCATTCAAAGAAGAGCTAGAAAAAAACACAAAAAGCCTGAAAATAAACAAAACAATGAAGCTGTGACGTCTATAAATATTCCAAAAGAAATTCGTGTTTATGAATTTGCTGAAAAGCTAAACAAACAGCCAAGCGAGATTATTGGTAAGCTTTTCATGCTAGGTATGATGACAACTAAAAATGACTTTTTGGATGAAGATGCGATAGAAATTTTGGCTGATGAGTTTAATGTAGAGGTTAATATCATTGACGATCAAAAAGAATTTGACTACGTAGCAGCCTATGAAGAAGAGATAAAAGACGATGAAAATCTCCAGCCAAGAGCACCAGTCATAACCATCATGGGTCACGTTGATCATGGTAAAACTTCATTGCTTGATTACATAAGAAAATCACGTGTAGCAGCAGGAGAGGCTGGTGGTATCACTCAGCATGTTGGTGCTTATATGGTAAATAAAAACGGCAAAAACATCACGTTTATTGACACCCCAGGTCACGAAGCGTTTACTGCTATGCGTGCAAGAGGTGCTGGTGTAACTGATATAGTTATTATAGTTGTTGCAGCAGATGATGGTGTAAAACCACAAACAAAAGAGGCTGTCAGCCACGCAAAAGCCGCTGGTGTACCAATAATCATCGCGATAAATAAAATGGATAAAGAGTCAGCAAATCCTGACCTAGTAAAGACAGGTCTTGCCGAGCTTGATATCATGCCAACAGAGTGGGGTGGAAAATATGAATTTGTGCCAATCTCTGCAAAAACAGGCATGGGTATAGATGATCTATTAGAGATCGTACTTTTACAAGCTGATCTTTTAGAGCTAAAAGCAAATCCAAAAGCAAACGCAAAAGCTACTGTTATCGAGAGCTCACTTCAAAAAGGTCGTGGTCCAGTAGCTACCATCATCGTTGAAAACGGCACACTTCATGTTGGAGATACTGTCGTAGCTGGTGTCGCATATGGAAAGATAAGAAGCTTGCTTGATGACCAAGGTAAGCCTTTGCAAGATATAAAACCAGGCGAATGTGGTGTGATAGTAGGTCTTAGCGAAATAGCAGAGGCTGGCGAGACGCTAATAGGTGTAAAAACAGATAAAGAGGCTCGTGAATACGCACAGAAAAAAGCTGAATATATCCGCCAAAAAGAGCTTAGTAAGAGCACGAAAGTTAGTATTGACGAGCTTAGTGCTAAGATTGCTGAGGGTGAGTTAAAGACGCTTCCAGTCATCATCAAAGCTGACGTTGGTGGTTCACTTGAGGCGCTAAAAGCAAGCCTAGAAAAACTAGCAAATGATGAGATCAGAGTAAATGTCATCCACTCTGGTGTTGGCGGCATCACGCAAAGCGACGTGGCACTTGCTAGTGCGAGCGAAGACTGTATAATCCTTGGTTTCAACATAAGACCAACTGGCGAGATAAAAGAAAAGGCAAAAGAGAGCGGTGTCGAGATAAAGACTTATAATGTTATTTATAATTTAATTGACGACGTGAAAGCAATCTTGGGCGGACTAATGTCACCAATCATCAGAGAAGAGCAGCTTGGTCAAGCTCAGGTTCGTCAAGTGATCCATGTGCCAAAAGTTGGAACTATTGCTGGATGTATCGTCACTGAAGGTACGATAAATAGAGGCGCAAAAATTCGCCTTATTAGAGAAGGGGTGGTCGTTTATGAGGGCTTGGTAAGTTCGCTAAAACGCTTCAAAGATGACGTTAAAGAGGTTGCTAAAGGTTATGAGTGCGGCGTTGGTATCGAAAATTTCAACGACATTAGAGAAAACGACTATATCGAAAGCTTCAAAGAAGTCAAGGAGAAAGCCACTCTATGAACGCTAACGAAATAAAGCGTATGAGAACAGAGAGCGTGCTAAAAGAGCTCATTCCAGAGGCTTTAGCCACTCTTGAAGATAGCATTTTAAAGGGGCTTTGCGTCACTGACGTCGAGTGTAAAAAGGGCAGATACGACGCCTTTGTTTATCTTGATAAGATGGCTTTTGACGAGCGTGAACAAGAGTATATTTTGGGACATTTGAAGCGAGTTTGTAGGCACTTGCAAAACCACTGCATGGCAGCTGAGGGCTGGTATAGATGCCCAAATTTTCACTTTAAATTTGATGATAGGTTAGAGTATCAAAACCATATGGATAAGTTGTTTGATAAAATTTCAAAGGATTTAAACAAAAATGGATAATTTAGACAAACTAGTACGCGAATGCGGTGTCGAGCTTTATGACAGTGAGATCGCAAATGAAAATGGTAGGGCTATTTTTAGAGTTTATATTACAAAAAATGGCGGAGTGAGCCTTGATGACTGTGAAAAAGTAAGCCGTCTACTCTCGCCTATCTTTGATGTGACACCGCCAGTTAGTGGGGATTATAACCTTGAGGTTAGCTCACCTGGCCTTGAGAGAAAGCTTAGTAAGCCATCTCACTTTAAAGCGAGCGTTGGCGAGCTTGTAAAAGTTCAAACCGAGGCTGAGAAATTTGTAGGAAGGCTTGTAAAAGCGAACGAAGAGAGCATCGCAGTAGAAAACGAAGAGGGAATTTTTGAGATCAACATCAGTGAGATAAAAAAAGCAAAAACATATTTGGAGTGGTAAAATGCTAAGCGATATCGAGATAACTCACCAAACAAAACTTGAACACATCAGTAAAGTTGCCGCAAAACTAGGCTTAAACGAAGACGAGCTTGAACTTTACGGCAAATATAAGGCTAAAATTTCTCCAAAGCTTGAGCCGTCAAACTCAAAGCTCATCTTAGTCACTGCGACTAATCCAACCCCATATGGTGAGGGCAAAACAACTATGTCGATCGGTCTAGCCGACGCGCTAAATTCACTTAATAAAAAGGTTTGCCTAGCGCTTCGTGAGCCATCTCTTGGGCCAGTTTTTGGCATAAAGGGTGGAGCAGCAGGTGGCGGCTACTCACAGCTTGCGCCGATGGAGGATCTAAATTTACACTTCACTGGCGATTTTCACGCGATAACATCGGCAAATAACCTGATTTCAGCGATGATAGATAATAGCCTTTATCAAGAAAACCCACTAAAAATCGAGAAAATTTTATGGAAGCGCTGTATGGATATGAACGACCGCGCGCTTAGATTTATCACTGTGGGTCAGGGCGGTAGAACGGATGGCGTGCCAAGAGAAGATGGCTTTAACATCACTGCAGCAAGCGAGATCATGGCTGTACTTTGTTTAGCTACGAGCCTTTCTGATCTAAAAGAGCGCGTGGCAAATATCATGGTTGCCTACGATAGCGATAAAAAGCCTATCTATGTACGCGATCTAGGCTGTCAAGACGCTGTTTGCATACTTTTAAAAGATGCGATTAAACCAAATTTATTTCAAACACTTGAACACACACCTACACTCGTGCATGGTGGCCCATTTGCAAACATCGCGCACGGCTGCAACTCAGTCATTGCAACAAAAACGGCTCTAAATTTAGCCGACTACGTTATCACTGAAGCTGGCTTTGGCTCAGAGCTTGGTGCGGAGAAATTTTTAGATATAAAATGCAGGGTTGCTGACATCAAACCAAGTGCTGTGGTGCTTGTAAGTACGATCAGATCGCTAAAATATAACGGCGAAGCAAATAAAGATGAGATTACAAAACCAGATATGAACGCTCTTAAAAAAGGTATCGAAAACCTTGGCGGACACATCGAAAATTTAAAAGGAAAATTTGGACAAAACGTAGTTGTGGCGCTTAATAAATTTGGCTTTGACACAGATGAAGAGATAAATTTCGTAAAAGAGTACTGCCATAAGCTTGGTGTAGAAGTGGCAGTTTGTGAGAATTTCTTAAAAGGTGGCAAAGGTGCACTTGAGCTTGCTGAGCTAGTTTTAAAAGCGTGCGATAAGCCAAGTAAGATAAATTTCACATACGAGATGAGTGACGATACAAAAACTAAAATAGAAAAAGTCGCTAAGGAAATTTATGGAGCTGGTGAGGTAGTCTTTGAAGAGGCCGCCCTTAAAAAGCTTGAGATGATAAAAGAGCTAAATTTGAGCCATTTGCCAGTTTGTATCGCAAAAACTCAGTATTCATTTAGCGACGATGCGAAGCTTTTGGGCAGAGCAAAGGGCTTTACATTTAGCGTAAAAGACCTTGATATTAGAACCGGGGCTGGCTTTATCGTCGCAGTTTGCGGTAAGATCATGCTAATGCCAGGACTTCCAAAAGTGCCAGCAGCTGTTAATATGAAGATAGATGCAGACGGCAAGATCGACGGTTTATCGTAAATTTAGAAAATATGAAATTTGTAAAAATACTCTTTTTAATAGTTTTATGTGCTTTTTTAGTTGGATGCGGAGGAAGATATAAATATAATGTTGAGCCAACGCCGATACAAAAAGGCGTGGCTAAATACATTATTAGCGATTTTAACCTAACATTGACAAACCAGCCAACTAGATACGAGCATAACACTAACTATAAAAATGAAAACGAACTTCGTGATGAGTTTGTGGAATTTATAAACAAGCATCTAAAAGAGCAGGGCATTTTAGGGGACGAAAATAGCTTCAAGATAAAAATACAAATGGACTATGAAAGATGGTTTAACTGGGGTGGCAAGGCGTTAAACAAGCCACACTTTCGCTATAGCATAAAAATTTATGATAACGCTGATAGGCTTTTGGTCTCTTACGCTATACCACTCTCTACAACGAAATATAGCTATTTTAAAGAGATCGCTGTTTTGGCAGAGATTGCTGCATTTAGGTGGGACGCGGAGGATGAGCCAACTGATATCGACTTTATCTCAAAAACTCTTGTTGATGAGATAAAAGATATAGGAAAATAAATATAGTCTGCTAAGATGAACGACGAATTTTACATGGATCTTGCTTTAAGCGAGGCTTGGAAATTTCAAATATTAACCTATCCAAATCCAGCTGTTGGATGCCTTATCCTTGATAAAAATGGTCAAATTTTATCTTGCAAGGCTCATGAAAAGGCTGGATATTTACACGCTGAACCGACAGCGATACTCTTTGCGCTTTGCAAAAAAAGTGAAAAATTTAAAGATGATTTTATAAAAGCGTATAACGATAAATTTAGCTCTAATATAAAAGAGGGTGAATTTGGCCTTTTGGAGCCAAAATTTACCTATGAATTTATACTAAAAAATCACTCAAATTTACTAAAAAATGCAAAGGCTTACGTCACGCTTGAACCTTGCCTACATCATGGCAAAACGCCACCTTGTGCAAATTTGCTAAAAGAACTTGGCTTTAGTAGGGTGATAATAGGCAGCTACGATAAAAATAAAATCGCAAGTGGTGGTAGTAATTTGCTTAAAAGCACTGGTATAAAAGTTAAATTTGGCATTTTAAAAGAGCGTTGTGATAAGCTACTTGAGCCATTTTTAGCCTATCAAAATGGTAGCTTTAGCTTTTTAAAAATTGCAATTAGTAAAAACGGCGTGGCAAGTGGCGGCATCATCACAAATGAGCTTAGCCGTACGCATGTCCATAAACTAAGAAGTGTCATAGATACGCTAATAATTGGCGGCAACACAGTGCGAATAGACCGGCCAAAGCTTGATAGTAGGCTAGTAAGTGGCGGCAAAAATCCAGATGTCTTAATCTACTCAAGAAGTGATAAATTTGATAAAACTATACCGCTTTTTAGCGTGCCAGGGCGCAAAGTTAGTATTCAAAAAGAGCTTAGCTTAACAGGACTTAGTATGTTTGAAGGTGCTGGCGAGTTTTTAAAACTTGCAAAAGAGGGCAAGCTAGCAAGCGTAAAATGGCTACTTATCTATCAAAGCTCAAATTTTAAGGATGGTAAAAACTTGAGCCTTGATCTAAATTTAAAGCCACTATTTAGTGGGAATTTTGGAAACGATAGCTACACTTGGTATGAAATTTTGGATTAAATATCTAAGCCAAAATAGTGCTTAACTAAAAAGCCAATGCCAAATGAAATGATCGCAACACCAAAAGTTATCACACACATCTCAATCACTCTTGGCAAAAATTTAAGCTCTTTTGCCACGCTTATGTAAAAGTTGTAAGTGATAATGGCAATAAAGGCAAAGAAAAACATCGATAAGACAGCGTAAAGACCACTTGAAAAGATGAAAAATGGAAGTATCAAAAACGCCGTTGTTATGATGTACGAACCACCTGTGTAGAGCGAATAGGTAAGCGGTTTGATCTCGTCACTTGGATTTTCTTTTGACTCAAGATAGGCTGATCCTGCCATAGAAAGAGCAGCTGCAATGCCCATGATAAGGCCTGTCGCACCAACTGATTTTGTATTTGAAAAAGCTAGAGCGATGCCACTTAGCGTGCCGGTTAGCTCAACTAATGCGTCATTCATACCAAGAACAATACCGCCGGCATTTACGAGCTTTGTGTCTTTTAGCATAGAGATTAAATTGTTTTCATGATTTACTTCTTCATCATAAATATCTCTAGCTTCAGGATACTCATCAACGATATCAAGATAAAATTGCTCTGCGTCTTCTTCGCGCGACTCCATAAATTTTAAAGTAAAAGATGTACCAAAAATTTTAACTAGTATCGTATAGAAGATGACTTTGAATAAATTCGCAGTTCTGCTCTCGCCTGTTATCTTTTGGCAAAAAGTATAGTGTCGTTTTTCTTCAGTGATTAATTTACGAAGTATTTTTTTATTTTCTTCATTTTTTTCACTAGCTTCGAGTAACGTATAGATAGCGGTATCATCTGCTTCATTTTGTAGCTGTTTTAAAGCACGCTTTTTATCTAGCATAAATTCCCCTTTTTAAATTTTGTAAGATTTTGGATTTTGAAGTGTAAGATTAGATGGTGCGATCAGCGAGACTCGAACTCGCACACCTAGTGGCACTACCCCCTCAAGATAGCGTGTCTACCAATTCCACCATGATCGCAAAAAGAGTAAAAGCCCCAAAAAGGGGCTAAATTTAAGCTTTACGCTTAGCCAAGCATTGGGTTTGCGTAAAGAACGATAAGTGTAATAACAAGTGCGTAGATAACTTGTGCTTCGATCATCGCAAGAGCGATAAACATTGTAGTCATAAGTTTGCTACCAACACCTGGGTTTCTAGCTGTTCCGCTAATTGTTGCAGCAGCTGTATTACCCATACCAATGGCACCACCAAGAGCTGCAAGGCCAAGGCCAATACCGCCAGCGATAACTGAATATGATCTAATCATCTCGCCATCAGCGCCAAATGCAAATGCAGCAAGACCAAGAATTAAAAACACGATCTTTTTCATCGTTGCTCCTTTAAAATTTTAAAGCTCTTTCGGATCTGTCCCCTACTTAAACTTTATGAACCGTAATATTACAAAAACAAAACTTTGTTTCAAATAAAAACACTAAAAATTTAAATTGCCCATAAAAAATTCTTAGCTTAGAAAAATAAAAGTTTTTTTATGTTATCTTTGAAAAAATTAATTTATTCTTAATCCCGGGTAATCAATGATAAATGAAAAGTTTTCAAAAATAGGCTTTGTTCTTGCGATGGCAGGATCGGCTGTTGGACTTGGTAATGCATGGAAATTTCCAACAATGGTAGGAAACAATGGCGGTTCAGCATTTATAGTTTTATATTTACTTCTCACGTTTGCTATCGCTTTTGTAGCGTTTTTAGCGGAGCTTAGTATTGGTAAGCTTGGTGAGAGTGACGTTGTAAGCTCAATTTATAAACTTGCTCCAAAGCACAAAAAAGCGTGGTCACTCTCTGGCTTTTTCATGATCGGCGCAATTTTGATAGCTTCATTTTATATGGTAGTTATTGGCTGGATTTTAAAGTATATCTATCTTAGTTTTTCGCCACTTTTGGCTGATACTAAAGAAGTAGCCCAGCAGTTTAACACGCTTTTGGCAAATGATCTAACCAGTGCCGTGCTTTGCTTTAGCTTAGTCTTTTTGATGGTATTTTTTGCCGTTTCAAAAGGCGTAAAAAGTGGCATAGAAAAGCTAAATATTTGGATGATGCCAAGTCTTTTTGTTTTGCTTGTTTGTATGCTTTTTTACGCGATTAGCATGGGAGATGGCTTTGTTAAGGCGGCTAAATTTTTATTTGTACCAAATTTTAGCGCGATCACGCCAGATGTTATTTTACAGGCTCTTGGACTTGCGTTTTTCTCGCTATCTATGGGTGTTGGCGTCATACCGACATACGCTGCAAATTTACCAGAGCAGACAAATCTTATAAAATCAACGCTTTCTATCATCTTTATAAACATATTAATAGGCATTATGATGGGACTTGTGGTCTTTACATTTATATTTGCTTACGGGGCTGATAGCACGGCAAGTGGCCCAGGGCTTATTTTTATCTCACTTGTTACGCTTTTTGCAAAGCTTGGGATAGTTGGCAATGTCATGGCCATCGCATTTTTTGTTTCACTTTTATTTGCTGGTGTTACAAGTGCTGTTTCGATGATTGAACCATTTGCTTATTATTTGGTTAGAAAATTTGAAATTTCACGCAAAATGGCTCTTGTTTATATTGGAATTTTTGTCTATATTTTAGGCCTTTTTTGTATTTTTTCATATTATGCGCAGACGGCTAATATTTTTAGTATTTTTGGCAAGCCAGTCTTTGATGCACTTGATTTTCTTACTTCAAATATCATGATGCCAATAGGTGCCATAATTTTTAGTTTTTTTGTTGGCTATAAACTTAAAAAAGAGAGCCTATATCTACTCTTTGGCGAATTTATGGGAAAAGTATTCTTTGAAATTTGGTACTTCACTCTAAGATATATCGTGCCAATTGCAATTTGTGCCATCATGATCTATCAAATAGCAGGTAAATGATGGATAGATTTAGTAAAGTTGGTTTTGTTCTTTCTATCATTGGAGCGGCTATTGGCCTTGGTAATGCATGGAAATTTCCATATATGGTCGGTAGTAATGGCGGTTCAGCATTTATTCTTATATATTTATTTTTTGCTTTTGTTGTTGGACTTAGTATATTTTTTGCTGAGATGGCAATGGGCAAAATTTCACGCCTTGATACGGTTGGAGCATTTAAGAGTCTAGCTACAAAGGGGGCAAATTCTTGGAAATTTGCTGGTGTTGTGATGGTGACAGGGCTATTCATCGCATCTTTTTATACGCTCATTATCGGCTGGGTTTTAAAATACGTTATCTTAAGTCTTGGTGAGCTTCCAAAAGATATGGCAAGCTCAGAAGCGCTTTTTGTAAATTTTACTTCAAAGGGAATAGAGGAGCAAATTTTATATTTTAGCATCGCTTTTTTTGCATACTTTTTTATACTTACAAAAGGTATAAAAAGTGGAATAGAACGTATAAATGTATATCTTATTCCAGCACTTTTTATTTTGCTTTTGCTTATGCTTGGCTACTCTTTTGGCATGAATGGATTTGATGAGGCGGCTAAATTTTTACTAGTGCCTGATTTTTCAAAGATAGACCAAGGCGCTATCTTAAACGCTCTTGGGTTAGCTTTTTTTACGATGTGTATTGGCATTGGCTGCATTTTAACTTACTCATCAAGCCTAGGCAATGATACAAATTTATTCACTTCATCACTTTATGTAGTCTTTGCAAATATAATTATTAGCGTAATTATAGGACTTATAGTTTTTACATTCACCTATGAATTTGGCTCAGAGCCATCAAAGGGTGCAGGGTTAGCATTTATCTCGCTTCCAACGCTTTTTGCAAAGCTTGGTTTGCTTGGGAATTTCTTAGCTTTTGCATTTTTTACATCTTTATTTTTTGCTGGTATAACATCGGTTATTTCGCTAGTCGAGCCATTTATATTTTTCTTAAATAAAAGTTTGGGATTTAGTAGAAATAGATCAATTATCATTGTCGGTGCCGTAGTTTATGTTTTAGGGATTTTATGTGCATTAAGCGGTATTGGCAATTTTAAAGAAGCACTTACATTTTTTGGTAAGAGTTTTTTTGATTTGCTTGATTATCTTAGCTCAAACATTATGCTCCCACTTGGTGGCATTATATTTGCCATTTTTGTTGGGTACTTTATGAAATTTGAGCTTTTAAAAGAGCTATTCTTGCCTTATATGGGTGAGATTGTTTTTAAAATTTGGTATTTTTTAATAAGGTTTGTGGCACCAGTTCTAGTTTTTGTGGTGTTAGTAAGGGAGATTGCATAATGGCAAAAGAACAGTTTTCTAAAATAGGTTATGTTTTAGCAGTTGCAGGGTCAGCTGTTGGACTTGGCAATGCGTGGAAATTTCCATATATGGTCGGTGAAAATGGCGGATCAGCATTTGTTATTTTATATCTTTTGATAACGTTTTTAGTTGGCATACCTATCTTTATGGCAGAGCTAAGTATTGGCAAACTTAGTGAGAGCGATAGTGTAAATGCCTTTAGAAAGTTAGCGAATAAAAATAAAAATTTATGGCAGCTGGTTGGAATTTTAGCTATGGTAACCGCAGCTATAATCTCATCTTATTATATTGTTATCATCGGCTGGGTCTTTAAGTATTTCACACTATCTTTTACCGGTCTTCCAAACGATATAGAAAGTTCAAAAGTAATATTTAACGAGCTTCTTACACATGGTCTTGGCGAGCAGACACTTTATTTTGTTATAGCATTTGTAGCTTGCTTTTTTATCCTTTCAAAAGGAGTGAAAAGTGGCATTGAAAAGCTAAATGTTTGGATGATGCCAAGCCTATTTATCATGGTTTTAATCATGCTTATCTTTTCTATGACGATGAATGGCTTTACAAAATCGGCTGAGTTTTTACTTGTTCCTGACTTTAGTAAAATTTCATTTAACTCGCTCTTGCTTGCTCTTGGACTTGCTTTTTGGACACTATCTCTTGGTATGGCAGCGATCATTACATATTCAGCTAGCCTAAGTGACGATACAAATTTAGCTACTTCTACGCTAAGTATCGTTTTTATAAACATCGTCCTAGCCATCATGATGGGTCTTGTTATCTTTACATTTATATTTGAATTTGGCGCAGAGCCGTCTCAAGGACCAGGGCTTGTCTTTATCTCGCTTCCAACGCTCTTTGCTAAGCTTGGTGTGATAGGTCAAATTTTAGCTGTGGCATTTTTTGCAGCACTTATCTTTGCTGGCATTACTTCAGCTATCTCTATCGTAGAGCCGTTTGTATTTTTCTTGATCAGAGAGTATGGCATTAGTAGGATAAAAGCTCTTAGCATAGTTGGAACTGGTGTTTTTGTATTGGGATTTTTATGTCTTTTATCAAATATAGAAAATGTTGGCGACAAATTTATGCTCTTTGGTAAAAATTTCTTTGATTTTCTTGACTTTACCGCTTCAAATGTTCTGCTTCCAATTAGTGGTATTGGTGGAGCGATATTTGTTGGATATTTTATGAAAAAAGAAGCACTTTATGTGTTATTTAGTCCATATATGAGCGACTTTGTATTTAGTGCATGGTATTTTTTATTAAGATATGTGGCGCCAGTTTGCGTCTTTATCATCATGATAAATAAATTGTTTTTTTAAGGGTTGTTTATGCAAAAAGTTGAGAAATTTTTTGATAAGGTCGGCGATATAGTCGGCTATATTTGCATGTTTATTATGGCTTTGATGATAATAGACGTCTTTTTTAACGTTGTGGCAAGATACTTTTTCTCTTATGGAAACGTCGCATTTCAGGAGCTTGAGTGGCATTTTTTTGCTGTGATATTTCTACTTGGCATGAGCTATGCATTAAAAGAAGATGCACACGTTAGAGTTGATATCTTTTACGCTAAATTTTCACCAAAAAATAAAGCTCTTGTAAATATGATAGGAACTGTTATTTTTGTAATTCCATTTGCACTTTTGGTTTCAAATTTATCGTTTGAATTTGTGAGTGATGCTTATACTTCAGCTGAAGCTAGTGCAGATCCAGGCGGTCTTACTCACAGATGGATCATAAAAGCACTTATTCCTTTTTCTTTTTATCTGCTTGTATTTTTTGCGATTGGCTTTTTTATAAGAAATTTTAATCTTTATAAAAAAGCTAAAAAGGGGGAATAATGGCTGGTTTAATAATGTTTATAGCCGCACTTTTGATGCTAGGTATTGGCTTTCCAGTAGCCTTTACCTTTGGTGCGGTTTCGATGATATTTGGCATGATTGGTAGTATTGTTGAGAGCATTGGAGACGGAGACGGGCTACTTGGAAGCATCGAAGTTTTTAAAGATATGTTTAACTTCATGCCTTATAGAATTTTCTCTATCATGGAGAGTAGAATTTTTATAGCAGTTCCACTTTTTGTCTTTATGGGCGTTGTGCTTCAAAAGTCAAAACTAGCTGAGAGGCTACTTGAGAGCATGGGTATGCTTTTTGGAGAAATTCGCGGAGGCATTGCTATTAGCACTATCTTGGTTGGAGCACTTCTCGCAGCTTCAACTGGTGTTGTTGGTGCAAGTGTTGTTGCAATGGGCGTTATAAGCTTGCCTGTCATGCTAAAGTATAAATACGACCAAGCGCTAGGTTGTGGCACTATATGTGCCGCTGGTACGCTTGGACAGATCATTCCGCCTTCTATCGTGCTGATTATCTTGGGTGATATATTTTCAGTGCCAGTTGGTGAGCTTTTTCATCAAGCCATCATCCCAGGACTCACGCTAGTAGCAGTTTATATCATTTATATTTTGATTGTTGCTTATTTGAAACCAGATACAGCACCTGTAGTAAAAGATGAGAGCGGTGTTAGTAAATTTAAGCAGATCATGAGAGCACTAATCGCTATCTTTCCGCCGCTTTTACTAGTTATTTGCGTGTTGGGTTCTATATTTGCAGGTATTGCTACACCAACTGAAAGTTCGGCTTTTGGCTGCGTCGGAGCCATTATTTTAGCTATTTTTTACAGGACATTTTCATTTTCTATGATAAAAGAGGCATTGGCAGAAAGCGTAAAAACTACAGCACTTGTCTTTGCCATACTTGTTGGTGCGACAGCCTTTTCTATGGTATTTAGTTATACTGGTGGAGATGAGATTGTTGAAAAATTTATGACAAATTTACCAGGCGAGAAGTGGGGCTTTATTATTTTTAGTATGGTTGTCATCTTTGTGCTTGGCTTTTTTATCGACTTTGTTGAAATTTCATATATCGTGCTTCCTATCTTGGTGCCAATAGCTGCAAAGCTTGGTATAAATCCAATTTATCTAGCAATCTTAGTTGCGATGAATTTGCAAACTTCATTCCTAACGCCGCCATTTGGATTTAGCTTATTTTTCCTAAGGTCAGTCGCACCAGCTGAGATAAAAACTACTGCTATTTATAAAGGTGTTGTGCCTTATATTTTTATTCAGCTTGCTGTACTTGTATTTTTCTGCGTCTTTCTAATGGAATTAAAGCCAATGCTTGATGCGAGCCACGGCGGATTATTAAACTTCTTACTCTCACTTTTTAAATGATATAAAAGTTTTTGGTTGTAAAATACCAAAGAACAAGCAAAATGGCTAATTTGAGTTTCTAACCAATTTAGCCATTTTCTATGAATTCTTTAAATAAATTTATAAAATTAATGAGGTAGGTGATGGCGAAGAAATTTATCGATGTTATGGATACGACCTTTAGAGATGGCTTTCAGTCGGTTTATGGTGCTAGAGTGCTTATGAACGACTTTTTGCCCGCGCTTGAAGCAGCCAAAGAGGCTGGCATAGAGCATTTTGAATTTGGTGGCGGAGCGAGATTTCAAAGCCTTTATTTTTACCTAAATGAAGATGCTTTTGCGATGATGGATAAATTTAGAAGCATCGTAGGACCAAAAGCAAATCTTCAAACCCTAAGCAGGGGCGTAAATACCGTAACACTTGATACTGGTAGTCGTGAGCTAATCGACCTTCACGCAAAGCTTTTCAAAAAACATGGAACCACTACTATTAGAAATTTTGACGCACTAAATGACGTTGAAAATTTAAAATATTCAGGCGAGAGAATAGCTCATCACGGACTAAAACACGAAGTTGTAGTTACGATGATGGATCTGCCTAGTGGCTGTGTGGGGGCTCATGATGTTAAATTTTATGAGAAAATTTTAAGAGAAATTTTAGATGCAAATATCCCATATCACAGCGTTTGCTTTAAAGATGCAAGTGGCACAAGTAGCCCACAAAAGGTCTATGAAACCATAAAAATGGCTAGAAAATTATTGCCAGAAAAAACTCACATCAGACTTCACACTCATGAAACCGCAGGCGTAAGTGTGGCTTGCTATCTTGCAGCGCTTGAAGCTGGCGTTGATGGCATAGATCTAGCCGCAAGCCCAGTAAGTGGCGGTACAAGCCAGCCAGATATCTTAACTATGCTTCACGCAGTAAAAGGCAAAAACTATGATCTTGGCGGACTTGACGTGGAGAAAATTTTAAAATATGAAAGCGTTTTGAATGATTGCTTAAAAGAGTATTTCTTGCCGCCTGAAGCTGTGCAAGTAAGCCCACTCATACCATTTTCACCGATGCCTGGTGGCGCGCTTACAGCAAATACCCAGATGATGAGAGATAACAACATCTTAGATAAATTTCCAGAGGTCATCCTTGCGATGCGAGAGGTCGTGCAAAAGGGTGGATACGGCACTTCAGTGACCCCTGTTAGCCAGTTTTACTTCCAACAAGCATTTAACAATGTGATGTTTGGCAAGTGGAAGAAGATTGCCGGGGGATACGGCAAAATGGTGCTTGGCTATTTTGGTAAAACCCCAGTTACGCCTGATAAAGAGATCATCAAGCTTGCAAGCGAGCAACTAGGCTTAAAACCAACTACAAAACACGCAGTTGATATAGCTGATAAAGATGAGAGTAAGTCGCTTGCTCACGTAAAAGAAATTCTAAAGCAAAACAATATAAAAACTACCGAAGAAAATATATTTATAGCAGCAGCTTGTAAAGAAAAGGGTATTGCGTTCTTAAAAGGCGAAGCTAAAGTAAATGTAAGAAAAATCGATCCAAACGCTAAGACAAACGAGGGCAGACAAACTCAAAGTGGCAGATATAGTGTCGTTGTAAATGGTAGCCGCTACAATGTCGAAGTAAGCGAGGGCTTTAACGATAGCATCCAAGTAAAATCAATCACCGAAGTTGAAGGCAAGAGCGTAAAAAATGCTAAAAGTGCAGCAGCAGGCGCAACAGCAAATGATATCGTTGCTAGCTTGCCAGGCGCTGTACATAAAATTTTAGTAAGTGTAGGGGATCAAGTCAAAAAAGGGCAAGCTGTAGTCGTGCTTGAAGCGATGAAGATGGAGATAGAGGTCAAAGCCCCAAAAGATGGTGTGATAGGCTCTATTGAGGTTAGCAAAGGTCAAAGCATCGCAAGCAATCAAGTGGTGGCTAAATTTAAATAAATTTGCCACTTTTAAAAAGATAGTGTTAAGCGAAATTTGATTAACATTTTGATGACTTTTAGGTCAGAATTTATAAAGAAATGAAAATTTTAAAAGGAAACAACATGATAAATAAACTAGATGAACTAGGTCTAAAAGAGATCAAAAAGATAAATCACAATCTAAGCTACGACGAGCTTTTTGAGCTTGAAAAGGCAAACAACGAGGGCAGGGTTTCAAGCAACGGCACATTTATGGTTGATACGGGAATTTTTACTGGAAGAAGCCCAAAAGATAAGTACTTTGTAAAACAAGATCCAAGCCAAAAATATATCGCTTGGGGCAAGATAAATCAGCCTATCACAAAAGAGCTTTTTGACAAGCTTCTTAAAAAAGCAAAAGAGCAGCTAAGCGGCAAGGAAATTTTCATCCAAGACGCATTTTGTGGAGCTAGCAAAAAGAGCCAAAAATCAGTCCGTTTTGTCACTGAAGTAGCGTGGCAAGCACATTTTGTAAAAAATATGTTCATCCGTCCAAACAAGGAAGAGCTAGCTAAATTTGAGCCTGATTTTGTAGTATATAACGCTTGTAAGACAAAAAATGAGGACTACAAGGCTGATGGGCTACATTCAGATGTCTTTGTTATCTTTAATGTCGAGGAAAATGTCGCTGTGATCGGTGGCACATGGTATGGCGGTGAGATGAAAAAAGGCATTTTTTCTATGATGAACTACTGGTTGCCACTTGAGGGCAAACTAAGTATGCACTGCTCTGCAAACGTAGGTGAGAAGGGCGATACAGCGCTATTTTTTGGTCTATCTGGCACTGGCAAAACGACACTTTCAACTGATCCAAAACGCAAACTAATAGGTGATGACGAGCACGGCTGGGATGATGATGGCGTGTTTAATTTTGAGGGTGGCTGCTACGCAAAATGTATCAACCTTGATCCAAGCAGCGAGCCAGAAATTTACGCAGCGATCAGGCGTGATGCGCTACTTGAAAACGTTGTGGCTGACGAAAATGGCGTGGTTGATTACAAAGATGGCTCAAAGACTGAAAATACACGTGTGAGCTATCCGATCTATCACATCGACAACTACGAGCCAAGCTCAAGCGCTGGCCATCCAAAAAATATCATCTTTTTAAGTGCTGACGCTTTTGGCGTACTTCCTCCAGTTGCAAAGCTGACAAAAGAGCAGGCGATGTATTATTTTTTAAGTGGCTACACAGCAAAAGTTGCTGGCACAGAGCGCGGTATAACTGAGCCTGTCGCTACTTTTAGTGCTTGCTTTGGCGAGCCATTTATGCCACTTCATCCAACCGTCTATGCAAAACTACTAGGTGAGAAGATCGATAAACACGGCGTTAATGTCTATCTTGTAAATACAGGCTGGAGCGGTGGTGCTTACGGCGTTGGCAAGCGTATGAGCATAAAAGCAACACGTGCTTGCATAAATGCGATCCTTGATGGCAGCATCACAAAATGCGAATTTGAAAATTTTGATAAATTTAACTTCGCTATACCAAAAGAGCTTGATGGTGTCGAGACAAAACTGCTAAATCCTATAAATACATGGACAAATCCTGCTGAGTATAACGCTTCACGTGATAAACTTGCTAAAATGTTTGTTGAAAATTTCAAACGCTATGAAGATGTAAAAGAGGGTGTTGAATACGCTAAAGCTGGTCCAAAAGCTTAATTTATATAGCCTTGCAAAGAGTTTGCAAGGCTGTTCCTAATATCTTACAAGAATTTTTAGTTGATATTTTTTATATGACTAAATTTAAAGTATTTCTCTTCTAAATTATAAGCTC
>NZ_CABPVR010000001.1:0-79522 GCF_902460875.1 Campylobacter concisus | reverse complement strand
TAGTCTCTAGTTTTTCTTTTTGTGCTTGAACCAGCTATCAAATATCATTTATTACGATGCTGTTTTTAAAAATTTTTATAGGTTTGAGGAGAAGGAAGATCGCATAAATTTAGGGTAAAAAGAAAAAATAAGGGCAAAGTTGCCCTTATAGTTATAAATGTATATTATGAGTGAAAGTGAAATTCCTCTGGATGATCTAGTGCGTATCTAAATTTATCCATATCGACTTTTTTATCCCAGATAGAAACTATCATGCAGCCAACGGCATTGCCGCAGAGATTACCAACTGCACGCATCTCTGACATAAATTTATCAACACCAAGTAGTACGGCTACGGTGACGACTGGTATGCCAGTGCTTGGGAGTGCGCTTAGTGTGCCAGCAAGGACGACAAAGCCTGATCCTGTCACGCCAACAGCACCTTTGCTTGTGATCATTAGTACGATTAAAATGCTTATTAGATGCTCAAAACTTAGTGGGATGTTAAATGCTTGAGCTAGGAAAATAACACTTAGACTTAGATAGATGTTGGTGCAGTCAAGGTTAAATGAGTAGCCAGTTGGAATGATAAGGCCAACAGCACCTCTATTTATACCAGCTGATTCTAGCTTTTGCATAAGTGGCGCAAGAGCCGTTTCACTCGAGCTTGTCGCAAAGACTACCAATACCTCTTTTGAGATAAAACGCATAAATTTAAAGACATTGATTTTTGCAAAATAGCAGATAACACCAAGCACGACAAATATGAAAAAGCAGCTTGCAAGTGCCATAACAACCAAAAGCTCCATCATGCCAAGAAGCGTTCCGATACCAAATTTGCCGATTAGATAAGCCATAGCTGAAAATGCAGCCACTGGACTAAGGAGCATAAGCCAACTAAGAAGTTTTAAGACATAGTGCTGAATAAATTCAAGTGGCTTTAGGCAAGCTTGTTTTTTATCATGTGCTAGCAGCGAAAGCACGATAGCAACGATAATAGCCATGAAAAGTACTTGAAGAGTATTTGATTTTATAAATGGATCAAGTATATGCACGTAAGGGAAAATGTCATCTACTGGCACAGCACCTCTTAAGAGATGAAGTGTATGCGCCACAAATCCGCTATTTGCGTCCATATTTGCAGCTTGAGATGTAAATTTAGCCACACTTGAGGCATCAAGCTGAGTGTAGTCAAGATTCATGCCATGTCCTGGACGAAGTGTCTCACCAAAGATGATACCAACAGCAAGCGCAAGTGTGCTAACTATCTCAAAATAGATAAATGCCTTTAATCCAATAGACCCAAGATCTTTTAGACTCTCGAGCCCAACGATACCTGAAACGATCGTTAAAAAGATAATAGGGCCGATTAAAATTTTAAGTGCTTTTATAAAATAATCAATGCCTGGCTTGCTTGCTATACCAAGCTCAGGCGCGACCATGCCAACGACAACACCACCAACAATACCGATCACAACCCAAAAGGCAAGATTGGTAAATAATCTTACGGCAAGGCTTCCTTGCTTTTTAGCATTATTCATAAATTTTCCCCTTTATAGGCTTTCTCTGATCTTAGCAGAGATGATCTTATCGCCTTGTCTGATAGCATCAAGTACCTTTAGGCTCTCTTCATCAACGCATTTTCCAAAGACTGTATGCACTCCATCAAGATGAGGTTGTTTGCTATGACAGATGAAAAACTGTGATCCGCCAGTATCACGCCCTGCATGAGCCATGCTTAGGCTACCGCGCTCGTGTTTTACCTTTTGCTTATCGCATTCGCATTTTATCCTCCAGCCAGGACCGCCTGTACCTGTGCCATTTGGGCAGCCGCCTTGGATGACAAAATTTGGTATAACTCTGTGAAAATTTAGGCCATTGTAAAAGCCTGATTTTATCAAATGGACAAAATTTGCAACAGCTTGTGGAGCTTCTTCGGCAAAAAGCTCAAGTCTGATCTCGCCTTTGTCTGTCTCTAAAACTGCAAATTTATCTTTTTTTAGCTCGTCTAAATTTATATCATAAACTTTTAATTCATCAAAACGCATGTATTTCCTTTTTATTCGATATTTGTATAAACTGCTTGAACGTCATCATCGTCTTCTAGCTTATCAAGAAGCCTCTCGACCTCAAGCATTTGCTCTTCGCTTAGATTCACGGTTTGATTTGGTAAGTATTGAAGTGAAGCTTTTTTAACTACTAAATTTAGTTTTTCGATACCTTCATGAAGTGTGCCAAAATTTGCATAATCGCCATAAACAAATAGCGTCTCATCGTCAGCCTCGATATCGCTTAGACCATAATCTATTAGTTCAAGCTCGATCTCTTCGATATCTGCACTTGGTTTTTCAAGCTCAAAAACGCTCTTTCTTGTAAACATAAAGCTAAGGCTGCCACTTGGCAAAATTTCTCCGCCATTTTTGCTAAATATTGCTTTTACATTTGCAACTGTTCTTGTTGGGTTATCAGTAGCGCACTCGACGATGATCTGCACGCCGTGAGCTGCTTTGCCGTCATAAAAGATAGTCTTGATATCGGCGCTATCTTTGCCATTTGCTCTTTTTATAGCTGCATCGATGTTGTCTTTTGGCATATTTTCAGCTTTTGCTGCTGCGATAGCTGCACGAAGTTTAGGGTTCATATCTGGATCACATCCGCCATCTTTTGCCGCTACTGTTATAGCCTTTGCAAGTTTTGGAAATACCTTGCTCATCTTATCCCATCTAGCTTCTTTTGCTGCTCTTCGGTACTCAAATGCTCGTCCCATAAATATCCTTAAATAAATTTTTTACGGATTATAACTAAAAAAATTTTATACTTTTTTAAAACATTTTTAGTTTGCCTGCTAAAGCGCTTAATTTGTAAATTTGAAAATAATATTTGGTAAAAATTTAAGCTAAAGGCATATAATCATACCCATGATAAAAAATGCTCAAAAACAAGATGCAAAAATCTGCATAAAACTACTAAATTTAGCTATGGAGGATATCGCCTACAAGCTAAGTGGCTACGACGATCCTGTAAAAAGTGACGAAATTTTAGAGAAATTTTTTGTAAGCGAGATAAATAGACTTAGCTATAAAAATATCTATATCTATAAGCGTGACGACGTGATCATCGCTGCGATGTGCGCTTACTTTGGCGGCGACGCATGGCAGCTTGATAGAGAAATTTCGCAGCATCTAAAGGCTCTTGGCAAAGATGCCAAGATAGAAAAAGAGTGCTTTGATGATGAGTTTTATATAGATAGTATCGCTGTAGATGAGAAATTTAGAGGTCAAGGTCTTGCAAAAGAGCTCATCTTGCACTCATTTGCAAGAGCAAAAGAGCTAGGACATAAAAAGGTCTCGCTGATAGTTGATATAAATAAGCCAAAAGTTCGTAAATTTTACGAGAGTCTTGGCTTTAAATTTAACACCAAAAAGATCATAAATTTACACGAATACGACCACATGATAAAGGAGATAATATGAAAACATTTGAGGTAAATAATGTGCATTGCCAAAACTGCGCAAACACTATAAAAAACGCACTTGAAGATGACTTTGGCGAGATAAAAGTCGATCTTAGCAAAGAGCCAAGACAAGTAAGCGTCGATATAAAAGATGGCGATGTTGAGAAATTTAAATCAGAAATGGCTGATCTGGGATTTGACGTGATAAAAGAGCTGTAAAATGCCTTTAAAAGTCAAGCTAAATATAGCGGGAATGAGCTGCATAAATTGCTCAAACGCTATCGAAAAGGTTTCTAAAAAGATAGATGGCGTGCTTGAAGCAAATGTAAATTTTGCAAACGCAAGCGGTGAGTTTGTCCTAAAAGACGCCAGCGTGCGTGAAGTTTTAGAGCAAAAGATAAAGAAGCTTGGCTACTTTGTGGCGACAAATATCGATGAATTTGAAGCCAAAAGAGACGAGCATATAACCTCGATAAGAAACAAATTTATATTTGCATTTATCGCAAGCGTCGTGATAATGGCGCTTGAGATGTTCGCGCCTCACAATATGCTAGTAAATTTGCTCATGCTAGTTTTAGCTTTTTTGGTGCTAGCTTTTAGCGGCAAAGACTTCTTTGCTCACGCCATAGAGGCTGTCAAAAACAAAAACTACGATATGAACGTGCTTGTAGCTCTTGGAAGCGGCAGTGCGTTTTTATACTCGCTTTTTGTTGTGATCTTTTCAAATTTCATCCCAGATGACCTAAAAAACGTATATGTCTCGGGCGTAGCGATGATCATAGCCTTTGTTTTGCTTGGCAAGTACCTTGAAGAGCGCTCAAAGGCAAAGGCTGGCGACTACCTAAAGACGCTACTTAAAATTTCGCCTAAAACCGCCTTTTTGGTCATGCCAGACGGGCAGAGCAAAGAGGTAAATGTAAATGAGCTAAAAGTAGGCGACATCGTCATCGTAAAAAATGGCTACAACGTCCCAAGTGACGGCGTGATAGTCCAAGGTGGCGCTGAGATCGACGCTTCTATGCTTACAGGAGAGAGCTTGCCAGTTTATAAAGAGGTAGGCGATAGCGTATTTGCCGGCACTCTAAACACAAATGGCTACATAAGCATCAAGGTAACAAAGGGTTCTTTTGAGAGCTTACTATCTCAAATTTTAAGCTTGCTAAGCGACGCTAGCTCCAAAAAGATGCCTATCGGACGGCTGGCTGATAAGATAGCAAACATCTTTGTGCCAAGCGTCGTGGCGATCTCGGTTCTTACATTTTTGATATGGATAATTTTTAGTGGAAATTTCGCCTATGCGATCTCTTGCGCGATCTGTGTGCTTATCATCTCATGCCCATGCGCGCTTGGACTTGCCACGCCAATAGCAATAGTAAGCTCTCTTGCTCGCGGCGCAAAAGCTGGAATTTTGGTTAAAAACCCAGAAGTTTTGGAGCTGATAAAAGATGCTAAATTTGTAGCATTTGACAAAACTGGCACGCTAAGTAAGGGGCTAATCAGTGTCAAAAGCTCAAATTTGAGTGAAAAAGAGTTAGAGCTAGTGGCATCTGCTGAAAATTTAAGCGAACATCCGATCTCAAAGGCGATCGTAAGATATGCAAAACAAAATTGTATAAATTTACAAAAGCTAAATGGCAAATTTCAAAACGTAGTTGGTCAAGGCATCGTCTATGAAGATGAAAGCAATAAGATAATAATAGGCAACGAAAAACTGCTCGCAGCAAACAATATCTTGCTAAATGAAGCTGATAGTGAGGCGATAAAAGAGGCTACAAATGATGGAAGCGGCGTCATACTTTGCGCGGTCAATCAAAAATTTAGCGGATTTTTAACACTAAGTGATGAGCTAAAAAATGAGGCAAATAGCGTTATAAACGAGCTTGCAAGGCTAAATTTACAAAGTGTGATCCTATCAGGCGATGATAAAAAAGTAGTGGCAAATATCGCTAGCAAACTAAATGTGAGCGAGTACTATGCAAATATGCTACCTGAGGATAAATTTAACAAAGTAAAAGAGCTAATGAGCCGAGGTGGCGTGATCTTCGTGGGAGATGGCATAAACGACTCGCCATCGCTCAAAGAGGCAAGCGTTGGCATAGCTATGAACTCAGGCTCAGACATCGCTAAAGGCGCTGGCGATATCGTGCTTGTAAAAAATGACTTGCGTGGCGTGAGCGGGCTTGTAAAGCTTGCAAATGCGACTATTGCTAACATAAAAGAGAATTTGTTTTGGGCATTTATGTATAACGCCATTTGCATACCAGTGGCTGCTGGTGTGCTCTATCCGGTATTTGGACTGCTTCTAAGTCCAGTTTATGGCTCGATGGCGATGTGCCTAAGCTCGGTTACTGTCGTGCTAAATGCACTTAGACTTAGATATTTGAAGCTTAAGGATTAAATTTGAGACTTGGAGAGCTTTACAGCGTTGTAGCGGCTGCACTTGCTACAAATTTTAACGGCATCTTGGGTGTCTCATCTTTTATGCGTATAAAAAAGACAAATGCGTGGATAACGCAGACAAAGAGCGATGCGAATATAAAAGGAAATGAGCTTTACGCTAAATTTATCAAAGATGAGAGTAGTGCTGCTTTATGTGACGATTTTGTCATTTTAAAGTCAAAATTTGAGGCAAGTTACTATTTTTCGTCTGCAAAAGATGATCTAGCTCAATTTTATAAGGCTATAAATTTTCAGCCAAAAATGGGCGAGATTGATAGCATCTCAAATCAGCTAATTTTAATAGCAAATATTTTAAAAAGTAAAGCATCTAAGGAGTCTATGAGACTTCTTGCAGCTTTTAGTGTCTCATTTTTCTTGCCTTATGCTAAACAGCTTTCAAGAGACATCCAAAAAGACGCAACTAGCAATTTTTATAAATCAATGGGATATTTTTTAGAGGATTTTTGCCTAGTTTTAGAAACTATTATTGGTAAGGCTTAGTCTTAAGCCTGTGCCATTTCTATCATTTGAGTTTTAATGCTTAAAATGTTATTTTGAATGGCTGACTGCTCTAAATTTAAGTAATGAAGCATTTGCATAGAATTACGATCTTTTAGGCTTTGGATGCTTGAAATTTGATGCGAAATATCTAGATTTTGATCTTGTAATTTTTCTAAGTCCTTTTGTAACTGTATAGCGCTCGCTTTATTAATAATTATAGGGGAAATTTTAGCATCTTCTCTTTGTTCTACATGTACTTCATTGCTTCTAACAATATCTTTCTTGTCATAGCTAGAAGATACTAACATGCTTGTTTTTGAGCTATTTGAAGAGATAGATGTATAGCCATCATGATAGAAAATATTTGAGTTCATATTTGCATCTATTTGCATATCATCCTTCCTCTTATAGATTATTTTTATTTTAAACTATCTCAATAGAAAATTAAAATAGTTTTTAAAAAGTTATATTTTGAATTATATTTCCATATCCTTAAAGATAAATTATATTTATAACTTTTTTTGCAACTTTATAGTTAAAATACCCAGTTAAGTGCTATTTTGTTAAAATCACGCAAAACTAATTAAAGGCAAAGCTATGAAAGAAGAGAAAAACGCACACAAAAAGATGTGGGAGGGTAGATTTAGCGAGGCTAGTTCGAAGCTACTCGAGGAATTTAATGCCTCTATAAATTTTGATAAAAATCTTTTTGAAGAAGATATCGCTGGAAGTAAGGCTCACGCAAAGATGCTTGGAATTTGCGGAATTTTGAAAAAAGATGAGTCAGAGGCGATCATAAAGGGGCTTGGTGAGGTTTTATCTGAGATAAGAGCAGGTAAATTTGAGTTTAAGTTAGAAGATGAAGATATACACATGGCAGTTGAGAAGCGCCTTAGCCAGATCATCGGCGCCGAGCTTGGTGGCAGACTGCACACAGCTAGAAGTAGAAATGACCAAGTTGCGCTTGACTTTAAATTTTACGTTTTGAAGAAAAATTTAGAAATTTCTTCATGTATAAAAGAGCTCATCGCCACGCTTACAAATTTGGCAAAAAATAACAAAGATACGCTAATGCCAGGCTACACACATCTTCAACACGCTCAGCCAGTAAGCCTTAGCTATCACTTGCTAGCATATGCATTTATGTTCAAAAGAGATTTTGAGCGTTTTATTAGCTCCTATGAGCGAAACAACCTAAGTCCGCTTGGTTCAGCAGCCCTTGCAGGCACTCCTCATAAGATAGACAGGAGTATCGTTGCAAGTGAGCTTGGCTTTGCAGGTTGCACGCAAAATGCGATGGATAGCGTGAGCGACCGTGATTTTGCGTTGGAAATTTTATTTAACATTAGCGTTTTTATGACGCACGCTTCTAGACTTTGCGAGGAGCTTATACTTTGGAGCTCGCAAGAATTTGGCTTTGTAAGCATCAGTGACGCTTATAGCACAGGAAGTTCCATTATGCCTCAAAAGAAAAATCCAGACGTCGCTGAACTCATACGCGGTAAAACTGGGCGTGTAAATGGAAATTTAGTAGCGCTACTAACTACGATGAAGGGCCTGCCACTTGCTTACAATAAAGATATGCAAGAAGATAAAGAGGGTGTGTTTGACAGTGTATCTATCATTTTAAGCTCGGCTACTATCCTAAACGAGATAATAAAAACAGCTAAATTTAACGAAAAAAACATGTTAAAAGCGACAAAAACTGGGCATCTAAGTGCGACTGATTTGGCAGATTATCTAGTGCGTGAAAAAAATATTCCATTTAGAACGGCGCATTTTATCACTGGTAAAGCTGTCGCAAAGGCTGAAAGTTTAGGGCTTGATTTGAGTGAACTAAACGAAGAGCAGCTAAAAAGTGTGGATGAAAATTTAGATGCAAATGCTATTAAATTTTTAGATCTTCACGCTTCAAAAGAGGCACGTTGTTCGCAGGGCGGCACGGCAAATAAAAGCGTTGATGAGCAGATAGAAATTTTAGATTACTGGCTCTAAGAAAAAAGAGTTATAATTACGCAAAATCTACAAATTTTAAAGGATTAAAAATGTTTTTTGATGGCAAAAATAAAGAGCTTTCTAGTAAAAATGAAGCTTTACAAAGAGAAAATGAAGCTTTAAAGGCTGAAATTTTAGCACTTAAAAATGAGCTAAAAAACGTTAAAACTTGCGAGCCAAAAGAGCAAGCCAAGGATAAGCAAGAGGCTGTAAATTTATTGCTTTCAAGTTATCAAGATGGTATAAATTTCTTGCAATTAACAATGGAAGAAAACCTAAAAATGCTTGAAAGTATAAACGGATTAAATGAAAAGACTTTCAAAGAGACAGGCGAACTCAAGTCGCAAACGGCTGAAATTTTAAACTCGATTGAGCAAGTAAGCCAGATGAGCAATGACCTTTCAAATGATGCATCTTCACTTGATGGAAGCGTAAATTCGATTGTTGAGATTATAAATCTCATTAAAGACATCTCAGATCAGACAAATTTACTAGCTCTAAATGCTGCGATCGAGGCGGCCCGTGCTGGTGAGCATGGACGAGGTTTTGCCGTCGTGGCAGATGAGGTTAGAAAGCTAGCTGAACGCACTCAAAAAGCGACACTTGAAGTAGAAGTAAATATAAATGGCCTTAAACAAAGTGCAAACACGATGATCGAAATGAGTGAGAATTTTTCAAAAATTTCTGCAAATGCTATGAAAATTTTAGGTGGATTTGAAGGAAATATCTCAAGCGTAAATGCAAATACGCAAAATATCCTAAATCAGGCTTTAAATGTTACAAATGAAGTCTATGTAAGTAATGGAAAAATAGATCATATAAATATGAAGCTAAATGGATATAGAGGCGTGCTTTTAAATGAGTTTAACAAGATTCAAGATGTTCATGAGTGTAGATTTGGCAAATGGTATGAAAAAGATGTGAAAAATACTCTTGTAAAAGATGCCAAAATTCTCTCAAGTATCGCAGCTCATCATGAAAATGTTCATCATGGACTAGAAAAAGCGATGGTTATTTTTGCTGATAAAGACAAAGGAAATCTACCTGGTGTTGAAATATTAAAAGATGTCGAAAACTCAAGTAAAGTAGGTTTTGAAGAGTTGCTTGAAGCTATTAAGGCTGCAAGAAAATAAAATCTTAGACTCATGCTTTGAGTCTAAGATTTATAAGTTATTAAAATGTGCTTTGTGGATCAGCTACGCCTTCACTCCAGCCAAGTTTTGCGCCAGCAAGTAGGTGAAAGTGTAGGTGCATAACCTCTTGACCGCCGTTTTCGCCGCAGTTTGTTATGAGGCGGTATCCGCTCTTATCAACGCCCATTAAGCTCGCCACTTCTTGGATAAATTTAGTCATCTCACCCATCAAAACTGGATCCATCTCTTGGAAGTTTTTGTAGTGTTTTTTAGGGATGATGAGGATGTGGATCGGCGCTTTTGGGTTTATGTCGTTAAAAGCTAGAAATTTCTCACTTTCAAGCACTTTGTTGCAAGGGATTTCACCAGCTACGATCTTTTCAAATATGGTCATTTTAGCTCCTTTGAAATTTTGCAAAATTATATCAAAGTGTGCTTAAATTTCGTGCTCTTTATCTTGATTTTAACTCTTTTTCTATAAAATCGACTCAAAAATTTATAAAGGCAAAAAATTGCAAGATTTCGTTAATAAAATCAAAAATGAAATTTCAACGCTTGACGATCTTGAGAAGGTCAGGGTAGAAATTTTTGGCAAAAAGGGCATCTTGGCTCAAGGTTTTGCAAAGCTAAAAGAGCTTGGTGAAGATGAGAAAAAGGAATTTGCAGCAAATTTAAATAAGCAAAGAGATGAGCTTGGCGCGCTAATAGAAGCTAAAAAGGCTGAGCTTAGCGAGCAAGAGATAGATAACAAGATGAAAAAAGAAGCCGCTGATATCACGCTATTTAATGAGCCTGTTGCTAGCGGGGCACTTCATCCTGTGATGGCTACGATGGATAAGATAATTGAATACTTTTTGGCTCTAAATTTCTCGCTCGAGACCGGACCACTAATAGAAGATGATTTTCACAATTTTGAAGCGCTAAATTTACCAAAATACCACCCAGCAAGGGACATGCAAGATACATTTTACCTAGATGATTTTAGGCTTTTAAGGACGCATACTAGCCCAGTTCAGGTGCGAACTATGCTAAATCAAAATCCGCCTATTCGCATGATAGCGCCTGGCACGGTCTTTAGACGTGATATGGATTTAACGCATACACCGATGTTTCACCAGGTTGAGGGCCTTGTGGTGGAGGATGCTGAGAAAGTTAGCTTTGCAAATTTAAAATCAATGCTTGAGGGCTTTTTAAAGCACATGTTTGGCGACGTTGAAGTACGTTTTCGCCCTAGCTTCTTTCCATTCACGGAGCCTAGCGCAGAGGTTGATATTAGTTGTATATTCTGCCATGGCAAGGGCTGCAGAGTGTGTAAGCAAACTACTTGGCTTGAGGTACTTGGATGTGGTGTCGTTGATCCAAATGTATTTAAGGCGGTTGGCTATAAAAATGTAAGTGGATACGCCTTTGGCCTTGGCGTTGAGAGATTTGCGATGTTACTTCATAGAGTGCCTGATCTAAGGTCGCTTTTTGAGGGAGATTTAAGATTGTTGGAGCAGTTTAAATGATAATTTCAAAGCATTGGTTAAACGAGTGGATCGACCTTAGCGACGTTAGCGGCGAGACACTTTCAAAGACATTAAATTCTATCGGGCTAGAGGTTGATAGCTATAAAGAGATAAATTTACCAAAGAGTATTGTGGTTGGCTACATAAAAAGTAGAGAGAAGCACCCAGATGCCGATAAACTAAGCATTTGTCAAGTGGATATTGGTGGAGAGACGCTTCAGATCGTGTGTGGAGCTAAAAATGTTGAAGCTGGTCAGTTTGTGCCAGTTGCACTTATTGGCACGACTATGCCAAATGATCTTGAGATAAAAAAAGCAAAGCTAAGAGGTATCGAGTCAAGTGGTATGATCTGCTCTTCAAGTGAGCTGGGACTTCCAAAGGTAAATGATGGAATTTTACCGCTTGATGAGAGCATCGGCAAGCTAAAACTTGGTACAAGTCTTAGCGAATTTGAGATATTTAAAGATACGATAATCGAAGTTGATGTCACAGCAAACAGAGGCGATTGCCAAAATTTACATGGCATCGCAAGAGAAATTTGTGCAGCGCTTGATCTAAATATGAAAGATAGTCACGAAGACGATGAGAGCGAAAATTTACTAGGTATTGGCAGAATAGCTTCTGTGCGAGCAGAGGATAAAGTAAATGGGTCATTTTTGTATAAGGCTTTTGAGCTAAAAGAAGGACTATATGAAAATCTAATAACTCGCATGCGTCTAGCATTAATAGAGTGTCAAAAGACAAATTTAGTTGAGAGACTGCTTGAATACGCGACATTTTGCACGGGCGTTTTATTTAGGGCTTATGATCACGCTAAACTAGTAAGTGAAGGCGAAAAGGCTGTTTTTGATATAAAAAATGGCGAAAATGGCGAATGTGTCGTTTATTGCGGGGATAAAAATTTAGGCATTGCTGGAATTTACCAAAGTGACATAGCAAGGGTAGATGAGAAGTCAAAAGTGATCCTAGTAGAAGCTAGCTACGTAAAGCCAGATGTAGTTTCAAAAGCTATTTTTGAAAATAAAAATTTACCAAAGGGCGATCAAATTTATCGCTCAAGTCGTGGTAGCGAGCCAAATTTAGCTTATGGTGCGGATTATTTATTTAAAAGGCTTGCTAATTTTAAAGATGCACTAAATCTCTTTGCTGGCTCACAGCAGTCGCTTTTAAACACCGAGCCTATCACGCTTAGCATCTCACTTGGCGAGCTTAAAAATATGATCGGTCAAGAGGTTGCTAGAAATGATGTCGTTAAAATTTTAAAGAAACTTGGCTTTGAGATCGCGGTAAATGTCGAGCAAGAGAGCTTTAATGTAAAAGTGCCGTTATTTCGCCATGATATCGTAAATTCTCATGATATCTGCGAGGAGATCGTAAGGATAATAGGCATCGACAATATCGCCTCAACGCCGCTAAATTTCTCTGAGAAAAATAGGCTAAATAAGACATATTTTGACTATAAAAATGCTTTAAATTTAAGACACCGCGCAGCCGACAATGGCTTTTTTGAAAGCGTACACTACGTATTTGACAGCCTTGATGAGCTAAGTGAGCTAAATTTCAAACCTTGCAAGATCAAGATACTAAATCCTATAAACAACGAGCTAAACACGCTTAGACCAGCACTTGTTAATCACCTTCTAAGCTCAAGTGAGAAAAATATCAAAAACTCAAAACGCTCAGTTAGACTTTTTGAGCTTGGCGAAGTTTTTGACGAAAATGCAAACCAAGGCTTAAATTTAGGCTTTGTCGTATCAGGCCTTTTAAAAGAGCCGACACTGATAAATGGCGCAAAGGGCGAAGAGGCAAATTTCTACGCATTTGCAGCGATGGTGCAAAATGTCATAGGTAAATTTGAGCTAAAACCTTGCCGAGAGATCTCATATCTTAGCCCATACGAGCAGGCACATATTTATCAAAATGGCGAAAAGATCGGCTATATCGGCAGAGTTGATGCAAGAATAGAGGCAAAAAGGGATCTGCCAAAAACTTATGTCTGTGAGATTGATTTTTCAAAGCTTAAATTTGAGCCGATCTTAGCAGTGCCATACTCAAAATTTCAAAGCACTACAAGAGATCTTAGCCTCATCGTGCCTGAAAATTTCGAGGCTGGACGAATTTATGAGTGTATAAGAGGGCTAAATTTAAAAGAGTTAAAAGAGTTCTTGCCGGTTGATATCTATAAAGATGCGAAACTAAACGGCGCGATTAGCCTTAGCCTTAAATTTACATTCCAAGATATGGAAAAAACACTCGAAGATGACGATATAAACGCGCTTATGGATAAAATTTTAAGTGAGCTAAAAGAGAAACTAAATATCGGAATAAGATGAGAATTTATCCATTAGAAAAAAGTCTAAATTTAACCATCGATGACATCGCAGCTGACAAGTCTATCTCGCATAGATGCGCGATCTTTTCGCTTTTAAGCGACAAGCCATCTCGTGTTAGAAACTACCTAAGAGCAGGCGATACGCTAAATACCTTAAAAATAGTCGAGCTTTTAGGTGCAAAAGTTGAGGACAATGGTTTCGAAATAACGATCACACCACCGCAAAAGATAAAAGAGCCAAATGAAATTTTAGAGTGTGGCAACTCTGGCACGGCAATGAGGCTTTTTATAGGACTATTAGCCGCACAGGACGGCTTTTTCGTGCTAAGTGGCGATAAATACTTAAATTCTCGCCCGATGGCAAGGATAACAAAACCTCTAAACGATATGGGTGCAAAGATAGATGGTGCAAACAACGCAAACAATGCTCCTCTTTGCATAAGAGGGACTAAATTTGAAAGATCTAGTTTTGATAGCAAGATCGCTTCAGCTCAGGTAAAAAGCGCGCTTTTACTAGCGGCTCTTTACTCAAATGGCTGCAAATTTAGCGAGCCAGAGCTAAGCAGAGACCACACTGAGCGCATGCTTGCAGGCATGGGAGCTGATATAAAGCGTGACGAGCTAGAGATCACTCTAGAGCCGATGAAAGGCCCACTTGCGCCACTTGATATAGACGTGCCAAATGACCCAAGCTCGGCATTTTTCTTCGCGGTCGCAGCTCTAATCATCCCAAATTCGCATATTATTTTAAAAAATATCTTATTAAATAAAACTCGCATCGAAGCTTACAGGGTTTTAGAAAAAATGGGCGCTGAGATAAAATTTCACAAAACTTCAAGCAAATATGAAGATATTGGCGATATCGAGGTTAAGTACTCGCCAAATTTAAAAGGCGTAGAAGTTAGCGAAAATATCTCGTGGCTCATCGACGAAGCCCCAGCTTTAGCCATCGCATTTGCCTGCGCCAAGGGTCAAAGCAAGCTAACAAATGCAAAAGAACTTCGTGTAAAAGAGAGCGACAGGATAGCTGTCACGATAAATGCGCTAAAGAAGTGCGGTGTCGATGCTAGCGAGCTTGAAGATGGCTTTATCATAAATGGCTCTGAGGCTAAATTTGCCACGATAGATAGCCACGGAGATCATAGGATCGCGATGAGCTTTGCCATACTTGGACTAAAATGTGGCATGCAGATAGAAAAGAGCGAATTTATCGCCACTTCGTTTCCAAATTTTGCTGAAATTTTAAAGAAAATGGGAGCTAGAGTTGAAGATTGAGCTTGCTAGTAGTTATGGATTTTGCTTTGGTGTAAAAAGGGCGATAAAGATTGCTGAAAATGCAGGAGATGCTGCGACCATTGGGCCCCTCATTCATAACAATGAAGAGATAAACAGGCTTGAGAAAAACTACAATGTAAAAACGCTTGAGGGCATAGATGAGCTAAAAGATGAGAAAAAGGCGATCATTCGCACTCATGGCATCACAAAAAACGACCTTGCAGAGCTAAAAAAGACAGATATAAAAGTGATCGACGCAACTTGTCCGTTTGTGACAAAGCCACAGCAAATTTGTGAAAAAATGAGCGAAGAGGGCTATGATGTGGTGATCTATGGTGACGTGCACCACCCTGAAGTAAAGGGCGTGAAGTCATATGCCAAGGGTAATGTCTATGTCGTGCTTGAAGAGAGCGAGCTAGAGGGTATTAAATTTAAACAAAAGGTCGCACTTGTTAGCCAAACGACTAGAAAAGTTGAGAAATTTATGCAGATCGCAAACTATCTCATGCTTCATGTAAAAGAAGTGCGCGTTTTTAACACGATTTGCAACGCAACATTTGAAAACCAAGAGGCTGCTAAAAATTTAGCAAAAAGAGCTGACGTGATGATAATCATCGGCGGTAAAAACAGCTCAAACACAAAACAACTCTACCTAATATCTAAAAATTTCTGCGAAGATAGCTACCTAATAGAAAGCGAAGAAGAGCTTGAGGGATCATGGTTTGAGGGCAAAAATTTGTGTGGTATAAGTGCGGGTGCAAGTACGCCTGACTGGATCATACAAAAAGTCGTTGATAGAATCAAAAAAGTATAAAATTTATCCTAGCTAAAGCCACAATTAACTATAATAAGCCCAATTTGCCTCTACTGGCATAATAAAATTTAAAGGATCAAGATGGCTGTGAACAAAAGTGTTCAATTAGGAAAAGCAAAAGACGAAGATATCGAAGATATCGATTTTGCTGCGATGTTAGAGGAGTCTTTTAAAAAGACTGAAGAAGATAGTGACGCAAAGATCGTCAGTATCAATGGCGATGAGGTTTTAATCGACGTTGGCAAGAAGTCAGAAGGCATTTTAAATGTTTCTGAGATCACTGACGCAAACGGCAACCTGACGCATAAAGTTGGCGATACGATCAAAGTTGTAATAACTGGATCAAGAAATGGAAGACCTATAGTGTCGCACAAAAAAGCACTTAGAAAAGAGAAAGTTAAAGCTTTCATCGAAGCTTACGATCCTGAAAATTCTGGCGAAATCGACGTAAAAGTAGTTGGAAAAAATAAAGGTGGCTTTATAACTCAAGATGTAAATGGTGTGGAATTTTTCTTACCAAAAACTCACAGTGGCTTTAAAAACGCTGAAGGCGTAATTGGTAAAACATATAAAGTAAGAGTTATAAAAATTGATAAAGAAGAAAATAGCATAGTTGTCTCTAGAAAGAAAATTTTAGACGATGATCGCAAAAAACGTAAAGAAGCTCTGTCAAGCATAGTAGAAAATGATAGCGTTATAGAGGGCACAGTTAAAAAAATCACAACTTATGGTATGTTTGTTGATGTTGGCGGCGTAGATGGACTCGTTCACTACAGCGAGATAAGCTATAAAGGCCCAGTAAACCCTAGCTCACTATATAAAGAAGGTGATAAAGTTTTAGTTAAAGTTATCAGCTATGACAACGAAAAACGCCACTTGTCTTTATCTATCAAGGCAGCTACTCCAGATCCTTGGGAAGAGATCATAAATGATGGGCTAGAAGTTGGTGACACTATCAAAGTTACAGTTAGCAATATCGAGCCTTATGGCGCATTTGTTGATCTTGGAAATGATATTGAAGGATTTTTACATATATCTGAAATTTCATGGGACAAAAATATCAAAAATCCAAAAGATCACATCAATGAAGGTCAAGAGATTGATGTTGAGGTTATCGAGATAGATGCAAAAGGACACCGCCTAAGAGTAAGCCTTAAAAATTTACTTCCAAAGCCATTTGATGAGTTTAAAGCTAAATTTAAAGAGGGTGACGTAGTAAAAGGCGTTGTGACAACTATCACAAATTTTGGTGCATTTGTTAGAGTGGGTTGCGTTGAAGGCTTATTGCACAATGAAGATGCATCTTGGGATAGAAACGATAAATGCAAAGACATGTTTAAAGCTGGCGACGAGCTTGAAGTAAAGATCATCAAAATCGACAGCGCTGAACAAAAAGTTTCACTCAGCCTAAAAGATCTAAAACAAAGTCCAGTTCAAGCATTTGCTGATAAATTTAATGTAGGCGATATCGTAAAAGGAACAATTCGCGACATTAAAGACTTTGGCGTGTTTGTAGAGCTTGGTGATAACGTTGATGCGTTGATCCGCAAAGAAGATCTAGGTAGTGTAGATGTTAGTACACTTAAGATCGGCGATGAGATCGAAGCAGCTATCGCATTTATCGATGAGAAGAAAAATAGAATTCGCCTAAGCATACGCCGTTTAGCAAAACAAAAAGAGCGTGAAGTGTTAAATGAGATCAATGATAACGATGATAAAGTAACACTTGGCGACATTATAAAAGAACAATTACTTTAGTTTAAATGGGCAGACACGTACTTTTATTAGTAGTTGTCCTGCTATTTGTAATATTGGGTTTGGTTGGAATTTCTCTTGTTAAATTTGCAAGTGTAAATTTCAGTCAAATACCTGAAGAAAATATCACAAATGAGCAAAATTTAACCAAAAATACAACCAGCAATATTAACTGGATGAGTGAGCTAGCAACTATTAGAAAAAGAGATTATGTGCTGCCTGTAAATGAAATTTTTATAGAATACAACCGACCCAAAATAGAAAAACCAAAGATTACTGCATATGAGCTTTTGATAGATAAAAATGATATCTATTCAATGTTTTGTTTGATGCAGACTTTAAGAAAAAGCGAGGTCGATTTTACTGTTGTAAAAGATGGTGCAAAAAGCCAGATATTTTTAAATACTCAAGACTCTAAACTTCTACAAAATATCATTTTAGAACTAAGAGTTTATGATATCCACTCAAGTGTGAGAGAGGTAAAATTATGAAAACTATCATTGTTTGCGATGCAATACATCCAGTAGGTTTTGAACTTTTAAAAAAAGAGCAAGATATAAACGTAATAGACGCAGTTAATACTCCCAAAGATGAACTTTTAAAAATTTTAGGCGAGGCTGATGTTGCTATAACAAGAAGCTCAACTGAAGTAAACGAGGCCTTTTTAAACGCTGGTAAAAAACTAAAAGCTATCGTTAGAGCTGGTGTTGGTGTAGATAATGTCGATATAGAAGGATGCTCAAGGCGTGGCATAATAGCTATGAACGTTCCAACTGCAAACACTATTGCTGCAGTTGAGCTAACAATGGCGCATATGCTAGCTTCAGCTAGATCTCTTGAATACGCTCATAATGATCTAAAGCTAGATAGAATTTGGAAGCGTGAGAAATGGTATGGGGTTGAACTTTTTAAGAAAAAGCTTGGCGTGATCGGCTTTGGCAATATTGGCTCGAGAGTAGCTGTTCGTGCAAAAGCTTTTGGTATGGAGATCATCGCTTATGATCCATATATTGATCCATCTAAAGTTATCGATATGGGCGGTACTTATACTAAAAATTTTGATGATATTTTAGCATGTGATTTTATCACGATACATACACCAAAAACTAAAGAGACGACCAATATGATAGGCGCTAAAGAGATCGCAAAAATGAAAGATGGCGTAAGACTTATAAACTGCGCTAGAGGTGGTCTTTATAACGAAGAAGCGCTTTATGAAGGACTAAAAAGTGGCAAGATAGCATTTGCCGGTATTGATGTTTTCACAAGAGAGCCAGCAACTGATCATCCACTTCTTGATCTAAACAATGTAAGCGTCACCCCACACCTTGGAGCAAATACGCTTGAATCACAGCGAAATATCGCAGTTGAGGCAGTCGAACAAGCTATTTTAGCAGCTCGCGGTATAAGCTATCCAAATGCGTTAAATTTACCCATAAAAACAGAAGATCTACCGCCATTTGTTGAACCTTATATCGATCTTACAAGCAAGATGGCATTTCTTGCTGCACAGATAAATAAAAGCGTTATCAAGGCCATTCGTATCGAGACTCACGGTCAGATTAGCGAATATGCAAATTCAATGCTAACTTTTGCAATCGTAGGTGCTTTAAAAGAGAGTCTTGGTGATGCGATAAATTATGTAAATGCTAAATTTTTATGCGATGAAAAAGGTATAGTGACTGAAACTAGTCTTGGCGGAGATAGTATTTTTAAAAATAAAATTACCGTTCGCTTAACTACCGAAAATGGCATTGTAACCGTTGGTGGAACGGTATTTGGTGAAAATCAGCAACGCATCGTAACGATAAATGGTTTTAAGACCGACTTTAAACCAAAAGGCAAGATGATTATCTTTAAAAACCATGATGTGCCAGGCGTTATTGCTCAGATTAGTAAAATTTTAGCTGATGAAAAGATCAATATCGCAGACTTCCGTCTTGGCAGAGATGATCACAATATGGCACTTGCTGTCATTTTGGTTGATGAACATATAAAAGCAGAAACGTTAGAGAGACTAAACGCACTTGAAGCTTGCGTTTGGGCTCAATACGCAGTTATATAAAATTTTGAAAGGATAAAAAATGGCTTCATATTCAATGGGCGATCTAAAAAAGGGACTAAAGATCGAGATCGATGGCGTTCCTTATAAAATCGTAGAATATCAACACGTTAAACCGGGCAAAGGTGCAGCTTTTGTTCGTGCGAAAATCAAATCTTTTATCGACGGAAAAGTGCTCGAAAAGACTTTTCACGCAGGCGATAAATGCGAGCAACCACATCTTGAAGAAAAAGAGATGCAGTATCTTTATGATGATGGTGAGTATTGTCAATTTATGGATACGGTTACTTATGAACAAGTTGCTATTAGCGATGAGGATGTGGGTGATGTAAAAAAATGGATGATCGATGGCATGATGGTTGAAATTTTATTTCACAATGGCAATGCAATCGGCGTTGAAGTACCGCAAGTAGTTGAGCTAAAGATAGTTGAGACTCCACCAAATTTCAAGGGTGATACGCAAGGTGGTAAAAAGCCAGCTACTCTTGAGAGTGGTGCGGTAGTTCAGATACCATTTCACGTACTTGAAGGCGAAGTTATCCGTGTGGATACTGTTCGCGGCGAGTATATCGAGCGTGCGAATAAATAATGCAGTTTAATCTTTCTTACTAAAACGTTTAGTAAGCCTAATGCTTAGCTAAAGTCACTATTTAAAAAGTATTGGCTTTAGCAAAAAAACTTCATTTCGTATATTGTAAAATTTCAAGTAGCACTAGCATAGAATGCACAAAAATTTTTATACTCTATAAAAATCAAATATAGCCAAATATCAGCTCATAAAATCTTCAAAAATCAAAAAAATATATAAAATAATGAAAATTCTGAGCGAGATAAGTAAATGTTTTAACTATAAAATTTTTATATTAGGATAGTAGAACCGTAAGTCAAAAATAGGGAAAAACGAGACGGTTTCCCGTCTCGGTAGCTAGCATTAAGCCGACTTTTCTTTAAGATATTTGTTTATAAGAGTTGTGATCTCTTCACCGTGAGGAAATCTCGCTTCATCATTTCCGATACGATCTTTCTTAGAAAATATAACATCTCCATCAACCTCGACGATGAAATTTCCACCATCACCTATAACCTTTTCGACTCTTGCATCACTAAAGTTCGCTTTTATTTCATCTTCTACACGAGAAGCTACCGGACGATAGTTTCAAGAGTTGCAGTAAATAATTTTTACTTGCATGCTCTGTCCTTTCTTGTGAAATAAGCCAACATTATATAGAATTTTACTTAACAAATAAAACATATTATTGTAAAGGATAAATTTATGAAAAAAGTTGCTGTGATTTTAGCTGAAGGATTTGAGGAGATAGAAGCGCTAACTTCTGTTGATGTTTTACGTAGAGCTGGAGCGATAGCTTCTATTGTTGGGCTAAATGACGTAAACATCAAAGGGTGTCACAATATATGCGTAAAAGCCGATGTGACACTTCGCGAGATGAAAGAGCTAGACTACGATGCGATCGTCCTTCCTGGGGGACTTCCAGGAGCTAGCAATCTAGCAAACGATACAAGGCTCAAAGCAATTTTGCAAAATTTTGATAAAAGCAATAAGCTTATTTGTGCCATTTGTGCTGCTCCTATGGTGCTTGAGAGTGCTGGTGTGCTAAAAGATCATTTTGTTTGTTATCCAGGATTTGAAGAAAATGTAAGAAGTGATAAAAAGGGCTATGATAACGGCAAGAGTGTATTGATGGATCAAAATATTATTACAGCAAAAGGTCCTGCATTTTCAATGGAATTTGCACTTTTTATAGTTAAAAATTTACTTGGTGATGAAGCATATCTTAAAGTAAAGAATGATTTACTTTATAAATAGCTTATAAAGATAAAATAATTTTTTATTTAATTATTTTTTTTAAACTTAAGGTTAAATTTTGTTTAGTGATAGTTGTAAAAACTCTATATATACGACTTTGTAGCTTTTAAGAATATTTTTCAGAAAAGTGTAATAAATTTTTTGATTTTTTACATCTTTTTGACGAAAATTAGCTATTATCACACTAACCGAATAAATCGGTAATTTTTTTAAGGAACACTCCTGTGAATATTTATGTAGGAAATTTGTCGTATAGAACGACAGAGGCAGAATTAAAGGAAGCCTTTGCGCAATTTGGCGAAGTAAGGCGAGCAAAAATAGTAAAAGATAGAGAAACTGATCGCTCAAAAGGCTTTGGCTTTGTTGAAATGGACGATGCAAATGAGGGGCAAAAAGCTATAGACGCATTAAATGAAAAAGAACTAGGCGGACGTACTTTAAGGGTAAATGAGGCTAGACCAAGAGATTAATGACTATTTGCCACCAAATGGTGGCATAGCATCCCGTATAGCTCCTACGCCTAGTGGGTTTTTGCATGCTGGCAATGCTTATAACTTCATCCTAACTTATCTTTTGACACGTTCGTCAAATGGCGTTTTGTACTTGCGTATCGATGATTATGATCTTAGTAGATACCGACAAGAATTTGTTCAAAATATCTTTGATGTTTTAGAATTTTTGGGGCTTGAATATGATAAAGGGCCAATTAGCGTAAGTGACTTTGAACGTAATTTTAGCTTTAAAGTAAGAGCTAAAAGATACGAAGATGTACTTGAAAAACTAGATGAAATTTATATCTGTGAGTGTTCAAGGACCACAAAGAATGCCTATAAAAACGGCATTTACACTAAAATTTGTAAAAATAAAAATCTAAAATTTATAAAAGACAAGACCGCCATTAGACTAAGTGTGGATGAGGGCGATCCTCTTGGTAAGCTTGTGGCAGAGCAAATGGGCGATTTTGTGATTTACAAAAAAGATTTTACTCCTGCTTACAACTTTGCAAGCGTGATAGATGACGAGGATATGGGTATAAATTTGGTTGTTAGAGGTGAGGATTTAAAGGCTTGCACGCTAGCTCAAAGATACCTTGCGAAAAGGCTAAATTTTGGATTTTTTAATGCTAATTTTATTCATCATAAGCTACTTTTAAAAGATGGCAAAAAGCTCTCAAAAAGCTCAAAATCACCACCAATTAATCTAAAAGATAGCCCGCAAATTTATTACAAAATATTAGCAAATGATCTTGGTTTAGATATAAAATCAGCAGACAAAATCCAAAATCTACTTTATGAGTTTAAGCTAAAAAATATTGCAAAATTTTGGCATTTGACTTGACTAAAAGAATTTATTTAAAACTCTCTTAGTCTATTGTTTGATGCTTAAATTTATAAATTTTTGAAAAATTATCTAAGCTTTGTCTCAAAAAATGCACTAAAAAGCGAGTTTATGCCTTGCTTTGCAAATTTCTCCATTATCTTTTCGAGCTGTGGTTTTTCTTGCCAGACTGGCTCATCTACGAGGCTCATTTTAGCTAGCTCGTTTTGAGCGTCTATGTAGCTACCAAGGCTGTCAATTAGCCCTATTTTTAGGGCATTGTGAGCTAAAAAGACCCTTGCATTTGCCCACTCATCTTTTTTCTTGATATCTAAATTTCTAGCCTCTGCCACGTCACTTACAAAGAGCATATAAGCGTCATTTACGAGCCCTTGCAAGCTCTCGCGCTCCTGCTTGCTCCAGCTTCTCATAAAGGTGCCAGCCTCTTTAAACTCGCCAGCCTTCACCACCTGCTCGCTCACGCCTAAATTTTTGGCTAAATTTTCGATGTTTGCCCCTTGCATGATGACGCCAATGGAGCCTATGAAAGCGCCTGGATTTGCTACGATAGTGTCGGCATTTACGCCAGCGTAGTAGCTGCCGCTCGCCATGTTGCCAGCTGCGTATGCGAGCACTTTTTTGCTCTCTTTTAGCCGCTTGACCGCCATAGCTAGCTCCACGCTGGGGCTTAGCGCGCCGCCTGGGCTGTCGATGTAGAGTAGCACGCCTTTGATGTTGTTATCCAGCCTTGCTTTTTCGAGCGCATCTAAAATTTCGCTTGTGTCCATTATCGTGCCTGTGATGTCGATGCGGGCTAAATTTGGCTCTTTCATCTTACCATCTGGCGCAAATACGAAAAATAAGATCAGTAAAAATATGAGCGCCTTAAAGTAGTTGTTGATAAATTTAAAAATTCCCAAAATTCCTCTAAAAATAAGCCTTAAAATTTGCAAATTTTGCCTCCAATATATAGTTTTTTGGCTTCATTTGTGTAAAGTATGAGCTGCAAAATTAGCTCGCTGTCATCGCACTCTAGGTCGCTATAGACGGCAAGATCAGCCGCGCGTCCTGCCTTTATCTCACCGTTATTTGTCCTAAGTGCCTTTGCGCCCCCATGCGTTGCAGCGACAAAAAGCCTGGTGGCAAGCTCATTTAGATCAAGGCTAGCGTGGGTAAATAGGGCAGCTCTTAGCTCATGCCAAAAATTTAGGCTGATATTTGAGCTAAGTCCGTCTGTGCCGATGTTTAGGCTAATGTTGTTTTTAAAAATTTCTTTTAAATTTAGCGCCTTTTTGCCAAGCAACCTGTTTGAAACCGCGCAGTGTGTCACGCTGTGATGGGGCTTAAATTTAGCAAAATCGCTCACATAAACGCAGTGCGTAAATAGTGTATTTATCTCACGAAACATCGCAAAATAGCCCTCTTTATCATACATAGGCTTTGGATCTGGGCTAAATCTTAAAAGATGCTTTTTAAAGCCGCCAGTACCACGCTCTAGCCACTGCTTTTCAGCCTTGCTCTCTAAAAAGTGCGTGCTAACAAGAAGATCGTCTTTTTTGGCTATCTCAAGGGCGGCTTTGGCTAGCTTAGGGTGCACAGAGTAGGGTGAGTGCAGCGAGATAGCTGGGGTGAAATTTTGGCTTTTATAGCCCTTTGCTTTTTCAAATTTAGCTAAGAAATTTTGCAAATTTTGCTGAACCATCCGCTCGTTTGAGCCTAAAATTTCAGTAAAAAGCACGACTTTTAAAGGGCTAGTGGCTAAAATTTCAAGCTCCGAGCCAAAGCTAGATATCTCGCCAATGGCACAAACTCCGCTTTTTAGTAGCGAATTTATAGCTTCATTTATCGCTTTTTTAGCATCCATTTTAGCTAGCTCGCCACCTTTATCGATGATGGAGCCAAGCCACTTTATAAAATCGCCATATTTTAGGGTGCTGACGTTTGAGCTAAACTCCAAATGAACGTGCGTATTTACAAAGGCTGGAGCAATCACGCTGTCACCGAAGTCGCAAATTTTCGCCTCTTTAAATTTCTTTTGCACCTCTTTTTCGTTTAAAATTTCTAAAATTTTATCATTATCAATGACAACACAAGAATTTCTTAAAATTTTTGGATTTTCTCCGCCAGTGATTATTTTTTTTGCTTTTAAAATTTCCACATTTGAGCCTTAAATTTTTGTTATTGTAGCGAAAATTTAGGAACTAAAATGTATAATTTGGGCTATTTAATCAAAAAGGAGTGACATGGATAAGAAGCTAAAAATAATGGTTATCCAAGGCCCAAATATCAACATGCTTGGCGCTAGAGAGCCAGGAATTTACGGCGTTATGAAGATGGAGGATATCCACTCTCAAATGAAGATCGTTGCCGATCAAAATGACGTTGAGATCGAGTTTTTTCAAAGCAACCTTGAGGGCGAGCTAGTCGATAAGATCCAAGAGTGCTTGGGCGATGCTGATGGCATCATTATAAACCCAGCTGCCTACACTCACACATCTATCGCTATCCGTGACGCTCTAAGTGCGGTTGCGCTACCAGTTATCGAGGTGCATATCAGCAACGTTTATAGAAGAGAAGAGTTCCGCCATAAAAGCCTCATCGCACCAGTTGCGGCAGGCCAGATCGTGGGCTTTGGACCAGTTGGCTATCATTTGGCTATGATAGGCATGCTTCAAATTTTTGAGCAAATCAAAGCAGTAAGAGCAAATCAGAAAGCACAATGAATTTCATCTTAAAGGACGAAAACGCCGTATTTTACGAGTGCGGCTATAGCTGTGATAATGAATTTTTGCTATGCCTTGATGGTGTAAAATACTTTTTCACGGACGCGAGGTATTATTTTGAGGCAAAAAGCTGCGTAAGTGCAGGCGTAGTCGTTCTTTTGGCGCAGAGAAATTTAATAAGCGAGGTCAGAGCATTTTTAAGGAAAACGAAGCCAAGTAGCCTCGTTTTTAACCCAGATGAGCTAAGCCTAAGTGAGTTTAATGCGCTTAGCAAAGGTTTTAAGATAAATTTCAAGCCAAAGGCAAATTTCTCTAGACTAAAGAGAATTTGCAAGAGTGAAGATGAGATAAGAATTTTAAAAAAGGTTAGCGAATTTGGGGCGAAATGCTTTGATGAATTTGCTAAATTTGTGCTTGAAAATGGCGAAGGAATGAGTGAGAAAGAGCTTCATTTTAACGCAACGCTTATTTTTAGGCAAAAAAACGAGCTAGGTCTTAGCTTTGATCCGATCGTGGCGATAAACGAAAACGCCGCAAAGGCGCATGCGCTGCCTGGAGATAAAATTTTAAAAAGGGGTGACTTGCTGCTACTTGACGCTGGGGTTAAATTTAAGCGTTACTGCTCTGATCGCACCAGAACTGCTTGCTTTGACGAAAATTTTAACTTCTCAAAGGAGCAAAAATTTAAAAACGCCAAGATGCAAGAAATTTACGAGATCGTAAAAGAGGCTCAGGCTGCTGCGATAAAGGTCGCAAGAGCTGGCGTTAAGGCGTGTGAGATAGACCTTGCAGCAAGAAGCGTGATAGCAAGGGCTGGATATGAAAAGGCCTTTTTTCACTCGACAGGGCACGGCGTGGGTGTCGATATACACGAGCTTCCAGTTATCTCAGCAAGGAGCGAAACGCTCATAAAAGAGGGCATGGTTTTTAGTATAGAGCCTGGAATTTATCTAGAAAATGAATTTGGTGTGCGCATCGAGGACGTGGTGGTCGCAAGAGAAGGTGGGTGCGAGATTTTATGAGGCTAGCTGGAGCAAGGAAGATCGTAAAAAGCCGTTTTTGCCCTAGTTTTTTTCATAAAAGAGATGAGTTTAAATATGAGGCGCTAGTTGGTATGGGTGGCAACATCGGCGATAGCGCAAAGAGGTTTGATAAATTTATAAGAGCGATTAGTGAAGATAGGCGTTTTCACGTAGTTGAAGTCTCGCCAATCCTTATAAATGCGGCGTTTGGCTACGAAGCGCAGGATGATTTTAGTAACGCTGTTATAAATTTACAAACGTCTATGAGCCCTAGAAATTTGCTAAAAATTTTGGGGCACTATGAGAGTAAATTTAAGCGTATCAGGACATTTAAAAATGCGCCACGCACGCTTGATCTGGATATTTTGTATTTTAGTAAAAAAGTCTATAAGACGCCGCACCTTATCGTCCCGCACCCAGGGGCTAGTAAGAGGCTCAGCGTGATCGTGCCACTAGGGCTTATGAGAGGTTAAAAGGATATAAATGGCTACAAAATTTCATACTTTTACAGGCGAGAGCACTATAGAGGCTTTGAAAAAGGCTCAAGAAACGTGCGGCGAGAAGGCCATACTAGTTACTACAAAACAGATTCAAGCCAAAACGATAAATAAAAAACCGCTTTATGAAATTTTAGTAAGCGTCGAAGAAGACGACGTGAAGCAACCCACAAAACCAAATACAAAAGCCATAAATTACGAAAATGCCTACTCTAAATTTAATAAAAACTATGAACCTACTAAGCCAAAATTTGAAATAAAAGAAGAGCCAGCTAAATTTGAGGCAAAGACAGCATCACCCGAGCCTTACGACCCAAATGAGAGCGTGCTTTTAAATATCTCAGCTGCTGCAAAAGAGATAAGCACGATCGCAAATGTAAATATCGATGACGTCAAAGATAAAGAGTCGAGCATACCAAACGGTATGAATAAAAAAATAGACGATGTGGCAAAGCAAGTAAGCGTGCTAAGCGAAAAAATAGGGCTCATAACTGACATGATCTGGGACGAGAAAGCCCCAAATCGCAATAATCTCTCGATCCCGCCGGAGTTTGCTAGTATCTATAAGCTCGCAAAACAAAGCGGCATGAAAGATGAGCATTTAGAGGCTATCATGCAAACGACGCTTGAAAATTTACCAGTTTCGATGAAGAGCAATCCAACTGCTGTAAAGAGATATTTCTACTCACTTTTACGCAATATGCTACCTTGCAGAAAAGAGCCAAGCGATAAAAAACAACGTATCATGATGCTAGTTGGCCCAACTGGAGTTGGTAAGACGACGACTCTTGCAAAGCTAGCTGCTCGTTTTGCTTACGGCAATGAAAAACGCTATAAAACAGGTATCATCACGCTTGATACATATCGTATTGGAGCGGTTGAGCAGCTATTTCAATACGCTAAAATGATGAAGCTACCTATTCTAGATGTTATCGAGATAGATGACTTTCAAAATGCTATCAAACAGCTTAATTATTGTGATGTGATACTTATTGATACGACTGGAAATTCGCAGTATGACAAAGAAAAGCTTGAAAGGCTTGATAAATTTTTAAAGCATAGCGGTGCAAAGATCGATGTAAATTTAGTCCTCTCAGCTGGCTCAAAGGTTGAAGATCTAATAGAAATTTATAATGGGTTTTCATTTTTGGATATTGACACGCTGATAATCACCAAATTTGATGAGACAAAAATTTTTGGCAATGTCTTTTCGCTGATATATGAAACAAACACGCCAGTTAGCTACTTTAGCGTGGGCCAAGAGGTGCCTGATGATCTTGTGGAGGCAAAGAGCGAATTTTTAGTAGAGTGCGTGTTTGACGGCTTTACAAAGCAAAAGGCTAGCGATGAATAATCAAGCGCAAAAATTACAAAATTTAGTCCAGTCTCAAACTAAGAGTAAAAATACGCATTTTATTGCGATTACTAGCGGTAAAGGCGGCGTTGGCAAGAGTACGATAAGTGCAAATTTAGCAAATGTTTTATCAAAAAATGGTTACAAAGTAGGGCTTTTTGATGCTGATATCGGCCTTGCAAACCTTGATGTAATCTTAAATGTAAAAATGGGTAAAAATTTACTTCACGTGCTAAAAGGTGAGTGCAGCCTAAAAGATATCTTGATACCTATAAATAAAAATTTGATCCTTATCCCTGGCGAGAGTGGTGATGAAATTTTAAAATTTAACAATCAGTTTTTATTTGAGAGGTTTTTGGATGAGGCGAGCGAGCTTGATGAGCTTGATTTTTTGATCATTGACACCGGAGCTGGCATAGGCGGTAGCACGCAGCTGTTTTTAGAAGCGGCTGATGAGGTCGTGGTGGTAACTGTGCCTGATCCTGCGGCGATAACTGATGCATACGCTGTCATAAAGATCGTCTCAAGGTTTAAAAATAGTGAGCTTTTGCTTTTAAATATGGTAAAAAATGAAGCAGAAGCGACTAGAATTTATGAAAATATCAAACGTGTTGCTAATGCAAATATCGGGCCTAGCTTAAATTTAGAGCTTATAGGATTTGTGGCTTCTGATAAGAATGTTTCAAGAAGCATAAAACAACGAACGCTTTTTACAGACGATGCTGCTTATGCTGAGCCTAGCGCTCAGATAAAACAAATAGCTTCGAATTTACTTTATAGGTTGGAACGAAAAGTGCTTAACGATGAGCAAAGCAGGAGCTTTGGGGGCTTCTTTAAGCGTTTGATAGAACAATTTTAATGGAGATTGAGCTTTGCGTGCAGAAAATTTTATAGCATTTTTTACGGTCTGTGGTTTTTTTGTAGGTATAGTTTTTACCTTGTTAAAGGTGAGTGAGCCTATCGAAATGCTTGTTTATACACTAGTTATTACTTTGTTTTTTTATCTTATAATTCACATTGTTATCATGAACTACATCGATGTGAAAAGGGCTTTAACTAAAATTTTTGACAAACAAAAACACGAAGAGATCGCAGACTATCTCATCTCTGAGCTAAATACTAGAGAAAAGCGTATGGAAAATATTATGGTAAAAATGACTGCTGAAAATTTTGATTCTGGTAAACGAAATGCACGAGTTAAAGCAAAAGCAGCTTAACGCTTATAAAAACACGATAAAAAAAGAACAAGACGAAATCGTCTTAAAATACATGCCAGCACTGCGTGCAATGGCGTTTAGACTTAAAGAGAGGTTGCCATCAAGCATAGATACAAATGACCTAATAAGCATTGGCGTTGAAGAGATGATAAAACTTAGCAGGAAGTATGACAAGGAGCAAAATGACTCTTTTTGGGGTTATGGCAAAAAGAGAATTTATGGCTCCATGCTTGATTATCTAAGGACGCTTGATGTTGTTAGCAGAAGCGATAGAAAGCTAGTAAAGAGCATAAATAGCGAGATAGATAACTACTTTAATGAATTTGAAGAAGAGCCAAGCGATGAGTATTTGGCCGAAAAGCTTAATGAAGATATTGAGAAGATAAGAGAGGCAAGAGGCGTTAGCGGTATTATCACTATTTTGCCAATAGACGAGCAAATGGAGCTAATTGGTCAAAATGACGTCGAGAAAAGCATTGAGAGAGAGGATCTCATTTTAAAAATAGAAGAAGCTTTAAAAGATTTTGACGAAAGAGATCAGATGTTGGTTCAGCTTTATTATTATGAAGAGCTAAATTTAAAAGAGATAAGCCAGATCATGAATATCAGCGAGAGTAGAATTTCACAAATTCATAAACGTTTGCTTGATCGTATCAGGCGTAGCTTGGGGGTTTAATGGCTGATATTTTAAGTCAAGAAGAGATAGACGCGCTACTTGAAGTTGTTGATGAAGATGGCGATACGAGTAATATCGAGGTCGAAGAGAGATCGCAAGGCGAACAAAAGCAGATTATTATTTATGATTTTAAGCGTCCAAACCGCGTTAGTAAAGAGCAGCTTCGTGCGATAAAAGGCATCCATGATAAGCTTGCTAGAAATTTGGCTAGTCAAATTTCTAGCGTGATGAGAAGTATTGTCGAGATTAGACTTCACAGTGTTGATCAAATGACTTATGGCGAATTTTTGATGAGTTTGCCAAGTCCAACGAGCTTTAATGTCTTTTCTATAAAACCGCTTGATGGAAACTGCGTTTTGGAGATAAATCCAAGCATTGCTTTTCCGATGATAGATCGTTTGCTTGGCGGAACTGGTGAAAATTTTGAGGCAAATAGAGAGCTAACCGACATTGAAGTAAATTTGCTTGATGCGGTGCTTAGAATGATCATGCAGCGTCTAAAAGAGAGCTGGTCAATGATAACTGATATGTACCCAAATGTGGAAGCCAAAGAGAGCAGTCCAAATGTCGTACAGATCGTCTCTCAAAATGAGATCGTCATCATGGTCGTTATGGAGATCATAGTTGGCGGATCAAGCGGTATGATAAATTTATGCTATCCAGTCATCTACCTTGAACCGATACTCTCACGCCTTGCAAACAGGGACATTATGCTTGGCGAAACAAGTGCAAAAAAAAGTAGAAACAAAGAGCTAAAAACACTTATCGGACGAGCAGAAATTTTATATGAAGCCATACTTGGCAAATCGATCATCAGCGTAAATGAGTTTTTAAATTTAAAAGAAGGCGATATTTTAAGGCTTGATAGAGGAGCTGATGATAAGGCGATCGTTTGTATCGATAAAAAAGAAGTTTTCTTAGCTGAAGTTGGGCTTCATAGATTTAGAAAATCTATAAGGATTGAGCAATTAATACGCTCTGATAAAGACGAGATCAAAAATATCTTAGAAAAATACGAAGAAGAGCGAAAAGCAAAGCTGATGGCGTATGAAGCTAATGAGCGCAAAATGGAAGAAGAAGAGGACGACGAAGATGATGAATGATTTTTTTAATATATTTTCTAATGAATTAAAAGCTACTATCGAAGGACTTACGGGCAGAGCTCCAGAGGTTGGTGAAAGAAATGAATTTGATGCACCAACGCAAAATGGCATAAAGCCGCCGGTAGTGATGGCCAATATCTCTTTAAGCGGCGACATCAATGCTAAAACAGAGATAGTGTGCACTCCGGTTTTAATAAGTGCCATTAGCGAATGGATGATGGGCGAAGAGGAAATTTCAAAGAATGAAAATTTAGGAAATGATGAGCTTGACGCAGCTAAGGAGATATTTTCAAACCTTTTTAGCGCCTTTAGTACGTCTTTGGGCGCTCAAAAGGGCATGCCAAAGATAAATTTTGAAGTAATAAATGTAAATTTTTTAGATGAAAATTCTTCGCTTGATTTTAGTGTTTATGAAAAGCTATTTTTATTTAATGTCAAAATCGAAGATCTAAGTGAGCATATCGGTTTTGCTTGTGACCATTCGCTGATGAAATTTTTTGAGCCAACTAAGACCGAAGCACCAGCTGCACCAGCAAGTACTCCTCACGTAGCTAAGGGCGATTTTAGCGCTGAAGAGATGAGAAATATCGGTCTTATAATGGACGTCAGGTTACCTATTCGTGTTCGTATCGGCTCAAAAAGAATGCTTTTAAAAGATGTACTTACCATGGATATTGGCTCAGTCATCGAGTTAAATCAATTAGCAAACGATCCACTAGAAATTTTGATCGGCGATAAGGTAATAGCTCTTGGCGAAGTTGTCATAATCGATGGAAACTTTGGCATTCAGATCACTCAGATAGGCTCAAAACGCGAGAGGCTTCAACAGTTAAAATAATGAATAATGAATTAGTTAGTGATCTTTTAAATTTTCCAAACGTCTTAAAATATAAAAATAAAAATGTTACCTTCTTTGGCTCGGCTAGATTTGATGAAGAAAATTTCTACTGCAAAAAGGCTTATGAACTAGCTTATAAGCTAAACGAGCTAGGATATGCCATCTTAACTGGTGGCGGGGACGGCATAATGAGAGCCGCAAACAAGGGCGCGTTTGACAGTGCAAAATCGCCAAGTATAGCCCTAAATGTGAGGCTTCCATTTGAACAAAATACAAACCCTTACGTCACAGCAAAATATCTCTTTTCAAATTTAAGCCCAAGAAAATTTGCACTCACCGATCGTTCAGTCGCATTTGTCGTCTTTCCGGGTGGCTTTGGCACTCTTGATGAACTTTTTGAAATTTTAGTACTTGCTCAAGTTGGTAGCAAAAAAGTAAAAATTTTTCTTTTTGGGAGCGAGTTTTGGCAAGGGCTTGATGAGTTTATAAAAAATACGCTAGTTAGCCAAAAAACAATAAAAAAAGAAGATATAAATTTATACAAAATCACCGATGATTTAGAGCTTATTGTAGATGAAATTTTGGCTATTTAAAAATAAGATATAAAATATCCCCTTTTAAATTTCAAAGAGGTAAAAAATATGAAAATAATGGTCGCAATGAGCGGTGGTGTAGATAGCACTATGACGGCTAAATTTCTGCAAGAAGCTGGTCATGAAGTGCAAGGTTGCTATATGATGCTACATCAAAAGCCAGGATATCACGAAGAAAATATCAGAAAAGTAAAAAAAGTAGGCGAGTATCTTGGCATAAAGGTGCATATTTTGGATCTGCAGGATAAATTTAATGAGTTTGTCTATGATCCTTTTGTGAAGCTCTATAAAGAGGGCAAGACACCAAATCCTTGTGCTTTGTGCAATAAATTTATAAAGCTTGGTGCGTTGCTTGATTTTGCAAAGGCAAATCGCTGTGAGAAGCTTGCTACTGGGCATTATGTGCAAGTTATTGATGGATTTATCACATGTGCAAAAGATCCTAGCAAGGATCAAAGCTACTTTTTAGCCCAAGTGCCAAAAGAGATATTAAAAGATGTTATTTTCCCGCTTGGGGATAAATTTAAAAAAGATATAAAAGAGCTTGCAAGAAGTGTAAAAGTGCTTGAAGAATTTGCTACGCAGGCAGAAAGTAGTGAAATTTGCTTTGTGGAAGATACCTATATCGAAGTTTTAAATAAGCATTACAATACAAATTTGCCAGGAAACGTAGTTGATAAAGATGGCAAAATAATCGGCCGCCACCAAGGCTATATGCACTATACTATCGGCAAGCGCCGAGGTTTTGAGGTTTTTGGTGCTCATGAGCCACATTTTGTTATAAAGATAAATGCCGATAAAAACGAGATCGTTGTAGGAACAAAAGATGACTTGGCTCAAAAGGTAGTCGAGCTTGAAAACGTAAATTTATTTATAGATAAAGATAAATTTGAGTGCGAAACCAAGATAAGATATAGAAGCCCTAAACTTGATGCTTTTGTTGAGGTTGATAAAGAGAATAAAACAGCAAAACTAACGCTAAATCAAAATGCACTTGGTGTGGCACAAGGCCAGCTTTGTGTTATGTATGATGGTGATAAGGTTATTGCAAGTGGATTTATAAAAGGCTAGCTTTAGCCTTTTATAAAAATTTATTGGGCTCTGTACGATTTTTTCCAAATTAAGCTAGAATTTATTGACAAAATATATCTTTTCGTCTATAATACGAGCTCTTTTCAAGTGTTCCGGATTAGCTCAGCGGTAGAGTAGGTGACTGTTAATCACTTGGTCGCTGGTTCGAACCCAGCATCCGGAGCCATTTATATTCAAAAATCCTTTTAAAACCCCGATTTTTACAATGTTTCAAGAGCTTTAAGTTTTCTTAGTTTTATAAAATTTGTTCCCTATTTGTTCCCGAAATTTTTTAATATTCCAATTTCTCGCCATGTTTTCTAAGTCAATCTAAGATGCTTTATTTTTGTTTTTAAAAACAAGAAAACATTTTTTATCCTAAATTACTCTAAAATACCCTAAGGAATCATAGGGTATTAAAAATTTTTCAAAAACTATCCAAAAACTACTCAAAATAGCAAGAGTAAATGAAAAGTACATATAATTAGTTATATAAGAATAAGCATAAGGAGAAAATGGGATGCTTAACGAACTATATAACGATGTAGAGTACAAAACGCTTCTTGAGCACATATCTAGCCAATATAAAGGAAAGGTAGTTCTAGACAGAAAGCAAACCGCAGGGGTTCTTGGCATCGGCGTATCTACTCTTGATCTTCGTATATCGCAGGGCAGAGATATTCCGCGTTATATAAAGATGGGAGATGCAAAGAATTCTCGCATAGCGTTTGCGATAACGGACATTGCGACTTATATTTTTCAAAAAAGGGTTAAAACATGCTCTTAATTTCTATAGTAGATAATAAAGAAAAGGACTAAAAATGAGTGATGCTCTTCAAACAGGCGGACACAGCCTAGTTCTTTGTGTAAGAAGCGAATTCTTAACGCTCAAAAAGGCTATTATAAGGTATGAGCACAATGTTAGAGAGGTTAAGCACGCCTCTAAGATCGGATATCTTAGAGGCAACAGCCGTAATAATAGATACATAGTGCTTAGCGAATATAACGATAACGGCAATATGCGAGAGATGCCTAATAGCGATAGGGAATTTAGCGATAGAAAGTATATAAAAGCACTCTTGAAAAAATACCACGAAAAAATGAAGGCCGACTACGAAGCCCAAACTAAAATCTATAAAAACGGCAAGGTGGTAAAGAATCGTTGGCGAGAAAATATGGTCGGGTTTTCCGAAATAGTCATAAGTTTCGGCACCGATCGGAATAAAGAATCCAAAGAAGGGCTAAATAAAACCGAAGTAAATTTTATCAACGCTCAGGTCTCGCTCGACAGAGTTAGAAGATTTGCAAACGATTATTGCGCTAAATACGGCGTTAAATGCCTGCTAATCGCTGAGCACAACGATGAGAAAACTAAGCATTATCAGCTTATTTTTACGAATTACCAATTTGAAAACCATAAAAATCTTAGGTTTAACGGCAAGGACGAAACGCTAAAATTCGGCAGAAGTATGCAAGAAATGGGAGGGGCGGCGTTTAAGGGCATAGCATTGCGCGGCGAGCTAGGCTCTAAGATGAGGCATAAAAATATAAAACAAATGCACAAAACCGAAAAAGAGTATAGTAATGAGCAAAAGTTTAAAAATAAAATTAGACAATCCATAGTCGATGAAGCAAGAAAGTATATAAAAAAGAAAGAGTCTATGTTCGGCAAAGACTATTTGAGATTGGAAATCGAGGACGATAAGACTTTTATAACGAGTCTTACGAATTTAGTATTAGATCAAATGCAAAATAATATAAGTATAGTTACCGACGTAGAACTAAAACAAAGGGTTTACGAGCTAACGAATCAACTAATAAACAAGGGTGAGATAATTGCAAAAAATAACGAGCTGGATCAATCCAATGAAAATCTAATCCAAGAAAATAAAAATCTAAAAGAGATTAACGCGAACCTAAACAATCAAGACAATATTATAAAAGATAGGAATTTGCAAATAAGCAACCTCTCGGCCGAGCTAATCCAAAAAGAAGATGAAAACAATAAATTAAAAAGCCGATTAGAAAATATTGAAGCTGATATAGCGCAAATAGATAAACTAAAACAAAAAGCCGACCAAAGCGATGCCCTACAAAGCAAGCTCGAAGAAGCTAATACAGATCTAGAAAGCAAAGAAAAAACAAATCAGTCTTTGAAACAAAGAAACGAAGAGCTGGAGGCGTCGTTAAGTAACGAGAATGCCTTAAAGGAAGACAATGAAAGCAAGCTACTACAAATCGTTAAACTACAAACTTCTATAAATGGCAAAGTTCAAAGAATATCTGAGCTAGAAGAAGAAGCAAAAGTTAAATACGAAACGATAGAAAATTTATAGGATAAGTTAGCTGTATTAGAAAACTTTAAAACGAAGGTTATTAATTTTATCTCAAAAATAAGCAATCTAATACCGAATTTTAGCAGGTTGCTGGATGACGAACCAAATGAGGTAAAAAATGAGATAAAAGGCAAGATGTATAGTAGGGATGGGATGGAGATATAAGCAAGTTATCGGCAGCGAGGAATCTTTAATAGATTATTATAGAGTAGTACCGGTAGGACAAATTTTATCAAAATGACCAATATGTGATTTTGCTTTCAAAATACGATTTTAAAGACAAATTTAGCCAAAAGAGTAATATGCTAAATTTGCATATTACTTAAATAATTCTTAAAAAAATATACTAATTTTAAAACTAAATTTACATTTGCAGTTGTATAATAATCTCATAATTTTCAGTAATACCAGAAAGGATCAAAAATGGAAGAGATCGTAAAGACCACCTGTCCATATTGCGGTACGGGCTGCGGCATCGATCTTATCGTGCGAAACGGTAGAATCGTAGACGCCAAACCTAGCAAAGACCACCACGTAAACGATGGCGAGCTTTGCTTAAAAGGAATGTTCGGATGGGAGTTTGTAAACTCTCCTAAACGCTTAAGCCGACCGATGATGAGAAAACTAAACGGCGTCTACGACAAGCGCGGAGAGCTTGAAGAAGTGAGTTTTGAGGAGGTTTATGATTTCCTCGCGGATAAATTTAAATCCACCGTCGAAAAATACGGCCCAAGCTCGATCATGGGCTTTAGCTCTGCGCGTTCAAATAACGAAGACAACTACGTTTTCCAGAAATTTTTCCGCGCCCAGGGCAGCAACAACGTCGATCACTGCGCCCGTCTTTGACACGCTCCTACAGTGGCAGGTCTTGCCAGCACGCTAGGAAACGGAACGATGACTAATGATTTGGTCGAATTTGCGACCGACACGGACGTATTTTTACTCATCGGTACCAACACGAGCGAGTGCCACCCGATCATCGCTATGCAGATGCAGCGCGGCCTTCAGCGCGGCGCAAAGATGATCGTCGTAGATCCAAAGCGCACCGATATGGCTAAAAAAGCCGATATTTTCTTGCAAATCCCGATCGGAGCGAATATCAAAACGCTAAATACGATGATGCACGTAATCATCGCCGAAAATTTGCAAGATAGCGAGTTTATTGAGAAGTACTCCGAGGGATTTGAATATCTAAAAGAAGCGGTTAAGGACTTTACGCCTGAGCGTTTCGAGCGAGAAACCGGTATAAAAAAAGAGCTCATCATAGAGGCAGCTAGAATGTATGCTAAAGCAGGCGCGGCGGCGATTTGTTACACGATGGGTATCACGCAGTTTAGCGACGGCACGTCAAACGTATTTTCGCTATCAAATTTAGCCGTTTTAACCGGAAATTTAGGCAAAAAGGGTGCGGGCGTAAATCCTCTGCGCGGTCAAAACAACGTCCAAGGCGCATGCGATATGGGTGCGCTGCCTAACGTCATCCCGGCCGGCGCGGTAAATAGCCCTTATGCACAGGAGCAAGCGCGCAAAGTATGGCACTTTGAGCTAAATCCGGTTCCGGGCTTTAAGCTAACGCAAGCGCCGGATAAAATGGATAGCGGCGAGCTAAAAGTCCTCTACGTCTACGGCGAAAACCCTGTAATGAGCGACCCTTGGACCGAGCACTTCGCCCACGCCGTGCATCATCTAGACTGCTTTATAGTGCAGGATTTGTTTTTCACAGAAAGCGCGCACAAGGCCGACGTCGTATTACCTGCCGCTGGCTGGGGCGAAAAGGACGGAACCTTTATCAACACCTCTCGCCGCGTCCAACGCACGCGAAAGGCTAGCGAGCCCGTTAGCGGCGTGGAGCCTGACTGGAAAGTCGTTTGCAACATCGCAAACCGCATGGGGCTAGAGGGGTTTGATTTTGCGAGCCCTGAGCAAATTTGGAACGAGCTAAGGGAGCTTATGCCTAAATTTTTTGGCGGTATCAGCTACTATAGACTAGGCAAACTAGGCGGTATCAGCTGGCCATGCCCGGACGAGGAGCATCCAGGTACGCCCGTGCTTTACGCAGATCACAAGTCCATGCTGCCGGGCGGTAAATTCCGCTTTGCGCCGGTGCTTTACTTAGACGATAAAAACGAACGCGCAAAAGCAGAAGCCGAATTTAGAGCCAAGATGAATATCCCGGAGGGCTATCCGGTCGGTAGCGGCGCGCTTAGCGAAGTGCCCGACGAGGTATATCCGTGCCTATTTACGACCGGACGCAAGGTCTATCACTACCACACGGGTACTATGACTAGAGAGTGTCCGGCTCTTGAATACGGTGCTGGCATCGAGGGCGCGCTCATAGAGGTGAGTCCCGATATCGCTCGCGAGAGGGAGCTAGAGGAGGGCTGCTACGCGCTCGTACAAAACAAACGCGGCCAGATCGCAGCCAAACTACGCGTAAATCCAGATCTAAAAGAAGGCACGATATTTACGACCTTCCACTATAGCGAGGCCGACGGTAACGAGCTAGCCAACGCCGGCGATCCCGATCCGCTCTCAGGCATCACGCCGCTAAAGATGACGATAGCAAACATCAGGCGTCTAAGCGAAGAGGAATTTATCAAATTTAGAGAGCAAAACGAGATGTCGATGCACTCGGCAAATCCGTATTTGTCGCCTGTTAGAGCGTAAATTTAGGGCGGGAGACCGCCCTTTTTTCTGCTAAAATTTATCCATTTTTATTTTAAATTTGCCTGCATTCAAATTTGACGAACTACCATGTAAAATTTAATGAAATCAAAGAAGTGTGAGTCAAATTTGACGCAGCCAAACCATGTCAAATTTGATGAGATTACTCGCCCCCGCAATCTCGGCAAGAGCGAGCTAAATTTTAAGATTTTATTTTAAGCCTATCGCCAGCATAGTAGGCGAGCTTCCAAGTCAGAGTTTGCTTTAGGTCTTTAAAGCCGTAGCCGCGTGCCTTGACCCTATCGCCGTAGATTTTTTCTATCATTGCAGATTCGCCTACTAGCAGCGCCTTTGTCGAGCACATTGCGGCACAAACCGGCACTTTGCCTTCGGAAATTCTATCCTGGCCGTACTCTTCGCGCTCGGCTTCGCTATTTGTCGGTAGCGGACCGCCTGCACACATCGTGCACTTATCCATCGAGCCTTTGGCGCCAAACACTCCCTCGCGCGGGAACTGAGGCGCGCCGAACGGACACGCGTATAGGCAGTATCCGCAGCCGATGCAGATATCTTTGTCGTGTAGCACTACGCCGTCGGCTCTGATATAAAAACAATCAACCGGGCAAACCAGCGAACACGGCGCGTCCTCGCAGTGCATGCAGGCTATCGAGGTTGATATTTCCTTACCGGGTACGCCTTCGTTTAGCGTGATGACGCGGCGGCGGCGGATGCCAAGAGGTAGCTCGTGAGCCTCGTCGCAAGCTACCGCACAGCCGTTACAGTCGATGCATCTATCGTCGTCGCAGTAAAATTTAAGTCTATTGTTGTCATTAAATTCGCTCATTTTACGCCTTTTCTATGCGGCATAGACCGCTTTTGGTTTCAGGAATCTGAGTGTTTATATCATATCCATAGTTAGTGACGGTATTTGCGCTCTCGCCTACCGCATAAGGCTTGGTGCCTTCCGGGAAATTACCCGTCATATCAACGCCTTGCATATAACCCGCATAATGAAACGGCATAAAGATGGTGTCGGGTTTAACGGACGGTACCACTCTGGCGCGCACCTTAACCTTAGTACCTTCAGGCGAATGAACCCAGATGAAATCCCAGTTTTTAATGCCGTGTTTAGTCGCAAGTTCAGGGTGGATATCCGCAAACATCTCAGGCGTCAAGCGGCTTAGATACATACTAGCTCTCGTCTCCATGCCCGCGCCGCTAAAATTTACGAGGCGAGCCGTCGTGAGGATAATAGGAAATTCTTTTGAGTAGTCCTTTGCTAGCTGGACGGATTTAAATTTTGTATCGACGCGGTTTTGAAGTTTCTTATCCTCAAAGCTCGGATACTTCTGCGCTAGATCAAATCTAGGCGTATGCAGCGGCTCTCTGTGAAGAGGAATTTGATCCGCAAAAGTCCAAACGATCGTCCTAGCTCGCGCGTTGCCATACGGAGCGATGTTTTTCTCCATGCATTTTTTAGCGATGATATTACTATCGTCATGTATCCAGCTGCCGCCTATTTTGGCTTTTTCATCCTCGGTTAGCGTGATGCCTAGCACCTTTTCGATGTTATCTTTTTTGATCTCCGGATATCCGCCCTTAACAAACGAATCTACGGGCGCGCTACCGTCTGCGGCTAATTGGCTAACTCCGTTATGCTCTAAGCCGAAGCGGTTTCTAAAACCCATACCGCCTTGCCTAACGGATTTGTTTATATCGTAAAGTATCGGGCTGCCCGGATGATCCTCCGTCCAGCAAGGCCACGGTAGACCGTAGTACTCGCCTTCAACTACGGTGCCCGGTTTTCCTAGGCTTGTTTTTTCGTCAAATTTATCCCAGTTTTCTTGGTGCTTTTTGAGCCTTTCCGGAGTCCAACCCGTCATGCCGATAGTTTTAACTATATTTGCGATCTCGCGAGTAGCGACTTCAGGCCACTCAATCTTGCCTTCAGCGTCTCTGATCGTGCGCGTTAGCTCGTCATAGTAGCCTAGCCTTTTGGCAAGCTCGAATAAAATTTCGTGATCGGGCATACTCTCAAAAAGCGGCTCTACGACCTGGCTTCTCCACTGGCCGCTGCGGTTTGTGGCTACGACCGTACCGCTAGTTTCAAACTGCGTCGCCGCAGGCAGTATATAGACGTCGTCTTTTTTGTCAGTTATCACGCCGGCATCGTTTACGAAAGGATCTACCAGCACTAAAAGCTCAAGCGCATCTAGGCCTTCTTTTACTTTTACTTGTTGCGCGGTTGATGTGATACCGTTGCCGATTACCACTAAGGCTTTTATACTGTCGCCGGCATTATCTACGGCTTCGTTGCCGTTTTTACCGTCAAGCACGCCCGCCCACCATTTTGATAGCGTAAATCCGGGTTTAAACATCATTTCAGGCTTAACGAAATTCTTTTGGAGCCATTCAAAATCGACCTTCCACATCTTAGCGAAGTATTTCCAGTTGGCTTCGTTTTTTGGATAGTATCCGGGTAACTCGGTCGGCAAATTCGCCATATCCGTCGCGCCTTGAACGTTGTCGTGGCCGCGAAGGATATTACAGCCGCCGCCGCTAACGCCCATATTTCCTAGCACTAGTTGCAGGATCGGAGCGATACGGGTATTTGAGCTGCCTATGGTGTGTTGAGTTAGACCCATCGCCCAAACGACCGATCCCGGGCGATTTTTAGCGTAAACTTCGGTTATCTCAAGAAGCGTCTCTTTTTTGATTCCGCAAACATCTGCTACGACTTCAGGCGTCCATTTGGCAGCCTCTTCGCGGATTAGATCCATACCGTAGACGCGGTCGTTTATAAATTCCTTATCTTCCCAGCCGTTTTGAAATATGATATTCATCATGCCGTACATAAAAGGTATATCCGTGCCGGTGCGAATTTGAGCGAAATAATCAGCCTTTGCCGCGGTTCTTGTGTATCTTGGATCGACCACGATTAGCTTTGCGCCGTTATTTTCCTTCGCTTTTAGAAAATGCCTAAAGCCAACCGGGTGGTTTACCGCCGGATTTGCGCCCACTATAAAGATAGACTTCGCGTTTTGGATATCTCCAAGATGATTGGTCATAGCTCCGTAACCCCAAGTATTCGCCACACCGGCGACTGTAGAGCTGTGTCAAAGACGTGCTTGGTGATCTAGATTATTAGTCCCGAACATCGCTACGAATTTGCTTATATAATAGCTTTGTTCGTTGCAATCTTTTGCAGAGCCTAGAAACATTACTTGCTCTGGATTTTTCTCGCGATACGCCTTTAGTTTGGCGCCGATCTCGTCGAGAGCCTCTTTGTAGCTGATGCGTTTCCATTTGCCGCCTGCTTTTTTCATCGGGTATTTTACGCGGCAGTGAGAGCGCACCATATCGATGACGTCGCTGCCCTTACAGCAGTGGCCGCCCGCGCTTACCGGGTGATCTTGGGCTACTTCTTGGCGCACCCAAACGCCGTTTTCTACCTCGGCCCGCACTCCGCATCCAACGGAGCAAACCGTACAAACAGTTTTTACGATTTTAGAGTTAGGAAACGGATTTGCCATCTCTTCTTTGGTCGCACTTCTGGTTACGCCGCTAGCGGCCAGTCCGCTCATGCCGCCCGCTACGCCCGCTAGCGCGGCCATTTTTAAAAACGATCTTCGCCCGACTGCGTTTGAGTGGGGCATAAGACGTAAATTTGCCTCAGACATATTTATCCTTTCTTAAATTTTTATTATTTTGCTTGTTCGTAGTATAGATCCCAGTTTTTGCTTCTTTTATAAAGCACTTCGGTCTTTTTGCTTTTGCCGTATTTTAGGTTTGACGCCGCTGCCGTCGCTACTCCGGCCGTAGCCGCTACAGCTCCGACTAGCCCCGCCTTTTTTAAAAATTCTCGCCTATTTTTTTGCATTTTCTTCCTCCATAGCTTTTAGCTTTCTCACTCGGTTTTTTTGTCTTCTTATAGCCTCAGATCTTGAAACTCCGTCCAAAGTCTTTTTGTTTTTGCCGTGATTTATAGGACGCGGCGCGCTTAAAACTACGCGCTCAAACTCGATAAATCCTTGCAGTAGTACCGCGACGTCTTTGTAAATTTCGCTACTTTTGTGATTAAAAAGACTCTCTATAAACTCATCGATGTTTGGATTTATGACCTCTTTAAAAAGCTGCTCCTCAAGCTCGCCGTATAGCTCCAGCTCGCTCTCTCGCGCGATAAATTCACTCATCAGCGCAAATACAAAGCCCACGTTGTCTTCGTTTTCTTTAAATTTAGCCTCGTCGCGTCTAAGGTCGGTGCGGGCTAAAATTTTACGCACTTTCGCGCAGGCATGCCCGACCTCATAACCCTCGTCGTAGTACGACAGCGAGTTTCTAAGCGGACTTGGCGGAGCGTGGAAAATTTCATCGAATTCATCCACTAAATTTTGCGGATTTTTCTCGTCGAATTTTGCCTGTATGCGCATTATGGCAGCGGCCGATTCCTCGTTTAGAGCGTGCGCTGCGGCAAGGCCTAGCATCGCGTTTACACCTGCAAATCTATCCGCGCCTTGACTAAAAACGAAAAAACGCAAAAACAGCGAGTAGTAAAGCCCGCGTCCGGCTGCAAATTCGCCCTTGCTAGTCATTGCCTTCCTTTATCATTTTTATCTGTTTTTTGAGATTTTTCTCGATCGTGAAACTATACTACTTTTTGGCTTATTTCTTATACTTAAAAAAAAATAAATTAAAAAAATTAATATATGCTTAAATATGCCTTAGTTGCATATTACTTACGGCGAATTTTAGGGGATAAAATAAATATGAAATTTCCGCATATATATTGCATTTACGCTTCATTTTGATATTTACTTTTAACTAGGCTCTTTTAACGGGCGTTAAACGAGCCTAAATTTAAAATTTGAAGCGAAATTTGCAAAATTTCTGGGCTCACTCAAGCCCCAAAAACGCTTCCTCGTCAAATTTAAAATAAATATTTTCGCCGACGTTAAAATTTTGCGAATTAGGCGCCAGCGTTTTAATCAAAAAGTCGCCGACTTTGATTTTCACCAAAAGCTCTTTGCCAAGATAGAGCGAAACCGAGTGCAAGATGCCGCCCAAATACCCATCTATCGGCGTTTTGCTTAGCGTTATTTTGCTTGGATTTACGGCGATCTTTACGGCGTTACGTAAATTTTGCGGCAAATTTACGCTCGCATTTTCGTCAAATTTTAAAACCCCGTCCCGCGAGTCAAATACATTTTTGTATTCAAATTCGCACACGCGGCCCTTGTGTAAAAAGACGTTTTCTTCGGCGACCGCGCTTAGCCATTTGTCGTCGTGGCTAGCGATCACAAAGCCGCAGCCGTATCTTTGCCGCATGTAAAGCACCGCCTTGCCGAAAAGCTTTGACGTGCCCACGTCCACGCTATTTGTCGGCTCGTCGAGTAGATAAAGACGCGATCTGAGCGCCAAATTTAACGCAAAGCTAACGCGCTGTGTCTGCCCGGAGCTTAGCTCAAAGTGGCGCTTGTTTAAAAAACTCTCGTCAAGCCCGACCAAATTTAACGCCTCGCTCGCTCGCTCGTCAAATTCCCCTAGCACTCCGCGGCTTTTTAAGACGGCTTTAAAATTTTCCCTCACGGAGCGTTTTAAAAGCGCGGGCTCTGGTAGCAAAACGCTAACGTCGCGCAGTAAATTTAGACTAGGCGCGCTGCTTCCCCACAGCCGCACTTCGCCGCTAGTTGGCTTTTGCAAAAACGACATCACTCGCATCAGCGTGCTTTTGCCGCTGCCGTTGCTGCCCGTTAGCGCGGTGATTTTGGCGACGTCGATATCAAGGCGCGGGATATTTAAAATCTCGTTCGCGCCGTAGTTTAGGCGTAAATTTCTAACGTTTATCACTTTGCGCCTTTACCGTTAAATTTAAACAAAGGGCTCAAATTTGACGCGCCCAGCCCGCTTTTTGCGATCGTAAAATTTCTAAATTTATCAAATTTCATCTATTAAGCCTTTTTAGCGCATGTATCGCCAAATTTACCGCAAATGCGATAAAGATAAGCACCAAAGCTAGCGCGATACCCATCGCAAACTCGCCCTTGTTCGTCTCTAGCGACACCGCGGTCGTGATCGTGCGGGTAAAATATTTGATATTTCCGCCGATCATCATCGCCACGCCGACCTCAGCCACGATGCGCCCGTACGCCGTCGCTACGACCACCATCAGAGCATACCTCAGCTCGTAAAGCACGCAGCCCACTAGCCGCGGTGCGCTCAGGCGTAAATTTAAGATCGTTAGATAGTGCTTTTTGTCTATATTTTCCACGACGCTAGCGCTTAGCGAGATGATGATGGGTAAAGCTAGCACGAACTGCCCCAGCATCACAGCCTTTAGAGTAAAAAGTAGCCCAAACTCGCCAAACGGGCCGTTTCGCGTGATAAATGCATACAAAATAAGCCCGATCGCAACCGTCGGCATGGCAAGAGCTGTGTCACTTAGAAGGCGTAAAATTTTGCGGCCCTTAAAGTCGTAAAATCCAAGCGAAAAACCAAGTGGAAAGCCTATAAGAACGGCAAAAAGTATCGATACGCTTGATGTGTAAAGGGTAGCTTTGATGGCTGAATATGTTTCACGATTGCCGTTTAAAAGTAGATTAAAGGCTTCTGCAAAGCCGTGAAGTAAAAAATCCAATTATTCTTTCCTAGCATATTTCTTAAGATTATTTTAAATATGCTATAATATCACAATTTTTTTAAAGGAGAAAAATGAAAAAGATTATTTTAGGCTCACTAGCAGCCGCAGTTTTGGCGTTTGGCGCTGATAATGAACTAATCATGGCGACTACAACAAGTACAGATAACACTGGCTTGCTTGACGCGATCTATCCAGTTTATAAGGCAAAAACAGGCGTTGATATAAAATGGACAGCTGTTGGCACAGGCGCTGCACTAAAGCTTGGCGAAGACTGCAACGCTGACATACTTTTCGTTCACTCACCAAAAGTTGAGAAAGAATTTGTAGAAAAAGGTTTTGGCTTAAAAAGAAATGCCGTAATGTATAATGACTTTGTCGTTATCGCTGACAAGTCTATCGCTGATAAATTTAAAGGTAAAGATATAAAAGAGAGCTTTGAACTTATCAAAAAAGATGGTATCAAATTCTTCTCACGTGGCGATAAATCAGGCACAGACAATAAAGAAAAAGGCATCTGGAAAAAGATCGCTGGTGAAGTCCCTGAAAAAGATAGCTGGTATATGCAAACAGGTCAAGGCATGCTAGCTACGATAAATGCTGCTGCTGAGCAAAAAGGCGTTACATTTACTGACCGCGGTACTTACATTAAATATGAAGCAAACCAAAAAGGTCATCCTGAGATGGTTATCATCAACGAGGGCGACAACGATCTTAAAAACTTCTACTCTCTAATCGCAGTAAATCCAAAACACTGCCCTAAAACTGACATCGAAAATGCAGAGAAATTCATAAAATGGGCTACAAGCGAAGAGGGTCAGAAATTTATAGGTGACTTTAAGCTGCTAGATAAGCCGCTTTTCACGCCTGACGCAAACAGTCGCAAAAACTAATTTTATTTACGCGCAAATTTGAGTCGAATTTATGGCTTAAATTTGCGTGATTCGGGCGCGCTTTGCGCCCTTTTTATAAATCAAAATTTATTTTGCCTCTTCTTCAAATTTAAACTCTCCGACGTTATTTTTAAACGTCTCAAAACATTTATTACTAACAACTTCGTCTTTAGTGTATGCTTGATATAATTTTAGTAATTCTAAAGTCGCTATTATTAATATACCTTCACTTTTTGCATAGCTTATTTGATTGGCATGTATCGGCTCCCTTTTGCCAGGCTCTATGTCGCGTTGAGGGTTAACTATTAGCAGGCCTTTTACATTGCCAGGAGACTTGGTATCGTCTTCGGCTATTAAATCAGTTACGTGTTTCTTGCACTGTGCTATATTGCTATTTTTGACGTTTGTATTTATTCCCTTTATCTCTACCATAAAGTTAACATCTTCAAATTCGAATCTAAAATCTTCTTTTTTCACATCTGTAAAATGACTGTCTGTTAGTTTGAAAATATCTACTAAAATTTCCTTCACTACACCAACTAGCTCATCTCCTGTTGAATATAGGATTGATTTAAATCTATTATTTTTATCAATTTGCCCGTCTATATTTTTAATTTGCCGATACATATCCAATAATTCACTACGCTTATTTTTTAACGCAGCATCATCAAAGTATTCCAAACTGTTAAACCAATCAGGAATATCGGATTTTTTAAATCTAGAAAGAATAAATGATATTAAAATTCCTAAATCGTTGGCTGTATTTTTTATGAGAAGGGTAGTAGAATATAGTCTTTCATTATATTTTATTATTGTGCTTTTACCACCATTAGACCGCTTGATAGTTTCGTAATCTACATCGTCAAATACAAAATCCGAATAAAAATCCTGTTCGTCTATGGTTGTTGTACTTATTTCATATCTTAGCCGCGCATAAGACAAGGTTAATTCGCATAGTTCATAATTAATTTGCTTGATAATATCTTTAATTAAAATAGTTTGAGCAGTTAAGCCTCCAGAACGAAGCAATGATACTTTTGTGTTCGCAGGCATTAATATGATAGACATGCTTTTTTTAGAGTTCTCCATAATTTCTTTTAATGTTTTAATACAATATATGGCCCTGTTGCATTTTTGGTCTTCAAGACTGAAACTCCATAAGTTAGGACTATTTAAATCTATAACATTTATATCAAATTCATCAAAACTCTTAGGACGTTCAAAAGTGCTAATAGTACAAAATATGTGCGGATCATTTATTTTAAATATTGTGGAGTAAGATATTATTTGAATTTTCATTTATTATATTTCCTTAAACTTATTTACTTCCGTTTAACCACTATTGTAAAGCTAAATTTTCCCGCCGAACATCTCATACATCGCCTTTTCCTCGCCCCAAAGCTCGCGGTGCTTTTTGATACAGGATTTTATCGCGCCAACTAGATATAGCACGTCTTGCTCGGTGTGCGTGTAGTGCAGGCTCACGCGCACGAATCCCGGTTTGCTTTCTGGCATGCGCCCCTCCTTGATACCCAGCAGATCGTGAGCATACGGGCCCGCGCACATCACGCCCGCACGCGTCTGGATACTAAAGTCATTACTAAGGCTCGCGGCGAAATCATAAGCCGATACGCCGCGAATGTTAAACGAAAAAATCGGCAGCCGCGGCGCGCCCTTTGGAGCGTAGTTTATGATCTCATCAATGCCCGCTAGCTCGCTCTCAAAAAGCCGCGCTAGCTCGTCCTCGGCGCTTTTTATTTGCTCGAAGCCCACCTCGTTTCGCAGCGCATATGCCAAATTTGCCCGCATAAGCCCGATAATAGGCGGCGTACCGCCTTCTTCTAGCTGCTCGGGATTTTTCAAAAACACGTGGCCCTCGCGGTTAGCGTAGGCGACCGTCCCGCCCGCGGCAAAGGTCGGTACGTCGCTGTTAAACAGCTCCTTTTTGATCGCCAAAAGCCCGCAGCTAGCAGGTCCGCCGAGCAATTTATGCGGCGAGAGGAAAATCGCGTCAAAGTAATCGCAATCTAAATTTGCGTGCGAGCTCAGCGCCGCGCAGTCAAAGGCCACGATGCCACCCGCAGCTCTGATTAGCTCGCTGATCTTTTTATAATCGCTAACGACGCCAGTGACGTTTGAGGCAGCGCTAAACGAGCCGATGATGCGGCGTCCCGTATTTAGCTTTAGGATGCGCTCAAGTGCGAGCAAATCGATCTCGCCGCCCTCGCTAAGCGGCACGCGCAGGTAGTCGCAAAGCCCCTCGCGGAAGCTAAGCTCGTTTGAGTGGTGTTCGTATGGCGAAACGAGCACGAGCGGAAGCTGCGCGGCGCGTAAATTTGCCTCGCCGATCGCGCCTCTGGTCGCAGGCGGCAGGTAGATGCCGAGCAGCTCCTGAAATTTCTTGATCGCGGCCGTCGCGCCCTGTCCGCAGGCGATGAGACAAAACCGCTCGTCAAGCCCCAGCAGCTTTTTAAGGCTCTCTCTCGCGTCCTCGTAGCGCCGCTGCGTGATGATGGCGCTGGAGCTACTATCGGAGTGGGTGTTGGCGTAGGTTTTGAGTACCTCCGCTATCTCGCGCTCTACGGGCTCGTAGGCAAGCCCCGAAGCCGCGAAATCAAAATAGTGCACGCCTTGTTTTAGTATGATATTTTTTCGTATTTCGTCTAAATTTAGCATTTTTACTCTTTAAATTTGATGCGGTAATTATAGTAAATTTTCGCAAATTTAGGGCTTTTGCGGTGGAAATGATTTAGTAAATTTGGAGGTTAAATTTGAACAAGCTAAATTTAACCGCAAAGCGGCAAATTTAACTTGATAAAGCACAGAAGCGCGAGCCACAGAGGCTCACGACCATTTTATTATTTGTTTATAAAATTTTTCTCTAGCCACTCGATAGCTTTTGCTTCGGTTTCAAAGCGTCCGCTTTTAGCGACTTGATTTTGCCCCTCGTAGAAGCGGATCCTGATACCGTCTTGGACGCTATCTACCTTTACTCTGGTGATCTTATCTTTGTTTAGATAGACCCTATCGTTTAGTTTTACGTACATTTTTTCTCCCTTAAATTTGATGTGGTTTTATTTATTTTTATCTTTTTTGTCGTCTTTAGTTGCGTCATTTTTCTCGCCGTCTTTTTTCAAAAACAACTCCTTAAAGCGCTTATCCGCAAAATCCTCGATGTCGTTTTGAAGCTGTCTATAGGCGTTTATGAGCTCATGCGCGCGCTCGTTTAGCGTCGTACCGGCATTTTCGCCGCCGCCTTGCCTAGTCGTAAAAAGCTCCTCTTTTAGATTTTTTTGCAAAATTTGCAGATGAGTCCAGCATTTTTTATAGTTCATTCCTAGGATTTCGGCGGCCTTTGAGATCGAGCCGACCTCGGCGATGACGTCTAGGACTTCGGTTTTGCCCTTACCGAATATCAGCTCGCCCTCGTCGTTTTCTATCCAAGTTTTGGTTTTTACTCTCATCTTTTTTCCTTTTTTCTCCTTAAAACACCTCAGCTGGCAGTATTTTACGTCGATTTTATAGTCTTTTAGCGTAGAGCGGATCGTCTTTAGCCCCACGCTCGCAGCTGCGTCTCTAGCGTCTTTGCACAGTATTCTGCCCTTTTCGTCGGTCATTTGTTTTAGCTGCGTCATCACGGTGTATTTGCCGCGTCCGTTTTCTAGCCTGCCAAACTGTCCCAGCTCGCAGTTGTCGATCTTTACGCCCATTTTTTCAGCCTCGTCGCTAACCTCCCCGATCTCTACGCCTAGCTTTGCGGCGATCTTAAACGCCGCGCCGCAGTCTAGCCTGCCCTTTGGATTTAACAGTATTGTTATCAGTTCGCGGATTTGCTCACTCATAGATTCTCTCTGCGCCGCTATACACGTTTATGTTTTCGCCGCGAGCAAAGCCGCACAGCGTTAGGTTAAATTTACGCGCTATCACGACGCCAAGACTAGTCGGAGCCGTACGCGAGACGAGCACTGGGATGCCGTGCATGACGGCTTTTGCGACCATTTCGGAGCTGAGCCTGCCGCTCACCATCAAAAACGAATTTTGCAGCTGCGCGCCGGCTAGTATAGCTTTGCCGACGGCTTTGTCTATGGTGTTATGCTGAGCGATATCCTCGCCGATGTAAAACTGCTCTCCGTTCACGAAAAGCTTAGCCGTGTGCACGCAGCCAGTCATCTCGTAAAGCTCGCACTGCGTGTAAAACTGCCCCATCTGGCGCAAAATTTCATCCTTATTAAATTTGACGTCGGCCTTTATGGAGCGCGCCGCCATAGCCTCAGGGTCGATGTTTGCCGTCGAGCTGCGCCCGCAGCCGCTTATTATCACCTTTTCCTCGTCAAACTGCTCGAGGCGCTTTTCGTTGATTTTAGCCTTTACTCGCACGCTTAAAGCGTCGCTTGAAAGCTCTATGCTCTCGATATCCTCAGAACTTGCGATCAAATTTTCGCTGATTAGGTAGCCAGCAGCTAGAGCCTCCTGATCGGTTGGAGTCGCCATGAGTGCGCCGAAACGCTTGCCGTTTATGTAGATCTCAAGCTTGATCTCGCGCACCAAAATATCATCAACGGCGCTTTTTTGCGCGCCTTTAAATTTAGTGATTTGGGTCGTAAAAATAGGTTGCATAATTTTCCTTAATTTTTGCGAAATGATAGCTTGAAAATCTAAATTTAAGATTTGATTGTAGTGAATTATTGCTTAAATCAAGCAAAAACTTAAACGTATTTTAGCGCGTTTTTATCGGTGTCTGATGATGATTTGTATATGCGAATTTAGCATATATCTTAAGATATTTTTGACCACGATTTTATCATTATCTATTATTTGCATAAGAAATGAAGGAATAATAAAAAAATAGCATAAGGCTAGAACGAGATCGCACATAACTTGCCGCATATGTAGGTTAAATCTTGAAAAATCATAAATATAATTTGCGGCCTGACGTAAGACCGAGAAGGAAATTTATATTATAGAGTCGAGTCAAAAAACTAATTTTGTCAAGCCGTATTTTACTGTTATATAGCCCGTGCATGACTCAAACACGCCGACCGTATATAAAAAGCCCTTAAAATTTATTTACGGCGACGAGATAGATTTGCTCATCGTCGTGGATAAGCTTTTAACAGGCTTTGACGCGCCAAGAGCAAGCACGCTTTATATAGATAAACAGCTAAAAGAGCATAATTTGCTTCAAGCCATAGCTAGAGTAAATAGGCTTTACGACGGAAAAGATTATGGCTACATCATAGACTATAGAGGGCTTTTAGGAGAGCTTGATCAGGCGCTTACTAGCTATGCTTCGCTAAGCGGCTTTGACGCAGAAGATATAACTGGAGCTGTGATAGACGTAAGAAGCGAGATAATAAAGGCTAAGACTTACTATGCTCATTTGGACGATCTTTTTAGCGGCGTGAAATTTAAAGATGATCTGGAGAGCTACGTGGCGGTTTTAGAGGACGTGCAAAAACGAGATGACTTTAAAGAGTGGCTATCACAGTTTGCTAGGGCGTTTAAACTAGCGCTTTCAAGTGAGAAAATTTATGACATATTAAGCGAAGAGGAGATCAAAGCTTATAAGCAGAGGGTTAAATTTTATAACGAGCTAAGAAAGGCTGTGCAGCTAAGATATCATGAGGCTTGCGACTTTGGCAAATACGAAGCGCAGATGCAAAAACTACTCGATACTTATGTAAATGCACAAGGGGTTAATGAGCTTACGAAACTCGTAAATATCTTTGAGACGGAATTTGACGATGAGGTGCAAAGGGTTGAGGGTAAAAACGCAAAGGCTGATACGATCATCAGCGCCGTAAGTGCGGTGGTAAAAGAGAAAATGGACTCAAATCCAGCATTTTATAAATCAATAGCGCAGCAAATACAAGATATCATCGACGAATATAAGGCAAAAAGGCTAAGTGAGGAAGAAAAGCTTGCCAAAACAAAACTGCTAAAAGACCTCATAACTGGCGCTTTAAAGCCAAATGAAGATAGGTATCCAAAAGAATTTAATGGTAAGAAAATTTTATTTGCTATCTATGATAATTTGCTTGACATTTTGGCAGATGTGGAACTTGTGGATGTTGAGGTAGTCGCTAAAAATTTGAGCGTGAAATTTTATGAAATTTATGAAGAAGCCTCAAAAAAACCAGAATGGCACAAAAATAAAGACGTAGAAAATGAGATAACAAGCGCTATGGAGGACGCTCTTTGGGAGGTAGAGGACGAATACGGCGTTTCTATCGATGAGAAGGAGAAAATTTACCAAACTATCCGTGGAATAGAGATAGGCTTTTATGTTAAATAAGGTAAAAATCATCAAAAAAGAGGTGAAAAACATCACCTTAAAAGTTAGACCAAATGGCGAAGCGATCCTAACGGCGCCAAAAACGGCAAGCGATGAGCATATAAAATTTATCATAAAAAAAGAGCTAAATGGATAACGCAAAAGCGCGCGTTTTTTTCCTCGTTTAAGACGAGTAAAAAAGAATACGTAAGCGGCGAGGACTTTAAATATATTGGGCGAAGTTAGTGGTGCAGTCTAAAGAGGAGCGCGTAAGGCTGCAAAGAGGCTATCTTGAGCTCTTTGTGAAAGATAAAAGCGACCTAGAGCGAAAAGAAAATTTAGTCTATGAGTGGTATCATGAAAAGGCGACGTTATACTTTTTTAATATCTTGCAAGAATTTAACAAGATAGTAAAACAAGATATCAAAAGCATAAAAATAAGGCAGATGAAAACAAGATGAGGGAGTTGCAACCCTTATAAATCATATATAAATTTAAACATAGAGCTTATCAAAAAGCCAAAAGCATGCATCGAGTATGTTGTATTTCACGAGCTTGCTCACCTGCTGTATCTAAATCATTTATGACTATCTAGCGCTTTATATGCCTGATTGGCAAAAACGCAAGGAAATTTTAGAAAGAGTTTAGAAAATTTGGCTTAAATTTTGGGTTATTAAACATTTTTTAGTATTTTAAAATCTAAGGAAAAGTGATGAAAAATTTTTAATTTTTTAGTGTTGATAAAGTAGGTGGTGGGTTCACCAGGACTCGAACCTGGGACCATCCGGTTATGAGCCGGATGCTCTAACCAACTGAGCTATGAACCCACAGTTGAAAGAAAATCGTATTATACAAGAAAAAGCTTATCTAAATATAAAAAATAGCCTTTTTTACGTGGAGTATAAAACGAACAAATTTAAAAAGAAAAGCCCTAAAATAGGGCTTATAAATTATTTATAATTTTTTATTGCAGCGTCTAAAATCTCTTTTGCAGCATTTGCGTCTTTAAATTCTTTGACTTTAACCCATTTGTTTGGCTCAAGAATTTTATAAGTTTCAAAGAAATTTTTAATTTTATTTAGCGTTGCAACTGGTAAATCTTCGTAGCTTTTTATCGCTTCATATCTTGGATCGATCTTTGTAACTGGCACAGCCAAAAGCTTCTCGTCCATACCTGCTTCATCTTCCATCACCAAAACGCCTATTAAGCGGCAAGGGATGACGCTGCCAGCTTGGAGTGGATACTCATTTAGAACCAAAATATCAGCTGGATCACCATCAGCTGCAAGTGTATTTGGCACAAAGCCATAGTTTGCTGGGTAGAACATCGCTGAGTAAAGCACGCGATCAACTACAACTGCACCACTATCTTTGTCGATCTCGTATTTGATATTTGAGCCATAAGGTATTTCGATTACGGCATTGATTTTATCTGGGTTTGAGCCAAATTTGATCTTTGAAACGTCCATATATTTGTCCTTTTTATTAGAAATTTTCGTGATTTTAGTATTTTTTGCATTAAATACTCGTAAATTTAACTACCTTACAACCTCTACGCTATCTATGTCGATCTTCGTTTTGTAAGGTCTTTATCCACCTCGCCTCTTATTCTTAAAAGCGTGTCTTCGTTAGCTGTTACATTGCCCCACTTGTTATTGTCGATCTCAACAACGATAGTGTCGCCATTTTTATCAACAAATTCATATTTGTCTGATTTGATGTGTGACTTTATCTTGCCCTCAAGTACGACTTTGGCTTCGTCATTTAGTTTTAAAGCCTCTTTTAAGCTTATAACATTTTCGCTTTTGTGATTTGAGACAAAGCCTCCAGCCATTGCGATGCTAGCAGCCAGTGAAGCGATGAAGATTTTTTTCATTTTATCCTTTTTGGTTGATTGTTAAATTTAAAGGATATTACATTTTTGGTGTTATCATAGATAGTAAGTTTTAAAACCTTGCACATTTTTATGCAAGGTCTGTAAATTTATAAAAGTTTAGCTAGTAAATTTTTGATATCAGCTACGATCTCGTCTATGCCACGCTCGCCATTTACTACGTGAAGTAGCTCTTTTTCGCTGTAAAATTTGCGGATAGGCACTATCGGATCAAGATATACTTTCATGCGGTTGTTAAAGACTTCGTTATTATCATCAGCGCCTCTTGCACGGCCAAGCACTCTAGCTCTTGCTACATCTTCGCTAACATCCACTTCGATGACGCCTTTTAGAGAAATTTCATCTTGCTCGCTTAAGACTTTGTCAAGCTCAGTCATTTGCTCAATGCTTCTTGGATAGCCGTCGATTATGATGTTTGATTTATTCGAGCTTTTGATGGCTGAGACGATCGCATTTACGACGACGTCAAGCGGGACCAAATTTCCTTTTGAGATAAAGCCGTCTATTAGTTTGCCAAGCTCGCTACCACTTGCGACTTCAGCTCTTAAAAGATCGCCAGTTGAAAAGTGCGCAAATTTCTCATCATGCTGTGCGATGATCGATGCGTCTGTTGTTTTGCCGCTGCCTGGAGCGCCGATGATTAAAAATAAATTTTTCATTCTTTCCCTTTTATTGCTTTGTCTTTTGAGCGCTTTTTGCGGAGCTAGTAAAATTTAGTTTGATGAACTAAGCGTTCTATCTGCGCAAAATTTTACGTCGCAACCACAAAAATCATCTCAAAATACTTAGACAAGTTTTAATTTAATTAGCCGCCAAGTCGGAGGCATCTTTTTTATAAATTTAAATTTAGGACGGGAATTTGTCTAAGAAAAATATCTAAAGACAAAATTCCATCTCTTTTAAAGGCAAATTTTAAGCCTTTTGCTCTTTTTCTCTTATCCTTAGTCCTAGCTCCCTAAGCTGTTCGTTACTGGCGTGGCTTGGTGCCTTTGTTAGTGGGCACTGAGCGCGCTGTGTTTTAGGGAAGGCTATGACGTCACGGATCGAGCTTGCTTTATTTACGAGCATATTTAGCCTGTCAAAGCCGATCGCGATACCACCATGTGGAGGCGCACCAAATGTCAAGGCATCAAGCAAGAAGCCAAATTTCTCACGTTGCTCTTCTTCGTCTATGCCAAGAAGTTTAAAGACCTTTTGTTGGATATCGTTTTTGTGAATTCTTATACTTCCGCCACCAAGCTCAAAGCCGTTTAGCACGACGTCGTGGGCGATAGAAAGGATGTCCTCAAGATCAGGCTCGTCTATATTTTTTGGCATGGTAAATGGATGGTGCATCGCAGAGTAGCTGCCATCGTCATTTTGCTCAAACATTGGGAAGTCAAGCACCCATAAAAACTCAAGTCTATCTTGATCGATGATGCCCATTTGCTCAGCTAGGAAAATTCTAAATCGTCCCATATAGTCAAGTACGATCTTCTTCTTGCCAGCACCAAAGAATACGACATCGCCAACTTTTAGTTCACATCTTGAGACGATCTCGTCAAGATCACTTTGCTCGAAAAATTTGCAAAGTGGACCTTTTAAACCATCTTCTTTCATCTGGAAGTAGCCAAGGCCTTGCGCGCCAAATTTACGTACAAATTCCTCAAATCTATTCATCTCGCGCTTACTAAAGATATTGTCGCCATTTGGCACTTTTAGCGCTTTTATGCGGTTTTTCTTCTTATCTTTTGCGATAGAGCTAAAAATTTCATTGCTTGAGCGCTCGAAAATATCGATAACATCAATCATTTTTAGATCATATCTGAGGTCTGGCTTGTCTGAGCCATAAGTCTCGGTCGCCTCTTTGTAGCTCATGCGTCTAAATGGTGTTTTGATATCGTATCCGCAGGCTTTAAATATATCTTTTAGCATCGTCTCAGCCATATTTATGATATCTTCTTGCTCGACAAAGCTCATTTCGATATCTATTTGAGTAAATTCTGGTTGGCGATCAGCCCTTAGATCTTCGTCGCGGAAACATTTTGCGATTTGGAAATATTTATCAAAGCCCGAGCACATCAAAAGCTGCTTAAATAGCTGTGGGCTTTGTGGGAGCGCATAAAATTGACCCGGATATACACGGCTTGGCACTAGGTAGTCTCTCGCTCCTTCTGGGGTTGCGCGTGTTAAAACTGGAGTTTCAAACTCGATAAAGCCCATTTTATCTAGGCTGTTTCTAGCTGCGATCGCTGCGCGGGAACGCATTTTAAATATATTTTGTAAGCGTTCACTTCTAAGGTCTAAAAAGCGGTATTTTAGCCTGATATCCTCGTTTACGCTCTCATCGCCTATCATAAATGGTAGTGGCTCGCTTGGATTTTCGATAATTAGCTCACTTACTATTACTTCTATCTCGCCAGTTTTTAGCTTTGGATTGGTTAGTCCTTCGCCTCTAGCTCTTACTTTTCCTTTTGCTTTTAAGACATATTCATCTCTTACTTTTGCAGCCACGTCATGTGCTTCTTTGCTATCAGCCGGATCGCAAACTAATTGTATAAGCCCACTAACGTCTCTTAAGTCGATGAAAACAACACCGCCGTGGTCTCTATATGTGTTTGCCCAGCCACAAAGTATTACTTCTTTGCCGATGTCAGCTTTGCTAAGATCGGTGCAATAATGACTTCGCATAAAATGCTCCTTTGCAATGTTTTTTAGGCAATTATAATCGCTTTTTTCTTTTGAAAAGCTTTGTTAAAATAAAATATGTTACAATCATTTACATGAAAAATGAACAAAAATTTAATACTTTTTGCACAAAAAAAGTAGGACTTATTGCTAAAGATTATCCATTATTTAGGCAAGATTTAGAAAAATTAGAAAAAATTTTAAAAAAGTATAACGCAGAAATTTTGCTTGAAAAAAATTGTGCTAAGCGCATAGAAAAAAGTGGTTTTGAGCTTATAAAATTAGCTAAAGAGTGTGAATTTCTGATCACTCTTGGCGGAGATGGCACGATCATTTCAACTTGTAGAAAACTAGCTCACATCTCGCCACTTGTCCTTGGCATACACGCTGGTAGACTTGGATTTCTAACTGACATAATGATTAATGAGAGTGAGAAATTTTTTAAAGACTTTTTTGATGATAAATTTGAGGTAGAAATGCCTTTTATGCTTGATGTGACGCTTCACAAAAATGATGGCAAAACTGAGCAAAAGATAGCATTTAACGATGCAGTCATTGTTAGTAAAAATGGTGGTTCGATGACGCATATCGAGGCACTTTTAAATGAAAAATATTTTAATTCATATTTTGGAGACGGCGTTATAGTAGCGACACCTGCTGGAACAACGGCATATAACATGAGCGCAAATGGCCCTATTATCTATCCATTGAGCGAAGTTTTTACAGTAACTCCTATCTGCTCGCACTCACTCACGCAACGTCCAGTCGTGCTTACGAAAAATCATACGGTCAAATTTAGAACAAATAGCGATGCCATTTTAGTAATAGACGGACAAGACCGCTTTGATATGAGCAAAATTTCAGCCGTCAGCATGAGCCTCAGCGACAAAAAAGCTAGGCTGATACGTCATATTGGCAGGGATTATTTTCAAATTTTAAAAGAGAAACTTCACTGGGGTTATAATGATTGATCGAATTTTGATTAAAGATTATCTAAATTTTAAAAATGTCGAGCTAAATTTCAAAGAGGGGCTTAGCGTATTTACGGGCGTTAGCGGCGCTGGCAAGTCTGTGCTAATGAGCGCTATAATGGCTGTTTTTGGGCTAAAAGACAGCGAGGCAAGGCTGATAGAAGCTGACGTGGAGCATAAATTTGAGCTTGATGAGTTTGGCATAGAAAATGAAGAGGTCAATATTTTCAAGCTTTTAAAAGATAAGAGCACGAGGTATTTTATAAATCAGCAAGCCATTTCAAAGAAAAATTTAGCCCAAGTGGCGCGTGAGCACATCAAATATCTCTCGGCAAAAGAGGCAAACGAGTTTGAAAATGAGAAATTCCTAAATTTGCTTGATAGGCTGGAAATTTCAAAAAATGAGAATTTTAAAGAGATAAAACAAGAATTTGAAGAGGCGTTTTTAGAATTTTCTAAAATTTCAAAAGAGCTAGCCACTATAAAAGAGGAAGAGAAAAAGGTCGAGGAGCTAAAGGAGCTTGCTAGCTTTGAGATCGAGAAGATAAGAAGCGTGGGGCCTAAAAAAGGCGAGTTTGAAGAGCTTATGGAGACTAAAAAAAGGCTTAGTAAAAAGGATAAGATAAATGAGGCGTGGGCTAGAGCTGAGCGGATATTTGAGCTAGAGCATAGCGTAAATGAGGCGCTAAGTATCAGCGACCTTGACAACGGCTTTTTTGAAGATGCGATGAACGAGCTAAGAGTCGCAAGAGATAGCTTAAATATGGAGGAGCTTGACGATATCGACGTAGAGAGCGTGCTTGATAGGATAGAGGCTCTTAATGCCATCATTAGGCGATACGGCAGTGAGGAAGAGGCATTAGAAGCGCTTAATAAAAAGGAAAAAGAGCTTGCCAGATATGAAAATTTAAGCTTTGAAAAGAGTGAGCTTGAGAAGAAATTTGAAATTTTAAGCAAAAAGGCAAATGAGCTAGCTAGCATCTTAAGCAAGGCAAGGAGCGTAAATTTAAAAGAGCTTGAGAGTATGATAAATTCATATTTAAAAGAGCTTTATATGCCAGATATTACGCTGAGTATTGAGGATAAAAAGCTTGATATTTTGGGCGTTGATGAGATTTGTCTAAATTTAAATGAGACTTCGCTTAAAAATTTAAGCTCAGGCGAGCTAAACCGCCTAAGACTGGCCTTCATAGCTGCCTCTAGCGAGATCACAAAAACTGGCGGTGATGTCATTATTTTAGATGAAATAGATGCAAATTTAAGTGGAAAAGAGGCGATGAGTATCGCAAATGTCTTACTTAAGCTCGCAAATTTTTATCAAATTTTTGCTATTTCACATCAGCCACAGCTTAGCTCAAAGGCAAATTCTCACTTTTTGGTAGAACGTCATGGAGAAAACTCAGTCGTAAGAGAGCTTGATAAAGATGAACGAGTGAGCGAATTAGCGCGTATGATAAGCGGTGAGCACATAAGTGAAGAGGCAATAAATTTTGCGAAAGGGCTTTTAAAGTAGCTTAATTTAAATTATTAATTTAAGCTTTGTAAATAAATTTATTTGATAAAATCGCCACTAATTTGATAAAAATTTTTGTAGGAATAATATGGAAAGAATCCTTGTAGTTGATGATAATAAGGCGTTAGCAAAGCTGATTGTTATGCAAATGGAAAAGACTATCGATGACATGACAATTGATGTCGCATACAGTTTTGCCGAGGCTAAGACGCTAATTAGCGAGCATGACAAAGATTATTTTATGACTATTTTGGATTTAAATTTGCCAGATGCTCCAAATGGCGAAATTGTTGATTATGCACTTTCCAAAGAGCTTTCGGCTATCGTTTTAACAGGTAGCATTGACGATGAAACAAGGCAAAATTTTATAAATAAAGATATTGTGGATTATGTTTATAAAGGAAATATGGATGATATCAACTATATCTTCCAAATGATAAATAGACTGAGCAAAAATAGACAATACAAGGTTTTGGTTGTTGAAGACTCGCTTCCTTTTAGAAATATGATAAAAAAGATATTAACTAGCCTTCAGTTTAAAGTCTTGGCCGCAGCTCACGGCGAAGAGGCAATGAACTATTTTGCGGATAATCCTGATATAAATCTTATAATAACTGATTATAGAATGCCGGTAAAAGACGGTCTTGAAGTTCTAAAAGAGGTTAGAAAAGAAAAAGATAAAAATAGTCTTGGCGTAATCGTTATGACATCTCCTAGCGAAAAGACTGACGCATCAATATTTTTAAAAAATGGTGCGAGCGATTTTATAGCAAAACCATTTTCAAAAGAAGAGCTAATATGCCGTGTTAATAATACGATCGAAGCTATGGAAAATATAAACAAGATAGCAAATTTTGCAAATCGCGACTTCTTGACCGGGGTTTATAATAGAAGATTTTTTTATTCCGACGTGGAAGAGTATATCCAAGCAGCTGAAGAGACCAATGAGCCTTACGCTTTTGCAATGATTGATGTTGATTATTTTAAGAAGATAAATGATACATATGGCCATGATGGTGGAGACAAGATACTAAAATCAATCGCAAAAATTTTAAATGACAATACAAAAGGAAGTGATATCGTTGCTAGATTTGGCGGCGAAGAATTTTGCGTTGTGCTTAAAAAGATAAGCAAAGAAGAAGCTGTCAAATTTTTTGTAAATTTACGAGCCAAAGTGGCTGAAAATGAGGTAGTTATAAAAAAACAAAAAATAAGAGTGACCATATCTATAGGTGTATCTTTTGGTAATGGGCATTGCGAGATAGATGATATGCTTGAAGCTTGCGATTCGGCACTTTACACCGCAAAAGAAAATGGTAGAAATAGAGTAGAAATAGCTTTATGATTATAGATACGCATTGTCATTTGGATAGTAAAATTTACGATCCTGACCTTGATAAAATTTTAGATGAAGCCAGGAATTTAGGGCTAAAAGGCTTTATTATCCCTGGAGCTGATATCAATGATTTACCAAAAGCAGTTAAAATATCGCACGAAAACAGCGACATTTTCTTTGCTGCTGGAGTTCATCCATATGATAAAGAGAGTTTTAGCATTGAAATTTTAAGAGATTTTGCTAAAGATGAAAAATGCGTGGCGATTGGTGAATGCGGTCTTGATTACTACCGCTTGCCAAAGGATGAAAATGAAAAGATAAAAGAAAAAGAAGATCAAAAACGTATTTTTTTAGCTCAACTTGATTTAGCTGTTGAGTTAAAAAAACCCGTTATTCTTCACATTAGGGAGGCTAATGAGGACTCTTTTAACATCTTAAAAGAGTATGCACCAAAGCTTGAAGCTGGAGCGATTTTGCACTGTTATAATGCTTCGCCACTTCTTTTAGAGCTTTGTAAATTTGGGAATTTTTATTTTGGTATAGGCGGTGTTTTAACATTTAAAAATGCTAAAAATTTAGTCGAAATTTTGCCAAAAATCCCATTTGATAGGATAGTTATTGAAACTGACGCTCCTTATCTCACGCCAGAACCAAATCGTGGTAAGAGAAATGAGCCGGCGTTTACGACATTTGTTGCTAAAAAGATAGCTGAAATTTTAAACCTTGAGTTTGAAGTTGTTTGTGAAAAAACTTCAAATAATGCCAAAAGGTTGTTTAAGTGCTTTGCTTAAATTTTGAGCGTTGCACTTGTTTAAGATGCTAGCATCTTAAGTTTTGACACGAAAAAGGATAGAAATGAAAGCAATGCTTAAAATATTTTTAATATTTGCATGTAGTACCTTGCTACTGGCAAATACACCTGAAAAGAGCTCATACGATACTCAGGTAAAAATTTTAAAAGAGCTGGATATTGACGCTAGCTTTATGAAGACTTCTCACTATGCAAAGATGAGGCAAGGTATCAAACAATCACAACTTGAAACATTTACAGAAGCTCTAAAAAATGGTTATATGTATATACCGATGGTAAAAGAGCAGATCAAAAAATCAGGCGTACCTGAGTCATTCTTTTATCTAGCTATGATAGAATCAGGCTTTTCAAATCACACAGTCTCAAACGCAAAAGCTACTGGCATGTGGCAGTTTATGGAGCAAACGGCTAGACTGCATGGTCTGAAGGTAGGACAGTATGTCGATGAGAGAAAAGATCCAGTAGAGTCTACTGTTGCAGCTACAAATTATCTAAAGTCGCTTAAAAATCAATTTGGTAAGTGGTATCTAGCAGCTATGGCCTATAACTGCGGCGATGGAGCCTTAAAAAGAGCTATACAAAAAGCCGGTACAGATGACCTTGTAACGCTTCTTGACGCAGAGAAAAAATACCTTCCAGCTGAAACTAGAAATTTTGTTATCAAAATTTTAAGAGCAGCATATACCGCAAAAGACGCGGACTTCTTGATGTCTAAAGATTCATCTTTATTAAATATAAATGGAGGACTAAAGCTTGTAAAAGTAAAAGTGCCTGGTGGTACAAATTTAGCTCAAATAGGCGATAGTATCGGTCTTAGTACAAAAAAGATGAAAAATAACAATCCGCACTTAAAATTTGTATTTACTCCACCAACTCTAAAAGATTATTATGTTTATATCCCTGAAAATAAAAAACAGCTTTTTACAGAAAATTTCAAGCCATTTAACGGTAAAAATAATTTTTATACCTACGTTGTAAAAAAAGGCGAAACATTACTTTCTATCTCTAAAAAAACTGGTGTTAGTCATAGAGCGATCAAGGACTACAACGAGCTTAGCACAAATGCCGTAAGCTATAATCAAAAACTAATTATTCCATTTTCCGCACAAAATAAACCTCAAAACTATATAGTCCAAACTGGTGATACGATAGCTTCTTTATCTAAAAAATTTAATGTAAGCGAAAAAGATTTAAAAGATGCAAATTCTTTTGCTAGTTCAAATTTAAATGTTGGAGCAAATATTGTCATACCATAAGAGCCTAAAATTTTATATAGGACTAAGTTTTACTCTTCTAGTTACTGGTTGCTCTTGGAGTGGAGCACCATTTACACCAAGTGGCCCAACTAATGTAAAGGGCAACAATTCAGCTTCTATCCAAAAAGCAACAATGAGGCCTTACACGATAAATGGCAAAACATACTACCCAACCGTTGTAAGTGTGGGTGATAAGGCAAGTGGCACGGCAAGTTGGTACGGACCAAATTTTCACGGTAAAACAACCTCAAACGGCGAAATTTATAATATGTACAACATGACTGCAGCACACAAAACTTTGCCGATGAATACGATTCTTAAAGTAACAAATTTAAGAAATCAAAAAAGCGTCATTATCCGCGTAAATGATCGTGGACCTTTTGTGGCTGATAGAGTTTTAGATCTTTCAAAGGCGGCTGCAACTAAACTTGATATTATCGGTACAGGCACAGCTCCAGTCAGTATGGAAGTTATAGGCTTTAATGAAGATATAAATGCTGTTGCTAGCATTAACACTCAAGTAAAACCAACAAGCACTGGTATAAAAGTGCCAAATCCAGTCTCTCCGACAGCTCCAACTGGAGGCATTATTATTTCGTCAGAGCAACGAGTCGTAGGTGGAGATTTTATGGTGCAAATTGGCTCATTTAAAAACCTTGAGGGCGCAAACAGATATCAAAGAGAACATCAAAGCATAGATGGCTATAAGTCGGTAGTTAAGACATTTACTATAGATGGATCTACCATTTATAGAGTATTTTTAAATGGCTTTAGAAGTGAGGACGAGGCCAGGGATTATGCAAGAAGCGGTAAATTCCAAGGTGCATTTATAGTAAGAGGCTAGGGCGTGAGAGAAGAAATTTTAGAATTAACTAGAAATACAAAAGAGACACAAATCTCAATGAAACTTAAAATTTATGGCTCTGGTGTTGCAAAGATAGATACTGGCATTGGCTTTTTTAACCATATGCTTGAAGCTTTTACAAAGCATTCTTTGCTTGATCTTGAAATTTCATGCAAGGGCGATACCCATGTTGATTTTCATCATAGCGTTGAGGATGTCGGCATAGTTTTGGGTCAGCTTTTAAAAGAGGCTTTATATCCTTTAAGTGGCGTTGAGAGATTTGGCGAAGCAAGCGTTGTTATGGATGAGGCAGCTGTTTTTTGCGCGCTAGATCTTAGCAATAGAGCCTACCTCGTATATGAAAATTTTAACCAAAACGCTAAAGTAGGGGAGTTTGACACTGAGCTTGTGGAGGAATTTTTTAGGGCAGTTGCTATAAATTCAGCCATCACTCTTCATCTAAATCAAATTCGCGGTAAAAACACTCACCATATCATCGAAGCGACTTTTAAATCATTTGCCGTAGCACTTCGTAGAGCACTTGCTAAAAACGCAAGAATAGGCACTCCGAGCACAAAGGGTGTTTTATGATAGAGATTGTTTTTTTAGACATTGATGGTTGCATGACTGATGGCAAGATCATCTATAATGCAAACGGCGAAGAGCTTAAATTTTTTGATGTAAAAGATGGCTACGCGATAGAAAGCTGGCTAAAGCTTGGTAAAAAAGTAGCTATCATCACTGGCAGAAAGTCAGCCATTGTTGAGCGAAGAGCAGAGGATCTAAAGATAAATCACGTCTATCAAGGCGTTAGCGATAAATTTGAAGTGGCGAGTGAGATATTAAAATTTGAAGGGCTTAGCTTTAAAAACGCAGCAGCTATCGGCGATGACTACAATGACTATAAAATTTTAAATGCAGTTGCTTGGAGCTTTAAGCCAAAAGATGCGATAAAAGAGCTTGATGTAAAGACAAAACTAAAGCACAAAGGTGGCAATGGCGCGGTTAGAGAGATGATCGAGCTTATTATAAAATCAGAAAATTTATATGACGAGTGGTCTAAGCGTTGGTTGTAAAAATTTTCTACTTCGTCGTGGCAATTTTTAGTGTCGTGATGATATTTTTGGCAGCTCAAGATCCATACCTTGCAAATGTTTTAAAGATCGACACAAAGATATCAAATATGCAGATAAATGATGTGATAGATTATGAGATAAATTCCACAAAAATAAGCGGAGTCTACGAGGCTGACGAGCTAAATAGATACAATGATAAAGATGAATTTTTGAGTTTTAAAGCAAAAATTTTAAGAGGAAATTTAAAACATTTTTTAAGCTCAGACAAAGCAATCTCACAAAATACCGAAATCATCTTTCAAAAGAATGCGAACTATGAAAACAATGATAGTTTGAGATTTATAAGTGACGAAGTGATATATGGAACAAAAACAAAAATAGTAAGATCTGAAGCAAATTTCACGCTCATAAGAAATAATGATAAGGCACTGGGTGAGAGTGGAAGCTATGATCTTGGCAAAAAACAAACGCAGGTAAAAGGGTTAAGGGCATGGGTAGAAGAAAATCAGCGATTTTAGCGGTGATATTGGGTTTTACATTTTTAAATGCAGAGCAAGTTGAAATCACATCAAATGATTTTTTTGCAGATGAGAATAAGCAAACTAGTGAATTTATAGGTAATGTAAATATCAAAAAGGGCTCATTTGATGAGCTTAAGGCAGATAAGGTGGTCGTCTATTTTGACAAAAAACGCCAACCTATAAAATATGTGGCCACTGGCAATGCTAGAGCAAAAATTTTTATAAAAGATAAGCACTACGACGGTAAAGGCAATACTCTTACATACGAGCCAGCAAAACAGATCTATACTGTTAGTGGAAATGGCTATTTGCATGAAGTAGAAACTGATAAGAATGTTTATGGTGAAAAGATAGTTGTTAATCAAAAAGATGGCACATATAGTGTAAATAGTGATGAAAAAAAGCCTGTTAAGTTTATCTTTCAGGTAGAGGAAAAAGATAAGTGATAAGGCCACTAGGTGCTAAATTTATCACATCAAGTCCAAGTATAAAAGAGGCTCCAAGTTTCGTAACAAGCGAAGTCGTCTTTTTAGGTAGATCAAATGTTGGTAAAAGCAGCCTCATAAATACACTTGTAAACCAAAAAAATCTAGCCAAAAGCTCATCGACTCCTGGTAAAACTCAGCTTATAAATTTCTTTGAGGCCGAGTTTTGTGAGCAAAAAGATGAGCAGGAAGAAAAAGATAAATTTAAGCTCATTTTGGTTGATTTGCCAGGCTTTGGCTATGCAAAAGTGGCAAAGTCAAAGCATGATGAATGGCGTAAAAATTTAGATGAGTTTTTGAAATTTAGAAGCGACATTAGACTTTTTATACATCTAATTGATGCTAGACATTTTGACCTAGACATCGACGTGAACGTGGATTCTTACCTAAAAAGCTTTTTAAGAGCTGACCAGAAAATTTTAAATTTATATACAAAAAGCGATAAGCTAAATCAAAGCCAAAAGAGTGCGGTAATGAAATTTGATCCAAGCGGCATCTTAGTCTCAACTCTTAATAAAAGCGGTATAGAAAAGGCTAGAGAAGCCATCATAAATAACGCTCTTGGTAGATAAAATGCAAACCATAAGCAGCTTAGATGTTAAAATTTTTAAAGAATTTTGGTGGGCTGTTTTTTTATTCTCATATGAGATAGCAACTACGCAATTTGGCTTTTTGCCACCACTCATTGGCATTTTTTTTACTTATATGATTTTGGAATACTCAAGAAAACAAAAGCAATACGACGAGTTTAAGCATAATTGGTACTTTGTGATAATTTTTATAATATTTGCTGAGCAAATCCATGGATTTCATCTTTTTTCAACGATTATTGCATTTTTGCTTTTTTATAATTTTATTTTAGACTGGCTATATACCACGATGAAGTGGCGAAACTGTCTACTTATCATCTTTGTAGCAGCTGGATATACTTTAACATTTCTTGTAAATAATCTATTTGCTTATGTTTTAAATGAGCAAAATTTAACACTTTCGTCTGAATATCTATTTTTTATAGCATTTGAAAGTATCCTTGCTATCGTTCTTTTTAGGGATAAAGTGCTATGAGAATGCGCATCGTCTTTAGTGTGATCGCTCTTTTTTGGATTATACTTTTGGGACGAATTTATCATCTAAGCATAAACTCAAATACTTACTACAACGAGATCGCGGAGCAAAACGCGATAAAAACTATTTATATTCCGCCAGTTAGGGGTATCATTTTTGATGCACATGATAAGCCAATGGCTGTTAATCGCCTTGGTTTTTCAGTATCCATTAGACCTCATTTAAGTGCTAATAAAAAGGTAAAAATTTTAGATGATGAGCTAGCTTACATTGGCTCACTATTTAGTGATCTAAATGTCACAAAGCTTAAAAATGAATACATAAAAAATGACTCAGCTTATAACCAAGATTTTATAAATGTGGTTGAATTTATTGATTATGATAAATTTTTGCCATTTTTTGCATCACTTTCTTTGCGTGAAAATTTAGAGATAAGGCCCGCTTCAAAACGCCACTATCCGTATAACGATCTGGCTTCTCACATCATCGGCTATGTCGGTAGGGCAAATCAAAAAGATATGGATAATGATCCTTTGACAAAGCTTACAAATTACATTGGAAGAAGTGGCGTGGAGCGGTTTTATAATCCGATCTTACAAGGAATTCAGGGTTTTAAAAAGATAAAGGTAAATGCCTTAAATGAAGAGATCGAGCAGATAAACTATCAAGCACCACAAAGTCAAAATATCAAGCTTGCAGTCGATCTTGAGCTTCAGCAGTTTGTGGCTGATGTCTTTGGCAAAGATGCAGGAAGCGTCATAGTTATGAGTCTAAAAGATGGTGCTATCATAGCTGCTGGTAGCTTTCCAGAGTACGATCTAAACCCATTTGTGCTTGGAATTTCTCAGCCTGAATGGGAAGAGCTTGTTAAAAACGTGGATCATCCATTTACAAATAAGCTTATAAACGGCCTTTATCCGCCAGGATCTGTCGTGAAAATGGGTATGGCGCTTGCGTTTTTGGATAATGGCATGAGTAAATACGATAGCTTTTTTTGCAGTGGCTCGTATGAGCTTGGAGGGCGTAAATTCCGCTGCTGGAACTCTCACGGACATGGAAATGTTAATATGAATACGGCAATTAGAGAGAGCTGTGATGATTATTTTTATAAAGGTAGTCAAAAGATAGGGATCGACGCTATTGTGCCGATACTGGAGCGTATGGGATTTGGTAGAAAAACAGAGGTTGATTTGCCAAATGAGTTTGTGGGGACTTTGCCAAGTAGAGAGTGGAAGATGAGGAAGTATGGCAAAGCGTGGTTTCAAGGTGAGACCCTTATCACTTCTATCGGACAGGGAAATTTCTTAGTCACGCCTATGCAAGTGGCAAAATATACAGCAGGCCTTGCAACTGGGTTAAATGTGACTCCACATTTTTTAAAGAGCATTGATGGCAAGGATGTTGATTTTACACCAACAGATGATGCTTTTACGCCGTTTGAAAAATCACAACTACCAGCTATTAGGCATGCAATGTATGAAGTGGCAAATCACCCAAGAGGCACGGCAAATAGGCATTTTATTGGAAGCCTAGTTAAAGTTGCTGCAAAGACAGGTACTGCTCAGGTCGTTGGAATTTCTCAAACTGAAAAGAAACGTATGAAAGAAGAGGATATGGCGTATTTGCAAAGATCTCACGCATGGATGACTACATATGCGCCTTATGAAGATCCACAATACGTTATCACAATGGTTATCGAGCATGGTGGCCATGGCGGAAGTGCGGCTGGGCCAAAAATCGCTCAAATTTATAATAAACTCGTTGAAATGGGATATATAAATTTAGAAAGAATCCAAAGTGATCAAAATAAAAAACAAGACAGTAAGAAAAAATAAAGATCACTAAAAAGCCGTGGTAGTGACCGCTTACTTAGAAATTTTTACTGTACCCTTGGCTAAATTTATTAACTACTTTTTAATCCTCCTTATTAAATTTTGGCAAGCTTGACTAAGAATTTATGTTTTTGATAGGTAGCAAGAGTCTAAACGTTGATATATCTTTAAATCTTAACAAAATGTGATGATTAGGAAAAATATCAATTTCCAAAATGTTTAAATATAGTAAAACGTAGCAAAGCAAGATATCTCTTTGCTACTTTTAGAGGCTCATAACGAAAATTTTTGATTTTTATATGCGATTTTATCAGTGGCGTTTGCCTTTTTAAAGCCATTTAGCCTTAGCCTGCAGCTATCGCAAAGTCCGCATGCCTCGTCCTCACTCTCGTAGCAGCTCCAAGTGAGCTCTAGCGGCGAGCCAAGCTCAAGAGATTTTGCTACGATGTCAGCCTTACTTAAATTTACAAGTGGAGTAATTATCTCGCACGAGAAACTAGGCGATGTACCCAAATTTATAGCCTCGTTTATACTTTTTATGAAGCTTTCTTTGCAGTCAGGATAACCTGAACTATCTTCTTCTACGACTCCGATATAGATAGCTTGTGCATTTTCTTTTTCAGCAAGTGCGGCAGCGACCGAGATAAAAATACCATTTCGAAAAGGCACGTAAGTATTTGGCACATCTTTTTCCACCCCGTCTTTTCTTATTTGCAAGCTTTCATCGGTTAAAGAATTTCCGCCTATTTGGGCAATAAAGCTAACATCTAAACTCATCTTTTTTGTAATGCCTAATCTTTCACAAATTTCGTTAAATGCACGTTTTTCACGTTTCATCGTTCTTTGGCCATAGTCAAAATGAAGCGCTACGATCTCATATCCAGCCTTTTTTGCGATTACAGCACAAAGCGTACTATCCATGCCGCCGCTCATTATACAAACTGCTTTTTTCATATTTTGCCTTTTATTTTTGCTAGAATTATACAAAAAAGTTACTAAGGAAAGAGCCTAAAATGATACTTTGCGAAGAGAGCTATCCAAAAATTTTAGATGAAATTTGTGAATATTTGACACTAGGAGAAATCGAGCTAGTTTTTGTCGATAAGGAAGAGATGAGAGAACTAAATAAAACCGAGCGAGGCATTGATAAAACGACAGATGTCTTAAGCTTTCCGCTTGAGCTTGTCATTCATGCCCCACTTGGCTCAATCGTTATAAACAAAGATATGGTAAAAGAGAAAGCCACTGAGCTAAATCATAGCGAAGAGGCCGAAACCGCACTACTTTTTACGCATGGATTGCTTCATATCTTGGGATTTGATCATGAAAAAGATGATGGCGAAATGAGAGAAAAAGAGTGTGAAGTGATAAAAAAATTTGAGCTGCCTAAAAGCCTAATCGTAAGAAGCGAGGATGTTAGGCTAATTGATCTTATAAATAATAAAAGCTTAAAAGAGTAGATTTTCTTCAGATGTTTTGTGAAGCTCTTCTAAAAGCTCCTCTTTTTGGCATAAAATCAATATATAGATAAAATTTTTAAGCTTTTTTATCTCGCTTAAATTTTTAAAGTAGATTGCGTTTTGTACTTTTAATAACGAGCCTTCTGGCAAGCAAATTTTTATCTCATCAGGGCTAAATTTTTTATTTAAAAATATACTTTGGCTTATGAATAAATCTTCATCGCTTTCAGTAATTATAGCTCTAAAGCTATTTCCAAAACTAGTTGGAATAAAATTTTTATCTATAAAAATCGGGTCAAAATGCCCGTGAATCCTACCTTCGTAAGGCTTAAATGAAATTTTATTACTATCAAGAAATTTTAAAAGCCCATAAAACATCCCAGCAAAAACTCGTGGTATGTTTAAGTTTTGATAGTATGTTTGCTTAAAGACTGTGCTTGTAAAAAATATCGAGCTTGGATTTATCTCGTGCATAGTCGTATCTGTGTAAATGGTCTCAAAAAGAGGCGATATTCGCTGAAGTGTTCTTGTATCATCGCCAAAAAAGACATCAAAGACCTTTGCGTGAAAAATTTGATTGAAAAGCTCAGTAATATTTTTTGACATGACGTGTGCATTAGAGCCAAGCTTTGATTTTTCTAAAAAGTCATTTATAAAAGGATTTACTGCGCAAAATTTTAAATCTTTATGAGTAGCCTCAAATCTCATGAGTTTTATCATGGCAGTTTGTAAGCTACTAACTTTTAAAAAAGCGATCTCTTTGTCGATAATTGGTACATTATCTTCGCTAATTATGGCGTATGCGCCTTGTTTGATTGCAGTTTCTATATCGCTATCGTTTGCATTTAAGCAAATATATGCAAAGCCGCGCCTTACGTGTTTTAGCTCAAAAACAAACTCACTGACGCTAGTTATCGTCGGTGCGTTTAGAGCCTCGGCATTTATTAGACGAGTTAAATTCTCTATTGTCATTTAGCCAACGATCGCGCCGTTTTTAACTTTGCCTTGCGTACCAAGAAGTGTTAGCGAGCCATCAGATGCGCTTAGGATCATGCCTTGAGAGACATATTTTTTCATCATCGTTCGCTCTTTTAAATTTGCTAAAACGCAAACTTGTTTGCCCACAAGCGAGCTAGGCTCGTAGTATTTGGCGATACCAGATAAAATTTGACGTGGCTGCTCCTCGCCAAGATCTATCTTAAATTTAAGCAGCTTCTCACTACCCTCGACTCTCTCGCATTCGAGCACTTCGCCTACTTTTATCACCACCTTTGCAAAGTCATCAATGCTAATGATTTCGTCCTCTTTTTTATCCTCTTTTGGCTCAGCTTTTACCTCAACCTTTGGCGGCTCATTTGCCTCGCTCATTAGCTCTTTTTCTATTCTTGGGAAAAGTGGCTCGGTAGCTTTTGCCACAAAATTTAAAATTTCATTTTTCAAAACAAGGCTTTCATAAGATACTGTGTCTATGCTAAAGCCAAGCGTGTCAGCTATCTTAGCACAAGTTTTTGGCATGGCTGGACTAAGCAGTATCGCCACTTTTGCAAGTAAATTTGCGCAAAGTGCCACAAGCGCGTTTGCCTCGTCACTTTTGCCAGCTTTTACAAGTGACCATGGCTCATACTTCGCAACGGCTGCATTTGCTAGCGTTACGATCTTCCAAAGATCCTCTAAATAGCGGTTTGTTGCTAAATTTTCTAAATTTTTAATAGCCTCATCAAGGTAGCCCTTCGCCTCATCAAGCTCGGCTTTGTGAAATTTGATCACGTCTTTTGAATAGATTTTATAGTCGCTATACTTTGCGCTCATGCCAACTATTCGGCTTAGCAGGTTGCCAAGACCGTTGCCAAGTTCTGAGTTTATGCGCTCGATCAAAGCCTTTTGGCTGTAGTCGCCATCTTGTCCAAACGGCACCTCTCTAAGCAAAAAGTATCTGAAATTTTCAAGCCCATAAGCGTTTGCGACCTCTCTTGGGTTTATGACATTACCCTTGCTTTTACTCATCTTTTCGCCATCTATTGTCCACCAGCCGTGTGCCGCGACGTGTTTTGGTAGTGGCAAGCCAAGACTCATCAAAAATGCCGGCCAGTAAACTGCGTGAAAGCGTAAAATATCTTTGCCAACGATGTGAGTAGTGTATGGCCAAAGATCCATTCTAGCATCATCTCTTGAATATCCTAGTGTTGTTAGGTAGTTTATAAGCGCGTCAAGCCAGACGTACATAACGTGCTTTTCATCGTTTGCGCTCTTTGGTAGCTTTATGCCCCAGTCAAAGCTCGTTCTTGTTACTGAAAGATCTTTTAGTCCACATTTTACAAAGCTTACGACCTCGTTTTTCTTGCCTTTTGGGATGACGCAAAGCTCGTCATTTTCGTACCATTTTAAAAGCGCGTCTTCATATTTTGAAAGCTTGAAAAAGTAGCTCTCTTCTTTGACTAAAGACGTCACGCGGCCACAGTCTGGACAGTGATTGTCTTCTAGTAGGTCTCTTTGGTTAAAAAAAGTTTCACAGCTAACGCAGTAAAATCCCTCATATTCGCCTTTGTAAATGTCGCCATTTGCTTGCATTTTTTCAAAAACATTTTGCACAGTTTGTTTGTGCTCTTCGTCGGTCGTTCTTATAAAATGATCATAGCTTATCTCAAACTCATCCCAAAGTGATCTAAATTTCGCACTGATCTCATCAGCATACTCTTTTGGTGTCTTACCTCTTGCGCGAGCTGCTTGTTCGATCTTTTGACCATGCTCATCTGTGCCAGTCATAAAGTAGGTCTCTTTGCCTTGCAAGCGGTTAAATCTAGCAAGTGTATCAGCGATGATAGTCGTGTAGGCGTGACCGATGTGTGGCACGTCGTTTACATAGTATATTGGGGTCGTTATATAAGCTTTTTCTTTCATATTTTTCCTTTAATTTTAAAAATCAAATCCACCATCGCTGCCAGTATTGCCTTTTGACATCGAGTTATAGCAGCTATTTACATACTCTTTTCTTGTCTCGCAGTCAAAAAATACTTCGCAGTTAAAGCAGCTTTTTTGCCCTTTTTGGCTTTGGCACTCTTGCAAAATTTTTGCTTTTTGCTTTAAGGCTAGCTCAAATGCGTCAAGTGGCTCGTTTGCTTGTGTTTCTTGCATTATTTTTGCTCGTAAAATTTATACAAAAGAGAAATTTCATCACGTGAGCCAAAAAAGCATGGCGTTGTTTGGTGAATTTTTTCTATTTTTATATCAAAAAGTGTTTGGTTTTTGCCGTTTGAGGTTGCGCCCTTTGCGTTTTCATATATGAAGGCAAATGGCAACACTTCAAAGACTACTCTTAGCTTGCCATTTGGATGATCACTCGTTGCTGGGTAGCTAAAAAGGCCACCACCTTTTAGTAGAATTTGATGCAGGTCACTCACCATCGCACCTGAGTATCTTAGTCTGTAGCCCTCGTTAAATAGCTCGTTTATGAAGTTTCTATGAGTTTGGCTCCAGCCCTTTTGCGTAGCCCCTGTGGCGTTTAGCTTGCCTTTTTCTTTTAGCTCAAGCTCTTTTACAAATTTAAACTCGCCATCTTTGCCAAGCCTGTAAAATTTAGGCAAAGCGCCCTTTTTCTCAGCAATTACCAGCTCAAGTCTTGGGCCATATATGCTGTAAGCTGCGGCTATTAAATTTTCTGGTTTTACTTCGTTTTCATAGATACCAAAGATCGAGCCAACGGCGAAATTTACATCAACTAAGCTTGAGCCATCAAGTGGATCGTAAGCGATTATAAATTTAGCATTTTTATTTATCTCAAGCTCATCCTCTTTCTCTTCGCTAATTAGCGCTTTTACGCATGAAAGCTGCTTAAATTTAGCTGTGATGATCTCGTCGCTTTTTACATCAAGCTTTAGCTGGGTGTCGCCAGTTGCGTTTTCGTGAGTTGTGTAGCCAAGATCGGCGTATTTTATCACTTCGCTTATCTCTTTTGCGATCTCTTTTATGGTGTTAAAAATTTGGTTTAATTCTTGCATTATACAGCCTTTGCATTTTTAATTATCCACGCACAAATGGCGTCTATATCGTCTAAATTTATATTTTTTATCTCGTAAGGAATTTGTTTTTTATATGTTGCGATCGCGTCTGAAAAGCTAAGATATTTTTCATCTATTTCATCTTTAAAAACGCTTAACCTTGGTAGTGGAAGCGTCTTTAAACCCTCAACTAAGAGCATATCAAACTCACCTAGCATTTTAATGACATCGCTAATTTCTTGTGGATTTTGTGAGAAATAAGTTGTTCTAGTCGGACTCATCACCACCACATCTGCTCCGGTTTGAGAAAATTTAAAGCTATCCTTGCCTTCAACATCAAATTTGGCCTTGTCGCCTGGATCATGTTTTACTATCGCGACTTTCAAACCATCATCTATAAATTTTTTTGCTACCTTTAAAATAAGAGTCGTTTTCCCGCTATTTGAAGGGCCAGAAAAAGCAATAGCAAGTCTTTTCATAAGAACCTTTTTTGTTAAAATTTCTCGCGATTATAACTTATGTTGGCTTTAAAATTTATGAGTGAAATTTAAAAATTAAAATGCTAAAATGGCAGAAATTTTAGAAATTCAAGAGTTTTTATGAGCAAATTTATATCGTTTTTTGTATTTATTTTGATGATATTTGGCTGTGCTGGTGAAAAAGTAATCGTGCATGAGCCGTTAAAAAATGAGCTTTTGGCCTACACAAGCAAAAGTGAGATTATTGATGGTGCTGACAGGACGCTCATCATCGCTACCTATTTAAATCCGATCTACAATTCAAATTTAGACCAGAGCAAAGAGCACTTTTTGGTGGCCATAAATCCAAAAGAGCACGCTAGCGAGCTAAATAATATAAAGGTAAATAACGACTCAAATGCCACAAATACAAGGCTACTTGATGAAAATGACGAGATGCTAAAATTTGCTGGATTTTCGATGCCTTGGGCGCTCTATTATGAAGTGACCGCACCAAGTAAGCAAAGCGATGATCTAGCACTTAGTTTCGAAATTTATCAGTCAAAGCCGGTTTTGTTAAATTTTCGAAAAGTTGCGAAATCTTTATATTGGAACCAGTAAGCGCCATATAGATTACGTAGTTGGCAAGCACCTTCTTTCCGTAGTTTCTAGTTTCTGCGACTGGGACAAGCTCGATCGATAAAAATGGCTCGAATTTTCCCTCTTTAAACATATCATCTCTTGTGATAAGCTTTTTGGTAAAGCCAATACCGCCGTTGTACGCGTATGCGGTAAAGAGCGGATGATAGAGAAATTTATCAAGATAGTTTAGGTGGTGATTTGCAAATTTAAATGCGACATCTGTTTTAAAAAGATCGTCTTGGTCAAAATTTGGGATCTTTAGCTCTTTTTTACCGATCGCATTTGCTAGAAATGGCATAAACTGCATCATTCCAAGGGCGTATGAAGTAGAAACCACGCTTGGGATAAAGAGACTCTCTTGTCTAGCTAGGGCATAGATCATCGATTTTCTTTCGTTGCTGATACCCTCAAGCTCAGGAGAGCTTGGCATCAAGAAGTATTGTTTCTCCCAACCATGCGCCTTTTGCATGAAATATGCATAGGCACCGATACTTTCGTTTGTATAAAATTTCTTCGCAAATTCGCTTGCTTGCGTGGCATTCATATCCTTTGCAAGGGCTATAGTTTTGTTCCATAAGAACGGATCGCTCACGTCAAAATTTTCGATATTTTGCTTGCTAGGCCTTGGCACGATGACCTCAAGTGACTCGCCACCGATCAAATCTCTTGCGTAAAGTGAGTAGATATTCGCGTCCCTGCTGGCACTTAGCTCTTTTAAAAATCTTTCGTTTTTGCTTATCTGGTACTGCCAAAAGGCCGCATTGTCTCTTTGCCAAGCTCTTTCAAATGTGCTCTTGGCTCTTGCAAAAAGACTAAAAGCGATATCGTCTTGTCCTAGTAAAATCGCATTTAATCCAAGCGTAAAAGCGTCATTTTTTTCAGTGATGGCTGGATCGATGCTTAGCAAATTTCTCCTAAAGCCTTCATATTTTTTATTAAAAACAATATCGTTTAATAAATTTGTAAAGCCCTTTTGCGAGTAGAGCTTGGTCATAAAATTTGTATCAAAACTTTCGCTAAAAAGTGTACTTTTGTTTTGTGGGCTAGAGGCGTTAAATAGCTCTAAAAAGCTCTTTGTATCGTTTAAATTTGCAAAAACTTTAGCCGGATTTGCTTCATTTAATGCGAGTAAAATTTTTGATTTTTCTGGATTTGTCTTTGCAAGATTGGCTGCTAAAATTTCACGAGTATGATTGTCAAGCTTTAAACTAAAAGCAATAGATGTTAGCAAATTTTGGCAGGTTAGATTTGCCTGGGTGATATTTTTTGTATTTACACCAGGACATTTGCTAGGAGCCACTTTTGGAGGTAAAATTTTATCGATTGATTTTTGAACAAGGCCCGCTTTTCTAAATACATCATGCGAAAGATCTGCGATCTGCTCTTTTGTATAGCTGCCCTCGTTAATAAGACGGTTGATGTAGTAGTCTTTTGCTAGGCTTTTTGGCTCTTTTTTTAGCTCTTCGTAGGTGTAAATTTTAGCTAAAAGAGCAACACAGGCAAGAGAGAGAATACTAAAGTGACGCAGCAAAACCAAACAAAAGCCTTATTAAAAATTGATCTAAAAATTGAAGTGCTAAAAGTACGATAAGCGGAGTAAAGTCGATACCACTAAAATTTGTTTTTATATAGCGTCTAATAAAGCTATAAACCGGCTCAGTTAGCCTATAAAGTAGCTGCACGACCGGCGAGCTAGGATCTGGCCTGACCCAGCTAATCAGAGCTGCTGCGATGATAACCCAAGTATAGACCGTGATAATAAGGTGCAAAATGTTTGCAATCGCTGAAAATAGAGTGGAAAGTATCATTTTTGCTCCTAGATTAAAATTTTTGCTAGATCATCTTTGATAAGAGGATAAAGCTCGCTTAGCTCAGGGCCGTGAAGGTCGTTTGTAAGCAGCGCACGTAGTGGCATGAAAAAGTTTTTACCTTTTAAATTTGTAGCGCTCATAAGCTCTTTTTTAAACTCATCAAATGTTTCGCAAGCTTTTAAATTACGAGCTGCTTTTTTGATGATCTCAAATTCGTTTTTGTACTCATCTGGAGCTATTTTTGGTGAGTATATAGCCTCAACTTTTTCTTTTATCTCAGGCACCAGGGAGCTCTCTTGAGTGTAAAATTTAACTAGCTCAACCTTGCTATCATCCACGCCAAAGATCTCTTTTATGCGCTCTTTTGAAGCAAGCTTGATGTGCTCTCTATTTATCTGCTCAAGCTTTTTCACGTCAAATCTAGCAGGCGAGCGTGAAATTTTGGTTATATCAAACCACTTTACCGCATCTTCGATCGTAAAAATTTCAGTTGGAGTTTTATTGCCAAGAAGTATCAGATAGTTTGCGATCGCCTCAGGTAAAAATCCCTGCTCAAAGAGCCATTTTACGCTTGATTCGTTCTCGCGTTTGCTCATTTTTTTACCCTCTATATTTAAAAGGATAGGCAAATGCGCGTAGTTCATCTTGCCAGTGTAGCCAAGCCCCTCACGTATGAGGTCTTGCTTTGGTGTGTTGCTCACGTGATCCTCGCCGCGTATGACAAAGGTTACGCCCTCAAGCATATCATCAACCGCGCAGGCGAAGTTATAAGTTGGAGTTTTGTCTGCTCTCATGATGACAAAGCTATCAACAGCGTCTGGCTCGAAGCTTAGCTCGCCTTTGATCGCGTCTGTAAAACTCATCGTACGTGTTGGTTTTTTCATGCGGATGACAAATGGCTTCTCGCAGTTTAAAACTTCGGCGTCACTTAATCTCTCGCAGGTGCCGTCATATCTATATGCCACGCCTTGCTCTTTTGCTTTTTGTTTTTTTGCTTCGAGCTCTTCTTCGGTGCAAAAGCAAGCAAATGCCTTTTTATCGATGAGAAGCTTTGATGCAAGCTGTCTGTGGAATTTTAAATTTTCACTTTGGATGTAAATTTGCTCTGGTTTTATGCCAAATTTGCTCAAAATTTCTAAGATATCTTTCTCTTTTCCCTCGATATTTCGCTCTTTGTCGGTATCTTCTATGCGTAAAATAAAACCACTTTTATCTTGCAAAGAACAAATATAGTTGAAAATAGCAGCACGTAAATTTCCTATGTGCATATCTCCTGTTGGAGAGGGTGCAAAACGATACATAAGCTCATTCCTTACGTTAAATTTGAAGTTTGGATTATAACACTCGCTTGATAAATTTAAAGTTATGTAATTTTAAATTTTTAGGCTAAGCAAAGCATATTTTTTATAAAATCCGCACGAAAATTTAACTATTTATAGGAGAAAGAATGAGTTTTATCAGCGAATTTAAAGAATTTGCGATGCGCGGAAATGTCATAGATATGGCAGTTGGTGTTGTTATCGGTGGGGCATTTGGAAAGATCGTTTCATCGCTAGTTGGTGATATTATCATGCCAGTTGTTGGCGTTATAACAGGCGGTGTAAATTTCACTGATCTTAAGCTAACACTAAAAGAAGCAGCAGAAGGTGCGCCTGCTGTTACGATAAACTATGGCTCATTTATACAAACAATGGTTGATTTTTTAATCATTGCATTTTGTATTTTTTGCGTCATCAAGGCTTTAAATACACTTAAAAATAAACTACCAAAAGAAGAAGAGGCAGCTCCTGCAGAGCCTGAAACTCCAGCTGATATAGCACTTCTAACTGAGATCAGAGATCTTCTTAAAAAATAAATTCTTAAATTAAAGGGATAAAGCTCCCTTTGAAATCCGTTAAATTTTGTCCTATTTTTTATGCTAAAATGCTTTTTTATCTTAAAAGCGAGTGAAATATGATAGAACAAATCCCATTTTTTCAAGGTCTTAGCGCCGATGACCTAGCCAAACTTGAAGCAATAAGCGTTGTTAAAAAATACAAAAAAGGCGAGTTTTTATTTATAGAGGGCGAGGAGCCAAAGTGGCTTACATTTTTGATAACTGGCTCGGTTAAACTTTATAAAACTACGGCAAATGGTAAGGAAATTTTTATCCATCAGCTTGCACCTATGAATTTTGTAGCTGAAGTCGTAAATTTTGAAAATATACCTTATCCAGCGAGCGCCATTTTTACTATCTCTGGCGAGGTTTTAAAGATAAATTATGAAAAATTTGAAACACAATTTTTAACAAAACCAGAAATTTGCATGAAATTTCTAAGATCAATGGCTCAAAAGATAAGAATAACTACAAATTTACTCCACCAAGAACTAATACTAAGCTCCGAAGAGAAGGTGGCTAGGTTCATTTTAAATCATGAAGATCTATTTAATGAGCTAAAACATACAAAAATTTCATCAATACTTAATATGACTCCAGAAACTTTTTCGAGAATTTTAAATAAATTTAAAACAAATGGTTTGGTCAAACTTGATGAGAAGAACCAAATTTTGGAAAAAGATGTAGGTGGGCTACAAGAAATTTATTCTTATTGAAAGTTAATA